>OY776214.1:950000-1365000 GCA_963675425.1 uncultured Sporobacter sp. | reverse complement strand
CCGGGCTATGCATCAGGATATTCGGCCGCTGAAGCTTTTGATACTCAATCTCATGCCGACAAAGATTATTACGGAAACACAGCTTCTTCGAAAGCTGTCCAACACACCGCTTCAGATCGAAGTCGAGTTTCTGCAAACCATCAGCTATGAACCTAAAAATGTCGACCCGATGCACCTGGAATCCTTTTATACAACGTTTGACGATATCAAGCACCGCCATTTTGACGGCATGATTATCACTGGCGCGCCTGTTGAGAATCTCGATTTCGAAGCGGTCGAGTACTGGCCGGAGCTTTGCCGGATCATGGAGTGGTCCCGGCACAACGTCCACTCGACGCTTCACATCTGCTGGGGCGCGCAGGCCGGCCTGTATTACCACTATGGCATCGACAAGATTCAGCTGCCTGAGAAGCTATCCGGTATCTTCGAGCATAAGGTGCTAAAGCCGCAGTCACCCTTCTTCCGCGGCTTTGACGATCAGTTCAATATGCCGCACTCCCGGTATACGGGCATTTTAGAGGAAGACATCCTTAAGATTCCCGAGCTGGAGCTGTTGTCCGTATCAGATGAAGCAGGCGTCTTTGCCGTTAAATCGGAGGACAACCACCGGTTTTTTATTACCGGCCACCCGGAGTACGACGCGGACACTCTGGCACTGGAATACGCGCGCGACCTTCAAAAGGGTCTTGACATCGGCATACCGAAGAACTACTTCCCAGGCGATGACCCGACGGTCCTGCCAATCGTGACCTGGCGAGCCCACGCCCAGCTGCTGTACACCAACTGGCTCAACTACTACGTCTATCAAACGACGCCGTACGATATTAACACGATCGGCGGCTCACGCAAATAAATAATTATAAGGCTGTCTCACATCATCAGTGGGACAGCCTCTTTACATTATATATAATTGCTAGTTCAATTCATAACAATCAGCCTCAGGCGTCTGTCGAAGGCGCGCTGCGTAGAAGCGGCTGCATCTGCCGCTCCTCAAGCGCCAGGCGGGCCGCTTCGGCCACTAGATCGAAATCCGCCACAAGCGAACAAGGTTTTTTTTGCGGATCATCCTGGCAAAACGGCACAAAGTAAATATTCCGCCTGTTTAATAGCGCCCCGATATTAGCCGCGTTGCCCGACAGGCCATCGTTTGTCGAGACGGCAATGAGTACCGGGCGGCCATTTCTGAGATGCGCTTTTGCCGCCATTGTCACGCTGGTATCTGTTACGCCGTTTGCCAGCTTGGCGAGTGTGTTGCCGGTACACGGGGCGATAATGAGCAGATCCAGCAAGGCTTTCGGACCGATCGGCTCGACCTGGACAATCGTGTGCAGCGCTTTTTTACCGCTGACAGTTTCAATTCTTTCAATCAAATCTTTGGCCGATGTAAACCGGCTGTCTGTTATATAGGCGTTTTCCGACAGGATGGGCATCACATTGTCATAAGTACCGCAAACCGCTTTAAGTGCACCGACGGCTTTTTCATATGTACAGCAGGAGGCGCAAAATGCAAAACCGATGTTTTTTTCTATCATAACGAAAAGCCCTTTTCATTGAGTATATTATAGACGGTGTCTTTGATAATGCCCCCCGACGAGACAGGCGCGACTTCGCCCGGCAGACTCAGCGCCCAAACGGCTTTGACGCCAAGCTTAGACGCGGCTGAAAAGTCCATACCGCCCGGTTTAGATGCCAGATCCAGGCATAAACATCCCGCCTTAAGGCGGCGCAGCCGGCTTTCATCAAGAATACGTGCCGGGACCGTGTTGATAACAATGTCAAACTCACCTAAAACCTGATCGATATTCGGCGTCTCTTCGGCCTCATAGCCATAGGCGCGTATCCACGCCAAATCCGCATATTTGCGCGCACTGGCAGTGACGTAGGCGCCAAGGCCGTGCAGCCGGTGACATAGAATTTTCCCGATACGTCCAAAGCCAATCACAAGGCACCGCGCGTGGGAAACAGTGATCGGCGTTTCTTCCATAATGAGCTGGATGGCTCCCTCTGCCGCCGGGACGGCGTTTGAAACGGCAAGCTCCTCTCTTTTCAGATAATCTATAACTTCAAGCCCCATTGTATCGGCCAGCTCGCACGTTGCGTCGTCCACTTTTCCGGCGCAGATGACCTGCTTCGGAGAAAGGGCTGCAAAAATTTCGCGCGTCGTAAAAAGATCACAGCTGAGGGGCGTGTTGAGCATGCCCTCGCGCGACGTAACAGGCAGCGGCAATATCACGCAGTCAGCCGCTTCTACGGCGTCCTTCAGGGACGTCTCCTGTGTTATGGCGCTGTCCAGACGAATTTTGTCGATGGCAAAGGTTGAAACCGAGCGCCCGTCAGCTGCCAAAAGCTCCGCGAGCTTCGCCTGCCGCATGTCTCCGCCTAAAACCGCAAATCTCATAATCTTCCTCCTTTTTGTCCAATTAACGCCGCATTGCCGCCGAGTTCTTTTTCAGCCGGCCCGCCGGCGCAGCGGGCCCGGGCGATGCAACGCGTTTCAGACAGAATCCGACAACGGGTCATGGCACCAAGAGACCCGGGTATATTCCGTTTATTCTATTCCTCCGGCGGCGCTCGGGTGACAGCTGCGGCCACGTTTATCCTGTAATTAAAGGAATAATAATAAAAAGCCCGGCTTTGTGAACAAAGCCGGGTACAGTTTATCGTCTTTCGTCTTGCGTCCAATCGCCGATCGATTAAATTTCCGCCGGTGACGGCGAGTTGTCTGGTCTCACTGGCGGAAATGTTTGATTACAATGCTTTGAGGGATTCATTTCCGAAAAGTATTACTTTGCGAGCCCCTCAGCCGAGAACTCTATTTGTCAAAAAGCCGCGGGAGCGGCCTTTTGACAGTCTGAACCCGGCTTTGTGAACAAAGCCGGGCATACGCAATATTGTTATTTAAATGTATAGTCCGTCCGTCAGGAGTTAACCATGCGCTCAAGGCTATTGGCAGCCGCATTGATTTCGTCCTCGTCCAGGTCAATTTCATACTGCTCGTTTTCCAGACAGTCCAGTACGGACTGAAGCGTGACCTTTTTCATATTAGGGCACATAAAGGCCGCGGCAACAGAGAAAAATTTCTTGTCCGGCAGCTCTCTTTGCAGCCGCGCGGCAATTTCCATTTCGGTGCCGATGAGGATTTCATTGGCGTCCGTCTCGCGTGCAAACTGGATAATCTCCGAGGTGCTGCCGATAAAATCGGAATGCTTTAACACGTCGGCCCGGCATTCGGGATGGACGGCAAATTTGGCGTCCGGATGCGCTTTTTTAGCCGCAAGGACATCGGCTTCCGTAATCCGGTGATGTGTGGGGCAAAAGCCCGTATGACAGAAAAATGTCTTGTCCGGCACCTTTTCAGCCGTATAATTTCCAAGGTTCATATCCGGCACGAAAATAATCTCGTCGGTATCAAGCGCCTTGGCAATGCGAAGAGCCGACGAGGAGGTGCAGCAGATATCGCTGACGGCCTTGACGGCCGCCGATGAATTGACATAGCACATCACCACGGCATCCGGATGCTCCGCTTTTAAACGGAGCACATCGTCGACATCAACCATATCGGCCATCGGGCAGCCGGCGTCCACGGCGGGAATGAGCACCTTTTTATCCGGCGATAGAATCTTCGCGCTTTCGCCCATAAAGCGTACGCCGCAGATCACGATCAGCTCATTATCGGCTTTCGCGGCACGCTTAGCCATTTCAAAGCTGTCGCAGACATGGTCGGCTATATCCTGCACCTCGAGCGGTACGTAATAATGCGCGAGTATAAGCGCATTTTTATCTTTTTTCAGCTTCAGAATTCTCTCTTTAATGACGCTGTTTTCCACGAGTTGTGCCCTCCCAAAGCGATAGGCGCCGCCGCTTAAAACGCGCGGCGGTCGTTTAGCGTTTTAAATCTATACTACAACAGAATTTTTGTCAACATGTCCGTGTTGATATCAACGCCCGGCCATGATACAATAATTATATATTATATAACGATTAACGACAAATAGCGAAGCAACGGACGTCCGCGGCCGTTCACATAGACAGTATATCCGTTAAAACAGAAATAATTAGGAGAAAGATATGAAGCGTTTTATAGCGGCGGCGCTCGTTTTGCTGCTTTTATTTAGTTTATCCTCGACGCTGGCTACTGAGCCGGGATCAGCAGCCGACCCGCTGATTTCCTTAAGCTACATAAATAATACATTTCGTCCCTCCACGCTCAGCAGCGCCCAGACGCAAATCGACAAAACGCTCGGCACCATTTACAGCAGTGCCGAAAATGAGGCTCAAAACGCTTATGATGCGTACATGCTCCGCATAAACGGCTATTCGGGCTATACGTTTGCCGGAGAATTCACACCGCTGAACCTCCCGGCCGGCGCGACCACGGAGCTTGTGACGGGCAGTATATTTACGCTCACTTCCGGCAAAGCATCGCTTGTTATTACAAGCGGGACGGTTGTTAACATCTCCACCGGCAGCGAAGTTGCCTCCGGCTCGTCGCTGTCGCTTAACCAGCGTTACTTCTGCGCCGAGGACACAGCCGCCGTCATCACAGCCTCCACCGACTCAACGTGTCAGGTTGACGGCTATTATAAAACGACGGGCGCCGTCATTGTCATCCAAAACAATTTCCTTGACGTCGCCGCGGCTGACTGGTTTTACAACGCTGTCATCTTCGCCCGTGACAACGGCTTGTTTAACGGGACGAGCGAAACAGCGTTCTCACCGCAAAGCTCCATGACGCGCGGCATGTTTGTCACGGTCCTGTACCGGCTGGCCGGAAAACCGACGGTATCCTCTTCATCTGTATTCACCGACGTCGCCTCCACTTCGCTTTATTACTACGCGCCTGTCGTCTGGGCCAACGCCAATAACATCGTCAACGGATACGAGGACGGCACGTTCCGCCCTGACGCGCAGATTACGCGCGAGCAAATGGCTGTTATTATGTATCGGTACGCAACATTTTCGAGCTTTGGTACACCGGGCGACAGCGCCGGTTTTGATTCCTTCCCCGACAGCGGCAGCACCTCCTCCTACGCTGTGGACGCGATGAAGTGGGCTACGGCAAACAGTATTATTAACGGCTCGGACGGAAAACTCCTGCCGAAAAACACAGCGTCCCGGGCGCAGGTCGCACAAATTGTCATGAACTTCTGCCAGAAGTTTATGGGCATGTAAGCCCCACGGGACTGTTTATCAGTCTTTTATAAAGTAAAGCATTACAACAAAGCTTCCGGGTATTAATTCTCCCGGAAGCTTTGTTTACAGTCCCTGCCGGATGGCATTGTACGCCGGAATACGCGCGTTGACAAACCAGCTTGTAACAATCACAAGCCTCCTGAATAATATAAACCGAGCTCCTGTCAGCAGGAGTATCCTTTCAGGAGGTGCATTATGTTTAATAACATTTTCGGCAACAACTGGATTTGGGTTATTATAATTATAATTATTTTGCTCTGCTGCAACAGCCAGGGCGACTACAACAACTGCCGCTAACACATTATCATAGCATAGCTAAATATGCGCTGAACTGATGCTGACGCAACGATGCCGGCTCCTATGCTAAATCATTTTCCGGTGAAATACCGGTTGTCCATGTCAGGTAAACTGACGATCGGAGCATCCTGAATATGTAACCATTAGTGGCCTCCTGAATAAAATAAACCGAACCCTTTAGTAAGGAGAAACATTTAGGAGGTATACTATGTGCAATAACGGATTTTTCGGGAATAGCTGCTGGACCTGGGTCATCATTATCATCGTCATCCTCTGCTGCTGCGGCGGCGGCTTTGGCGGTGCCAACTGCGGCGGCTGCGGCTGCTGACCGGAAAGGTTCATAGCCAAACGGCGCGTAAACCCTCAAACCAGAAGAACAATAAGCATCACGTTGCCGCGCTTTATATAAACCATGCCTTGACATAAAAGACGCTGTATTATATCCGGCCGGTCAGGGCAAACCGGGAAGCATAAGCCACCGCGGTCTGTGTTAAACTGTTCTGACAGCAACGGCATCTCGCCGGGTGTGAAGGTTAAATATGCCGGGTGGTCTTTCGGCCAACCGGCAGTACATAAAGTATCCTGCCTCAAAATGCCTGAACGTATGTTTTACGCGTTCAGGCATTCCCACACCTTCCGTTAAGTACAAATCTTTGTATATGGCATACGAATCCTGTTGATAAAAAATGTTTGCCGTAGTATAATAATAAAACACTTTACCCCGCATCGGCGCGGCGCGGGGCAAGGCTGCACTAGTCGGGGAGACAGCGGTGCCCTGCACCTGCAAACCGCTATAGCAGGGATGAATCCCGGCCCCCGGATGTGTGATGTGTTGTCAGGCTTCAGTAAGCGGCGTTGACAAGCCGGTCTCGCGCAACGTAAATTCGTGAACCATGTCAGGCGGGGAACCGAGCAGCATTAAGCGAAATCTTACGTGTGCCGCGAGAGTGCCGGCTTTGAGCTGGCTGCCGGAGCATCGGACATATCGCATTTTCAAAGGCCGGTGTGCGGCCTTGCCGCGCGCCGCGGCGTATATTGCGGCGTTTTGTCACGCCGTAATATACGCCGTTTCACCGTTGGCGGCTGCCGGCGCAAACAGGACTACAGGAGGGGCGCTTGATGTACCAGGCTTTATATAGAAAATGGCGTCCCAGGACCTTTGACGACGTGGTCGGCCAGGGGCATGTGTCACAGACCCTCAAGCACCAGGTGTCGAGCGGACGCCTGTCGCACGCTTACCTGTTTGTCGGAACACGTGGAACCGGCAAAACATCCTGCGCCAAAATTCTTGCCAAGGCCGTCAACTGCCAGAGTCCGCGCGACGGGAACCCCTGCAATGAATGTCCCAGCTGCGTCGGGATCGACAACGGCAGCATTTTGGATGTTCTGGAGCTGGACGCGGCCTCCAACAACGGCGTTGACAATGTCCGCGCCCTGCGCGAAGAAGCCGTTTTCACACCTGTTGACGTTAAAAAGCGTGTTTATATCATTGACGAAGTACATATGCTGTCCACAGCGGCCTTCAATGCCCTTTTAAAAATATTGGAGGAGCCGCCGGCGCATTTGATTTTTATTCTGGCAACGACGGAGCTTCACAAAGTTCCTGCGACGATACTGTCGCGCTGCCAGCGTTATATGTTCAAGCGCATCCTGCCGGGTGATATAGCCAAACGGCTTTCAGATATCGCCGGCCGCGAAAATATTGATTTGACCGGCGAGGCCGCGGAGCTTCTGTCCCGGCTTGCCGACGGATCGCTTCGTGACGCACTGTCGCTCCTCGATCAGTGCGCGGCCGAAAACACCGTCGACCTAAACCGTGTGCTGTCTGCCATCGGCCTGGCCGGCGGAGAAATTACTGCATTATTAAGCGCCGTTACCGACGGCGATGTCCCTGAGGCGCTAACCCGTCTGGACGCTCTTTACGCGGACGGGAAAGTAATGACCAGTGTGCTGGAAGAGCTTTTAAGCCTCGTACGCGATACGCTCGTCACGGCACTGATGCCAAAAGGCGGGCCAGGTCTGATCAGCGGCGGATTTGATGACTCGACGCTTCATAACTTTGCCGCGCGTCTGTCCGAAGAACGGCTGCTGTACATGATGGAGCAGCTGCGCCAGGCGCTGATGGATATAGCGAAGGGCTCGGGCGGCAAGCTCACCGCCGAAATTTGTCTCATCCGACTGGCCGGCTTTTCCACGCCTTCAAATAATACCGTCGTGCCTACGCCATCCCGTATGGAGAATAAAGACAAACCGGCTTCGCCCGCACCTGAAGCTGTCAATATCCCAGCGGCGCCGGCTGAAAAGAAATCAGCTCCGCCGACCGAAGCCGCTGAAATACCAAATATAACAGAAACGCCGCCAGTCGAAAACGTTCCGGATACCCAGCCTGCGGCAGAACCTCCAGCTCCCGCACAGGCGGAGGATTTCTGGGCTACTGTTTTGGCATACATCCAGCCTAATATAGATTTGCCGTTTTACACCTTTTTAAGCGACGCGGCCAATACATCGGCCGTGCTGGAAGGCGACATACTAACCGTCAAGCTGAAAAGCGCGTTCCACGCAAAAATACTTGACGTACCGCCTGTCACCGAAGCCCTCAAACAGGCTGCCAGGCAGCTGTTAGGCCGGCCGGCAGCTGTTAAAATCGTACAGGACGCCGGCGGTCCTGCCGAAACGAGCGATAAGATCGACGCACTCAGGCGTTATTCCAATATAAAATTTGAATAATTTATAATCAAGCAAGGAGTGAGCGAATTGGCAAAAGGCGGATTCCGCGGAGGCGGCTACGGCGGCGGCGGTATCAACATGAATATGATCAAACAGGCGCAGAAAATGCAGGCCGATATGCTTAAAATGCAGGCCGAATTGGAGGAAAAAACCTATTCGGCGTCATCCGGCGGCGGCGTGGTGACGGCCGTAGTCAACGGCAAGCATGAGCTTGTTTCACTGGAGATCGACCCCGAAGCCGTTGACCCCGACGACGTTGAAATGCTGACAGACCTTATTAAGGCCGCTGTCAACGAGGCGATGCGACAAGCCGAATCGTCCATGAGCGAGGGTATGTCCAAGCTGACAGGCGGCCTGAATCTCGGTTTATAAACGATGCGGCTTCGTTCAGTCAAACCCGTATATTTTGAATGAATATCCAAAAAGGCCGGCAGACACACGCTCTGCCGGTCATTTTTGGTCGCACAAAAAGGGGGATGCGGATGAAATATATCTGTTCGTATGCAACGCCGGTCGGGCCGGTCTTTATTGCGGAGGAAAACGGCTTTATTACGTCGCTGGGCTTCAGCGCAGTCACCGGCGCTGAAAACCGGGAAACGGCCCTCCTCCGGCAGGCGGCGGACCAGCTTGAAGAATACTTCGCCGGCCGCCGGCAAACGTTTGATTTGCCGCTCGACACCACGCCAGGGACGCCTTTTCAGAAGGCCGTATGGGCGGCGCTGATGGATATACCGTACGGTCAGACGCGCTCGTATCGTGACATTGCGTCGGCCGTCGGCAATCCTAAGGCCTGCCGTGCCGTCGGTATGGCCAACAATAAAAATCCAATTGCCATTATCATCCCATGCCACCGCGTCATCGGTGCGGACGGAAGCCTTGTCGGATACGGCAGCGGACTCGATAAAAAAACGGCCCTTCTGGAGCTGGAACAAAAATATAAATAGCGCACGGTATCCAGCGCGGCAGCCCTGGCACTTCTCAGACAGACACTGAGAGTAAAAGCAAAAGTGAATCCCACGTAAAAAACCGGGGAGCAATGCTCCCCGGCTTTTATATTCTCGTTTGCACAGTACGGCTCTTATGGCAACAAGGTCTTTGGGTCTACCGGCGTGCCGTCCTGCCGGATCTCAAAATGGCAGTGAACGCCGCTGGCCACGCCCGTCTGGCCCATATGCGCAATAACCTGGCCCTGATAGACACGCTCACCCTGACTTACGAGCAGCTCGTTGCAATGCCCGTAATAGGTAACATCGCCGTTATCATGCTGGATTTGCACGAGAAGTCCGTATCCATAGTACCAATCGGCCAGGATGACTTCTCCGCCATCCGCGGCCACGATATCTTCTCCGGAAAAGCCGGCGATATCAATGCCCTGATGGTTGGATGAGCCAAAGCCCGTACGCGGACCGAAGCCGGATGTGATAACACCCTCAGCCGGCCAGATATAAAATCCGAACGACGCCGTTTTCGGACGTTCCGCGGTACCGACGGCGATAACCTCCGTCACCGGCTCCGCTGTCGTAACGGTGTCAACGATCCGGATGGATTTTTCTATCCCATTTATTAAAATTTTATTTTCCGTAACAAGCTGTTCTCCGTCGATACCCTCGGTCACAACTTTGGTGTCGCCTTCATAGACGGTTTCGTCGTCATGATATGCCACGTCGTAAGCGACGGCCTTTGTATACTGCGTCTGCTCCGTATTCTGAACGGTAAGCTTGTACGGCGATGACAGATTTTTCGGATCAAGCAGCTTTCTGATCTCCGCCGGGTCTTGCGCAATATCTGTGTTGATAAAACGGTTCGTCACCATGACCGTATCGACGAAGCGGACGGAAAGCGTCGTGTCCGTGGAATAATCACTCAGGATACCGTCAAGAACGTCGTTAAGCGCCTCGCTGCCCGTTGAAGCACCGACAGGCTTCCCGTTGACTTCCAGAACAAACATTTTAGCCACGCCGTCGATTTCACCCAGGATGGCCTCCTGTATGTTATCGGTTTCGTCAGCCACAGCGCCCAGATCAGGCGAGACGGAAATGACGTCGTCCAGACAGTAGTCACAGCCGAATATGTTCCGGAGCGTCTGCTCGGCGCCGGATACAACAGCCGTTACATCCTCCATGCTTTTGGCGCTGCCGATCGGTTCGCCCTTAAAATAGACGGCAAACCCAACCTGCGTATGAACCAGTACGATCGTCAGCGCCAGCGTCAGAAACAGCGTAACGGCCGCCATGGTCCAGCCCCTGCGCGCTTTAATACGCCGGGAAATCACTGTGTTAAAAAACGATTGCATACAGACGATCGGTATCGGCTTGGCCTTCTCGGTTTCCGGTTTGGATATTTGCACCGTATCACCTCTGCTATAAAACACTAAATGTTGGTAACATATCGGTAACCATTGGTTACATTCTGTTAACATCCCGTATAATACATATATTTTCCAGCGTTGTCAATACCTTTTTTGTGTCTATTTTGTATACATCTTATGCAACTCCGCTGTAAATAATGCACATATTCTTACAGTTTGTAACCGGACCACCTATAATCCCGACGGATTTCGCCCGCATTCCTCAAAAAAAGGTTGTCCATTTTAACGAACGGCTTAACCCGGTAAACTACTAAAAAAGCCGTCCGCCTGTCAGGCGTCGGCTTCTTCAAAACATTTTCGCAGCTTTTCAAGCGCTTTTTTTTCGATCCGCGATACATACGATCGGCTGATGCCGCACTGGGCCGCGATCTCCCGCTGTGTTTTCGGGGTTTTATTGTCCAGCCCATACCGCATCGTCACGATCTTCGCCTCCCGAGGGGTGAGCACCTCGTTGATGTACGCAAAAAGCTGAGAACACGTATCCCGGGCGCTCAAATTTTCGAGCATATCGTCCTCGATACTGATAACTTCCATCAGAGACAGGCTGTTGCCGTCCTTGTCCGTATCGATGGAATCAGAAAGAGACAGGTCGCCCGCCGTCTTTTTCAGGCTCCTGAAGTACATGAGGATCTCGTTTTCGATGCACCGGCTGACATAGGTCGCCAGACGCACATGGCGGTCCGGCTTATACGTCGATATGCCCTTGATGAGCCCAATGGTGCCGATCGAAATCAAATCGTCCTGTTCGCTCGTCTGCGTGTAGTACTTTTTAATAATATGGGCTACCAAGCGCAAATTGCGCTCTATCAGTATGTTTCGCGCTTCCATGTCACCTTGCATATACAGTTCTATGTATTTTTGTTCCTCGGCAGCCGGAAGCGGTTTTGGGAAGCTGCCGGTTCCCTCTGATATGCGCAGCATTAAAAACGGGCTCATGAGAAGCATGGCAAACGTGGCAGAAAGCATATGTACACCACCAATTATAGGATTAGTATAGTGTATTCTGCCGCTATTTGTCCGTATACATCCAAAAAGGCCGTATTATAGGGCAAGCCGGCTTGTATTAGCGCCACAAAAAAGACGGCGGGTTCTTTTCCCGCCGGCCTTTTGCCGCGATTTGTACTAGGGCTTAATCTGTATAATTTCCAGCCCGCTCATCTCGGCATACCGTACCGTCTGCATCGTACCGCCGAAGCGTCCGTCATAGACGGCAATGAGCACAGAAGATTTATCGACCATGTACATATTCCGGCGCATCATGCAGTCGGGCGTATATCGTCTGGATACATACGTCTCAATATCACACTGCTGGACAAGCTTGAAGTACCGGCTGCGACTTGCCTCGTTCCATCGGGCCGCCTGGTCCTCGCTGGGAAGGGCCGCCTCCAGAATAATATCGGGGTGATCCTCCTTGAGCTGCAGTACCGTTTCACAAAAATACGTATCGCATCCCAGCGCCATTCCGCAGACAAAGTGCCGCACACCAGACGCGTATACGGCAGACGCGACATCATAGAGCTTTTCCTTAAGTTTTTGGCAGCGGTCGTCGTCCTCAATAAAGCCCCACGGCAGTTTATCGGGCCTGTAGCCCGAAAAGCAGCATGTATTTTCGCTGTTGACAGCTGGTTTCATAAGCACTCCCAATATTTAGACCTTTTAGTACGATGCACACAGAATATTTTAATGCGGCGTGGCGCATTTGTCAAAATAATCTATTGCAATTCGGCATAGTTTTGCTATAATCAGAGTGTACATTTGAATAAGTTGTCTTCAGGGCAGGGTGTAATTCCCGATCGGCGGTAAAGTCCGCGAGCCAAAGCTTAAGGTCACACTTAAGCGGCGGCATGAATTGGTGCAACTCCAATACCGACAGTTAAAGTCTGGATGGAAGAAGATATGTTAAACAACTATGTTTAGCTTTTTTATGGTCACCTGGAAGACATGTCTTTCAGGTGTTTATCATTTTTCGGGAGGTTTTCAGCTTGAAGCTCACAACCAAAAACATCGTTATCCTCGCACTGCTCATCGCCATTTCCGTTGTTCTCGTTTATCTGATACATCTACCTATTATCCCGTCCGCGCCGTATCTGGAGTACGACCCGGCCGACATCCCGATTTTGATCGGCGCTTTCGCGTTCGGACCGATTGCCGGTATCATTATCACCGTTATCGCCAGCGGCATACAGGCGCTGACCGTCAGCATACAAGGCGGTATTTACGGCTTTATCATGCACATCATCGCCACCTCTACGCTCGTGGTGGTAGCCAGCACCATCTATCGCGTCAGACATACGCGGTTGGGCGCCGTTATAGGCCTTGTCAGCGGTACTCTGGCGATGACGGGAATTATGCTTGTGGCAAATCACTTTATTACACCCTTTTACACTGGCATGCCGACCGAAGCGGTCGACGCTATTCTGCTTCCCGCCATATTGCCCTTTAACCTGATTAAAGCCGGCATCAACTCAACTGTTACCTTCCTGGTATATAAGACTGTTTCAAGATACATTATTCACGGCGAAAAGCTCGGATCAAAAAAAGGTTCGGCCGGCCAGAAGACATAAAAAACAAAAAAATCGACCGGCGCTGTCAGCGCCGGTCGATTTTTTTGTTCGTTATTGTCCGCCGCGCAGGACATTTTTGTCGGTTGCGTTTTTATAGTTCGGGCTGGTCACCGGATACGTTGCGGTTGTGTTGTAGTCATAACCGTTGTAACCATAACGGTACGTGTTATCGGTATCGTAACCCGGTACATTACCCGGCGCCGTGGTATAAGGCGATACGCGGGGGTTTGTATTTGGTACGCGAGTGGTCGGGTACGGCGATACGCGCGCCGTCGTATACGGCGTAACCCCGGGTACATTGGGTGCTACGTTACAGCCGACCAGCGCCAATGCAATGAACAACGCCAGAATTAATACTACCGCTTTTTTCATGTTTCCCTCCTGCAGAAAAGTTTCGTTTTGCGGGCTTAATTGACTTTTCCTTGTCGGGATTATTATGTTCTCAATTTAAAGAAATAATATTGTAATATAATGGCAGTCTGTCTATAAACCCGCTTCAAGCGGTCCTTGTATAGATCATGGCTCTCAGCCTGTGCGCCTCGCAACGTAATACTTTTCGGAGTTTAATGCCTCAAAGTACTGAATTCAAACAATTTGCCAGCGAGACCAGACAACTCGCCGTCGTCAGCGAAAATGGGTCGCACGGCGATTGGACGCTAAGACCACAGACATATAACTTTATCGACACGCGAAAGCGCCGACTTTTGCCGGCGCTTTGTAATTTTTTGTTTCCAAATAAATAGCGACGTCAAACTGTCCATTCGCTGTGAATAACGACCGTCAGTTTTAGCTGTCCGTCATATTCTTCAAACCCCAGCCGCAGGCTGGTCCAGTCAAGGCTTTCGGTGTCCGAATCAGACGCCGGAATATGAAAATCGACGAACCTCGCGTCCGGGAACGCTTCCTTAAAATTCTCAAGGGCATTACCGGTCTTGATGATTGTGTCAACACCGATCTCAGACGCCTGTGTAAAATCCTTGTCGAAAACAAATTCCTGAAAGTACTCCGCCGGCGTCATCTCAATAGGATTGTCACTGCCGTCGTATTTGCCCCAAACATAATGGTTATCGTCACTGTCAAAACCGACAATCTGTTTGGCAAAAAAGCATTTATTAGACGCCAGGTTGATCGTGGCGTATGGGGAGAAAACGACGCCGTATTCCGGATGGACCACGCCCGCCAGCGCGTCATAATCGCCCTGCTTGATATACCCGAGTATCTCAAACGCATAAGCCGTCAGATCGGCATTTGACGCTGAAAGACCGAGCGTTGTATGATCGTTGTTTTTATGATCTCCGTATACCTTATTATATAAGCCATCGCCGCCGAAATAAAAAGCTGCCAGTGCAGCCAATATGCCAACGGCCAGGCCTATGACAACAAGCAGCAGACTTATCCAATTCTTTTTCAATAGTTCACCAGCTTTCAGTTGCCCTAAACGATAAAACACGTTCCTTTTCGTCAACAAAGAATACTTGAATGGGTCGATAAATGCAACAACAATAATTTACAAAAGTAACAATACATAAAATCTTGGAGATTATTAATAAAATAAAAACAAATTAACAAGGGGCTTGACATCGCGGCGTCATAGTGCTAAATTATGGTTAGCACTCGACGTGCGAGAGTGCTAACCAGCTTTTATCATGGAAAGGGCGGTGATTATGGAACTCGGCGAGCGTAAAAAACGAATATTGCGTACGGTTATTGACCAGTACGTTAAGACGGCTGAGCCCGTCGGTTCCAAGGCGATTGCCACAATGATCGGGCTGTCCGTTTCCTCGGCCACCATTCGAAATGAAATGGCCGAGCTGGAATCTCTGGGTCTTTTGGAGCAGCCGCACACATCGGCCGGCCGGATTCCGACTTGTATGGGTTACCGCATTTATGTCAACGAGCTGATGGCGCGGCCGCACCTGACGGTGGAGGAATCGCAGGCTATCAATCAGGCACTGTCGGTCCGTATCCAGCAACTGGATAAGATACTGGCCGACGCGGGACGTCTCACATCGCAGCTGACCAGCTATCCGGCGTATGCGCTGGCTTCGTCAGCCGGTGCCGTGACCATAATGCGGTTCGATATTATCTATGTAAATCCAGACTCTTTTATTATTGTTGTGATGCTGAGCAATAAAACGGTCAAGAATAAGCTCGTCAATCTTCCGTTTCAGGTGGAGCAGAGTCTTCTGACGAAACTGACCACACTTTTTAACGCCAGTTTTACAAATATAACCGAGGAACTGATTACGCCGGCGCTCATCAAATCCACAGAGCGGGCCGTTGACGACCGGGACGGGATTACCGCGGTGATCGCAGGATTTGCCATAGAGGTCCTGTATGGGGCTAAAACCCATGAAACGCACATGACGGGCGCGTCCAATCTTTTCGAGTATCCCGAATACCGTGATATCGACAAAGCGCAGCGCCTGCTGCGATATCTTTCAGATAATAACGAGCTAGCCCGCCTTCCCGCGCCGGAAGGCGCGACGGAAATGAAAATTACCATTGGGCCCGAAAATCTGGCCGAAGAGCTTCGGGACTCCAGCGTCGTCGTAGCACGGTACACCGCTGGTGACGACATGCAGGGACTTATCGGCGTCGTAGGGCCGACGCGGATGGACTATTCCAAGGTTGCGGCCCGGCTGTCTTACATCGCCCGAGGCCTCAGCTGGCTTTTATCAGGCAGCATTAAACTGCCGGACGCGCTCGGGCAGTATGACGAAGACTAACGCAAAAGATGAAGGAGATGATAGGATTGGCCAACACAAAAAAGGACAACATACCGGAGGAATTGCCTCTCGAGGCTGAGCTTGTGGAAGATGCGCAGCCCGAACAAACAGACGCCTCTCAGGCTGATGATTTTGAAACGGCGCTTGCCGCCGAAAAAGATAAATTTCTGCGCCTGGCAGCCGAATATGACAACTACCGGAAACGGAGCATCAAGGAGCGCGAATCGATCTATAATGACGGCCGGGCGGATGCAATTATTAAATTCCTGCCCGTCTACGACAATTTATCGCGCGCCTTAAAACAGGACTGCGGCAACGAGGCCTTCTACAAGGGCGTTGAAATGACGATGACGCAGCTGAGTGACATTCTCGACAAGCTTGGCGTCAAGGAAATCCCGGCGGTCGGCGAAGCATTCAACCCTGAAATGCACAACGCCGTCATGCACGTGGAAGATCCAGAGTACGGCGACGCCGTCGTCATCGAGGAATTTGAAAAGGGCTTTATGCTCGGCGACAAGGTCATTCGTTTTTCGATGGTCAAGGTCGCCAACTAAATTTGAAAATAACGATCACATATATATTAAGGAGGACTCTACAATTATGGGAAAAATAATTGGAATTGATTTGGGCACGACAAACTCATGCGTAGCCGTTATTGAAGGCGGAGAGCCGATAGTTATAGCAAATGCAGAAGGCGGACGCACAACACCGTCTGTCGTCGCTTTTTCAAAAGAAGGCGAGCGTATGGTCGGCCAGGTCGCCAAACGTCAGGCCATTACAAATCCCGACCGCACCGTCATATCCATCAAACGCGAAATGGGCACGGGATATAAGGTTGATATTGACGGCAAGCAGTACACGCCGCAGGAAATTTCCGCAATGATTCTGCAAAAGCTCAAGACCGACGCGGAATCGTATCTCGGCCAGAAGGTGACGGAAGCCGTCATCACGGTCCCGGCCTACTTTACGGACTCTCAGCGCCAGGCTACTAAAGACGCCGGCAAGATCGCGGGCCTCGACGTCAAGCGCATTATCAACGAGCCGACAGCGGCCGCGCTGGCCTACGGCCTCGATAAAGAAACAGACCAGAAGATCATGGTCTTCGACCTCGGCGGCGGCACATTCGACGTCTCCGTTTTAGAGATCGGCGACGGCGTTATTGAAGTGCTGGCAACAGCCGGCAACAACCGTCTCGGCGGCGATGACTTTGACGAAGCTGTCGTCAAGTACCTGCTGGCCGAATTTAAAAAAGACACCGGCATTGACCTGTCGGGTGACAAGATCGCTATGCAGCGCCTGCGCGAGGCGTCCGAAAAGGCAAAAATCGACCTGTCGGGCGTGACGTCGACCTCCATCAATCTGCCGTATATCACGGCCGATGCCAACGGGCCAAAGCATCTTGAGATCACCATCACGCGCGCAAAATTCAATGAACTCACCGCGCCGCTCGTTGAGAAGACGGTCGGCCCTGTCAAGCAGGCGCTCGGCGATGCGGGCCTGTCGGCCGGCGAGCTGTCCAAGATCCTTTTGGTCGGCGGCTCCACACGTATCCCCGCCGTACAGGAATCCGTTAAACGCCTGACCGGCAAAGATCCGTTTAAAGGCATCAACCCCGACGAGTGCGTGGCCATCGGCGCGGCTGTCCAGGCCGGCGTTCTCGGCGGCGATGTGGAAGGCATCCTTCTTCTGGACGTCACCCCTCTGTCGCTGGGCATCGAGACCCTTGGCGGTGTGTTCACCAAGCTCATCGACCGCAACACGACGATCCCGGCCAAAAAGAGCCAGATCTTCTCCACCGCGGCCGACAACCAGACGTCTGTCGAAGTCCACGTCCTGCAGGGCGAACGCGAAATGGCTCAGTATAATAAAACGCTCGGCCGATTCCATCTGGACGGCATCGCGCCGGCGCGCCGCGGCGTACCGCAGGTCGAAGTCACCTTTGATATCGACGCCAACGGTATCGTCAATGTTTCAGCCAAAGACCTCGGTAACGGCAAGGAGCAGCATATCACCATCACTTCCTCAACAAACCTCTCCAAGGATGACATTGACAAGGCCGTCAAGGAAGCCGAACAGTACGCGCAGGATGACGCGCGGCGCAAAGACGACATCGACTCAAGAAACCATGCCGACCAGCTTGTCTATCAAAGCGAAAAGACGCTGGCCGATATGGGCGATAAAATTGAAGCCGCCGACAAGCAGACGATTGAGGACGCCGTAGCCAAGCTGAAAACGGCGCTCGCCGGAACAGACATCTCAGAGATCAAGTCCGCCACTGACGAGCTCCAGAAGGCGTTTTATGCCGTCAGCGAAAAGATTTACAGCAATCAGAACGCTCAGCCGGGCGGTGACAGCAGCGCCGGTTACGGCGACCACGCACCGGGCGGCGGCGCGCCGGAGGGCGGTCCAAGCGACGGCGAGTACTACGACGCGGACTACGAAGTCGTAGACGACGACGAGAAAAAATAAGTGGTATTTTTTAAATATTTTTAGTCTTTAGCGCATATTCAGAGTGAAGAATCTCCCGAGACTTGACGGAGGTTCTTCACTCATGTGATAATGTAAACATAGTTTAATGATGAAGTTTGAGCAATAACTCTACACATGTCTTAATTGTCCGGCCCTCCGCCTCGGCGAGAACCGAATCAGACAGACAAAAAACCTCCCACACGGAGGTTCTCCATTCAGTAATTTTTTGCGCGATGCGCCTGTGAGGACCGCGTGAGCCTCACACGGTCTGAAATATGTCCCTGTTTCTCCCCACCTCCGGCGGGAACCGATACAAACGGACAAAAAAACCTCCCACGCGGAGGTACCCTATTCAGTAATTCTTTGCGCGATGCGCCTGTGAGGTTTTTATGGCAGATAAACGTGATTACTACGAGGTACTCGGGCTCGACAAAAACGCGACCGACGAACAGATTAAAAAGGCCTTCCGGCAACAGGCTAAAAAATGCCATCCGGATGTGAATCCGGACGACAAGGACGCCGAGAAGCGCTTCAAGGAAGTCAACGAGGCCTACGAGTGCCTGTCTGACCCTGACAAGAAATCCCGGTACGACCGTTTTGGTCACGCCGGTGTTGACCCCAGCTACGGCGGGGGCGGCTTTGACGGCTTCAGTGGGTTTGGCGGTATGGACTTCGATTTGGGCGATATCTTCGGATCAATCTTCGGCGGCGGCGGCGGCCGACAGGGCTCCCGGAACAGAAACGCGCCGAGAAGAGGCGAGCGCGTCCACGCCGTCACAACGATTACGTTTGAAGAAGCCGCCTTTGGCTGTGAAAAGGAAGTACAGATTTCGCGCGTCGAGGTGTGTGACGAGTGCGCCGGCTCCGGCTGCCAGGCGGGCACGACAGCCGAAAAATGCGCCGACTGCCGGGGCACGGGAACCGTGACGACCCAAAGCAGGACACCTTTCGGCGTCGTACAAACCTCGTCCGACTGTCCCAAATGCGGCGGCACGGGCAAGATCATCCATCAGCCTTGCACAAAATGCCGCGGCGTGGGCCTCGTTCGCCGAAATAAAAAAATTAAAGTCGCCGTTCCGGCCGGGATCGACGACGAGCAAACGATCTCGTTGCACGGCCAGGGCAACGCAGGCATCAACGGCGGAGAGGCGGGCGACCTGTATATCACGGTTAACGTCGCGCCGCACCCACTGTTCACACGCGAGGGAACGGCTGTCCTTTACGAAATGCCGATTTCCTTTGTGCAGGCGGCGCTTGGCGCGGATGTCCAGGTGCCGACGCTTGACGGAAAAGTTAAGTATACGATTCCCGACGGCACGCAGACCGGAACGGTGTTCCGCCTGCGCGGCAAGGGCATCCCGAATCTGCGCGGCAGCGGCCGCGGCGACCAGTTCGTCACCGTACGCGTGGAAACCCCGACAGGGCTGAACGCTCAACAAAAAGATCTGCTCAGGCAGTTCGGCGAAACTAAGGGCGAGAGCACCACCACAGGAAAGAAGAAAAAAAAGCGGCTTATTTAAAGTCTTCAAAGAACCTAAACACGGTAATTACCAACAGCGGCCGGGTCTTTCGGCCGCTGCTTTTTATGTAAGGCTCACCGAATTTATACTGTACATTTTTTTCTTTTCTTGCTATCATATTAAGACAGGGTTCAACGAAGAACGAGACGTCAAAACGACCGGACAGTACGCTGCGGAGGAATCTGATTTGCATAATTATGCCATTGTGACAATTGTTTTTCCCGTGATCACCGTGTCCTGCCTGCTGCTTTTTTTCTGGTATTACAGGCGGACAACCCTTCCGCTGGCAGGCACGACGGAATGGATTACCTGGATAATCAACAAGCCCAGATTCACCATGTCACTCAAGCGCCATCCCATGGAGCGGCGCGACGTGCTGCCCATCGTCATCATTACGCTTGTGTGCGCGTTTCTCGGCTATTTCAAGCTGGGCGATTTTCAGGACCCGCAGAGCTTTTATCGTTTTGAAGCCAGCAATAATACCGTCGTTATCACACTGGATGAGCCCACGGACATCGGCTCTTTGATGTACTATACCGGTTTATGGATCGGCCATTATGATCTGGAGTTTTCGAGTGATGGTGTCAACTGGCAGCGCCAGTACCCTGAGGATGGCAAAGATTACGAAATGAATCAGCCGCACTCAGACCTCTTCAAATGGCTGTACGCCACCATCAACCCCGACAATCTGCCAACGAAATACATCCGCCTTACCGCCGCCGACACGCCCATTGAGTTGGGTGAAATTGCCCTGTATACCAAATTCGGCACGATTATTCCCACCGAGGAGATTACATGCGAGGCCTCCGCGCTTTTCGACGAGCAGAATATCGTGCCCGAAGCGCCCAGCTATATGAACAGCATGTACTTCGACGAGATTTACCACGGCCGCACGGCCTACGAGAACCTCCACATGGAGCGGATCTATGAGACGACGCACCCGCCACTGGGCAAGCTCATTATTTCCATTGGCGTCAGTATCTTCGGCATGGTGCCCTTTGGCTGGCGCTTCATGGGCGTCTTGTTCGGCGTCGCTATGCTGCCGCTCCTTTACATCTTACTGAAAAACATGTTCGGGAAGACCGTGATCGCCGCCTGCGGGACGATACTCTTCGGGTTTGACTTCATGCACTTTGTCCAGACCCGCATCGCCACCATTGATACCTACGGCGTCTTTTTCATCCTTGTATCCTACTTCTTCATGTATCGTTATATTACGCAGGATGTTGATACACCCTTTAAAAAGGCACTGGCGCCGCTGGCGTTATCCGGCCTGTTTTTCGGCATTGGCTGTGCAAGCAAGTGGATTGTCATTTACGCCGGAGTCGGGCTTTTAGCGCTCTATGTTCTCCGTCTCATATGGACGTACAAGGTCTTTGAGGAAAATGAAATTTCCGGCTATAAGCGTTATCTTTTCAAAACGCTGGCCTTCTCATTCCTCTTCTTTATCATCGTCCCAGCCATCATTTACTGCCTGAGCTACATCCAAAACGGCCGGATCGCCGGCATGCGTCTGGGTGACGGCATGCTGTGGAATCCGGATTATTACAAGATGATTTGGGACAACCAGAAATTTATGTTCAGCTACCACAGCGGCTTGGTCGCCACGCACAGCTACTCGTCGACCTGGTGGCAATGGATTCTGGACGCGCGGCCCATTCTCTATTACAGGGACACCTCGATGGGCGGTGGGCTGAAGTCTTCCTTTGCCTCGTTCGGCAACCCCATTGTCTGGTGGGGCGGCTTCATGGCTATAATCGCTATGATCGTTCGTTTTGTCAGGGCCAAGGATTTCAAGGCACTTTTCATTGTCATCGGCTATTTATCCCAGCTTGGGCCATGGCTCATCGTATCGCGCAT
This sequence comes from uncultured Sporobacter sp., assembly GCA_963675425.1. Taxonomy (GTDB): domain Bacteria; phylum Bacillota; class Clostridia; order Oscillospirales; family Oscillospiraceae; genus Sporobacter. The sequence goes on along the minus strand of OY776214.1, from coordinate 1,343,273 downwards.
CGTCTTCATCTACCACTATTTCCCCAGCGTCCTGTTCCTCGTGCTGGCGCTGGCACATGTGCTCAATACGATCTGGGAGCGGAAGCTCGGCCGGTATAAGGCGGCTGTATTCGGATTCACCGCCAGCGCCGTCGCTCTTTTCGCCGCCTTTTATCCCGTTTTAACCGGCATCCCGGTAGCGGAGGAATACACAAAGTACTTTCTCCGCTGGATCCCGCCCATGTGGCCTTTTTAGCCGCCGGATGATGCCGCGGTCAAGCATTCAATGTTTTAGTTACTGCAACAAGCGCCATCAGTGCGCACAGGAGGTTAATTATGATAGCTCTCGGCTGTGACCACGGCGGTTTCGCCCTTATGAAAGATGTAATCGCTACTCTGGATAACAAGGGTCTGAAATACAAAAATTTCGGTACGTTTTCAGAGGAAAGCTGCGATTATCCCATCATAGCGGAAACGGTATCCCGCGCCGTCGCCTCGGGCGAGTTCGAAAAAGGCATATTGATCTGCGGGACGGGCATCGGCATGTCAATGGCGGCCAACAAGGTGGCCGGTATCCGCGCCGCGCTTTGCGGCGATTCCTATTCCGCCGAAATGACGCGCCGCCATAACGACGCGAATATCCTGGTCCTCGGCGGTCGTGTAACCGGCTGCGGGCTGGCTGTTGCAATCCTTGAGGCGTTTCTCTCAACGCCATTCGAGGGCGGCCGCCACGCGCGGCGGATCGCGATGTTCAGCGGCCTGGAGGAAAGCAGGTAAGCATATGAAACGCGCCTCAAAACGCGGCTACCCAAGAACATACCGAAGCGGCCGGACGCTCAAGATCGTTTTAACGGTCCTGCTGTCGCTCATCGCGGCCTTCATCATCCTGACGGTATCCTTGTTTTTTGGCCTGCAGAAATACATTATCCACGACCCCGGCGGCGGCCTGCACCTGGAAATCCCGTGGCTGGCGGAGGACATGAATACCGACGAACCTCAGTAAAACAAACAGCCGCTCACGCAGCATTAGCTTAAAGTCTAAAACAGCCGAAGATTTAAGGTCTTCGGCTGTTTTTTCATCCCATCGCGCGCGGTCCTCCCAAGCCGCTTTAATCGATATATACGTTGATTTTGGTCGGGTCGTCCCCGTCGGTCCCGATATTAACGACGTCCTCGTCGGAGGCTTCCTCTGTGGCTTTTTCAAGATCCTCAAGCACCTGCATCAGATTGACGCCGCAGCGATCCATTTCTTCTCTGGTTTCTTTCGGTAGATTCTTCATGACCATCGGCCCGAAGGCCCGCACCATGGAAATCGGTATGCCGACGTTGAACTTTGTGCCGCCGCCGCCTTCGCCGGCGTCGATATTGACGCGGAATTTTTTGCCCTTGCGTCCCCTTTTGTCTTTGAATTCCACCTTCTCCCGCTCATAAGCGGCTTTGGTTTCCAGAGCGTCGAGGAGTTTTTCGGCATCCTCAGCGGTGATTTTACCCTCGGCAACCATATTTAAAATTCTTGTACGTTCGTTCATTTCCGTCACTCCTTGTTATTATTTGCCGGATGGTCCGCACGGGCTTCTCCCGTCAAAAGCGCGGCCGCTTCATCCGCTGTAATCTCGTTATTCTCGAGCTTGTCGAGGATCTCGCTCGCTGTATAGCCGACGGTGCTTCTCTCGCCGTCCTCCGGGAACAGTTCCCGGAGCAGCTCGTCAAGCAGGCCTTTGACCGTTGGGTAGGATATCAGCAGCGTGCGCTCAACCTCCTTGATGTTGCCCCGGCTTTTTAAAAAGGTTTCCAGGAACTGAAGCATTTTGTCGTCCAAAGCGCAGTATCTGGTCGGGCTGTAGCAGCCGGTTATTTCTGTATCGCACGCTGGGCACGTCAGCTTTGTAATATCGAGCCTTTTTGAGCAGACGGGGCACAGTGACGGCATCGTATTTTCCATTCTGATAATCACGCCTTTCATTCTGTCCGGCGGCACAAGCGGTCATGATAGGCATGATCGCCTGTGCAGTCTTTTTCTGGTCAAGTCTATAGTATATTTGGTTTGGTCTGGCGGGTGTAATGGAACATGTTTGGTTGTGGCATTGGATGGTATATTCGGAGCGTTTGGTTGTGGCTTAAAGGATCCTTTTAACTGGCCTTTGTTAACACTATATGCGTCCGGCCTTAAGAGTGTTAATAATAATGTTAATATTTTCAAGGTTATTTTTACAGATATGAATATTATAATGAATAAAGCGCCGTCTGCTGGAAATGGCCGCGGTTTTCAAGCCGCTCACATTGCGCACATCCGATCCGATCAAGGCGTTGATCAGCGGTCGTAGTCCCTCAAGTAGGTGCATTATTTTCAATTATCGTCAATAAATATGCAAGACCGACAAAAACCGCCATAACAATTTTATGTTATTAACATAACATTTTTAACGGTTTCCTATTGACGAGTGCGGCCCGCCTGTGTTAGCATGGTACTTGCCAAAAATGAATAACTGAATATTGTTAATAGCAAACTTATTGAAAAATAAGGACGCAAAGCTATAGGGTCTAAAGTTTTACTATGACAGCCAGTTGCCGATATTATGACGTTTGTCTTTCGACGTCTGTTTTGACATGCGTCACGTCCGTCCAGGCGTGAGCGTGTGTTTTGACATCCGTAAAGACGATGGTTTTAACGTTAGTAATTGCCCTGTTGGAGTTGCGTCCAATAGGGCAATTTTTGTTTATTACGTCCGTATTACAACGGGCGCTGTGAGGTTGCGCCATGAACATAATACTGGGTTCCTTCTTGGGAGCGGCGGGGCTTTTAACCGGCTGGTTTATCCCGGCTGCCGCCGAAAGGCTGATTGAATACAAGTACATAAAGAAGGGCCAAGCGCTGTCTCGCGATCCGCGCTATACATCCGTCTGGCTCCGGCTCGTCTGCCTGGCCGTTAACGGCGCCCTCTGGGCGGCAGCCGGTGCGTACGCCGCGGGTATCGCGCAGGCGGTCCTGCTCGCCGTCATCCTCTTTGACGCGCTCATGATTACCATTATTGATATTCGTACACACATCGTCCCCAACGAGGCCGTTTTGGTTTTGGCGCTGGCCGGACTCGCGCTCCGCATCATCGCTTCCGGTTTGCCGTCCGTGATACCGGCCATTATATCAATGCTGACGGTCATGGTCGTATTTACAACTCTCGGTTCGTTCTTGGGCGCCGGAACGGTGGGTGCGGGAGACGTCAAGCTCGTGGGCGCCATCGGGCTGGTTCTCAGCTGGCCGTATATCATGTACGGGCTCGTCGGAATGAGCGCGCTGATGCTTGTGTGGTGCGGCGGTGGTCTTATAGCTAAAAAAATGACGCTGAAAAGCATGCTGGCTTTCGCGCCCTTTATGATGGGAGGCGCCGTTTTCGCCATCTTGGCGTCCATTACAGGCTTATGACCGGCACCGGCCTTTATAGCCGATCTCCCATGAAATCAATTTCAACGCTTCGCGTTGAAATGATAAATATACATCATATTTAAAGGGGAGTATTCACATGAAAGGTATCTTCAACTGGCTAAAAACTGAAGAAAGCGGGCAGGGTATGGTCGAATACGGCCTGATCATCGCAGGCATCGCCATCGTCGTTATGGGCGCCATTTTCCTTCTGGGGCCGAAAATTTCGAATATGTTTACGCAGGCCACAAATCAGATCGACACGGTTGTCAGCGAAGCACCCGAAAGCACCTGAGCGTAAACACATACAAGGCAAAGCGCCGCAAGCCAGCCCCCGGCCCCTGGGACGGGGGGCTGGCTTGCCCATTTATGGAGATATGAAAATGAAACTCAAAGGCGAAAACGGACAATCCGTCGTCGAAGTGGCTCTGATCCTCCCGATCCTGATCGTCATACTGGGTGGGATTATCGATTTCGGCTGGGTTTACAGCTGTCAGATCTCCGCTAATAACGCCGTGCGGGAAGCGGCGCGCTACGCCTCCATCCACCTTTACGACAGCAGCTCGGACGACGACGCGGCGGCGGCCCGAAATATCATCGCCACCCACGCCGCCCAGCTGCCCGATACAACATCCGTTGACCTGGCGTGTTTCGACACGGACGACAACGGCAGCGACGACGCCGTTATGGTCACTGTTACGGCGCCCATACCGCTCATAACAGGCATCTCTTCAACACTGCTCGGCAGAAGCTCAATTACTATATCCACCTCCAGCACCATGAAAATTGAAACTTAGTCCCATAAAGGACCGCCCGCAGGGCTGCGCTTTACGGGATTTACGCGAGCCGATAAACGGCTCGAACGATAAAAGCGGGCCGATAGCACACGGCTATAACCGCCGCCCTGCGGCATCACAAGGAAAGCTGTTATGAAAAAAATTAAGATTTTAGCCCTGTTTCTGGCGCTTATAACAGCCGGCGTCCTGTTCTGGTATTTGAGCCAGGATAAGGCCGAGGCCGTCGAGGTCCCTAAATCCATCGTGGCTGTCGCGGCTTGCGACATTGCCGAAAACACAGTGATCACATCCGACATGATCACTACCTCCTACATGCCTGCCGAATTGGTGCTGCCCCAGGCGTACGCCAGCGCGGCTAATATTGTCGGCAAAACCGCCCGTTCGCCCATCGTGGCCGGAGAACAGATCGTCTCGGCACGTCTCGTCGAGGTCGGTTCGTCCAACAGCGGCTCGCTGGCGTACACGGTCACGCCGGGTATGCGCGCGATCACCATCGGCGTCAACGATACGACGGGCCTTAAATGCATGATCCACCCGGGTGATATCGTCGATATTATCGCGCATTATCAGGCGGAAGAAACCACCGTGACCGCCGAGGGAGAAAAGGAAACGCAACCAGTACCCGAAGCGCGTATCCTGCTCCAGCAGATGCTGGTGCTGGCCGTGGATCAGGTCATGCAGGAATCGGGCGAGGCCGCTTATACCACGCTGACGCTGGAAGCAACGCCTGAGCAGGCCGTCCTGCTCAGCTTATCAGAAACGGTCGGCATGCTGCGGGCCGTGCTGCGTTCCCCGCTCGACACGGAAGCCGTCCCGGACAGCCGCGTCACCATTATGGACCTGACAGACCCGGACGCAAAGGATTAAAAGGATTTTTGCAATCATGAAACGGAGCTGTAACCATGAAAATTTCCGTATTGCTGGTCAGCAAGCTGGACAGCACGCTTCAGAAAATGCGCCGGCTTATAAATGATGAGGAAATCACCGTCATCGGTGAAACGTCCGGCGGCGCGAAGGCGCTTGATAAAATTGAAAACCTGTCCCCCGACATCATTATCATGACCCTCGGCGCGGGCGATATGGACGTGCTCAACCTGACGGAACGCGTTCTGCTGCACCGGCCGCGCTCCTTTGTTATCCTGCTGCTTGAGCAGATGAACGTGGAGACGCTTCAGCAGGCCGTACGCATCGGCGCGCATAACGTTACGGAATTCCCCACATCCGAAAAGCAGTTTGCCGAGTATATTAAAACGGTTTTCACCAGCGAATCGACGCGGCTTCAGGCTCTGAGCGATAAGAGCAGCCTGTCATGGATGTCCCGCGTGATTACGGTGTTCGGCTCCAAGGGCGGTCTCGGCAAAACAACCATTGCCACCAACCTGGCCGTCAAGCTGGCCTCCGAGAAAAAAAAGGTCGCGCTCATCGACCTGGATCTGCAGTTCGGCGATGTGCATGTCTTTATGGACATCGAACCTAAGGACACCATTGCCGAACTGGTCCAGGAGGTCCACACGCCCAATATCGATACCGTCCGGAGCTACATGGTCGTACATTCCAGCGGCGTACACGTGCTGTGCGCGCCGAAAAGCCCGGAATATGCCGACGTCGTATCCGCGGAAAAGGTGCAAAGCCTGATCAGCCTTTTACGGTCGTATTACGACTTCGTTATTATCGACACGCCGCCGACATTTAACGACGTGGCGCTCACGGCTATTGAAAGCTCAGCCACCGTTCTGTTCGTTACCGGCCTTGACATCTCCATCCTGAAAAACTCCCGGCTTTCCATGTCAATTCTCGAGTCACTGCAGCAGCGCGAAAAGATCAAGGTGCTCGTCAATCGGGCGGTTGAAATCAATACCATCACCTTAAATGACGTGCAGAAAATATTAAACTGTCCGATCTGGGCAAGAATTCCAAGTGACTATAAGGTGGCCGTCTCGGCTCTAAACCGCGGCATGCCGATTGTCACCCTCTCCCCCAAGACGAAGCTGAGCCAGTCCCTGTCAGACATTGCCTCGCTTTTGTTAACCGGGAACGAGGAATACGATATTCAGAAGCTCTCGCCAAAGGAAAAGAAAAAGCTGATGAAGGGCATGGGCCGCCGCGCGGCCATGCTGTAAGGCGGCAATAACTTTTTAAACGGAGAACGGCTTTATGAACCTGATGGAACGACTTGAAAAAACAAAAACGGTACAAAGCCGGCCGGAAAACGCGGCGGAAGACGGCGGACCGGAAGGGCTCGCGCCCGTCCCTATTAAGGACGAATACGCCGAGCTCAAGGAACGGATGCACGCCGAGCTTATTGAATATATGAATAACGAAACGCGTGACGACTCGGACGAGCCCCAGGAGGAGGCTATCCTCCAAACCCTCGACGCGCTGCTCGTATCCAAAGGTGTTGTGATGACACGCACGGACCGTACGCGCGTCGTACGGGAAATCTACAACGACGTACTTGGCCTCGGCCCGCTTGAGCCGCTTTTAGAGGACGGGGACATCACGGAAATCATGGTCAACGGTCCGCGCAGCGTCTACATCGAGCGCCGGGGTAAAATCGAGCTGTCCCCCGTTACCTTTAAGAATAATGAGCACGTCGGCAAGGTCATCCAGCGCATCGTCAGCTCCGTGGGTCGGCGCGTCGACGAATCAAGCCCGATGGCCGACGCACGTCTCAAGGACGGCTCGCGCGTTAACGTAATCATCCCGCCGCTGGCGCTCAGCGGCCCGACCATAACGATTCGGAAATTTTCCAAAAACCCCCTTCAGGTCTCCGACCTTATCAAGTTCCAGTCGTCATCGCCAAAGATGATGTCGTTTATGGAGGCCTGCGTCAAGGGCCGGCTGAACATCATCGTCGCCGGTGGCACCGGCAGCGGTAAAACGACACTTCTGAGCATCCTGTCCGGCTTTATCCCCAATAACGAGCGCATCGTGACGATCGAGGACGCAGCCGAACTGCAGCTGCGCCAGAACCATGTCGTAACGCTGGAAAGCCGGCCGCCGAATATTGAAGGCGCCGGCGAGATCACCATACGCGATCTTGTGCGAAATGCCCTGCGTATGCGCCCGGACCGCATCGTCGTCGGCGAGGTCCGCTCCGGCGAAACGCTGGACATGCTGCAGGCCATGAACACGGGCCATGACGGGTCCTTGACGACGGCGCACGCCAACACCCCGCGCGACCTGCTGTCGCGCCTGGAGACAATGGTATTGATGTCGGGCATGGATATCCCGATCAAGGCCATACGCGAACAGATCGCCTCCGCGCTCGACGTAATCGTCCAGCAGGCTCGTATGAAGGACGGCTCTCGGAAAATCACGAACATCACCGAGGTCGTCGGCATGGAAGGCGACACCATCACACTTCAGGATATCTATGTGTACAGGCCGGAGGGTCTTAACGCCATGGGAATGCTCAAGGGCAGCTTTGTTCCAACCGGTATACGGCCCGGTTTTATCGAAAAGCTCGGCAGCGCCGGCATCCTTGTACGAAACGATTGGTTTTCCGACTGAGGTAGACATGATGAATCTCGTTGTCATAATCGAAAACATCCGGCCGTATTTACCGCTGATACTGCCGCTTCTGGCCGCCATTTCGGTCTATAGCGTCGTCACGGCGTTTTTCAGCGGCGATCCCGCCGTGAAGAAAGTCCAAAAACGGCTGTCGGGCCTCGCGACACATAATAATCTGGAACAAATCCATTCCGACGTCATGCGCGAGAAACGGCAAGCCGGCCGGAATAAAAAGCAAAGCCGGTTTATCAGCAAGCGCTTTGAGGACAGCCTCACCGCGTCCGGTATCAAGCTGACGGGAAAGGAATACCTTTTTACATGGATCGGCGCGACGCTCCTGCCGGCAGCACTGCTGGCTCTCATGGGTAAAAGCTTTATTTCCGTTACGGGCGCGGGTATTATCGGTTTTTTAATTCCGCCGCTTTTGGTTCGCCGGGCGCGGAGCAAACGCCGGCAGCAGTTTAATGCGCAGCTGAGCGATGCGCTCATCGTCATGGGCAACTGCATCAAATCAGGCTACTCGTTCCAGCAGGCTATGGAGAGCGTGGCCAAGGACATGCAGCCGCCGATTTCAAAAGAGTTTTCCATCGTTTTGCGCGAGATGCGCTACGGCGTCGGGCTGGAAGAAGCGCTATGGCATATGGTTGAGCGCACAGGCAACCCCGATCTGGGGCTTCTCGTCTCCGCCGTTGTAACCTCCAGCCAGGTTGGGGCCAATCTCACCGACATTCTTGACAATATCTCCTTAACCATCAAAGACCGGATTAAAATTCGAGATGAGGTCCGTGTGCTGACGGCCCAGGGGCGCATGTCAGGACTCGTTATCGGCGCTCTGCCGGCGGTCATCACTCTCATGCTCATGGTTATGAACCCTGATTTCATCCAGAGCTTCTTCGCCGACCCCCTGGGCAAGATTCTGCTGGCTGCGGGGGCCGTTTTGGAAGTCATCGGATTTCTGGCCGTCCGGAAGGTCGTCAATATCAAATATTGATTTAATAAAACAGATACGGGGAGGTGAGCCGTATGCAGCTGCTGGCAGCCGCGCTGGCAGGAGTGGCAATCTATTTGCTTATCGTGCTGCTCTTCAGCCGCCGCGGAGAATACCACGATACGATCCGCCGCCGGCTTGAGGCGGTCGGCACCGCACAGAAAAAAGCGTTCATGCCCGACGAGGACATTTCAAAGCCCCTATCCGAACGATTTTTCAAGCCTCTTTTTCGGTCCATGGCCACACGGCTGGCCGGAAATCGCAGGAACAATGGCAGTACCGGCGACGACAGCCGCCAGACAGCCCGGCTGAAAAAAATGCTCGCGCAGGCCGGCTTCGGGATTGGAGCGGCGGAATACAGCGTCATACGTCTGCTGGCCATTTTATTTTCAGCCGTCGTATTCACCGTGCTGCCGCTTACGTTGGGCGCGTCAGCCGGCGGCGCACTGTTCGGCGCGGCCATCGGATTTTTCCTCGGCTACGTTTTCATGCGGTTTTTCCTCGTCAAGGCCATCGCCAAAAGAAAGAAGCAGATGGAGCAGCAGCTGCCCGACGTACTGGATCTTTTAAGCGTCAGCGTTGAAGCTGGCCTGGGGTTTGAGCAGGCGGTTCATCATATCACAATCAATATGGCCGGGCCCCTCATCGACGAGCTGACCGTTACTTACCGGGAGATGGCTATGGGCCGCTCGCGCCGGGACGCTCTGACGCTGTTCGGCCAGCGGTGCGATATTGAGGAGATCAAAGCCTTCGTCAGCGCGCTGATCCAGGCCGCGCAGCTGGGTATATCCATGAAAAACGTGCTGCGTTCCCAGGCGGCGGCTATGCGCCAGGCACGCAAAGCCAAGGTTCAGGAAAAAGCCATGAAGGTCTCCGTCAAGATGCTGTTCCCGATGGTGCTTTTTATCTTCCCGGTCATTTTCATCATTCTGCTCGGTCCGGCCGTTGTCAACGTCATCCACGCGTTTAAGGGCTGACCGGGACGCCTGTCAGAGTTAAGGAGGGCTATTATGACAATACGCTGCGAGGGACAACTGCTGGCCGACAACGTTAAGCGCGCTGACAGCTTTAATAAGCGGCTGGTTGGCCTCATGGGGAAAAAACAGCTGGCAGACGGCGAAGGGCTTTTATTAAGCTGCTCGGCTGTGCACTGTTTTTTTATGAGATTTCCGATTGACGCCGTTTATATTTCGAAACGCATGATGGTCCTGGGGTCTGAAACACTGAGGCCCTGGCGCGTTGGAAAATGGTACAGGGGCACAAAATATGTACTCGAGCTGAACGCCGGCGCGTCGTCCGTCGTCGTACCGGGCGCGTTCGTATCCATGGAAGAATAACCTGGCAAAGGAGTGACAGGCATGGCATTAAACACAGAAACAACCCTCGTCGGTATGCTGCGGCAGCGCACCGTCGAAGAGGATCTCAAGCAGTATTTAAAGACCACCATGGGCGGATATACCAAAAAATCCGTCACGGAATATATGCGGATTCTGCGCGAGCAGCAAATCAAATACGCCGAGACGTTCAACCGGAATATACAGGCTATTTTCGAAGAAAAAGAAGCCCTGAAAAAAGAAAATGAACGGCTGCAGCTGAAAAATACTCAGATTGAAACTGAATACTGCGCGTTGGCTGAATCGCTAAAGATCAACGAGATGAACGATCCGGAAGCGGAAGTGCAGGACGCGCTGTCGCTTCGCAATAGCTGCAGCGCGCTTGAGGCGGAAAATCGCGACTTGAAATATGCGCAGCGGCAGCATCTGGCCCGCCTTGAGCGCATGACGGAAGAGGCGTCCGTGCGTCAAACGGAGCTGGAAAAATCCCGCCAGGAAACAAAAAGCCTCAGCGAGCTGCTGGCTTTGGAAAAGAGGGAAACTAATAAGCAGCGCGAGCTGGTTGCCTCCTATTCGGGTATCATCGAGGAGCTTCAGGAAGAAACCCTGCGATACAAGCAGGTGTTATCGGAGGGCGAATTTACACGGCTCGGCATCAAGATCAGCGAACTTATGGCCAACGCCACGCTCAAGGAAGAAATCATTGAGCGATATAAAAACGAGTTGGAGCAAAAGGACGACGAAGTCGTCATGCTGACGGAGGAAAACGAAGCGCTCTGCCGCAGCGTCGACCAGGTTAACAGCGCCCTGAAGTCCATGACCGTGCAAAACGAGAAGCTGATGAGCGCCAATAACGCGCTGGCCGCCAGCCTTGAGGCCGAAAATAAGAGGATTATCCGGCTGCTTAACGAAAAATCAGAGCAGACAGTTGAAAAGCTTATCGCCGCCAGAAAACTTGAAGAAATGAGCATGAAGCTGTCGCTGATGAAGATGCTCCCCGATAAGACCGCGGACACCTCGGATACCGCCGGTACCTCGGATATCACCAATCTGTCTGTCATGGAAACCATGCCGGCCTCTTAACGAGGTCTCGGCGTGACGCTGAGGACGTACATAATGATTTACTTAAAAAAGCTACCGAAGGACGAAGCCGGACAATCCATTGTATTGGTGGCGCTCGCGTTTATCGTAATTTGCGTCGCCGCTGCCTTCGCGCTCGATATCGGCCGCGTGTCCGTCCAGAAAAGCTCGCTTCAAAACGCGGCAGACGCCGCGGCGCTCTCCGGCGCGCTGGAACTGCCGTCCGCCGGCGCGGCGGCCAGCTCAGCCGTCTGCTACGCCGAATTCAACGGTGTTGCCGGCACGGGCCTGTCCGTCAACACCCCTTACAACGGCGATTCATCGAAAATCGAGGTCGTCTGCACCAAAACGATCAATTATACGTTTGCGCGCGTTTTGGGCCTGACCTCGGTTGACGTTACGGCCCGGGCCGTGGCCGAACAGGGCGGCATGGCCGGCGGTCCGTTTGCATACACCATATTTTCCGGCAGCACAACAGATGCAATGATGTTCAACAGCAGCACACTCTATGTCGAGGGCAGCGCCCACTCAAATAACGTCTTCCAGCTCAACGGCTCGTTTCAGACCATCACTCAAACAGCGGAGGCCGCATCGCATTTTTACTCCTATACGTCAAACGTCACCATTGATACGATCCGCGGCGAGACGACGACGGCCTATGGCAGCGTCATCAATATCAACCACCGGATCAACATCCCCGCGCCCGTCATCTCCATGCCCGATTTTTCCGATCAGATACGATCGGCCGCCGAGACAGGCGGTCAGGTTTATACAGGGTATACGATGTTCTACGGCAGCGCTATCAATGTGGATACGCCGATTTATGTGGACGGCGGGGTGATGTTTGCCGGCAGCTCCATCAGCGGCCAGGGCACCATTCTAGCCTCCGGCAACATCCAGTTCAACGGCGCCAGCGTCGTCAATTCACCCGGCGACGATGCCGTTTGCTTTTATTCCGAAAACGGAGATATACAGATCAACGCGGCCGATATTGAGCTTTATGGAATCCTCTACGCCCCGAATGGCACGATCCAGCTCAATATGTCAAATATCGTTATTCACGGCCGGATCATCGCCAATAAGGTCCAGCTCAACGGCAGCAACATCCAGGTCATTTCCGGAGGCGGCGATCTGGCCTGCCTGCCGGGCTCTTCCGTTAAGCTTGTAGAATAACCGGAGAAACTACTTTCCTTCCATGACAAATGCGGCGGGGCCTGTGCCCCGCCGCATTTGTATGTCGAAAAAGTCAAAACTCCTATGTCCAACGTTTAATCGCCGTGCGATTAAATTTTCGCTGACGACGGCGAGTTGTCTGGTCTCGGCAGCGAAAATTACTATATTTCAACACTTTGAGGTATTCATTTCCGAAATGTGTTACACTGCGAGCGCCTCAGCGCGAGAGCCCTGATTTGTCGAACAAGCCGCCCCGCGGCTTGCTCGACAGTCTGAGCTGCGGCGGGGCCCGTGCCCCGCCGCATTTGTATTATTCTTCATTTTACAGCCGGCCGATCGTCCGTGCCACGTTATAGCCTTCCGTCGTGGCCTGAAGGATGTTTCTCGGCGCACGGCAGTCACCGATCTGGAAAAATTGCGGCGCGCAAAACCGCAGCGCGTCGGATTCATCCCACAAGGGCTTCTGCCCCGCCGCAATGACGACTGTGTCGGCCTCAATAAACCCATGCACGCTGTCCCTCACAGTCTCAACGCCTCTGTCGTTTATCGCGGCTGCCGACGTGCCGAGCGCTAGCATAATGCCGAGCCGTTCCAGCTCGAACCGCAGCGCGTTGAAATGCACCATGTTGCCGCCATCGTTCAGTGCCGGGAGCATTTCCATAATCGTCACATCCCGGCCCAAGCCGGCCAGATAAACAGCCAGCTCCGTCCCCACAAGGCCGCCGCCGAGAATTAAAACACGCTGCCCAGCTAATTCCGGATTTCGATAGACGTCCTGCGCAATATGTACGGACGCGCCGTCTATGCCGGGGATATCGGGCTTCACGGGCCGGGCGCCGAGCGCCGCGATGATGACGTCTGGGCCAAGCAAATCGGCTATATCCGTTGTAACGGCCGTATGCAAACGCACATCAATGCCGGCATCAACAACGCGTTTGGCCTGCCGTTTCAGATACGCATCGAGCCGTGCCTTGAACGGTACATTTTTCTCGCAGTTTAAAACGCCGCCCAGCTCGCTGTTTTTTTCACAGAGCACAACCTCCTGTCCGCGCCCGGCCGCCGTCAGAGCCGCCTGCATTCCGGCAACGCCGCCGCCGGCAATCAGTACCTTTTTCCTTTTCTTCAGCGGTATGACGCACCGGCTCTCCAGCTCATGGCCTATCTCGGGGTTGATTGCGCAGGCGCGACGGCGCGTGCGGGTGCTGTTGGACAAACAGGCATAGCAGCGCAGGCATGTGTCAATGTCGTCATGGAGCCCCATGCGCGCTTTAACCGGCAGATCCGGGTCCGCCAGAAGGCCCCGGCCAATCTGCACGACGTCGGCCTGACCGGACGCGATGATTTCCTCCATAAGCGCCGGGTCCGTCAGGGCGCCGACCGTCGCCACCGGCGTTTTAACATGCTTTTTCACCGCAGCCGCGTATCGGACGTTTGCGCCGTCCGGCGAGAACATGCTCGGAAACGTAACGGTGCTGGCAAACGGCGATTCGTGATGGCCGGCCGATACGTGGATCAGGTCGGCATGCCCGTCCAGCGCTTTGGCGATTTTAATGCCCTCGTCAATATCGTAGCCTGTTTCCGTGCATTCCGCGCCGCTGATGCGCACCTCAATCGGAAACCCCGGCCCCACCCGGCGGCGCACGCTTTCCAGGACCGCCAGCGTCAGGCGCATGCGGTTTTCAAAGCTGCCGCCCCAGCGGTCTGTTCGGGTGTTCAGGTGCGGGGATAAAAATTGCGCCAACCCCCAGCCGTGCGCGGCGTGGATCATAACCATGCCGAAGCCGCACTGCTTGGCAAAGGCCGCGCCTTTTGCGAAGGCTTCTATGTACTCTAAAATCTGCTCCTCCGTCATGGCGTGTATGTGCCGGAAGCCATCCTCGGAGGCTTTCGCCTCGTGCCCGTCGTTATTGATCGCATGATTGTCGGGGATGCGCTGATCAACCGGCCCCAGCAGCGGCCTGCCCTGCTCGTACACAAGATGGGAAAACATCCCGCCGTGCTGCAGCTCGACGGACGCGACAGCCCCGTGCCTGGAGATCGCTTCGGCCATGGCCGACAGCTGCGGCAGGCCGAGCGGGTTGTCCAGACAAACCTGATACGACGTGATCTGCCCGGTTTTTGTATCAACGATACAGTCCCCAATGGTGACGGCGGCCGCGCCGCCCAGCGCTTTTCGCTCGTAATACGCGACAGCCGAGGGCGTGGGGATACCGCCAAGGCTCAAATCCATGCAGCCGGTCGGCGCGGCGAAAATCCTGTTTTGAAAAACCGTATGACCCAGCCTGATCGGCTCAAACAAATGCGGATACTTAAAACAGTTCATAGACACACCCCGTATTATATAAAATTTTACATTCAGCTCTCGTTAATATACGTGTCCAGCAGTACGCGCGTTTGATCGAGGTCCGGGACAAGCACGTACATCCCGCGGATTTTGGCCGACGTATAAGCGCCATCGGCCGGTATCCGGTAGTTGTCCATTCCATTGACGCCATTTTGCATAATTGCCAGCAGGGTGTTGACGGTATCCGTTTTGGACATATCCGTCGCCAGATACGGTAAAATCTCGTCTAACAGCCGCAGCTTTTTCGCCGTATCCAGATGCATGGCATCTTCCATCACCTGGGTAAGCACAGCCCGCTGGCGCTCGGTGCGTTCATAATCGTCATTGCCCACATACCGGATGCGCGCATAAGCCAGCGTCTCGCTGCCATTCATGTGATTGAGTCCCTCGGAGAGGGTATACCCCCATCTGTCCTTGATATAGCGGGCTTCCTCTTTGGTCAACGTAATATCCACGCCCCCCAGAATATCGATCACGGCGGCGAAGCCGTCGAAATCGACCTCGAAGTTGCCGTCAATGGGAATGCCGAAATTAACCTCGATGGTCTCGTCGAGCAGCTCCATGCCGCCAAAGACGTATGCGGCATTGATACGGTTGTCGCTGTAGCCGGGAATCTGGACATACAGGTCCCGCATCAGCGAAATCAGCTTGACGGTCCCGTACTGCTTGCTGTAACTAACGATGATCATTGTATCGGAACGCTGGCGCTCCTCTCCCTCCCGCCGGTCCTGTCCGATGAGAAGGATATTGACGACTTCCTTGTCGAGCTCCGGCACTGAGTACGACGGCCATACAACATCCTCAGGGTCCAGTTGCGTCACGTCGGCACTCGGCTGTGGTGTGTTCGTCTCAAACGTTTCATCCTCCGGCGCAACGGTTTCCACCGGCGCGGTCTGTTTCATCTGGGACAGCTTCCCAAGCACGATGCCGCCGGCAGCCAGCACCAGAACGGCGACGGCGGCGACGGTAATAAGCAGTATCTTTTTCCACAATTTCATGTAATACGTCTCTTTTCTTTTTAGCTGAGCGCGCGTCTTATCGGCATAGCCATTTCGCCAACCGCCGGGGCGCTGTTACTCTATATAAACTCGCGCATCCCCGTCGCAGTGTTTCTTATAAAAGAATAAATAATATTTTATCATGATTTCGCAAAAGTTAAAAGCCGACGTTCATTTTGCCCGATATTATAAACAAACCGGGCGGTTCATATACGGTTCAACGTGTCTTAATAAGACGCCTGACGTTGAAAACCGCTCATAATGGACATAAATAAAAGTCAAATAGATGTAAAATTTTAATTAAATACGCATTGCCTTAAACACTGTTTCCATGTAGAATAATGAAGTTATTTAAAAATCGGCTCACAATATGTCGGAAAAGGTAGCGCGGTATGAAGCTTCTGGAAGAACGTATTCAAAAAGACGGCACAGTTAAAACCGGTGGTATTCTCAAGGTGGACAGCTTCCTGAACCACCAGATGGACATCGGCCTTTTCGAGGCGATGGCCGATGAGTTTTTAAGGCTCTACGGCAGCGAGGGCGTTACAAAGATCCTCACGCTTGAGGCCTCCGGGATCGGCCTGGCATGCATCGTGGCGCAGAAATTTAAGTGCCCGGTCATCTTCGCTAAAAAAACAAAAACAAAGAATATTGACGGCGCCGTTCTAAAAACACAGGTGGAATCGTTTACCCACGGCCAGATTTATGACGTTATTGTCAAAAAAGAGTTCCTGCAGCCGTCGGACCGCATCCTCATTATCGACGACTTTCTGGCCAACGGCAACGCGCTGACCGGCCTTGTGAATCTGGTAACCGACGCGGGAGCACACCTTGTAGGCGCAGGCATCGCTGTTGAAAAGGCGTTCCAGCAGGGCGGCGACAGGCTCCGGGAAAAGGGCGTGCGCATTGAGTCTCTCGCGCGCATCAAGGCCATGACCGACAACGGCGCCATCGAGTTTTATTCTTAAATCAAGGACAAATGGCCACAGCCATTTTCAATGTATGTCTAACTATAAACTATTGGAGGATTGTTTATGAAAAAAGTACTGGCAATTCTGATTTGTCTGACACTGCTCGTCGCCATGGCGGCCTGCGGGACAAAAACAGAACCGGAAGCATCTACTTCCCCGTCGGACTCGGCTCCCGCCGGCTCCACCGCCCCCGAGGAATCGACAGCTCCGGAAACGGAAGGCGTCGCCAAGGAAGACCTGAAGGTCGGCTTCATCCACATCTCGGACCCGTCCGACATGGGCTATACGTATAACCATGATCTTGGAACCCAGGAAATGGTCAAAAATCTCGGCCTGAGCGAAGACCAGGTCATTAACAAGTACTACATCGGTGAGGACGAGACCTGCGCCACAGCCATTGATGAGCTTATTGAAGCCGGCTGCCAGATTATTTTCGCCACCAGCTTCGGTCACGGAGACTACATGGCTGAGGCCGCCGCGAATCATCCCGAGGTGGAATTCTGCCACGCCACCGGCTCCGGTGCCGCCCCATCGGGACTGCCCAATTTCCACAACTATTTCACTTCCATCTATGAAGCCCGTTATCTGGGCGGTATCGCAGCCGGTATGAAGCTCAACGAGCTGGGCGAAACGAAGCTTGGCTACGTCGCCGCTTATCCGTTTGCCGAAGTCATCTCCGGCTACACCGCTTTCTATCTCGGCGCTAAATCTGTCTGCCCCGACGTGACAATGGATGTCATCTATACAAACTCCTGGAATGATCCCGTTCTGGAGGCTCAGGTTGCCCAGACGCTCATCGACGGCGGCTGCAAGGTCATCAGCCAGCATTCCGACTCGACAGCGCCGGCCACAACGGCTGAAAACAACGGCGTATTTCAGGTTGGCTACAACTCCGACATGATCTCGGCGGCTCCCAACGCGTCGCTGATCTCCGCCCGCAGCGACTGGGGCATTTATGTCACTTATGCCGTGCAGAGCGTGCTCGACGGCACGCCAATCCCGACCGACTGGTGTCAGGGCCTGGCCGAAAACGCCGTATATCTCAGCCCCCTGAATACGGATATCGCAGCGCCCGGCACGCAGGACGCCATCGATAAGGCCGGCGCCGCCATCATCAGCGGCGACCTGCACGTCTTTGCCGGCCCGCTTTCCGGCACCGGCAAAGACTTTGACGGCAATCCTGTCCCGATTGATATCCCCGAGGGCGAGTGGTTCCACGAGTCCGAGGAGCAATCCGCACCGTCCTGGTTCTATATCATTGACGGTATAAACGTTCCCGACTAAAAGCGCTCTACCCGATAAACAGGCTGCCCGTATTTCACGATCCGTCGTGAAATACGGGCACGTTTGATATCTTTTGGCGACGCGCCGCGCGGCGTGCCTGGCCGGAATGTTATTTACACAGCCGGCCGTGCTATGATAGAATAATTTATCTTAGATTCAGATATTAATTGGCATTTAGTAAAAAGCCGGAGAGGGTGGCTGACTTGAACCCGGATAACGCAATAGAAATGTGGGATATAACCAAAACGTTTGGCAGCGTAGCAGCCAATCATCAGATCAATCTGGCTGTGCGCTGGGGCGAGGTTCTGTCCCTGCTGGGTGAAAACGGCAGCGGCAAAACAACACTTATGAATATCCTGTCCGGCATCTATTTACCGGACAGCGGCCATATCCTCATTGGCGGTGAGGAGGTTGCCATCCACACGCCGAGGGATGCCATCAATCACGGTATTGGCATGGTCCATCAGCATTTCAAGCTGGTGGATAACTTAACAGCCGCCGAGAATATTGTACTCGGGCTGGACGGAAAAGGGCGGCTGGACCGCAAAAAGATTTCCGCCAAGGTTCGGCAGATCAGCGAGCGCTACGGCTTCAATATTAATCCGGAACGCAAAGTCTATGATATGTCCGTGTCTGAAAAGCAAACGGTCGAGATCATCAAGGTGCTCTACCGGGGCGCAAACATCCTGATACTGGACGAGCCGACAGCCGTTCTGACAGCGCAGGAGGCCGAAAAGCTGTTCGCCATCATACGCTCCATGCGCGATGACGGCAAATCCATCATTATCATCACCCACAAGCTGCAGGAGGTGCTCGACATCTCCGACCGTGTAACAGTGCTCCGAAAGGGCGAGTATATCGGTACGGTCAACACGCCGGAAGCCACCGTACAGTCACTGACGGAGATGATGGTCGGCCGGGCTGTCAGCCTCAATATTGAGCGCCCGAAGCCCGTTCATCCGACGCCTCGTATCGTGGCTAAAAATATAAGCTGCATCGACGCCGAGGGCGTTAAGGTCCTTGACAGCGTCAGCTTCACGGCTTATGGCGGCGAGATACTGGGCATTGCCGGCATCGCCGGCAGTGGGCAGAAAGAACTGCTTGAGGGCATTGCCGGCCTGCAGCCATTGTCGGGTAGCGGCAGTATCCTGTATTATCCCGATAACACCGACGGCGCCGTTGAGCTTATCGGTAAGTCGCCGAAAGCCATCAGAAATCTTGGTATCGCGCTCTCCTTCGTCCCCGAGGACCGGCTGGGCATGGGGCTTGTCGGCAGCATGCATATTGCCGACAATATGCTGCTGCGCAGTTATCTTGAAGGCCGGCTCGGCTTCCCCAACCGTAAAAAGCCGCGTCAGCTCGCCGAGGACGTGGTGGCCCGTCTCGGCGTTGTGACGCCCGGCATCACAACGCCGGTCAGCCGGCTTTCAGGCGGGAATATCCAGAAGATCCTCGTAGGACGTGAAATCTCGTCATCGCCGAAGGTCTTAATGACGGCGTATGCCGTCCGGGGGCTGGACATCAACACCACCTACACCATCTATGGCCTATTAAACGAGCAGAAGAAAAATGGCGTCGCCGTCATATACGTCGGCGAGGATTTGGATGTGCTGCTGGAGCTGTGCGATAAAATCCTCGTTTTGAGCGCCGGACGCGTCGGTGGGCTCGTAGACGCACGGACCGCCACAAAAGAAGAGATCGGGCTGATGATGACCGGGCTCAGGGAGGATGGTTAATATGAACACATCCACAGGGCTGAAAGAGCCCCTTGTCCGGATCGTTAAACGCGCAAATATTACCCAGGGCCGGGCTATGCTCATTCGCATCGCCGCCGTGATTCTGGCCTTTGCCGCAGGCGGTCTTCTGATCCTGCTGCTCGGCCATAATCCGATTGCCGTTTATGCCGATATGTTCCGGGGCGCCCTGGCTACGAAAACGGCCAAGGTCGCCACAGTCAAGATCGCTATTCCGCTTTTGGGCGCGGCGCTGGCCATCGCACCCGCCTTCAAAATGAAATTCTGGAACATCGGCGGAGAGGGACAGATTCTTGCCGGGGCCATTGCCGCCACTTATGTCGCACTTTTTCAGTACGAGCACCTGTCGCGCCCGATGCTGATTATCGTGATGTTTCTGGCCGCGGCGGCTGCCGGCGGCCTATGGAGCCTCATTCCGGCCTTCTTCAAGGCCAAATGGGGCACAAATGAAACGCTTTTTACACTCATGCTCAACTATATCGTTCTGGGCTTTGAGAAATATCTGCGCATGGGTCCGTGGAGAAGCCCGACCAGCGCCGGTTTTCCCAAAATTGATATGTTTAATAGTGCCGCGCGGCTCCCGAATGTATTCGGCGTCAGTATCGGCTGGATCATCGTGCTTGTATTCACCGTTCTATTGTTCGTATATATGCGGTACACAAAGCATGGCTACGAGATTTCCGTTGTCGGAGAAAGCTCGCTCACGGCCAAGTACGCGGGCATGAACGTCGGCTGGATCATCATGCGCACGCTCTTTATATCAGGCGCCATCGCCGGCATCGTCGGCTGCCTGATCGTTGCCGGCTCAAGCTATACGCTCAGCGACACGACCTCCGGCGGCTACGGCTTTACAGCTATTACGGTGGCGTGGCTGGCCCGGCTCAACCCCTTCGCCATGATCATTATCGCGGTGTTTCTGGCAATCCTCGAAAAGGGCGCCAATACCATCCAGACGGATTTTAAGATTCCGGCCTCGGCCTCCGAGGTACTCACGGGGATGATTCTGTTTTTTATGCTCGGCTGCGAGTTTTTTATCCAATACCGCCTGGTTTTCCGCAGCAGAAGCAGAAGCGAGGTGCCGCATGATTAATATCCTCAACTTCCTGACGGCCGCCGTCCTCGCCGCGTGCCCGCTTCTTTTCGGCACACTGGGCGAATCATTAACAGAAAAGTCGGGCAACCTCAATCTCGGCGTCGAGGGCATGATGTTCATGGGCGGTGTCGCCGGTCTTGCCGGCTCGTACTATTATGAACAGGCTGTGCAGACGCCTCTCGTCTGGCTGTCGGTCGTTATCGCGCTCGTCTGCGCGTTTCTCGCAGCGGCATTTGGGGCCTTCATCTTCAGCATCATCACTGTCACACTACGGGCCAACCAAAACGTGACGGGCCTCGCGCTTACCATTTTTGGCACGGGCCTTGCCAACTTCGTCGGTGAGCTCATCGGCAACTCAGCCGGCGGGTACGTCGCTGTCAGCGACGTGACGAAAACGGGCTTCAACGCCCCTCTGCTGCCGTTTCTGGCAAATATTCCGGTCATCGGCAAGCTCCTCTTCTCCTACAACTTCATGGTCTATCTGAGCATAGCCGCGGCCCTTGTCCTGATGTATTTTCTGGCATATACGCGAAAAGGGCTCAATCTCCACGCCGTCGGCGAACACCACGCAGCGGCGGACGCGGCCGGTATCAACGTATCACGTTACAAGTATCTGGCCACGTGTATCGGCGGCGGCATCACCGGCCTTGGCGGGCTGTATATCGTTATGAACTCCGCCAACGGCGTCGGCGGCGTCTGGGTGCACAATTGCATTTCGGGCTACGGCTGGCTGTCCGTGGCGCTCGTCATCTTCGCCACGTGGCATCCGTCGCGCGCCATGTACTGCGCACTTGTTTTCGGCGCGCTGTCCGTCATGCGTTACTACTTCCCCATCGCCTTCATCCCGGCCGCTATTTACGACGTTTTCCCCTATATCGCAACCGTCATCGTCCTCATCACGGTAAGCCTGCGGAAACGGCGAAAGAATCAGCCGCCGGCCAGCCTCGGCCTGTCCTACTTCCGCGAAGATCGATAGTACCGTAAAACAATAATATGAAAAAAGCACCAGAGGGAAGAATAATCTGCCCCCTGGTGCTTTGCCGTATGTAAATTGGTCTTAGCTTCAACCCTTTTTCAGCGCTTTGGCGACCATCTCGGCGGCCTTGATGAGCGGATATCCCGCCGGGGAGGCCGTGAGCAGCGGATGCGTCCCAATCTGCACCACCAGCAGGTCGTTGATGGTCATGTTGTTCTGAATGGCAAAACCGATCACGTTTGTCAGCTCGCCGATGCTCCGTCCGCCCATGACCTCGCCGCCTAAAATGACACCGTTGGACTTGGACACGATGAGCTTGACGGTCTGCTTCTGGGTGTATTCCATACAGCCCGGGTGCGTATCGGTTCCGGTGAAGCTGGCGGTCACGATATCAAAGCCTTCGCTTTGGGCGGCGGCCTCATTCAGGCCGGCCACGCCGTACGCCGTCTCGCCGACACATGTGGCGTAGATGCCGATAGTGCCGCGGAAGGTACTGACGGTCGACAATCCGTAAAGATTGAGTCCCGCTACGCGCGCCTCGGCACAGGCGGCTGAGGCCAGCATGATCCGGCTGAGCTTACCGGTAAGAAAATCTCTTTTTTCAGAGCAGTCGCCGGCGGCGAAGATGTCCGCCTTCGACGTTCTCTTATACTGGTCGGTCTTAACGAAGCCGAGCTCGTTGAGCTCGAGCCCCATCTGCTGGGCCAGCTCGCTATTGGGCTTATATCCGAGCGACAATATCACGGCGTCGGCATCTAAAACCTCGCCGTTATCAAGCTTTGCGCCTGTAACCCGGCCATCACCCAGAAGCTCCTGGATACCGACGCCCGTCTTAATCGTAACGCCACGGGCTGCAAGCTTCTCGGACGCCGCCTGAGCAAACTCGTCGTCAAACGCCAGGCCTAAAATCCGCGGCATGATTTCCAGGAGCGTCACCTCAAAGCCCTTGGCGTTCAGCTCGTCGGCAACCTCGACACCGATGAAGCCGGCTCCAACGATTACGACTTTTTTAAGGCCGCCGAGATTCATTTGCAGGTCATCCAGATAGACCTTGTTTTTTGGGATGGTGAAGACGTTTTTAAGGTCCGTACCCTTCAGCCAGCCGGGCACAACAGGCATGGAGCCAGCGCCCAGAATCAGCTTGTCAAATTCGATGTCCTCGCCGCTTTTCGTCCGGGCGATTTTCCCATCGGCATCGATTTTCGTCACCTCGCCGATGATAATCTCAACACCCAGCCCTTTAAGTCCGGCGTCGGGCAGGATGTTTTTCTCACTTGTGCCGACGGTCGAGAATATGTACGGGATACCGCACGGTATCATAACCGTTTCTTCCTTACGGATGAGCGTGACCTTCTTGTCCGGGTTATTGGATTTCGCCGTTGACGCGGCCACAAGGCCTGCGGCGCTGCCGCCGATCACGAGAATATCTGTCTTCAACAAAAAGACCTCCCTGTTTTGTTAATAATATAACGACATTATAATATTAGAATATCATAATATTAAAACAAATAAAAAATAAAGTCAAGTGTCCAGAAAAATTTTCACGAGACTTTTCATCCGCTCATCCGCCAGGGAATACAAAACCTCGGACCCGCAGCGCTGACCCTTGATGATACCCCGGTGCTTTAAAATGGCCAGGTGCTGTGACACATTCGACTGGGACATGCCCAGGCACTCCTGCATCTGCCCGACCGTCATAAGGCTCGTTGTGGTGAGCCTGTTGACAACACACAGCCTTGCCGGATGGCTGAGTGCCTTGAAAATATCGGCGGTCTGAACAAGCTGCGGATCATAACTGGTCATGTTTATCTAACCTCTTCGTAAATTTGTGTCATTATAACATTATTTACAGGTACTTTCAATGTTCATAATCGGCAGAAAAAAGACCCCGCTTTCACAAAAGAATTCGAGGGCTTTTATCAGTATTATACGGCAGGACGCTCTGACGCCGACCGGCGGGCTAAGTTCTCACGAGCACCTGCTTTACGGCGGGCTTCATGGACATCGTCCCGCCGCCTTCGCTGACAATCTGCAGGATACGCTCGGGGTCTGTTATGACAACGCCGGCTAAAAGTGTGACGCCGTAGGCGGCAAATGCCGACGGACACAGCGGCGTCGACGGCCCGACGAGGCAGATTTGGCGCGCATTTCGGCAGTACGGGATCAACCCGTCGAACGTGTGGTTGATGATGCTTGTCGCCGTAAGAACGACGACGTCGCATTTGGGGAGATGCTCGGCTTCCGTATCAGCCGGATATAAGGTGCTTCCCGCCGGCACGTCCTGCTCAAATACATAAATCTTTTCAGTTTTCTTTTGTACCTCGGACAGAATCGGCATAAACTGCCCGACCATGCCAAACGTATCGGACGGCCCGATGTCCAGCGAACCCGTCACATTGCCGGTATCCCAGCCCGTCAGGGCCTTGCCGAAGATGGCGTTGGCCGTCGCCGTACCAACAGCGGCCATCAGAAGATTGCTGTTCTTCATCCACGCCACGGCATCCGCGGCGTCCATCCCGGCGATGCTGCCGGCCCGGCTGATGATACCGCAGTGGCCGCCCAGCCTGTTGCGGAACGTGAACGCCAGCCCGCAGGAATCGTCGTCGAGCCGCACGCACGTATACCCCAGTCCGGCCCGAACGTCAACGACCCGACGTCCCGCCGCGCCGTCTCGGGCCCGTTCCATCAGTTCATCTATGAGCATGTATATTTCTCCTTTATCAAAGAAGCCGCTCCCGCGGCTTCTCACAGCTTGTCAAAAAAGTCTTTTGTCCTTCTTTTGTGCGTCCAATCGCCGTGCGATTTAATTTTCGTCGATGACGGCAAGTTGTCTGGTCTCATCGGTGAAAATTGTTTGATTTCAATGCTTTGAGGCATTCACTTCCGAAAAGCATTACTTTGCGAGCGCCTCAGCGTGAGAACCCTTTATTTGTCGATTAAAGCCGCGAATGCGGCTTTTTCGACAGTCTGAAAGAAGCCGCTCCCGCGGCTTCTTTGATAGTTTTAGTGGCCGCACTCGTCGTGGTGCTCGTGCTGATGACAGACGGAGCCGGTGGATTTCAACTCACCCGCAAGATACTTTTTAACGGCCGCCTCAGCCAAACCGGACGCCCCGACGATAACTTCGATGTTGCGCTCGTTAAAAATATCGATGGCGCCGCCGCCCATGCCGCCGGATATAATCACTGCGACGCCTTTATCGCCGAGAAAATTCGGCAGAAAGCCGGGACGGTGTCCGGGATTGTGTACAAACTCACTTTTTGTAATCTGATTGTTTTCCGTGTCAAAGATGTTGAAGCCCTCACAATGTCCGAAATGCTCCGTAATCATTTTGCCTTCGCTGGCAACTGCAATTTTCATATTGACAAACCTCCTGAAATGATGATTATTTATTATTCCAATGCTTATAAAAGCTTAATGGTATTTTCATAAATTTCCCGTACGGCGCGGCCCGAAGGGCCGTCAACGTCGGCAATCGTCCGTCCGCTGTTAACCGCTCGGACGGCCTCGGCGTCATAGGGAATTTTACCGACAAACGGCAGATTATTGTCCCGGCAATAAACGACGATTTTCTCCGTGTTTTCGGGATTAATATCATATTTATTGACACAAACGGCCGTCTTCACGTGAAAGGTCCCGGCCGTTTTTAAAAGGCGCTCCAGATCGCTGATGCCCGAAACGGACGGCTCGGTCACGATGAGAACCAGGCTGACGCCGCTCATGGAGGCAATCACAGGACAGCCGATCCCGGGCGATCCGTCTATGATGGCTACATCCGCGCCGGACGCAGCCCGCATCAGGTTCTTTTTGACCTCGGTGACGAGCTTGCCCGTCGTTCCGCTGCCCATTTTAAGCTGCGCTGTGGAGAAAACGGTCATGTCGTCCCGGTATACCATCATCTCGCCCGCCACTGCCGGGTTCATCGTAACGGCTCCCGCCGGGCAGACAAGCTCACAGACACCGCAGCCCTCGCAGGCATACGGGTCAATCTCATAGGCCGAGTCTGTTTTTATAATCGCCTCAAAACGGCATTCCGCGGCGCATTTCCCGCACTGTGTACAGGCCTGCGGATCAATCGCCGCCTTCGGCAAACCGTAATAATCGCTTCTCTCCGGCGCTGTTTTCGGGGCTATGATGAGATGAAGGTTGGGCGCGTCGACGTCGCAGTCGCCGTAGGCCCGCGCCTCAGACAGGCGGATAAACGCACCGGCGACAGTCGTCTTTCCCGTGCCGCCCTTGCCGCTTAAAACAAGAAGCTGTTTCATACGCCGGCCTCCCTTATTACGGCATCAAGCAGATTTTTAAACAGCGCGTGATATTCATCGCTGACCGTCGCTGCGATGTCACCGTTGGCGTTTAAGTGTCCCAGCCCCGCATCGTATGGTATTTTACCCAATATCGGAACATTGTTTTCCAGACAAAACTGCTCGGCCGGGTTGTCGCCGTCCAGGCATTTGTTGAGCACGACACCGTGCTTCTTTTCAAACAGCCGGACAAGCTCAACAACCATTTTAAGATTCGACACGCCGAAAACGGTCGGCTCGGCGGCCAGTACGCAGAAGTCGGCGTCCTTGATGCTCTCCATGACGATACACGCGCTGCCGGGCGGGCAGTCGATGAAAACTGGATGGTCCGTCTCGTTATTGGCATAGCCGATCAGCTTTTTGATAATTGGCTCGCCGGTCTCCTCGCCCGTATTTAAAACGCCGGTGATCACGCGCACCTGATTCGACCAGCCGCTTTGGACCTCCCCGATCACCTTTTTCTTCTCTGTCAGCGCGTCTGCCGGGCAAAGCAGAATACATCCCGCGCAGGAATGGCAGACCTCCGGGAAAACGTACGGCTTGTTTTTAATAAATGCCAACGCATTAAACCGGCAGAAGTCCACACATTTCCGGCATTCAATACAGCGCTCGTCTTCAAGCTTGGGTATAACGACGGATATTTCCTCCGTTTTTATGTCGGACGGCTTGAAAAACAGGCGTCCGTTCGGCTCCTCAACATCGCAGTCAATATAGACCGACGGCGAGGCCGCCGCCGCCAGATTGACCGATAAAAGAGTCTTGCCCGTGCCGCCCTTGCCGCTGAGTACGGCGATTTTCATAGGAACCTCCCCCGGTGTCGCGCGCTATTTGCCGCCATGGTTGTGCAGGCCTGGGTGCGTGTCGGTTAAAAACGCCAGCTCGCCGCTTAATAACGCTTTAACGTTATCCAGAGCCGAGCCGGCCCGCGTTTTATAAATTTTTATGCCGGCGGCATTTAAGACCTCGGCTGCGTTGTCGCCGCAGCGCGGTGTTAAAAGCGTGTCGGTTCCGCTGTCCACGATAAACTGCGCGGCTTTGATTCCCGCGCCGCCCTGGCTGGAAGCGGCTTCATTTTCCATAAAATCCGCCTTTTGGGTCTCGCTGTCATAGGCCATAAAATACGGCGCGCGTCCGAATGAGATGCACACATCCGTCTGGTCTGTATTGTCATCCGTCGGAATCATTATTTTCATCGTTGATCTCCATTTCATAAAGCGGTTTAAATGGCAGCAGGTTTCTTCCCTTGCCGCTTGTTGTCGGCATATGCCGCTTACTCTGTGTATTATACCCTGTTTTGGGCATATGTCAATAACATTTTTATCAAACGCCCAGGATTAAATCTACATTAATTCTATCTTTTGTTGCAATTATTATTCGTTTGATGTTTAATGAAATGGTAACCAAGTCACTGTCGGCGTTTGGTTAGAGACATATAATCAAATCGACAAATATTACTTAGGGAGGTTCATCATGGAAGAATCAACCGTAACCCGTATGCCGCTGATCGGCGATCCGGCGCCATCCTTTAAGGCTACGACGACGCAGGGCGAAATAAACTTCCCGGAAGATTACAAAGGCAAATGGGTCATCCTGTTTTCGCACCCGGCGGACTTCACGCCCGTTTGCACGACGGAATTCATGACGTTTGCCAGCATGATTGACGAGTTTAAGGCCCTGAACACAGAGCTTGTTGGTTTGTCTGTCGATTCACTGTACGCGCATATAGCCTGGCTGAGAAAGATCCAGGAGCTGGAATGGAAGGGCAAAAAAAATCTGGAGGTCACCTTCCCGCTTATTGAGGATATCCGCATGGAGGTGGCTAAAAAATACGGCATGATTCAGCCCGGCCAGTCCAACACGCAGGCTGTCCGTGCCGTCTTTGTGGTTGACCCGGAGGGCATTATCCGCTTGATTCTCTATTATCCGCTGTCCACCGGACGTAATTTCGACGAAATCAAGCGCGTTATCCAGGCACTGCAAAAGGCCGACGCCGAAAACGTCGCCACCCCGGCCGACTGGCGTCCCGGAGACGACTGCATCGTCCCCACGGCGGGCTCATGCGGCACGGCCAAGGAACGAATGGAAAGCACCGACGAGGATACATATTGCCTCGACTGGTTCATGTGCTTTAAAAAAGAGAAGAACAAATAATACCGCGATAAAGGGCATCGAAAAGACGGACTTTTTAAGGTCCGTCTTTTTTATTAGCTTGTCGGAGACTCAGGATTCGGCCGAGGCCGTATAAATCGTCTGCGTCGGGAACGCGAATTCAATTTGCCGCTTATCGAACTCTTCCTTGATTTTAAGATTGACCTCCTGATGAATATCCATATATTCATCGTAATCCGCGCTTAAAATGTAATAAACAATTTCAAAATTTAGGCTAAAATCACCATATGAGGCAAAATGTGCCCGTCCAAACGTGGTGTTCGGAGCTTCGTCAACAATGCTTTTAATCACAGAGGGAATCTCCCGGAGCTTGGCGTGCGTCGTATCATAGGTAACACCCAGCTTAAACAGGACGCGCCGCTGCTCCATTCTTTTATAATTTTGTATCCGTGAGCCCGTCAGGTCGGTATTTGAAAAGATAAGCTGTTCGCCGTCCAGAGCGCGAAGCCGCGTCGTTTTCAGCCCGATATACTCGACCGTGCCCATCTTGTCACCCGAAACGATAAAGTCGCCGATTTCAAAGGGCCGGTCAAAGAAAATGGTGAAGAAACAAAAGATATCCCCCAGGATTGACTGGGCCGCAAAAGCGATGGCGATCCCGCCGATTCCGACGCCGGCAATCAGCGATGTAATCCTAATTCCGATATTGTCCAGGAATAAGATGACCGCAATGACCCATATGGTAACTTTAAGCAGGCCCGACAGCGTTTTAATAGCCAGTTCCTTATTGGCGTTCGTCCGTTTGCCTTCCCAATATTTATTGAAAAGCATAACAAAGACACTCGAAGCAAATAAAGCCGCCATGATCGTTATGACCGCCAGAATGGACCCGTTGATGATTTTTGACAATTCGTCGCCGATTTCCAGCATTTTTAAGCTGAAATACAGCGCGGCAAAATAAACCACGGGCATCACGTATTTTTTAATGTTTTTACACAGCTCATCATCAATGGTCGTGGCTGTCTTTTTCGTCAGCTTTGCAACATGCTTAAAAACAAAATATCCGACGATTCGTATGACAATAAGACTGCCAACTAATACTCCGAGAAAAATCAGATAATCCAATATGGTATTATTATACACAACTCGATTTAGAAATTCCGGCAAGGTAACCGCCTCCCCTTTTCTTCTGTTGAACCCGTTATTGTGCGCCCTGAAAAAGCCGCGCCGAAACAGGCTGCAGCCAAATTGGCGCTTCTGATTATACCATATTATTTTCATTTCGCAAAAGCCGCCGGCACGAGCTGGACAGCACCTCCAGGAAACGATTCTTAGACCCATTTTGACTGTGCGTTTGAACGTCCAGACGCGCTCCATTTCGTACTAATTTACAAAATTTTTATAATTGTTGACAACAATTTCTACACGTAATACAATCTTTGTGAGATGTCGGAAGGCCGCGCCGCCGGCCTGAAAATCGACGAAAAAGGCCGCGTAAACAATACGGGCGGCAGGCTCGCATATTGGCTTTGGCCTTTTATGCGGCGTCGTCGATTTTTTTTCGTCTTTTATCGCTTTCAAGGTGCTCGGTGACGCAAGCAGCGCTTCCTGACATTGTCAACATTTGAATTCTGGGAGGTATACATATTGGATGCCAGCAATCTGTTCGCACAAAACTTTTTAAACGTCACCTATAAGGATCTGCCGGCCAAAACCGTCGAAGAAACGAAGAAGCAGGTCTTGGATTTTATCGGCGTGGCAGCCGGAGGATACGGTCAGGCCGGAGCCAAGGAGGTCAGAGAGCTGGCCATTGAATGGGGCGGTAAGCCTCAGTCAACCATCTTCGGCTGCGGCGAAAAAGTACCTGCGCCAAACGCCGCGCAGGCCAACGCCACGGCTGTGCATTCGCTCGATTTCGACGATGTGCACGAAGCCGCCATTATGCATCCGGGCGTTGTCACCATCTCGACGGCGCTGGCCGTTTCAGAGCTGGGCGGCACACTGTCCGGAAAGGACTTCATCCAGGCTGTCGCCGTTGGCGGCGACATGATCAGCCGGATGGGCCTGGCCACGCGCCCTGGCGACGATATACATAAGTACGGCTGGCATTTCACGACGCTCAACGGCTTTATGACCTCGGCGGCCGTAGCCTCCAAGATCATGGGGCTGACGGAAGAGCAGATGATCAGCGCTATCGGCATCGGTTATCATCAATCCTGCGGAAACGGGCAGGCCGTTAAGGACGGCGTACTCACCAAGCGCCTTGGCCCCGGCTTTGCCGTCAGAGGCGGCATACAGGCGGCCATGCTGGCACAGAAGGGCGTCACCGGCGCTCAAAACAGTATGGAGGGCGTGCAGGGCTACTACAAGGTCTATCACGGCAATTGCTACTCCAGAGACATCCTGGTGGGCGAGCTTGGCAAGCGGTTTGAAAGCGAGAACATCTCCATCAAGCCGTATCCCTGCTGCCGCGGCACACATCCGACAATCGACGCGTCTTTGGCGCTCGCAACGGAAAACGATATCAACCCTGACGAGATTGACCATATCACCATCTGGGTCGGCATGGGAACGAAAGGCCTTCTGGCCGAGCCGTTGGAGGTCAAGGCCAACCCCAGAAACTTTGTCGACAGCCAGTTCAGCCTTGTATGGGGCTGCGGCACGGCGCTGGCCAAAAAGCGCGTCACGCTTTCAAGCTATACAGCCGAAGCCATTAAGGACCCCACGGTTCTGGCCGTGACGAACAAGGTCGTCGTTGAATACGAGCCGCAGTTTGACACCGGCGGGCTGGAGCCCGTCAGGGTCGAAATCACGATGAAGGACGGCACTAAATATACAAAAGAGCTTCACACGGCAACCGGCTCACCGGAGAAACCGGCAACCTTTGAGGAATGCGTGGAGAAATTCCGCGGCTGCGTCGAATTTTCCGCCAGGCCCATGCCGGAAGGTCACGCGGATAAAATTATCGAGGTTGTTAAAAACCTCGATAACGAGCCTGATATTCAAAGCCTTATTAAGCTGCTGGTCTGGTAAACCGGACGGACGAGCTTCATATTAAGCTATTTATATTAATAACATATAAAAAAGTAATATTATTTAGGAGGCATCATTATGGATATCCCAAAAACAAGCAAGGCCATGGTGCTCACCAAGTTTTGTGAGCCGCTTGAGCTGCTGGACGTTCCCGTCCCCCCGTTAGCCCCCGGCGACATGCTGTGCAAGGTAGACCTCGCCAGCGTCTGCGGCACGGACGTGCATCTGGCCCGCGACGAGCTGAGCATGCATCCACCCACACCGATCATTATGGGCCACGAGACCATCGGCGAGATCTATTACCTGCCTGACAGCGTCAAGACCGACGTCGCCGGCACACCTGTCAAGGTTGGCGACCGGATCATGTGGTCCCACTTCTTCGATGGCACGTGCTACGCCTGCAAGGTCCTGCACGAGCCTGTTTTGTGTGAACACAGCCGCGGCTACGGTTTCTCCAACGCAGCCGAGCTGCGCGGCGGCTACGCCGAGTACGAGGTCGTTCTGGCCGGCACGGACTTCGTTCGCGTACCGGACGACGTGACCTCCGAAGAGGCCGTAGGCGCCTGCTGCGCCGGCCGCACCGTCGTCAACGCCTTCGATAAGCTTTATAACTGCGGCGGCATCCATCAGGGTGACACCGTCGTCGTCACGGGCGTGGGCCCCGTCGGCCTGTACGCCATCGTCATGGCGGCCCAGTCCGGCGCATCCAAGGTGATCGCCGTGGACATCAGCGAAAATCGTCTGGAATTTGCCAAGAAGTGGGGCGCGACCGACGTCGTCAACTCCAAGGAGCATCCCGACGCTGCCGAGCGCATCAAATACATACGCGATTTGTGCGGCGGCCGCGGCGCGGACGTTATCATCGAGTGCTCGGGCGTTCTATCCGTTTTCGCCGAGAATTTTGATATTCTCGCCAATCCCTCCAAATACCTCATCATCGGCCAGACGAGCGACAAATCTGTCCCCATCGTGCCGAATCTCTTCCAGCGCCACAACGCCGTCGTCATCGGCAGCCACAGCGGCGACATCCGCCACTACATCAAATGCCTGAAGTTCATTCAGGCCCACAAGGACAAATATCCGTTCGGCGAGATCATCTCGAAAAAATATCCACTCGCCGAAGCCAACCAGGCTCTGGCCGACATGCGTTCCGGCGTTGCGCTCAAGGCCGCGCTCGTAAACGACTGATATGGGCAACATGAAGCTTTACTGCATTAAGGTCGGCGCTTTCCGGCTGCCCCGCGGCTTTGTCGCGGCCCGTTGCCGCGACGCGGGCGTCTTCACCGAGATGCCTATTTACGCCTATCTTATCGAGCACCCCCAGGGGCTTGTGCTGGTGGACACCGGTCAATCCTACGAGATGCGCGACGAGAACACCGTCATGGAAGAGCAGGATACGATTATCCATAAGCTCAAGGCACTGGGCTACACGCCCGGGGACGTCAAATACGTCGTCATGAGCCATCTCCACCTAGACCATTCGGGGTATATGAACGATTTCCCCCATTCCACCTTCATCGTCCGTAAAGAGGAACTGAAGGCGGCGTGGTGGCCGGAGGCCTGCGAGGGCGGATACGTCTTCCCGACATTCGACAAAACGCGGAAGTACGCCTTTATCCAGCCGGCCGACGACGAGGATTACGATATCTTCATGGATGGGACCGTCGTGCTCATTGATACGCGCGGCCACTCCAGAGGCCATCAGTCCGTCGTCCTGGATCTGCCGAATGCCGGCAAAATGGTGCTCATTAACGACGCCGCGCCAATCAAGGAGGTCATGGAGCGTATGCTGCTCCCCGGCACGTGCACGGACAACTGGCAGGCCATGCGCTCGGTCGAGAAGCTGCGGCATTACGAGGCCTGCGGGTACAAAATGATCTACGCCCACGACCCCGATAATCCGCCGGAAAAAAGCTTTCCCGAGTACTTTGATTAAACTCAGATGACTCACATCTAAACGGAGGAATACGTAATGCACGAATACGGTAACATGAAAATGTGGATCGACGGGCAGTGGGTTGATGCCGAATCCGGCAAAACCTTTGCCACACTCAATGTCACGACGGGCGAAGAACTCGGCACGGCGCCCTTAGCCGACAAGGCCGACGTTGACAAGGCCGTTGCGGCGGCTCGCAAGGCTTTACCCGCCTGGGCGGAAAAGCCTCCCACACAGCGCAGTGCCATTGTAGCTAAAATTGCCGATCAAGTGAGAAAGCACGCCAAAGAAATGGCGCATCTCGACGCGCTGGAGCACGGCCTGCCCGAGCACATTGCCATCGGCCCGACCATGGGCGCGGCCGGCAACTTTGAGCAGGCGGCCGCTTACAGCCGCCACCTTGAGGGCCATGCCATCCCGTCCAATAATGACCGGATTTACTGCCTTGAGCGCGTGCCCGTCGGCGTATGCGCCCTTATCACCCCCTGGAACATGCCGTTTTTCCTCATGACGCAGAAGGTGGCCCTGTCATTGGCGGCCGGCAACACCTGCATTTTGAAGGTCCCGAGCATCAACGCGCTCACCTCGCTGAAATTCGCCGAGATCCTATCCGAGGTTGAGGGACTGCCCGCGGGCGTCATCAACGTCATCACAGGCCCCGGCGGCAGTGTCGGTACGTACATGGCCTCACATCCCGACGTGGACTGCGTCGGCTTCACAGGCAGTACCGAAACGGGCGTTTCCATCATGCAGGCGGCCGCACCGACGCTGAAAAAGCTTGTCATGGAGCTTGGCGGCAAGAACCCGGCCATCCTGTTCCCGGATGCCAATCTTGATCACGCCGTGGAAATCTTGGCGCACCATCAGTTCCACAACTGCGGTCAAGCCTGCGGTTCGCCGGGACGCTATTACATACACGAGAGCGTATACGACGCTTTCCTTGAAAAGTATCTGGCCCACGCCAAGCACCTGACCGTCGGCGACCCGCTTGATGCCAAGACGGACATGGGCCCGCTGGTCAGCAAAGATCATTACAACAAGGTCATGTACTATATCGATTCCGGCGTTAAGGAAGGCGCGACACTCCTGCTGGACGGGCGTAAGTATGACGCCAATTTCATTGGCCCCACCGTCTTTACGGACGTGACGCCCGACATGAAGATTTACCGGGAAGAGATCTTCGGGCCCGTCGCCGTTATGCTGAAATGGAGCGATGAGGACGAGGTGATGAAGCTGGCCAACGATAATACGTACGGCCTGACGGCGTCTATCTGGACAAAGAATATCGCCCATGCCTTAAAGCTCGGCAAGAAGCTGACGGTCGGCACCTTCTCTGTCAACGCGCACAACTTCATCGCGGCTGAAGCGCCTTGGGGTGGCGTGCGCCAGAGCGGCGTCGGCGGTAAAGAAGGCGGCTATCAGGGCATTCTCGAGTACACAGAGCAGAAGATGATCACCATCTGCCTGCGCGAAGAGTAAGCCATACAGCCATCCTTAAAACGAACCGGTCTGCTGAAAAGCAGGCCGGTCAGACTGTCGAAAAAGCCGCCTTCGCGGCTTTTTCGACAAATAAAGGGTTCTCGCGCTGAGGCGCTCGCAGAGTAATGCTTTTCGGAAGTGAATGCCTCAAAGCATTGACTCAAACAATTTTCGCCGATGAGACCAGACAACTCGCCGTCATCGCCGAAAATTAAATCGCACGGCGATTGGACGCGCAAAAGAAGGACTAAAGACTTTTGGACAAGCTGGCCGGTCTGCTGAAAAGCGGACCGGTTTTTTACGCCGACTTACTGGATGTGGCGCGCTTTGTAGGAACTGACAAAAATCGGCGGGCCGATTTCATCGAGGCCGCTCATGCCCAAAACTCACCGTTCTTTTATGATAGAGACAGCAAATTATACTAACTGACATAAATGGAGGAATCAGCCATGCAGGAATGCAAAATGTACATAGGCGGACAATGGGTTGACGCCGAGTCCGGTAAGACGATGGTCACCGTAAGTCCTACGACGACAGAGGAACTTGCACGCGTTCCGCTGGCCGACAAGAGTGATGTGGACAAGGCGGTAAAAGCCGCGCGAGCCGCTTTCCCGGCCTGGTCCAGGCTCAAACAGGCTCAGCGCTCAGCCATGATGAACAAGGTCGCCGCCGTCATCCGCGAGAACGCCCGGGAGCTGGCACTGTGCGACGTTAAGGAGCACGGCACGCCGTATAAAGACGCGTTCGGTGTCGTCATGGGCGCGGCCGATAAGTTTGAGTACAACGCGTCTATCGCGCAGGCGCTTATGGGCACAAATATCCCGATGGAAGCCGGCATGGTATCCTACTTCAAGCGCGAGCCGTTCGGCGTGGCAGCGATTATCATCCCGTGGAACCTGCCGGTTATCATGACGGCCGTTAAGATGTCCGCCGTTATCGCCACAGGCAACACATGCGTTTTAAAGCCGCCCAGTATCAACTCGATGACGATTTTAAAGTTTGCCGAAATCATCTCAAAAGCCGGCCTGCCCGACGGCGTGTTCAACATCATCACCGGCCCCGGCGGTAGCGTCGGCGAAGCGCTGGCCAGCCACCCCGATGTGGATATCATCGGCTTTACCGGTAGCAGCGAAACCGGCAAGGACGTGCTGCGCTACGCCAGCCAGACCGTTAAAAAATGCGTCATGGAGCTCGGCGGCAACAACCCCGTCGTCATCATGCCGGACGCCGATCTCGACGCGGCAATGAAGATCCTCGGCAACCGCCAGTTCAACAACTGCGGCCAGCATTGCTCCGGCCCGGGCCGCTACTATGTCCATGAAAAGGTCTACGATGCCTTTCTGGAGAAATTTGCGGCGTTTGCCAAATCCGTCAAGGTTGGAGATCCGGCGGAAGAGGGCACATTTATGGGCCCCGTTGTGAGCAAGACCCATCAGGATAAGGTGGAGGGCTACATCGCCGGAGCGATCAACGAGGGCGCAACGCTCTATTACCAGACGGAAAAAACCGACTTCCATAAAAAAGGTTACTTTGTCATGCCGACAATCGTCTCCGACGTGAAACACGACATGACGATTGCCAAAGAAGAAGTGTTCGGCCCTGTCGCCGTCATCATCAAGTACACCGACAACGACGACATCCTCGCCCTGTGCAACGACTCGGAATTCGGCCTGTGCGCGCATCTCTGGTCCGCCGACGTCCGAAAGCTCCTGGCTCTCTCCGACGATCTGCGCGTCGGCAATGTCTTCATCAATTGCCAGACGCTCTCCAACGAGCAGTCCTGGGGCACAAACGTCAAGGAATCGGGCCTCGGGCGTGAAGGCGGCCTTTTAGGCCTCGCCGAATTCACCGATTTCAAAATGATCACATTGGATTACACCATCTAATTAATCAGTTTGAACACATCGAACTGAAGTTCGGATGTGCCCATTTACTCTCGCTTCGCGAAACCGTAAATGATGCACAAAATGGTCATACTTTTCATGACTGTTTTGTGCCCTAAAAAAAATGAAAGGTGTGACCATTATGGATTTTCTCAACCAGGAATTTTATAACCTCATAGACGGCAGGCTGTGCAAGGCCGCAAAGGGCGGCACGATGGACATTATAAACCCCGCCAACAACAAGGTCGTCGCCACTGTTCCCAAATGCACCACCGAGGACGTTGAGCTGGCCGTGGCGGCCGCCAAGCGTGCCAAAAACAGCTGGAAGAACACGTACGTCGGCGAGCGCGCGGCGCTCCTTTATAAGCTGGGCGCAATCATCGAGTCCCACGCCGAAGAGCTCGTCCCCATGGAGACGGCGCAGTACGGCGGACCCGTCAGCAAAACGCGGAACTTTGATATCCCCGCCGCCGTTGAGGAATTTTCTCTCATGGCCGGTATGGGCCGCAGCGTCACCGGCAACACGATAACGGCCGACCCGCTGGCCCGCATCATGACACTGCGGGAGCCGTACGGCGTTGTGGGCCTCATCACACCATGGAACTTCCCGCTCGTCACAGCGGTCTCCAAGCTCGGCCCCGCGCTCGTCACGGGCAACACCGTCGTTTTAAAGCCGCCGTCCTGCGCACCGCTGACGGTATTGAAAATGGCGGAGTACGCCGTGGAGGCCGGTTTCCCGGCCGGCGTCATCAACGTCATTACCGGCCCCGGCACCGAGGTCGGCGAGGCAATCGTTAATCATCGGGACGTGGCGAAGATCAATTTCACGGGCGACAGCCACGTCGGCAAGCGCATCATGGAGCTGGCCAGCTCCCAGGTCAAGCCCGTGGCCTCAGAGCTCGGCGGTAAAAACGCCATGATTGTCCTGGACGACGCAGAGCTTGACAACGCCGTTGAAACCGCGACCTACTCGGCATTTTTCAACTCGGGCCAAAACTGCGGCTCACCCAGCCGTTTCTATGTCCAGGAGGGCATTTACGACGAATTCGTCGCGCGCTTCGTCAAGGCCGCCGGCAAGATCATCACCGGTGACCCAACGAATGAAAAGACGATGATGGGTCCGCTGGCTTATAACGCCTGCCGCGATACCGCCGAATACTACATAGCCTCGGCCAAAAAGGCCGGCAGCAAGGTCTTACTGGGCGGCGAGCGCCCGACGGACCCGGTCATGAAGGACGGCGCGTTTGTCCTGCCGACGATCTTCGAGGTCTACGACAATAAGCAGGAAATGATGCAGGAAGAGATCTTCGCGCCCGTCGTCGGCATCATGAAAGTCAAAACCCCCGAGGAGGCCATCAGCCTCGTTAATGACTGCCGCTACGGCCTGTGCGCATCCATCTGGACGATGGATTACCGCAACGCGCTCAGAATGGTCGACAAGATTGAGGTCGGCACGTGCTGGATCAACCAGCACCTGAAAATCGTCCCCGAAACGCCCTGGGGCGGCTGCAAGGAATCCGGCTGGACGAAGGAGAACTCCATGCTCGTTTTCGACGAGTACACCTTCCACAAACACGTCTGGCTCGAGCTCGGCGACAAGCCGCACACCTTCTGGGAGAAAATGATCGACCTGGGATGAGAAAGGCCCCCTTGTTAAAGGGGGCTGTCACGCTTGTGTGACTGGGGGATTCACAGCTAAACGGAATCCCTCCGTCGGCTTTGCCGACACCTCCCTTTGACAAGGGCGGCAAAGAAGGACGGCTCTGTAATAAACTCATCAAAGCCGTCCTCTTGGAGGGAGGTGCCAGCTTAGCTGACGGAGCGAGTTAATATTGCATCTAATTCCCTACTGCTCCCGCTCCGGGACATCGTCCCATTTTTCCATCCGTTCGATCCGGCCGTCGTACTCCAGCAGCCGGAAAGACAGCTCCAATAGCTGCATGACGTGGTAATCCGACAGGCTGATGTCCGTAATCTCCTCAATGCGCCGGAGATGATACACAAGCGTATTGCGATGTAAATGCAGGGCCGCGGCTGTATTGGTAATGTTTTTGGATTCACATA
This sequence comes from uncultured Sporobacter sp., assembly GCA_963675425.1. Lineage (GTDB taxonomy): Bacteria > Bacillota > Clostridia > Oscillospirales > Oscillospiraceae > Sporobacter. Next base: position 1,304,763 of record OY776214.1, on the reverse strand, counting down.
TATACGTATACAGGCTGTCGGTGAAATGCGTGCCGTATTCGCCGTCGTGACGAATAAGCGCCTCCAGCGCCGGATGGCAAAACCGCTTCACGCCGCCGTTGTCGACGCAGACCTGTGCGATATGATAAACGGCATATTCACCGTACGGATAGATATATCGGTCATGATCCACATGCGTTCCAATCCGCATGGCATCCAGCGCCTGACGGTAGTAAAAGCGCAGCTCTGCCGGCTGCATACAGCGGCGCGATATACCGCAGCGGATGTTATAGGTCTTGAGGAACGCGCTGAGATTTTCAAGCTCCGTTTTAAAGATGTCCCGCGCGCGGGCAAAGCTCGTCGTGATGACGATTTTATTATCATAGATGATCGCCCGTCCGCCGCTGATCATCTTTTCCAGCACGTCCCGCATATACGTCAAAGAAAACTGCTTGCTGTCATACTCGCTCAGGTCGAAAACGAAAACGTAAATGTTCTCCCTGATCCCGATATTGAGCCTTTTGATGCGCTCGGACACCGTTTCCGGGTCCGTCAGGCGGCCGTCGAGCAAATTCCACAGGAAATCCTCGTATAAAAGGCCGCGCGCATACTGCCGGAACTGGTCTTTTTGCATCTCGGCGGCTACGGCGTTGCTCAATATCTCCATCATGGGGTAATCGTCCTCAGAAACTGGCTTGTGAAAGCCTACGACACTAAGCGTCGCTATGCTTTTATCATGGACCTTGACCTTTGAAAACAGCCTCGGGTATGTCATATCGTCGCTTTTCCAGATAAATGGCTCCCCGCTTTGCTCTATACGGTCGGCCAGGTTTGTTTTAATACCGGTTGCCACGGCATCGGCGGGCAGCGTACCGCTTTCTAAAAATTCGGTCCAGTCGCGGTCGTCCGGGATATTGACCATGTCCGTCATGGTGATGACCTTCCAGCTTTTATCCGTGACAAGGATGGGGTTGCCCAGCATTTTATAACCAATATCAAGAATCCGCTTCAGCCCGCCTGTCTCGCTCCCCAAAACAGACAGAAGCTCGGCGGCGTAGCGGGCGGCGGCGCCATCCGTCTTGCCGTTATGCTCTTTCATGCGCTTCCTCCCGTCTCGTCATCTGCTGAAAGCCAATTCAACGACGCTTTCAACTCCTTTAGTATAGCACAAAAATATTGACCCGGCAGATAAATTCACTGAATCGTTATTTGACGACCGGCAGATGCGCTAAAACCACCGTTCTTGTCCGAACGTCCACTCGCCCGTGCGAAACATAAGATAAAAAAGTCTCTTATCTTCATTTGTGCGTCCAATCGCCGTGCGATTAATTTCGTCGATGATGGCGAGTTGTCTGGTTTCATCGGCGAAAATCACTTAATTTCAATGCTTTGAGGAATTTACTTCCGAAAAGCATTACTTTGCGAGCGCCTCAGCGCGAGAACCCTTTATTTGTCGAAAAAGCCGCTTCCGCGGCTTTTTCGACAGTCTGAAAGTCTGCCAGGAATTCACTTCCCGGCAGACTTACTTTTCGAGCCCCTCAGAGCGAGAGCTGTACGTTTCAAAAAGTCTCCTCAGGAGATTTTTGATTATACGACGTCGTAGCCCTGCTCCTCGATGGTCTCCTTAACCTGCTGCTCGGTCACAGCAGACGTATCAAGCTCGACGGTGACTTTTTTATCCGCCAGACTGACCTCAACCCCGGCAACGCCCGCGAGCGCACCGACGGCTTTTTTAACGCGGTTTTCACAGTGCTCGCAGGACATACCTTCCACATTGAGTACAATTTTTTCCATATTGCGTTTCTCCTTTTCATGTTGTTGATTAATTTCCTGCTTATATTTTTCCAGTTTAGGATGCCGGTATGCCTTTTCCGGTTTAAACCGACGCAGACGCAGCGCGTTGGAAACGACCGATACGGAGGAAAACGCCATCGCCGCCCCGGCGAACACAGGGCTGAGAAGCGGGCCGCCGAAAAGGTATACGATGCCGGCCGCAAACGGGATACCCAGCGAGTTGTAGATAAACGCCCAGAACAGATTTTGCCTGATGTTCCGGATCGTCGCGCGACTGAGCGCGATAGCCTCGGCAACCTTGTTGAGGTCACCGCGCATGAGGACGATATCGGCAGACTCCACGGCCACGTCCGTGCCGGTGCCGATGGCGATGCCGACATCGGCCTGCACGAGCGCTGGCGCGTCGTTAATGCCGTCGCCCACCATCGCAACGGCCTGGCCGGCCTCCTGCAAACGTTTGACCTCGCCGGCCTTATCCTGAGGCAGCACCTCGGACAGGACATTATCAATCTCCACGTCCTTTGCGATGGCCGCCGCCGTTTCCTTGTTATCGCCTGTCATCATATACACGCTGATGCCAAGGTTCCGGAGCTTTGCGATGGCCTCCCGGCTGGACGGCTTGACCGTATCGGCCGCCGCCATCAGCGCCGCCAGCTTTCCGTCCACGGCAATATACATGAGTGTCCGCCCCGCGCTTGACAGCGTCCGCGCGTCCGCGTCGGCCGCCGATGCGTCCACGCCGTTATCAGTCATCAGCGCGAGGTTGCCGGCCAGAATGCGCTTGCCGTTTACGGCGGCGTCAATGCCATGCCCCGTCACGGCCTTAAAGCTTTCGGGCGCCTGGAGCTCCAGTCCCCGCTCACCGGCAGCGGCAACAATGGCCCGCGCAATCGGATGCTCCGACCCGCGCTCAGCCGAGGCGGCCAGTGTAAGCGCCTGCGCTTCGTCAACGCCCCCATACGTTCGGATATCCGTTAAGGCAGGTTTTCCCTCCGTAATCGTACCAGTCTTATCCAGTACAACGGTTTTAATCTTATGGGCTGTCTCCAGCGCTTCGCCGCTTTTTATAAGGATGCCCAGCTCCGCGCCCTTGCCGGTACCGACCATGACGGCCGTCGGCGTGGCCAGCCCCAGCGCACACGGGCAGGCAATAACGAGCACCGATACAAAAATCGTCAGCACAAAATTAAAGTCTTTCCCAAAGAACGCCCATAAGGCCGCCGCGACAATGGCGATAATGAGCACCGTGGGCACAAACCAGCCGGATACGATATCAGCCATTTTGGCGATCGGCGCTTTCTTGCTCTGGGCGTCTTCCACAAGATGGATGATCTTCGAGAGCGCCGTGTCGCTGCCGACGCGCACAGCCTCAAACGTCATAAGGCCCTCGCCGTTGATGCTGCCCCCTGTAACCGTGCTGCCCGGTTTCTTCTCAACCGGCAGGCTCTCGCCGGTGAGCAGCGATTCGTCCGCCGTTGATATACCATCCGTCACAACGCCGTCCACCGGGAAGGACGAGCCGGGCCGGACGATAACACGGTCTCCAACGGCGACCTCGTCTATGGGCACCTCAAGCTCCTGTCCGTCTTTTAGGATTGTCGCCGTCGTCGGGCGCAGCTGCATGAGCTTTTTTATAGCGTCGGACGTTTTGCCCTTGCTGGACGCCTCAAGATATTTGCCAACCATGACGAGCGTAATGACGACCGCGGCCGACTCATAATACAGCGCCATAACAAAATCCGTATCGCCGAGCCCGACCTTTACTGTTGCAAACAGGCTGTATAAAAACGCGCTGCCGGTGCCGATGGCCACAAGCGTGTCCATATTCGGTGCGCCCTTAAACAGCGTTTTAAAGCCGCGGGTGAAAAAGCGGCTGCCCGCAATGAGCACCGGGATCGTCAGCACCAGCTGGACAAGCGCGAACGTCAGAGGATGCGTGTGCGGTCCGATGATATCCGGAATCGGCACACCGAGCGCGGGGAACATGTGCGACATGGCCAGGTATAAAATTGGGACCGCAAAGATCACCGCAATGGTCAAACGGGTACGCATGATGCGCGCCTCGCGTGCCAGGCGCTCTTTATCCAAATCGCGGACTTCGCCCATTTCAATGTCCTTGGGCGTATACCCCGCCTTTTCAATGGCCGCCTTGATCTCCGACAGCTTGACCTTAGCCGGGTCATATTCGAAGACGCCGCGGTTCGTCGTCAGGTTTACGGCCGCGGTTTTAACACCATCAAGCTTTTTCGTTACGCGCTCTACGGCGGCTGAGCAGGCCGCACACGTCATGCCCTCTATTGAAAGCTCCACACGTTTGATGGGCGTTTCATCGCGGAGGCCGTAGCCGGCGTCCTCAACGGCCTTTTGAAGCGTGTCAAAGGATACGACATTTTCGTCGAAGGTGACGTTAAGCTTCTCAGTCGCCAGGTTAATGTCGCTGGCTTCAATGCCGTCCAGCTTTGAAACGGCTTTTTTAACCGCAGCTGAGCAGGCCGCACACGTCATTCCTGTCACGGCATAGGTTTTATCTGTCATCGTCGCCCCTCCCGGTTACACAATTCTAACTCTATATTCTTACTTAGCATCCCGCCAAAGGCGGGGGCGCCAAACAGGCAAATGCTCCGCAACAGAGAATTTGCCGTTACTTTGGATCCTCGTGCAGATGTGTTTATGATCTATAGTATAACATTTTTTTCAGTATACAGTGATCTTTTCACAGTTCTTTTTACGTATGTCCGGCTTTATTTTTTAATGCGCCCGGTGTATGATTAAAAAATCCCGGCCTGATGCCGGGCTGAGCCGCGTAACTCTATCAAGTAATGTGCGCATGGAGGTCCGTATGATACGCTTTAGCAGTGATTACACCGAGGGGGCGCATCCCCGCGTTTTAAATAAGCTGATCGAAACGAATATGGAGCAGACGGCAGGCTACGGCGAAGACGTTTATTGCAGCCAGGCCGCCAGCCTTATTAAAAATCTCTGCCACGCACCAAACGCCGCCGTGCATTTTTTCGTCGGCGGCACGCAGACGAATTTAACCGTCATCTCGGCCTGCCTCCGCCCGCACCAGGGCGCTGTCGCCGCCGACACCGGCCATATCAGCACGCACGAAAGCGGCGCAATTGAGGCCACCGGCCACAAGGTGCTCGCCGTACCCAGCGATGACGGCAAGCTCACCGCCGCACAGATACAGGCGGTTTTTTCGGGTCATTTCAGCGACGAGGTGCGCGAGCACACCGTACAGCCGAAGCTGGTGTACATCTCGAATCCGACCGAGTTGGGGACGATTTATACCAAGGCTGAGCTCTCGGAGCTCAGCCGGACCTGCCGGGAAAACGGACTCATTCTCTACATGGACGGCGCGCGGCTGGGCTACGCGCTGTGTGCTGAGGGCAACGATCTGGACCTGCCGGCCATTGCCGAGCTGTGCGACGCGTTTTATATCGGCGGGACAAAAAACGGCGCGCTGTTCGGTGAAGCGCTCGTCCTGACAAACGACGCGCTTAAATCAGACTTTCGTTATATCATTAAGCAGAAGGGTGCGCTTTTAGCCAAAGGGCGTCTGCTGGGCCTCCAGTTTATCGCGCTTTTGGAAGACGGGCTGTACTTTGAAACGGCGCGCCATGCCGACACGCTGGCGGCCGTCATTAAAAGCGCCTGTATTGAAAAAGGCTATCCATTTTTGGTTGACTCCCCGACGAATCAGCAGTTCCCTATCCTGCCCGACAGCGTCATTGATAAGCTGCGGGAACGCTACAGCTTTGAAGGCTGGGGAAAAATCGATGAATCGCACAGCGCCGTCCGCTTCTGCACCAGCTGGGCAACCGAGCCGGACGCGGCGCGCGCGCTGGCGGACGACATTTTAAGCCTCTGACCTTCCTGAAATCTTTTGAGAAAAAGCGCGGGACTTTTATCCCGCGCCTTGCTCGTCTGTAATAAATTGATAATTATTGCCCGGCCAGCCGGTTAAAAAAATGCTCACCGTATGTATTCATCTCATCGATGACGATCTCATTGATGCCGGGCGTGAGCGGCGCGCCGTTAGGCACCTCGGGCGCAAAGCGTCCGGCGGGGACGTATTGGTCGCAGACAGAGCGCACGAAGCGGCGCACCTCCGGCTCGGACCAGCCGTCCGGATAGTCAAAAGGCGTGCAGTCCAGCCCGCCCTGGAGCGCCATGCGGCCCCGGAGCCGCCTCTGCACGTCCTTAATATTGTTTTGCGGGATGATCCCCTGCCAGACATCGACGCCGATTTCAGCCATATCCTCAACAATGGGGGCACACACGCAGTCGGCATGATGCTGGACCAGGACGCCGCGGGAATGCATATAATCATAGATTCTGGCCCAGCGCGGCTTTAAAAGCGCGCGCCACGTCTCCGGCGCCATGAAAAGGCTTTTCTTATTGCCCCAGTCGTCGTGAATGTGGATCATATCGGGCCGGGTATGATCGATAAGGAGCTTTAAATATTCCAGCTTATAGTCCGTCAGGACATCCAGTAGCTCGCCCATCGCCTCCGGCTCTGTAAGATAAGCCACAAGCGCATCCTCAAAGCCCATAAGATTGTGCGTCAGCTCAAAAAGGCCCGTGAAGCAGCAGCCTAAAAGCAGGTAATTATCCCGGTCAAATTCCGCGGCGCGCCGGTCGCAGTCCGTCCAGTCGATCTCAAATTGGGATGGCCGGGGGACGTTTAAATACGTCTCCCATTTTGTAATATCCCTGATAACCTTGTTTTCTTCCGTTACGTACGGGACGGGGCCCGGCTCCCCCGCCGGCCACTTGTAATAAACGCCCCAGCGGTCGCGCCCTTCCCCGCCGGGTCCGGGCTTGCCGAGTGCGCGTACCAGCGGATCAAAAAACATGCCCTTGGAATACTCGGCGTTGTGGCACAAATACTGCGGACCGTCGCCCTTTATGAGTCTTAAGTAGTTTTCTTTCGGTGTCATTTTTCCGGTTAAGTCAAACACGGCTCATAACCTCACTTTGATAGAGTAATTATTTACCTTTAATATATCATACTGCGCACAAAATGGATATCATTGCGCCACCCTGCAGGCAAAAATTCTGCGCGTCTGTTGCAGACGCGCAGGATATTATTTAGTTGCATTTCGGCGGCCTGAATCCAATGGCCTCCATGGCGCAAGCGTCCATCAGCTCATGGTCATAGAACAGCTCTTTCGGGTCTCCGTCGGCAAAGACGGTTCCCTGCTTGAGCAGAATAGCGCGGGTGCAGAGCTCCTCGGCAAACGTTAAATCGTGCGTGGCAATCAGCTTGCTTTGTCCCAGTGTCTCAAGGATATGAATCAGATGGCGGCGGGCCCGGGGGTCTAAAAAGGCGGTGGGCTCGTCAAGGAGCAGGGCCGACGGCTCGAGTGCCAGCACGGTCGCCACGGCGGCCATACGCTTTTCCCCGCCCGACATTTTAAGGGAAGACCGATCTTTCAGGCGCGCGATGCCAAGCCGGCAGAGCACCTCGTCCGTTCTTTTCTGGACGGTGTCCTCGTCCAGCCCGTAATTTCTTGGGCCGAACGCGATGTCATCCCGGACCATTGGCATAAAAAGCTGGTCGTCCGGGTTTTGGAATACCATCCCGACGCGCCGTCGGACCTCATTGAGCGTGCGCTTATCCAGCGCCGTCCCGTCCACCGATATCGTCCCCGAGCTGATCGGCAGAACGCCGACGAGGGACAGCAGCAGCGTCGTCTTGCCCGCACCGTTAGCGCCGACGAGCGCGACGTTTTCGCCGTCAGCGATTGTAAACGTGACGTTGTCGACGGCCTTTGTGCCGTCGGGATATTTCACAGTTAATCCAACAATTTCAATCATCACTTTTTCCTGTCCTAAAATAGTCCGGCAAACAGCGCCGGCACGTCAAAGACGCGCAGCGCAATAAACGGCAGGCATGTGGCGGCCAGATAGATATAGTCGCCTGAATTAAGCGGCCGCTGCTGCTGAAACACGGCCTGTCCGCCGTATCCGCGGCATTTCATCGCGCTGTAAATCCGTTCGGCCCGGTCGTAGCTGCGGATAAAAAGCTGGCCGATGAAGCTGCCCATGTGACGCATCTGGAGCCCCTTATGCTCCGTGCTGCGCAGCATGTACGCCGTGTACATCGTCGAAGCTTCACCGAGCAGCACACCAATATAGCGGTAAGTCATCTCAAAGAGTGTGACGAATATATCAGGCACGTGAAGCCGGCGCAGTTGCCGCGTCAAATCGTTCACCGGCGTGACAGCCACCAGAAGAAGGACCGCCGTAACACATAAAAACGTGCGGAATATCAGCGTAAAAAAAGACACAACGCCGACGCTTACGGTGATACCGGCGAGTAAAAAAGCCGCCGCGCGGTCAAAGATGATGTTGGACAAACCCGCCACCACGACGAACGGCAGCGCCAGCGCCGCACGTTTGAGAACGGCTGTCCACGGCGTTTCCGACAGCGCCATGAGCACAACGCCGTAAAACACAAACGGGACGAGCCGGCCAAATTCCGCCCGGCCGAACGAGACGACCAAAACGATATAGCAAAACGCCGAAACGAGCTTGACAAGTGGATGCCGGTCATGGACCGGGCTGCTGCCCGCCGCAAGCTGCTCAAGCGAATAAATCTCCTGTATTTTGCTTCTTAGGTCAGCCGTTTTCCTCACCGCCCGTCAAACGATTGATATAAACTTCGAGTGAAAGCCGCCGGCCGCTAAGGGCCGGCGGCGTATTATTGTTTCCTGTGCGCTAAACCGCCGCTTTTCGCTTTTTGGTTTTGGATATTACAAGACCAGTTACACCCGCCAGCGCAAAAGTCATCGCGCCCCCAACGATGCCGGCCACGCTCGTGCCGGTAGAGGAACCGTCCTCGCCAGCGGACGCGTAATCGTAGTCCGGCATAAAGGCGGTGTTTTCCTGCGCTTTGGCCGCACTGTCGAAAATGCCACCGTCTGTATCCAGCTCGGCTGTGCCGGCTGTTTTTTCCATGGCCCATTCCAACCCGTCAGGATTTGAGGAAGCCAGCCACGACAGCGCGCCGCCCACCACAATTGTCAGGACAATCAGCGCTGTGACGACGCCTTTCACCGGCACGCTCTTCCCGACAGCCGTACCCGTCGCGGCGCTTTCCATGATTTCCGGGCGCATCTTGAATACAAAACTTAAAACTGCGGCCGTTACGAGCCCCTCGACAATGCCGATGGCCAGATGGATCGGCTGCATAAGCAGGACAAAGGTGGAAAACGGCAGCGCCGTCACGCCGGACGCCAGCGTCTCCAGAACGACGCCAAACGCGCCAAGCTGAAGGCCAACGACAACCGAGATAACGGACGCCATGGCAATCCGGCCATAGCTAAAGCCTTTTTTAACAATCGGCTTATAGATCAGCGGATAAACCAACAGACAGGGTATGACACCCATATTGAAAATATTACAGCCGAGCGCCAGTAAGCCGCCATCGGCAAAGAATAAACACTGTATGATGAGCACGGCCGCAATCGCCAGCAGCGCCGGATATCCGCCAAGCAGCGCCGCCAGCAGGATGCCGCCGCCGATATGCCCGCTCGAGCCCGTGGCCGGGATGGTAAAATTAATCATCTGGCCCGCGAAAACAAACGCGCCCGCGACCGCCATCACCGGCAGCTTTTTTTCACCCAGTTCGTCTTTCTTCATTTTAACCGATGAGTAAACCACAGCGGCCGCGCTCGCGGCGTACATCACACCGCCCACAGCCGGCGAAATCAGGGCATCCGCCATATGCATGATTTTATCCCCCTTCATAAATGAAACCTGTATACACATCATAAATAAAGGCGGCGGAGCTCACAAGCCCCCCAGGGGGATATATGATACTATATTACCACATGAATAGAAAATAAAACAAAAAGCGCAGTCATTCTTCAGAAGGCCGCGCTTTTTGTTGACTTATTTCAGAAACTGTTCAATGGCCTTGTTGAGTTCGTCAATGGATTCCCGGTCGTTGTCCCTCACAGCTTCAACGAGACAATGCTCAATGTGGTCCTTTAAAATGATTTTTGCCGTGTTGCTCAGCGCCGAGCGCACAGCGGCCAGCTGCATAAGCACGTCGGCGCAGTCGCGCCCGTCCTCCACCATGCGCCGCACCGATTCAAGGTGACCGATGGCTCGGGACAGCCTGTTTAACACGGCCTTTGTCTCAGTATGCGTGTGGCTGTGTCCATGGCTGTGCTTATGTTCATGCGGTTGGTCATGATCATGGTTATGGTCATGATCATGCGGATAAGTATGGTCATGGTCATGGTCGTGAAGTTGGACGTGGTCCGGCCTATCCGCCATTTATTTCACCTCGGAGTTATCATTGATTTAGAAAAGTGTAAACTCATTATACTTATGTTTCTAAAACTATTCAATAGATAAATTTTTATCGATTAAAACCCAATGGCAATTTTCTAATCCCATCAACATTGTTTTATTGGGTAGGCTTTCGCGGCTTAATATTTTTTATCACAGCTACAGCCTAGTCCCGGTCGGGCGCAATACTCCACTGCTCGCCGGCTTTCTTTTTCTTCGCGACCTGCTCCATACGCGCCGCGTGGCTGCTGTAGTCAAACTCCGGCGCATCGGTTAATATACCGTCTTCATACGCAAGAGGCAGCCACCATTTGTTCTTGCACTCGTCCGGCTCGACAAAATTGTTCTCGCGCATGCGCTTGGCTTGCCGCTCGACGGAATCGTAGAGGTAGCTCAGATCACCGTCCCAATTTCTAAAATCCTCAGGTCGGTTATCCGGGCGGTTCCACGGGCAGGTTTTAGTACAGCGCTGGCACATGTTCCCGATCGGATTTGTCATAACGCCCGAAAGGCAAAGCCGTTCATTCAGGCGATACGTTTCATACCCGTTGTAGACCTCTTTTTCTCGGTCCGAAACCGCGTGCATCGCGCACTGCTCGGCACAGATTCTACATTCGGCGCAGTATTTCTGCAGGCCGAAATCAATTGGTTTATCCGGCACAAGGGGCAAATCTGTGAGCACGGCCGCGGCCTTGAAAGCCGCGCCGACAAACGGATTGAGCGCAATGCCCAGCCGGCTGCCCTCACCGAGTCCCGCTTCGATAATGAGAGGTGTCATCAGCGTTTTATATGTACTGGCAATATTCGCAAACGCCGGGTACCCCAGCCGCCGGATATAGTCGGCGAGGTTGAGGCATTGCAGGCCGCATTTCTGATACACCTGAAAGCTGACAGGATCATCAATCCATTCGCGGCCGTAGGAGGCACGGATTGTATCCGTATCCTTTACGTTTAAAACGACGATCGCAAATTTATAATCGGCCTCAACCGGCTTGCCCGTATCATCGGTCTCGTACACGGCAGACTGCGCCAGACGGCAGACGCCGACCATATCGGCCCCCAGAAAGTACGCCAGAGACTTGATATGGCGCGTGATAACACGCGGATCGTCGGGCAGCGGCGCTGTCTCAGGCGCTATCACAGTCGCTGTCTCCGAGAGCTGATAACGAGCTAAATACGACTGCAGCCCGCCCATGGCCGCAAGAAGCGGCTCGCTTGAAAAAAACTTGTTGCTTCCCGCCTTCACAGCCTGCCCGTAATCACCGCGCGCCGCGTAAGCAAACGCGTTTTCGCTCTTTTTTCGGCGGCGTGTTTCGTGTGTATGATGCGTCGTCGCCGTGTCGACGCGCGGCAGCTTTTCAAGCGGATACGGCCCCAGCTGTCCGTTGCCCGTAAGAATTTCTCGGTATTGGTAATCCATGAAACGCCCTCCTCTGTCAGCCGGCTTTATTTATACCGGCTTCTTAAATGGAAATGCCGCTCTTTTATAAAATATTATACCAGACCAAGTGGGTTTCTATCAATGTCTTACAGGGACATATGATGCGCCTTGCATGACTATCCCGAATCCTATATAATTAATAAAAACCAAACGGAAAGGCCTGGTCATATTATGATCGTTTCACTGCTGATCTGGGAGACGCCGCTCATCCCCGCTATCGAACGCCGGATCGGCGAAAAAATTACTCAATGCCGTACCCGGGAGGAAGCGCTGCGGGCGCTGCCCGAGGCCGACGTCGTCATCGTTCTGGGCGGCGGCGGCCTGCAGATTGACGACGAGATGCTCCACATTAGCCCAAGGCTGAAGCTCGTTTTAAGCATCAGCGCCGGTATGGAGAAGCTGCCGCTGCAGGCGCTGCATGACCGGAATATCGCCGTGTGCAACGCAAAGGGCGTGCACGCGGCTTCCATTGCCGAATATGTCGTGTGCGCCATGCTCACCACGGCGCACCGCTTCCACAAATTTTACCGCCAGCAGACCGAGGCTGTCTGGAAAAGCGATTTTGACTGCGAGGATATCGGCGGTAAAAGCCTGGCCGTCATCGGCGCGGGCCGGATCGGCGGCGAAATCGCCCAAAAAGCCAAAGCGCTCGGCATGACCGTTTACGGCATAAAGCGCCATCCCGAGCCGACGGATAACTTTGATGAAATGTGGGGTCTGGACCGGCTGCGCGAAGCGCTCTCGCTGACGGATTACGCCGTCATGGCCGCACCCTTAACCCCCGACACGTATCATCTGATGGGCCGGGCGGAATTTGACAGCATGAAAGCGTCCGCGGTCTTTATTAATATCGCCCGCGGCGACACCGTCGACGAAGACGCGCTCATCGCGGCGCTTCAAAACGAAACAATCGCCGGCGCCGTTCTCGACGTGTTCCACACGGAACCGCTGCCGCCCGACAGTCCGCTGTGGACGATGGACAATGTCCTTGTCACGCCGCACAGCTCCGGCACAACGCGCAGCGCCGAGCAAAAGACACTCGATATTTTATGCGGCAATATCGAGCGTTTCAGAAATGGACAACCACTCATCAATCAGGTCCAAAAAGGCAGCGCATACTGAATTGTATCGGGACTAAATAAAATCAAGGGTCACAATTAAGTGACCCTTGATTTTTTCACTTATTTTCCTGTAGATCTTTCACGATCGCCCGCGCTTCCTTTGCCAGATCAACCATGCGGAAATACAGATTATCCTTGGCGGACAGCTCGTACGGCACGTCGTCGGCGCATTTATCGAGCGTGAGGGCTATATCCCGCAGGGACGCGAGCATTGTGTCATTAGCCATTGTTCCCGCTCCTTTCCTGCTGCGTCAGGATATGCAGTGCTTTCATTTTCTCGTCCATGGCCGCGTATTCTTCGTCACGGCCAAAAGATCGGCAGACAGTGCCTCAAGCTTGCCCTGAAAATCTTTTACTCTTTGTCTCCGTTCATCCGGTTCCCCGCCGAGCAGCTCATAAAGCCCGTCGGCCTTGGACTTTATCAGCGCGGCGCACCGGCGCGCCTCATCCGTATCAATAAATATATAAGACATCTTCGTTTAACCTCTTAAAATGTGCTTTTTACGTTGATTGGCATTATAGCAGATTTGCCATCTAAAGACAATCAAAAACATCCCCCGGCCATGGCGGCTGGGGGATGTGCTTACTCTAGAATGGTCGTTGTCTCTTGGGTTAATCAGATGGCCAGCTCCGTGCGGCTTATAAGGTCGTTCTGGCTGTCGGCGTGCAGCTCGACGAAGTAGGTGGAGAAGCCCGCCACGCGCACGACAAGATCCTTGTAGTCGCCCGGCTTTTCCTGCGCTTTTTTGAGCGTCTCAGCCGATACGACGTTGATCTGCATCTCCATGCCGCCCATCTCGAAATACGTCTGGATGAGCTCCGACAGCTTCTTTACGCCGTCCTCACCCTGAATGGACGTGGGATGGAACTTCATATTGAGAAGCGTGCCGTTGGAGTATTTCGTCTGGTCGATGTTCGATACGGACACGAGCACCGACGTCGGGCCGTTTTTGTCCATCTGCTGGACCGGGGAAATCCCGTCCGCCAGCGGCACGCCGCTGAAGCGGCCGTCCGGCGTCGCGCCGGTCATCTGGCCGAAGATGACGTTCGTCGTCACCGGATACAGGCCGGCGGAGAACATGCCGCGCGGGCCGGTGCAGCTGTTGACGGCGTCGCCGTAGACGCCGGCGGCCCAGCCGGCATACTGGTCGATCTCCTGGACGCCGTTGCCGTAATGGGGGGCCTCATTCTGGATATAGCGCTGGAGGTCCTCATAGCCTTCCCAGTTGTTCATCAGCGCGTCGTACAACTCGCGCGTCGTGCATTTTTTCGTGTCGAAGCACAGATGGCGGATCATAAACAGGCTGTCGGCGACATTGCCGATGCCGACGCCGGAAATGCCGGTGGAATTATACCGCGCGCCGCCAAACATGACGTCCATGCCCTTTTCCATGCAGCCGTCAATGGTGCAGGACACAGCCGGCAGCGGCAGGAGCTGGCGCGCTAAATATTCGAAGGCGTTGGTGCAGTTGGCGTGGAGCTTCACAAAAAACTCGATCTGCGTTTTAACAGCCTCAAGCACTTGGTCAAACGTTTCCATCTCATAGAGATAGCCCGTGGCGAGCCCGCCTCGTTTTTCAGGGTTTTTGCCGCCTAAAAACGGCGCGTTGTAATACCCGTCGTTGATCCCCAGCAGCACCGCCACGGCCAGGTTCATATAGCTTTCCGTGCCGGAGCCGCCGCAGGCCGGCCACTCGTCGCCGCAGCCGGACGGCTCGACGCAGCCGATAAGCGTATAGTTCCGGGCGCTTTCCAGCGGCAGGCGGCCCCGCGCCATGAGCGCCGGGATAATAACGTCGTCGTTTTCAAACGTCGGCACACCGCCGGCGATTTTCGTCGTTTCAATAGCCGCTTCCCACAGCTCGGGCGGCGTGTTTTTGTGGATACGCAGCGCCTGCGGGGGGTCGTGCAGCACGAGCCGTCCCGCCGACTGAAGCATCATGTACGTCACGGCGTTCGTCGCATCGTTCCCGTCCTTGTCGACGCCGCCGAGGGTCATCAGCTGGCCGCTTGTATAGCCCGGCCCGGACTTGGTGGCGCCATAGCTCCACAGCTTATTCATCTCGGCAACCTTGAGATAAAACAGGTCCAAGAGCTCCTGCGCCTCGTCGGGGGTGATACGTCCGGCGGCGAGATCTGCCTCGTAAAACGGGGCAAGATACTGGTCCACCCGGCCGTAGCTGATACCGTGCATGCACGCGTCGAGACACATGCAGTTTTGATACATATACAGCGTCTGGAGCGCCTCGTGGAACGTGCGGCACGGCTTTTCCATACACCAGTTCAGCGCGTCGGCCATTTTCTCCAGCTCTTTTTTGCGTTTGGGGTCTTTTTCGTCCCTGGCCTTTTCCCCGGCCAGCTTTGCGTAGCGCTTCGTCAGCGTAATCATCCCGTCGCAGACGATAGCCACGGCCCGATAGAAGTTATACTGGTCTATAGACGTGCCGAAGATGCCGTTTTCCTCCAGCTCCCGGACCCTTGCCTCCGCCTCAGCCTTGATCGCGCCGAAGCCGACGCCTGTCGCGGTCCAGTGGTTGCCGGTAAAGTGGCCCACCGGCGAACCGCACTGCATCCCGCTGTCGCCGAACAGGCCGTACATGGTCACGCCGTTGAGTGCGTGCTCCTTGAGGTAATCGGGCATGAAGCTCATAATTTTACCGCTCAGGCATTCTGTGAGCCAGAAGTCAATCGTGGACAGGACGTACGCCCGGTCGTCCTCGGAGATGATATACGGATCGACATCGCGGGTGGCCACAAACCCGCTTTCGATCTCCTCTTTGATCCAGGCGGCTGAATTTTCCGGATAAATCGCCGTGGCTCGGTATTTGCCCGACTGGCCGCCGACGATGATCTCGCCGTCGTCAATACGCACGGGGATATTCTCACAGATGTTTTTAAGGTTTAACGCCCGCTTTAAAATCCCCTCCAGCTCCGGGTGCGCCATATAAAACTCCGTGACGAGCTTGTAGCGCGCGGTGCAGATTTCCGGCTGGGTGCCGCGGTATTTTTCCCGCATGGCCGCAACGCGGGGTGTAACGGGGTGCAGCTTATACATGATCTTCCTCCGATAACATAGGATATTTCTTATTAATATGCTAGTAGTTTATCATGCTTTTTTCCGAAATTAAACCGCCGGAAGCGCTTCCGGCGGCTGTCTCCGATTCAAATTGTCTATGTCGTCATGCCTTTTGGTTATCGATAGGCCACCGCAGCCGTCACAGGGCTTATCGTTTATGGCTCCGCTCGCTGTATTTGCTGCGAAAGCTTATCCCACACAGCGTTTGCCGATTCCTCAGCATCCGGATCATTGATATGCAGTATTAGATCAATAATGTCGTCGATCAGCTCTTGGTCCGTCAGCTTGAGATAATACGAGCCGGGCGGCGTCATTTGGATCAGTGTCCACATAATATTTTGCATGGACGCGTTATTGGCATACGAGCTAATACTAAACACCGCCTGACAGACGGCGCTGCTTTTTGCCAGTTGGTTATCGTAATAAAAACGCGTATCCTCGTCGGCATCGTCATAAGAGCTATTGTGCAGGTAGACGTTAAGCTGCTGAAGATTGTATGCAAACTGGTGATCGATATTGCCCTGGAGAAACTTTCTGTCCTTATTGGCGGAAACGAAAAAATACGACAGCACCGCGCTGCCCGCAAGCAGCAAAACAATTAGGCCAATATATACTTTTTTCCTCTTCAAATACATCCTCCATCTACGAAATGTATGCGCCAGCTGATTCTGCCAGTCAGGCTTATAATCGGTAGATTACGACGTCCTGTAGGTTTTTTCTGGGACACCGGGGCGGCTTTTCATCCGGATAACCGAGAGCGATGGCGGCTAGAAGTCTGCCTCTCAAAATCTCAATGCCATTAGGCCTTCCAGTCACGAGCCGGCGGCAGCCTGGGCCGCCATTACGCAGTCTATAGCCAGCACGACGGACAGCGCCGTTATTTCGTCGCTTTCATCCGCAATGTCCACTTCGTAGCAGTCTCCCCACGTCATCCATTGCTTATGGATATTCACGATGGCCCGGCCGCTTTGTACGATCTCATAATCGTGCGCCCAGAAATCGCCGCTTATGTCCCAACCCATACCTTCAATACTGTATTTCGGCCGCAAAAATGAAAACTCCTTGACGATTTCCGCTACCTGCGCGCCGTTGACAAACACGAAATACCGCGGATGGAAGCTGAACATCTTCTGCTGTATAAAAGCGCGCTCCGTCCCCGCCGCGTCGTATACGTGCAGCTTTTTCGCAAACGAAAACTCGCCCTCAACAAAATACTTATCCTGCCCGGCTTCATCCATAACCGCAAACCGGTCCACCCACGAAAACACCTTTTGCTTTATGTACAATTTCATCTGTTTTTCTCCCCTTGCTCAGCGTCAGGCACGGCAGCCGTTACGTCTATTAATCCTTTTCCGAATCGCTTGTCGATCTTTCTCAATATAAAATAGACGAAATGGCCAATGCCCCAGCAGGCCAGAAAAAATACCGATACCCGCCAGGGGACAGACCAATCGAGCAAATATATGCCCAGTAACCAGCCCGCGCCGAGCGTGCATACAGCCACTAAAAATTTGAGCAATGCCCTCAAAATAAATGCTCTCAACCTATCAATCCCCTTTGTGAGATTCAGTTTCTTAATCACAATCTATTCCTGCCTGGCACCCGGCTCCTCCGCGCCCAATATTTTCAGCACGGCGGAGACGGTCTGGTCAATGAGCGGAAACAGCCCGGGGTGCTCCGGCCTGTTGTTGTCAACGAAGTGGACGCCGTCCTGCTTTAACGTCCTGATATTGCGCTGCACGCTGGGGCTGTTATACATCTTGTCATTGATGTGCGTGGCGAACAGGATCGGCCCGCGCGTGGACATGATGACGGTGGACAGAAGTCCGTCCGCGATGCCGCAGGCCGCTTTGCCGAGCGTGTTGGCGCTGGCGGGCGCGATGAGCAGCAGGTCCGCGCTGTCAAGGGGCTTATGGTCCTTCTCCCACGTTTTCGGCAGCTCAAACGCCTCCATCGATATGGGATGGCTGACGCTGCGCTGCACCATCAGCGGCGTTACAAAATGTGTCGCGTTTTCCGTCATCACAGCGTACACGTCGGCGTGCTGTTTTTTCAATGCCGTGATCAGGTCCAGCGCTTTGCCGGCTGTGCTGCAGCCGCAGATGCCGACAACGATTCTTTTGCCTGTTAACATGGTGGTCACCCCGGGGATCATCAGGATTTATTTTACATATACAAAGTATATGCTATTATTCCCCGCTTTTCAACAGGTGTACAAAAAGCGGCAGACACGGGTGTGTCTGCCGGGTTGGGTAAAAGCTAATTATGGTGTACATCCATCTACTTTTTTAATACTGGCTCATCGCCGGGTACAAATTCACCCTTGAAGTATTTTTCTCGGATGGATTTTGACTCCTCCACCCATTTATCAATGCCAACTTTCTTCATCCGGCACAAGTTAAACACTTTCATATTGTGCGGCACAAAATTAGCTTTATCTGCACACGGAGATAATTTACCGCACGGGAATTCAGCACATTCATTACAAAAATCTACTTTATGTATCAAAATGCATTTATAGGTTTCGCATTCGTCAGCCATTGGCAGATTCTTTCCGTTCATGCCCCGGCATCCTTTACAGGCATTTATATATTCTTTGCCGGACATTTTTAAAATGTTCTTTCTGATAAGCTCCGTCATATTTTCTTCATATGCGCCGCAATTAAAGCAGTCCACACCACACGGTGCGATTGATTTTAAATCTTCCATCAAGCTATACCTCCACAAATTGTTTCAGACGATCGCATCACTTCTGATGTCCGCGTGATGTTTTTTCAAAGCCGCAATCAGGTCCAGCGCTTTATTCGCCGTGCTGCAGCCGCAGATGCCGACAACGATTCTTTTGCCTGTTAACATGGTGGTCACCTCAGGGATCATCAGGATTTATTTTACATATACAAAGTATATGCTATTATTCCCCGCTTTTCAACAAGTGTTGGCGCAAATAAACAGCGATGTCTTTTGAAATTGAAAGCATGGAACCATTGACCAGATATCATTATTAATATATAATATAGTAATAATACTACTATGAGGGGACTGATGTAATGCATATCAAACCGTCTGCAAGTATCCGGCAGAATTACAATGAAATTGCGCAATTGTGCCGGTCCACCGGAGAACCCGTTTATTTGACGAAAAACGGCGAGGGCGACCTCGTCGTCATGGACATCGATACATTTACCCGCCGCGAAAAAATGCTGAAGCTGCGCGAGGAATTGTTGTCCGTTGAGGAAGACAGGCTGAACGGCGCACGGAGCTATACCGTCGATGAAACGGCCGCAATGATGGAGCAGGCCGCCAGGGATCATCATGCCTGAAACATATAAAGTGCTTATATCCTCAAAGGCCAATCGGATGCTTGTTGAACACGCCGGTTTTCTGGCCGGCGTCAGTGAAACGGCGGCGTCGGAGCTGATTGCGGATTTCAGGGAAAGCGCCGAAAAGCTGTCGTCCTATCCCGAACGCTGTCCGTATCTTTATGACGACCTGCTGCCGAAGAATAAATACCGCAAGCTTTTGTTTGGTGGGCGTTATCTTATGGTATATCAGATTATCGGGGACACGGTGTATATCGATTTTGTGGTCGATTGCCGGCAGGACTACGGCTGGCTGATACGGTGAGCAAACCAATAAAAAGCGGCAGACACGGGAGTGTCTGCCGGGTTGTTTGATGAGGTAAGAGATTGTCCACTATACACAGTACGTGTCCATACTGTCTGGCATTTTATGGATGAGGGGAAGCATAACACCGCCAATTACTTGCAGCCTTTTTTGTAAGAAATCAATGTTAAAACATCTTTGATATGCGCTGATCTGAAATCTATATAATCAGGCTTACCAACTTTCCTTTGAGCGGCGCGTTTTCCATTTTTATTTTAATTTCATCTGCAACAGGTAAATCTGCTATTCCCAAGCGAGTTTTCTCCGTAAAATGAAAACTCACTTTAAACAAACCATCCCAAACCGAAAGCCAGAAAACAGTTTTTTTCTGTGAAACACCTTTCCCAAGCCAAGCTTTGCCATCCTTGTAATAACGCCATTCCAGTTCTATTTGATATTCCGGAAGAGCGTCCGCAAAAACTTGATAAGTTTGTGTTTTGCTTATAATTTTTTAATCGAAATAAAACAAATCCTCGAACTTTTTATCCAAAGCAACACAAAGAATCAGCGCGAGCTTTGCTGTTGGATTGAATTGACCTATTTCAATGGAGCTGATTGTGTTGCGGGACACCCCAACCATTTCGGCAAGTTGGGCCTGTGAGATCTTTTTTTCAGCCCGTGTCTGCTTCAACCGGTTTTTTAAGATGAGTTTTTCTTCCATATACTCATCCTACCAGCCTGATAATAAAAAGAACGGTGAAAAATACGAACAGCACACAATACAGGATCGCCAGCCACAATTCGTGTTTCTTTCTCAGCTTTATATATTTCACCAAAAATAATGTGCCGAGGATGCTAAAATAAATCATCCAGCTTTCAAAGCTGATGGAATCAATAAAAACAACCTGCAACACAGCCACAAGGCAACACACTAACATGCCAATTTGAGCTGCGATCTTGCCAGAAGAAGCCACTACGGAAAGCTCGCGTTCATCCATACCTTTATTTTCATTTCGGCTTTTTTCCAGTATTACCTCTTTTTTCATTGTTTCAACCTCCTTGCCAAGTTTTGTTGTAATCAATATACTCCTGCCAAGTTTACTTGTCAACACCTTCTGCAAAGTTTTGTTGGCAAAATTGAAAGCCGAATGCAATGATTACAATTAAACAGGAGCTTGTAATTGCCGTAATACGCACGCTCTCACCATCCCCGCCTCCCTTTCATTATATTCCCATAACCGACAATTATCAACACAACGCAAAAAGCCCCCGCCAAAGCGGACGCCCCCAACATTCCCTATTGCATTCCTCTCCCAATTAAGGTAAAATTAACCCATCGAGATAATAATAAATGCGGCAGTCATGGAGTGTTGGCGCACTCCATGACCTATGCAGGATGCACTACCATCCATACACAACAGCAAAAGCTGCACCACATCCGTATTATAACGTCCCTCCCTCATTTTGGCAAGGCACGTTGTAGTCATTGTGTTTGCATTTTAGCGCGGTGTAAGGATAAAACATCCTTCACCGCGTTTGTTATTTTTCGATGAGGAATGCCGGGAAGCCCCTAACCCCCGCCGCCACCCGCAGCGGCTCGGCCGCTGCCGGGCGGGCGGTAAAAAATTCAGGGCTTCCCGGGCAAACCTTATTGAGAAAGATCATTCGGAGGATTGGAGCATGATAAGTTATAAGGAAATGTACAGGATTTTATTCAACGGCATTACAGACGCGATTGAGGACATGGAGCGTCAAAATTTTGGCTTAGCGAAAGACGTCCTGATCAAGACGCAGCAGACAGCTGAGGATATTTACATAGAAACGGACGAGAAAAGCCAGAGCACAGCGCCCGATACGTCCGTATAAATCAGCACAAATAGCGCAAAACGGCAAACTCATGGCCATGAGCTTGCCGTTTTTGTTATATCCTAAAATTGATTTTGTTCAATTGGCGGCTGTTCCGGCTATGCTTTAATCCGGATTGTTTTTCGATGAGTATGACAATTTCACCACTGTTGATTGTAAAACTTGAGAATTGACGGCTTCAAAGCCGTCAAAATCATGGCCTTGACAATATCGAGTGTCGATATTATAATGATATCGACACTCGATATTCCTTTATATGGAGGACATTATGGCCAAGAAAACACTTGAGCTGTTGACAGAGACAATGTTTTACGTCCTCATGGCGCTCCGGTCACGCGAGCTGTGCGGCACGGAAATCGCCGATTATATCCATCAAAAAACAGCCGGGCGCGTTTCCGTCGGCCCCGGCACGCTGTATACGATCCTGTCCAAATTCCTGACGGAAAAGCTGATTGAAGAAGTAAAAGTAACCGGCCGCAAGCGAACGTACGCGATCACGCCGGACGGCCGCGCCGCCTTTAACGACGAGCTTAAACGGCTTAAAACCTGCGTCGCCGACGCTGAACGGGAGGGATATTAATGTCCGTCAAGCTATATTGGAGGCCCATCCTGGTTGGCGAATACGATATCTCCGGCATGGAGACCTGGTTGTCGAACATGGCGGAAAAAGGGTACTTGCTTTACGATTTGGGACATTTATTTGGGAAATTCACAAAGTCCGAGCCTAAAAAAATCCGCTACCGGCTGGAGCCGGTGGGTAGTGACCCGGAATACCCCACCCTGCTAATGAAGGACTTATATGAAGAAAACGGCTGGCGTTATATCGCAACGTTCCGTAAATTATTCCATGTCTTCATGACGGAGGACACCTCCGCACAGGAAATTCATACGGATCCTGTCGTTCAAAGCCAATCGTTGGAAATGCTGAGCCGCCGACGGCGTAATGCCATACTTTTTTCTTCCATTTATGAATTGGTTTTCATCCTTTTGACTATTAGCGGGCTGTTATTCCGCAACCTATGGGTCAGATACTATATACTGGATTTCAATCCCGCCCTCTATGTGGCCATACCGGTCTATATCCTCATGGGCATCTTCATCGTCATTTCCGACGTGCCCTTGTTCAAGCTCCGGCGCAACCTGCGCGTTGGTCGGCCGCTTGAGCATCACAAAAATTATAAGCACGCGGTCATGCTCAAGGTTATTACATCTCTGCTGGTGCTTTTATCCTTAATATTGCTTGTGTCCCCGATGATTTTCATGAACAAAACGGGTATTCAAAGCACACGTTCTTTGTCCGAGGCACCGAGCGATATGCCGGTCCTGCGTTTTGAGTATTTAGACCCTGATTACGCGGACACTGTTGACGCACAGTTTTACACAGAGTATTCACCGTTCGTGCCGGAACAGTATGTGGTTATGCAAAGCCTACAGAGCGATGATACTAAACGGACCGTGCTGCAAACGGAATATTATAAAGTGTCCTTCTCCAGCCTAGTCGGGACCGTGTATGATGAAATACTCCGTCGCCACCTTGAGCGCTTCAACGCAACAACGTCCCGGCGCGAGATGCAAGACTATGAAACCCTCCATACGCCGCTGTTTGACAAGGCGGCCTACGCCCGGATTAAAAACTCGCCGTACAATAGTTACTCAAACGATATCGCACAGTACATCATCGCTTACCGTGATAAAACAGTAATCGTCGTCCGGTACGAGGGTGATGAGGATCTGCGGGATAAGCTGGCGATTATCGCCGATGTGTTTTTATAACAGAACGCGCTCCGCATTTAGTAAAAACGAATGCAAGCGGTGTAAAACCTATTTAGCCGACTCGAAAGCGAGGGATGATCATGGACCCGCCAAAATTCTATCGAAGACTCATACCAGTCAGCCAGTACGACATCGCCGGCATGGAGACCTGGCTGGAGGACATGGCCGAAAAGGGCTTTTTCCTGTACGATCTCGGAGCGTTTATCGGCCGGTTTACAAAGGGCGACCCCAAAGCGGTTCGATACCGTCTGGAACCGACCGGCGGGGATAAAGACTTTCCCGAAATGGCGCTTTACGATTTATATGAGGAACGCGGCTGGCGGTATGTCACGACGTACCGCAAACTGTTTCATGTCTTTATGACGGAGGACGCCGCCGCGCCGGAGCTCCACACCGATCCGCTTGTTCAAAGCGCAACGCTCAAAAAAATCTCCCGTCAGCTTGTTATTTTTTCCGTCGCCTATTTGGTTTTTCTAGCCTTTCTATTATCGTCGCATTTATTCATAGAGGGCGACCGGGTCTATACTCTGCTGCTTAAATCAAACATATTTCAATTTGTTATGATCCCACTTTTTCTGATCATGACAATATATGTACTTATTTCAGCCGTCCGAATCACCAAGCTGCGCCGCCGGCTTCAGGCAGGGCAGCCGCTTGAGCATTTTAAAAAGAAGCGCTCCATAGCGATGCGAATTCTGGAAATCACTGGATACGCCACTCTGGTGGTTGTAATTTTAAGCAATCTGGCCAATTTGGTCCGGCCAAATAACCCCGACGATCAGCCGCTGTCCGAGGCACCGGACGTCATAACAATCCTGAGTCTGGCGGATATAGACCCGTTATATGAGAACTATACCAGCGGCTATTTCTACAGGGAACATTCTCCCCTTGTCCCTATTCAAGACGTTGTTAGACAAAGCATCCAAATAGACGCCGGCTATAGCCGGTCCGTGCTGCAAACGTATTATTATGAGACGGCCTTTACCGGTCTGGCAAAGCCCTTGTTTAACGAAATGATCCGCGTGCATTTAAGGCTTTTCGACGACACGGCAGGCGCGTTTAAAACCGGCGACTACGACCCGCTCGATACGCCGCTGTTTGACGCGGCGGTCTATGCCCATGGTGAAAATCTGACAAATGGCGTCGGGTATGGTTCCATAGTCCAGTACATCATCGCTTACCGTGATAAAACAGTCATCGTCGTCCGGTACGAGGGTGACGAATACCTGCCGGATAAGCTGGAGATTATCGCCGGTACATTTTTATAAAGTCATACCTTCAGCAGCGCCGCAGACTTCCAGGTAAGTAAAAAGAATTCCCCTTTCAGGAGAATTCTTTTTATATTGATGATTTAGTTTAAACCCGGAGGGTTATCCAGTCATTTCCCCAGTGAATTGGCGACGAGCGCGTCGTACTGCGCCTGGGACAACTCACAATGATAAAACAGATCGTAATATTTGGCCGTCTCCTCATACATATCATACTGCGCCGTTTCGGGATACAAGAGCTGCGCCATCCAGATCATCCCCATATACCGGTTGACCGACGGCGGGAAACCCATCCAGTTGTACGGGCCGAACGGAACCTCATAGTAATGGCCGTTTTTAACAGCATCCAGCTGCTGCCACGCGGGGTCCGATCCGACGGCGTCGTAAACGCTGTCTGGAGCAAAGAGGATCACGTCCGGATTCCAGATAAGCAGCTGCTCCATATCAACCGGATTACCGGTGCCCTTGGAAGACGGCTCATCCACAACAGCCGCGTTATCTGAAAGCAGGTCGATCACCTCTGCGTGGTAAGACGTTTTGGCCAGTACGTTCAGCCCGTCGGTGCCCGAGCAGTAAATAAGGCTCGTTTTGCCGTCGGCGCCGAGCTGACCGACGATCTCATTCGTCCGGCTGACGACCGACTCGCAGTACTGTGCCAGGACTTCCGCTTCGTCTTCCATGCCGAGGAGCTTTCCAAGCATTCTGTAAGCGTCACCCATGGTACCGGTGGCCGCATCAATATGTACGGTGGGGATGCCGACCTGCTCCATAATCCCGTCCATATCCTCCACAATACTGGATTTGGGCTCACCCACGTCAATAATGACCTGGGGGTCCCGCGCGGCGATTTCCTCCAGATTGAGGTCCTCCGAGCCATAAAACTGACCCATTACGGGCAGATTATAGTATTTCGCATCCAGATACCCGGCGGCTTCATCGGTCCATTTGCTGGCGACACCCACCAGCGCGTCCGGAGCCAGCGGGAAGATGACGATCTGCGCCATCGCGCCCGAGGCCGCAATCCGAGTAATGTTCGCGGGGACCTCCACTTCACGTCCGACCGAATCGGTAAACAGGACCGTCTCATCCGACGGTGCTTCCGGTTCTGACGACGGCTGCTCTGACGGCTGGACAGAAGGCTCCATGGAAACATCCGGCGATCCGGTACCCGGCGCTGCGGAATTTCCCGCGCCGCCGCAGGAGACGAGCGCGAAAATTAGTACCAGCGCCAACAGTAAGGACAATAACTTTTTCATATAAATTCCTTTCTTTCATTGATATATCATCACGGGGTTGCCCCGCTGATCATGTATAAATCATTTTTTTCGGCAGGCACACGCGCATTTTGTCCTCATAAAGGCTGTGTACCTCCACATCGACATTGTATAAACACTTGAGAAGGTCATCTGTTATAACATCGTTCGGCCGGCCCTGACGGATTACCTGCCCGTTTGAAAGCGCCAGTACCCGGTCGGCAAATAAAAACGCCTGGTCGGGATTATGTGTGGATAAAATGACGGTATAGCCCTCGCCGGCAAGCTTTCTGATCTGAGACAGCACGCGCAGCTGGTTGCCGTAATCCAGGCTGGAGGTCGGCTCATCCATGATGAGTATTTTCGCGTTCTGGGCCAGAGCGCGCGCAATCAGAACGAGCTGACGCTCGCCGCCGCTGATTTGAAGGTAGCTTCGCTTTCTTAAGTGCGATATACCGACACGTTCCATCGACTGCTCGGCCAGCTCAAGCTGTTTCTTACCGGGAAGGCTTACGGCGGACACCTGCGCACTCGTACCCATTAAGACAACGTCAAACACCGTAAAGTCGAATGCCGGCGCGTGGGACTGGGGAATATAGGCGATTTTTTTAGCCAGCGCACCGATTTCAAACGTTTTTATATCCACGCCGTCAATGGAAATCCGGCCTGTATAGTTCGTCAAAAGCCGCAGCATGCATTGAAAAAGCGTGCTTTTTCCGACCCCGTTCGGCCCGAGCACCGATAAAAGCTGCCCGGACTCGGCGTCAAAGCTCACGTTTTTTAAAACGGCATGTGCCCCGTAGCTGAAGCACAGACCGGATACAACCATACTCATGATATAGACGTCCTTCTTGTAATGAGATAGATAAAAAACGGCGCGCCGACAAAAGCCGTCAAAATACCGATTGGGAGCTCTGTAGTCATCAGGTTGCGCGAAACATTATCGACAATCAGTAGAAACAGCGCACCGCCGAGCATCGAGGCCGGCATCAGGTAACGATAATTATTACCCACAAGCCGGCGCACCAGATGGGGTATGACGAGCCCGACCCAGCCGATCATCCCGCTGACGGAGACGCTGGCTGCCGTGACAAGCGTCGCGCAGATCATAACAATCAGCCGTATGGCCTTCGCGTTGATGCCGATGGCCTTGGCCTCGTCGTCCCCCAGCGTCAGGACATTGATCCGCCACCGCAGAAGATACAGCGGCACAAGCCCCAAGAACATTGGCACCGCCGCAAAGTAAACATCATACTTTGTCGCCCCGGCAAGGCTGCCAATAAGCCAGTATGTAATCTTCGGCAGCTTATCCATCGGGTCGGCCACCAGCTTGATATAAGATGTCCCGGCCGAAAACAGGGAGCTGATCATAATGCCCGCTAAAATCAGCCCGAGAACCTTTGAGCCCTTGGCCCGTTTGCCGATTAATATCACGAGCCCGATCGTCACCATGCTAAACGCAAACGCGCTGACAGCCACAAGACCCGCCGGAGCATAATGATAGATGGCCAGCGCTGCGCCAAATGCCGCGCCGGCCGACGCGCCCAGGATATCAGGAGCCGCCATCGGATTTTGAAAAACCCCCTGATACGAAGCCCCGGCTGCGGAGAGGCAGCATCCAACAAGGCAGGCCAGAATGACGCGGGGAAGCCGAACATTAAACAAAACCGTTTCCATCGTATCCGTCCAAAACGGGTCCACCGGAAACAACCTGGACATCAGCATACCAACGAGCTCGGACGGCGTAATTGGATAACGTCCCAGAAAAAAGGATAAGAAAATGGCGGCAATCAAAGCAGCTCCCAGAATTATAATGATCAGTCTGCTTCTGCTTTTTTTCTCTGCCATATATGTTATCCCCTACATCTGCAAAATAAAAAAGCTCCCGAATTAACGGAAGCAAGGCATCAATGCGCAAATTGGCTGTGCAATCGGCGCTGCTGCGTTGCTCCTTTTCAAAACGGAGGGCTCTGCCGTTTCCAGCAGAACCGTGTGGACCAGCGCCGTTTAGCGCTGTCCAGGCCCAAGCGCCATTTCACAGGCGCTGAGGCTCGGAGCTATTATATTTAATTATTAATTATCAAACGAAACGTAATAATACCATACTACGAATTAAACTATTCATAAACATAAATATACAATTCATTTTAATTATACATATTCCTCTGCCGATGTCAACCTGACGCTTCATAAAATTATTCTGCAAATAGCGCCAAAAAACCTCCAAACGGAGGTTTTCAGATCTATGATAAAACCGCTCTGGTCTTTAACTGTCATACATTGACGCGATGTCCCGCGCCAGCTGCCGCACCCGATCAATGACGCCCTCCGGCGACAAGACCCGCGCTTCATTCCCAAAGCCGGCAATCCACGATAAAAACTGCGGGCTGACCGCCACGCTGACGTTGATGACGAAGTGCTCGTCGTCTGACTGGACGACGGTAATCTCCTTGCCGAACCGATCTATCACGACGCCGATAAGACGGTTTTTAAACTCAATGCGAACCGTTTCCTCCTCGCCGCTGTACATGGAAAACAACTTCTTTGAATAAACGGCCACGTCGATATTATTAAAATACTCCAAGCCGTCGCGCCGGTGGGCAGATATCTGGATATCCGTCATTTTATCAACGCGGAAGTGCTTGATCTTTTCCGCGTCGGTATCAAACGCGATGAGATAATAATTTTCGTTGTCCCACGTCAACGCGAAAGGACTTACGACATAACGCTCTCCGCCCCGCCGGAACACCTTTTCTTTCGTCACGGCATACTCGAAGTACAGAAAGCTAATTTTTCGATTGTCGCCGATGCCCGTATGGATCTTGTCGACGTTATAATAGATGCTCTCGTTCATCGTCTTAATCCGCCCGGCCACAAAGACCTGACGCGCCAGTGACTGCGCCTCGTACACACTGCACAGGCTTTCAATCTTTTTGATGAGCGCCGTGGACTTTTTAGGCGTAATGAATTTTGACGACTGGACGCTGTCCACCAAAAGCCGGAGCTCCGGCAGTTCGAATGTCCGCCCCGCCAGATAATAGCCGGTGGACCTGGACCGTACAGACACAATGTCAAGCCCAAAAAATCGGAGCGATTCCAGATCATCGTAAATGCTTTTCCGCTCGGCGGCTATGTCGTACCGGCCGAGCTCCTCAATGAGCTCATTAACCGTCAGCGCGTGCTGCTCGTCCGTCTTCTCCTGCAGAATCTTCATGAGATATAAAAGCTTAAGCTTTTGGCCCTGAGAGCGCGGCATGGCCGTCACCTCCATTCCCTTCGATTATAGCCGAAGGGCGTATCATGCACAACTTACTTTTGTCAGTGCAGGAATAATATGACCAACACGGACAGACACATTACCGTAAAAAAGACATTCCAGAAAATATCGCCGTTTCTTTTACGGCGTCCGGATTTCGTCCGGCGCTCGTTGGGACGACGCTCATCGTGAGGACGCTCATACAGATAGATGATATCGTTAGGGCACTGTCTGTTTGGGTTCATGCCGTCCCATTCGCGGCAGCTTGCTGTTTTCATCGGATGATCCCCTTTCTTAAATAAATAATCCGCTTAAGCGGCCTCTAAGGACTTGAGCTCTTCCCGGGCTTCACGCTCATTGTCAGCTGAAAACATAAATGCGCCGTATTCATCCAGGACCTCGACGTGGCCGGCCCGATACTTAATTTCGTATTTCATAATAATCCTCCTGTCGTTACACCGGCACTTTCTTCTGTTGTATGCAGTATATCGCTTTGAGTGTCCCATAAAACGGACAATCAAAGGCGGATGCCCTTGAAAACATAAAGAAAACACTCCCTAAATGACGTTGTCCGTCAATTAGGGAGTGTTTCACCGCACCAGTTTTCCAGGTTAACTTATATTTCACCGCTATCGCTTATGTAGCCTGTCATGCTTTACCGGCGATAACGCGCGCGGCCCGCCGCGCAAAGGTCATGTTGCGGCCGGCGCAGCCGCCGGTGGCAAGATTCATATAGGTATGGGCATAGTAACCGCCGCTGTCGTTTCCGACGACGTAAAGCCCGGGTATGGCGTCGCCGTTTTCATCCATAGCGTTCATATTCTCATCGATACGGATGCCGTCCAGCGTACCGAGCAGAAACGCGCAGGAACGAACGCCGTAATACGGCGGCTTGCGGATCTCCGACAAACGGTGGGGCTCCTTGCCGAAGTCCTCGTCGCATTGGTTATCATACAGCTCATTATAACGGGCCACCGTCTTTTCCAGCGTATCGGCCGGGATGCCCAGCCCCGCGGCAAGCTCGCCGATGGTATCGGCTTTTACAACGCGTCCCTCACGGACCATGCTGTTTAGCAGTGTCAGGTTATCCTCAAACGGGCGGCTGCAGGGCGTGCCGTTATTAAACGGATGCATCCTGGAACAGCCCGCCAGCTCAAACCGCTTTGTATCCTCATAAAAACCGGCATCAAAAATGACGCAGTAGCACTGGCCGGGCAGGCTGTACGCACGGTGGATGACAAAGTCATACGGCGTCGATTCGTTAATAAAGCGCCGGCCCCTTAAATCCACCTTTAAAAACGGCTGCCCGATAAACTCCGTCGGATGGCCGGCTTTTTTGCGCGTGGCCGGTGTCTCGTCCGGCAGGATCGCGCAGCGATCGAATAAAATGGATGTATGGCAGTCGTCCATTTTAGCCCCCGCCCACAAGCAGGCCTTGATGCCGTCGCCCCGCGTCGCGCCCTCACTGACCGTAAAGCCGGTCATGCGCGCCGTCATCGGCTGCAGCGCTTTAAGCATATCCTTATTTTTGGCGTACCCGCCCGTGGCGACAATAACACCCTTCGTGGCATTAACACGTAAATACGCGCCGGTTTTCATATCTTTTACAATCGCGCCGGTAACGCGCCCGTCCTTCTTTAAAAGCTTCACCAGCCCCGTCTGCATGCGAAACTGCGCGCCGTGCTTTTTAGCATACCCGGTGATGACCTTGACGGCATCCACGCCCTTCGGCCACGTTGAATTGTGCCCGGTTGGAAATTTCGTGTATGAGCCGGGCTCTACTTTATAGGGATAACCGCCCTGAAGCATCATGGTCGCGCCGGCCTCGGTAACGAGCTTTTCGTACCAGTCCATCATCCCGCCGCTCTCCCTCGCCCATATGAGCGGAAGCCTCTGGTCGATATAGCCGTCGGCGTACATAACCTGCTGGCGCACGAGCTCCCGGATGTCAATATCGACACCCTCAGCTTTTTGGATGCGGCTGCCCACCGCGCCGATTTCCTTGCGCATTGGCGTGAAAAACCGCCGGATCTCAAGGAGCAGCACCCTAAGTCCCAGCTCCGCAGCCACAGCCGCGGCAGTCAGCCCGGCTGAGCCGCCGCCGGCAATCAGCACCTCCGTTTTAATCGTTTCAGTGATCTCCTCTTCGCCCACAACAGGCTCTTCGCCGAGCCAGTTTAAATCGTCCTTGCTTTTGAGCATCGCCATATTCTCCTTTCAACACGCGTTTTCAGCGTGGTCAATACGAGATGAAGCTGCGCTTAGCCCAGATTGTACCGGCCGATAAGCTCCGCGGCCGACTGTACGATGAGTGCCGTAATGCCCCAGATCAGGTGCTGTTCGTACTGGTAAAACAGGATATCGTGGGTCCCGGTAGCCCACGGGTAGTTCTCACCGCCGGGGATACGCTCGTAAGGAAAATCCCCCGGCAGCTGGCTGACGACCGTGCTTTTGTAATTTTCGGGGCGGTGACTCAGAAAATACGCCAGCGGAACGGCCAGAACCTCCGCCACCTCCTCGGGATTACAAGTATTCCGGTAATCCTTCAGCAAACCGATAAACGGATAGATGACCAGATTAAACGGCGACACAAAGACATCGCCCGGTCCGTATATCCGGACCTGACGCTCAAGGATACAAAGCTCCTCGGTTGTCTCGCGCACGGCGCACGCCTGGGGCGTCTCATCCGCCTCGAGCTTTCCGCCCGGAAAGCAGATTTCGCCCGGCTGGCGGCGCAGTGTGTCGGACCGCCGCTCAAAAAGAATGGCCGTGCCGCCGGGCGTTTGAATCAGCGGTACTAAAACCGCATATTTTTTTAGCCGGTTTTCGCCGATCATCAGCGGCTGCCGTCCGGCAAAATCCTGTATGTTCAAGCCCCGTTCGTCTTCCGAAAAGCGGGCGCATTGCTTATCGGTCATCCTGCTCGCCTTCTGTCATGTGTTCAATATTTTCCTCATCGATTCGCTCCAGATCATCCGAACCGGCCAACGATTCGATGTGGTGCCGGAACTCATGGCGGACCGTGCCGCGCAGTTTTTCCTTCAGCTCTTCCTCGCCGAGATCGCCGTAGACATAGTAGAAGGACCGGTAGTAGATGGAGATATACCGGCCCATCAGTCCGCCGCGGTGATACTCGCCGAGTATGTAAATATCGCCGCCCTTTTCATGTTTTTTTGCTTCCGGCAGCAGCACGATACCGCCGTTAAGCTCTGCGAAAAGCTCCTCCGGCAGCTCGGCGGCGATCTCGTCCAGCAGCTCCTGCATATGCGTAATTGTAACCATCGCTTATTCCTCGTACAGGCCCCGAAGCAGCTTGATCTCGGCAGCGTACCCCTCCAGCTCGTTCGGCGTTTCAAGGTAAAACGGCAGATGGCGCAGGCGGGGATGATTGATAACGCGCGCAATGGCGTCAAGTCCCAGCTCGCCGTTGCCGATCGTCTCATGCCGGTCCTTGTGGCTGCCGAAGGCGTTCTTGCTGTCGTTTAAATGAATGGCCCGCAGGCGCTCCAGCCCGATAACACGGTCAAACTCGGCCAGCACGCCATCCAGATCATTCACGACGTCGTAGCCGGCGTCGTTGATATGACAGGTATCCAGGCAAACGCCCATCTTCTCATTGAGCATGACCTTATCGATAATCGCGCGCAGCTCCTCAAAGCGCCCGCCGACCTCGGAGCCCTTACCCGCCATGGTCTCCAAAAGCACTGTCGTCGTCTGCTCGGGTTTAAGCACCTCGTTTAACGCCGACGCGATCAGATCAATGCCGGCGTCAATCCCCTGTCCAACATGGCTGCCGGGATGAAAATTGTAGAAGTTACCCGGCAGGTACTCCAGACGCCGGAGATCGTCAGCCATAGTCTCCCGCGCGAATATCCTCAGATGCTCTTTGGCCGCGCAGGCGTTGAGCGTATACGGCGCGTGCACTAAAAATTCCGTAATACCGTTTTCCGCCGCGAGCTTCAAAAATTCCGCGATGTCCTTCTCGTCGAGCGCCTTAACGGCGCCGCCGCGGGGGTTGCGCGAAAAAAACTGAAAGACGTTGGCATTTATGGATATGGCGTCCTTGCCCATGGCGACATAGCCCTTGGACGAGGACAGATGGCAGCCTATTTTAAACATGGGTTCCCTTTCTATGCATTGGATTATCTATAGTAAAATTATTACATAATCGCCGCTTGCTATAACCTCATTTTACGGTAAATCCCGGCCAAGCGGTTAAAATAGCAAAAATGGTCGTTACAAATTCTGTAATGCCTGTATTATAACACAAGAAAAAAACAAAGTCATTGTGCTATTTTGGGCCGGATGCTAAAATAAAACCACTACTTTTTACTTAAGGCCTATTGAAATTAATCGTATCGGAGGTTGCGCCCATGAGAGAAATCACCAGCGCCAGCATTACGGACGCCGTTGAACGGCTTTGTATTGAGGCCGCCGTCCGTCTGCCGGAGGATTTGTGCGTGCTTTTAGAGCGTGCCGCCGAACGTGAGGTGTCCCCCGCCGGAGCGGCCGCGCTTAACGATATTGTAGAAAACTTTAAGCTGGCCGCGGCGACAGGTCTGCCCATCTGTCAGGACACGGGTATGGCCATTGTATATGCCGATATCGGGCAGGATGTGCATATTACCGGCGGCCTTTTTGAGGACGCCGTCAACGAGGGTGTCCGCCGAGGCTACGAGCACGGATATCTCCGTAAATCCATCGTGCGCGACCCGATCCGACGGGAAAATACCGAGGACAACACGCCTGCCGTCATCCATACGCGGCTTGTGGCCGGAGAACACATCGCGCTGACGGTCGCACCCAAGGGCTTTGGCAGCGAAAACATGAGCACCATGCGCCTGTTTTTGCCATCTGACAGCATCGGAACAATAGAGGACTTTATTGTCGGTTCGGTTGAGCGCGCCGGGTCCAACCCCTGCCCGCCTGTTATCCTGGGCGTCGGCCTGGGCGGAACCATTGAGCAGGCGGCGCTTTTATCCAAGCGCGCGCTGCTGCGCGACGCGGGAGAGCCAAACCCGGATCCGTTTTACGCAGACATGGAAGCGCGGCTGCTGGAGAAAATCAACGCGCTCGGCATTGGGCCGCAGGGCTTCGGCGGACGGACGACAGCCGTTGCCGTTTTCATCGAGCCGTATCCGACGCATATTGCCGGCCTACCGTGCGTTGTGACGATGAGCTGCCACGCCACACGCCACGCCGGCTGCATCGTATAGCCGCATTGACTAAACGAGGTCATTCGGCGGCGAATATTTATCTAAGAGCTTATATCAGTCCTCTGGCTTTTTTATACCTCAGGCCGTATTAAACCGGCCTTTTCGGCACATAACTTTGACTATTCAACCGCGACGAATTATGGTACAATAAAGTAGGGACAACCCTTAACCCGTCCGTATCACATGAAAAGGAGATGACTCGAATGAAATTTACATTTACGGAAAAGAAGGTCGAAGTTTCAAGTGATCTTCGCGATTACGCGGAGAAGAAAATCGGCAAGCTGGACCGCTTCTTCAAAATCGAGTCGGAGGCATTCGTAACGTTTGGGATCGAAAGAGGCCGCCACAAAATCGAGGTCACGCTCAACAACAATGGTATCTTCTACCGCGTGACGGAGACGACGAGCGACATGTACGCCTCCATCGATTCCGCCGTAGGCGCTATTGAAAGACAGATCCGGAAAAACAAGACGCGTCTGGCCAAGCGCCTGCGCGACGGCGCCTTTGAGCGTGAGGTCAAACCGTCGGTCAGCTTCCTGCCCGACGACGAGGAAGAACAGGAGTTTTTGATCACACGCGTCAAACAGTTCCCGCTCAAGCCGATGACCCCGGAAGAAGCCATTTTACAAATGAACCTTTTAGGGCATGAATTCTTCGTGTTCAAAAATCACGAGAACCGGGACGCTTTTTCTGTCCTCTATCGACGCAAAGACGGCGATTACGGCCTGATTGAGGGCCAGGACTAAAAACAATTATTGCCTGAAATAACGGGGAGCGGACATATTTCCGCTCCCTTTTGATATGGTCTTAAATTTTTTCATGAAAAGTCTTGACTGTAACGCAGCGTCACCCTCTATACTCGTTTTAGCGGTGAGAACAATCTGTTAAGGAGGCACGCGAATGAGACTGTCCATCGGCGAAACAGCAAAGCTTGCAGGCGTGAGTATACGCACCCTGCGCCATTATGATGCGATCGGCCTTTTAAAGCCATCGGATGTGACCGAGGCCGGCTACCGGTTTTACGACGACCGGAAGCTCGCGCGGCTGCAGCAGATCCTGTTTTACCGCGAGCTGGAGTTTTCACTGAAGGAAATCCAGCGCATCCTTTCCCGCCCGGATCACGACCAGGCGCTGGCGCTGCACCGGCACCGCGAGCTGCTGGTCTTAAAGCAGCAGCATATCGGCGAGCTGATCCGGCTTGTCGACGAAACCTTAGGAGGTGACCACACAATGGATCAAAACAAATCTTCAATAAGCGATTATCAAGCTGTCAGACAGCAGTATGCCGCTGAAGCCCGGGAGCGCTGGGGCCAGACGGACGCCTGGCGGCAAAGCGGCGAACGGGACAAAAAACGCACGGATGATGAAACCGTCCGGATGATGAATGAGGCAGACGCCCTATTTTCAGCGTTTGCTGAAATGAAAAACCGGTCCCCGGCAGACCCGGCGGTACAGCAGATTGTCCGGCAATGGCAGGCGCACATATCGGCGTATCACTACAGCTGCACCGACGAGATACTCCAGGGACTTGGCGAGCTGTATACGTCCGATGAGCGCTTTAAACGCAATATCGACCGTTACGGCCCCGGTACAGCCGCTTTTCTCTCCCAGGCCATCCGACTATATTGTTCCGAATGATAAAGGGCTCAAATTGACAAAAAAGCCGCGGAAGCGGCTTTTTTGTCAAACTGAAGGCTGCCGCCTATTAAGTGAGGCAGCCGTTTTCATAATGTTTTAAAAATGATCTTGACGGTTGTCCCGACGTCGGGCACGCTGTTTAAGACAATGCGCGCGCTGTGATACGCCGCGCCGTGTTTAACGATCGACAGGCCGAGACCTGTGCCGCCCATCTGCTTGGACTTGCCTTTATTAACGCGGTAAAACCGCTCAAAGACGCGCACCTGATCTGTTTCCGGGATGCCGATGCCCGTATCGGTGACCGTGAGCTCGACCTCCTTGCCGCGCTTGTCGACAGAAATCGTTACCTTCCCGTTTTCCTTATTGTATTTAATCGCGTTGTCGCACAGATTGTGGATGATCTCGTCGATAATCTGCTCGGCGCCGAATATGTTGGCATGCTGTCCCGTGAGCTCCACCGTCACGCCCTTGGCCTCAGCCGCAGGCCTCAGCGACGTCATGACCGACTCGCACGCATCGTACAGGTCAATCCGAACTTTTTTAACAGGCAGCTCGTTATCGTCGAGCTGTGAGAGCTTGATTATGTCTCCCACCAGTGAAATCAGCCGCTGTGCCTCGTCGTAAATATAGCCGGCAAAGCGCGTAATATCCTCACTTTTCACCATGCCATTGCGCATAATCTCCGCAAAGCCGGATATCGAGGTCAGGGGTGTTTTAAGCTCATGCGACACGTTGGCGGTAAACTCACGGCGCATTTTTTCGCGCGCTTCATGCTCCATCTTCAGCTCGTTCATCTGCTTGTCGATGATACTGTTTTGATGGGCAATCCGCTCCAGCAGCGGGTGGAGCTCCCTATAGACCTTGCTGCGCTCCGGATACTCAAAGTCAATGGAATTGATCGGCCGGATAATGCTTTTGGATATTCGGTACGCCAGCAGCAGCGACGCGCCGATGGCAACCACCAAAATAACAATCATAGGCTTAATTATAACGGTGACTCTGGCCGCAAGCGTTTTTTCCAGCGTGGCCGTCCGCAGCACTGTACCATCCGCACCCCGGACGGCATAATAGATCATTTGTTCGGATAACGTGTCGGATTCGCGGCTGCTCTGCCCGACGCCCGTTGACAGGGCCTGCTTAATCTCATCGCGTTCAGCGTGGTTTTCCATCGTTTCGGCATCGGCAACGTTGTCATAGAGCACCGTCCCGTCGGCGTTAATCCAGGTGATGCGCAGCTCGAGATTCTGATCCAGGCTGTCTAAATAAACGAGCCCGCTTTGCTCGACGCCTTTGAGGATATATTCCGTTTCCTCTTTGACCTTTTCCTCGTGCTCCGCCACGTAAGCGCGGTAGTCCATTCCTAAAATGAGTGCCAGGCACGCCAAAATAGCCAGAACGGCGACGAGAAAAATACCCCAGAAAATTCTTCTACTCATAAATGACGAAGCCTTATCCGGCAGCGGCGGCAATTTTATAACCAATGCCGCGCACTGTCTTGATATATTCGCCGGCGCCGCCGAGTTTTTGACGCAATGTTCGTATATGTACATCTACCGTCCTGCTCTCGCCGTCAAAGGAATACCCCCAGACCCTGTTAAGAATCTGGTCACGCGTCAGAACGATATCATGGTTTTCCAAAAGGAGGCAGAGCATCTCGAACTCCTTGAGTGTCAGTGAAATATTTTGGCCGTCAGCCTTGACGATATGCTTGGACGGGCATACGTAAAGATTCCCCAGCTGATATTCCGCGGGGACTTCATTTTCGTCCGTTCGCCGCAGAAGCGCTTTGATGCGCGCGATCATCTCGATCATGCCGAACGGCTTGGGTATATAATCGTCGGCACCGGAATTGAGCCCCACCACTTTGTCATATTCGCTGCCCTTCGCCGTGAGCATGATGACCGGAAGCTTTTTGGTGGATACCGTGCTTCGCAGCTTCTTTAAAATCTCCAGGCCATCTTCCTCGGGCAGCATAATATCCAACAGCACCAGACTCGGTACTGTCGTATCCATTGCCCGCCAGAACTCGGACGGCTTTTCGAAGCCGACCGCCTCCAGCCCCGAGCTGTTCAAGGTATATATGACAAGCTCGCGAATGCTGTTGTCGTCCTCAACAAAATAAATCATATCCAAAACTCCTTCAGCCCGCCGCGTCCATACCGGCGAATGAATATGTCCGCATCTTCCATAGTCTTTACCGAATTATATCATAACGCCTAAAAAAGTCTATAATGTAATAGATATTGTGACGGAAAAGTAAAGATTTTTGCATAAATTTAATTAATATTTAACGCAAAAATAACATTAATACAGCCAGCGTCGATATCCATTCTTGTACGTCAGTCTGCCGAATGATGATATTATAAATATCCAATGGTATTTAGACGCAAGATGGCCGGGAATAAGGCCTGGCGTGTCAATAATACAAAAAGCGATTCAGCGCCGCGCCGTCTAGCTGACAGGCGCGCGCAAAACCGCTTTTGTATGGAGGATGATCCGGCTTCCCGTCAGCTTTCCATCTGCTTGCCTAAAAAACCGGCAACAGTCTGCGCCAGTTTATACTCGACCTCACCGAGGACCTTGTCGCCTTCGGAGAAGAAGATCACGCATCCCATAACATCACCCTCGGAAATGATGGGGGCTGCCGTTTCAATGACATACTTGTCTACGCTGTCGACAACGGGCAAGCCCTTCTCGCCGCTCTTACGCTGATAGAGACGGCGCGCTTCCATGATTTGCTCCAGGTCACTGCTGATATGCTTGTCGGTCAATTCCCGCTTTGGTACGCCGCATGCTGATATATACGTGTCTCGGTCGGCGACGGCGGCACAGCAGCCAGAGGTCTTATACAGCGTTTCACAGATCTGATTGGCGCTTTCCGACCATTCGCCCATGGGCGAATACTTTTTAAAGATGACTTCGCCGTCTTTCTCAGTATATATCTCCAGCGGGTCTCCCTCGCGGATACGCATGGTACGGCGGATCTCTTTTGGAATAACGACGCGTCCGAGATCATCAATGCGGCGTACTATTCCGGTTGCTTTCATATATATGACCCTCCCTTGTTTTTACAGCATTAGTATCCACAGTATTATTCTGACTATTCAGCAGTGTATCGTTTTCCGCATATTGCCAGATTGCGCGATACTTTTCCGTCCGGTTTATTCACTGCTTGGCGTGAACGACATGGCTTAACGATACAATAAAAAATGCAAACAAGACTGTTTCCCCTAGTAGAAGGAACAGTCTTGTTATGTTTTAATATTTATTTTTTATGCATATCGGCTTCAATAATATCAGCAAGCTTTGATATATCGTCAAGCCCTAACACCGTTGTTTTATCGGTCTGTACCGGCACGTCCGACAGGATGGCCAGACATTCGCCGGGCTCAAGCGGGAGCGGCTTCTCATTGTCGCCACGCTGCAGCGCGATCTTTGGCCACGGGCCGTGCTTATAGCCTTCCGTGAGGATAATATCAACATCCGTAATACGCGCGATCAGCTCGTCGATGGGAATAAACCGATTTTCCATCACGGCCGCCTTTGTAGCCGACGCCACGACCGTCACAACAGCGCCGGCCTGTGTGAGACGCCAGCTGTCCTTTCCGGGCCTGTCAATCTCAAATTCATGCGCGTCATGCTTGATGACCGCCGCGCGCAGGCCTCTGGCCTTAAGCTCCGGGATGAGCTTTTCAAGAAGCGTTGTCTTGCCCGTATTTGAAAACGCGACGATAGAATACACGGGGATTTCATTATTTTTCATAGCTATAAAACCACATTTCCATTGATCATTAAAACTGTATATAAGCTGGCATTACACCGACCGTTTGAAGAAGCCGCCAGTTTCAATCCTCGTGAGACCGCTCTAAAAACAAGGCGAACGCTTCCACCGTCGGATTTTCCTGATCCTCATACCAGAAGCACTGCAGCTCTTCGTTCTTCCCGATGTAGTAGCACAGCAGCTCGCTGTGAAGGCTCATTCGGCTAAGCATTGT
The DNA here is from genome assembly GCA_963675425.1 of uncultured Sporobacter sp. Classification (GTDB taxonomy): domain Bacteria; phylum Bacillota; class Clostridia; order Oscillospirales; family Oscillospiraceae; genus Sporobacter. The sequence continues at coordinate 1,265,174 of OY776214.1, read as the reverse complement.
CGACACCATCACGCCCTGTCCGAACTCCACGGCCATATACGCCGATTCGATGTTGGGCGATATGATGATCTCCGAAGGGGTAAAGCCCAACTCGCGGCACTGCCGTCTGGCGCGGGTACGGCTTTCCGAATTCGATTCGTAGCTGGAAGCGGCCTTGATAAACGGTTCGCCCCTGAAGTCCTCTACCGTGGCGCCCTCTTTTGCCTTGGGATGGTCCGGCGCGACGAGCAGCACAAGCGGCGTTTCAAGCACCTTCATTTTTTTAATGCCCGCACCTTTGGGCGCAAATTCCGCATACGTAATAATAAGGTCGAGCTGCCGCGACAGAAACAGCTCAATGAGCCGCGTCTGTGTATGGCGCTCGCCGATATAACGCAGGTCCGGATTATCTTTTTTCAGATTTTTAAGCGCGGCGCTGATCTCAGACGAGATTTCCAGCCATTCCAGATAGCCGATGCGCAGGGAACTGAACATGGTGGCGTAATATTGCCGCGTTTTCTCGGTAACCTTCTGAAAGTCCTCTTCAAACCTCGAAAACAGCTCATAGTAATGTTCCCCGGCTTTTGTCAGCATAACGTAATGGTGCGTGCGGATAAAAAGCTTGAAACCGATATCCTCTTCAAACTTGGCAATGTATTTGCTGACCGATTGCTGCGTCATAAAAAGGAGCTTGGCCGTCTGCGTGAAACTGAGTGTTTTAGACAGTGCCAGAAAGCATTTTACCGCTGCTTCGTTGATCAAAATCCCAGTCCCCCTAAAAGTCCTCCTGTGGCCTGGCGACATGCTGAGGACACTTGTCCCGTCTTATCCGGATTGTAAAAAGCAGCCCGCACACTGGCTGCTTTTTGCGCAGAGGCGTGTGCCTGTCTTAGCAGGATACCGGCCCTTTGCCAATATGCCTTTTTACACGGCTCCGGGTACCGGCCATAAGGTCTGATACCCGGAGCTTATCGATTCCTTAAATTATGCCTTAAAGGTCACTTCGCCTGTTTTTCCGTCGCGCAGGCAGTGACGGGTGATGCCAAGCAGTTCTCTGGCATCCTCAGCTGTTGCGATTTCGCGCTGAGCAATTTTCGACAGCTCAACGGCGCGCTCAACCAGCTGGACATTGGTGGCAATAACGCCTCTGGAGTAGTAGATGTTGTCCTCAAGGCCGACGCGCAGACCGTCGCAGCCAAGCGCCAGGCCGGCAAGCATCATAGGCATGTGCGCTTTACCAATACCGGACACAGACCATGTCGCGCCCTCGGGCAGCTTGCCCGCGGCAAAGGCGAGGTATTCTGCCGAGCCAGGCATGGCGCCGCCGACACCCATAATGAACTGAATATGTGGCGGCTTGGGAATGCCGTGCTTGTTGACGTAGAACATAACGCTGTCAAGATGGCCGGTGTCGAAAACCTCAAACTCCGGCTTAATGTCGTGTTTGACAACTTCCTGGCCTAAAAGGTTTAGAAAACGCGGGCTGTTTTCAAAGATATAGCTGTTGGCCCAGTTAATCGTATTGGGGTCAAACGAACACATTTCGGGCTTGAGAGCGCCCAGATGCTGCAGGCGCTTGTAGTCCTCATACTCGCCGCCCGAGGTGGTGAGGTTGATGAGGATGTCGACGCCGGCCTTTTTGCAGGCTTCACGAGTCATTTCAACAGCTTCCGTGAATTTCTGAAGGCTCATGGATTTGTAGCCGATCTGCATCTCGCCGTTAACTTCCTTGTCCTCCCGGACATGAATGTGGGCGATAGACGCGCCCGCTTTAGCGCACGCAACTATCTGCTCGGACAGTTCTTCTGCGTTATAGGGGACGGTCGGCGCCTGGGCTTTTTTGGTGCCCGCGCCGCACAGGCAGACTTGAATAATAACTTTATTTGATTTAGCCATGACTTATTTCCTTTCTGATTCTAAATAGATAGTCTCAGACAATCCTCAGACAGGATCATCCATAAATTTCTTCGCCAGCTTGAATACCTCAAACAGCTGTTTATCGCGCTTTACCTTGAGAGCACCGACATCAACGCCCTCGTAATCATAAAAGCCTTTGCCTGATTTGATGCCCAGCTTACCCTCGTCAACCATATTGGCAAGAGTGGTGGGCAACTCATCGCCGTGCTCTGGCATTGTGTAGCTGCGGTTCTTGTAGTTGTTGGCGGTCATATCTACGCCGCCGAAATCGACGCGCTTAAGCAGGCCGAGAACAACTGCGCGGGGAATAAACGAAGCCTTTGAAGCCAGATCAATAGCCTCCGCATCGCAATAACCGTTGTCCAGCAGGTAAAACACCTCACGGTTGAGGCACTGCTGAAGCCGGTTAACAATGTAGCCCTGGATAAATTTCTTCATCAGGACGGCGGTCTTTCCGCATTTATTAAGCATAGCGACTGCGATATCGGCATATTCCTGAGGAGCCTGTTCGCTTTTCACAACTTCAACAAGAGGAATAAGCTCAGGCGGGGCATACCAGTGGCAGATGATCATCTGGGGCAGGAGCTTTTCCGGAACGATTTCAAAAATATTGAGCGCAGAGGTGTTAGAGGCAACGATAACATCGCTGGGCAGGACCTCAGCCAGCTGGGCATACAGCTCTTGTTTGGCCTCTTTTTTTTCTACAATGGTCTCCATTACAAAATCAGCGCCCTGGACTGCTTCTGCCACGCTCTCTTTAAAATTAACTCTGGCATAGATTCTGTCGATATCCTCCGCCTTGATCTCACCTTCGTCAGCAAAGGTCTTCAGGCTGGATTTCAGCGCTGCTTTGGCTTTCTCACGAGTCGCTTCGCTGCGTGTCCACATCGTGACGTCATATCCGCCTATGGCAAAGGTCTGTGCCATCCCAGGTCCCATTGTGCCTGCGCCAAGTACGGCGATTTTTTTAATATCATTGATACTGTTCATTGTAAACTCCCATCTCGGCCAGTTGCCGAAACTTTTGATTCCGCAAGAATTTTTCAGATATATTGCCCCACAAGCCAAACTTGTGGGGCAATATTTTAATTTTGCTTAGAAAGAGCCTTCTTCCCAGGCAACAAGACGGACGAAACCACCGTCGGCCATCTCACAGCGGAACGGGAAAGCAGCGATCGTCATGCGCTTGCCGACAATTTCGTCGATGTCGCCGCCCGCATTTTCAACGGTGCAGCAGCCGGCCTGCATGAACATTCTGTGGCAGGGCTCATAATCCGGGAACTCAACCGTGGGATCCTTACCGGTCGCTTTACGGAATGCTTTGTCGAGCCAGGGCATCTGCTCGCTGAGCGGATGATGCCACAGCGGCGCGTCGGTAGCACCCCATGTGCCGGAAATGCCCTTGATCTTCTTTTCGTGAATGAGCCACTCGGCAACTTCGGGGCCCATGCCGGAATAATAGTTGTAGTACTTGTCGTTGTTCTTTCTCCAGTAATGATGGAAGCCGGTATCGACGACAACCCAGTCATTCTCGCGGATCTCAAGACCGTCTTTTTTGCAGGCGGCTTCAAAATCGGACGGCTTCAGCTCATACCAGAGGCCGTCTTCAAAGCCGGTCTTCCATTTGGCTTCAAAATCCTTCTGCAGATGGCGCATGTCCAAAATGACGCCGGTGCCGACGCAGTACTCAAGGGGAATCTCGTTGAGGGAGTAGCCGTTTCTCTCACGGTCGACTTCCTCTTCGTGCAGAACGTGGTTGGGCGCGTCCATATGCGTGCCGGCGTGCAACGTGCCGGTGTAGGTCATGGTGCGCTTGTGGAAGCGGCCGAGATACTGTCCGCGGGGGAAAAGAAGGTCCTGGCGCGGGCCGGGGAACGGCCACAGCGGCGTGTCAACGCCCCACGGCTGGGACAGGTCATAGATTTTCGTCATCTTGCTTCTGTCAAGATACATTCTGTTCTTATCGAGCGGCATATAAGCCATAGTGCAACCTCCTGAAATATCTAATGGTTAATTTGTAAGCTGTAATAGACTAATTGTAAACCTTGGAATAATGCCAAAGTCAAGGGTGATTTAGCATTTTTGTTGGACTTTCTTAAAAAATCAGATATAATATACGTAGAATTGCCCATCAATAGCCGGCTTACACGTTTTTTCTTTTGTCTGATTTTTCATGAAATGGGGTGATGGCGTCCTTGCGATATAAAATTGGCGACGTAGCCAGAATTCTCGGTATTTCTCCGGACCTGATACGCTATTATGAGGAAAAAGGCGTCGTGTCCCCTTTAAAAGATCCCGTCAATAATTACCGGTATTACGATACGTGGGACATCAATTTCCTGCTCGACTGTCTTTGGTTTAAAAATTTCGGTTTTGGGATCGAACAGGTGGCGCACATCGTCTCGCAGAATACTTATGACGACCTGGTAAACAACCTGGACGCCAAGGGTGACGAACTTGAAGCGGCCATCCGATATCAGCAGCTGCTTTTAGAGCGCATCCGCAAATATTCGGAAATTTTATCAAGCTTAAAGGGCCTTATCGGCCAGTGCGAGATCCGCCGCAGTGCCGAGTTCGTGCGTTACTTAAACCGTTACAACACCAGCTATGACAAGGATTCCGAGCTGCAGCTCCTGTCGCGGCAGTGGCTGAAATACATGCCGTTTTCCAGACGCTACTTTGAAGTGCCGGAGGACGAACTTTTGGGCGAGGGCGACGACTATGCGTGGGGCTTTTCCATCGGCATGCAGTATGTCGAGGAATTCGGCATTGAGATCAGGCCGCCCGTCACAACAGTACCGTCCAAGCTGTGCATCCACTCGGCCTTCACGAGCACCGGAAAAGACAAATTCACGGCGCGCCATCTCGATTACATTATCGACTTCGCCGAGCAAAACGGCCTGAAGGTTGACGGGTGCGCATTTGGCAACCTCGCCTGCAGCGTCATTAAAAACGACGAAATCACCGGGTTTTTCGAGGTCTGGCTGCCCATCGAGGAAACGGACGGAGGACAACCGAAAATATCCCGGCCATGAGTCTTAACCATACAGCATTAAAAGAGGGTGCATTGAAGATCAATGCGCCCTCTTTCTGCATGACTTAGCCGATGGCTGTCAGACCGCCGTCGGGATAAAGGATATTACCGGTCATAAAGTCGGACGCGGGAGCCGCCAGGAAAATGGCTGTGCCCACGATGTCCTCGGGCATGCCCATCTTGCGCATCGGGTTGCCCTGTCCCTGCTGAACGAGATAATCCTCAACGCTCACGCCGGCGTCCGCCGCGCGCTTTTCAAAGATGGCCGTCATCATCGGCGTAGCCGTGATGTTGGGGCCGAGCGCGTTAACCGTTACGCCGAACGGGCCGAACTCGGAAGCCAGCTGCTTGGTGAGCATGTCAACGGCGCCCTTTGTGGCGCAGTAACCGGCATTGCCGGGTCCCTTCGTGGCGATCTTGCCGCGCACGGAGGAGAGATTGACGATCTTGCCGTAACCGTTTTCCTTGAAATGACGGCCAAAAATCTTGGCGGTGATCATAAAGCTCGTGATGTTGGCGTCAAGCATCTGACGGAATGTATCGATGTCGAAATCCAGCGCGTCCTGCTTCTTGTTGAAGCCCTGCGCATTAACGAGGATATCCACCTTCCCGCCGAGCTGTTTCTTAGCATCCTCGACGAGGGCCGTCACCTGCGCCTCATTCGTGGCGTCTGCCGAACAATAGCACACGCTGAGGCCGCATGCGGCTTTGATCTCTTCCTGTGCCTTCTTCAGGGATTCCTCTTTGCGGCTGGAGATGAGCACTTTCGCGCCCGCTTCCGCAAGACCCTGCGCGATCGCCTGTCCAAGTCCGCCGGCGCCGCCGACGACGACAGCCGTCTTGTCGCTAAGGTCGAAAAGTTTACATGCCATATTTATTTGCTCCTTTCAAAACAAAATTGATACTGTTAATTTGCCGCTCTTTCTGGCACTGCGTCAGAATGCGGCACGCCGCCGCGAGCGGCGGCCGTATAATACCGCCCAGGCGGTATTATTGACCATAATATTAGTCGTACAGCGCTTCGATAATCGTGGACTGGCCCATGCCGCCCGCGATGCAAAGCGTCGCCAGGCCGTATTTATTTTTACGGCGGCGCATCTCATGAAGAAGCGTGACCATGATGCGGCAGCCGGATGAACCGACAGGATGGCCGAGCGCGATGGCGCCGCCGTTCACGTTCGTAATTTCCTGATTAATGCCGAGTTCCTTGATGCAGCCAAGAGATTGGGCGGCAAAAGCCTCGTTGAGCTCAATGAGCTCGATATCGTCAAGGGTCATATTTGCCCGGGCCAGCGCTTTCCGTGTGGCCGGGATAGGGCCGAGGCCCATATAGCGCGGGTCAACGCCGGCTGTGGCGTAGCTGACAAAGCGCGCCAGCGGCTTAAATCCGAGTTCCTTGGCCTTGTCTGCCGACATGATCAGCATGGCCGAAGCGCCGTCGTTACGCCCGGACGAGCTGCCGGCCGTCGTGGGGCCTTCTTCCGTGAAAACGGGCTTGAGCTTGGCCAGCTTTTCAAGCGGCGTCAGTCGCGGAAATTCATCGGTTTCGAAGACGATCGGGTCGCCTTTTCTCTGCGGGATGACTACCGGGACAATCTCATCCTTAAACTTACCTGCCTTTATGGCCGCAGCCGCACGCTGCTGGCTCTGCAGCGAAAACGCGTCCGTCTCCTCGCGCGTAATGCTGTACTTCTTCGCCACGTTGTCGGCGGTTACGCCCATATTGTATCGGCCATAAATTTCCTGAGGCTGAGCCTGGAACTGGCCTTCAGTGAGCGCGTCGACGAGCGTTGTGTTCCCCGTGCCGAGACCATAGCGGGCGCCACGGATATAAAAGACAGCGGTTGACATGCTTTCCGTGCCGCCGGCCAGAACCACGTCGTTGTCGCCGACCTGGACACTCATGACACCGTCAAGCACGGCCGTCATGGCTGAGGCACACTGGCGCATAACAGTCTGCGCTGTGCACTCTTCCGGAATACCGCAGCGCAGGGCTACGATGCGGGCAATATTCGGATTGTCCGACGTCTGGCGGCAGTGGCCCATAATGACTTCGTTGATTTCCTTCGGATCGATCTTACTCCTGTCGAGGATACCCTGAACGACAACCCGTGCCAGCTCTTCAGCCGGGGTATCCTTCAGCGTACCGCCGACCGATCCAACGGCCGTCCGGCAGGCTTCCACAATTACTACGTCTCTCATGAATAATTTTCCTCCAAAAAACCTTGACTTTTAGCATGTCAAGGTGTTTAGGGGCGGAGTATCTCCGCCCCATTTTTTACCAGTAAGCTGTTTACTTATGCCTTTTGCAGGATGACTTCGCCGAGATTGACGGCCGCATGCGTTTTAACGGTGCAGGTCGCGGGCTGATAGCCCGGCGCTTCCACCGTCAGAGTGAAGCTCGTGTTTTTCGGCAGGAAACGGAACTCGAAATCACCAAAGAAATCGGTCTCCGTCACCATTGTCTTGTTGCAGTCCTCACATACGCACGTCACCTTAGCGCCTTTGCAGCACTGGTCGGTGTCGCCGCAGACAACCTCACCGCAGATAAACGGCTTGGGCAGATTCCTATAGTACACGTTCGGGCCCGCGCCGTATTCCGGATGCAGCTGCTCCAGCTCGCCGGCGTGCTCCTTGACATATATGGCAATCTCGCTTTTCGGGTCATCCAGATCGCCGAAGAGCATGGCCTGATTAGGGCAGCACTCAAAGCAGCGGGTAACCTTTTCGCCCTGATCGAGCATGTGCGCGCACATGGTGCACTTTTGCGGCAGGTCGGCCTTCTCGTTGTAGACAATCGCGCCGTACGGGCAGGACTTCACCATGTCCCGGTTCCCCTTGGCTTTGGCCGGGTCAATAATGACGATGCCGTCGTCGCGCTTATAAATCTGATCGGGGTATGTGTTCATGCACGGGGGATTGCTGCACTGCTGACAGATCGTGTGCGTGTAATCGACCTTGACCTTGCTGCCGGTGCCGTACTCAACCTCGTTGACCTTAATGAGGTTGACACCCTCGGTCGTGGCTTCCGCCGTCGGCAGATGGCTGTTGCCGGTGAACTCGTCCTTGCAGGCAAGGAAGCATGAATAGCAGCCGTTGCAGCGCTCTACGTTAAATACAAATCCTAATCTCGCCATTTTTAGCCCTCCCATTTTCTGCACTCGATGAGGCAGGAGTTCGGCGCCATACCAGGTGCGTTCTTGGACAGGAATCTGCCGCTTGTTAAGAGATTGACGCAGCCGCCTCTGTCCGTCGCGCCGGGGACGGGAACGACGGGATCGTACTTGGCCGAGCAACCGTAGCTGTGCATAACACCGACCGGTACGCGGTAGGTGACATCAGCGATGCAGACGACGCTTGCGCGGTCATTGTACAGCTCGACGAGATCGCCGTTTTTAATGTTGCGTTCAACGGCGTCCTTCGGGTTGATGCGCGCCGGCCAGTAGGCATAACCATCCTTGGGGATGCGGTGGATGGGGATTTCGTCCAGCCAGCTGGTGTGTTTGTCATAGTGGGTGTGGAAGCTGAAACGCGGATGCGGGGAGATGATCTGGAGCGGATACTTCTTGTACAGCTCCGTCGTTTCGTGGCCTTCCCAGCTGGGGATATAGTGCGGAACGGGCGGACGCTCGTTGTCTTCCGGAGAGAGCTTCTTGAGGTCTTCGCTGGCAAACTCGATCTTGCCCGAGTAAGTGCCCAGTTCCTTGGAATGTTCGGTGGGAATACGCGTATTCATATTATTGACGGCCTTGATTTTCGGATTGAGATAATCCTCCGTATCGCAGTCGCGGTCTTCATAATACCAACGGAACGCGGGATGCTCCTCGTAATCCTCGGGCACGGGAACGATATAGTAGCCCTTCTTGTTGAACTCTTCCCAGCTCATGCGCTTGGACAGATCCGAAAGGTTCCAGTAGGCCTCGGCCCAGTCATCCTCGTTCTTGCCTTCCGTAAACGTTTCGCCCAGGCCAAGCTTTTCGGCCACCATCGCGAAGATCTCATAGTCGGGCTTCGATTCGCCCAGAGGCTCAACGGCCTTCTGCTCACGCACGATGATACGCCAGTTGTTGCCGATTTCGGCATGGGTCGTATAGCCGCCGCCGACGGACCATTCGCCCAGGTCGTTGCGCTCGAGGTTGGTGCAGGCCGGCAGAATGATGTCGGCGTATTTCGTCTCGCCGGAGAACCAGCAGTCCTGGTTGATGACACATTCCAGCGCGTGCGGGCCGTCGTTTTGATACATTCTGGCCCACTTGTTCGTATCGGTCATCGTTCCGAAGAAGCTGCCGCCGTAGCGCCAGAACATCTTGACACGGCCTTCGATGGGATACTCGTGCTCGACGAACTGCTGCTCAATGGACTGACCGCAGAAACCGTCGCTGATAAACTTGTCCTCGCCGTTGATGATGGCATCCGGGAACGTCAAACGGTACAGGCGCTGCTTGTTGGAATTGGTCAGGGCAAACTTGTTATCGGCAGCCGGGGATTTACCCATCTGGGACTGCGGCTCGGCATAGCCGGGGAACCAGGTGTAATCAGCCGGCGCGCCCATCGTCGTGCCCCAGATGGACACGCCGGGCTTGCCGAAGCCCTGCATAGCGCACAGTGCAATCAGCATGCGCGCTTCTTCCGAACCGTAAGCGGCCCGGCAGGCACTGCCTTCGCCGCCGCGCACGCCGCCGGCCAGCGCGACCTTCTTGGACGCCCATTCCTTCGCCAGCGCGCGGATGCGGCGGGCGGGGATACCGGTCTTTTCGCCGGCCCATTCGGGCGTCTTGGGCACGCCGTCTTCCTTGCCCATGATATAATCGCGGAATTCGTCTATGCCGATCGTCTTGCGATTGACAAAGTCGTGATCGTACGTGTTGTCCTCAAACCAGGTGTAGGCGATGGCCGCCGCCAGTGCCGTGTCGGTGCCGGGACGAGGGGCAAACCATGTGCCGTCCATAACGGCGTTTGTATAGTTGTAAAACGGATCGATGAAGACGCACTTCATGCCCATTTCCTTCATCCATACGCGCCAGATGTTTGATTCCTGGCCGGAATAAATGCCGTGCGTGGAGTCGGGGTCGTTGGACCAGAAGACAACCATGTCGGTATTCTTGAGAGCATCCTGCAGCAGGTCGAACTGCTCGGGCTGGCCCAGACGCCAGTAGAAGCCCCACATGTGCGGCGCGCCCCACAGCCAGCCTTCCCACGAGTCGGGGTTGTCCAGTATGGGGGTAAAGTTAAGCATGCCGAAGAAGCGTCCGAAAGGAGCCATCTTGTAGCCGACGATGCCCCAGTTATGGTGGGAGCTGGTGATGGCCGTGATCTGATGGCCGTCGATTGTCCCGTCATCGTTAAACTTTACAAGACGCTTGAGCTCATTGGCAATCAGCGTCGTGGCTTCATCCCAGGAAATCCGCTCGTAACCGCTCTTGCCGCGATTTTGGGGATTACGCTCGCCGTTGGGATCCCAGTCGACACGCTTCATGGGGTAAAGAATGCGGTCTTCTGAATAAAGCCTGTTGCGTTCGGCCAGAATGTTCTGAGCCAGACGCATCGCTTTTGGCGGGCTATACTTATTACCGTATCTGTCCTCGACCGTCCAGGCCTTCGGATAATCCTCCTCGGGAACCTGAAGCGGGCGGATGCGGGTAATCTTTCCGTCTTCCACGTAAACGGAGATGGGGCCGCCGGTGGTCAGGTTAGTATATACCTTTTCCAAATTCTTTTCACTCCTCCTAAAAACTTAGACTTTAGTATGATAAGATACTGCTTGATATCGGCCGGTTTTATATATACCTAAGTCCGTTCATTCGTTTATTATAAACCTTGGGACGATACCAATGTCAAGTATACAGGCCTTTTTTTGTTTTGACAACATTTAAAATAGGGAGATTGGCGCGGGGGACTAAATCAAGCGGAGTGGCGTTACAGCTTTTTGGTTGTAACCGTCCGCCCGGATTTAGTTTCCCTTTCACCGGCAGACTCTGTATACTGTAAACGAGCTTAATATGCTCATTTTGTTGCTAAGTAAACGCTTAATGCGTGTGGACAACGGAAACGGAGGGGAAAAGTGATGAATAAGAAATTTTTACCCGAAAAACAGAATATTGTGAGCTTCAGCCTGATGGGACCGGAAAGCGGCGGCCCGTGCCTGGTCGACTCCAGCGACGGCAAGATTACGCGGATCAGACCCTATCATTACGATAAAACATACACCGACAAATACTGCAATCCCTGGCAGATTGATGCGCGCGGCAGTACATTCACCGCGCCGGACCGCGTGACGATCTCGCCGTTTGGCCTGGGTTACAAATCGCGCGTTTATTCGCCCAACCGTGTGCGGTATCCTTTAAAGCGCGTGGACTGGGACCCCAAGGGCGAACGCAATCCCCAAAACCGGGGAAAATCGGGCTATGTCCGGATATCCTGGGACGAGGCGGCGCAGATTGTGGCCGACGAGCTCGTCCGCATGAAGGAAACTTACGGCCCCGAGGCTGTTTTGGTACAGGCCGACATGCACGGCGAGGGTAAGCACGTCGCGCCCAGCCACGGCTGTCCGAACCGGCTGATGGCACTCATGGGCGGCTACACGCTCCAGATGCGCAACATGGACAGCTGGGAGGGCTGGTTCTGGGGCGCCAAGCACGTGTGGGGCTGCGAGCCCGTCGGTGAGATGATGCCGATGACAAACCTGTACCCCGATATCGCCAAGAATTCCCAGCTCTTATTATTCTGGGGCTGCGACCCGGAAACGACGCCGCTGGGCGTTGTGGGCCAGCTGCCCAGCCGCCTGTGCTACTGGTTTACGAAGATCGGGCTTAAAAGCGTGTACGTCTGCCCCGACCTCAACTACGGCGCGGCGGTCCACGCCGACAAGTGGATCCCTGTCCTGCCCGGCACGGACGCGGCACTCCAGCTGGCCATCTCGTACGTGTGGCTGACGGAGGGCACATACGAAAAAGACTATATCGACACCCATGCCTATGGGTTTGACAAATTTGAGGATTATGTATTAGGCCGCGAGGACGGCATTCCCAAGACGCCCGAATGGGCCAGTGAAAAATGCGGCGTAGCCGAGTGGACGATCAAAGCTCTCGCGCGCGACTGGGCCAAGAAAAAGGCCTCCATCCTCCACTCCAACGGCGGCGGCTACATCCGGGGCCCGTACGCCACGGAGCCGGCGCGCCTGGAGGTTATGCTTCTGGGCATGCGCGCCGTGGGCAGCCCCGGCGTCCATCAGGCCAAGATGATCGAATTCAACCTGTGGAACAAGGATTTCCCGCTGCCGTACCAGGGCGATTTTATGCCGGCCGTGCCGCATATCGCCGACCCGCTGCGTCCGGTTGACGGGGACGTGCATCCCTCGATCAATATGAAACGGTTTACGCTCTCACCCGAGCAGGCGGAGCGCGCGCCGGAGCTGAAGGAACTCTTTAAGCAGCTGACGGCACCCAAGCAGTTTATTCCGCGGGTTTTGATCCACAAGGCCATCCTCGACGGACACGCCGAATGGTTTGGCCTGCAGTGCTTCTCATCGAGCCAGATTCCCAACGCGCAAAACTGCCGTCTGCCGACAACTGAATATGAGTTTGAAAAGATCCAGTACCCGCGCGAGGGCTGCTCGCGCGTGCATATGATGTGGACGGACGCGCCGTGTCAGGTCACGTGCTGGAACGACGGCCACCTGACGCAAAAGGCCATGCAGCACCCCGACATCGAGTGCATCGTCGCCCAGCACCCCTGGCTGGAAAACGACTGCTATTTCGCCGATATCATCTTCCCCGTCGCCACCAAGCACGAGATGAACGACATCGGCAACGATCTGTCGAGCGGCGCGTTTGTGTCCGTTTATCTTGAGGAGCCCTGCTGCCCGCCCGTCGGCGAATCCCTGTCGGATTTTGACGTGTGCGCCAAGGTCGCTGAAAAGCTGGGCAAGGACTATTACGATGTGTATACAGACAACCTGTCCGAAGAGGAGCGCGTGCGGTTCTTCTATAAGGCCTCCGGCTGTGAAGAGCGCATGTCCTGGGAGGAATTCAAGGAAAAGCGGATTTATATAGTCCCCTGCAAGCCGAACGCGCAGGATCTGCCGGCCGGCCTCTATGAGTTTTATAAAGACCCTGAAAATCATCCGCTGTCCACACCGACCGGCAAGCTGGAATACTCCTCTTCTCATATTGAGCGGTTTATGCCCCATGACGACGAGCGTCCGCCCGTTCCCAAATGGATCGAGAAGGGCGAAACCCACGACGAGCGCCTGTCGAGCGAGCGCACGAAAGATTATCCGCTTTTATGCATGTCCAACCACGGACGCTGGCGTATGCACGCCCAGTGCGACGACATTATCTGGAACCGGGAAGTCGAAACGATGAAAATCCGCGGAAAAGACGGCTATCAGTACGAGCCGCTGTGGCTGCACGCCTCCGAAGCCGAAAAGCGCGGCATTGGGCACGGCGATATTGTCAAGGTCTTCAACGAGCGCGGGACAGTCCTGTGCGGGGCGTATGTCACTGAGCGGCTTATACCGAGCACGTGCTACGTCGACCACGGAGCCCGGCTTGACCCGATCATTCCCGGCGTTCTGGACCGCGGCGGCTGCATCAACTGTATCACCCCGACGGCCATGACCTCCAAACACGCCACCGGCATGGCCACATCCGGCTTTCTCGTCGAGGTCCAAAAGGTCACCGACGAGGAAATGGATGCCTGGCGGCGCGACTACCCCGAGGCCTTTGCGCGTAAAATCGACCCGGCCGCCGGGGTCTGCCTGGACGGCTGGCTGATACAATAAGCGCCGGCTTCAAGCCGGCATATACCTCGCCTGTCAATCGCGCACCGGGACATCAGCTTCAAAAATATCGATGATTTTCAGCCCATCAGACTCTGTGACCCTGCCGCTTCTCATAGTATAATTATTTTATATATCAAATAGATAGCTGCGTGAAACAGGAGGAATACGGATGGCAGAGAAACTCAAGGACGTCACGCCCGCTCAGCGATGCCTGAAAGGCACAAGCCTCATCGGCCCGGAATCCGGCCCGCCGTCCCTTGTAGAGACGGACGGTGAGAAGATTGTCCGGATCCGGCCTTTCCCGTACGATTGGCAGTACGATGTCAGTCAGCTTAAGCCCTGGCAATTTTCGGCCCGGGGCAAAACCTTCACCCCGCCCCTCAAATCCGTCATATCGTTTGTAGGGCTCGGCTACAAAAAACGCGTTTATTCGGAAAACCGCGTCCGCTACCCCTTAAAGCGCGTCGACTGGGACCCGGGCGGCGAGCGCAATCCTCAAAACCGGGGTAAGAGCAAATATGTCCGCATCACCTGGGACGAGGCGTCCCAGCTCGTTGCGGATGAGCTTTTGCGCGTTAAGGAAAAATACGGCATGTCCGCCGTTTTGTCCGAAACGGATCTGCACGGCGAGGGCAAGCATTTAGCCCCAAGCCACGGCTGCCCCAATAGGCTCCTTTCCATGCTGGGCGGCTATACGATCCAAATGCGCAACGAGGACAGCTGGGAAGGCTGGGTCTGGGGCTCCAAGCACGTGTGGGGCTGCGAGCCCGTCGGCGAAATGGCACCGACGGCCAACCTCTATCCCGACATCGCGGAAAACGCCGACCTGCTTTTATACTGGGGCTGCGACCCGGAGACAACGCCTCTGGGCGTCGGCTCAATGCTCGCCACGCGCCTGTGCTACTGGCTTTCCGAAATCGGCCTTAAAAGCGTCTACATATGCCCCGACCTCAATTTTGGTGCGGCGGTGCACGCCGATAAATGGATACCAATCCTGCCGAATACGGACGCCGCGCTTCAGCTGGCCATCGCTTACATATGGCTGACGGAAGGCACGTACGAGAAAGAATATATCGACACCCACGCCTATGGCTTCGACACCTTCTCCGATTACGTTCTGGGGAACGAGGACGGCGTGCCGAAAACCCCCGAATGGGCCAGCAAAAAATGCGGCGTAACCGAGTGGACCATCAAAGCCCTCGCGCACGATTGGGCTAAAAAGACAGCGTCGATCCTGCATGGGAACGGCGGCTGTTATATCCGGGGCCCGTACTCGACGGAGCCGGCCCGCCTGGAAAACATCCTGCTGGGCATGCGCGCCATCGGCAAGCCCGGCGTCCATCAGGCCAAGGTGCTTGAGTGGAGTCTCTGGCAGGCGTATCACCCCCTGCCGTTTAGGGGTAAATTTACGCCGCGCATCCCGAATTTCGCTGAAATGGTACGCCCGGCCGGCGAAACCGGCAAAGAGCTGGCCGGCTGTTACAGCTATCCCGGCCCCATGTCAAACGTCACCGTTCCCGAGCTGGCGGAGCTTCTCAGGACGATGGAAACGCCGCCGGCCCAGTTCATACCCAAATGCCTCATACATGACGCGATCTTAAAGCCCTCCGTCACCTGGTACGGCAACAACGTGTTCAACGGCTCGGTAAAAAACCAGTTTAAACAGTTTAAGTTCCCGGCCGACGGCTGCTCGCGCATCCACATGATCTGGACAGACTCTCCGTGCATGTCCACCTGCTGGAATGACTCAAACTCGTATATCGAGGCCGTCCGGAGCGACGAGATCGAATTCATGGTTGCCCAGCACCCGTGGCTGGAAAACGACTGCCTGCTGGCCGACATCATCCTGCCCGTAGCCACGAAATTTGAGATGGACGACATGGGCGATGAGCACAACAGCGGCAACTTTGTTTCGCTTTATATGGAGCGCCAGGCATGCGCGCCCATCGGCGAATCGCTCAGCGACTTTGATGTCGTAGCTAAAATCGCCGAAAAGCTCGGCCGCAGCGACACGCTCAGCGCAGACTATTACGGCCTTTATACCGGCAACGTCACAACGGAGGAAAAGCTGGCGCTGTGGTTTAAATCTTCGGGAACCGGCGATTATATCAGCTATGAGGATTTTAAGGAAAAGCAGTACTACGTCGTTCCGCCGGACCCCGACGTTTTAAAGGAGCCGGCCGGTATGCGCCGTTTTTATGAAGACCCGGAAAACAACCCGCTCACGACGCCGACGGGAAAGCTGGAGGTGACGTCCACGGCGCTGGCGGAATTCTTCCCTGACGACGAGGAGCGGCCCCCGCACCCGAAATGGATCGAAAAAGGCCCCAGTCACGACGAGCGCCTGTCGAGCACTCGGACCTCGGCTTACCCGCTTTTATGCATGTCCAACCACGGCCACTGGCGCATGCACGCCCAGTGTGACGACATCACCTGGACGCGTGAGGTGGAAACAATGAAGATCCGCGGTAAGGACGGCTATCAATACGAGCCCGTCTGGATACACACCTCGACGGCCCAGGCGCGCGGCATCGCGCACGGCGACATTGTCAAGGTGTTTAACGAGCGCGGCGTTGTTTTAGGCGGGGCGTACGTTACCGAGCGGCTGGTACCGGGCGTGGCGTACATGGACCACGGCGCGCGGCTCGACCCCATCGACATCGGGAAAATCGACCGCGGCGGCGCGATCAACACCATCACGCCCCACGCCAACATTTCAAAAAACGCGACCGGCATGGCCGTGTCAGGTTTTCTTGTTGAAGTACAGAAAGTCACGGACGCGGAAATGGACGGCTGGAAAAAACAGTTCCCCGACGCATTCGCCCGCAAAATTGACGAAGCAACCGGCGTTTGCCTGGAGGGCTGGATGATATAACACGGCAGCCGGCAACGTCGCCGGCTGTGAAACGAAGGAGGAGCATACGATGTCAAAAGTATTCTGCATAGATGTCGCCAAGTGCAACGGCTGCTATAACTGTCAGCTGGCCTGTAAGGACGAGCACGTCGGCAACGACTGGGCGCCCTACGCCCGGCCCCAGCCCGAGATCGGCCAGTTCTGGTGCAAGGTCCAGGAAAACGTCGGCGGCACGATTCCAAAGGTGAAAATCCACTACATCTCGCAGCTGTGCAATCACTGCGAAAACGCATCCTGCCTGGACGCCTGTCCCGACAATGCCATCTACCGGCGGGACGACGGCCTGGTCATCATAGACCCCGAAGCCTGCACCGGCTGCGGCAAGTGTGTGGACGCCTGCCCGTATGATGCCATCTTCTTCAACAAAGAATTAAACCTCGCCCAGAAATGCACCGGCTGCGCGCATCTTCTGGACAACGGCTACAAGCTGCCGCGCTGTGTCGAGGCCTGTCCCACGGACGCCATCACCTTTGGTGAAGAAGAGGACCTGCAGGACTTTATTGTCGGCGCAACCGTGCGCCTGCCCGAAACAGGCAACCACCCCAAGGTGTATTATCGCAACATTCCCGGCAAATTCATCGCCGGTACGGTGTACGACCCCGTCGAAAAAGAAGTTGTCATCGGCGCGCGCTGTCGGGCCACCATCGGCGGCAAGACAGTTGAAGTCCTGTCCGACGAGTACGGCGATTTCTGGTTTAAAGACCTGGCGGTGGGTAAATATGACGTTGTTATCGAGGCTCCGGGCTTTGAATACAAGGTCTTTGAAAAAGTTGACGCGACGAAGGATGTCAACCTCGGCGATATCCCCCTCGAAAAAAAACAGTAATCTAAGGAAGCGCTGATGAAATCGCGTTGGATGACTGAACGAGAGGATTTTTTGTCAGTTTGTTCAAAAAACGCAGGCAATACTTGGTGTATTAACGAGGCTTTTTGGGCGGACCGGCGGAAAATAATCCGCTCAGGCGCCAACAGCCGGTTTTGTCAGCGTTTCCTCTACAACCGGCCTATACTGCGCCCCAATCCAGCGGTATACGGCCGGTTATTAACTATTCAAGGAGGAGACAAGAAATGAGGGCAAACCCCATCGACGTTAAAGCCCACAAACGCGTATTTAAGGGTGCCAGCCTCATGGGCCCCAAAGCCGGCCCACCCACCGTCGTCGATTCCGACCAGGACGGCAACATTATCCGCATCCGGCCGTTCTACTACGACGAGAACCACGATTGGGCCAGCAAGAATCCCTGGAAGATTGAAGCCCGCGGCAGCGTTTTTGAGCCGCCGCGCCACACCGTCCCGGCGCCGTATTACATAACGTATAAAAAGCGCGTTTATTCCGAAAACCGCGTCCGCTACCCCTTAAAGCGCGTTGACTGGGACCCCAATGGCGAGCGCAATCCCCAAAACCGGGGTAAAAGCGGCTACGTCCGTATCAGCTGGGACGAGGCCGCGCAGCTCGTGGCCGACGAACTTTTGCGCGTCAAGCAAAAATACGGTATGTCCGCCGTCCTATCGGAGGCCGACATGCATGGCGAGGGCAAACATGTGGCCCCCAGCCACGGCTGCGCCAACCGGCTTTTATCACTGCTCGGCGGCTACACCGTCCAGATGCGCAATCAGGACAGCTGGGAAGGCTGGGGCTGGGGCGCAAAAAATGTGTGGGGCGGCGAGCCGGTCGGCGAAATGGAGCCGGCGGGCAACCTCTGGCCCGACATCGCCAAAAACGCTGATATGCTCCTCTTCTGGGGCGCGGACCCCGAGGTCACCCCCGCCGGCTTCGATGGTTACATGGCCAGCCGGCTGAGCTACTGGCTGCACAGCCTCGGCCTCAAGTTTGTTTTCATCGACCCCGCGCTCAATTATTCCGGCGTCTGCCAGGCCGATAAATGGATTCCGATTCTCCCCAACACAGACGCGGCGCTGCATCTGGCCATCGCGTATGTGTGGCTGACGGAGGGCACGTACGAAAAAGAATACGTCGCGTCCCACGCCGTCGGCTACGAGAAGTTTTTTGATTATGTCCTCGGCAAAGAGGACGGCGAGCCCAAAACGCCGGCCTGGGCCAGCGAAAAATGCGGCGTGCCGGAATGGACGATTAAGGCTCTGGCGCGCGACTGGGCCAATAAAACCGCCAGCGTGACCCACGGCAACGGCGGGCCCGGTATCCGGGGCCCCTTTTCGTCCGAGCCCGGCCGGCTCGAACCGATCCTGCTGGGCATGCGCGGGCTCGGAAAGCCCGGCGTCCACCAGGTCAAGTGGCTGGAGTGGAATCTGTTTTCCGATATCTATCCGATGCCGTATCAGGGCATCGGCCTGCCGGTGCTCCCCATGCGCGCGGAAATTGTCCGTCCGCCTCGTGCCGAAATTGACCGGGACGGAAAGCGTCTTCAGGACAACCTCGACACACTCCGCAAGAACACCGAACGGCAAAAAGGCCGTTACAAGTTGAGCGAACTGGCCCAGCAGATCGACGAACTGGCAAAGCTGTGCAAAACAACGGATATCCCGCCGCAGCAATCCATTCCAAAATGCCTCGTGCATGACGCTATATTAAACGGCCACGTTGAATGGTGGGGCCTGTATTCCTTCTGCGGCCCGGCCGACGAGCAGTGGACAAAACACGAGTTTCCCGCGCCGGACTGCTCAAAGCTCCACATGATCTGGACTGACTCGCCCTGCATGGTCACCTGCTGGAACGACGGCTTTCGCTTCGTCAAGGCCCTTCGTTCCCCCGAAATCGAATGTGTTGTGGCCCAGCACCCGTGGCTGGAAAACGATTGCTATCTGGCCGACATCATCCTGCCGGTCGCCACGAAATTCGAGATGGAGGACATCGCCGACGATACCGGCGGCGGCGTTTTAACCTCGGTATATCGCGAACGCGCGGCCTGCCCGCCTGTTGGCGAGTCGCTCAATGATTTTGACTGCGTGGCCGCCGTGGCCAAAAAGATCAGTCAGGACGTATATATGGCGTATACCGGCGACGAGAAATCGGTTGAGCGCGTGATCGAGCTCTTTTGGCAGGGCTCCGGTGTGTCTCACCTTGACACGGAGGACGAATTTCATAAAAAAGACATATTCGTTATCCCGGCCATGCCGGACGTACAGGAAAAGCCGGCGGGTCTATACGAGTTTTATAAAGACCCCGCCAAAATGCCGCTGACGACGCCGACCGGCAAGCTGGAATTCACCTCCACTGATATTGAAAAGAACTTCCCCGATGACCCCGAGCGCCCGCCGTATCCCAAATGGGTCGAAAAAAGCCCGATGCATGACGAGCGCCTCGGCGGCGAGCGTGCCAAGGCCTATCCCATCCTGTGCATGTCCAACCACGGGCGCTGGCGCTTCCACGCCAACCTCGACGATATCACCTGGAACCGCGAGATCGAGACGATGAAGATACGCGGCAAGGACGGCTATCAGTATGAGCCAGCCTGGCTCAATCCCCAGACAGCCGCCGAGCGCGGCATTGAGCACGGCGACATCGTCAAGGTCTTTAACGAGCGCGGAACCGTTTTGTGCGCGGCCTACGTCACCGAGCGGCTCATACCGGGCGTTGTTTACGTTGACCACGGCTCAAGGTTTGATCCCGTCGACGCCGAAACGCTGGACCGCGGCGGCGCGATCAACCTCATTACGCCGACGGCCATCACCTCCAAAACGGTGACGGGCATGGTCGTGTCGGGCTTTCTCGTCGAGGTGGAGAAGGTCACGGACGCGGAGATGAACGGCTGGAAAAAACAGTTCCCCGACGCATTCGCCCGCAAAATCGACGAAGCGACCGGTGTCTGCCTCGGCGGCTGGCTGCAAAACTGAGGAGGAGCATACGATGTCAAAAGTATTTTGTATAGATGTCGCCAAGTGCAACGGCTGCTATAACTGTCAGCTGGCCTGTAAGGACGAGCACGTCGGCAACGACTGGGCGCCCTACGCCCGGCCCCAGCCCGAGATCGGCCAGTTCTGGTGCAAGGTCCAGGAAAACGTCGGCGGCACGATCCCAAAGGTGAAGATTCACTACATCTCACAGCTGTGCAACCACTGCGAAAACGCGTCCTGCCTGAACGCCTGTCCCGATAACGCCATTTACCGGCGGGACGACGGCCTGGTCATCATAGACCCCGAGGCCTGTACCGGCTGCGGCAAGTGTGTGGACGCCTGCCCATATGACGCCATCTTCTTTAACAAAGACCTGAACCTCGCGCAAAAATGCACCGGCTGCGCGCATCTTCTGGATAACGGCTACACCCTGCCGCGCTGTGTCGAGGCCTGCCCCACGGACGCCATCACCTTCGGCGAAGAAGAGGACCTGCAGGACTTTATTGTCGGCGCGACGGTACGGATGCCCGAAACGGGCAACCACCCTAAGGTGTATTACCGCAACATCCCCGGCAAATTCATCGCCGGCACGGTGTACGACCCCGTCGAAAAAGAAGTTGTCATCGGCGCGCGCTGCCGTGCCACCATCGGCGGCAAGACGGTTGAAGTCCTGTCCGACGAATACGGCGACTTCTGGTTTAAAGACCTTGCCGCGGGCAAATATGACGTCATCATTGAAGCTCCGGGCTTTGAATACAAGGTCTTTGAAAAGGTTGATGCCACAAAAGACGTCAACCTCGGCGATATTCCCCTGACTAAAAAATAGCCTATTCACAACTAATAAAAAAGGCCGGACTCTGAAAAGAGTCCGGCCTTATTCATTTTTTTATTATTCCTGCGGCGGCGTGATCAGGACAACGAGCATCTTGCAGCAGTCGGCGCCGTTGTTGACAACCGATTTTTTGGTGTTGGGGCCGCAATGATATGTATCGCCGGCGTAAAGGGTCGTCTTGACTTCATCAGGCGTGCCGACTTCGCTTTCCAGATACATCTGGCCTTCCATGATGTAATAAACCGTCTCCTTGGCGTTGGAGCCGTAGTTACAGCCGCCGCCGGGGAGGAAATGTGACAGCCCCATGGTGATGCCGCCGGAATTAACATCCTTGGCGTCGTGAAGGCGCGTGGTGCGTACGTCGAAATGGCCCGGAGCCTCGTATGTATAGGCTTCATCTTTCCGTGTGATCTTGTAACTCATGAAATCAGTCCCTTTCGTAAGTTCTTTTATAATCTGATCGGTCAGGCGGGCATAGCCGGTCTTACCCGAATAAAACACATGTAACCAGCGGCATTGTAACACGGCGCGACCTAAAGTTCAAGTACAACCGCCCTTTTTGGTCATATTACCAGTTTTACAGCGTGTTTTCGTTAAGCAGGCGGTCGTAGTCATGCGGGTAATTAATATTTAAAAGGAGCTTGTCATTCCACAGCCCGCCCAGCTCCGCACCGGTAACGATCCGTGTTGACAGCTTGTCCATCAGCGCAGACAGCTTATACCGGCCCGCTGATATCGCCTCTTCGACCGGCCCGAGGGCTGTTTTCCGATAATAGGCAAACAGTGGCTCATATTGGGATCGGCTGTCGACCGTTATGCCGACATCGTAATCCGCCGTAAGCTCCATGATCCGCCTGGCCGCCGCGGGGTCGGAAAAGGGCATATCGGCCGCGACAAGGAAAACGCCGTCGCCCGCCGCCGTCATCAGTGATGCGTGCAGGCCGCCCATCGGCCCGCAGCCTTTTTTTATATCAACAATCCGCGGCGACTTAATCTCGGGGTATTTCTCAGGGTCGGCCACACTGATATAGACCTTATCAAAAAAAAGCGTGTATCGCTCAACAGCCGATTCCAGCAGCGTCTGCTTACCGAATCGGAGCGACAGCTTATCCTTTTGCATACGCCGGCTTTCACCGCCGGCTAAAATAACGGCCGTACTCATAGCATTCTCCTTCTATCTTCCTCAATTGTACCATAGTTTATTGCGTCAGAAAACGCATTTAATACGAAAAAACAAATATACTTACACCGCCTAACAACAATAAATTGTTACAAATTACCGGCCCGTCGTGTTGACTTTTTTTTAATGCAGTTGTATAGTTATAGCCGCTATAAAGAATTTTAATTGCGTTATAAGGCTAAATCGGTACTGGAGGAAGGTTTATGAAAGATATTTATTTAGTCAGCTGCTGCAGAACGGCTGTCGGCAGCTTTGGCGGCAGTTTAAAGGATACGCCGGCAGCTCAGCTGGGCTCGATTGTGGCGAAAGCCGCATTGGAACGTGCCGGTCTGGCTCCGGAGAACCTTGATGAGGTCATGTTTGGCTGTATTTTAACGGCCGGCCTCGGACAGAACGTGGCGCGTCAGGTCGCCATCGGCGCGGGAATCCCGGTTGAAGTGCCTGCGTACACGGTCGGCATGGTCTGCGGTTCCGGTATGAAAGCCGTTATCGAGGCTGCCCGGGCCATCAGCGCCGGCGACGCCGATATCATCCTCGCCGGCGGCACCGAAAACATGTCGGCCGCGCCCTATTCCGTCCCGTCCGCCCGCTTCGGCGCGCGCATGAACAACACCACCATGGTCGACACCATGGTTAACGACGGTCTGTGGGACGCTTATAACAACTATCATATGGGCATCACCGCCGAAAACATCTGCGAGAAGTGGGGCATCACGCGCGAGGAACTTGACGCGTTCGCTCTTTCTTCCCAGACAAAAACGGCCGCGGCTCAGGCCTCCGGCCGGTTTGACGACGAAATCGTTCCCGTACCGGTTCGCGTCAAGAAGGAAATGGTAGACTTCAAGGTGGACGAGTTCCCGCGCAAGACGACAGCCGAAGCGCTGGCCAAGCTGAAGCCCGCCTTTAAAAAAGACGGACTCGTCACAGCCGGCAACGCCTCCGGCATCAACGACGGCGCGGCGGCCATCCTGCTGGCTTCCGGTGACGCGGTCAAGAAATATGGTCTCAAGCCGCTCTTTAAGCTTATTTCCTGGGGTCAGGGCGGCGTGGACCCGAAGATCATGGGCATCGGACCCGTACCAGCGTCAAAACAGGCACTGGAAAAAGCCGGCCTGAAAATTGAGGATATGGACCTCGTCGAGGCCAACGAAGCGTTTGCCGCGCAGTCTGTCGCCGTGGCGCGTGAACTGGGCTTCGATATGTCGAAGGTCAACGTTAACGGCGGCGCGCTGGCGCTGGGGCATCCCGTCGGGGCCTCCGGCGCGCGCATCATCGTGACGCTGGTGCACGAAATGCTCAAGCGCGACGACTGCAAAAAAGGTTTGTCAACGCTGTGCATCGGCGGCGGCATGGGCGTTGCGACGATCTGGGAAAAAGTATAACGCCATCTTCCATACATGAAACAGCGCCTCGCGGCTAAATAGCCGCGGGGCGCACAGTTTGTCGAAAAGTCTTTTATCCTTCGTCTTAACGACCAATCGCCGTGCGAGTGAATTTACGTCGGTGACGGCGAGTTGTCTGGTCTCGGCAGCAACAATTTCAATAAGCAAAACCTTTATAAGAAACCTTAATTGGATATCAAAGCCGTATCATCGGTTTTAATGCCAGCAAATTGCTCCCCGCAGCCTTAAAGGCCGCGGGGAGCTTTTTATATAAACCGGCACACTGATCAAGTGCGTGCCGGGATCAGCCGGCAATTCCTGCCCGGTTCGGCAGAACAGGCTGCTCCTGCGTCGTCGTTGTATGGCTGGAGGTGGCGGTGACGCCCTCCTCGTCAAAGGTGATCGAAAGGCTGAACTCCTCCCCGTCACGGTTGACAATAATTGTTGTCGTATCCCCGGCACTGAACGTCTTCTTGGCGATCAGCAGCGTATTGGAGGACGTGACGTCCGTGTCACCAAGCTTTGTGATAATATCGCCGACCTTGATGCCGGCCTTGTCGGCCGCGCTTCCGGGAGCCACAGCTTCAACCAGCGCGCCCTCCGGCGTACCGTAGTACTGCGCGTAAGCGCTTGACCAATCTCTAACCGAGATGCCCATGCTGGGCTTTCCGGAGACATAGCCGTTCGTAATCAGCTGGGAAACGATATCCACCGCGTCATTAATGGGAATCGCAAACCCAAGGCCTTCCACACCGGTGCTGGCATATTTAGCCGATACGATCCCAATGACCTTACCCTCGGCGTTATAAACCGGGCCGCCTGAGTTACCGGAGTTGACGGCCGCGTCAATCTGGAACATGTTGATGCTCGTGCTGGCGTCGACCTGTATCACGCGGTCCAAGGCACTGACGATGCCGCTTGTCATGGTGTAGTCAAGTTCGCCCAGCGGATTGCCGATGGTATAAATCCGGTCGCCAACCTTCATATCGTTGTTGTCGCCGATGGAGACGACGCTCAAATTGGGGGCGTCAATCTTTATGACAGCCACGTCGTTGTCCTGGTCATAGCCGACAACCTGCGCGGGATAAGAGGTCCCGTCGTGCATCATAACCGTCAGCGTATAGCCGTCATTAACGGCGTAATCAATAACGTGATAGTTGGTGACAATGTAGCCTTCCTCGGAAATGATAAAACCTGAGCCGGATACAGCCGACGTCGTCAGCTGGCCGAACACATTGGTCTTGGATTCCGAGTTAACGCCGACGACCTGATTGACGGCCATGCCGTAAATATCCTCGGCAGACATCTCCTTCCCGGAGGACGTGAGGCCTGTCGCCGCCGGAGTATTGTCCGATTGCGCCGATACTTCGGCATCGTCATCACCGGGCGCGGCCGTGCCGAGCACAACCTGGTTGACATCCTGGCCGTCGCCGTAATTCCGGTCGTACTGCAATACGCCGTAAGTAGCGCCGGCACTGGCCAACACGCACACGAGGACGAGACACACCGCCTTGACAAAACCGCTGAAACCGCTTTTCTTTTTTTTCGGCGGGGGAGGCGGGGGTGTCGGCGCGCTTCTTTGGTACGCGTTATGGCCGCCGCTGTGCAGTCCGGGCGAATACTCCTGCCCGGGACCGCGGTAAACCGGCTGCTGCCACGGCTCGTAATACGTATTGGGCTTAACCTCGTTAGGCGGCTGCGGCGCTGCCGGCCCGTCCTGTCCGCCGGTCGGTCCCGGCTGACTGCCGCCGGTCAATCCCGGCTGATTACCGCTGGTCGGTCCCGGCTGATTACCACCGGTCAATCCCGAAGGGCCTGCAACCGACGGCCCCGGCTGACTATCGGACATACCCTGGCCGGCAACATACAGTCCCGGCTGACCGCCGGCCGGCTCTGTGGAATTCCCGGACGGGCTGCTGTTCGGCTTATCGTTTTTTACGGGTTCCGAATTTGCAGATGACGCAGCTTCGTTTCCGAGGTTCTCGGTTTTCCTTTCGTCATCGTTATACATATATGATTCCTCCTGGCTTATAGATGGTGCGTTGGATTTTGTTTTTCGGTAGCTTTATCATAAAGCGCGTTTATGTCCATTGCATGAACGAAATTAAAACATTTTTATAAAATACCCGGTCCAATGTTCATAAATTCGTCATTAATGGGGCTTTAATAGAAGCTAACGTATCCGTGCTTGACAGTGCGGCCCGATCATGATAGTTTATGAATTCAGGGAGATGATACGTTTGTCCGATAATAATTATACATTTGAAAATGAAGAATATAAAAAAGCATACCGTCACACAACGTCACATATTCTGGCCCAGGCCGTTAAACGCTTGTATCCGGACGCCAGGCTCGCTATAGGCCCGGCCATAGCCGACGGGTTTTATTATGATTTTGATACGGCTGAGACGTTTACGCCCGAGACGCTGGATGCTCTGGAAGCCGAGATGAAAAAAATCATTAAGGAAAAGCTGTCTCTCGAGCGTTTTGAGCTGCCCCGCGAGGACGCCATCCAGCTCATGACTGAGCGCGAGGAACCGTATAAGGTTGAGCTCATCCGCGATCTGCCGGAAGACGCCGTCATCAGCTTCTACAAGCAGGGTGAATTTGTAGATCTTTGCGCCGGCCCGCATCTGGATAATACCGGCCGCGTCAAAGCCAACGCCATGAAGCTCACCAGCTGCACGGGGGCTTACTGGCGCGGGGACGCAAACAAGAAAATGCTCCAGCGTATTTACGGCACCTGCTTTATGAAAAAGGACGAGCTCGACGAATACCTCGCGCGCATTGAAGAGGCCAAGCGGCGCGACCACCGCAAGCTCGGCCGCGAGCTCGAGCTGTTCGCGCTCTATGACGAAGGCCCCGGCTTCCCCTTCTTTTTCCCGAAAGGCATGGTCATCCGCAACGAGCTGGAATCTTACTGGCGTGAGCTTCATCAGGAATGCGGCTATCAGGAAATCAAAACGCCGATCATTTTAAACGAGGAGCTCTGGCACCGCAGCGGCCATTGGGACCACTATAAAGAAAACATGTACTTCACAAAAATTGATGGCGAGGATTATGCTGTCAAGCCGATGAATTGTCCCGGTGGCATGCTGGCGTACAAGCGGCGCATGTGGTCTTATAAAGACCTGCCGATGCGCGTGGGCGAGTTGGGCCTGGTGCACCGGCACGAGCTGTCCGGCGCTCTGCACGGCCTGATGCGCGTACGCGCTTTCACCCAGGACGACGCGCACATCTTTATGACGGAAGAACACGCGCACGACGAGATTCTGGGCGTCATTCAGAAAATCGACCGGATTTATAAGCTCTTCGGCTTTGAGTACCACATGGAGCTGTCGACCTGCCCGGAGGACTTCATCGGTGACGACAAGGTCCGCGAATACAGCGAGCGTATCCTCAAGGACGTGCTTGATAAAAACGGCAAGGAATACGTTTTAAACCCCGGTGACGGTGCGTTTTACGGTCCGAAGATCGACTTCCACCTGGTGGACGCCATCGGGCGCACCTGGCAGTGCGGCACCATCCAGCTCGATTTCCAGATGCCCGAGCGGTTTGATCTCGAGTACACCGGCGCGGACGGCGCCAAGCATCGGCCGATTATGCTTCATACGGCGGCCTATGGCTCCATCGAGCGCTTTATCGGCATTCTTACCGAGCACTTTGCCGGCGCATTTCCCCTGTGGCTGGCGCCTGTGCAGGCCATTGTCCTGCCCATCACCGACCGCAGCCGCGATTACGCCGAGACGGTCGCCGCACGGCTCAAGGACGCGGGCTTCCGCGTTGAGACGGATTTCCGCAGCGAAAAGATCGGTTATAAAATTCGCGAGGCGCAGATGCAGAAAATCCCCTACATGCTCGTCCTCGGCGACAAGGAGGCCGAAACGGGCATGGTCACGGTTCGTACACGGGCCGGAGGTGACCAGGGCGCGGTTAGCCTTAATGTTTTTATCGATTCCCTTAAACAGGAGAAAAAGACTCGCGTTTACTGATTTATACGAACGACAAAACGCCAGCGGCTGCCGCCGGCGTTTTTTTTTTGCGTTATTTAAGCGTCGCTCAGATAGCCACGTAGAATTTCCCCTACGGACGGCGGGAATAATACTTGAACGGACGACAAAATTTACATTACATAACATTTACTTCTCCTTCGTACAATATATGTACAGGCATAACCGAAATAATGGCGGTGATATGCCCGTGCGTACGGGCAGGTTTTTCGCCTCTTATATTAAGCCGATGCCATAGAAGGAGTTTTTACATTGCAAAATAAGAAAAAGCTCATCTTGTCACTCACGGTCATCTTTATTATTAATATTCTGATCATTTCCTTTATCCAATGCGCGCAGAGGGCGTCCGCAGCCACTTACCGGCATGGCTCGTCCGGCTCCGTCGTTACGCAAATCCAGCAAAAGCTGTCGGACTGGGGATATTACTTCGACGGCATCGACGGTGTATTCGGCAGCAAAACGGAGGAGGCCGTTAAATACTTTCAGCAGAAAAACAATCTTACGGCCGACGGCATCGCCGGCAAAAACACGCTGGCCGCCATCGGCATCAAAGAATCGGACGGCGCAACGTCGCGCTCCAACGATGTCGAGCTGCTCGCACGGCTGATCTCGGCTGAGTCCCGGGGCGAGCCGTACAGCGGACAGGTTGCCGTTGGGGCCGTTGTTCTCAATCGGACCAAGCACCCGTCATTTCCCAATTCCATTTCCGGCGTCGTCTATCAAAAAGGCGCTTTTACGTGCCTGTCGGACGGCCAGTTTTATGCAAATGTCTCGTCAAGCGCCTATAAAGCCGCCCGCGACGCCCTCAACGGCTGGGACCCCTCCGGCGGGGCCATCTACTATTTTAATCCCGCCACCGCCACGAGCAACTGGATTTGGTCGCGTCCGCTCCTATGCACCATCGGCAAACACCGGTTCTGCTCATAGTGCGTCGGATTACGGCACAGAAATGCGCCATTCGCCGCCAGCGTCTTAAGGCTTCCCCTGGAGGGGAAGCTGTCGAGTGAAGCGAGACTGATGAGGTGTTCCTGATTTTACATTCCACCTCATCCGGCGCATAGCGCCACCTTCCCCTGGAGGGGAAGGCGTTTACCACAAAAAGGGGCTGTAGCAAAACAAAAATTTGCTACAGCCCCCAATTAATGCCCAAAAGCCACTTGTTACAAGAAAAAAGATAGCCGCATGTGGAAAACTGGAGACGAGAATTTGGAGGCCGGCCTTAAACCTGCCACGTTGTGGAAAAGTATTCTGTTTTTTTGTTGTTAAGCTAAAAGTTTTTGGAACAGCTGTCGTCCAGTGCGATTTTTTTGAATCTTGTTGTGAAACTTGTTAATATCGTAGCCCATCGCCATCAGGAGCATTTCCGTCAGAACTTTATGGTTGCCGCGATGCAGGAACTGCCGGAAACGGTAATCCTGCTTGATGACCCCGAAGGCCCCCTCCGACTGAATAGAGCGGTTCATTCGAAGCAGAATGCCTTTCTCGCTAGTAATACGTATCAAAGATCGCTCGCGTTGCTCAATGAATCTTTTCGAGATATTGAGTGTTCTGTTACCCATCCCCCGGGCACATTTCTTTTTGTAGGGACAGCCTTCACAATTTTCACACTCGTAGTAGGTAATATCGCTCTCAAAACCGGATTTGCTCTTCCGTTTACCAGTACGAACAACTCTAAGCTTTTTCCCGACCTGACAGGTGTACTCGTCTAAATCAGCGTCATAGACCATGTTTTCACGGAGCGCCATGTCACTCTTGTATTTCTTTGTTTTTGAACGCTCGTAATTCTGAGGTTTGATGTAGCATTCAGTGGATTTCCCCTCGAAATATGTGTAATTCTCCTCGCTCTCATAGCCGGCGTCCGCCGTCACATCCGCATAGCTTCTGCCCAGATGCGCTTCCATATCTTCTAGAAGTGGGATGAGCGTAAGCTGATCACTGCGTTCGCTCGAAACAAGGGCGCCTGTTATGTACTCGCCTTCAACCCCAAGCTGAATATTGTAGCCCGGCTTCAGTTGCGCATTGCGCATATGGTCGTCCTTCATGTGCATAAACGTTGCGTCCGGATCGGTTTTGGAGAAGCTGTTGCGCCCGTTAAACGTCTCCTGATACCCGGCGTACTTTAATTTCCGGTCGAGAAGTCCCTGGAGAAGCTCTATGTCCCTCTGCAGCTCACTTTTCCGTTTACCCCTGCCGTATACGAACGGAGCCGTCACACTGCTTTGAAGCGCACAAAGCAATTCCTCTGGGGAGTCCGCTAAGATGCCGTACCTGGAACAGAGTTCTGGCGTCAGCTTTGCCAGCTTATCATGCAACCGGGTCTCATATTTCGTCGTGCTTTTCTTCCACACGAAGCTATATTTGTTTGCATTGGCCTCGATTTTTGTTCCGTCCACAAACAGGTGCTCAAATTTGATCTCTCCGTGCATCGACAGCTTTTCTACCAACTGATAGAAAAGTTCTTCCATACACTCCGGCAGTCTCTTGCTCCGAAAGCGTGCAATCTCGCTATGGTTCGGTGCTTTTTCTCCATTTAACAGCCAAATGAAATTGATGTCCCGTATGCAGGCCGAAGCGATGGCGCGGCTAGATAAGATGCCCTGCATCATGGCATACACCAATATTTTCAGCATCGTGACGGGATTCGTTGCGGGGCGTCGACCTATGCGTTTGTATGCTCTCATTAGCGGGGTGTAATCCATCTCCTCCATAATTTCATCTAAGAGCCGCACACTGTCGTCCGCTGGTATTATCTTTTCCGCGACCATCTCGTCTATTTTCAGTTGCACATTCCGTTTTTCCGTGCCATAATTGACACGGTATTTATTTTGTTTCACACCTAAATTATACCAAAACAGAGCCGTTGTGTCTGCTTTCGCAGTCACTTCGGCTCTGTTTTTTTTCGGGCTGTTTTGCTACAGCCCCTTTTTTATACTATCCAAGTATACGCTGACTCAGGGTCTACTAATTATAAAGGCTCATGGCTTTGTCCACGCTGTCGCGTACGATCGCCTCGGCGGCCTTCAGCGCTTTCTCTCCAGCCTTTCTGATCTCGTCGGCTTCCTTGTCCGCAAAGACGGATAAAACCCAATCTGCCATGTCGTAATCGGGGTGGGGCGGCGCGCCCACGCCGATTCGGATACGTGGGAAGCCTTCTCCGCCGCATTTTTTAATGATATCCAGAAGGCCCTTTTGTCCGCCGGCGCTCCCGCTGCGCCGGATGCGCAGCTTGCCGACGGGCAGGGCCACATCGTCGGATAGGACGATGACGTGGTCAAGCGGCACTTTATGAAAACACATGGCCTGCGAAACCGCGTCGCCACTTAAATTCATGTACGTCTGAGGCTTCATAAAAAACACCTTGCTGCCGCCGAAGTCGGCAGTGGCCGTCAACGCCTTGAATTTAAGCCGGTCTATGCGGATGCCGGCGTCTTTTTCCAAAAGCTCCGCTGTCATAAAGCCGGCATTATGACGGGTTCGCGCGTATTTCGCACCCGGATTGCCTAAAAATACGACGATCCATGAAACAGGCCCGGCTTTTCTCCCAAAAAACATAGCACACCTTAATCCGCTGTCAGCGGAACAGCGTCGAGATGGAGACTTCCTCGTAAACACGTTCGATGGCCTCGGCGAAAAGCGGCGCGGCAGACAGGTATTTGATCTTGGCGCTCGGCTCTTTTCCGGGATAGGGAATGGTGTCTGTGAATACCAGCTCACTGATATAGCTTTTATTGATCCGGTCAATCGCCGGCCCGGACAGAACGCCGTGGGATGCGCAGGCGTAAATGTCCTTCGCGCCGCCCGCCTCTTTAAGGGCCTTGGCCGCGCCGCACAGGCTGCCGGCCGTATCGACCATATCGTCGTACAGAATAACGTTTTTGCCCTCAACCGAGCCGATGATATTCATCACCTCGGACTGGTTGGCCTTTTCACGCCGCTTGTCGATGATGGCCAGGCTCAGCCCCATTTTAAGCGCGAACGTACGCGCCCTGGACACCGACCCGACATCCGGCGAAACGACGACGACATCCTCGGCACCCTCCCCGAATTTCTTCAGGTAATATTCGGAGAAAAGCGGGCTTCCTAACAGGTTGTCGACCGGAATATCAAAAAAACCCTGTATCTGCGAAGCGTGCAAATCCATCGTGAGAACACGGTCGGCTCCGGCCGATGTGATCAGATTTGCAACAAGCTTTGCGGATATAGGGTCACGGGCTTTTGCTTTTCTATCCTGCCGCGCGTATCCGAAATACGGCACGACGGCTGTGATACGTCCGGCCGACGCGCGCTTGCAGGCGTCCACCATGATTAAAAGCTCCATCAGATGGTCGTTAACGGGCCCGCAGGTGGACTGGATGAGAAAGACGTCCGAGCCTCGCACCGATTCGTAGAGCGACACGGAAATTTCGCCGTCCGAAAAACTGTTGACGTTGGATTCCCCGAGCCTGATACCGATATAGCGGCAGATGCTTTCCGCCATCGGTTTATTGGAATTGCCGGCGAAGATTTTAATGTCCTTGCCATGTGAAACCATTATTATCCCCTTCTTTCGCAGTTGAACAGTCAGCTGACGGCATCATTATAACAGATTTGATGAAAAATACAAACCTTTTACATCGGTTTTACATAATCATAAAATACCCCGGCCTGTCGTCGTTTTCTTCTGTACATTGTTGACATATTCCGATGCGATCCGACGCGGGCGGGCGTATAAATATATCCACGGCTCTCATATATTTTAACCCTGACCCTAAAAAGCCATAACGTCATTTAGCTACATTTTTAGAACTTCATAATATCCTTTGGCATTTTTATGACTATATAACGGCGTCCTGGGATAATGACATAACGGGAATGACTGCAAAATATAATGAACTGTTTCAGTCTGTTTCAGTCTTTTTCAGTCTTTTATTCGTGAGCTTAAACCCACGGTCAAATCTGAACAAATCAAGAAAACAGGCTATTCTGAGGCAGCGATTGAAACAAATTGCGATAATTATGAAATCAGAGGCAATCTGACCCTTCGACAAGGCCGGTTTCAGGCTGGTTCTTGATGAATTTCTGGATGACCTGGAAGAAGGCTTTGAGGATTTGATGTATTAGGATAATAGCACTTATGGATGGTGAATGATCTATGGCACAATCGGCTGACCTTGCTCAAATGCTGGAAAACGCCGTTCTTTCGTCCGCGGGCATTCCCGCGTCTCAGCTGCTGACAGCTCTTTGTAAGGGCTCCGAGGCCGTTATTGGCCGTTATGAAAAGAGCGGCAGGGGGCTGTGGCAGCTAGTCGGCGGCCCGGTTACCGGCTATGCGGGGCGAAACGGTGTGGCACAGACGAAAAAAGAAGGAGACGGCTGCACGCCGGAGGGCTTTTTCCCGCTCGGATACGCGTTTGGCTGTAAAGAAAAGCCGGATACAAAAATGACCTTTCGGCCCGTCACAAAACGAAGCGTCTGGGTGGATGATCCCGCGTCAAGCCGGTATAACACGTGGGCTGAGGAAGACGGCGACTGGTCCAGCGCGGAGCGCCTGGCGGATTATCCTGACAGCTATGCATACGCCGTCGTCATCGAATATAATACCGCACCGGTAATTCCGGGGAAAGGCTCGGCAGTTTTCTTTCACTGCGGCCACAAGCCGACAGCCGGCTGTATTGCCGTGCCTGAAAAAGACCTTCTGGATATCCTGCGCTGGCTGGACCCGGATCAATCACCCGGAATATTAATTGTTAAAGCCAACAAATAAACCAGAAAGCCAATAAGCGGCCGGACAGAACATGTCCGGCCGCTTATTTTGGTTGACATGCGTAGTCCTTTGTGGTATATTAGCACTACAGATGTAGTCCGACGAGTACACCCACGTCGTCGCATTTGGGAGGTTTATATGGCACAGGAACAAAATCGTATGATATCCGGCAACGAATGGCAGATCATGGAGTGTTTGTGGGACCAGGCGCCCCGCACGCTCATGCAGATCGTAAAAAGCATGCACGTGGAAACAGGCTGGGCCAAGAGCACCGTTACGACGATGGTCAGCCGGATGGAAACAAAGGGGCTTGTCTATTACGAGGATGGCGGCAAGGCCCGGCAATACTTCCCGGCCTTCAGCCGCGAGGAAGCGGCCCTGCGCGAAACGCAGTCGCTGCTCAGCCGGGTTTACGAGGGCAGTATCGGCATGATGATAAATACGCTCGTTGAAAAAAAGAACCTGACGAAGTCGGAAATTGACGAGCTGTACGCCATCCTGCAAAAGGCTGAGGAGGACGCGCGATGATAGAGACGGTTATAACCTCCTCAGCGCTTATTCTCGTTATAACGGGTCTGCGGTATTTGCTGAGGGGGAAAATCAGCTTGCGGCTTCAGTACGCCCTGTGGGCGCTTGTCGCGCTGCGGCTGCTGCTGCCGTTTTCACTGCTGCCCAGTCCCATCAGCATCATGAACGTGCTTAGAGCCGCGCCGAAAACAGCTGCGGTCGTTCCTGCCGAACCGTACCATTCCGCCGGGACTGCCGGCTACACCACTGACATTTCTCTTCCTGAAAACATAGCCGAACCGTCTCCCGTCCTGCCGGTCGGTACGACGCCGGCCGACGCGCCCGCGTCAGCCGGACCGATCGCTGCGCCGCAGCGGGACAGCATACCTGTCGAAACAATTCTCACGTATGTCTGGCTTAGCGGTGTCGCCATCTCGGCCTGCGTCATGGCGACGGTCAACCTGGGTTTCCGCCGTCGGCTGAAAAAAACCGCTTTGCCGTCCGACTGCATAGCCGCCGGTCTGCCCGTGTACCTCGTGAGCGGCCTGCGCTCGCCATGCCTGTTCGGTGTTCTTCATCCGGCCATCTTTATGACCCCCGAAAGCTATGCCGGCCCAGAGCAGCGGCGCTTTATCCTGACCCACGAATTTACGCATTACGCGCACAAGGACCATCTCTGGGCTTACGTGCGTTGCCTGTGCCTGAGTGTGTACTGGTTCAATCCCTTTGTCTGGCTGGCCGCCGTCCTCTCACGGCGCGATTGTGAGCTGGCCTGCGACGAGGGCGCGCTCCTTCGTCTGGGGGAAGACAGCCGCATCGGCTACGGACGGATGCTGGTAGGCATGATGACCTCCGGGGCGCATCCCGCCGAGCTGCTGCGCGGCGCAACGACGATGACGTCCGGCAAAAATGGCATAAAGGAACGGATACAATTGATCGCACGAAAACCGAAAAAACTGATCCCGGCGCTGGTGGCTGCCGTGCTCATCTCCGCCGTTGCCGTTGGCTGCACGTTCACAAGCGCCGATTCGGAAACGCCGGCTGTCTCCACCCCGGACACAAATGCGACGGCCAACGCATCGCCGTCCGCCAGCGCATCAAACGGGAACGAAGGCGACAGCGCCAATACCGCTAATGATATGACCGCCTATATCGCAGACGGCAGCACCGTTGAGGACTTTGCCCAAAACTATATTGATTATGTCGGCGAGCACTTTCAGGAGAATGTGCCGGTGGACCATCAGATCAACATCGTCGAGTCAAAGCTGACAGGTCTCAAGCAGATCGCCCGGTTTGAAAACATGACGGATTATCCCATCGAGCTGTGGAAGCTTGAGTACCGCTTAAAACCGGATGATATGAGCCTTGTGATGTTTGCCGGGGGCATGAGCCAGGAAGGCGGCTGGATCACCCAGCTGGGCAGCACGGGCAGCCCGGTCCTTATTGTGGGGTATCCGGAGGGCCAGGGCGTTTATATAGGCAATACCAACACGTTGAGCATCATGGAGGAAGGCAGCGCCGAAAACGCCCTGCGCATCTATCTGGAGAACGCCGGCCTTCTTCCGGCGGAAACGTATCCGGGCAGCCACACTACCGTAAGGTTTGCCCTGTCAAGCGGTGAGGTCTACCGGCTTATTTTATCCCAGCCGGTCCGGCAGGGCGAAACAGGCATCTGGTGCGTCGAGCGGTCGTATTCTCCAGGCGGCGGCGTAAACCTTGTAACCCCGAATTCTGACGGCGAGGCCCTGGATACGTACGAACAGATTCAGGCCGACTGCGACAACGGGCATAAGCCCTATTTGCTCAACCCGACCATGGTCGCTGTGGAATATATTACCAACGAGCTGGGCCAGACAACGTCGGGTGAGATATTAGCTATGGCAGGCATAGATGTCTCCCGCTCAACGGACCTTGACGAAAGCGTTACGGCCGCCGTCATTGAAAACAATCGGAGCGTACGGGGCGGCGATTTCCATACGGAAGATCATGTGATCCTGAAGACCGTCGTTGACGGCCGTGCTACAACTGTATACTGCATCGCTTTTTACTTGGAGTATAATAACGAGGGCGATTCCATCGTAAGTCAAGAGCCCGTACGGATCACGTTTTACAATGACCCGGCCGGTGTTTACCGGATCACAAGCTATACGGACCCCACCGATTTCTCCAGCGACTATGCCGAAAATTGGGCGCGGGAATCCTTCCCCGTGGATATCCCCGATGAAGCGCTCGACCTGTCGCAATATGGGTATCAATTATTAAACGGTATGGAGGAGGAACAGGAATACATCGTCTCTCAGCTGGACTAAAAACCGGCTATCCTACAAGCTTAACGACCGTTTAGATACGCTCACGCCCCGGCCTCAAGCCGGGGCATTATTCTCTCAAACTGCATACGGCGCAATGCGCAGTCGCCTATTATTTTTATTTACCGGGATTGACAACAATTTGAGAGTATGATAAACTGACATTAGTTAGATTAAACTAACCTCGCGTCAAGCCGTTTAATTATCCGTACCGCAAAGGAGACTGTATCATGCCACTGTCCATGGCCAGGCCCGGCGAAACAAACGCCATCAAAAAAATCACCGGAAAAGACGAGGTCCGCCGTCATTTGGCGGAGCTTGGGTTCGTCGTCGGGACGGATGTGACGGTTGTGTCCGAGATGGGCGGCAGCATGATCCTTCAGGTCCGGGAATGCCGGGTCGCGCTCGATAAAACGATGGTTAACCGCATTTTAATATAACCGATTATTATTCCGACGTCATCACCAAACTCCTTCACCTCCACACCACTCCTTCAACTTTCAACTTTCCCCATGGCACACGTGTGATGACCGTCTAAATTAGACCTGTCGAAAAGGCCGTTCAGGCGGCTTTTTTGACAGGGCGAAGGGCCGCCGCGCAGAATTCTGCGCGGCGGCCCTTTTATACTAATACCTGTTGTCATAGATACGGGTGGATTTCTTCTCACTGCGCGGCAGGTCACCAATGTCCACGGGCTTAATGACGGCCGCGATGCCGATTTTCGTTTTGAAGGCGTCCTTCAGGGTGTGCTCCAGCTGCTTTTTGTCAGCACCCGGCTCGATCTCCACAAAGAGCGTGAGGATGTCCTTGCCGTTTAAATGGTCAATCATCACCTGATACTCGCTGGACGCGTTGTCGATGGTCTTTAAAAGCTCGTCGATAAGGCTCGGGAAAATAATCGTGCCCTTAACCTTTACCATGTCGTCCGTCCGGCCTAAAATCGTGCCGATACGCGGATACTCGGAGCCGCAGGAGCATTTTTCCGGGATGATGCGCGTAAGATCGTGCGTCCGGTAACGGATGAGCGGCGCGCCCTGTTTTCGCAGCGTTGTAATCACCAGCTCGCCCTTTTCGCCGTCGGGCATCAGCTCGCCGGTCTTCGGGTCGATGATCTCAATATACAGATAGTCGTCCCAGTAATGCATATGCGGCTCAAGGGAGCAGTTGATGCCGATGCCCGGCCCATAGACCTCCGTCAGGCCGTAGATGTCATACAGCTCCACGCCGAGCTCGTCGGCGATACGCCGGCGCATTTTGTCGCCCCAGCGCTCGGAGCCGATGACGCCTTTTTTCAAACGGATTTTATCCTTGATTCCGCGCTTTTCGATCTCCTCGGCTATAAGCAGCGCGTAAGATGAGGTGGCACATAAAACGGTGGTTCCTAAATCCTGCATCATTTTCAGCTGCTTGTCGGTGTTGCCCGGTCCCATGGGGATCGCCATGGCCCCAATGCGCTCAACGCCGGCCTGAAAGCCGATGCCGGCCGTCCACAAGCCGTATCCCGGCGTGATCTGCACGCGGTCGTGCTTTGTGATGCCGGCCATCTCGTAGCAGCGCGCAAACATGGTCGCCCAGTCCTCCACGTCCTGCTTCGTGTACGGGATAATAACGGGCGTGCCCGTTGTGCCGGAGGAGGAATGGATTCGGACAATGTCCTCGTCGGGGACAGCCTGCAGTCCCAGCGGATAGGCCTCGCGCAGGTCCTCCTTGGCCGTAAAGGGCAGCTTTTCAAAATCCGCCTGCGTCTTGATATCGTCGACATTCAGGTCGCCAAATTTCTTTTTGTAAAAGCCGTCGACGCTCATCAGATGTGTCAGCTGCTTTTTGATTAATTCAAACTGTTCCTGTTTCATTTTCATGGAACCCACTGCCCCTCTCTTATGCCTGGCCGGCTGCTTTAGCCCCGGCCGATAGCGCCTTTAAGTTCATATCGACAAACCGCTTGTCCAGCCGCTCGCACACAGCCTGCTCCAGTTCCGATACCTCAATACCCAGCATGCCGGACGCCGCCGCCGCGCCTAAGAGCGCGACATTTAGAACCTTCGGCGAGCCGCACGCGGCGCAGACGGTGTCGCCGTCGACAACAATGAGCTTTGATACATGCTTTTTCAAATAGTCCAGTGCCTCGGTCCCGTCGTAGTCCGAGCCGGACAAGGAGGCGGTGACGGGCTTGACGGCTTTCGTACTGACAACCACAACGCCGCCGTTCTTTAAGAACGGCAAGCACCGGACAGCCTCCGCCGGCTCAAATCCTATGAGCACGTCTGCCGCGTGCTTGGGGACCATTGGGGAATGCACCGTGTCGCCGTACCGTACATGGCTGACAACACAGCCGCCGCGCTGGGCCATCCCGATTGTTTCGGCGGTACGCACATGCTGGCCCCGGTTTTGCGCGGTAAGCGCGATGAGCTTGGAGGCCAGAACAGTCCCCTGCCCGCCGACGCCGGCGAGAATAATATTGCCGGTCATATTATTCGCCTCCTTTGATTGCCTGCGTAGGACAGACCTGCGCGCAGACGGAGCAGCCGTAGCACAGCGACGGTTCGATAAACGCTTTTTTACCACTGAACGATATGGCGGGACAGCCGAGCTCCCGGATGCACTTCTTGCAGCCGATACACACGGCCTCGTCCACCGTATAAAGCGGCTCGGGCTTTCGGAGCGCGATACACGGCGACTCAAATATCACGGCGGAAACACCTTTGTAATCGGCGGCTTTTTTTACAGCCGTAACGGCAGCGCCCAGTTCAAACGGGTCGGCTGTTATAACCTCGCCCACACCGATGGCTTTTAAAATGGCCGAAATGCTGATTTTCGGCATGGTTTTGCCCATCATGGTGAGGCCTGTGCCGGGGTGCGGCTGCTGGCCGGTCATGGCTGTTGTGGAATTATCGAGGACAATGAGCGTCATGTCGCAGTCGTTATACACGGCGTTGACCACGCCCGTGATGCCGGAGGCGAAAAATGTGCTGTCGCCGATAAATGCAAAGCTTTTTGTGTCCGGCTCGGCCCGTAAAAGCCCCTGCGCGATGGTGACGTCCGCGCCCATGCACAGGCAGGTGTCCACCATGTCCAGCGGCATGGCGTTGCCCAGCGTATAGCAGCCAATATCACCGGCGTACACGGCCTTTTGTTCCTTCATCGCCTGCTTGACAGCGTAAAAGGACCCGCGGTGCGGACAGCCGGCGCACAGCACCGGGGGACGGACCGGCAGCGGCGGAAGCGCCTCATCGAGAATCGGCGCGGGCGTACCCAGGAAGTTATGCAGCATCGCCCCCACGGCTTCCACGCTGTTTTCACCGGCCGGCCGCGCGTCTCCGGTCAGCTTGCCTCGGATTAAAACGTCCAGGTGATATTTGCCGCAGAGATATACGAGTTCCCGCTCGATGACGGGGTCGAGTTCCTCGATGACGAGAACCTCGTCGAGCCCGTCAAGGAATTTGAGCGCCAGCTTTTCCGGAAAGGGGTGCGGCGTTGAAACCTTAAAGAGCTTCACGTCCGTATCACCCAGCGCCTCGCGCAGATATTCCCAGCTGACACCGCCGGAGGCGATGCCTTTTTTACCGCTGCCCGTGACGGTGTTAAATCGGTATGTAGACAGCTCATCGCCCAAAACGGGGTTGCGCCGCTCAATTTTCAGATGATTTTCATACGACGTTCTCGGAAAGATGACCCACTTGGAATCCTTTACAAACCCGTCGATTTCATGCTTTGGCCATTCGTCGGCCACCTCCATGGACGCGCAGCCGTGGCATACGCGGGTTGTCGGCCGCAGGAGCACCGGCGTGCCGTATTCTTCGGACAGCTCGAAGGCGTCCTTCACCATGGCGTACGCCTCCTCCGGCGACGACGGGTCAAACACCGGCAGCTTGGAAAATTGCGCGAAATGGCGCGTATCCTGCTCCGTCTGCGATGAAATCGGGCCGGGGTCGTCGGCCACAACGATCACCATGCCGCCCTTTACGCCGACATACGCCAGGCTCATAACAGGGTCGGAGGCGACGTTGAGGCCAACCTGCTTCATTGTCACAAGCGTGCGCGCGCCGGCGTAGGACGCGCCGGCGGCCACCTCGACGGCGGTCTTTTCATTGACGGACCATTCCACGTAAATGCTGCCGTCGTTTTCTTTAGCCACAGTTTCGAGAATCTCCGTGGACGGCGTACCAGGATAGCCGCTCACGATATTAACGCCGGCGTGAATAGCGCCGAGCGCGATGGCCTCATTTCCCATTAAAAATCGTTTCAAAAACTCACCTCATAAAAAAATCCGCCCTTTTGTAAACGCTGAATACAAGGACAGATCAAAAGCTGCTCGCCCTCCGGACCGGCCTGCTGTAAATCCCGCAGGTTTAACAGATATTTTATTAGATGAAACGTACCACACACGGCGATTTTTGTCAAGAAAACGCGGTGTGTGAACTCCTGTTTTTGCCGCTTTTAAGAAGGTCTCTCATCAGACTCGGTTTTAGCTTCAATAACAGCTGAAAAAGTGCGTTAAACTTGACTTATTTCGGTGTAAACCTATATTATAAAGTCCTTAAAATACATAAAAAGTATAGAGCCTTCATGAAGGCCTGGGGAGGTCCTGTCATGTTTTGCAGCAATTGCGGGAAGCAAAATCCGCCGGGCAGCCGGTTTTGTCTCGGATGCGGCGCGCCGCTCAGCGAGCCGGCATCCGCTCCGCCTGAAACGCCACTCTACAATAATGCCTATCAGCCCGGTCCGTATCCGTCATCCAGCCGCTCGGCAAAAAAGCGCTCCGCCGGTGTAATTATTCTCGTCGCGCTGGCGGCTGTCATAATCGCGGGCGTTATTCTGGCCGTCTTATTATCTGGCAGCCGTGTCCGGACGGAAACCGTTTCGGGCGGCACGGTGACGATGGACGGCGTGACGCTGGATTTCGGCAGCAACACCGTCCCCGACGGCGAGGCCTCCGTATCCAATGTGACGTTTGAGAAAAACGACGCGCCGCAGGGGCTTGTCTCCACGCAGCTGGCGCTCCGGTGCGACGCGGATCATCTTAACGAGCCGGTGTCCGTCGTGTTCCAGCTGCCGGACGCGGCAGCGCAGGGCGCCGAGGATATCCTGCTGGGCGTAGGCCTCGACTATACCGGCAAATACGGCAGTGCGGGTACTTATTTAGCGTTTGTTCCGGCTACAGTAAAAGACGGTGCGGCCTATGCCGAGTTCATTCCGGCCGAGTGCCTTATGCTCCTGGACACCGTCAAAGCGGCCGGCGGAACGGTATCTATTCCTGTGGACATGATTATCAAGCTGGGCTGGTATGCGTATAATTCGTATACGCTCAAGCAAAACGAGGTGCACTTTGAGCTGTACGTACCGCTCGATATAAATACCGGCAAGCGGGAACGTTATCAGCTCCAGCTGACGGATATTAAAGCCGTCCTGGACGATCTGGAGAGCGCCTATAGTTTTTATAAATCCAAGGGCTTTGCCTATGCGGGACGCCGGGACTGGCCCATCGATGTGTACATATCCGACGACATGGGCGCTGCCGAGGAGGGCCTGTTCTCCATGCCGTGGTACAGTCATTCGCCGGACAGCGGCACCCTGTATTTTAACGCCAACCTGTTTGATTGGGGCTATCCCGACGGCGGCATCAAGCAGCTCATCTACCATGAGTTTTTCCATTTTGTGCAGCAAAATTATGTTACGGCTGAAAACTACTCACCCTGGCTGGACGAGGCAACGGCCACCTATTATGAGAGTGCGCCCTACGGGAAATCGCCCATGATCATCGCCGATTACCGCTATAATCTGCTCCAGAGCATTTACCCCGACGACGCGACCGGCTCGGAGGGCTACGCACGCGCGCCGCTCATCTGGTACTTGGCAGAACGTTACGGAGAGGACGTCGTTTTATCGCTGTATAAGTACGGCTCACAGACGTCCGGCCTCACGGCCTCGCCGGAAAACTGGCTTCAGGAGCTGACGCTATTAACCGACGAACCCGTCCATTACGCCACGGATTTTTATAAGACGCTTTTAACGGAGGGCTTTGGCACGAAACAAAATTATTTCACCGCAGAGAGTGTTTACCGATACGTTGAAAAAAGCCCCTGGCGTGATACGGAACTCAATCCGCTGGCCGGCGGCGCGCCGCTGGAGGTTTACCTGCCGGATGAGGACGCGCTGGCTTCCCTGCTGCAGCAGGGCCAGGCTCAGACGCTGGTTGGCCAGGCAACGCTCCGGGTCCACACGGCGGGCGCGCAGTTTGCACCCCTCATATTCCGTGAGCTGTACGATACCGTGCGCGACGGGATGGACCCTGTCATTACCATTGACAACGCCAATTGCGAGATGACGATGTTTTACATCGACCAGACCGAAACAGGCACCTACAAGGTGATGGAAAGTGTCACCAGCCGCACGATCCGCCTGACAGATTTTAAAAACACCGTTATAAACGGCAAAGACCCTCTGTTTCTCGTTATGATCGCCGGCCTGCAGCCGGAGACCTGGACCGACTGCACCGTATCCGTTACAGCATCCCTGTCACCCGAGATGCTGCCGGACGTCAGCCCCGGAACAACGGCCAATGACGGTCCCAACGGCGATGTGACCGCAAGCCCGTCCGTCAGCGCATCGTCACCGGCCGCGACCGCCGCGGACGACCCGTGCGCCGATGCCCCGGCGGAGGTCGCCGGGGTGCAAATGGACCGGTTCTACGACCCCACGCCCAACGCGCGCTCCGGCAGCATAAGCCAGGCGCCCGATATGCGCATTGAGGCCTTTAACATCATCGGCGGACGTCTCATCGAGCCGGATATATCCAACAACGTCAACGAAACGTTTACGTATATGAATAACGGCTACTGCACCGCCGGAGAAACCGTCGGCCTGCAGATGATTGCCAGCGCGCGTGACCGGGAGCACGACAGCATTGAATACAATATTCTCGAAAACCGCCTGACGACGACGCTCCGGTTCTACGACAAGGACGGCCATATAATCGGCTCACCCATTGAGCAGGCGTCGCCTGCGGACGGGAAGGCGCACACCATCGGCGACACGATA
Organism: uncultured Sporobacter sp.; assembly: GCA_963675425.1. Taxonomy (GTDB): domain Bacteria; phylum Bacillota; class Clostridia; order Oscillospirales; family Oscillospiraceae; genus Sporobacter. The sequence goes on along the minus strand of OY776214.1, from coordinate 1,221,737 downwards.
ACAGCCGTTGTCCCTGAAAACGCAGCCTCTGTCAACATTATGGGCTACTTCAATCATCGGTACGGCGCATACGGCGACTATCACACCGCGTCCGTCGGTATTGATATCACGCTTATTGTTACCGATTACGATGTGAGCGTCTCGGCTGTTCAGACGGAAATGATCGACACATCTGCAGCCGATGCCGCTGCCGACCATAGCGGGGACAATGCGGACAGCGAGCAGTTCTGGAATTCAATGCGAGGCGTTTGGATGTGCTATAACGCCGAGGGTGAGGTGGAATATTTCATCTTTACCGGCAGCGGCGGTGAGAAAGCCCTGACGGTCGGCACGGTGGAGACAGGCCGCTCCGAGCCCAGCCAGTCAATTACCGTTACAAAGTACGACGAGACGACGTACACGGTTATCTACCAGTTCGAGGGCGCAGATTACGCACTGTATTTTGAGACGTCCTCTTTAGGCGACGGCACTGTTTATTACGCGGCGTATACCCCGGCCGGTTACAGGGCATTCGATTATACCGGCAGTAATTTGTCGGAAGCGATGGACTACTACTATACGTATTACGCCGCCGGATGACGGAACGCCGCCGGGCACAACAGTACAGTTATACGTTGTAGGTTTTTTATCGGTGTGATATAATCATGACAAAATTTAGCTGATACCAGAGAAAGGCCAAATGCATGAATGAAATGGAAGCCCCGGACAAACCGCCCACTCAAAAAAGCGGTCTGTTGCAGCGCTTTGCGTCTAATTTTAGCGCTGAAAAAGACTTTCACCTGTTTCTCATAGCGGGCCTTTTCGCCGGCATAGGCACCGGCATCAACACATCGATTTTCAACAATTACCTCAGCGATGTCTATCATCTGGCTGAGAGCTCAAGAGGCTCTCTCGAACTGTTCCGGGAAGGACCGGGGCTTTTAATCATGGTAATCCTCGCCCTGCTTAATTTCCTTGGGGATGTCCGGATCGCCATGTTGGGCATGCTCGCCGCCGGACTTGGTATGCTGGGGCTGGGCCTGTTATCGCCCATCTACGCCATCATGATTATCTGGATGATGGTATTTAGCCTCGGTACGCATATGATATATCCTATAACGCCATCCATCGGCATGACGCTTTCCAAGCGGGAGGAATATGGCGCCCGGCTGGGCAGAATCAGCGGCTACAGCCTGACAGGGACGATTATAGCCTTTCTTTTTGTCTTCCTCGGCTTTAATTATCTGAACCTGTCCTATAAGGTCGCTTTTGTTGTTGCCGCCTGCTTTTATGTCATTGCCGCATTTATGCTCAGCTTGATGAAAAGCGGAAAGCCCACCGTCCGTAAAATAAAATTTTTATTCCGAAAACAGTATACGCTTTACTATGTGCTCTGCGTCGTCAGCGGTGCACGGAACCAGATTTTTCTGACCTTTGCCCCTTGGGTCCTCATCAAGGTTTTCGGCCTTCAGCCGCAGACTTTCGCCATTTTGGGCATGGTTGTGGCTGTTGTCAGTATCGGCACCCGGAAAATTATCGGCAAAGCCATCGATATCAAGGGCGAACGGTTTGTCCTGACTCTGGAGGCCGTCTTGTTACTAGCGATTTGTTTGGGCTACGCCTTCTCCGCCGATATTTTTACAGCGAGCGTCGCCGTTGTTATCATCGCCGCCTGCTACGTCATTGACAACTCCATGAGCGCCGTTGAGATGGCGCGGTCCACCTATGTGAGAAAAATCGCCGTCGAACTGGAGGACGTTACGCCGACGCTGTCGACCGGTACGAGCCTGCAACATATCGCCTCCATGCTGGTTCCTGTTTTCGGCGGCCTTTTATGGGAAGCGTTCGGGCCGGGCGGCTACAAATACGTTTTTCTGGCCGCATCCGGCATCGCGCTTTTAAACCTTATTTTATCGAGCAGGATTAAGATTGCTGCCGAATAGCCGCAGCAACTATGAACATCAAAGGAGAACTGTCATGGAATTTTTTAAATTAGCTGAAAAACGGTATTCTGTCCGTAAATTCAGCGATAAGCCCATCGAAAAAGAAAAGCTCGAGCAGATATTAAACGCCGGCCGTGTCGCGCCGACCGCCAAAAATTATCAGCCGCAGCAGATCCTCGTCATTCAAAGCGCCGAGGCGCTGGAAAAGCTGGGCCGCTGCTCGCCATGCGTCTACGGTGCGCCGGCGGCGATTTTGATTTGCTACGACAAGGACGTCAGCTGGAAAAGAAAAGACGGCAAGGACCACGGCGATATCGACGCGAGTATCGTCATGACACATATGATGCTCCAGGCCGAGGAGCTCGGCTTAGGCTCCGTATGGGTATGCGTTTTTGATGCAGACGCCATCGCTAAGGAGTTTGAGCTGCCCGGCAACCTCGTACCGTCCAGCCTGATGCCGCTCGGTTATGCCGCCGACGACGCTGAACCGGCGCCGTGGCACGCGCAGAGAAAATCTCTGGACGAAACGGTCCGTTTCGTCTGACATCATGGCCGGCCGCCGTCCTGCCGGCGCCGTCGGGCCATACACCTAAAATTCCGGTCCCAAAATAATATCTGGCAATGACTCAAATATCAAGAAAATCAAATTACATCACGATATAGATGATGGGGACAAGCCGTACAAGAGCGTAGCGGCGCTTTTTGTATGGCCTGTCTGCCTCTGCCGATTTTTTGCGGACGTTTTTGAAGTGGTTTGAGCCGGCGCTCTTAATGTCCGGCAGTCCTTTCATAAAATTCAATGACAGAAATTACAATGGAAAATGATCGATTGAATTGGCCGGCAGTGGCATAATACATCAAAATTCTCGAATTTTGCCTTGTATTCTATACTTAGCATCATGGAATGTAAAACCAAGTTTGGGAGTGTCGTATGAAGCATTTTATTACACGTCTTGTCACCGTTCTTCTGGTGGCAGCCATACTCTTCCTTGCCGTCGGCACGACGGCAGCCGCCGCCGGCTATACCGATGTTTCAGGGCATTGGGCCGAAGAAACGCTGACAAAGGCCGTCAATGAAGGACTGCTTGAGGGCAGCAACGGCAAACTCAGTCCCGACGATATTATCACGGGCGCTGAAATGATCTCTATTCTCACCCGCTTGTTCTCCGCTGAAGAACAAGCCGACCTGTCGAACGTGTCCGGTATCGGCAAGAGTGCCTGGTATTATGAAGCGGCGGCAAAAGCTGTTGCGATGGGCATCATCGCACCGAAAAACGACCGCCTTGATCTTGACGAGCCCGTTCGCCGGCTTGACGCTTTCCTTAGCCTTTCGGAGGCCTTTCAGCTGACGGACGCCGCACAGGATACAGCTATCTTAAACGGCTTTACCGACGGCGGCGAGCTCACCGGCGCGTACCGCCCGGCCGTGGCGGCACTGGCAAGCGCCGGTTATATCGAGGGCTACGGGGATGCCCTACATATAAATAACCCGATAACGCGCGCGGAATTCGTAACGGCGCTGTATAAAATCGCCGATGTTTACGAACAAAGAGACGGTATATCCGTACTCAACGGCGGCCTCATCGTCCCGGATAATGCCGCGCTCGACAACACTGTTTTCAGCAGCAGCTTGTATTTTGACTGTTCGTCCCATGATATTCGGCTGCAGAATGTCCAAGCGCCGGCTGTCGTTATCCGAAGCGCGTTCCTGTCCTCTCTGGAACTTGATAACACGGATATCGGTCGGCTGGTATTTGCCGCCGGAAGCGGCGATCTCAACTTCCTCGCCAACACCACAAACCACATTGATACGGCTGTTATCGGGACGGGAAGCGGAAAGCTCTCTCTGGACGGCCAGATCGGCAATATTGAAATCACCGGCAGCGACCGGGAGGTCATCGTCAACACCTCTGTCAAGAATCTTGTGGTCAGTGGCAGCGGCAACCGGATTCTCATTAACTCAGGCGTCTCGGTGGGCAGCATTAAAACACTGCCCGGCGCCGGCAGCAACACGATAACCATGAATGGTACCTGTGAAAAAGGCGACCTGTACGGACCCGGCAACGTACTGAGCGGCACCGGCACCGTAGACAGTCTGACGGATAATGCCGGAGACAGCGTTATAAAGGTAAACGCGCCGGACCTGACCGTTAACGAGAGCTTCGGCTTAAACAGTGTGACGCTCAGTCTGTCCGCGCCGGACAGCGTGACAGCCTATGAACAACTTCAAGCCTCGATCGCGGTCGACACGCCGGATACGGACATTGTCTGTACAGGCCGCTGGTATATAGGCGATACGCTCGTATCAAGTGAACAGCTCAATCTGGGCGAGCAGCGCGCCGCCGCGCTCAGCTTCGACGCGACAGCCTTTCGTGATGAGGTTCCCGTTTCGGTCACGCTGACGTTCATGCTCAGCTACAGCACGTCCGACGGCGTGTATCAGGAGGTCCGCACTGAAAAGAGCCTGACGCTGGAAAGCCGTAATAAATTCAGCGCGCAGGAGGTCCTGTCGCTCGTGACAACCGGATACAAGGGCGATTATACGCTGGCCTGGGCCGAATCCAACGATTATGACAGCATTTTAAAAGAGGAATGGGTCAACCTTAAAGACTACACGAGCAAAACGGACTACCTCGTATGGGTAAGTATCGCTTACCAGCGGGTCAATGTCTTTACAGGTACCGATGGCAACTGGAAGCTGGAAAAGACGTTTATCGTGGGTACCGGCGCCTCCGGCCACGCCACACCGACTGGTGTGTTCACGATTTTGACGAAAAGATCTGTCGGATGGACAACATCGGCTTATACAGTTGAGCCGCTCGTTAACTTCTATTCCAGTGCGTACGCTTTCCATTCAAGGCTCTATTATCCCAACACGACGACTATCATGGATCCGCGTATCGGCTTCCCCGTCAGCCATGGCTGCATCCGTATGTACGACGAAGACGTGGCGTATATGTTCAACACCGTGCCGGTTGACACAACGGTCGTGATTTACTAACTGCCGGGGAAATCTGTAGGTTCTACAGCAACGGCCTGCCCAAGACTATGGCAGTAATTCAACAGCGGCTATAAAAAGACTCTTAGGATACTTTTGGTTAATGCGGAAACGCAAGAAAAAAAGTAACAGGTACTATCTCGTTTCAGAGCAAGTACGACAAAACAAAATACGCAGAAAAAGGCACTATCTACGGGTAATGCCTTTTTTTATCTCCACGAGAGGTGCCGAACAGGATCGATAGTACGGCTTATCCACTTGACCGTACGCGTCCAGCACATATGAATAACTAAATTTTCCCACCAAAAATACGATAAATTATTATGGATGCTTTTTTAGCCCAATTAGATTTACCATATATGCGCCTTAAGCAGCGGAATTGGAGATATTGATATGATGATACATGGGATAAAATCAAATGTGTCCATCGATGCGATGCGGGAAAGCGGCGGGCTATCAAATATTATAGCCAATCCTGACGTTCCTGTGGACAATAGTGCAGCCGCACCTGCCGATATTTTGGATATAAGCGAACGTGCAAAGCAATCTGCTTTTGATACGCTCGAATTTAAATCCAAAGAGGATAACGACGGTTCTCTGAACATCAATGAAGATGATTTCAGCGCAGAAAACGTCGAAAAGCTACAGCAGGAAGCGATTGAAATCATGTCTCGGCCGACAGACCCCTTTACCTATGAAGATCAGATGCGCACGATGATATACTGTTTTGGGGATAATACGCCTGAAAGTACAATCAATAACCTTCTGGATGGAAAGGCGATCAATTCGTCGGTCGTTACAAACGAACTGTCCAACATGCTCCGGCAAACTATCACGAACAGCGACGCACGCGTAACGGAACGGGCCGAAAACCGGGAGTCGGCATTAAAATGCGCGCAGTACATCGCCGACAAGTATTTGGATGACCCCAGCGAAGCCAAAGCGTTTATGTCGGCCATCAATGATATCTATGAGGAAGATGTCTACACGGACAAAGGATACACGGAAATAGAGCCCGGAGAATGGGTCAGAGAAGGTTCGGTGAAGACAGGCGATAAAATACTGCCCCCGGACTATGCTACCGAAGCATTTACACGTTCTTACTGTAAAGCGCATGGCCTAAGCAGCACAATGGGTCTTAGTAAAGATGAGTGGGAAGAGTATGTGGATGCATTATTTGATTTCTTACGTTCATCTTCAGTCGAGACTAGAGCGCAATTAGAAACGGAAGGACGTAAAGCTTTTGTCCAGAATGAAAACAATGTAACCAAGGCCACAGAAAATGCGAAACTCAACTTCAATTACTCGCTTTTCAATAACAACATAGCCAGACTGCGCAAAGCATTTTGAAAACATTAGTTAGACCTCGAGTCTTGCTTGTTAGAGCAGTCCATTTCTGTTATTTTTACAGATGTTCCATCGAGACGCGCAGCAAATACAGGATTGGAGCGCTATTTACGCAGCCACAAGATTTAAAATGAATCAGAGGCGGGAGCATCTAAAAATGCTCCCGCCTTTCGTCACTTAAATTTATCGTTTTCTCCTCGAACCACCTTGTCTTTTTTATCGGTCAGGCGCCGTTGAAGAGGTTCGTGCTCAGGTACTTTTCACCCCGGTCGGCAAACAGGACGACGACGAAGCCCTTGTCGATCTCACGGATCGTCTCGAGTGCCGCGAGCATGGCCGCTCCGCTCGACATCCCGACAAAAATCCCCTCCTGATGGACGATCTGCCGGGCCATGTCAAACGCCTCTTCCGATTCGATCATGACCGTTGCGTCTATTTTTGTCGGGTCGTAGATTTCCGGCACGATGGCCTCCTGCATATTCTTGAGCCCCTGGATGTAATGATTGCGGACCGGCTGCGCCTCAACGATGCGTATCGCCGGATTTTTGCTTTTAAGCCCCATACCGACACCCATAATCGTCCCGGAGGTGCCGATAGCCGAGACGACATGGGTCACGCGGCCGTCTGTATCCTCCCAGATCTCGTTGGCCGTCGTATGGTAATGGGCCAGCTTGTTGTATTCATTTGAAAACTGATTGGGCATGAAGTACTTATCCGGATTATCACGGACGAGCTGGTGCGCCTTGCGGATCGCCCCGTCCGTACCTTCCTTCGGATCCGTCAGGATAATATGTCCCCCAAACGCCTCAATCATCTTACGGCGCTCGACGGATACGGCCTCGCTCATAACGATTTCCACGTTATAGCCCTTTACAGCCCCGATCATTGCCAAACCGATCCCCGTATTGCCCGACGTCGGCTCGATGATCGTCTTGCCCTTTTTAAGCGCGCCGTCCTCTTCGGCCTGCTCAATCATCTTTAGTGCAATTCGGTCCTTAATGCTGCCGGTAGGATTAAAACCCTCCAGCTTGGCGTACAGCGGTATTTCCGGTTTCGGGTTGAGCCTGTTTATTTTTACGAGCGGCGTGTGCCCGATCGCCCCCAGTATCGTGTCATACATATTCGTCATCCTTTCAATCTACTATACTATACTCTCACGCCCCTTAAGGTTGCAAGAAAAACTATTTTTTAGGCCATAAGCCTGTAAGGAGTTATATTTTTTTGAGAGAGGGTGACAAGCTGGCAAGTCCCTTATTTTACAGGCTTTTTCACACATTTTGTCATGTTGAAAACATACGCCGAATATATTTTTTAATAACAACAGTTGACAAAATGGTTACACAGCGGTTACAATTGGTTAAACCTTTTAATGGGTCGTGCATATCATTGAAATATGGGGGTGAAAGCTTTGATACACTTAAAGAGGCTTTCCGTCATGATCATAGCGCTTTCGCTGTTGTCTTCTGTCGTTTATTTCAACGTAACCGCAGCGCCGGCAGTCTGCGGCGCTTCCGCTGTGTCCATCACGGCGCTCAACATCCGGACTGAACCGGATACGGCAGCCCCGGTAACAGCAACACTGAACGAGGACGACGTCGTCGTCGTATTGGATATCCCGGATGACTCCTGGTATCATATCAATCACAACGGCGTCGACGGGTATGTGGCCGCAATGTACATGTCCGAGCTTGTCCCGGCTGAGGATTTTGAAGCCGGGGGAACGCTGATTGGAAACGATGTATGCATGAGAACCGAACCATCGACCGACGCAAGCGCCGTCGGGACATATGGCGAGGGGACCGTTATGCATGTTGTCGGGATCAACAACGGCTGGTACAAGGCTACATACGCGGGCAAGACAGGCTATATCCGTTCCGATTTTATGGATATCACGTCTGATGCCGCGTCTGTTCCAGCCGATGCCGCGCTGTCGCTTGGTGATGAGATTGCCGAATATGCCACGCAGTTTGTCGGCTATCATTATGTCTACGGTGCCAGCTCTCCGTCTATCGGTTTCGACTGCTCGGGATTAACCTATTATGTCTACGGCAAGTTCGGATACCAGCTGTCCAGAAGAGCCTCCCTGCAATATAAATACAACGGCACTTCCGTCTCAAAGGATGCGTTGCAGCCGGGCGACCTGTTGTTTTTCTCTTCAAACGGTTACTCTGTCACGCACGTCGGACTTTATATCGGCGGCGATCAATTCGTCCATGCCTCCACCTCAAGAACCGGTGTGATCATCAGCAGCCTGTCCAGTTCTTACTATGCACGCGTATGGTTCGGCGCTCGGCGTATCGTGTGACAAGTATATAACATCCATTCTGAAAGGCCCTTGAATAGGGCCTTTTTTATTTTGCCCGTCTCACGATAACCATTGAAAAGCGGCGCATTTAACGGTAAAATGATAGATGCGCCCTGCAGCGCAAGGAGGCATTATGAATACCGAAACAAAACTGATTGTCCGATACGCTGAGACGGACAAGATGGGTATCGTCCATCACTCCAATTATCCCGTCTGGTTTGAAGCCGGACGGACGGATTTTATCAAGCAGACGGGTATCTCCTATTCCGAAATGGAAGCAGCCGGCGTCCTGCTGCCGCTGTACGAAATCACCTGCCGGTTCAAGCACCCGGCGCGGTACGAGGATGAAATCGTGGTCGTCACAAGGCTGAAAAGCCTGTCGCGCGTCCGCCTGATCTTATCGTACGACGTATTTGCGGCCAAAAACGGCGAGCTTTTGGCGACCGGCGAAACAATGCACGCTTTTACGGACGCTGCACTCAAGCCGCTTAACATGGAACGGGCCGCGCCGGAAATTTACGCGCAGCTTAAAAAAGCCGCCGAGGCTTGATACGCCCCACCGGATATATTCGCTTCAATAAGTAACAAACGGATAAGCCAGAATGACAAAATCTTTCAATAATGAACTAACAGTTAACAAAACGAAAGAGTATTAAATGGAAATTAAAACAGTATCACTTATTGGCCTTGGCGCGCTGGGCATCCTGTTTGCCCAGAAGTTATCGGAAAGCATGGCACCGGGAATGCTCCGGATCGTGGCCGCCCGTGAACGGATCACCCTGTATGAGCGCGACGGTATTTACTGCAACGGACAGCGCTGCCAATTAACGTATATCGCTCCGGACGAAGCCTGCGAGCCGGCCGACCTCGTTATCATCGCCGTAAAAATGAACGGGCTGGACGACGCTATTGAAGCCGTCCGTGGACACATCGGCCCCGACACGGTCATCCTTTCGCTGCTCAACGGGATTATCAGCGAGAAGCTGATCGGCCGCGCGTACGGCATGGATAAGGTGCTGCTCTGCGTGGCGCAGGGAATGGACGCCGTTAAGGTCAAAAACAGCCTGACGTATCATAACGCGGGTCAGCTGAGTATCGGCGACACACACACGGGCTCAGCGTCCGAAAAGCTCCGGGCTGTCAAACGTTTTTTTAACGAGACGGACATTCCCCACGAGGTCGTTGAGGACATGCCCAAAAGACTGTGGAGTAAATTCATGATCAATGTCGGCGCCAATCAGACAACCGCCGTCTACCGCTGTGATTACCGGGGTATCCAGCCGGGCGGCGCATACCGGGACACGATGATTGCGGCGATGCGTGAGACAGCCGCCATATCTCAAAAAGAGGGCGTTAACCTCACTGAAGCTGATATCGACTATTGGCTGGCCGTCATCGACGGGCTCAGCCCGGACGGCAAGACCTCCATGCAGCAGGACGTTGAAGCCGGGCGTCCGACGGAAGTCGGCCTGTTTTCAGGGACGGTATTATCGCTCAGTAAAAAACACGGCCTGTCCTGCCCCGTTAACCAGATGCTGTACGATGAGATCCAAGCCATTGAGCAACAATTTGGCGCTTAAAACGGTATTTACGTCCATTCCCGATACCCGGCTTCACTTTTTTGAGACTGCGAGTGCAGAAATAATCACGTTTTGGCTATTGCTTTTTAGCGGCCATATTAGATAAGATGAGATAAAAAATGTGTGAAGGGGCTATCAAGTGAAACAGATTACTGAAAAAGAAAACATTATGATGTATATGCGCGGCGAGCAGCCCATGTGGGTCCCGCGATACGGCATGGCAAAGGATCCTTACAGCAAATATCCGCCGGCCGTAATGCCGGCAACGCCCGGTTTTTTAAACGAACGGCGGACACTGGAGGGCGGCTTTGATATCTGGGGCGTGGAATATACGGCCACGGAGGAGACGGCCGGGGCCACACTGCCCGTACCGAATCAGTTTATGTTCGATGATATCAGCAAGTGGCGTGACTATGTCAAGGCACCCGACATCTCCCACATCAACTGGGAAGAGATGGCCAAAAAGGACTTAGCCCACATAGACCGGGAAACCACCGCCGTCGTAGGAAATTTCCATCTGGGTTACTTCCAGCAGCTCATGGCGTTTATGGGCTTTTCGGAAGGCCTGTGCGCCATGCACGAGGACCCGGAAGAGGTCATGGCCCTGTTTCAGTATCTGGCGGATTTCTACGTTCCTATCGTTAAAAAATTCATAGAGTATTACAAGCCCGACATCATCGAGCTGGTTGACGACACGGCAACGGCGCTAAACCCATTTATCTCCCTCGATATGTACCGGGAAATGATCAAGCCCTTTCATTACGCGCAAAATAAGCCCGCCATTGATGCGGGGCTGCCGATTATGTACCATAACTGCGGCCGCTGCGAGGACCAGATTGACGACTGGCTCGAAATCGGCATCAATGCCTGGAATCCCGCCCAGGTCATGAACGATCTGGATGGCATTAAGAAAAAGTACGGCAATAAAATGGGCCTATGCGGCTGCTGGGATTCCGCAGGCCCCGTCAACTGGCCGTCGGCGACGCAAGAGATGATCCGCACAGCCGCCAAGGAGACGATCGACCGGTTCGCGCCCGGCGGCGGTTTCTGCTTCTGGGGCAGCACCTACGGTCCGGCCGGGGATACCTCAACGGAAAACCGGAAACGTTGGCTCACCGAGGCGTATGAAGAATACGGCAGGAGCTTTTATAACAAGTAAACACCTGTACAAAAGTGCCGCGGATATTTCCGTGGCACTTCAGACTGTCTAAAAAGCCGCATTCGCGGCTTTTTAGACAAATAAAGAGTTCTCACGCTGAGGCGCTCGCAAAGTAATGCTTTTCGGAAGTGAATGCCTTAAAGCATTGAAATCAAACAATTTTCGCCGATGAGACCAGACAACTCGCCGTCATCGACGAAAATTAAATCGCACGGCGATTGGACACACAAAAGAAGGACAAAAGACTTTTTTGACAAGCTGAGTGCCGCGGATATTTCCGCGGCACTTCTTTGTCCGAACGTCTTCCGGGCTTTATCCTAAAGCCCCAGGTATGCTTTTTTAACGTAGTCGTTTTCCTTCAGGTCGCAGCAGGGACCTTCCAGCGCGAGCACGCCGTTTTCAAGCACGTAAGCCCGGTCGGCAATCTCCATCGTCTGATGTACGTTCTGCTCAACAAGCAAAACCGTGATGCCCTGGTCGCGCAGCATTTTAACAATGTTGAATACTTCCAGCACGATAATCGGCGCCAGGCCGTACGACAGCTCATCGAATAAGCACAGCTTGGGGTTAGACATCAGGCCCCGCGCCATGGCGAGCATCTGCTTCTCGCCGCCGCTGAGCGTTGAAGCCATCTGCTTTTGCCGTTCCTTAAGCTTAGGAAATAATTCGAAAACACGTTCCATCGCATCTTTGCGCGTATTCCACATGCCTTTGGGGTAAACGCCCATTTCCAGGTTTTCCTTGATGGACATATCCGGAAACAATCGCCCGCCCTCCGGCAGATACGCGATACCCTTTTCCATAATTGCGTGGCTGGGCATACCGTCCAGCGATTGGCCCATAAAGCTGACGTGCCCGGACTGCGGCTTTACCAGGCCCGTAATCGTATTGAGGAGCGTTGTCTTACCCGCGCCGTTGGCGCCGAGCAGCGCGACAATCTCGGCTTCCTCCACCCTAAGAGAGACATCCCACAACGCCTGAACGTTACCATAAAAAACATTGATTTTTTCAACTTCAAGCATGGACATGTCAACACCCCCCTAAGTAGACTTCGATAACCGTCTTGCTGGAAGCAATCTCGTCCGGCGTGCCCTCAGCGATCTTCGCGCCGTGGTGCAGCACGACAATGCGGTCACATATGTTCATAATCGCCTTCATAACATGCTCAATCATAATAACAGTGATCCCGGTATCACGGATCTTCGTTACAAGCTCCATCGCTTCGGACACTTCGGACGGATTAAGTCCGGCCATCATCTCATCCAGCAGCAGGAGCGTCGGCTTTGTTGCCAGCGCGCGGGCAACCTCCAGACGTTTCTGGTGTGCCAGTGGGATATCCGGAACCATCTTGTCGCGCTGCCCGGTCAGTCCGACGAAATCGAGGACCTCATCCACAGTCTGTGACCCCTGCGACGCGGTTTGTCCTTTTGTGCCAAACAGCGCGCCCATCAGCACATTCTGGCGTACCGGCATCCCGGCAAAATTCTTTGCGGTCTGGAATGAGCGGCCGATACCGAGATGACAGATCCGATTAGGTTTCATGCCGCTGATTTTTTGTCCGTTAAAAGTGACGGTGCCCGAATCCATCTGGATGGCACCCGAAAGCAGATTGAACAGCGTGGTTTTCCCGGCGCCGTTCGGGCCGATCAATCCCAGGATTTCTCCCTTTTCTACAAAAAAGTCGACCTGTGAAACGGCGGTAAGACCTCCGAATGATTTGTTCAGGCCGACGGCCTCAAGAATTCGCATTTTCTTTTGCCCCCTTCTTCCGAGCGTTGCGAATCTGCTTCGGGAGTCCCACAAGGCCGTTCGGCAGGAACAGGATCGCCAGAATCATGATGGCCCCGAATGCGATCATATACCATTGCGGATATTGTGTAATCAGTTTTTCCTGAAGCACCGTAAATATCACAGCGCCGATAACCGGGCCGATAAAGCTGTTTGCCCCTCCAAAAATAACCATCAGCACGGGCATAAACGACATTAAAACGTTGAATGCAATCGGCGGGTCAATATAAATCATCGTCGTCGCCCTGGCCGCACCTACAGCCCCCATAAAAAAAGAGGTTATCGCAAAGGCAAGCACCTTAACGAGCGTTGTGTTAACGCCAATGTGAGCCGCGGCATCCTCACATTCTCCGATACTGACGAGCGCCATGCCGAATCTGGAGCGCTTAATGAATAATGCGACCAGAAGCACAATGATCATAGCGGCAAACATACAGTAAAACACCGTTACGGGGTCAACTAACACAACCGTTCGTCCGCGCGTGCCGTTATACTTGATTTCATACCACAAGACAAGGCTGCTTAAGAGTGCAACCAGGCCAAACGTAAAAATAGTGAAGTATACGCCGCGCAGCCTCAGCGTGATTGAGCCAATGATCACCGCCAGAACGAAACTGGCCGCACCGCCGACCAACATGAGTAAGGGCAGCGGCAAATTGTTGCCGAATGCCGCGGCTGCGTATACTCCAACGCCGTAGAACGCGGCCGTTGCCAGAGACGTGTAGCCTGTGGGGCCTGAAAAAATGTTCCAGCTGACAGATAATACAACATACATGATTGCCGTGGTAAACAAAACGACGTAATACGCGGGAAAATATAACGGGCCGAATCCAAGCGCAGCCAGCAACGCAATGAAGATGGCGGGAGGAACAATTTTCTTCGTAGTCATGCCGCTTCCTGATTTAACCAAATCCATATCTTTACCTCCCCAATAATCCTTTTGGTCTCACAAGCAGTAAAACCAGAATGATTACATAGTACGCCACCATCGATAAGCTTGGGTCTATGTAGCTGACAATACTTCCGACCATCCCCAAAATCATACCGCCGATCATGCTGCCGGGTATGCTGCCCATGCCGCCCAGAACAACGACGATCAGGGCGATGACAGTATATTGCATGCCCATCGTCACGCTGACCTGATTGTACATGCTGATCAGGGATCCGGCAATACCCGCTAGAATTGCGCCGATGCCGAAGCAAACCGCCATAATTTTATTGATTTTCACACCCATCATGCTGGCCGCCGTGGCGTCCTGGCTGGCCGCCCGGATGGACTTGCCCGTCCGCGAACGGGACAGGAAAATATAAAACAGCACGCTGACCGCCAAAGATATAACGAGGACGAAAAGCCGGTTGGCGGGCGTCGTCGTTCCGGCAATATTTACAGGATTGAGCAAAAAATCGTACCCTCTGAGGTTATTGCCCCAAATTTTCATGCCGGTGTTCGATAAAATAAACATCAGGCCGAAGGACACCAACATGGCATTACTCTCAAATCCGGCGGACGACGGGGAAAATAACTTCAGCCATCTGTAAATCGTGATATGCAGGATAAAGCCGATCAGAAAAGTCAGCGGACAACATATGATGAGGGCCAATAGCGGATGGATCCCCGCCACGGTCAATCCCCATGTGAGAAAAGCCGCCACCATGATAAATTCACCGTGCGAGACGTTCAGGATCTTGGCAACGCCGTACTGCAGGCTGAGTCCCATAGATATCAGTGCATAGATGCCGCCCATGATCAAACCGCCGATGATCACATTTAATACGGTAGTCATTGTTTAAGCTCCTATCTAGTGGAAATCGAAAACAGGTTTTACAAACGGCAGGCCATCTAAGGTTTAGACCTCTAGTTGTCACCCTTAGACAGCCTGCACTTTAATATTTTAACGAAATTTAGATGTCGCTAAATTTACCTGAGAATACCGAAACCGTAAAGCCTGTCAGCTCGCGGACGCCCATTCCGGTTTCGGGTAGATCGGATCGGCCGTTCTGTTGTCACCGACATCGACGACTTCGGGAATACCGTTCTGCCACTGGCCGACCTGACCTTGATAGCACTCAAGCGCCAGCTCCTGGTTTTCAAACCACGTATCGCCCATAACGGTGGTGAAATGGTTTTCCTTTATGTAATCGGCGATTGCAGTATTGTCTAACGTACCGGTCTTCTCAATGGCCTCCTGCAGGATCTGCAAGCTGGCATAATACGGAAGGTGACCCCACCAGTCCATACCGAAGCTCGGATCGTCGGCATAGAATGCCTGGATCTTTTCAGTAAATTCTGCGGCTTCTGGAGAACTCTTGGCATTCCACGCGCCTTCCCACATGATGCCTTCAACGCCTTCGGCGCCGCCGCAGGCCAACTGGATCGAATCAAAGCTGCCGCCGGAACCGATCAGGAAGACATCCGGATTATAACCGACCGCTTTGGCGATACCGATAGCCGGGAAAGACTGATCCGGATAAACATACATGACAAACGCGTCGGCCCCGGAGGCTTTCGCCTCGTTAATAATCGGCGTCATATCGGCGATATCGGGCGGGACGCTCTTGAGCCCGACGACATCGATACCGGCCGCCGCGAACGCGGGGCTTGCCGCGCCGGAGTACTCGATGCCGTGCGTATCCTGAATAAATACGATAAAGACGCTTTCAACGCCTAAATCATTGAAAAGTTCAACCTGCGCGGGCACCTGCTGCTCCGAGTAGTTAAGCACCGAAAAGAAATTCGGATACTTGACGAGCGTTTCTCTGAGTGTCGTGCTGCCGCCTTCGGCGCCGATCATGAGATAGCCATACTGCGCTGCGATCGGAACAGCCGCGGTGAGGAACGCCGTGCTGACCGGCGGAAGGAGGAAATCGACCTCATCTTCAAGGATAAGCTTCTGATAAAGCTGCGTCATTGTCCCCATATCCGACGTGTCATCATAGACTTTGAGTTCGACGGGCAGTTTTTTTCCATATTCCTCAACATAAATACCGCCGTCGGCATTAACCTCGTCAACCCACATCCTGTAGCAGGGCCCGAACGCCACCTGATCGAACAGTGCGTAAACACCGGTCTGTGATCGAACGGCGCCAATGAGGATTTTTTCCTTATCCGGCTTATCCGGATCATTCTGCTCAGCTGTCTCCGGGGACGTATTCTCCGCAGCCGACGCCGACGGCGCGCCGCTGTCCGATGTATCGGATCCGGAATCGGTTTTTTCTGCACAACCGGCAAACAGGCTAAACACCAGCATAAGCGCCAGCAGCAGGGCAAAGGTTGCTTTAGGTAGTGATTTTCTCAACATAGATATGTACCTCCCTTTTTTTAATTGCCTTTCCATCTAAAATACTAAACTTCAAAATATCGCGGGCATTCTCCTTTCCATTACAAAGCTATACAATCACGTTGCCGTCGCACTTCGGATAGCATCCTGCTGTAGGGGCCGGCGCCGGCTGGTTCCTTTTTTAATCATCGGCACACATGAAGCCATGTGTGCCGATGATTATGAAAGGAGAAAATCAAGAAAAGAACAGTGTGCGATATAGCTAATATACCATGTCACCAGATCGAAGTCTTTGGCAATAGTGACAAGTAATTTGAAAATTGATGGTCACATCGAAAATAGCATCAGGATTATAAGTGGGTTTTAATGCGAAAAGCTGGTGTTAATACCCATTTACTGTGACAATATCAAAATATTTTTAGTGATTTTGTAATTATGAACAATATTTTTGTATTTTTTGCCGACTTCGATTTGTTCGCATATCACAAAATATGATCCTGCCGGCCGGCCAAATTTGACTTTTTTCATGTATTGTGAGATACTTTTTTTGATTTATTGTAAGGTGGGAAGGGGTAAAATGCAGATTTCGCTCAACATCATTTTAGATGTTCTCCAGTCTTTCAGCCTTGAAAAGCACGTTGGCGACGATAACCCGGTATCCTTTTCCAAATGCCTTCCCCTGCCGGACGAAACCGGCGAATTTGAGCATGACTGCCTGTATGTCGGCGGCCTTTCCAAAGCCATTGCGTTGTGTAAAAGTCATCCTGGGCTCTACTGCATCTGTCTGCGCGACCGGATTAAAGACGGCTTTGAGACAGGTGAATGCCTGTCTGGGCTCATCATCGTGAATGAGAATATCACCGTCACGGCACTTTTTACACTTATCCAGAACCGCTTTTTTGAAGTTATCAGCTGGATACAGCAGATGCACGAAGCCCTTATAAAAAAGGCCACGATTCAGGAAATTATCGATCTGTGCTATCCCATAATCGACAACTATATAGCTGTATCTGACTCCTCGCTGATGCTGATGGCGTATTCCCGGCACATCCCATGCGACGATCCGATCTGCGTCGCGCTGCGCACGCACGGCTATTTCCCGGAGGAAACGATCCAGATATTCCGGAAATACGACCTGTTCAAGGTGTGGGAGATGGCCGACGAGGCGTATATTGACGACAGCCTTGAGATTGCCAAATACCCCGTCTATCATAAGCTCTTTAAATTCGGCCGGACATACTTTTCCCATGTCGTCATGACCTGTAACCGCACGCCCATGACGAGAAGCCTGATTGACCTGTTCAACATCCTGATCGACGTGCTGTCGGTCTGCATGGAGCGCGCGTGGGAAGAAAAAAACGCGTGCAATCACATCTACGACACGTTTTTAACCGATCTTGTAGAGGGTACCATCACCGACAAGGCTATCATCGAGGAGCGCGCGCAATACGTCGGTATCCCGCTGACAGGCAAGTTCTGCCTGTTTCAAATCGTCCCCAACAATGCGCCGAATATCTCAATCGGCAAAATGCTCATCGAGTTCTCGGAATTTTTTCCTCGTTTTCGATTCATACGCTATCAGCAGCGCATTGTGGCCATCAACCACTTTTATGCCAAAGACATTGAGGATCAGCTGGACACGATCAGCCAGGGGCTGGAATCCTTTCTGGAAAAGTACGATGCGCTCTGCGGCGTCAGCCTTTTTTTCACCAGCCTTGAGGAAATGCAGTTTACCTTTCAGCAGTCCTCCCTGGCACTTAAATACGCCCATCATATGCGCGGCAGCGCCATCAGCCGGAGTATCCGTCTGCAGGACGACAAAGAAAGCCGTATCCATTATTTCAGCCAAAAGTATGTCTTTTGTCTGCTGGGTGAAAATGATGCCAACGCCGAGCTCTGGTATCACAGCGACTATCACGAGATGCTTTTAAAACTGTACCAGCACGACGAACGCCATAAGAGCAACAACCTGCAGCTGCTCCATGTCTATCTGTGCTTTGAACGCAACGCCACCGAATCGGCCAAGGCGCTTAATATGCACCGCAACAACGTTACATACCATATAAACCGCATACAGGAAATGCTCCAGATTAATCTGGACGATCCGCACGTGCGCTTTATGATGCTGATGTCATTCTTCCTGCTGGAGTTATATGGCTTTGCCGGCACCTGAAATGATATAATAAACGAAGACGCCGCCTGCAAAGGCGGCGTTTCAGATTAACGAAAAAGCCGCTTCCGCGGCTTTTTTGTCGTTTTAAAGCTTGTTTTCGTTACGGGCAATAATATCGTTTTGCAAATCGTGTCCAAGCTCAACGAAGTAGGCCGAGTAGCCGGCGATACGCACGACAAGATCCCGATATTTGCCGGGGTCGGCCTGGGCGGCCCGAAGCGTTTCCGTGTCGACGACGTTGTACTGGACCTCCATACCGCCGTTGTCGAAATACGCCTTCGTCATATCGCGGAGCTTTTCAATGCCGTCGTCCCGGCTTAAAACCGTCGGATGCATCCGAAGGTTGAGCGCGATGCCGCCGAGATAGTGATGGTGGTCAAAGCAGCACGAGGACACGAACACCGCCGTCGGCCCGTTAATATCGCGTGACTGCGCCGGCGACATGGCATCGGCAATTGGCTCGCCGAATTTGCGTCCGTCGGGCGTGGCCCAGGTGAGATAGCCCTGCGCGACATGGTCGGACGCGCCGTAAAGCCCGGCCTTATAGACCTTGGCACGCTTACTGTACATTTCTTTGCAGATGTTATAGTACAGGTCGACACACCATTTGAGCTCCTCGTCGACGTACGGATCGGCGTTGCCGTAGTGCGGCACTTCGTTTAAAATCCGCTGGCGGAGCGGCTCATGCCCCTCCCAATTTGCAATCCACGCGTCATACAGCTCGCGGGTTGTAATAAGCTTTTTGTCAAAGCACATGTATTTGATGGTGGACAGCGCGTCGGCCAGGGTGGCAAGGCCCGTCGCCGTACCGCCGTAGGAATTATACTTACAGCCGCCCATAACGCAGTCTTTTCCGTTTTCCATGCAGCCTTCCATGGAGATGGACAGCGCCGGCTGGGTTGAAAAATACGGAGAAATATACTCAGCGTAGTTATTGGCCGAAATAAACAGGCGCATAATATACCGGCCCATGTTCTCTACGGCGGCCCTAACCTCGTCAATGGAATTCATCTCGTACAGGTAGCCGGTTTCAAGACTCGACTGCTCGCCGTTAAACGGGTTTTTTCCGTTGTTGATAGCCATGTTTAAAACGGATCCCCACCAGATGCTGGCATGCGGCGGATACAAGCCGTTGGGCGCGGGAAAATCACACCCGCAGCCGACGATCTCCTGGCAGCCGATGATCCCGTAATTGCGCGCGTCCTTCAGCTCAAAGCCCAGCTCGGCCATCAGCGACGGGATAATAACCTCGTCGTTTTGAAACAGCGGCAGACCGCCCACAAGCTTGGAGGTCTCCAGCGCACACGACCACAGCTGATCGGGCGAGTTTTTATTAATACGCAGGGATATGGTCGGATCGTGGAGCTTTAAACGGCCCACGGTTTCAAGCACCATGTACGTAACAGGGTTTGTAGCGTCCTCGCCTGTTTCCGGGTCAACGCCGCCGATGGTGGTGTGCTGATAGGTATTGCCGATACCTGTCGTTTTGACAAGCTTGTCGGGTCCGGCGTTATAGTAGCAGTTCGCCTTCAGGAAAAACGCGTCGACAATTTCCTGCGCCTCGTCCAGCGTCAGCTTCCCGTCCTCAAGGTCCTTTTTGAGATACGGCCATGTCCACTGGTCAAACCGGCCCAGCGACGGCGACGGAATTCGCGTTTCGATATTAATTAGGATCTGGTACATCATAATAGCCTGCACGGCTTCCCAGAAGTCGCGTGCGGGGTTTTCCGATATCCATTCAAGACCCTCGCCCATCTTTGTGAGCTCGGCCTTTCGTTTTTGATCCGCGGTCACCGCGGCTTTTTCAAGGCACGCCTGCGCGTACCGCTTTACCAGCAGCATTGCCGCGTCGCAGACGATCACAGCCGATTTATAGAACATATATTTATCGACATCGTCGCCCATCAAATTGCCGCGATGCGCGTCGATCCAGCCCTGCGCCTCGTCATGGATGGCCTTATAACCCTTTTGGATGATCTTATCATAGCCGGCAATCAAATGCCCCGGCGACAGGACCGTCATGCCCATGCCCCCGTCCGCGTAGCTGGAGACGTTGAGCCGCTCAAGCTCGTCAAAGCCGTCCGGCTGCCAGGCATCGGCGACAGAAGTAATCTGCCGGCCCGCCCAGTAATCCTGAATGGACAAAAGGGCCTCGTAGTCCTCCGGGCTGATGCTCAGCCGAACCTGCTCGCCCTCGGGATTCTGATAAAGCCCGTCCTCGCCGAGTGCCCATTCGCCGTTTTTAATCGGCTCCAAAAACCACCCCTGTCCCATCCATTCCGGATACTGTGGGCTGCCGAAAAACGAGGAGCTTTTATTGCCGACAATAAGCTCAAAATCCTCTACGATAACCGTCATTTTTTCGCACAGCTCGTAAAGCATCAAGGGCCTCTTGATGATCGGCACAACGTTTTCGTATTTTTTACTGGCCTCGGTCCAGATCATAGCTCTCTCCGAGTCAATCCGCAGCACCCTGTCGCGAATCAGTTCGCGCAAATGCCAGATACGGTCGGTCGCCGGTCTGAATTGATACATGTAAATACCCCCTTGAAACGGATAAAACTTTCCTTATATATCTATTATACAATAAAAAGGCACCGTGTCATATTCATTTTTTGCAATGAGATATGACACGGTGTTACTGTTGGATTATCTTATTTATCTAGTTGTTGTCGGCGCACAGGCCCATTTTTTCCTCACAGAACAAGCGGGTATCCATGCGCTTTAAATCCTTGGCGACGATGGGGGCAAACTCCATCTTATCGAGTATATGCTTTTGCAGGTCAACGCCCTCGGCGATTTCGATAAGCACCAGCCCTTCCGGCGACAGGCGGAACACGGCGCGCTCCGTGATGAACATGATTTCCTGCCCGTTTTTCACGGCGTACTCACCGGAAAACGTGATTTGCTGTATCTGCTTGACAAACTTGATCTGGTCGCTGTCCTCTTTAATGTTCAGGCCCGTTTTGGTAAGCTCTATATCGCCTTTCCCGACAGTAAAGGTCCCCATAAAGATAACCTTTTTCGCGTTCTGGGAGATATTGATAAATCCGCCCGGCCCGTTGCTGCGTCCGGCAAATTTTGAGACATTGACGTTGCCCTTGCTGTCAATCTCAGCCGCGCCGAGAAACGTCATATCCAGAATGCCGCCGTCGATCATATCGATCATATCGGTCTGGGTGAAAATCGCCTCGGGATTGGCCGTACCGGGGAAAGCCTGGCCTTCCTGGACGACACCGCCCATCGCGCCGGCCTCAACGGACATAGTCATGCCCGTCCCCAAGCCTTCCTCCGCAGCGACGCTGCCGATACCGGCCGGCATGCCTACGCCAAGATTGATAACAATGCCGGGCTTGAGCTCCATGGCGGCGCGGCGGGTAATAACCTTGCGCAGGTTCATCGGCAGCGGCTTAACCGCGGCGTCAAGCGTCTTTATATCGCCGGTTAGTTCCGGTCGGTAATGCCGGGGTTCATCCGTATTCTGCCGGCAGTGATCTCTTGTTTCAGCTTTGACGATATAGTCAACCAGCTTGCTGTGTACCCGCACGTTTTTGGCGTGCAGCGTCCCCCGGCGGACGATTTCCTCCACCTGGGCGATGACGATGCCGCCGTTGTTGTGCGTGGCCACGGCAATTTCGAGCTCGGGGCCCATAACAGCCTCATGCGCCATTGAAAGATTTCCGTCCTCATCGGCATAGGTAGCGCGGATAAAGCAGACGTTAGGCTTAAACGCCTTGTAAAACAGATACTCCTCGCCGCCGATCTCCATAAGCTCGACAACAGAGCCTTGCTGCCGGGCTTTTTCATTGACGGCGCAGCCCTCCTGACGGGGGTCGCAGTACGTACCGAGGCCAACCTTTGTAACAAGTCCCGGCCGGCCGCCTGCCGTTGTCCGGAACAGATTGACCACAACGCCCATCGGCAGCAGATACCCGGCGATTTCATTGTTGCCAACGGCTTTCGAAAACGCGCGCGCATCGTTTAAAAGGCCAACCTTAACCGTACTGACAAGGCCCTTGGCCCGGAGCCTGTTGAGACCAACATTGAGCCCCTTGAGCGGCTCTGTGCGCTCGGTTTTATCGCCGGGCGTAATCCCGGCGACCGCTGTTAGGTTCTGGGGGTGACCGGTCGCTTCGTAACGGGCGGCAAGCCCCTCCAGAAGCTCCTCCGCAACGCCGTAGGTGCTGAAACCGCCCACAATCAGCTCCATATTATCCTTAATATGGCTTACGGCCTCTTCAACAGATACAAACTCTGACATGTTCGCTACCCTTTCTGATAAACAGGTATTTCTGGAGCGCCCGGTAATCGCCTGAAACGATTACCGGACGAGTTACTTGTGTTAATTGATTATTTGTACGTGGTGTTTCCGTCGTACGTCGGGTTGGTCACGATAGAAAAATGAAAAATCGGGCGATTGACCTCCAGGATGCGCATCGGGTTATGGACGCTGCCGCCCGGCAGCCAGATCATTGTCGATCGGGTTAGCCGGTGGGCCTCGCCATTGACGGAAAACTCTATGACACCGCCAAGGTCATAAGGATCATCCGGGTTGCTGCCGTAAAAACCGATCAGCTCATCATAATCATGCGT
The DNA here is from genome assembly GCA_963675425.1 of uncultured Sporobacter sp. Taxonomy (GTDB): domain Bacteria; phylum Bacillota; class Clostridia; order Oscillospirales; family Oscillospiraceae; genus Sporobacter. The sequence goes on along the minus strand of OY776214.1, from coordinate 1,198,594 downwards.
ATGCTCCGTAAAAATCGGATCTCTTTCCGGCACGGCAAAATACCAGGCCGTGTTCATCTGAAAGGCGCCTTCACAGACATTTGAGTCCATCCAGAGGATGCGTTTAGCGAAGGTATTATACAGCTGTCGGAACTCGGGTGTACCCATGTTGGCAGGTTCTTGAAGCTCCTGTACAAAATACTTGGCGTACTCGCCGCCTTTATTGTTATCGTATACCATCGGTGTTCCTTTCTATTCTTTGGGCATATCCCAGTTAATAAAGCGCCAGTACGGGGCATTGACGCGCTCGCGATAGGCGTCCATGTCAACGCCGTTCCAGTCATAAAAACCTTTTTTGGACTCGGCGCGCGCGCCCGTATCGCCGCGGGCAATCCGGTCGGTGATAGCCGCCGGGGCCTCGGCGATGTTGCTGAGGGTCGGGAAGACGGTGTTGCAGGTTGTGATGTTCAGCCGCAGATCGCCGTTGTCGAAATGCTCGTACATACCGATGGAGGTATAGCGCGGGCAGAAGCTGTAGTTCAGGCAGGTGTCGACGTCTCTGGGGTCGCAAATGCCGCTTTCCACAAGATTGAGGGCCTCACGCCACAGCGCAAACTGCAGGCGGTTGCCGATAAAGCCGGGGGCCGGCTTTTTGAGGATGACGGGCTTACGGTCTAAAGATTCCAGCATTTCTTTGGCAAACTGCAGCACACCCTCGCCCGTGTTGTCACCGCCGCACAGCTCGAAAAACGGCACCATGTGCGCGGGATTAAACGGGTGGGTGACGATGATGCGGTCTTTATATTTTGTAGCCTTGGCGGACAGCACGTCCGGCACGAAGGATGAGCTGACCGAGCAGATCACTTTAACCTTCGGGCAGTTGGCTTCGATATCACTATAGATTTTATATTTGAGGTCGATGTCCTCAAACACGCACTCAAAAATAACCTCACAGTCCTTAAGCTCGGCGACGTCCGTCGTGTACTTGAGGTATTTCTCACAGATAGCCAGCTGGTTTTCCGGCATCAGGCCCTGATCGATCATCTGGCGGAAATACCGGTCATACGCCTCCTTGTAAACGGGAATCCGGTCCGGATTGCGGGCCAGACAGATCGTCTTATAGCCGTGGCCCGTTGTCAAAACGGAAAGGCTGTCGCCGATCATGCCGTTACCGATAATGCCGATATGTGTTACACTGTCAAGTTTCATAGTAACCCCCCATGCGCAAACGCACATAATTATAGTATAAAAGAATCCCTGTACGGGGCTGACAGCCCGCCCTTACGCCGATATTCCAGCGGCGGAAGGACGGGATATCAATTTAATGGGGTTGCCGCGAAACGAGCCTGCCGGAACGGCTTCCAGCCAGTCCGGCTCATTGCGGCCTTATTGAGCCTGCCGCAATCTCCCGCCGTTTCGCAACAGCCCCTTTAGGTTTTATTTGAGTGGTTTGAGCTTCAGGATCTCTCTGGCTTCTTCGGGCGTGGCCACATCCATCTCCAGTTCCTTGATGATGCGCGTCATACGCTCAACAAGCTGAGCATTCGACTGAGCAAGCTCACCATAGGCATAGTAGATGTTGTCTTCCATACCGACGCGGACATTGCCGCCCTTGAGTAAACCGTACGTAACGCCCTGCAGCTGATGCGAGCCGATGGCCATGGTGGACCAGTTCACATAACGGTCCTTCGGCAAAAGGCTGAGCATGAAATCCAGGTTCGGCTGGCTGAAGGAAATGGCGCCCTGGCTGACTTTGTTCATACCCATGACGAACGTGAGGGACACAGGCTCGGGAATAACGCCTTCGGGGACAAGAACGTTGAAAACGTCCTCAATGCTGGACGGATTGAAGACCTCGATTTCTGGCTTGATACCCAGTTCCATCATTCTCTTGGCCTGTTTGATGAGCCACGGACGTTCCCACCTGTAGATGAAGGACAGATCGCCCCAGACCGTCGTGATGAGGGAGGTGTCCAGCGAGCACATCTCAGGCAGGCAGGACGGGTCCTTCATGTTGTACAGCAGCTGCACGCCGTCGTCGGCTTCGCTGCCGGGTTTCGTCGCAGGAGCTGTCGAGTTCTGGATAATGAGGGGGCACTTGGCGCGTACGCCGGAGTTGATTTCGGCAAAAACATCCGGGTCGTTGCAGGAATTGCCTTCCTTGTCACGGGCGTGGATATGGACGATCGAAGCACCCGCATTGTAGCAGTCATACGCGGACTGGATAATCTCGTTAGGCTGCTCGGGCAGATTGGGGTTGGCAGCTTTTCCCTGAAAGTTGCCCGTCTGGGCAACGGTAATAATGATTTTTCTCTTCTTGGCCATGTTCATTATCCTTTCAATTCATTATTTAGGTTTATTCAAAGATTTATGATTCTTCTAGTATTTGGTCCATTTGCAGATTTAATTATAGATGAGTTCAATAGAATTTGTCAAAACGGGTTTTTTATCGGGTCATAACGTTTTCCTATTATGCCGGTCCCGCTTTGTCAATACACTCTCTGAGGGTGCGCAGGCGCAGAAATTTAAGCGCGTCGGGATTATCACTGTTTTTATGCCACGCCACAACGGGCCGGATCACGGCGTCGCTGCCGTCAATGGGTATGGATACGACATTGGGGAAATTATAAAAGTACTTCAGCGCCGGCGGCAGAATCGTCATCCCGATGCCGGAGTTGACAGCCAGAAGCAGCGTGTCGGCACGGTTATAATAATTGATGATATCCGGCACAAATCCGCGGCTGATACAAATGTTTTTAATCTGCGCAGACAAGGCGAAATCCGTTTCCGGCACCGATACAAAGTGATATTGGGCCAGCGTCGACCAGTCATCCGGATTGATGGTTCCGGCGACGTCCCGGTGTACGAACAAATGCAGATGATCCGTCCCGGTGACGGCGTATTCCATATTATCGTTTTCGGGCATCATGTAGCGGTTGGCGAAATAAATATCATAGGCGTTATGGCTGATATCGCGGATCACACCGGCGCCTTCTTTAATATCCACGTCAACCTGCACATCGGGCTGCTGGGCGGCAAATTCGGTCAGGCATTTGGAAAAAAGCTCGGCGGCGCTTGAGAGCATGGCAATACGGATATAGCCGCTGCGTCCCGCCGCGATATTTTTCAGACGGTTCTCCGCCTCCATCTGCAGCCGGAGCATGTGATTGGCGTATCCGACGAATTCCTGTCCTTCCGCCGTGAGCGATACGCTTCGGCTGTCCCTGTTTAAAAGCCTGACGCCGACGTCACTTTCCAGTGATTTAATATAGTTGGAGACCGTGGGCTGCGTCATGAAAAACTCGTTGGCGGTTTTTGTAAAATTGAGCGTCTGGGAGACCGAAATAAAAAGCCTCAGCTGCAAAGTATCCATCGCCTTCACCTCTTTCGTCAGTCCGGCACAATGCCGTTTAGCCGTCAGGGCCTGATTCGGATGTGATCTGAATCAGGCCCTGAGTTTTTTTTGTTGCGTATTAGTTCATTTTCAAAATGGCCTTGATCACGTCGCCCTTATGCGTGTCTTCAAACGCCCGGTTGATATCCTCAAAGTCGTAATACGTGATGAGCTTATCAAACGGGAACTGGCCTTTTTGGTAGTATTCGATCAGTTTGGGTATATATACCTGCGGGACCGAGTAACCCTCGACGACGCCGACGAGCTTTTTACAAACGCCCATGAGCTCCTCTTCGACGTTAATAGTCAGTTCCTTCGTCGCGCCCACAATGACGCAGGTGCCAAGGCTGCGCGTGCAGTTGAGAGACTGGCGCACACACGCGCCGACACCGGTGCAGTCCACAGCGTAATGCGTGCCGACACGCGTGATTTTTTTGACTTCCTCCACGACGCTGTCGACCTTTTTGCTGTTAATCGTATGCGTCGCTCCGAGCTCTTTAGCCGTCTCCAGCCGCGAGCCGACGACATCGCAGGCGATGATCGTCGTGCAGCCGGCAATTTTCGCGGCCATAATGGCGCTCAGGCCGACGGAGCCGCAGCCGGTGACAATAATCGACGTGGCTGGCTCCGGCTTCAGGCAGTTGAGGACGGCGCCCGACCCGGTCTGCAGGCCACAGCCGAGCGGGCCTACGAGGGCCAGCTCCATGTCGTCCGGCACGGGAATGAGGTTATGCACATGCACCACGGCGTGGGTCGCGAAAGCGCCCTGGCCAAAGAACGTATTGATTGCCCGCTCCCCATCGTGCAGACGCGTTGTCCCGTCGAACTGGCGCCCGAAGAAATTGAGCTCCACATTGCGCTCACAGCCGTAGGGCTGCCCCGTCCGGCAGGCCTCACAGACGCCGCAGTATCCGTATGAAAAGCCGACGCGGTCGCCTTTTTTAAATCCTGTGACGCCGGGACCGACGGCTTCAATGACGCCGCAGCCCTCGTGGCCTAAAACAGCCGGAAGCATTACCGGCAGCTCCTGGCACCGCGCGCCCTCGTCTGTATGGCAAACGCCGCAGGCCGTCACCTTGACGAGCACCTCATTTGTCTTGGGCTCGTCGAGCTCCAGCTCTGTAATCTTAAAAGGTCCGTTTTTTTCATGGACGACAGCCGCCTTGATTTTCATGCTGTTCCTCCTTAAATGTTTTATTGCTGGCCTGCACAGGCATTTTACAGCGGATTGGCCTTGATAAGCTCCAGTTCCTCCTCAAATTCGGTACCGAGGAAGTACTTGGGCGGTGTGAGGTCCTCGCCGCGCTGCTTTTTCTCATAGGCGGCCTTGACCTTATCCGGCGTGGCCGGCAGGGCGTAGATGCGCGCGCCGCACGCGTTATTAATAGCGTTGATGACGGCCACGTGCCCGGAGCACTGGAAATTTTCAGAGCAGCCGGCCGAGCCGTGCGGGCCGTGGACGCGCGGCGTCTCCTGATAGATGATGTTGAAATCGTCGGGGATCATGTCGATCGTCGGGATGCCGCAGCCGGCCATATTGCCGTGCTTTTTCTCCGCGTTATAATCCTCGCTGAGCGCAAACCCGATGCTGTGGGACAAACCGCCGAAGCCCTGTCCGTCGACGGCGAGCTTATTGCCGATAACACCGACGTCGGCCGCCGTCGTGTAGCGCAGGACCTGGGATTTGCCGGTATTAACGTCGACCTCAACGAGCGCCGTGTTGACAGCGTACATGAATTCTGTATTTTTCTCGCCTTCGCCCGTATTGGGATTGAGGCCGGGGTCGGCCTTCATGCCCAACTGGTCATAATGGCCAAGATATTTTGTCGGGATGCCTTCGGCGACCATCTCGTCATACGTGCGGAACGTGCCGTCCGCCTTCCGCATGGCGTTCATGAGCTGGTTGGCCGCGTCAATAGTGGCCTTTCCGGCCATGAAGTGGGAGCGGCTGGCGGCGGCCAGGCCCGTCTTCGGGCAGGTGCCTGTGTCGTTCATGATGAGGCGCACCTTGTCGGGCGTGAGGCCCAGGGGCTCCAGCGCTTTAAGCGTATGCGTCAGCGTGCCGATATCGCCGCCCTGGCCGACATCCTCCCAGGAATTGTAGTGGGTGATCAGCCCGTCGGGGCCCAGCTCAAGGGCGACCTCAGCCGCATCAAATAAGCCGGTCGTGGATAGGAAGCCGCCCAAACTGATGCCAACGCCGACATGACGGCCATCCTTTTTAGCCGCCTCGGCCTCGGCCTTGTACGCGTCGTAGACAGGCTTGATTTTTTCCATCAGGCCGGGATAAATATCGTAATCGAAATAGGGCCGGCTGTTGATGGTGGTCTCACCCGGTTTGGCGAGGTTCTTATAGCGGAACTCCCACGGGTCGATACCGGCCTTTTCGGCGGCCATGTCGATGAGCGCTTCCGTCGTGGTATAAATCTGAGGCGCGCCGAAGCCGCGGTAAGCCGTCTGGAAACCGTTGTTGGACATGCCCGCGCGGGCAAGCGCCTTGATGTTGGGGACGTTGTAACCATGGAAGCCGATGGAGATGAAATTGCCGAAGATGATGCTGGCAACGACTGTGTACGCACCGTGGTCGAGCGCGACGTCGTATTCGGCGGCGATGATCTTTCCGTCGTTATCGCAGGCCAGACGGGCATTGGAAAAGGACGCGCCGCGTTTGCCTGTCGTGTGGCTGGATTCCTCGTAGCTGAGTGTCAGCGTACACGGCACGCCCAGATTCTGGACGGCAGTGGCCACGAGCGCGTAGGTGTTGGAGGTGATGGAGTTGCCGAAGGAACCGCCGGTGGGATTCATGATGATGCGCAGCTTGTCTTCCGGCTGCCCGGTGGCAACGGAGACCTCGCCGCGCGAGTCGTGGATGGCCTGTGACCGGCACTGAATCGCCAAAACGCCGTCGGCGTCGTAGTAGCCCTGGACGGTGTCCGGCTCGATGGGCAAATGCGGCTCGCGGGAGGAGAAAAAGCTGCCTTCCACGACAATAGGCGCCTCTTCAAAGAGCTCGGCTGTGTCCTCGCCCTTGAAGAGGGGCTGCTCCATATAGAAGTTGGGCAGTGTCTCCTGCAGCTGAATGGCGTTGGGCATAACAGCCTCGGGATACGACATATATTCCGGCAGCAGCTCAAGATTTTGCTTTACGGCCTTGGCAGCCGCGCGGGCATGCTCTTCCGTATCGGCGGCCACAAGCGCGACAACGTCGCCGCGGCGGTTGATCTTCTTGCCGCAAATGACGGGGAATTCCAGAACGCCGTTAGCCTTCATACGCGGATGGATCTGCGGAATAGGCAGGCTGTTCGTACCCTTTACATCTTTGGCTGTCATAATCTTGATAACGCCGGGCATTTTCTCGGCTTCCTCGGTATCAATGCTGATGATCTTGGCGTGATGGACCTCGGAGAGGACAACGGCCAGATGGATGGTGCCCTCGGGCATTTTGAGCTTCAGGTCGTCGCCGTAATCGGCCAGGCCGCAGACCTTTGCCAGCGCCGCCGGGCGGGGCATGCTGGAGCCGTAATAGTCTTTCTCCGCGGCAGGGTCGTACGTGATATCGGCCATCGTGGCCTCGCCGCGCATGACCTTGGCCGCTGCCATTACGGAATCCACCAGCGGTTTGTAGCCGGTGCAGCGGCAGACGTTGCGGTGCTTTTTAAACCATTCGCGGACTTCCTCGCGGCTGGGATTCAGGTTTTGCTGGAGCAGACCGTAGGCCGACACGATGAAGCCCGGCGTACAGAAGCCGCACTGGACGCCGCCGTACGTTATCCACGCCTGCTGCAGCGGGTGCAGATGCTGCGGTGTGCCGATGCCTTCAATGGTCGTAATTTCGCTGAACTCCGGTACATTTTTCATTTTGCGCATGCATGAGCGGATGACTTCGCCGTTGAGAATAATAGAGCACGCACCGCACACGCCGGTTCCGCAACCGATCTTTGTTCCGGTCAGGCCCATTCTCCGGAGAACAACGGCCAGGTTATCCTTTTCGGGGTCGCACACGACTGGACGGGGAACGCCGTTCAAAGTCAGGTTCAGTCTTGTTACCATATCAATACCTCTTGTCCGTTATAAATTTTTATACTAACTGCCGTTAACCATCCGCAATTAGTAGCACAACCACGCCGCCTGGGGCGTTTGTCACAGAGCAAAAGCCAGCCCGGCATCAAACAGGGGCGGGTTATGTTGCTTGATACTCGTTATTATACAAAATAAAAGGAGCGCATACAAGACAGGCTTCCGGAAAATATTTCGGAAGCCTTGTTTTTTGTTGAGTTTTTATTGGAAAAGCTCGGGCGCGTATTTCGCCGGATCGACATCCATAAATTCACTGCGCTTAAACCGGTCCTTGAGATGGAAGGGCACCGTGCAGTCGAAAATCGCCTTGCAGGCGATACCGAAATAACTGATGGACGGCGAATATGACGGGTCGCTCGACGGATCGAGGGGATGCATGCGCACACCGGGCAGCGGGATCAGATCGACGTCGGCCTGGAAACGCGTCGTCATCGCCCACATGACGTCCTTGAGGTCGAAGCAGTCGACGTCCTCGTCAACAAGGAACACGTGCTTGAGCTCCCCAAAGGCGGAAAACGCCAGAAGCGCGGCCTGCCGCTGTCGGCCCTCGTCGGTCGGCACGGTTTTCTTAAACTGAATAACAGCCATATATTTGCCGCCGCCGCTGGAGGCGCAGTAAACGTTTTGCACCTTTCCCGGCATGGCCTTTTCGACCATGGCAAGGATGCTGGCCTCCGTCGGAATGCCGGCCAGGCTGACATGCTCCTCGCTGGGGCCGATGACCGTTTGCATAATGGGGTTTTTCCGCGTTGTGACGGCTTTAACCTTGATGACGGGAATTTCCTGAATAGCCGGCCCTGTATAGCCGGGAAACTCCGGCATTGCTTTCCCGGAATTAGTATTCATATCCTCTCGGTAACGCACGTTCGGCAGCAGCTCGCCCTCGATGACGTATTCGGCGTTGGCAATGCAGTATTCGTCGATCGTCAGGCATTTGGCCAGCTTCACACCCTCGCCGCGTATACCGCCGGCCGCACACAGCTCGTTGTACCCGAGCGGCGTCGTGGGCGGCTCGAAGCAGGAGGCGATCTCTATGGCCGGGTCAACCCCGATGGAAATGGAGATGGGCAGCGGCTTGCCCTCGGCTTCGGCCTTTTCCCGGAATATGGTGAGATGGCGCACGCCGGGGACAAAATACATCGTCACCTCGTCGCGGGTCTGCAGGCACAGCCGGTGGATCGTGACGTCCGCATCCCCCGTTTCAGGATCGTGCGCATAGCACATGCCCATTGTGATGTACGGACCCGCGTCCTCCTCGGTATTCGTCGGGGCCGGGACGAGCTTGCGCACATCAAAATCGGGGTCTGTCGCCAGATGGACGACCTCCTGGCACAAGGCCTCCTCTTTGCCCACAAAGACGGGCGCAACGGGATGCTGCACGGCCTCATTCAATAAAAAGCCGAGACGCTCCGGCTTTTCGTCCAGCAGATAGCCCACGCGCTGCCGGCTGGCTAAAAGCCCGATAACGACGCGGGCGTCCGGATGGCCGTTGACGCTGTTGAAGACCATCGCCGGCCCCTCTCGCGTCGGGCGCATGACGGTGCCGCCCGCACCAATGTGTCGGTACACACCGGCCAGCTCCGCGCGCGGGTCCACCGGGACATCCGTCTCGATGAGTTGGCCGTCAATATTCTTTAATAGCTCAATAGCGCTGCGTAAATCATTAACCTTTGACACCTGTATTACCCTCCAAATTAGTTAATCCGTTCCATCTCTTTTGACCGTCATATGATAGCCCGAACTGGTCGAGCACCTTCATCGTATGGCTTTCAACAATATCCTCAATGTTCTTGGGATGGTTGTAAAACGCGGGCATCGGGGGCACGATGCGTACGCCCAGCCGCGCCAGCTTCAGCATGTTTTCCAGATGAATGGCGCTCAGGGGCGTTTCCCTCGGGCACAGGACGAGCCTTCGCCCCTCCTTGAGCGTCACGCCCGCCGCCCGTGTGATAAGCGTTTCATCATAACCGTTTGAAACCGCGCTGAGCGTCTTCATGCTGCACGGCAGGACAACCATGCCGTCGGTTTTAAAAGACCCGCTCGAGATCCTGGCGCTGAGCTCCTTGTCGTCGTAAACGTGCCCGGCCAGCCTCTCAACAGCCGGTACGTCGTAGGGGGTCTCAATCTCAAGGTTTTTCCGCCCCCAGTCGCTGATTATCAGATGCGTCGTAACGCCGCAGGTATCCAGTGCCTCCAGCAGGCGCACGCCGTATAAAACGCCCGTCGCGCCCGTTATCCCAACCACAAGCTCCATTGTCAATTCTCGCTTTCGATTTCCAGCCGGGCGCACAGCTGCCGAACCATTTTCTCGGACAGCTCCATCACATCCTGGATTTCCTGCTTTTCAATGTCGTCCAGATGGATGCCGCAGCACACGACGGCATTCCCCATAAAGCCGGCGCTCAGGTAGCCGGCAGCCATTTCCGTCACGTAGTACTCCTTATGCGTATCAAACACGACCGATTTAGGCGGCATCGTCGGTGAAGACGCCGTCAGGGCCCCCAGATGCGGCGTGTCGCCGCCGGTGATGAACACGCACAGATCGTCGCCCAGCCGGTGGGCCGTCAGCGTGATTTCGATCCGTCCGCTTTTTTGTGTTAATTGTATCATATTTATCCCAGCCTGTTTGCGCGTACACGTGGCCAGCCAACCAGCCTTGGCCCGCTTACGCCTGCATAATATCTTTCAGCCCGCCCCAGCTTTCCTCAAAAAGCTCGGCCGGCATCTGTTTGAGGTCTTCACCGATGAGCGGTTTAAAATCCATATGAGCCAGGATATCTTTTTCCAGGTCAATACCCGGCGCTATTTCAATCAGTGTCAGCCCCTCGGGACGCAGCGAGAAAACGCAGCGCTCGGTGACATACAGCACATTTTGGTTTAACTGTCTGGCATACTTGCCACTAAACGTGATCTGCTCAACCAACACTTTAAATTTTTTATGCCGACCCTCCTGGAGGATGCTTATTTTTCCGTCCTTGACCTCAGAAGCCAGGCCGCCGGACGTAAACGTCCCTGTAAACACCAGCTTCTTGGCATTTTGCGTGATGTCGATAAAACCGCCCGTGCCCATTGGCCGGCCGAATTTGCTGACGTTGACGTTCCCCTCGGCATCCGTCTGTGCCAACCCGAGAAAAGCCAGGTCCAGCCCGCCGCCGTCGTAAAAATCAAACATGGCGTTGTGCTCGATAATGGCTTCGGCATTATACGCGTTGCCAAAATCCTGCCCGCCGGCCGGGACGCCGCCAATGGCGCCCGCTTCCGTTGTCATGGTAATCAGTCCGCTCACACCCTCCTCCATGGCGATGGACGCAACGTTGGCCGCCAGACCCACGCCGAGATTGACGACGGCGTTCGGTATGAGCTCCATAGCGGCGCGGCGCGCAATGATTTTTTCAGCGGATAACGGTAAAACCGGTATGCAGTCCAGCGGCACTTTCAGATCTCCTGAAAAGGCCGGCTCATAATACTGTACCTCCGTCTGCCAGCAGGCGACTTTATCGGTCGCAATGACGATATAGTCCACTAAAATACCCGGGACCTTCACCTTTTTCGGGTGCAGCGAATTGGCTTTGGCGAGATATTCCGCCTGCGCAATCACGATTCCACCCGTATTTTTAGTGGCTTCGGCCACCTGCAGCTGCTCCATGAACATACCGTCGTTATCAAGTGTTAAGTTCCCGTTTTCGTCGATGGTTGTGCCACGGATGAGCGCCACGTCGACGGGAAATGACTTATAAAACATATATTCCTCGCCATCGAGCTCGATAATCCGGAAGATATCCTCCGTTGTCACATCGTTCATTTTTCCGCCCTCAACCCGCGGGTCGATAAACGTGCCGAGGCCGACCTTTGTAATCATGCCGGGCCGGCCGGCGGCGATGTCCCGCCAGAGATTGACGATGACGCCCTGCGGAATGCAGTACGCTTCGAGCTTATTGCCCTCGATGAGCCGGCAAATTCCCGGCGAAAAGCCGATATGCGCACCCATCCATCTCTTTATAAGGCCCTCATGGCCCCACCGGGTAACGCCGCGTTCATGCCGGTCGCCCGTATTGCAGCTCTGGACGACATTAAGGTTTTTCGGATGACCTGTTTCTAAAAAACGCTTTTCGACGGCGCGGCCGATTTCCTCGGCCCAGCCCGCCAGGCCCATCGCGCCGAACACCACCGTCATATCGTCTTTAATAAGGTTTGCCGCTTCTTCAGCCGTTATGATTTTTGACATAGTAACCCCCCATGCGCTCACACACTGTTATTTTCGCCAAATCCCCCCGCGCGGGGTCCTATTTCATTATGCGCGGGAAACGGACAGCTTTTTACTAAATGATAAGCGCCTTGGCCGATTCTGTCAATCAGCCGATCTTAACAATCAGCGACGACGCCCGAATCCCCGGCCGCACAGCCCGTTAGAAACATGTAGCCGCCGCCTTTCAAAACCGCCTGCTCAATACCCTCGATTAAAAGCCGCGCCAGCGTCGGGCCCTGGGGATGGCCGAAGACGAGCGAGCTGCCGGAAATAGACCTCGACGATCTGACGCGCAGCTATTACTGATCCGGCATCGTTTCAGACCAAATATTTTTAAGACAATAACGCACCGCAAACCTAATGTTTTACGGTGCGTTTCCACTGTATTTCCAGGCGTTTACGAGATTGCCATCCTCGCCGGGCCGGTGACCGGCAATGTAAGAATTTCGTAAAATGTAAGTTTAAATTCTTACTTGTTATTTACTTATATCTTTATATTGTATAAAATATGATTTATCGAAGAACATCTTGTAATGAGGTATTGCTATGAATATTAAAAGCATCACGGTCATTGGCGGACGTGACAAAACTGGCAAGAAGGAAAACATTGAGGAGCTTACGATATCAGCCGGCGAGATCGTTGGCATTGTCGGTCCCACCGGCAGCGGTAAAAGCTCGATCATCTCCGATATAGAGCAGATCGCCCAGGCCGACACCTTTTCGGGAAGGCGGATCCTCTTCGACGGAAAGGTGCCCAATCGCCGCATCCGGTCGGACCCGAGAAGGAAGCTTGTGGCGCAGCTGTCACAGACGATGAATTTTCTGGCAGACATGACCGTTGATGACTTTATCCTTCTGCATTCCAAATGCCGCGGCATTCGCGCCAACCGCGTTAAGAAGGTCATTGACCTGGCCAATACGCTCACGGGCGAGCCCATCAACCGCGACCACAAGCTGACGATTTTAAGCGGCGGACAAACACGCTCTTTAATGGTGGCTGACATCGCGCTCATCAGCAATTCCCCCGTCGTCCTGATTGATGAGATCGAAAACGCCGGCATCAAGAAAAAAGAAGCCATCGCCGCCCTGACAGGAAACGGGAAGATCGTCTTAATCGTGACGCATGACCCCGTCCTAGCACTTATGACAAGCAAGCGGATCGTCATGAAAAACGGCGGCATGGATAAGCTCATCCTCACCAACCAGGAGGATATGGATATCTCGCGTAAGCTCAACATCCTCGACAACATCATGCTGGACATGCGCGAAAAGCTTCGCCACGGCGAAGCTATCAGTAATCTGCAATTGGAGAAAATCGCCCTATGAGAACAGCCATCGTCGCCGGAACCCCCGGTTCCGGTAAAACAGCTGTGTTGTTACATACGCTGAAAGAGCTGCTGCAATCCGGCAAGGCCTGCAGCATTGTCAAGTTCGATTGTCTGTACACGGAAGACGACGTGCGGTTTAAAAAGCTGGGCGTGCCGGTCATGGTGGGTCTGGCCAAGGACATGTGCCCGGACCATTTCGCCATCTACAATTATGAAGAAATCTTTAAATGGGCCAAGGGGCAAAAAAGTGATATCCTGATTGTTGAAACAGCCGGCCTGTGCCATCGGTGCGCGCCGTATACGGAAAACAGCCTGGGCATCTGTGTGCTGGACGCGACGACCGGACCCAACACGCCTTTAAAGCTCGGCCCGTTTTTATCAACAGCCGATATTGCCGTCATTACAAAAGGCGATTTGATCTCGCAGGCGGAACGCGAGATCTTCCGCGAGCGCATTCTGGAAATTAATCCCAAGTGCACCATTGTCGAAGCCAACGGCCTCAGCGGCAAGGGCAGTGTGGAGCTGGCCTCTGAGATCAAGCGCTCGCACAACATCAATATTGAAGCCGAGCGGCTGCGCCACACAGCCCCGGCCGCCATCTGCACGCTGTGCGTCGGTGAATCGAGAATCAGCAAGTCCTACCATCGCGGGCTGCTGCGCAATATGGACGGTATGCAGTATTACGAGGGAGAATAGCAAGCATTTTACATATAGTAACAATGAACTCCCTTCCCGCTGATGACGCGTTTGCTGAATCACGGGCAACACCATATCGGGTGAAACTTTCATTACTAGAACTCAAGCGTATACGCACACTGGGCTATACGCATGGGAGGTTAATATGAGGCCAAAAAGGCAAAAACGGGTGACGGCCCGGCGAGAGGCGGCCACCGGCGTCAAGCTGTCGGAATTAACGGCGCTGCTGCCGGGCTACAACTGCCGGGACTGCGGCTATAAAAGCTGCTATGATATGGCGCAGGCCCTCGCGCAGAAGAAGGCCGGCTTGGAAGCCTGCCGGTTTATGGCGCAGGAGCGCTTTGAGGATAACTTTTCGGAAATCACCGCCATTTTAGGCTCGGGCGTGTCGATTACAAAAACGGAAAAAATTGTCGGCGTTCTGGACAGCTACGCGGCAGACTTCGTTTTGAAGCCGCTGCCAGGCGAGTGCTCGTGCCGGGAGGTTTTATTTCCATTTTATCGGAAAGACTATAACGCGGGAGATTTAATTCAATACAGGCCGCTGGGCTGCCCGCTGCCGCATTTCGCGCGCATTCTCGAGGAGGACAAGGGGCTCATCACCGTACATATGATCGGCCCATGCCACCGGATGGACGAGACATCCGACATGGAATTTGAGGACGTCGGCGTGTGCATGGTCGGCGGCTTTGTGGGCATTGTGGAGGGCGAAAAGCCGGCTGTCGGCCAGACGGTGCGTTTTTTACCCGATGGGTGCATGATGCAGAAAATCCATTCCGGCGTCGTCGTCCAGATTGAAAACGACCGGGCAATCATTGAGGGCATTGACCTCAAGGTCTGGGCTCCGCCTGAAATCGCCGAAAATTAACAAGCTACGAAAAACCGCCCATTGATGGATAGGCCGGGAATCTAAGGAAGCGCTGATGAAATCGCGTTGGATGACTGAACGAGAAGATTTTTCGTCAGTTTGTTCAAAAAACGCAGGCAATACTTGGTGTATTAACGAGGCTTTTTGGGCGAACCGGCGGAAAATAGTCCGCTCAGGCGCCAACAGCGGGTTTTGTCAGCGTTTCCCTAAAAATACAGTCGCTCCGGCACGGCAAAGCGCCGGGCCGGAGCGTTGAAACGCAGGTGACAGGATGCTTAATCATAAAAAACTCCGATGTCTTGATACGGGAGCACTGCTCGATGACGACGGGCTCATTCTCGAAAACCCCGGCGCAACCAAGCCGGCGCTTATAAGAACCGAATATACAAATGCCCAACTTGAGGTTAAAAACGACCTGCCGGGTATTTTCCGCTTTTCCGACTGGCTGCCGATTTCACGAATTCTTAAATCGGAGGGCGCGCCCGTTACATACAAAAGCCTCGGGCTCGGAAAACATTTGGGGCTTTCCAATCTGTTTGTAACCTTTAACGGCTACTGGCCCCAGGTAGGCGCGAACCTGAAAACGGGCACATTCAAGGAATGTGAGGCTTATGCCGTTTGCGCCCGCCACCCCATAGATCAGGGTACGCTCGTTTTGGCCTCGGCCGGCAACACAGCCCGGGCGTTTATGGCGGTCGCCACTGAAAATAAGATACCGACCGTAATTGTCGTACCGGAGCAGTACCTGTCGAGCCTGTGGACCATTGACCCGCTGGACCCGTGTGTTAAAATCGTCGCCGCCGGCGGCGACAGCGATTATTACGACGCCATACGCCTGTCCGGCGTCATTGCGGGCCTGGACGGCTTCGTCAATGAAGGAGGAGCGAAAAACGTTGCCCGCCGCGACGGCATGGGCACAACCGTTTTATCCGCGGCCACGACCATCGGCGCAATACCCGATTATTATTTTCAGGCCGTCGGCAGCGGGACAGGCGCTATCGCAGCCCACGAAGCCGCCCTGCGGCTGAACGCCAGCGGCCAGTTTGAGCCTAAAACGATGCGCCTGTGCATCTCACAGAACAGTCCTTTTACGCCGATTGCCCAGGCCTGGGCCAAAAAAAGCCGTACGCTCGACCCGATCGACGACGACGAGGCGCAGCGTCAGATTGAGGAAATCGTGTCCAAGGTCTTATCCAACCGCCAGCCGCCCTACGGCATTACCGGGGGACTGTACGACGCGCTGGAAGCCTCCGACGGAGACGTCATATCCGTCACAAACAAGCAAATTTTCAGCGCCCAGCGCCTTTTCGAGGATAAGGAAGGCTGCGATATCAGCCCCGAGGCCGGCGCGGCGCTGGCATCGCTGCTTCAAAAGCTGAAGGACGGTGCCATCGAAAAAGACGCCGTTATTATGCTCAACGTCACCGGCGGCGGGACAGCGGCTCTGGCACGTGATTATCAGCTTCTTTACGCCGGGGCCGACCTCGTCATCCCCCGGGAAGAGATCGGAACCCAAGCGGCCTTAGATAAAATTCAATCACTGTTTTAGAAGGGAATCCATATGAACGATATCTTTGAAAAATGTTCGACAAACGGCGGCTATTTCGGCGATTTCAGGGCCAGCGGAGACCGGTATTTTTCCATGCCCGTCATGGAATCCGTCCCCGGCAAAGTCATGAAATTTCAGGGTCAGGACTGCCTGATGTGGTCCATCAACAACTATCTGGGCCTGGCCGAAAATGAGGAAATTAAAAACGAAGCCGTTGAGGCCGCCAAGATCTGGGGCTCCAGCGGCCCGATGGGCTCGCGCATGATGAGCGGCAACACCGTTGAGCACATCGCCCTGGAAAAAGCGCTGGCCGACTTTTCGCAGAAGGAGGCGTCCATCCTCTTCAACTACGGCTACCTCGGCGTCATCGGCACCATCGCTTCCATCGTCGGGCCGGACGATATCATCATAATGGACAAGCTCGTGCACGCTTCCATCGTCGACGCGGCGTTTGGCGCTGTTGCCGACCGGAAGCAGATCCGTGTTTTCCGTCATAACGATATGTCGAGCCTTGAAAAAAGGCTTAAAAGCTCCCGGGAGAAAACGAAGGGCGGTATATTGATCCTTACAGAGGGCGTTTACGGCATGACGGGGGACCTCGCCCGGCTTGATGGGATCAGCGCCCTGAAGGATCAGTACGGCGCGCGGCTCTTTGTCGACGACGCGCACGGCGTTGGCGTCATGGGCCCGAATGGGCGCGGCACGTCCGAATACTTCGGCGTGCAGGACAAAATTGATTTGTATTTCGGCACCTTCGCCAAGGCGTTTGCCTCCATCGGCGGCTACACGGCCGCAACCGAAGAGGTCGTTGAATGGATCCGCTATAACGCCCGCACCCAGGTGTTTGCCAAGAGCCTGCCGATGATCTACGTCAAGGCGCTGCAAAAAACGCTGGAGCTTGTGCAAAACGGCAGCGATCGCCGGGAACGGCTGTTTGACATCTCCAAGAAGCTGTCGGCCGGCCTCCGGGAGCTCGGCTACTACGTCGGTGACGTCAAGTCGCCGCTGGTCCCTGTTTTCATCCCCGAGGGCAGCGCCGCCACGGCCATGGAATGGATTACATATCTCCGAAACAAGGGAATTTTCGTCACGGGCGTTACGTACCCCGTCATCCCGAAAAACTATATTATGTTCCGGATAGTGCCCACGGCCTCCCATAACGACGAGGACGTCGCGCGCACAATCGAGGCGTTTAAGAATCTCCGGGACGACCGGAATATCCCACTCAACTACGATATCGAAGCCATCTCCACCATCTACGGAGACGCGGAGTAATGAATATGACGGCGCTTGTCACAGGGGCGTCGAGCGGGATCGGCAAGGCCTCGGCGCTCGCGCTCCGAAACGCGGGCTACACCGTTTACGGCACGTCCCGGAATCCGGGGAAGGTCGGCGGAGAGCTTGCCGGCATCCGCTTTCTGCCGCTGGAACTGACGGACGAGAGCAGCATCGACGCGCTCGTCTCACAGCTGCCCGCGCTTGACCTGCTTGTCTGCTGCGCCGCATCGAGCCTGATGAGCGCCGTTGAAACAACGCCCGTCGCCAAGATCAGAGAGCTGTTTGAGCTGATCGTGTTCGGCAACGTACGCCTGATTCAGGGCGTTTTGCCCGCCATGCGCGACGCCGGGCACGGCCTTATTATCAACATCAGCTCCTACGCCGAGGTAACGCCTGTCCCCTGTTCGGCCGTTTATGCCGGGGCCAAGGCGGCGCTTCACGTCCTGTCAAACGGGCTGCGGCAGGAGGTCCGTCCCTTCGGTATCCGCGTTGTAACCGTCGCGCCGACGTTTATAAAAACGCCTATTTACCAGGAACGTATCTGCGGAGAATCGGACGTCTACGCCGATATGGTCCGCGCGTCCGGCGCGGTCCGAGACCAGAATATCGCCGGCGGCAGTCCCCCGGACGTCGTGGCGCAAAAAATCCTTGATATCACAAAAATGAAAAATCCCCGGTCGTTTTACCCGGTCGGGAAAAGCGCGCAGGTTTTATCTCTGCTGCAGCACGTTGTGCCGGAGCCCCTGCGGGAAAAAACCATCCGCAAGCGCTTTGGCTTATAAGTACATGTTAAAACAGATGAACTGTAAAGGAAGATGAGGCATGGAACCGGTTATCAGCGGAATTCAGCAGGTCGGTATCGGCGTCACGGACGTGTACGCCTCGTGGGAATGGTATCGCCGCGTTTTGGGCTTTGACGTGCCCATCTTCGACGACGAGGGCGTGGCCGACCGGATGCAGCGCTATACGGGCGGCCAGCCGCAAAACCGCCACGCCGTTCTGGCCGTTAACCTGCAGGGCGGCGGCGGTCTGGAGATCTGGCAGTACACCACGCGCACGCCAATGCCGCCGCTGACCATGGTCACGGCAGGCGATCTGGGTGTTTTTGAGCTGCGCATCAAAACACCGGACATTGAGGCGGCCTTAAACCATGTCAAGGCGCACAAGGTCGAGGTTTTAGGCTTCGTCGATACGACGCCCGAGGGCGTCAAGGCCTTTAATATCAGCGATCCGTACGGCAATCTCATCCGCATCGAGCAGCATCCGGGCGTTTTTATGAATACGCCGTTTCCCGTTGGCGGCGTCATCGGCGCGGTTGTCGGCGTGACGGATATTGATCAATCCATAACGTTTTACCGCGACATTCTCGGCTACGACACGGTAATCTACGATAAAACCGGCGTTTTCTCTGATTTGCAGCCGCTGCCCGGCGGCGAGGAGAAATACCGCCGCGTGCTGCTTGGCTGCTCAGCAGCCCGCGACGGCGCGTTTTCGCGGCTTTTAGGCGCGTCCACCATCGAGCTTTTACAGGCGCTGGACCGGACACCGAACATGATTTTGAAAGACCGTTTCTGGGGCGATCTCGGTTATATCCAGATCTGCTACGATATTCAGGGCATGGCCGCGCTCAAAACGCTCTGCGCGGCAAACGGCCACCCGTTCACCGTTGAGTCAAATCCCGCGGCATCCGAAGACAACTCCCAGTTTGACATGGGCGAGGCGTCCGGCCTCTTCTCATATATTGAGGACCCCGACGGTACGCTCATCGAATTCGTCGAGACACACAAGCTGCCGATTTTGAGAAAGCTCGGCTGGTATCTGGACCTTAAAAAGCGCGACCCGAAAAAGCCGCTGCCCAACTGGATGCTCAAAACGCTCCGGTTCAGCCGGAAAAAGTAAAAAGTTAGATAAAAAAAGTGGCGGGTAACTTCCCGCCGCTTTTATTGTTACATTATATATCCGCTTCTCTTTCCGAAAAATACGCGAGGATTTTCCTGATAATGTGATCGTTTTTGCTCATTTACGCAGTTAATACTTTTCTTGCCAAATATAAAACTATTGTGTCATAAAGCGTTATATTATTACCAAAACTCAAAATAGCGTCCCTGATTCCCATGTAGAATCTTGACTTATAGGGTTCCCGTAATTTTATACTTCCGCAATGTGTACTGATCCATGAAATATATTCATCAGCAGTAAGCTCTCTTTTTTTATTGTAATGACGGTATTGAACATCAGTGAAGCCATAGTGTTCAAACGTATTGACTCTTAATAGCTGTTCTTCTTGGGGATTCAAATTTCTATACTTTAAGTCACATTTATATTCGGTTTTTGGTTCTGGTCGAAAATGTTTTGCATATACTTTCTGTATTCTTGAATACAAGAGCTCATTAGCACTTTTTTCATCTGTTTGAGTCCACATTATCGCAAATATGCCGTTATTTCTTAATAGCTGATATACTTTTGGATAGCCAATTTCCTCTGGTATCCATTGGAATGCAGCAGCAGAATAAATCAAATCAAATTGATGCAGCCCAAAATCATATGTTTCAAAATCAGCATTTATAATTTGAAAATTATCATATGTACTGAATTTATTCTCCGCATACTCTGCAAGATTTTCTCCAAGTTCAATCGCCAAATATGAACAGCCTGTTTTCAGTATTGGTTCGGTCGCTTGACCTGTTCCAGAACCAATTTCAAGAACTGTTTTACCAGAATCGATCTTTGAATATTCAATAATATCGGTAAATAGTTCATCACAATAACGGGTTCTCCATCTATCAAATTCTTCAGGTATGCTGTCAAATACCTTTCTAAAATCCATAATAAATCGCTCCATCGTCAATATAATTTCTATAATATACCATGATGTGAAAGCGGTAGATTAAAATAGCATAAAAAAGCGTGCCTCGCGGGAAAAAGCGAGACACGTTTTTTTAGACTAAATCTTTTTACAGCACGGTGGAGAAACCGCCGTCGATTTTGATTTCCGCACCGTTGACGTAGTCGGAGGCCTTGGAGGCCAGGAACACCACGGTTCCCATCAGGTCGTCCAGGTCACCCCAACGGCCGGCGGAGATTCGTCCTGTAATATGGTCGTAAAACGTCTGGTCGGCACTGATGGCGATATTCATATCGGTCTGGATAAAGCCGGGGCAGACGGCGTTGCACTGGATATTGTATTCGCCCAGCTCGTTGGCAAAGTCCCGGGTGATGCCGATAACGCCGTGCTTGGCCGTAACATAAGCCGGGCATTTCTTGTCGGCGGTAAACGACAGCGCCGAGCCGATGTTGATGATCTTGCCGCTGCCCTGCTTCGCCATCACCTTGGCCACCTCATGGCCCAGAAAGTAAACGGATTTCAGCTGCAGCTCCAAAACGCGCTCGTACGCGTCGTCCGGGAACTCGAGAAACGGCGCGAAGTGGTTCGTCCCGGCGTTGTTCACCAGGATGTCGATACGGCCGTATTCCTTGAGGCAGCCGTCTACGACGGACTTGATATACGTCTTGTCCGTCAGGTCGCCGCGAATGAAGGCCACCTTGCGCCCTTCGGCCTCGACGAGGCGTTTGACGTCGGATACATCCTCGGTGAAATGCGGGATATACAGGTCCGCGCCGGCCTTGGCAAACGCTACGGCGTAGCCCATGCCAAGCCCCTGGTTGGCTCCGGTCACGATGGCGACCTTGCCCTTGAGGCTGAAATAATCCATATTAAAAGCGGCGATTTTATCAAGTGCGCTCATGTTATGATCAATCCTTTCAATTAAGGCACAATCTACTGTGCAAGATTCATGGCCCGCGAAGCGGGCCATGCGTAATATAACTAAGCTTTACAGCGCTTTGGGGCTTTTCATGACCTCGCTGATGGTCTTGGCGATACCGTCGGGGTCCATGCCATAGAATTTGTAAATCTCATCGGGGTCACCGAGTACGGCAAAGTTATCCGGCAGGCCGATGCGCTTGAACTTGCCGCCGAAGCCGGCCTCGCACAGGACCTCCGCCACACTGCTGCCGAGCCCGCCGTTGACGGAATGCTCCTCAACGGTGAAGACATTTCCCGTCTCGCGCGCGCATTTGAGCACCATATCGACATCCAGCGGCTTAACGGTGTGCATGTCGATAACGCGGGCGCTGAGGCCGTACTGCTCCTTAAGCTTTTTGGCGCCCATGAGCGACCAGTAGACAGACGAGCCGGCGGAGATGATCGTCAGGTCCGAGCCGGGGAGCGTTTCAATAGATTTGCCGATTTCAAACGCATAATCGGCGTCGGCGTAGACGTTGGGCGAACCGCCGCGGTCGATACGAATAACCATCGGGCCCTCAAACGTAAAGGACTGACGGATGGCCTTGCAGCACTGGGCTGCGTCCGCCGGGACAACAACGGTCAGGTTTGGGATAGCGTGGTAAAGTGCCAGGTCCGCGATGCAGTTATGCGTCGGGCCGCCGGCCGCCGTCACGCCGGCGTGGGTGCCGATGAGGCGGACGTTAACGTCGTTATACGCGATATCCGTGTGGATCTGGTCGGCGGCACGCAGCGACAGGAACGGGCCAAACACCTGCGAGTAGACAACCTCGCCCGACAGCGCGAGGCCCGCGGAAGCGCCGACCTGATTCGGCTCGGCTATGCCGAAGTTAAAGCAACGCTCGGGGTATTTTTTCAAAAGCTTACCGGCCGAGGAGGACGGGGCGACGTTATCGGTATAGGTAAACACAAAGTCCAGGCCCTCTTCAGCCATCCGGAAAAGCTCCTCGCCGTACGCCTCTCGGGCATTGGAGAGCATTTGGTCAAAATCAAAGGTCGTTTTAACGCTCATTATTTTTTCTCCTTTTTGCTTTTTTCAAGAGAGGCGAGCGCCTGGTCGAGCTGCTCCTTGGCGATGCCGCCGCCGTGCCACTTGTGATTGCCTTCCATAAAGTCGACGCCCTTGCCCTTGACGGTATTGGCAATGATGGCGATCGGCTTTCTTTTTTGGGTGATTTCAACGGGCGGGAGCTTTTCAAACGCCTCGCAAACCTGGCGCATATCGTTGCCGTCTTTAACGTTAATGACGTCCCAGCCAAAGTCCTCGAGCTTCTTGTCCAGCGGATCAATGTTCATGATTTCGCTCGTCGTACCCGTCATCTGCAGGCCGTTTTTATCCACAATCAGCACGAGATTACCGAGCCCGAAATGGCCGGCCGACATGATGGCCTCCCAGTTCGTGCCCTCGTTGAGCTCACCGTCCCCCGTCATGACGAAGACGCGGTAGGGGTTTTGCTGTTTGCGCGCGCCCAGCGCGTAGCCGACAGAGATGGGCAGGCCATGGCCGAGGGAGCCGGCGGACACTTCGATCTGATCGCAATATTTCCGGTTGGAGTGCATGCCGAATTTCGCCGTGTCAAGCGTCTCAAAGTGCTCAATCATATAATCCATCGTGTATGCGCCGAGATCGGAGAAAATGGTGTACAGCGTTTCGCTGCAGTGGCCCTTACTCAGAATCAGGCGGTCACGGTTCGGGTCACACGGCTCATGGACGCTGTAATTGAGATAGCGGTAATACAGCGCCACGGCGACCTCCACCATCGACAGCTCGCCGCCGAGATGGCCCATGCCAATGTTGAAAATGAAATTGAGAAGGTCTTTTCGGATCTTATAGCATTTTTCTTCCAGCTCATTAATGAGCTTGTCGTCCAGCTTGTCTTTAATCACAGCCGTCTCTCCTTAGTCAATTTTATTGCACTCGATGAGAATTTTAATGTGCTTGCCGGAAATCTGTGCCTTAAAGGCCTCCGCCGCGTCATCGATCGGGAAAATCGTATCGGTAAACGCGGAAAGATCGAATTTGGGGAAAATCTGAAACGCCCGCGGGAACGCGTAGGGCGATACGTACATGCCCGTGATCGTCAGCTCGTTGGCATAGCAGTACTTATAAATATTCAGCGGCATCTCAAAGTCGTTGGGATACATGGCGGCGTAGATGAGCTTGCCGCCCTTGGCCGTAATATACGGCAGGTCGTAAACGGCCTTTGTGGAGCCGGAGCAATCGATCACGACGTCGAAACCGCGGCCGCCGGTGATCTCCATTGCCGTTTTCTTCACGTCCTCGGCCATCGGGTCCATCACATGGGTCGCACCGTATTTAAGGGCCAGGTCACGCCGGCCGGCAATGGGTTCGATAAGTGCCAGCTTTGACGCGCCGGACATGGCAATGGCCTGCGTGGCCAGAAGCCCGATCGGTCCGCCGCCGCAGATGGCCACCGTCTGGCCGATCTTCAGCTCCACCTTGTCCATCAGACGCACCGCCACGGAAACAGGTTCTAATAGGCAGGCTTCCTTGAGGCTGACGTCGTCCGGCATTTTATACACCTGGGATTCATGCCAGACAATGTATTCGCTCATACCGGGGTTGTTGGATTCGTCCGCGTGCTCGCAAAACTGCTGCTGCCCGTTCTGGCAGTAATAGCAGGTGCCGCAGAATTTGAGGAAATTGCCGGCGACCTTGTCGCCGACCTTCAGGCCCTTTCTTGTGGCCTTGGGCCCGAGTTCGACAACGACGCCCGACAGCTCATGGCCGATGCCGAACGGGACCTCCCAGCCAAAGATGTTTTCCACCAGATGCGGGTCCGACCCGCAGATGGCGCAATAGGCAACCTTGATGCGTACATCCTCTTCGCCCAGTGGCTGCATGGGGATATCCGTGACCGCGACCTGCCCGCGCTTGGATTCGTCAGGGTCTCTCAGGCTGCCTGTTTTTATAACGGTGACCGACTTCATAATCAGTTTACCTCCCGCACTTTTATAATACCCTAAATTATATAACACAAGCCCCCGTTATACAATCGTACTAAAAGACACGATTTCCCGCTTTGCGTCCGAAAGTATGACGCGGCTTACAGCCTTGTTTCGCCGGCTTTTAATTGTTATAATAGATAAATAAAGCATGGACGGAGGCGGCAATATATGGACAAGAACGAGAAAAACAAGCTGTATATACCGTTTCAGATCCAGCTTCAGATGTCCGGTTACGACCTGTCCGTCAAGTACCTTGAAAGGCTTGACGAAACGTGCGTGGAATTTACCCATACGCATGTGAGCTATGAAATCTACTATATTCTAAGCGGCAGCATGCGCATGCAGATCGGCGGAGAGGAACATCTGCTCCTGCCGAACCACTTTATTCTCATCCCCCCGGGCATGCGCCACGGTGCCGTCTACGATCCGGACGAGCCGAAGGAGTACGTTGTTTTCGTCTTTGGCGTCCATAAAAGCTCCGACGCGGCGGCGAAGAGCAAAACACTGGAACACGCTTTCGTGCGGCAGCTTGAAGACGCGATTACCGACAAGCAGTATGTCATCGCGCACGATACGAACAACTGCGCCACGGTTTTGTCGGATATTGAGCGCGAGGCAGACGAGAAGCAGGCGGGCTGGCCGCTCATCCTCGTCGACTACTGCCGGGAATATCTCATAAAGCTCCTGCGCAATGTGCTCGCCGATGGGCCGGATAAATCCGTCCAGCCGGTTTCCGGTCAGGCCAATCTTGCTGTGGAGGTCACAAAATACATGCAGGAACATTACCCGGAAAATCTTTCGCTGGAGGACGTGTCAAAGGCCTTTCACATAACGCCGCGCCATGTCACGCGCATTTTCAGCGACTATTTCGGCACAAGCTTTCGGAAGACGCTCAGCATCTACCGGCTTAATTACGCTAAAAACTATCTGTGTACCACCGACAAGACGGTCGAGGAGATCGCCACGCTCGTCGGCATCTCCGCGCCGCAAACGCTGTACCGCCTGTTTAAGGAAAACGAGGGTATGACCATCTCCGAATACCGCCGGTACCACCGGCAAGGCTGACGGTCAGACCCGATACGTAAAAAGCCATAATACAGGGTAACGGCGTTTACCTAATGAGGTATTTAGTATGTTGCGAAAAAATAACGCGGTCCCCCTCCCTTTAACAAGGGAGGCTTTTTACTGCAAACAATTGTATTTAAATATAAAACAAAAAAGACGGCTGCTGATTGGAGTCAGTTGCCGTCTTTTATTTTTATGTCATGTCGGTACAGTCGCGCTTATAAAATTATACTCGGAGTATAATCCCAAGGACGCTTATTCCACAGGCGGGATGGGCTTGACCTTCGAGTTGCTGCCAAAGGTGGCCTCGGGGCAATTGATGTAACCGCCGCCGCCGCCGACATACATGCGAAGGCCCGTCACGAATTTAGACAGGTCGGACGCGAAGAACAGCGCCACATTGGCGATATCGTCGGGCTTTCCGATGCGCCCCAGGGGGACCTCCTGATTGGCTAGATTCTGCATGAACGCATCCCGTTCGGACCGGGGCATCTCCGGCGGAAAGACCTCGTCCCAAAACGGTGTTTCGACGGCGCCGGGGATAATGCAGTTGACGCGGATGCCCCAACGGCACAGCTCAAACGCCGCGTTAACGGCAACGGATTCCATTCCGGCCTTGGCCGCGTGATACGCGTAGGTAACGAGCGGCGGGTTAAACGCGCCGTTGGATGAGCTGAGCGTAATCGTCCCGGAGCGCTGCTTTTTCATCTGCTCGGCCACCTTGAGGTAGCAGTAGAAATTGCCCTTGAGATTCCGGTCCATGCAGGCGTCCCACACCTCCATGTGGACGTTGTCCGTCGTAAAACCGCTGCCAATTTCCCCGCCGGCATACTGGGTAAAGTTGTCGATCCGGCCAAACTCCTTGATAATCGCATCGATCCCGGCGTCTATCTGCTCGGGTTTGGTGATGTCCATGCTGCCGTAAAAGCGCACGCTCAGGCCCTCGTCGGTCAGCCTTCTGCAAAGAGCCTCGGCTTTTTGGGCATTGTAGTCGCCAATGACAACGGTCGCGCCTTCTCTGGCGAACAGCTCGACGGTGGCCTCGCCCATGCCGGACGCGCCGCCCGTTACGAGCGCGATTTGATCCCTCAGCATATCTTTCATAATTTATTCTCCTTGCATTCCTGCGGACGACCAATGGTCGTCCCTCATAATTGTAGGGGCATCGCGAACACGGCGCGTCTGCTAAAGTCGCTCCCTGCTTTAAAATGAATTTATCCCTGTTGCTCCGGGTCTTTCAGCTCAGACACCGGTGCTGCCGCGCACGCCGCCGTCGATGACAAGAGACGTGGCCGTGATATACGCCGACTCGTCGGAGCATAAAAACAGCGCGGAATAGGCCGCGTCCAGTATTGTGCCGGGCCGGCCCATGGGGTTGAGCGTCTTGATAAAATCGTATTTCTCGCCGTTGGGCCCGTTGCGCACCATTTCAGTCTCGATGAGGCCGGGCAAAAGCGTGTTGACGCGGATGTTTTTGGCCGCATATTCCTCGGCAACGACCCGGGACATATGGTTAACGCCGGCCTTCATAAATCCATACAGCGTATTGTCCGGAATATTAATGTCCACCGCCGCGAGCGATGTGCAGTTGAGAATGACGCCGCCGCTCTGCTTTTCCATAATCGGCAGCGTCAGCTGCATCATGCGCAGATACGAGTACGCATCGAGATTGAGAAATGTGTCCCAGTCCTCCCGCGTAATTTCGAGGGTCGGCTTGTTCATCATATAGCCGGCGTTATTAAACAGGATGTCGATCCGTCCGTAGGTGTCCATTGTGGTCTGGACGAGGTTTTCCATGTCGGCTTCCGTCGTCATGTCGGCGCGGATATAGATCGCCTCGCCGCCGTTATCCCTGATCGTTTTGACAACGGCCTCGCCGCGCTCGGTCCGCCGCCCTGAGACGACGACTTTTGCCCCCTCCCAGCCGAACAGGACGGCGCTGGCCCGGCCGATCCCGGACGTAGAGCCTGTTATAACGGCAATTTTACCGGCGAGCCGGCCCGAGGCCGGGCGAAGCCCTGTGATTTCACCTTCGATATATGCCATCAAATTCTCCTTTGTATGAGTAACCACTGAATCAATTGACTGTCGGCGGCTGAACGGATTATTTCCCGCCAGTCCGCTCAAAAAGCCTCGTTAATACACACAGTATTGCCTGCGTGCTTTGAACGAACTGACGAAAACTTATCTCGCTCAGTCATTCAACGCAATTGATTCAGTGGCTACTTAGTATCTGTATTCATAGGTATTACCAGGTAACTGGCACAAGAAAACACGTGCTCAATATTTAACGTCCCAGAACTTAAAGTTGAAATTCTCGGTGACGGCCATGGACATGTCTTTGACGTACTGCGGCGGCTGGGCAAACAGCAGCTTACGGCTGACCCAGCCGGAGCCGGCGCGGTAAAGTGACGCCATCGTCTCCGCCATTTTCAGCGTCGCGCTTACAACGTCTACAACGGGCACGCCATCCACCTCGGTAAGGCCGCCGGGATACAGCGCCTCCGCGCCCGGCGTCAGGCGCATCGTGGGCGACATGAGCGAGCAGCCGGGGATAATGACCTCTGCCCCGTCGTCAATGAGCTTGCGGGCCGTCGTGATAAAGGCCTCCACCGTCTGTCTGGAGTCGGTGAGCCCTTCCTCCAGTCCGGCGTTCCAGCTGTCGATGGGCCGCTGGCCGACGCAGCGCTCCTTGAGGCCGTATTTGGCCAGATGCTCCTCTGTCTCGGGGATGTTATACGGCGAGATATGCACGATGCCGAATTTGTAGCCCATGAGGGTTGCCGTGAGCATGGCCGATTCGCCGATACCGACGACGGGGATATCGAGCGCCTGGCGCAGCTCCCAAAGCATCGGGTCACCGAAGCAGTTGATGACAACGGCGTCAAACCCCTCCTCCCTGGCGTTGCGGGCAGAGTAGTACACCATGCGAGAGGCCAGATGGTCAATGTACCGGTAAAACGCCATGTCTATGGGCCCCATGCCCCACTCGCTGAAGCGGAACACGATGTCCGTATCCGGGGACTTGACCAGCTCCATATTTCTCCGCGTCAGAGGGACGTAGGCGTTTTTGGCAAAGTCGCCAAACTCACCGGCTTCGGTTCCCGTCGGAATATTGACGTACAGGATTTTCATAGGTAAACCTCCATACTAAAAGTTCAGGCTTATCGGCCCCTGTTGTCGATCGCGGGCTTGATCTCGCGGCCAAGCCGCATATTGGTCAGCGCGTCGTTGATATCCTCCAGCTCATATTTCCGGCTGACAAGGTCGCCAAACGGGTATTTTTGCTTATTGTATTTAATAAATTCCAGCGCTTTATAAAAGTGGCGGATAACCGCGCCGCCGCTGCCGATGATCTGCATGTTTTTCTGCAGGATCGTATAGGGGTTAAACTTGATCTCCGATGGCGACGTCTGTCCGACGACGAGATAACGTCCGCCCTTTTGCACCATGTCCACACCCTCATTAAAGGCCGGTGGATAGCCCGAGCACTCGACAACGAGCTCCGGGCCCCTTTTTTTCGTCAGGTCGAGAACCAGAGCCTTACGTTCCAGCGGATCTTTGATATCATCAATATTGATGACCTCGTCGGCCCCCCATTTTTTAGCCAGCTCCAGGCGCTCCTTCGGCGCGCCGATGACGATGACGCGGCCCGCGCCACTCTCACGCGCTAAAACCGTTGAGTACAGCCCGATGGGACCCGCGCCCTGGATAACGACGCTGTCGGCAAGGCCGATACCGCCCAGCTTTTCAAAGGCGGCCGCGACGCTTCGAAAAGCGCAGGCGACGCCGATGGCCTCCTCCTCGGTCAGCTCACTGGGGATTTTTATAACCTTCGTGACAGGAACGACGTATTCATATTCCGAAAAGCCGCCCATGAGCATATCGAGCGGCGACATACCGTAACCGCGCCGGTGCTCACAGAGCATCGGCTTTTGCAGTATATTGCAGTAATAACAGTCATAGCACTCGGCGTGCGCCCACATGATGCGGTCCCCAATTCGCAGCGGCTCGCCTGCCGCGTCGTGGGAGCGGCCGCGCCCCAGTTTCACAATGCGGCCGATGGTCTCATGCCCCATAATAAACGGGAGCGGCGCTTTAATGCCGAGACTGCCGGAGGCAATATGTATATCGGACCCGCAAATGCCCGCCAGCTCAACCTTGACGAGGATCCCCCCGTCCTCCACCGAAGGAATCGGGAGTTCCCGCAACATCAACGGTTTTCCGTATTCGGTTAAAACGGCGGACAGGCAGGTTTTTGGGATATCAGCCACCTTGCAGACTTCCTTTCTTTCAAACCCATTGCCGGCAATACCGGTTTCAGCTTAATTTTATACTGACAAACAGGACCTGTAAAATATTAAATTCCTTTGATATAATAGGCAGATCCTATTATTTATGAGCGTTTTGTTATAAAGCAAGCGTTATTTATGAAAATATTATCCAAAATTCTTCTCCTGTGATACTATATCAATAGGCAAACGCAATTATAACAAGACGTGAAAGGCGCGGGCGCGATGGATATAGAGCATCTGAGATATTTTCTCAGCGTGGCGAAATTTTTAAGCTTTACAAAGGCCGCTGGGGAACAGCATATCGCTCAGCCGTCCATGAGTCAGATTATTGCCTCCATGGAAAAGCAGCTGGGTGCAAAGCTCTTTGAGCGGAGCAATCGCTCCGTCCGGTTCACGCCCGCCGGCCGCGTCTTTTACGACGAGGCGATCATCCTCGTTGAACGGTACGACGAGGCCGTTAAAAAGCTGCACAGCGCGTCGTCGGGTATGGCGGGCGTCCTGCGCGTCGGCTTCTGGGGCCCGTATGAACCAATTCTTATTCCGAGGTTACTGGCAACCTTTCGACGGTCCTATCCGAAAATTGAGCTGTCCATCCGCCAGGACAGCAACACAGCACTTGTGGAAGCACTCTCGAACGATCTGATCGATATCGTCTTCTCGTCGCCCTACCCATTTCAGGACCGGGATGACATCAGCTTTCTCCTGCTCGACTCCAGCCCCTCCTGTGCTGTTGTGCATCAAAACCATCCGCTGGCCGGCGTCGGGCGAATCAGCCCCGAATTTTTAAATAATGAGAAATTCGTGCTGCTCGACATGCAGGACCCCCAGGACAACGGCAAACTCCAAAAGGACTGGATACGAAACGGCCTGAAGCCGGCCATTGTCACACGGCCGACACAGTATGAAAATATGCTGTTAATGGTGGAGGCCGAAATCGGCATCACGCTGCTGCCGCGCTGCATGGAGCCGTTTACAGGCCCGAATCTGCGCTATATCGAGCTGGAGGGCGATATGAGCGTTGATTTCTGCGTGGCGTGGTCAAAAAAAAATAAAAACCCAGCCGTCCGTCTGCTGCTGAACATTGTTGAGGAAGAAAACCCGTCCATCTAACTTGCCGCATTACTGTCGTTTCAATAGGCGAAGCGCATGAACGACATCCTGTAAAGGTGATAAAAATGCCCGCCGTTTTGGCGGGCATTTAAAGCTTATTGTATGACGAATTTATAGCCGAAGCCCCACACCGTCACAATGTAGGGGTCATACGGCTTGATGTTTTCGCGCAGCGATCGGATGTGGGTGTCAACCGTCCGGTCCGACCCGATAAATTCATACCCCCACACCTCGTTTAAAAGCGTATCCCGCGAAAAGGCCTTGTTTGGGTTCTGGGACAGAAAATAGAGCAGCTCGTATTCCTTCGGCGTGAGCTTGATGGTCCGCTCATCGACAAAAACGGCCCGGGAAACAGTGTCGATAATCAGCCCGTCAAACGCGACCTTGGACGGCCCGGTCGGCCGCGTGCCCTGCGTCCGGTAGACGAACACTCGAACGCGCGCCGTCAGCTCCGGCGCCGAAAACGGCTTGCACAAAAAATCGTCCGCGCCCAGCTCAAATGCCAGAAGCTTGTCGCCCTCCTCAGTCTGGGAGCTGACAAAGATAATGGGCACGTCTGAAATCTTACGGATCTGACGGCAGACATTCCAGCCGTCGAGCACCGGCAGGTCCGTATCCAGAATAATGATCTGATAATCAAAACGCCTAAAAAGCTTGACCGCCGAAATACCGTCCTCGGCCGCGTCATAGGCATATCCGAGCTCCTCGGCCAGCTTTTTGATCTGACTACGGGCCGACTCGTCCTTATCAACAATAAGCATCCGTATATCGTTCATATAAACCTCTCCGCGCACAAACTAAACCAATTGCTTCCTCCCATGGCATTTACTTGACCGGTATTTTTCTACGCCCATATACCGGGATAGCGGAACACTGTGTCCTGTATAATGGATACACGCCGTGCCTGCGCACTTTTATTTGTTACGGAAAGCTCGTATTTAATCTTATTATTTTTTTACAATAATTACAACACAAATTCCGAGACACTCAACGAAAAACGGGCCGCACGGCGCCGTGCAGCCCGTCTTCCTTTGAGACTTTTTGTCGGCGGTCGTTATCTCTCCCGTTTCAGATAATCGGCAATAACGTTTTTGAGGATTTCGACCGTCTCGGCCGTGTCGGACAGCTCTGTTTTAAGCCGCGTATTCTCCGCTTCAAGCGACAGTGCCTGGGACGACGGCATTGCGTCAAACCCATAGCCGCGGGCCGATACCGAGCCGCTTTGTTTGACCGCAGCGGCGGCTGCTGTTTTCTTCACGGGCGGCGCTTCCAGTGAAAAGCGCTGTTCGGTCAGCTCATTGAGGATGCCGCGCGGAACGTAGTGCGTATGCAGATACTTGTGTGACACATGGCTGTTTGGATGCTCCAGATACTCTTTATAGAGCGCGGTGACGTACGGATTCTCATGGGATTTGCGGAGTGTTTTGCTCTCGTCCTCGTCATACGTGCCGCGCAGACGCTTCTGACGCACGTCGGGATCATCCGAGCGCGGCTGGCCGCCGCCCATAATGCAGCCACCCGGGCAGCCCATCACCTCGATAAAGTGATAGGGCGACTGGCCCTCGGCCACCTGCTTCATAAGCTCTTTGGCGCCTTTGAGCCCGCTCGTAACGGCGACCTTGACGGTTACGCCGTCCAGGTGCTTATATTCCTCCTTGGGGTTTTCGATGGTGAGCGCGGCTTCCTTGACGCGCTCAAGCCCAACGATGGGCGTCACATGAAGGCCCTCAAACGGCAGCTCACGGCCGGTGACAAGCTCATACACCGTGCGCAGCGCGGCCTCCATAACGCCGCCGGTCAGGCCGAAGATATCGGCCGCACCCGTAGACATGCCAAGGGGATTGTCAAATTCCATATCCTCAAGCGCGTTAAAATCAATGCCCATTTCGCGGATCATCGCGCCCAGCTCCCGCGTCGTTAAAACGGCATCCACGTTGGGATAGCCGTCATTTTGCATCTCGGGGCGATCGATCTCCGTCTTTTTGGCCGTACAGGGCATGACGGACACAACGAAAATGTTTTTCGGGTCAACGTTCACCTTGCCGGCATAGTAGGACTTGATGAGCGCGCCGAGCATGGTGTGGGGCGATTTGCATGTGGACAGATGGTCGAGCTCTGTTGGGAACGTGTGTTCTATGTACTTGATCCAGCCGGGGCTGCAGCTGGTGATCATGGGCAGCACGGCTTCTTTTCCCGTGAGAGCATTGGTGACGCGGGTTAAAAACTCCGTGCCTTCCTCCAGGATTGTGAGGTCTGCGGCAAAGTTGGTGTCAAACACATCGTCAAAGCCGAGCGCGTGCAGCGCGGCCGACAGCTTGCCGGTGACGCGCGAGCCGGGCGGCAAACCAAATTCCTCGCCAATGGCCACGCGCACGGCCGGGGCTGTCTGCACGACGACGCGCTTCGTTTTGTCACCCAGCGCGTTCCACACCTTCTGGACAGCGTCCGTCTCCTTTAGCGCCCCGACGGGGCACACGACGGTGCACTGGCCGCACATGGTGCAGTTGACGTCGCCGATGGGCAGGCCCATGGCCGGGCTGATAACCGTGTTAAATCCGCGGTGCTGGGCGTTTATAATACCGACGCCCTGGATTTCGTTGCAGGCCGTGACGCAGCGGCGGCACAAAACGCATTTTGAGATGTCGCGCGTGATGGATACGGACACGTCGATCGTGCAGTCCGAGCGCTTGCCCTCAAAGCGCGTGGCCTCCACGCCGAGGGTTTTGCCCAGCTGCTGGAGCTCGCAGCTTTGGTTGCGCTTGCAGCTGAGGCAGTCCTTCGAGTGGTCCGACAGCAACAGCTCGTAAAGCACCTTGCGCGCACCTCTCACCCGGGCGGAATTGGTGTGGATGACCATGCCCTCGGCTACCTTTGTCATGCACGACGGCATCAGGGTTTTAGCGCCCTCGACCTCAACCACGCAGATGCGGCAGGAGCCGAACTGATGCACGCCTTCCATATAGCACAGATTCGGGATGTTTATGCCGTTTTGCTTGGCGGCGTCGATGATGGTTAAATCGTCGTCGACGGTGAGCTTTTTCCCGTTAATGGTAATATTCTTCATCATCCTACCTCCTGTCACAGTGCAGGCAGCGCATCGCCTCAGCGATGGCGTTGAGCTTGTGGTAGCCCAGGTCCACTTCATCGAACGTGCCCCGGCGCTTATCGGGCGGGAGCATTTCAACCGGGAAGCACGGATGCTCGATGACCTCGTCTTCGCTGTAATTATCGGGGATATCTATCGGCGCGCCCTTATTGAGGACGCCGCTGCCGCCGAGATATTTATCGATGGCAATAGCGGCCTGCTTGCCGTCGGCAATCGCCTGGATAACCGTGTCGGGACCGCGCGCCACGTCGCCGCCGGCGAAAACGCCGGGCATCGTCGTCATCATCGTGTCCGAATCAACGATAAACGTACCCCAGGGCGTGAGGCCGATCTCGCTTTTAGGGATAAACGGCAGGTCCGAATACTGGCTGACAGCGGGGATTACCGTATCCACGTCAATGGTGTAATTTGAGTCCTCTACGCGCACAGCCTTGCGCCGGCCATCGCTGCCGAACTCACCGAGCTCGTTTTTCATCAGCTCGATCTTTTCCAGCTTGCCATTTGTGCCGCCGATGAAACGGACGGGCGAGACGAGCTCAACGAGCTCAACACCCTCTTCGATGGCGTCGTTAACCTCTTCCTCGTAGGCCGGCATCGAGTCGCGCGTCCGCCTGTACAGGACGATAACGCGTTCCGCACCGAGCCGGATAGCCGTGCGCGCCGAGTCTATGGCGGTGTTGCCGCCGCCGATAACGGCGACCGTTTTGCCGAGCTTCACTTCTTTGCCGAGATTGACGTTCTTGAGGAAGTCAATGCCGTGGATCACGCCGGGCAGGTTTTCGCCGGGAATATTGACCTTTTCGGGGAACTGCGCGCCGGTTGCCACATAAACGGCGTCGTACTTGGCCCGCAGGGATTTAAACGTCACGTCCTTAACCACGTCGATATTCAGATGGATATTGACGCCGGCCTGCTCGATAAGGTGAATCTCATGCTGCAGGACCTTTTTGGGCAGCCGGTACTCCGGGATACCAAACGCTAAAACGCCGCCGGCGACCGATTCCGACTCGAACGCGTCGACATCGTATCCGATGCGCACAAGATAGTAACCGCAGGTAAGGCCCGAGGTGCCCGCGCCGATGACGGCCACGCGCTTGCCGTTTTTCGGGAAGACCAGGTCCTTCGTAAACGGCTGCTCGTTTTTATAGGCGTAATCGGCCACGTACCGTTTCAGCTCGCGGATAGCCACCGCCTGGTCTACGGAGGCGCGGCGGCATTTGCTCTCGCACGGATGCGTACAGATGCGCCCGCAGACGGCCGGGAACGGATTTTCCTGACGAATGAGGTTATACGCGTCGACAAACCGCCCCGCCGCGATAAGCCGGAGGTAACCGGGGACGTTGATGTTGGCCGGGCACGTATTTTCACACGGCGAGATGAACAGCTCCGAGCACACGCCGGCGCGGCAGTATTTGTTTTTAATGTGCTCCTCGTACTCCTCCCGGAAATACTTGATGGTACTCAAAACCGGATTCGGGGCCGTCTGGCCCAGGCCGCACATGGCGGTGTCCTGGATGACGGAGCCGAGCTCTTCCAAAAGCTCAATGTCGCCCTCCGTTCCCTCGCCCCGCGTAATGCGTTCGAGTATCTCGAGCATACGCGTCGTGCCCACGCGGCAGGCGTTGCACTTGCCGCAGGACTCGTCTTTAATGAAGTCCATGAAAAACCGCGCCGTATCAACCATGCACGTGTCCTCGTTCATGGCGATGAGGCCGCCCGAGCCCATGATCGCGCCGATGGCCTTGATCGACTCGTAGTCGGTGGCGGTGTTGAGGTTATCCTTTGTCACGCAGCCGCCAGACGGGCCGCCGATTTGCGCGGACTTGAATTTCTTGCCCACCTGCATGCCGCCGCCGATATTAAAAAGAATATCGCCCAGCGGCTTGCCGATCGGGACCTCGATGATACCGGTATTGACGACGTCGCCGGCCAGGGCAAAAACCTTGGTGCCCTTGCTCTTCTCGGTGCCGTAGCCGGCGTACCAGTCGCCGCCCTTTAAGAGAATTTGGGGGATACTTGCCAGCGTCTCGACATTATTAATGATTGTCGGCGCTTGGAAGAGGCCCGCCTGGAACGGGAAGGGCGGCTTCTGCCGCGGCTCGCCGCGGTGGCCCTCGACGGACGCCATGAGCGCGGTTTCCTCACCGCAGACGAACGCACCCGCGCCGATGCGCATCTCCAGATCAAAATAAAAGTCGCTGCCGAAGAGGTTTGTTCCGAGAAGGCCGAACTTGCGCGCATCCTCAATGGCCTTCCCCAGCCGCTCGACGGCGATGGGATATTCCGCGCGCACATAGATGTAACCCATGCTTGCCCCGATGGCGTACCCGCCGAGAATCATGCCCTCGATAACCGTGTGCGGGTCGCCCTCCAGAATGCTCCGGTCCATAAACGCGCCGGGGTCGCCCTCGTCTGCATTGCAGATAATGAACTTGCGCTCGCCGGCAGCGTCATGGCCGGACTGCCACTTGACGCCTGTCGGGAAGCCGGCGCCGCCGCGCCCGCGGATGCCCGATTTTTTCACCTCGTCGATAACGTCCTGGGGGCTTTTATCGGCCAGTGCCGCCGCCACGGCAAAGTAGCCGCCGCGGCTGATGTACGCCTCGATGCTGTCAAACTCAATGATCCCGCAGTTACGAAGTGCGATTTTCACCTGCTCCTTGAAAAAGTCGATATCGTCGATAACCGGTATGTATTTTTTAAGCGACTGATCGTAAAACGTGTGTTCCTTCAGAACCTTACCGTTTACAAGGAAACTCCGCACGACCTCCCGCACCGTCGTTGGCGTGAGCCTCGTGAAGAATATACGCTCGGGCAATATGAGCATGACGGGCCCCACGGCACAGGTGCCCATACAGCCTGTTTCCCGCACAATAACCTCGCTCTGCTTGCCGATATTCTGGAGTTCCTGAATGACGGCGTCCCGCACATCGGCGCAGCTGGAGGATACGCAGCCCGCGCCGGCGCAGACGAGCACCTGATGGGTGTATTTTGCCGTTTCGTCTATGTAGTCCTGCCGGATACGCTCCAAATCCTCAGCTGTTTGAATCGTTTTCGTCGTAATCATGCCGTCACCACCTTAATATTGCGATAAAATCGCGTCGAGCTTATTCGGATTAACCTGCTTGTAAACAACGTTGTCAATCATCATCGCCGGCGCCAGCCCGCACGAGCCGATACATCGCGCAACCTCGAAGGTGAATTTTCCGTCCTCCGTCGTGTCGCCCACATCAACGCCGAGCTTATCCATCAGCGCCTCGACGATTTTCTTTCCGCCTCTGACGTAACAGGCCGTACCGAGGCAGACCCGGATTGTGTGCTCGCCCCGCGGCTTTGTTGAAAAAAACGAATAGAAGCTCACCACGCCGGTTACCTCCGATACGGGGATGCCCAGAGACACGGCAATAAATTCCTGAAGCTCCAGGGGCAGATAACCGTAAATCTCCTGCGCCGCGTGCAGGATCTGTATGAGACTTCCTTCCCTGTCCCGATACAGATCGATGACATTTGCGATCTCAGAAAACGCTTTTTGGTCTTCCATACAGTTGCAATGGCCGGTAGTCGTACTCATTTTCACGCCTCCCTTATAAAATAGCTTCGTTCGTTATCAGATTAACAAAAACATGTGTTGAAATAATAATGGTTTGAAAAATAATTAACATATTTTACCTCATAACATCCGTTAACCGCCGCCGTTCGCCTACCCCTTCATCACAATTTCATCACATTTATCCACCGCTTGTTTGTTTTCCAAAGATTTTATGGGCATAATATACAAATTCCCGGCCAATTGGCCG
Source organism: uncultured Sporobacter sp. (assembly GCA_963675425.1). Lineage (GTDB taxonomy): Bacteria > Bacillota > Clostridia > Oscillospirales > Oscillospiraceae > Sporobacter. The sequence goes on along the minus strand of OY776214.1, from coordinate 1,161,031 downwards.
GGAATTCAAGCTGTTTTTAACGTGACCTCAAATTTGTGTGATTTGCCTGCCCGGGCAGTTGCGCATCAGGCTGCTTTCTTCTCTGTCAATAAATATTGCTTCCGTCTTTTGCTGTATTTCGACCAGTGTTTTATGTGCAGTACCAAAATTTTTCTGCTCCATAAGCCGCAGGGCGTCCGTTACCCCGTTAAAAATGGTACTGTACATTTTTTGGTATATGCTTTCCATCCTTGCCTCCCATATAATTAAATCCCTTGGGCCGGCAAATACAGGCCCGGCTTCTACGAGACATAAAAAAACGGCGTAAGGCCAGTAATCCTTACACCCCAAAAAACACAACAAAATATCCACTCTTGTCAACAAGAGCGACAGATATTATACTAAGCTGTGGTACAGCCATGCTGTTGTGAACGGATGCCAATATCATCCCAACACAGGTCATGGGGCGTTACCATCGCCCTGTGACCACCGTTTCAATTTATTTCTCGACTTTATTTATTAAACAATAAAACGCGTTGTTTTTCAATAAACAATTATGTATAATTTTCCCTGCTGATTTATACTGAAATGTAAATGGAACTTGTCATAAAATCCGCAAACTAAAATTATGACATTAGCGCTTGGTCAATAACCTATCACATCCTTAAAATGTGACGTTTTTTAACAATAAGGAGGGCATATCTTTAAACGATATGCCCTCCTCGGCTTATTTTCCGTTAAGCGTTGCCGGCTGACGAGTCCTCATAGGCTTTGATCATTTTCTTAACCATGTTGCCGCCGATCTGTCCGGCTTCTCTCGATTTAAGGTCACCGTTGTAGCCCTGGTTGAGCTGAACCCCAACCTCATTGGCCGTCTCCATCTTCAGCCGGTCCAGCGCTGTGCGCGCGTTTGGGTTGATAATCTGATTGTTTCTGGCCGTAAATATCGCTCCTTCATGTTATCTTAATTTTAATATTTATTGTTTCTAAATCTATATTAAAACGTGCCTGACGATTACGATTATAGTGTATGTCATGTATAAAAAAATAAACGATGCAAATAATATATGTTTCAAAAGTTAATGGCATCGGATAAAAATATTGTTTTTTGATTTTTTACGCATAATGTCAGCGGTTTTAGCCTAATCCAGCTGCCGCAATGCGGACAAGATGTACAGGTAATTCTCTTAATAGCTATTGCATTATTTTATCAGTTTTAAAAACAGATCGTCAATTTTTGTATATCACGAAGCCGTCGTTACTGGAAAATTTACAAAAGGTGTGTACGTCGCATGACATTCAGCGAATACAAAGAAAAAAAGAAATCCGAAAAAATGTATCAGCGCATTCAAGCGCGAAGCGTCGTTAAATTAGACGAGATTAAAGAAATTGAGCTTCATATACAATATTTCTATGATTGTTTTATTAAACCAAAATCAGCAGACCTGAACAAAGATGAAATCAGCGGCGCGTTCGACGAGCTGATCGGCACCCTTGACATCATCTCATCAGATGTGCAGCTGCTCCAGCTTGTGGATTTAGAAAAAGAACTGATATATATCTGCAGCCAGACGGATTTTACTATAGACGAGCTCGAAAATCTGGACGCTCATTTTATCACAGCTCTGACAGCTAAAGAGCTGTCTTTCGAATCGCCGGAGCACGAATGGCATTTCATCCTTCGCTACTTAAACATCCGTCAGGTCCTGCATACGAACGTATGCTTTCATACATCCACGGCTGATTTAGAATTTTGTATCCGTTTTTTTCAAAAAAACCGAGATTTAATGGTGCAAAAACAGAGTGTTGAGCCCTATAATATACTCTTTTTTATACGTGAAATTGAATTTCTTTATAAAAATGTCAGCGCACCCGTTGAGGGCCGCTACATTACCGCGTTATTTGGTGTTTATAGTATGGGGCTTCGTACGGCCTCGCTGATCCATGACGATCAATTCATCACGGAGTTTTCCTACAAGCACAAGCTGACGGAGGAAAAATATACAACGGAACGCAAACGGCGTTTCATGCTCAAAATTCAACGTCTTACCTGCGGCTACGGCGAAAAGCCGCTCAGAATTCTATGGTTCTATTTTGCCATCTGGCTGGTTTTTTCAATGATCTATTCATTAGTTCCCTCGGTTGATATACGCCTCCCTGCCGGCATTTCGGCCTGGGAGAAGCTGATATTCTGTACGTATTTTTTCAATACGACCAGCTTGTCCATCGGCTACGGCGACCTCGCGCCGGCCAATACGCTGTCGATGATCATTGTGATGATCAATCAAATTTTCGGCTTCGTCATTGGCGGGACATTCATCGCGCTGTTTTTACGTAAGATTTTCCGTTGATGAGATAAACAAGCCTCGCACTTTGTCTACAGTCTGATGGCCGCCCGGCTGGGCGGCCATTTTTTTACTTATTTATTCGTCTTCAAGAGGCCGGTCAACGAAGCGTATGACCTCCTTGATAAAAATACGGCCATCCAAAAGATCCATGGCATGGCAAAAATGCTTGACGTCGTCGCCTTCCGCCGTCACGGTGATAGTCTCACCGTTTTCATCCAGTGCTTCAATGACAATTTTCTCCGGGCGGGCCAAAATGCCGTGAATGTCCTTAAAGCTGATACAGGATTCCTGACATTCCTGCAGTCCGCTTTGCTCTTTTATGACGGGATTAATAAGCTTTTTAACGCCGCTGCCGTTGTCTACAACGATGAGCCGCCGCATAATGCCCACCTGATTGCCCGCGATGGACGTACCGCCCTTTGAGGCCTTCAGCGTATCGGCCAAATCATCCAGAAGCATACGCACATGGTCATTAACCTCCGTAACGGGACGGCAGGCCTTTTGAAGCGCCGGGTCTTCCAAAACTCTCAATTCTCTGACTGCCAAGGTCTTCACCTCTATTATGGATTAACCTCACTATATTACAAAAGGACGGTGCTTTTGTCAAACGTGGATAAGGTAAGAGACCAGTTTTAATAACCCATATGAAAACGGGCGAATTCTTTGCTGAATACAGCTCGTTAATAATTTTGCGGGCCGCTGACAGGGTTCACCTTGCTGATGTGCCAGCCGTCTTTGTATTTTGTAACCGTAATATGCTCCATTGTCGGTTCCTCCGGCCCGGCCGACGTGTTCCAATAATACGTGACGGCGTACTGGATGGCTTTTGACTCCATGTTTTTTATTTCCGCGATATCGTATCGCGCCAGCCATGGACTTGAGCCGCCAATGATCCAAAAGCTCTTTTCCGGCTTGCCCCATCGGTCAACCAGCCACTGCTTGACCCGGATGTCGGACGCGGCGTATTTGTATACGCCATTGCGCGTCTCGTCGCCTTTAATCCACAGCCGTACGGCTTCTTCCGGCGTTTGAGGGGCAAACAGATCCAGCGCTTCCTTAAAAAAATGAATCTGCGCCTCCAACTGCTGCCGGCTGGCATCCGGCGCCGGCGCGTTTGCTCTGGCGCCCAACGCTTTGCCCCCGAGTAATAAAACGGCTGCGGCGCATACAATATATTTAAATTTCACAATTTTCACCTGCTCTCTGCATTAGTTTAACCATCGGCTTCAACCGTATGAATATATTATCATTACCTTCACTTGTTATTTGTGTATCCGCCTGATTAGAGACGCCCATTTTGTGGTATTTTACTATACTACGAAAATCGATGAAAAACGAAGCATACATGGGAGCGACGGCGTTTTGTCACCGCAATGGTCAGAGTAGGTCAAATATGGCGATATTAGAACTCGCAAAAACTTTGACCTTTTCTGACTATTAATGTATAGTGTATGTATAATGCGATCATTCTATTGAGGAGGTGACGTACATGGATTTTAAGGACTATTACAAAGCACTGGGCTTAAATAAAGACGCAACAGCCGACGAGATTAAAAAAACCTTCCGGAAGCTCGCGAAAAAATATCATCCTGATACGACAAAGGGCGATAAAAAGAGCGAAGAAAAATTCAAGGAAATTAACGAGGCCTACGAGGTCCTCGGCGACAAGGATAAGAAAGCCAAGTACGACGAGCTCTATGACGATATGAAAAGCGGCCGTTTTAACGCCGGCGCGGGCGGCGGCTTTGACCCGTCCATGTATCGTAACTATTCGGGCGGCGATGGTGGCTCTCAATACACGTGGACGACAGCCGACGGCGACGCGTCTGATTTCAGCGACTTTTTTAATGCATTTTTCAGCGGCGGACACGGCTTTGGCGATATCTTCGGCGGCAGTGGCGGACGCAGCGCGCGCGGCGGCTTTCAGAACTTCAACGAACGGGGCCAGGATATCGAAGCCAAGGTTGAAATCGGCATCCGACAGGCTTATAAAGGCGGCGAGCAGGCCGTATCGCTGCAGACGGAGTCCGGCACGAAAACCGTTAAATTTAAAATACCGGCCGGCATTCAGTCCGGCGAAAAAATAAAGCTGTCCGGCCTTGGCAGTCCCGGTTACGGCAAAGGCAAAGCCGGCGACCTGTATTTAGAAATTGGCCTGAAACCCGATGCGGGCTTTACATTAAACGGCTCCGACCTGGAAAGGACCATCGACGTGTATCCGTGGCAGGCCGCGCTCGGCGACGAGCTGCAGATCCAGACTCTGGACGAAAAGCTGAAGGTCAAAATTCCAGCCGGCATCCAGACGGGCGGCAAGCTCCGCGTCGCGGCGCGCGGGTATCCCGTTAAAAACGGCAAGCGCGGGAGCCTGAGCCTGATCGTACGGATCGTCAACCCGACCCAGATTACGGACGATATGAAAGCTTTGTATGAGCAGATGTCAGCGCTGACCAAGCAGGTTAATTAAGGAGGTTTAGGATATGAATATCGAAAAATTCACGCAGCGGGCTCAGGAGGCCATCGCGGCCGCACAGTCTGAGGCGCTTCGGCATAATCATCAGCAGGTGGACGGCGAGCACCTGCATTATGCGCTTGTGACCCAGGAGGACGGACTGATCCCGCGTCTTCTTGGAATTATGGGTGTTGACAAAAACGCGCTACAAAGCGAACTGGAGCGCGAAATGGATAAAATCCCCGGCGTCACCGGCTCCGGCAGCGACAGCCTGTACGCCAGCCGCCGCCTGTCGGCGCTCCTGGTAGCCGCCGAGGACGCCACCAAGCGCTTCGGCGACTCCTACGCCGGCGTCGAGCACCTGTATCTGGCGCTTTTAGACGAGCGGAAAACGCCGTCTTCCAAGCTGTTTTCAGACTACGGTATTACAAAGGAAAAATTTTTGGCGGCACTTAACGATGTGCGGAAAAACCAGCGCGCCACGTCGCAAAACCCGGAGGAGACGTACGACGCGCTGAGAAAATACGGCACGGACCTCGTGGAGGCCGCTAAAAACGGCAAGCTTGACCCCGTTATCGGGCGCGATCAGGAAATCCGCCGGGTGGCGACGATTCTGTGCCGCAAAACCAAAAACAATCCGGCGCTCATCGGCGAGCCGGGCGTTGGCAAAACGGCCGTCGTTGAGGGGCTCGCGCAGCGCATCTGGCGCGGCGACGTCCCGGAGACGCTGAAGGATAAAACCGTCTTCGCGCTCGATATGGGCTCCCTCATTGCCGGCGCGAAATACCGAGGCGAATTCGAAGAGCGGCTGAAAGCCGTGCTTGACGAGGTCAGTAAATCCGAGGGACGCATCATCCTCTTTATCGACGAGCTGCACAACATTGTGGGCGCGGGCCGCACCGAGGGCGCGATGGACGCCGGCAATCTCTTAAAGCCGCTTCTGGCGCGCGGCGAGCTGCATTGTATCGGCGCCACGACCCTTAACGAATACCACAAGTACATTGAAAAGGACGCCGCACTGGAGCGGCGCTTCCAGCCGATCACCGTCAGCGAGCCGACGGTGGAGGACACCATCTCCATCCTGCGCGGCCTGAAAGAGAAATACGAGGTGCACCATGGCGTGCGCATCACGGACGGAGCGCTCGTGGCCTGCGCCGTGCTGTCCAGCCGCTATATCTCGGACCGGTTTTTACCGGATAAGGCCATTGACCTCATGGACGAGGCCGCATCAATTATCCGCACGGAGATCGACAGTATGCCGGCCGAGCTCGACGAAAAAAGCCGCAAGATCATGCAGCTTGAGATTGAGCGTGAGGCGCTTAAAAAAGAAACGGACCGCCACTCCCATGATCGGCTGGACGTCCTGGAAAAGGAGCTTTCGGACCTGAAAGCAGATTACGAAGAAATGTCCGCCAAGTGGCAGGAGGAAAAGCAAAGCATCCATAAGGTCAGCAAAATCAAGGAGGAGATCGACCAAGTCAAGGCCGTTATCGAAACAGCCGAACGAAATTATGACCTTAACACGCTCTCCGAGTTGAAATACGGCCGCCTGCCGGAGCTCGAGCGCCAGCTTGAGGAAGCCAAACGGCGTGAGAAAAATTCCAACAACACACTCCTGCGCGAGGAGGTCACCGAGGAGGAAATCGCCGAAATTGTGGCCAAATGGACGGGTATCCCTGTCTCGCGCCTGATGGAGGGCCAGCGGGAAAAAATCCTGCGGCTGGGCGATACGCTCCACGAGCGCGTCATCGGCCAGGACGAAGCAGTTGACGCTGTGGCGGATGCCATCCTGCGCGCACGCTCCGGACTGAGTGACCCCAACCGGCCAACTGGCTCGTTCCTGTTTCTCGGCCCGACAGGCGTCGGCAAGACGGAGCTGGCCAAGGCTTTGGCCGAGGCGCTCTTTGACAGCGAAAGCAATATCATTCGTATTGATATGAGTGAGTATCAGGAAAAGCACACTGTCTCGCGCCTCGTCGGCGCGCCGCCGGGCTATGTCGGTTATGAGGAGGGCGGCCAGCTGACGGAAGCTGTGCGCCGGAAACCCTACAGCATCGTCCTGTTCGACGAGATTGAAAAGGGACACCCGGACGTCTTTAACACGATGCTCCAGATTCTGGACGACGGCCGCCTGACGGACGGGCAGGGCCGCACGGTCAACTTTAAAAACACCGTCGTCATCATGACATCCAACATCGGCAGCCAGTATCTGATGGAGGGCATCAACGAAAACGGCGAAATATCCGAGGACGCCCGAAACGCCGTTATGGCGCAGCTACAAAACGCGTTCCGTCCCGAGTTCTTAAACAGGCTGGACGAAACCGTCCTCTTCAAGCCGCTGACGATGGCGGAGATCATTAAAATCATCGACCTCATTCTGGAGCGGACCGAAGCCAAGCTCAAGGAGCAGAACCTGACGATGGACGTCACGGACGCGGCCAAACGGTTCATCGCCGAAAACAGCTACTCGCCGGTTTACGGCGCGCGGCCCGTCAAACGCTACGTGCAGAAGAACGTCGAGACAGCCGTTGCGCGCATCATCATGCGCGGCGAAATATCCGACGGCAGTGTCATCACCGTCGACGCGGACGAAAACGGCCTCGTTTTCGCGACCAAGCAGCCCGTCGGTGTTTAAATAGAGTGATCCCCGGCCTATCACCAGGCCGGGGATTGTTTAAGCAGGTTTATTTGCTTCCCGTATAAACGGCAAACTTGTAGTATTTATAGACGATATCAATATTATTAAAGCCGCAGCGTTTCATCATGTCCAAATGCGCGGTCATCGAGGCCGGAAAGTCCTCGCTGCCGTATTTCGGAATCCAATCCCGGTCCAGTTCCTCTCTGGTGATATGCTCAGCCATAAAGCTTTTCAGCTTCTCGTGGTAGGTATCCTGAAGCGTATCGCTTGCGGCTAAAACGACGTCGATATTAATAAACTGTCCACCCGGTTTGAGTGCGGAAAATATTTTCTCATAAAACGACAGCTTATCGCCGTCGGTTACTAGATGGTGCAGCGCGAGAGATGATACAATCAGGTCATACTTCTGTGGGAATTCAAACGTATTAAAATCGGCCTGAATGCTTGTGATAGGTACCCCCAGCTTAACCTCGGCCATACGGAGCATGTTTTCCGACATGTCGACGCACGTGAACTCAGCGTTTGGGAATTGGCCGGCAATAGCGCTTGAGACCGCACCCGTTCCGCAGCCGAGATCCATCACGTCAAAGCGCTCGTCTGCCGGAAAAGGTATGATACTGACAAGCACGTCAATCATCCGGTCATAATAGGGGACGAGTTTTCGGATCATCGCATCAAATGCGGCAATTTCCTGCTGATACTGCTCTTTTGTTCTGCCGATGCTCATCGTTATCTCACCTCTCTTAGGATGCTTTTAATCTATCAACACTCATTTCGGAAGTCAACTGGTAAAATCCCCGGCCTTTTTCAGGCCGGGGATTCAGCTTATATTTCATTCCATATAATTAAGTCAGATGATATCGCGAGGTACTCGTCGGTCAGTGAAGCCCATTCATCTCTAGTAACTTCTTTATCTTCAAACATAAATACATCATAATCGGCGCTTTCACTCAAACCACTTTCATCAACACTGTGGTATTTAGAGAAGTACACTTTTGAAATCTCATTTCCATTACTGTCCAAAACTAAGTAATAATAATTTACGTGAGTTGGTGCAGCACCTTCGCGTTCGTACAGGATTGCTCCGTTGTTTAGTGGCGCTTCATAGTCAGTATCCTCGTGCCATAAAACAATTTGCCCATTAAGATATGTAAAAACAGCATAACCGCCACCCACTATGGGGCGCAAATGAAGCTCCGGTGTTCCATCCCCGTTCATATCAAACAAGGCGTAATAGGTTTTTAGCTCTGGTGCCAAAGAGATGTCTTTGACATTAACCGCTCCATCACTTATCTCATTTTTTAAATCTTGTGCATCTATCGTTCCAGCCAGGAATTTGTTGTATGCTACAAGGGCATCATTATTTGCTGACGATTCATCAGATGCCTGTAGAGTGCTATTATCGGATGGCTGGGCTGAATTCATCAAAACACTTGGGGTCGGTGATGCAGCGGTCGTTGACGGAGTACTGACGCCCTTTTTTCCGCAGGCGCAAAGTGCTAATAGACATACAGATGAGAGAAAAAGGCAAAGGGTCTTCTTGATAAAGGTGCTGCGTTCCATGATGGCCTCCTGTGGCATTAATTGATGACGGAGAAATCAAACAGGTCGGCAAACCTCTCAAGGTCGTCTTCGGTGATGGCAGAGGAGCCGAAGTCGCTGCCTGCCGTACCCGTCAGGACGTTAATCACAACAAACGAGTTGTCGAGGTCGGTGATGACGAGCGCTTTGCTGTCGCCGAGCGCCAGTGAAACGGTAACACCGCTGGATGTTTCAAATTGCCACTCCCGGTAGCTGTCGGCGTCGCCGACATTGAGGGACACATCGGAGAACGTGCCCTTGACATAGTTGCCGAACTGGTAATCCACTAATTTTCCGCTTGTCAGCGCGACCTGCCCGTCGTAAAGGAATGTCCCGTCGTCATAAGCGTATCCGCCCTGCATGGAATACCCAATCCCCGCGCTGGTCAGGAAATCTCCCGTGCCGGCCGCGCTGAAGAGCGCGTCGGCATTCTCCGCAATCGTCAGAGATTCATGGAGCCTCAGGCCGTATTTGCCGACGATCTCCTCGAGCTTGTCGGCCATATCTTTAGAATACACAAGATACAGGGGATAGCGCTCGGTGTACTCGTTGGGGTTATTGCCGACTTCGGCAATAATGCTGCCGTCCTCGTCGTAGTGTCTGGTGAAAATGCTCCATTCCTCGGCGGCCTTGTACTCGGGGCTGTCGGGATAGCCCTGCATTGAGATCATATCATACGACGGCGACGGTTCGGGCGCACTATCGGGTGTCGTGACGCCGTCCGCGATGGTACCGACGGAGGCCGAAACAGGCGTGTCGTCCTCGATTACCAGGTCCCGCACACCGAAGAATCCGGTGGCGACGGCCGTAATACTCAGCGCCGTTACGATGGCGGCCGCGGCTACTATGTAAATGATTTTTTTAGTATGTGTAGGCTTCATTCGTCTCTCCTTAAACTTAATGACGTTTTGTGCTTTCAGATTGTCGATAAATGGCTCGGGCATAACGGCTGTCTCGTCCGTACCGCCTTGCATGCGGAACAGAACAGACGTCAATTCGTCCGCTTCGTTAACACGTCCGTTTAAAACGGCGTCGTCCAGCCGCTCGATGAGCCGCTCAATATTCATGTCGGCGGCGTTATGCATAGTCAAACCTCGTCTTTCCGTAAAGCGCCTTACACTTGTATATATTCGGAATACGCATATGTAACAAAATCATTTCCTTACATTTTAAAGCTCGTCCAGCTTGAGCTTTTTTACCGCACCGTAAATATCCCGCCGCAGGCGAACGAGACGCATGCGCATCGCGGTCTCGGTCACGCCGGCATCCAGGGCGATATCGCGGATCGGCCGGCCCTCGACGTACCGCTCGTGATACAGCGCGCGCTGCCGCTCGTCGAGGCCGCCGACTACGGCGCCGGCGTAAACCGTCTCGTCAATATCCCGGTCCTGCTGTCTCAAAAGCTGCGCGCATAAATCTTCTTCGCCGGAGGCCATGTCCTCGTCGAGGTATTCCGCCTCATATTTTCGCTGGCGCTTCAAGTACGTCAGCGTACGGTTGCGTGCCGTTTTATATAAAAACGCGGGCGGGTTTTCATGAGACAAAAAAGCGTCACCTTTTTCAAAAGCGATCATAAACACGTCCTGAATCAGGTCTTCCGCAGTCTGTTTATCCCCGGCCAACGCATATATGTATCTATATATTCTGCCGTAGTTTTCACGGCAGAGCTCTTCGAAGCACTTCATCAGAACACCTCTCTTTTATATATACACAATTCGAGGAAATGTAACAACGTTTTATTTATGGAAAAAAATTTTTAATAAGCCGAGAACGCGAGCTTTTCGGCAAGGCAAAGCCCCAGCCACTGAGCAATGGCCGGGGCGGTATTGTTCTTATATCCTATATCTCCAGGCGTTTTGATCTTCGGCTGAGGATTGACAGGTTGATGATCAAAATCGCCGCGAGGCTGACGGCGTGTACAAAGAGCGCCGGCGCGTAGCTGGAGGCGCTTTCAAACAGCAGATTTGAAAACGGCATCGTCACCGCGCTGCCGATCATGACAAAGGCCATCATATACCCCAGAATACTGGCACTGTTTTTCTGCCCGAACAGCTCCGAAACCCATAACGACGGCACGAGGTTCGGTGCGGAGATGCCAAAGCCGATGCCCAAAGACGCCACCACCGCCAGCGCCGCCGCGGACGGATCCATAAATATTGCGGCGATCACGCCGATAAGGTTAGCCCCAAACGGGATGAGCGCCGCGCGCCCCGCACCCCACCGGTCCGTCAGTGTGCCGAAAACGAGCTTGCCTATAATGTTGCCCACCGGCATCGTGATGCCAAGCACCGAGGTGACGAACAGGAGAGACAGTCCGTCCTGCTGCGCGTGGGACGGAAATATTAGATACGAGCCCGTCGCGGCCACACCGATGAGAAAGCCCGTCAGCATCAAAAACCAAAAACGGACCGACCGGATAATCTGTCCGACCTCCATGCCCTGCTTATCCGCGCCCGCTGCATCCTTTGGGTCACAATCATCCGACAGGCAGTACTTTTCGTCGGTATGCAGGAAAAAGACAATCAGCAGCCCGATCACAAGCGCGATGGCTGTCGAGCACAGATAAACGCTGCGCCAGCCCCACTGGGTGGCCAGAAGGCCGACGACGGGATTAAAGAGCGCCTGACCCAGGCCGCTGACGGCAGAGGTCGCGCCCATGATGAGTCCGCGGTGGCTGACGAAGCGCCGATTGACGATCAAAACGGCAATCGGATTTGAGGCCAGCGCGTACCCGATGCCGGAGACAGCCCCCGCGATATAAAAGACCGGCAGTGTGCTCCCGGCTGAAAACAGATATTCGCCGACGGCTGTCGTGAAAAGGCCAATAATCAGGCATTTCATGATACCGATTTTATTAACAAGCCAACCAAACGCCAGGCTTAAAAAAAACGCCGTAAGATAGCGGAACGTGATAGACAGGGTAAACGCCGAGCGCGCAATGCCTAAATCGTCCGTAATACTGACGGCCAGCATGTTAAAGGTGGAAAACCGGAGCCCGTACGCCAGCCAGACGATCAGCGCGCAGGCCAGAACGGTGCGCCACAGCTTTCCGATGGTTGCAAATCGGTTTTTCATGAATTCTCCCACTGTCTGATGCACTGTAATAGAATTTAAAATAATAAAACTATTATACGGTGGAGAATATTTCCGGTCAACCTAAAATGCGTTTCTTCTCAACCTTCAGGGAACTCGGTGTGTTATCTTGTACCATTTGCAGCTTACAATGAAATAATATATATGGTAGAATAGTCTCACTCCCGAGCACACCAAGTAGTATAGGACCATTAGCACTATTGTATGCCGATGGTATCAGACGCGCTTTGCCGCTTCTTTACGTGCAATGAAGCGCGTTTCAGCCACCGTTGCGGTCCTCCATACAGCATTTTGCACAAAAAAGATGCCGGACATGGACTTAAAACGTGCCGCGCAGTATGAAAACCCTGCTAAATTAAGCCTTCATAGGCCTCCTGCGGAGCTACCGGCGGCTTCCCGTCAAAGCTTGACAAACTCACTGGTCGGTGCTACCATATATAGTACACTCAATTGATAACACCCATATATATAGATGGCCAACGAAAGGTCTGATGTTATGATCACTCAAATAATTAAAAGAGATCGTTCTTATGTGCCCTTCCGGAAAGAGAAGATCGTTTTGGCGATTTTTAAGGCCGCCAACGCCGTTGGCGGCAATGATTTCACAACATCGGAGAAGCTGGCCGAAGAGGTCATCAGCATTGCCGAAGCGCAGTATCCCGATGGGATTGCCGAGGTTGAGGGCATCCAGGATATCGTGGAAAAGGTGCTGATCGAGAGCGGTCACGCCAAAACGGCCAAAGCCTTTATCCTGTATCGCGAAAAACGCAGAAGCGCACGTGAAACCAACGCGCTCATCGGCGCGACGATCAACATGTTTTCCGAGTATTTAAATGACCGGGACTGGCAGATCAATGAAAACGCCAATACGCAGAAGTCCATTAACGGTCTCAACAATTATATTCGCGAAGCCTTTACGAAAAGCTACTGGCTGCACGAGATCTATCCGGATGAAATCCGCAAGGCACATCTGTCTGGTGAGATACATATCCACGACCTGGGCTTTTTCGGCCCCTACTGCGCCGGTTGGGATCTGATGCAGCTTCTGGAGTTCGGCTTCGGCGGCGTACCCGGCAAGGTTGAGTCCAAGCCCGCCAAGCATCTCCGCGCTTTTTTGGGCCAGATCGTCAATTCGACGTTTACGACGCAGGGCGAAAGCGCCGGCGCCCAGGCGTGGTCGTCCTTTGATACATACTGCGCTCCATTTATACGGTATGATAATTTGGATTACAAAACCATCAAGCAGGCACTGCAGGAATTTATATTTAATCTCAATGTGCCCACCCGAGTCGGCTTTCAGTGCCCGTTTTCCAATCTGACCTTTGACATCGTCCCGCCAAGCACGCTGAAAAAGCAGCGCGTTATGATCGGTGGTCAGCAGATGGAAGAGACGTACGGCGAGTTCCAGAAGGAAATGGATATGCTTAACATGGCCTTCTGCGACGTCATGATGGAGGGCGACAGCAAGGGCCGCGTATTTACCTTCCCGATTCCGACCATCAACGTAACCAAGGACTTTGACTGGGACAGCCCCGTCGTTGAAAAGTTCATGGAGATCACATGCAAATACGGCATTCCCTATTTCTCCAACTACGTCAATTCAGACCTCTCACCCGAGGACGCTCTGTCCATGTGCTGCCGCCTGCGCCTGAATACGGCGGAGCTGCGCAAAAGAGGCGGCGGACTCTTCGGCTCCAATCCGCTCACCGGCTCCATCGGCGTTGTCACCATTAATCTGCCCAGGCTGGCCTATCAGTCCAAGACCGAATCAGAATTTACAATGCGGCTGTGGCAGCAGATGATTATCGCCAAAAAGAGCCTGGAGATTAAACGTAAGATTATCGAGGACCAGACCGACAAGGGCCTGTATCCGTATTCGGCCAACTATCTCCGGGATGTTAAGATGAAGACGGGCTTTTACTGGTACAACCACTTCAACACCATCGGCCTGATCGGCATGAACGAGGCCTGCCAGAATCTGCTGGGCCCCGAGTATGACCTGACAACGCCGGAAGGCCAGGCTTTCGCCGTCAAGACGCTTAATTACATGCGTGACGTTATCAAGGAAATTCAGGACGAGACAGGCCATTATTATAATTTGGAGGCCACACCCGCCGAGGGTACAAGCTACAGGCTCGCCAAGCACGATAAAGAGACATACGCCGACATTATTACCGCCGGCGGTAATATCCCCTACTATACAAATTCAACACAGCTGCCTGTCGGCTTTACGGATGACATCTTTGAAACCCTTGATCTGCAGGACGAGCTGCAATCTTTGTACACGGGCGGGACGGTGCTGCATCTGTATCTGGGCGAAGAAATCAAGAATCATGAAACGGCCAAGCAGCTGATAAGAAAAGTATTTACCCAGTACAAGCTGCCGTACATTTCCCTCACGCCGACCTTTTCGGTCTGCAACAACCACGGTTATATCTCCGGTGAGCACTATTCATGCCCGGAATGCGGAGAAACAACAGAGGTGTGGAGCCGCGTTGTGGGATATTTAAGGCCGGTGCAAAACTACAACACCGGCAAGCGCGAGGAATACGAGCAACGCAAAAAGTATGTTATCAAGGACCCTGTCCTCGTATGACCATCGCGGGGCTCGTCAAAAGTTCCCTTATAGATTATCCGGGCCTGATCGCCGGCGTGCTGTTTACCCCCGGCTGCAATTATGACTGCTTTTATTGCCAGAACCGGCCGCTTGTCGACGGCCCGTTTACTACACTGGACACGGCCGAGGTTTGGACGTTCCTGAAAAAAAGAACCGGACAGCTCGACGGGATCGTCGTAACCGGCGGAGAACCGACGCTGCAGCCGGACCTGACGGAATTTCTCGGTGAGCTGAAACAGCTTGGCTACAAGGTGAAGCTGGATACCAACGGCTCAAACCCCGGCGTCATAGAATATGTTCTAAATATCGGACTGGCCGACTATGTTGCCGTCGATTACAAAGCCCCTGCCGTTCTTTACAGCGAAATCTGCGGGAATGAAGCAGACGCGCAAGCTGTTCTTCAGACCATAAATCTGCTGTCCGGTCATCATGTGGACTTTGAAGTCCGAACCACTGTTATTCCACAGCTCAGCGGAGCTGATTTGACTCAGATGGCGCGGGAGCTTCCCCTTCTCCCACGCTGGACGCTCAACCGGTACCGAAAACCTGAAACGTACAAGCCCACCGACGAGGCTAAGCTCAGCAGGACGCCGTATACAACGCAGCAGATAAACGATTTTGCACAGACGCTTCGTCAACGGCAACCAAACGCACAATCCTAAAAAGGTTATGATAAAATACAAAGCAACGCCGCAGCCATTTATTTGGCTGCGGTTGTTGTTTTTACTGTTGAAGAAGCCGCGGAAGCGGCTTCTTCAACAGATTAAGTTTTCGGCCTGCGGGCCTCGCTAAGTAAGGCTTTCAGGAATTAAATTCCCGCAAGCCTTGAAACTGAATAATTTTTGTCGTGCAGACCAGCAGGACTCGCCGTGCCCGACAAAAATTCTTTCGCACGGCGAAAGGACGCCCGGGTTTAAATAGATACCTTTTTCGAGATTATAAAGCAGCGCAGCCGGATGGCTGCGCTGCTTGCTGTTTTATTTGCTTTTCCGGTTTATTGCTCCGGCTCGTACATGTCCTTGAGCTTCAGAAGCATCTTATAACGGTCCTTCGCTTCTTTTTCAGCCGTGGAGAAGAGCTCTTTGGCGCGCTCGGGGAACTCCAGTGTCAGCGAGCTGTAACGGACCTCGCCCATAATGAAGTCATTATAGCTGGCCGTCGGCTCCTTACTGTCGATGGTCATCGGGTTTTTGCCTTCGTCGGCCTTGCGCGGATCAAAGCGCATCATATTCCAGTAACCGGCTGTAACGGCGTTTTTCATCTCGGTCATCGACTTGCCCATACCGGCGCGAATGCCGTGGTTGATGCAGGGCGCATACGCGATAACAAGCGACGGGCCGTCATAGCTTTCAGCCTCGAGGATAGCGTTGAGAGTCTGCTGGTAATTGGCGCCCATGGCAATCTGCGCCACATAAACGTAGCCGTAGGTCATGGCGATCTGCGCCAGATCCTTTTTCTTGATAGATTTACCAGCGGCGGCAAACTGCGCCACCGCGCCTGTCGGCGTGGCTTTTGACGCTTGGCCGCCCGTATTCGAGTAAACCTCGGTGTCAAACACGAGGATGTTGACGTTTTGTCCGGAGGCAATAACATGGTCCAGCCCGCCGTAGCCAATGTCGTACGCCCAGCCGTCGCCGCCGAAAATCCACACGGACGGCTTGACAAACTGGTCACGCGCGGCGTAAAGCGCCTCGATCTGTGTACGGAACGGGAAATCGTCGGCCTTGCTCAGCGCGGCCGCCAACGCTGCTTCAAGCGCTTTGCCGGCTGTTTTGGAAGCTTCGCCGTCATCATATGCAGCAACCCAACCCGCGAGCGCTTCTTTCACGGCCGCGTTATCAACCTTTTCGGCCATCGTCTCGGCCATTAGTTTGACGCCATTACGGCGCTGGACGGAGGCCATCGCCATGCCGAGGCCGACCTCAGCGTTATCTTCAAACAGAGAGTTCGTCCACGCGGGACCCTTACCCTCCTCGTTGACAGTGTATGGTACCGTCGGCGCGCTGCCACCCCAAATTGATGTGCAGCCGGTGGCGTTAGCGATCATCATACGGTCGCCAAAGAGTTGGGTCACAAGGCGGGCGTACGGCGATTCACCGCAGCCGGCGCAAGCGCCGGGGAATTCCAGCAGCGGCTTGAGGAACTGTGAGCCCTTAACCGTCTTGGTTGAGAATCCGGTTTCCTTGCGCGGCAGCTTTTCAGCATAATCAAAGGACTTCTGCGTATCCAGCATCTCGCCCAGCGGCTTCATAACGAGCGCTTTTTCCTTAGCCGGGCAGACGTTGGCGCACGAGCCGCAGCCGGTGCAGTCTTCAACGGTCGGGATGATGGCAAACTTGTAGTTTTCGTTGCCCTTGCCCTGCATTGGAAGTGTTTTCATGCCCTCGGGCGCGTTTTTCGCTTCCTCCTCGCTCAGAACAAACGGGCGGATAACGGAGTGCGGGCAGACGTAGGCACACTGGTTGCACTGTATACAGTTTTCCGGAATCCATGACGGCACGTCGATGGCAATCTTGCGCTTTTCAAACGCCGCCGTACCCGTTGGGACAATCGAGCCGCATTCGACATCAAGGAACGCCGAAACCGGCAGCCGGTCGCCCTGCATAAGGTTGACGCTGTCCATAATGCCGCAAACGTATTTCGCCAAGTCCTCGCGGTCCGTTTCGACGGCCTTCGGTGTTTTCTCACCGGTGGCATCCTTCCAGGAAGCGGGCACGTCTATCTTCGTAATGTTCTCAAGACCGGCGTCGATGGCCTTGACGTTCATGTTAACAATCTTTTCACCCTTGCGGCCGTAAGTCGTCTGAACGGCGTCTTTCATATAGCGGGTGGCGTCGTCGATCGGCAGGATCTCAGACAGCTTGAAGAAGGCCGCCTGCAAAATAGCGTTCGTCTTGTTGCCCAGGCCGATTTCGCGCGCGATCTGCTCCGCGTCGCATGTATAGAAACGGATATTGTTTTGAGCGATATATTTCTTCGCGCCGGCCGGCAGGCGCTTGCCGAGCTCATCGACGTCCCACGAGCAGTTAGCCAGGAAAACACCGCCGGGCTTGACGTCCTGCACCATGTCGAACTTCTCCAGATACGACGGGTTGTGGCAGGCCACAAAATTGGCTTTATTGACGTAGTAGGCCGATTTGATGGGGCTTTTTCCGAAGCGCAGATGGCTGATCGTAACGCCGCCGGACTTTCTCGAGTCGTACTGGAAGTAGGCCTGGACCTTCATATCCGTGTGGTCGCCGATGATTTTAATGGAGTTTTTATTCGCTCCGACGGTACCGTCGGATCCAAGACCCCAGAATTTACAGGAAATGATGTCCTTCGGTGTCGTGTCCGGCTCTTCCGTAACAGGCAGCGACAGGTATGTCACGTCGTCGGTGATACCGATGGTAAAGCTGTTTTTCGGCTCTTTTTGCTGCAGGTTCGTAAACGCCGCCACGATCTGGCCGGGCGTCGTGTCCTTGCTGGACAGGCCGTAACGGCCGCCGACGACCTTGATGCCGGTGCCGCACAGCGCGTCGACGATGTCAAGGTACAGCGGCTCGCCTGTGGAGCCGGGCTCCTTCGTCCTGTCGAGCACGCCGACCGTCTCGACAGTTTTGGGCAGCGCGCTCATAAAGTGCTTGAGGCTGAACGGCCGGAATAAATGGACTTTGACGAGGCCCGTCTTTTGACCCTGTGCGTTTAAATAATCGACAACCTCTTCCGCCGTCTGGCATACGGAGCCCATCGCGATAAGGACCTGCTTGGCGTCGGGCGCACCATAATAATTAAACGGCTTATAGTCGGTGCCCAGCTTTTTATTAACCTTATCCATGTAGGTTTCAACGATATCGGGGATGGATTCATACGTTTTGTTGATGGATTCTCTGGCCTGGAAGTAAATATCGCCGTTTTGGGCCGAGCCTCGTAAAACGGGATGGTTGGGGTTGCTGGCGCGGCGTCGGAAGCGGCTCAACGCGTCAAAATCCACCATTTCGGCCAGATCGTCGTTTTCCCAGTATTCAATTTTCTGCATTTCGTGCGAGGTTCTGAAGCCCTCAAAGAAGTGTAAAAACGGCATATTGGCGGCGATGGCCGACAGATGCGCGACCGCGCCGAGGTCCATAGCCTCCTGTACGCTGTTGGACGCGAGCATTGAAAAACCCGTCTGGCGGCAGGCCATGACGTCACTCTGATCACCGAAAATCGATAGCGCCTGAGCGGCGATTGTACGCGCTGAAACGTGCATAACGGCGGGCAGCTGCTCTGCTCCCCACTTATACATATTGGGGATCATCAGAAGAAGCCCCTGCGACGCCGTGAAAGTACTGGTCAGCGCTCCTGCAAGAAGCGAACCGTGAACCGCGCCGGACGCGCCGCCCTCGGACTGCATTTCGAGCACCTTGACAGGTTGCCCGAATATATTGACACGACCGTTTGCCGACCATTTGTCGATATATTCCGCCATGGTGGACGACGGCGTGATCGGATAGATGGCCGCAACCTCCGTAAAGGCGTACGCAACGTGAGCTGCCGCGTTGTTGCCGTCCATCGTCTTGAGCTTTCTTGCCAAAATAAATCATCCCTTTCCTAGTTGAAAATCCTGTTTTTCCTTGTCGCAAAACGCTCCGACATGAGCGTAAAGTTATTTTATTATATCATCCCCAGAAGAATGTGTAAATCGTCTAATTCCATGAATTACTTGCAATTTTCATAGATGCACGTTGCAAATTTTACAGCATTGATGCTATACTGGGTTGACAATTTTACCCTCCGTATGAAATTGGGGGCTTAAGTGGATGCAGAAAGCATTTTGAAAACCGAACTTATTATGCGTCGGAAGCCGTTAATTACTATAACCTGATTTTAAATAGACGTACCTGTAAACGAAGCGGCAAAAGAAGTCGCTAAAAGCCTCAGAATTTGTTATAATGAGGAAAAATCAAAGCGGCAGGCTTTTTTAGCCTATCCGATCTCTACCGTGAAACGCGGGAGAAATATTTAATGAGGACTGATATGGATGGAAATAAACAAATGCGTTAAAGAATCCTTCTCGGTGATTGGCAAAGAGGGTTCAACGGACGATGGCGACGGTTTCATCAATCGCCTGTGGGCCGAGGGTACCGTCCATTTAAATGAGGTGGCGCAGCTGGGCAAAAAAGACGAAAGCGGGACGCTTACCGGCATCTGGGGTCTGATGAGTGATTTCTCACGTTCTTATAAGCCATGGGAAGACGGCTTTAAAAAAGGTCTTTATCTGGCGGGTATCGAGGTAGCCGACGGGGCCGAGGCGCCGGACGGCTGGGTCAAGTGGACGGTCCCGTCGTTTGAATATGTCTACGCCAAGGTGGAAGACGCCTACCCGGAGACATTTGCGGCTATCCTTAACTATATACAGGACAACAGTTTATCACTTGCGGGCGCTGTGTTTGACTATACGTGCCTTGAGGAAGACGGGCAGCAATACATATTTGCCCCCATCCGGCGGCTGTAACAAAGGCTTCCCACAGGGGAAGCTGTCTGCTAACAGACTGATGAGGGTGTTAATTATGCCATTACCAAAAAACCACAAACTGACGCCCTCCAACGATATAATAAACTTAAATTTTAATGAAGTATACACCGCAATTCCTTTAAAAGTATGTGATTTAGCAGAGAATGCCCTCGTCCGTCACGGCTTACGCCGCGCCACCTTCCGCCAGGGGACGGCTTAACGATATTTATACCGGTAAACATTCATGCTGCATCACCGAAAGAGAGCGAACTTAAATGATACTGTCCGGCAGAGAAATACTGCGCCACATCGGCAAGGAAATCATCATTGAGCCGTTTGACGCGAGCAGAATCAATCCCAACAGCTATAATCTGTCACTGGCCAACGAGCTGCTTGAATATGAAAATACTATTTTAGATATGAAAAAACCAAACCCGACCCGGAAGATTATTATCCCCGAGGACGGGCTGCTGCTGGAGCCAAACAAGCTCTATCTTGGACGGACGAACGAGTTTACGAAGACCGATACGTTTGTACCGATGCTGGAGGGCCGGTCCTCCACGGGCAGGCTGGGGCTTTTTATCCATGTCACCGCCGGCTTCGGCGACGTCGGCTTTGCCGGCTTCTGGACGCTGGAGATCTTCTGCGTCCAGCCGATCCGGATTTATCCGAACGTTGAAATCTGCCAGATCTATTACCACGACATCCACGGCGATTATGATTTGTATGACAGCGGCAAATATCAAAACAACTGCGGCATCCAGCCAAGCCTCATGTACAGGGATTTTGAGAAGTAGTAACACCCTCATCCGTCACGGCTACGGCCGTGCCACCTTCCCCCAGGGGAAGGCTTATTAGAAAGGGCGGTGACGTATGGTCTCCAAAATACGGTCTCTGGGCCTCGGCGGGATATCGGGCTACGAGGTGTCCGTCGAGTGCTCGCTGTCAAGCGGACTGCCGAGCTTTGATATCGTCGGCCTGCCGGATATTGCCGTCAAGGAAGCGCGCGAGCGCGTACGGGCGGCGACGAAAAACTGCGGCATCAAGTTTCCCGTCAGCCGAATCACCATAAACCTGGCCCCAGCCAACACAAAAAAAGCCGGCACGGTGTACGACCTGCCGGTCCTGATGGGCATTTTGGCCGCGTCTGAGAATATCAAGCCGCTGCCGGACGACAGCGCTTTTTTCGGCGAGCTGTCCCTCACAGGCGACCTGCGCCCCGTGACGGGCGCGCTGCCGATGGCGCTGGCGGCTGAGCGCGCCGGCATTAAAAAGCTGTTTGTCCCGGCTGACAACGCCGACGAGGCGTCATACGCCTCCGGCGTCACAGTATACCCGGCGAAAGACGTCCGTCAGCTGCTGGAACATCTGACAGGCGAAGAGCCGATTACACCGACCGAACCGAAGGAGCCGTCGGCAGAATACCCGCAGTCACTCGATTTTTCGGAGGTCAAGGGACAGGACAACGTCAAACGCGCGCTGGAGGTTGCCGCCGCGGGCGGGCATAACCTCCTGCTCGTCGGGCCGCCTGGCGCGGGCAAAAGCATGCTGTCCAAGCGCCTGCCGACTATTTTGCCCGACATGAGCCGCAACGAAATGCTCGAATGCACGGAAATCCACTCCGTCATGGGCCTCACAAACCGCGAAAACCCCATTGTCACAACGCGGCCCTTTCGCTCGCCGCACCATACGATATCCGCAACAGCCATGGCCGGCGGGACGTCAAACCCCAGGCCGGGCGAAATTTCTCTGGCGCATAACGGGGTATTGTTTTTAGACGAGCTGCCGGAGTTCTCATCCGACGTCCTTGAGTCGCTGCGTCAGCCACTGGAGGACGGACAGGTCACCATCTCTCGCGCCTCGGCGTCCATCACGTACCCCTGCCGCTTTATGCTCGTATGCGCGATGAATCCGTGTAAATGCGGGTGGTATGGCCATCCCTCCCGCCGGTGCACGTGCACGGAAAATTCCGTGAAACGCTATCACGAGCGGCTTTCAGGCCCGCTTCTGGACCGAATCGATATGTATATCGAGGTCCCCTCACTGGAATATGAGGAGCTGCGGGACAAGCCCGCGTCGGAATCGTCGGCCGATATCCGAAAGCGCGTCAACGCTGCGCGTACGCTCCAGCAGCGGCGCTACGCCGAAAGCGGTATCGCCTGCAACGCCCACATCGGCACCAGGCAGCTTGATACATACTGCGACCTGGACGAAGCCTGCGAAAAGCTCATGCGCGACGCATATGACCGGCTCGGCCTCACCGCCCGCTCGTATGACCGGATTTTGCGCGTAGCGCGCACCATAGCGGACCTGGCCGGCAGCGAACGCATAGACCGCCGCCATCTGGCGGAAGCTATACAGTACCGCACGTACGATTTCCGGGATGATAAATAAAAAGCCTTTTTCTATTTACGCCTACAAGGACGGATAGGAAATTCGCTCATTATTTTTACCAACATTCAATTAACAAGACAGGACACACTATGGAAGACATTATTTTACTTAAACAGGGCGAAATCATATTAAAAGGACTCAACCGGCGAAGCTTCGAGATGAAGCTACTATCCAACATTAAGCGCCGGCTCAAGCCATTCGGCGATTTTAACGTTTACAGCGTACAATCCACCGTCTACGTTGAGCCTCAGGGCGACGCCTGCGATATGGACGGCGCGTACGACGCCGTTAAAACTATCTTCGGCATTGTCGCCGTATCCCGCGCCGCGGCCTGCGAAAAGGACAAGGACGCGATACTGGAAACAGCGAAGCGCTATCTGGGTGACAAGCTCGGCGCGGCCAGGTCCTTTAAGGTTGAAACAAAGCGCGCGGACAAGCGCTTTCCAATGACGTCGATCCAGCTGTCCCAGTATGTGGGCGGCCTTTTGTCCGAGGAATACCCGCATGTGAAGGTCGACGTCCGCCGTCCGGACTTCACCGTCAATCTTGAGGTGCGGGACTATTCCGCTTACGTCCACGGCCCGAGCGAAGCGGGCGCGGGCGGCATGCCCGTGGGGGCGAACGGCCGCGTCGTCTCTCTTTTATCGGGCGGCATCGACAGCCCGGTCTCGACGTACATGATCGCCAAGCGCGGCGTATCGGTTATACCGGTGCACTTTTTTTCGTTTCCGTATACCTCCATGCAGGCCAAGGAAAAGGTCATTGAATTAACGCGGCTTTTAACGCGGTACTGCGGACGGCTGAAGCTGGAGGTTGTACCGCTGACGCATATTCAGGAGGAAATCCGAGAAAAATGCCCGGAGGAGCTTTTTACGATCATTATGCGCCGGTTCATGATGCGCCTGGCAAACCGCGTTGCCGACGCCAACGGCTGCAAGGCCCTCGTCACGGGCGAAAACCTCGGCCAGGTCGCCAGCCAGACAATGGAGGCGATGGCCGTCACGGAGGAATGCGCGGCTCTGCCGGTCCTCCGCCCCGTTATCGGCCTCGACAAGCAGGAAATCGTCGAAAGAGCCGTTAAAATCGGCACCTATGAAACCTCCATCCTGCCCTATGAGGACTGCTGTACCGTGTTCACGCCGCGTCGGCCCAAAACAAAGCCGCGCCTGGGCGATGTTCTGGCCGCCGAGGCCAATCTGGACGTCGAGACGCTCGTCAACGAGGCCTATGACGGCATCGAGAGTATCCAGATTGATTTGGATTGAAATTTTACAAATGTCCCGATCATAAAATATTGACGGGGCCGAAGGCCTGCATTAAAATTAGAAACAGTTGAATAAGCTGACGGAGGTCATTAGTTATGGCGTACACGGCTGAAATTATCGGCGTCGGCACCGAAATCCTGTTGGGGAATATCGCCAACACCGACGCTCAGGATATATCGCGGGTTTTATCGGAGATCGGCATCAACGTTTTTTTCCACACGGTTGTCGGCGACAATCCCGAACGGCTCAAGCAGGCCGTTGCGGCCGCGCGGGAGCGTGCGGACATTATCATTACCACCGGGGGCCTCGGCCCGACGTACGACGACCTGACGAAGCAGACGCTGGCGGAAGCCTTCGACAAGCAGCTCATATTCCACGAGGACGAGGCCGAACGCATCCGGGATTTTTTCAAAACGCGCCTTCACAATATGGAAATGACGGAAAACAACCTCCAGCAGGCGTATCTGCCCGAGGGCTGCACGATTTTCCATAACGGTGTCGGCACAGCGCCGGGCTGCGCGTTCGAAGAGGGCGGCAAGCACGTGCTCATGCTGCCCGGCCCGCCGAGCGAGTGCCGCGAAATGCTTGAGGCCTGCGCGCGCCCGTATCTTCTGACGCTGTCGGACTCTCAGATATACTCCCATAACATCCACATCTTCGGCATGGGCGAAAGCTCCGTTGAGTCGCGCCTGCGCGAGATGATGACGGCAATGGATAACCCGACGCTGGCCCCGTACGCCAAGGACAGCGAGGTCCTGCTGCGCCTGACGGCGAAGGCGGCCTCCAAGGACGAGGCGGAAGCCATGATGACGCCCATGCTCGAAAAGGTGCGCTCCGTTCTCGGCGACATCATTTACGGCGTGGACACGGACAGCCTTGAAAACACCGCCGTGTCGCTGCTTAAAGATCAAAATAAAACGCTTTCGGCAGCCGAATCCTGCACCGGCGGCCTGCTTTCAAAGCGTGTGACCGATATCGCCGGTGCGTCAGCCGTCTTTTACGGCGGCGCTGTCACGTACGCCACATCGTCCAAAACCTCCGTTTTGGGGATCGACGCCGGCTTGATTTCTGAAAAGGGCGTCGTCAGCCGGGAGGTTGCCGAGCAGATGGCCCAAAGCGTCCGGAAGCTCTACGGGACGGACCTCGGCGTTGGCATCACCGGCGTAGCCGGGCCCGGTGCGGATGAGCAGGGCACCGAGGCCGGGACAGTCTTCGTTGCGCTGGCAGCGGACGACGGCGTATACTGCCGGAGCCTCAAACTCCCGTTCGGCCGCGACCGCGTGCGCACCTCCGGGGCCAGCCATGCCCTCGATATGATCCGACGGTATCTGACCGGCCTGCCGGTAACAGACTCTTTTTCCTAAAATACTCAACCAAAGCCCATAAGCGGCTGAATAATAATCGCATGTACGCAGGCAGGAGGACGCAAATGGACGAGGCCGGATACATTCAAATAGAGGGTACGGTCGCCTCCACGGTCTATCAGAATCCTGAAAACGGCTACGCCGTCCTGCGCCTGGATACGCCGGAAGGGCTTGTAACGGCTGTTGGCACAATGCCGGGGCTGAGCCCGGGCGAATCGCTGATTCTGACGGGCGCGTGGGCCACGCATCCCTCCTACGGCGAGCAGTTTAAAGCCGAATTCGTCGAGCGGCGCATGCCCTCCGGCAGCGACGCCATCTATACGTATCTGGCGTCCGGCGTTATCAAAAACGTCGGGCCGGCCAAAGCGCGCGATATTGTCGAAAAATTTGGTGACGAGACATTGGATATTCTTGAAAACGAGCCGGAAAAGCTCTCCCAGGTGCGCGGGATCACGTCGAAAAGCGCGCGGCAGATGAGTACGGATTTCCGCCGGCAGGTCGGCCTGCGGCGGCTCATTGATTTTCTCGGCGAATATGGCTTAAAGCCGCTGGTTGCCGTCCGGCTGTATAAATGCTACGGCGAGGAAGCATTCCCCGCCGTCCGGGACAACCCCTACATAACTGCCGATGAACGGTTCGGCGCGGACTTTTTTGAAGCGGACGCCATGGCGCTTCAGCTCGGCTTTGAGGACGACAGCGCCGAGCGGGTCGAGGCGGCGCTGATCTTTGAGCTCAGCTATAATTTATCAAACGGCCATACGTTTCTGCCGTGCCGGAAGCTGGTGGAGGCCACGCATCAGCTCATCGGCGTGGAGCACGGTGCGGTCACCGACGCGCTGGACGCACTCGTTGAAAGCGGCTATATCGTGCGTGAAGCAGCGGCCGGACAGGACGCGTGCTATCTAGACGCCTACCACGAGGCGGAAGCCTTCGTAGCGGACCGGCTTTTTGATAAAGCCAGCCATCCGGCCGGTGAAACGCGGGATGTCAGCCGCCTTGTATCCTCTGTGGAGCGCGAATACGGCATCACCTACGCCGACGCGCAGCTCAAGGCCGTTGAACTGGCAGCCTCCAGCCGCGTGATGGTCTTAACGGGCGGACCCGGAACGGGCAAGACAACGTCTGTGCGCGGCATTCTGTCCATGTTTGATATGCTCGGTCTTAAAACGGTCCTGTGCGCGCCGACGGGGCGCGCGGCCAAACGCATGAGCGAGCTCACGGGCCGCGACGCGGCGACGATCCATCGGCTTTTAGGTGCGGGCATCGGCGACGGTGACCGGCTGGTTTTTGAGCACGACGAGTCCAATCCCCTCAATGCCGACGCCGTGATCGTGGATGAGACGTCGATGGTGGACATTCTTCTCATGCGGGCGCTCTTAGCCGCGATGGACCGGGACTGCCGGCTTGTTTTAGTCGGAGACGCCGACCAGCTGCCCTCCGTCGGGCCGGGCAACGTTTTCTCGGACATCATCCGCAGCGGTGCTGTGGACACCGTTGTGCTGTCGGAGATTTTCCGGCAAGCCGGGGAAAGCGGCATTGTGAAAAATGCGCACCAGATCAACAAAGGCCTGATACCGGATCTCGGCGAAAAATGCGGCGATTTTTTCTTTTTAAAGCGGCCGTCTCCCGATAAAACTGTGGAGACGATTTTAGAGCTGTGCGCCGAGCGCCTGCCGAAAAACATGGGCATCAACGCCGCGCAGATTCAGGTCCTGTCGCCGACGCGTAAAAACGTGTCGGGAACGGAAAACCTCAACGCCCGCCTGCAGGCGGCGCTCAATCCGGAAGCCAAACACAAAAAGGAAAGAGCCTTTGGAAACACTGTCTTCCGAGAAGGCGACAAGGTTATGCAAATCCGCAACAATTATGATATAATATGGAGAAGCCCCGACGGCCTGTCGGCCGGAGCCGGCATCTTCAACGGCGACATCGGCTACGTCCGGGAGATTGATTTTTCCCACGAGACGCTCACCGTCGATTACGAGGACAAGCTCGTGACGTATCTCTTTGAGCAGCTGTCCGAGCTGGAGCCGGCGTACGCCCTGACCGTACATAAATCCCAGGGCAGTGAATTTAAGGCCGTCATCCTGGCCTGCTCGTCCGGCGCGCCGCAGCTGCTGGTGCGAAGCGTGCTGTATACGGCGGTAACCCGTGCCAGAGAGCTGCTGATCATCGTCGGCGACCCGGGCGTTTTTGAAACGATGGTCTCAAACGACCGGCGTCTGCGCCGGTACAGCGGCCTGCGCGCCCGATTGGCCGAGCATGCTTGAATATATTTATATCGCCAGACTCTGAAAGTGTAAAACGATACAGAGGTGTTGGTCATGAGTCTTTGGTCCAATATACTCGATTTGTTTTTTCCGCCGAAATGTGTCTTCTGCACCAAGGTGCTCGACGCGGGCGGGCTATGTATCTGTCCAGCCTGCCAAAAAGGGCTTCCGTATACACAAGGCGGTGATATCCGCCAGCGGGGCCGTTTTTTTGACGAATGCGTTTCGCCGCTCCGCTACGAGGGCGCCGTACGCGACAGTATCCTGCGCTATAAATTTAGAAGCGCCATGTCCTATGCCGACTGCTATGGCAGCCTGCTGGCCGGCTGCATCCGGGAAAACCTCAGCGGCCGGTACAATCTCATTACATGGGTACCTCTGAGTGCCAAGCGCGCCCGCTCCCGAGGGTACGACCAGGCCATGCTGCTGGCCCGTGCCACCGCGTCGGTTCTCGGCAGCGCCGCCGTGGAAACACTCGTCAAGACGGGGAACACCCCGGCTCAGTCGACGCTTCATGATAAGGATGCCCGGCGCGCCAACGTCAGCGGTGTTTATAAAGTCAAGGACCGCGAGCGCATTAACGGCAAACATATTCTGCTCATCGACGATATTATCACGACCGGCGCAACATTATCCGAAGCCGCGCGCATCCTGCTGCAATGCGGCGCGGAATCCGTCGTGTGCGCGGCGCTCGCGCGGGCCTGACCCGTTTATCCGGCGGCATGTTTTGACTTTGCTATTTACGTCAATAATTACTTCTGAGGCACGTGTCAAGACGGGCCGGCAGAGCAGATACATACGTTTATCTGTCAACCATTTCGTACTTATTATGGGGGCACAAGATGCTTTTTGGAAGAGATATCGGCATTGACCTGGGCACAACGTCCGTACTGGTCGCGACGAGAGGCAAGGGCGTGCTGCTGCGGGAACCGTCTGTCGTTGCTATGGATAAAAACACCGGCCGTGTTTTAAACGTCGGCATGGCCGCTCAGCGCATGCTGGGGCGCACACCCGGCAACATCGTGGCAATCCGGCCCCTGCGCGGCGGGGCCATCTCCGATTACGATATGACCGAGCGCATGCTCAAGGAGCTTGTTAAAAAGGCGCTCGCCTTTACGCTGTTTAAGCCGCGGATCATTATTTCCGTATCCTCGGGTATTACCGAGGTGGAGGAGCGCGCGGTCATCGATGCCGGCATTGAAGCCGGCGCGCGAAAAGTCTATTTGATGGAAGCGCCGCTGGCGGCCGCTGTCGGTGCCGGCATCGACATCTCCAAGGCGGACGGCCATATGGTCGTCGATATCGGCGGCGGCACCACAGACGTCGCCGTCCTGTCGCTGTCAGGCGTCGTTGAGTCCAGCTCCATCAAGGTCGCCGGGGAATCGTTTGACGACGCGATCGTCAAATACATCCGCCGCAAGCACAACGTCTTGATCGGCGACAGTACGGCCGAGGAGCTCAAAAAGAGCATCGGCTGCGTTTTCCCGCGGCCGGAATCCACAGCCGTCGACGTCAAGGGGCGCTGCCTTTTAACGGGCCTGCCGCGGGTAGTGTCCATCACCACCTCGGATATCCTCGACGCGTTCGAAGAGGTCAGCGAGCGTATCCTCGAAATTATCCACCACGTCCTGGAAAATACGCCGCCGGAGCTTGTGGCAGACATCTCGCAAAACGGAATCGTTATGACGGGCGGCGGCAGCCTCCTATGGGGCTTTGACAAACTGATCGAAAGCCGGACGAATATCCCCACGCACATTGCCGACGACGCAGAGCTGTGCGTCGGCTACGGCATGGGCAAGTCGCTCGACCTTGTCGGCGACATGCACGAGGGCACCATCAACCTAAACCGCAAGCGCCAGATGAAGGCCTGATACCGCCGCCACATTTTTAAATTGAAGCGCGGGCGGTTTCGTCCGCGTTTTCGCGCGACATCCTGTGAAAAACTCCCGTTTCTTGGGAGACATATAAAAAACTCGATCTGGGAGGTCATTAATTATGGCAAAAAAACAATTTAAATCCGAATCGAAACGACTGCTTGACCTTATGGTCAACTCGATCTACACGCATAAGGAAATCTTCCTGCGCGAGATCGTTTCCAACGCGTCCGATGCGATCGACAAGCTGTGCTATCTCGCGCTCACAGACGATCAGGTCGGCCTGACGCGCGACGACTTTAAAATCGAGATCAACGTCGATAAAGACAAGCGGACCATCACCATTTCGGACAACGGCATCGGCATGACGAAGGAAGAGCTGGAATCTAACCTCGGCGTCATCGCGCGCAGCGGGTCGGAGCAATTTAAAAAGAACCTTGATGAGAAGCCGGAGGAGATTGATATCATCGGCCAGTTCGGCGTCGGCTTCTACTCGGCGTTTATGGTGGCCTCCGCCGTCACCGTGCTCACCAAGGCGTACGGTGAAAGCCAGGCGTACAAATGGGTCTCGTCCGGGTCGGATGGCTACACGATCACACCCGCCGACAAGGAGACCGTCGGAACCGATATCCTCATTGAGCTCAAGCCCGATGAGGACGACGAAAACTACAGCGAATACCTGGAGGAGCACGAGCTGCACCGCATTATTAAGAAATACTCAGACTACATTCGCTGGCCCATCATCATGGACGTCACAAAAAGCCGCCAGGTGGAGACCGACGAGGTCGACGACCAGGGCAACAAGAAAAAGACCTGGGAGGACTACACGGAGAAAGAAACCGTCAACAGCCGTATCCCTCTCTGGCAGCGAATGAAAAGCGAGGTCTCCGACGAGGAGTGCATCCAGTTTTATAAAGAGAAATTTTATGACATGGAAGACCCCGTCTCCGTTATCCGTGTGAGCGCCGAAGGCGCCGTCAGCTACAAGGCGCTGCTGTTCATCCCGGCTAAGGCCCCGTACGATTACTATACGCGCGAATACAAGTCCGGCCTCCAGCTGTACACATCCGGCGTCATGATCATGGAGCACTGCGCGGACCTGCTGCCGGAGCATTTCCGTTTTGTGCGCGGTGTCGTCGATTCACCCGACCTGTCGCTGAACATCTCGCGCGAGCTGCTCCAGCACGACCGGCAGCTGAAGATTATCGCCAATAATCTCGAAAAGAAGATCAAATCCGAACTGAAAAAGCTTCTGGAAAACGATTTTGATAAATACGTCACCTTCTGGGGCAGTTTCGGCCTCCAACTCAAATACGGCATATTAAACGGTTACGGCATGAACCGCGACCTTCTGTCGGACCTCATATTGTTCTATTCCTCCACAGCCGAAAAGCTCGTCCCGCTGGCCGACTATGTCAAGAACATGAAAGACGATCAGCAGTATATCTATTACGCCTGCGGCGACAGCGTGACAAATCTCGCCAAGCTGCCTCAGGCTGAGCCGCTGCGCGAAAAGGGCTATGAGATCCTGTATCTTACGGAGGATGTGGACGAGTTTGTCGTCAAAACGCTCATGCGGTTTGACGAAAAGGAATTCAAATCCGTCAACGATGAGGATCTGGGTCTTGAGACCGAGGAGGAAAAAAAGGCCACCGAGGAGCTTGAGGCCGAATACAAGGACGTTCTCGATTTCGTCCGCGACGGCCTGGGGGGAAAAATTGCCGCTGCGAAGCTGTCACACAAGCTTAAAAGCGCACCCGTATGCCTGACGACGCAGGGCGGCGTCAGCCTCGAGATGGAGCGCTATTTTGCCCAGCTGCAGGGTGGCTCGGGCGAAGCCCCCAAGGCTGAGCGCGTCCTGGAGCTCAACGCCTCCCATCCCGTCTTCCAGACGCTCAAGACAACGATGCTGACGGACCCGGATAAAGCTAAAAAATACGCCGAGCTTTTATACGGTCAGTCCCAGCTCGTGGCCGGCGTGCCGCTGGACGATCCGGCGCAGTTCGCCGAACTCGTCAGCGAGCTGATGGTATAGCATATGGTCCTGTATCGCCCGGTCGGGCACGGGTGACATTGCTATAGCACATACCGTCTAATTTCAGCCCAAAATATACAACCAGAAGCGCCGTCTCCATGGGGGACGGCGCTTTTTATGTAAACATTTAGTCCGTCTCATTTTCGGCGTTTCAGCATATTTGATAAAGTTTTTAGGCCACAACATTTTCAATTATTTCCCGACCTAAACTTACACGCCTGACCGCCATGGTGTGACTCGTTTTTCAGGGCTTGTCCACTACAATTAAATCACTGTATTATGACGACCGCAGTATTGCTGTCCCCTTTTGCGGGCAGACAAAAAGCCTCCCGCGCGGAGGTATCTTCAGTTTAGTTATGCGTGTTGGGCGCATACGGGAGGTTTTTATGATCGGTGATCAAATACGCCAGCGGCTGGGCGACATTAAGGCCGAATTACCCGGAAGAGACATACATAATCTGCGATCATCAGACAAAACGCGTGTGGCCGAGGGCGCCGTCCGTTTCGCCATTGCGTTTATTCTTTCCGGTGCGGAAATTTTCGGCGGGATTTCACCGTTTGCCGCCGGTTTTGTGGCATCGGCCGGGTCTGTCTCCGGCACGACCGCCTCCCTTGCCGGCGCGGTGGCGGGTTATCTGCTGTCGGGCTCCTTCTTCTGGGCACTCAAGTATATATGTATCGCTGTCATTGTTTGCGCGGCAGCCATTGTTTTTCGGGACACTCAAGTCATTCGTACCGGCTGGTTTATGCCGGTCGGCTCCGGCTTCATAACGCTGTGCATCGGCCTGGCCGTCGCGGCGCGCGAGGGCTGGACGCTCCCGGCGGCGGCGGTGATGCTGACCGACACCGTGCTGGTCGGCGGCTGCGCCTTCTTCTACCGGTCGGCGCTGTCCCCCTGGTCCGGCCGTTTTAATTTGGAGCACAGCTCGGAGATCATACATACGGTCAGTTTTTTAATTCTGGTCTCAACGCTTTTGATGTCACTGGCCCAGCTGAACGTTTTCGGCATCATCTCTGTCGGCCGCACGCTGGCCACCCTTGTTGTCTTCCTGGCTGCGTTTAAGGGTGGGGTCGGCATGGGCTGCGCCGCCGGCGTTGCCGTGGGGCTGGCAATGGATTCCGCAGCAGGCGGCGCGCCGCTGTTCTGCACGGCGTACGGCTTGGCCGGCCTTGTATCCGGCATCTTTTCCAAGCAGAGCCGGTTTATTTTTGCCATAGCATACATTCTTGTCGACGCGATTGTCGCGGCCGTTTCAATCGGCAACGCGGGTGTACCCGCCATCCTTTACGAGGTGTTTATAGCGTCCGTCGTCTTTATGGTCCTTCCGTCGTCGCTCATGGCGCGGCTAAGCGTACTGGTGCCCGGTACAAGCCCCGGCTACGGGATTAATCGGGCCCGGGAATATACGAAAAACCGCGTCAAGCAAACAGCGCTGGCTTTTCGTGATCTATATGAGACCGTCCAGTCTGTAACATCCAACGGGCATAACGACCATGATATTGCCGCTGTTTTTGACAAAGCCGCAGACGTCGCCTGCCAGAGCTGCCCCAAGCTCTCAAAATGCTGGCACCTTGAATATCAGTCCACCGTCGATGCGATGAACAACGCCACGGCGGCGATGCTCAGCCGCGGCCATCTGGAAGAATGCGACCTGCCGGGCTACTTTGTCGACAACTGCAACAAGCTGCCCGAATTCATCTGCGCTGTCAACAACGAGCTCAAGGCGCTTTTGTACCGCCGTCAGTATAAAAAGCGGCTGAGGGAAAATCAGACGGCCGCGTTTAATCAATATGCGGATATCTCAACGATTCTTTCGGATATATCCGAGGAGCTCGGCGGCGGCATCCATTTCGAGCCGGAACACGAAATTCGGCTGCGCAAATACCTGCGCAGTATTAATATCCAGGCGGAGACCGCTGTTTTCCGCGACCGCAGCGGCCGGCTCCACGCTGAGATTTTCGGCGCGAGCTTTAATTCTCTTAAAAAGGACCCGGATTACCTGGAAAAGCTTTCCGCCGTCTTCAATGTCCGGCTGTGCACTGTCGACGAGGACGCCTCGCCGGACCGTATCCTGCTGCTGGAGGCCGAGCCGCTTGCCGCGTCCGTCGGGACAGCCTGCAAACGGCGCAACGAGCAGGAGACCAGCGGCGACCGCGGCGCGTATTTCAAGACAGACGAGGGGCTCTTATACGTCATCCTGTCCGACGGTATGGGCACGGGTGACGAAGCGGCCAAATACAGCAGCGACGCCGTCCGGATTTTAGAGCGGTTTCTGCGTTCCGGCGTCCAGCCGGAGACAGCCGTCCGGATGCTCAACGATCTGATGCTCCTTAAAAATGAGGACGACACGGGCTGCGCCACCGTCGATCTTGTCTGCATCAATCTGTTTACCGGCTCGGCGCGCATGTTTAAATACGGGGCTGCGCCCTCGTATCTCCGAAATGCTAAGACGGTTCGCCGCATCAAGGGCAAAAGCATGGCGGCCGGTCTGGGTGTCCCACCACACGACGCGCCGGACCAGCTGAAAATGGAACTGAAATCCGGGTCGCTGGCCGTTATTGTGTCCGACGGCGTCACAGCCGGGCTTGACGACAATTGGCTGTGCGAAACCATCTCCGAGTTTAACGGCGACAACCCGCGGTCGCTGGCCGTCTCGCTGGTGGACAAGGCCGCCGGGAAATTCGGTACAGAAGACGATATGACGGTCATCGCCATTGCGGTGGCGGAGCGTAGCTGACACTCTGCCGGAGCGGTTTCATCGCATGAGAAAACGCAAATTGCATCGTTCTGATTTTAGGCATTCAGTTTTATAATTGGAATAAGAACGGTATTTTTCCTGTATATTCCACCCCCCAAACGGGCAAACTCATAACAAATCGTCCGGGGGTGTGAGCAAAGTGGTCAAAGGGGTATCCCGTCGAGTTATCGTTATTAAATCTCCTAATCTGCATTTGTTTGACGAGGCCATTTTTATCGTCAAGGAGGACGCGCTGCGTGAGGGCGGCGTCACCAGCGATGAGATCATCAAGCAGGCGCAGGAGGTGGCCGACCAATATGTACGGCAGCACCTGAACAGACGCTGGCTGTCCAGAATTCCGGCGCCCGCCTTTGCCGCTTTCGGCGCAGCCTTTACAGCCCTTATTTGGTTTGTTACACAGCTTCTATGATTACGCTTCCCGAATATACGCCCCGCTTCAGGCGCCGTCCCACAGACGGCGTCTTTTTTATGTTGTGTAACTTCGGTTACAAGGTTTGCACAGCGGTACGCTAATCGGCAGCCACTGGTTATGGTTGTATTCGGCCGTGCCAGATGATATATTGGATAAATAAAGGAAATCATTTCAGGAGGAAGCCATGAACATACTGATTCGGGACATCCTGTCCGTATTGCCGGACGGCGCAAAGGTCGCGTCTGTTCTGATTGAGGACGGCGTCATCAAATCCGTTGGCGACACACCGGCCGGCTTCAACGCCGACAAGACGATCTCCGGTTCGGGAAAGCTCTTAATACCGGGCCTTGTCAACGCACACACGCATGTATATATGACCATTTTCCGAAACTGCGCCGACGACTTGAAGTTTAACGACTGGCTGTTCGGCAGGATCCTGCCTCTGGAGGACCAGCTCACGCCGGAGGACTGCTATTGGGGCACGCTCCTGGGCTTTATGGAAATGCTCGCCACCGGCACGACGGCCTTTAACGATATGTATATCTTCACCGACGCCACGGCCCGCGCCGCCACAGAAACGGGAATGCGCGCCGTCCTCTCCCGCGGCCTGAGCGGCGGCGCGGAAGACCGGGACGGCGGCGAACGGCGTATAAAGGACGCCGCCGCGGGAATCGAAAAATGGAAAGGCCACGAAAATTTAAGCTTCATGCTGGCCCCCCACGCGCCGTACACCTGTGACGACGGCTACCAGAGGGAGGTCGCCGCGGAGGCGAAGCGGCTGGGCGTGCCAATTCATACGCACGTGTCCGAGAGCCTGAGTGAAATGGAAACCATTCGGGAAAAATACGGCTGCACACCGCCGGAGCTTTTTGATCGGACCGGTCTTCTCACCGATAAAACGGTTGCGGCGCACTGCGTGTATTTAACAGACAGCGATATCAGGCTTATGGCCGAGCGCGGCGTTTCCGTCGCGACGAATCCCGTGAGCAATCTAAAGCTGGCAAACGGCATCGCGCCGGTCCCGAAAATGCTGGAAGGCGGTATCAACGTCTGCCTCGGCACAGACGGTGCGGCCAGCAATAACACCCTCAACATGATCCGCGAGCTCGGACTGCTGACCATTCTCCACAAGGGCTCAACAGGTGACCCGCAGGCCGTCAGCGCCCGTATGGGTCTCGAAATCGCCACAAAAAACGGCGCAAAAGCACTGGGGCTTAATAACGTCGGCGAAATCAAACCTGGCATGAAAGCGGATCTCGCCATTTTGGATCTGGACCGTCCGAATCTGCAGCCGATGAACAACCCGGTTTCGGCCCTGGCCTATTCGGCCAATGGCTCCGAGGTGGAAACCGTTATGGTCGGCGGCCGGATCCTTATGGAAAACCGGCAGTATACAACGATTGACCGGGATAAGGTCCTCTTTGAAGTAAACCGCATATGTGAAAGGATCGGAACACGATGAGCGAAATACACGATAAAGCTTTAGCCCCAACCGGCGAAAAAAAAATCGCCTGGGCCAAACGGAACATGCCGCTTTTAGACGGCATCGAAAAGGAACTGTCCGTTACAAAGCCCTTCAAGGGGCTTAAAGTGGCGCTGAGCGTCCATATGGAGGCCAAGACCGCGCGCCTGTGCCGCGCAATGCAGGCGGCGGGCGCGGAGATGCACGTCACCGGCTGCAACCCGCTCTCGACCCAGGACGATGTTGCCGCCGCGCTGGACGCGGGCGGCATCGATGTGTACGCCATACACGGCGCGTCCGCAGAGGAATACGAGCGCCACCTCACGTCCGTTTTGGAATTCGGCCCCAACATCATCATCGATGACGGCGGCGATCTGATTAATCTTGTACACACGAAGCTGACGCACCTGATCCCGAATATTATCGGCGGCTGCGAAGAGACGACGACGGGCGTCATCCGCTTGTTTGCTATGGCCCGCGAGGGCTCGCTTAAATTCCCGATGATCACCGTCAACAATGCCCGGTGCAAGTACCTGTTTGACAACCGGTACGGAACAGGCCAATCCGTTTGGGACGGCATCAACCGCACGACAAATCTCGTCGTGGCGGGCAAAAACGTCGTCATCGCCGGCTACGGCTGGTGCGGCAAGGGCATCGCCATGCGAGCGCGCGGCTTCGGCGCGCGTGTCATCGTGACGGAGATTGATCCCGTTAAGGCGCTTGAGGCAATGATGGACGGCTTTGACGTTATGCCGATGCTGGAAGCCGCCGCGCTCGGCGACCTGTTCATCACGTCGACCGGCTGCAGCGGCGTTATTACGCAGGAGCACTTCGGCGCGATCCGGGACGGCGCTGTTTTATGCAACGCCGGCCACTTCAACGTGGAGGTCGACGTGGACTGGCTGGATCAAAACGCCGTCCGCCGCGAGGAGCAAAAGCCCAACATCATGGGCTATACGCTGTCAAACGGCCGAACGCTGTTCGTACTGGCGGAGGGCCGGCTCGTCAATCTGGCGTCCGGCGACGGGCATCCCGTCGAAATCATGGATATGAGCTTTGCCATCCAGGCGCTCAGCGCCAAATATCTCGCCGACAACCGTGACCATCTCGATATCGCCGTTATGCCGGTGCCGGAGGAGATCGATCAGGCTGTGGCGCTCAAGAAGCTTGCCGCCTGCGCCCTTTCCATTGACAAACTGACGCCGGAGCAGAAAAAATATCTCGACAGCTGGATGATCTAGGTGTCTGTACTACAAAAAGAAAAACCCGAGGTCACTATGAAAAAAGTCATGCTCGTCTTCGGTACACGGCCGGAGGCTATCAAAATGTGTCCGCTCGTCCTGGAGCTGAAAGCACGTCCTGAATTTGAGACGTCCGTGTGCGTCACGGGCCAGCATCTGCAGATGCTCGATCAGGTGCTGGAGGCCTTTGACGTCGTGCCGGAATTTAACCTGTCGGTCATGCAGGAAAAACAGACGCTTTTTGACATCACGGAAAAAGTACTCGCCGGCATGCACGGCATTTTAGAACATACGAAGCCTGACGTCGTCCTCGTCCACGGCGATACGACGACGACGCTGGCCTCGGCGCTGGCCGCTTTTTATCTGGGCATACCGGTCGGCCATGTTGAAGCTGGCTTGCGTACGTATAACATCCGCTCCCCGTACCCAGAAGAGTTTAACCGGCAAGCCGTTGACAGCCTGTCGGATTACTTGTTCGCACCGACAGACGTATCCAAAGGCAATCTGCTGCGGGAGGGCAAAGTACCCGAAATGATTTACGTCACCGGCAACACCGCCATTGACGCGCTGAAAACCACGGTCCGCAGCGATTACACACACCCTGAACTGGATTGGGCGGCCGATAGCCGGCTCGTCATGCTCACGGCGCACCGCCGCGAAAACCTCGGCGA
Source organism: uncultured Sporobacter sp. (assembly GCA_963675425.1). Lineage (GTDB taxonomy): Bacteria > Bacillota > Clostridia > Oscillospirales > Oscillospiraceae > Sporobacter. Next base: position 1,123,103 of record OY776214.1, on the reverse strand, counting down.
GCCGATGTACCGCATCTTCGGGGCCATCCGGCGCATTGTGGATGAGTTTCCGGATATCAAGGTCATCTACCCGGTCCACTTAAATCCCGTTGTGCGCGAGGCAGCGCGGGACGTACTGGGCAGTCACGCGCGCGTGCGCCTCATCGAGCCTCTGGATGTGCTTGATTTTCACAATTTCCTGTCCCGCTCTTATATCATCCTGACGGACAGCGGCGGCATCCAGGAGGAGGCCCCGTCGCTCGGAAAACCCGTGCTTGTTTTGCGGGACACAACAGAGCGGCCAGAGGGCGTCGCCGCAGGAACGCTTAAACTCACCGGTACCGACGAGGAGACCATTTACAGTGAATTCAAGACGCTCCTCACCGACAAAGCCGCGTATAACGCCATGAGCCGAGCCAGCAATCCCTACGGCGACGGGCTGGCATCCAGGCGAATTGCGGATATTTTAAACGAGAAACTATAGAAAATCACTCAAAGCCTGATGGGTAAACCCTTCTGCCTTTCTGGCTAAAGAGGCTGTTGCTTTCACCGAACTACAAAATTGTTAAAACATTCGTAAAAAAAGCCGGCGCCATTTCCCAGGAAATGGCGCCGGCTTTTCGTTTATTATTTATACGGCCTCTTCCAGGCTATACGTTTCGTCAGGTATTGTAAGATCGTCCGCGGAGATCACCTTGCTGCCCTCGGCGGGCGCGCGCGCCGGCTCTTCGTCGGTCTCGCTATACGTAAACGACATGTCAAACGACAGCATCGTCACGTCGTCTTCTGTGGCGGACAGCGACAGCGCGCTCTGTCCGTCGGAAGAGAAGCTGTACGAGAGCACCATACCGCTTTCATAGGTGTATTCGTCCCAGTAGCTGTAACTGGTCGTACTGCTCAGGTCCACCGTTATGGCGTCAAAATCATTGCCGTCAAACGAAAATCTCAGCTCAAACGTGTACGATTCATCGTAATAATCATCGTAATAGTCATCGTAATCGTAATCATCGGCATCATCACTCGTCAGCGTTACGATATAGTCGTCGCCGTCACGTGTCATAGCCTGGTCGCTGAAGACGCTGTTGAGCTGGGCCAGCAGGTCTGCCGTCTCATTGCCTGTATCCTCATACAGCGTAGTTTTAAGAAGCGCGGCCACATACTGCTCAAATCCGCCCTCCCCGGTCAGTGCGTTCATACTCAGCAGCGATGAGACTGTCACATTGGATGTGAGGTCCAAATCCGACAGCGACAGAGCCTCGCCCGTGTCAATGGAAATCCACGTGTCCTCCGAGACATCCGCCAGGGCTGAAGACAGCGGCGAGCGGATATAGATCATACCGTCCTCGTTGTTGATAATAATGCTGATATCAATGTCGTCCAGCTGTTCTAAGATCGCCAGCGTTTCCTCGTCAATCATTTCTCCTTCAAGAGTGTCTAGTAAATAATCGGACAGATTCGTCTTTAAATTGATGCTCATGTCCTCGCCGCCCGGGTCAATGAGCCCAGTGGCCGTGCCGCCGAGCGTGAGCGACGAGGCTGTCTGCTCGTCATCGTAATACCCGAACAGGGAGCTTAAATTCATATTGGCTTCAAAGCTGCCGTCGACGTAATGGCATTTGCTGTTGAACTCACCCGCAAAGGCCAGATATTTTTCCATAACGGTATACGTCGCGCCGCTGTCGCGGATCATCTCGTCCAGCGTTTCCAGCGTAATCGCATGCGCCGCATCATCCCAGCCGACGACATAGCCGAGCACCTGCGCGGTAAAGCGAACGGGAACAAAAACCTGTCCGTTGCTCGTATTGGTAATGGTCGGCGCGCCCGTATAAATCCACTGCGTCTCGCCGCCCTCGGTCACCGATATGTAATAGTCATCAGGCTCAATCACGATTTCTTTATCACCGCTGACAGCCGTAATCGTTCCGGCCGCCTCATCGTAAACAGCCGACGCGCCCAGCGCGCCGAACAGCTCCTCAAAGGGCGCGTAAGCCCGACCGCCCTGAAGCAGGACAGGAACGACATCAAGCTTTTCGTCGCCGAGCCGGATGGTAATGGCGCGTCCGGCCGCCATAGCCGGCATCATCATCGCCGCGATTAGTGTCAGGCTCAGGAACGCTACCAGCACTGACTTAATTGTTTTCTTCAATTCTTTTCCTCCCGTTTATGTTACTAAGATATCCCCGTATGTGCAAACAATAGGCAATAACTCCCTTAGAGCAAATTGTATTATACCAAAACAAGAAAATAATAGCAATGAGACGATTATTATCAACATAAATTCCATTCAGCATAATAAAGAGCAGGGAGCTCAATCTCCACAAAATAATATATCGGCACATATTATGAATATTTTATGATTTAATCGGCATCTTGCACAAGTATCGTTACACTCATGCTTACCACCGCATATTTTGCAAAAACTGGCGTCTTCACGCGCCATTTTTCCACCTGCGTGATTTTGTAGAAAATATAGAGCAAATGGCAGGGAAAGGCCAGCGGCCATTCTCTGCCATTTTTATCGTTTGGAATTATTGTAGGGACGACCATTGGTCGTCCGCCCTTTAACACAAGTAACCGTTAAAACAGCGTCATCTGGCTGGTTTCCGGCAGGTCGCGGAGCGCGCCGAGATTTTTCATCTGCTCGATGTGTGTTTTTGACACCTTCGGGCAGCATCTGGAGAACTCCTCGATGGACACGAAGGACTGGCCTTCGCGGTTGGCCACGATGTCCCGCGCGGCCGTTTCACCCAAGCCGCTGACGGCCACAAACGGCGGGCGCAGCTTTCCGTCCGGCGTGATTTTGAATTTGACGGCGTCGGACTCGTACAGGTCAATTTCGGCAAATTCAAAGCCGCGCATATAAAACTCGTAGCAGGCCTCCAGCGTTGTTAAAAGGTCGTCTTCCTTCGCCGATGTCGTGTCCTGTTTTTTAAGGTCGCGAAGCTTCGCCTTGGCCACGTCAAATCCCTGCGCCATATACTGGGCGTCAAAACCGTCCTTCTGGCTGCGGCGGTAAAAATACGCGCTGTAAAAGGCCAGCGGTTCATGCACCTTGAACCACGCGATGCGAAACGCCATCATAACGTATGCCACCGCGTGCGCCTTGGGGAACAGGTATTTAATCTTCTTGCAGGACGTTATGTACCATTCGGGGACGCCGGCGGTCTTCATCTCCTCCTCGCTGCCCTCCGGCAGCCCGCGCCCTTTCCGCACGGCTTCCATGATCTTAAACGCGCGCTTTTCGGGGATGCCCATGGAGATGAGATACAGCATGATATCGTCGCGGCAGCCGATCGTTTCGCTGATCGTCGCTGTGCCGCTCAAAATAATATCCTTGGCGTTCCCGAGCCACACGTCCGTGCCGTGGGAAAAGCCCGACAGGCGCACAAGCGTATCAAACTTTTCAGGCTGGGTGTCACGCAGCATCTGGCGGGTGAAGCCTGTGCCGAATTCAGGTATGCCGATGGAGCCGGTCTCGCCGATGATTTCATCGCCTCGCATGAGGCCGAGCGGCTCGGGCGACTTGAAGATGGCCATCGTCTCCGGGTCGTCCAGCCGGATGCGCCGGGCGTTGACGCCCGTCATATCCTCGAGCATCTTGATCATCGTCGGATCGTCGTGACCCAGCTCGTCGAGCTTTAGAAGGTTATCCTCCATGCAGTGGTAATCAAAATGCGTCGTGACGATACCGGATTCCCGGTCGTCCGCCGGGTGCTGCGCCGGGCAGAAATCGGCAATCTCCATATCCTGCGGGATAACGACAAGGCCGCCGGGATGCTGCCCCGTCGTGCGCTTGACGCCAACACAGCCTTGAGCGAGCCGGTTTTCCTCGGCACGCGTCGCCATTTTACCCCGCTTCTCCATGTATTTTTTAACGTAACCGAAGGCTGTTTTCTCGGCAACCGTGCCGATCGTGCCGGCTCTGAAAACGTGGTCGGCGCCGAACAGCTCGTTCGTGTACTTGTGGGCGTTGGCCTGATACTCGCCGGAGAAATTCAAGTCGATATCGGGCACCTTGTCGCCGCCGAAGCCCAGAAACGTTTCAAACGGGATGTCAAAGCCCTCTTTCATGTACGGTATGCCGCAGTCCGGGCAGTTTTTATCGGGCATGTCCGCCCCGCAGCCAAAGCCTTTGCCGGACTCAAAGTCGGACCGGCCGCACTGCTCGCAGCGGTAATGCGCCGGCAGTGCGTTGACCTCGGTAATCCCAGACATGTACGCCACCAGCGACGAGCCGACGCTGCCGCGGGAGCCGACGAGATATCCGTGCGCCAGAGAATCGGCCACGAGCTTCTGCGCGCTCATATAAATAACGTCATAGCCCCGGTTTAAGATATCACCGAGCTCCGTTTCAACGCGCGTTGTGATGAGTTCGGGCGGGTTTTCCCCGTACAGCTCGTGCAGACGCCCATAGACGATATTGCGCAGATCCTCGGCGCTGTTTTCAATTTTCGGCGCGTACAGCGTTTTTGCGGGCGGCAGCGGCCGCACCGTCTCACACATCTCGGCAATCTTGCGCGTATTCGTCACGACGACCTCGTACGCCGTTTCCTCCCCGAGATAGGTAAATTCGTCAAGCATTTCCTCCGTCGTCCTGAAATACAGCGGCAGCTCCCGGTCGGCGTCGTCAAACTCCTTGGACGTGAGCAGGATATGCCGGAAGATCTCCTCCTCCGGATCGAGAAAATGCGCGTCGCATGTTGCCACGACGGGCTTCCCCGTCTCGCGGCCAAGCTCAATGATGCGCCGGTTGAACGCCTTGAGATCGTCTATATTTCTCGCTTTCGGCCGCTCGCCATCGAGCATAAAGAAGTTGTTGCACAGCGGCTGGATCTCCAGATAGTCGTAAAACTCGGCCAGTCGCCGCTGCTCAAGCCGGCTCGCGCCGTCCGCTACTGCGCCGAAAATCTCGCCGGCCTCGCACGCCGAACCGATGATAAGTCCCTCCCGATGCGCCATAAGAAGGCTTTTCGGGATAATGGGATACCGGCTGAAATACTCCAGATGGCTTTTGGATACCAGTTTATAGAGATTTTTTATGCCGGGCTGTGTCGCCGTCAGAATAATAATATGCCTGGGCTTAAAGCGCCCTTTTAAAACGCCGGTGCGCACGCTTGCAACGTAGGCGTTGATTTCGGATATATCCGACACCCCGGCAGCCTCAAACCGCTCAAACAGCTTTACTAAAACGAGCCCGGTTGTCACTGCGTCATCGGAGGCGCGGTGGTGCTTAAAATCCGGCAGGGCCAGAAATTCAGCTACAATGTTAAGCCGGTGGCTCTTGAGCGATGTTAAAAGCGCCCGGGACGCGGCCAGTGTGTCGATGTACCGCGGCTCAAAGTCTATATGATACCGGCAGCAGGCCTCGTATATAAACCCGATGTCGAAGCTGGCGTTGTGCGCGGCGAGCATACGCCCGCCGGCAAATTCAAGAAACGCGCGGACCGCTTCCTCCTGAGAGGGCGCACCTTTTACATCCGCATCGGAAATCCCGGTCAGCTGCGTTATATTTGTAGGGATGTGCATTCCCGGGTCGGCAAAGGTCTGAAAACGGGCTATTTCCTCGCCGTTTTTCATAATAACGGCCCCAATTTCGGTAATGCCGTCCCGGGTCGGCGACAGCCCCGTCGTCTCAATATCGAAAACGACGATCTCCTCGTCAAAGCCGCCCGCGCACGCGCCGAACACGGCCAGCGAGCCGTCCACATCGTTATAGTAATAGCCTTCCAGTCCATAAAGAACCTTGATTTTATCGCCGGCGGCCTTCATCGCGTCGGGAAACGACTGGACAACGCCGTGGTCTGTAATGGCGATGGCCGGATGCCCCCACGCTATCGCCCGCTTAACGGCTTCGGCTGTGTCGGTGAGGGCGTCCATTGCGGACATCTTCGTATGTAAATGCAGCTCGACGCGTTTTTCCTCGGCCGTATCCTGACGCGTCTCCTTTTCGCTGCGGACGATGTTCGTCGGCTCCAGGGTCATCTCGCCGTCGTACCGGTTCATCCCGAGCTTGCCGGAGACGGTTAAATACATCCCCTTTTTAATCTGCGAAACGATCGCCCCAGCGTTCGGGTCGGTCATAAATTTTGATATGCGTACCGAGCCGGTATGGTCCGTCATGTCAAAGCTGAACACCCAGGCGTTGCGCTTGGGGATTTCCCGGGACAAAACGTCAAACACCTCGCCCCGGATTGTCACGCTGCCCAGCTCGAGCGTGACCTTTTCCATCGGCGTGACGCTCGATTTAATATCGCGGCCCATGATGACGACGTTTTCCGCTTTCTTTTTGTCCGTTCTCCGGACAAGCGTTTTTTCGCCGGCTGGATAAACAGGCGATACCGCGACGGACCGCAGGCCAAATTCCACCCGGATCCCGTCCTCAATCATGGCGATGTCAACCGGCGCAACAGGCGATGGCAGTAATAGCGTGAGCTTCATCGCCAGCTTCGCTTTATCCACCGTTGCCGATACGACCTTTGATTTTTGCAGTACAGCGGTCAGCGCGCCCATCTGGGCGCAGCAGGAAAACATTTCATAAAACGGTACGTGTTCTTGCGCGCTCAACTCTAACTCCCTTTCAGCGTGAATAAGACGCTGTGCCAAAAGACTCATCAGCGTCTTATATTTCTCTTTTATGTCTCGTTGATTAACATAAAAAGCTCGTCGACCAGCTTGTCCATCGGCGCTTTTTTAATAATCTCCCCTTTTTTAAACAGGACGCCTTCACGGTCTCCCCCGGCCAGACCGTAATCGGCGCGGCGCGCCTCGCCCGGACCGTTAACCGCACAGCCCATCACGGCCACAACAATGTCCCGCTCGTCCCCTTCGAGCCGTTTTTCGACCTCGCCGGCGATGTTTATAAGATCAAGCCGACAGCGGCCGCATGTCGGGCAGGAAATCAGCTCCGGGCCGCCTTTTTTAAGCCCCAGCGCCTTGAGTATGGCGATACCGGCCTTACCCTCGCGCTCCGGCGGCGCCGTCAGGGATACGCGGAGCGTGTCGCCGATACCCTCCGCCAGCAGTGTCCCGATGCCGACGGCAGACTTGATGATCCCCATGTACTCCGTACCCGCTTCCGTGACGCCGAGATGCAGGGGATAGTCCGTCGTCTTCGACAGGAGCCGGTAGGATTTGATGGTGAGCATGGTATCCGAGGATTTGACGGAGATGCAAATATCGTCAAAATCAAAACGGTTTAAAAGGCGGACGTGACGCATCGCGCTTTCGCAAAGCGCCTCCGGCGTTACGCCGCCACATTTTTCCAAAATGTCTTTTTCAAGACTGCCGCCGTTAACGCCGATGCGGATTGGAAGCCCGCGCTTCCGGCAGGCCGCCGTCACGGCGCGTACGTTGTCGTCTCCGCCGATGTTGCCGGGATTGATGCGGATCTTGTCGGCCCCCGCCTCGGCAGCCGCCACCGCCAGCTTATAATTAAAGTGAATATCGGCCACAATCGGGACGCGCGCGCTTTTTTTCAGGGCCTCGATGGCGCGGGCTGCTTCCATATCGGGCACGGCGACGCGCACGATATCACACCCGGCGTCGGTGAGCCGGCCGATCTGCGCGGCCGTCGCGTCGATATCGCTCGTACGCGTATTGGTCATAGACTGCACGCTCACGGGCGCGCCGCCGCCGAGTAGCACCCCGCCGACGGATATCTGCCGGCTAGCCATTGAACAGCTTCACCACGTCGTTGACCATGACGACGAGTATCAGCCCGATAACCAGGAAAAATCCCGCCGCGTGGACATAACCCTCATATTTGGGGTTGATGTGCTTGCGGCTGATTTTCTCAATGATAAATGTGACGAGCATAAAGAATATCCGCCCTCCGTCCAAAGCCGGAATCGGCAGCAGATTCATAACCGCGAGGTTAATAGCGATCAGCGCGCCGAAGGATGACATATTAAACAAAGCCGCTCCAACGGTCTGCGACTGCCGGCCGACATCATTCATCATATCAACAATCCCGACGGGTCCTGACAGTTCATTGAGTCCGACGTGTCCGGAAAAGAGCTCGGCGAGGCTCACGCGGATAAGCCGAACATAATTAAATGTTGTATACGCGGCGTATTTCAGCTTCTCACCGCCCGTGGCTTCTATTATGTTAAAAGTGATGCCGTATTTAAGCCTTGCTTCATCGTCATATTGGCGCATCTTAAGCGGCAGGTTGTTAAGGGTTACGGAATTGCCGTCTCTCATTACAACCATATCCACCGGTTCTTCACGGGCAAGTGTCATAAATGTAACAAAATCATCGGCATAATACACTCTTTCGCCGTCAATGGAGACAATGGTATCGCCCGCCATCAGGCCGTCCTTACCTTCCAGCGGAAAGCCTTCAGATAAATTTGTTATAGTCGGCCCGCTGAAAAAGTTAAACTGCGACACTAAAATCAGCACCACGATTGCACCGAGTATAAAGTTCATAAAAGGGCCGGCCAAAAGGATGAGAAGGCGCTTCCAGACCGGCTGCGCCGTAAAGGACGTCGAGCTGCCGGTCTCCTCGTCCTCACCCTCCATCATGCACGAACCGCCGATGGGCAGCGCGCGCAGGGAGTAAAGCGTGTTCTTGCCCTGCTTTTTTAATATTTTCGGCCCCATGCCGACGGAAAATTCAATGACGTTGACCCCAAAGGACTTCGCCATAAAAAAATGACCTAATTCATGTACGACAATCAGCAGACTGAAAATAAGGATGGCTATAACAATATACATCTGCATCAACCCTTTCTGCGGGTTTTTAAGGCGGCGGACTTTCTCGCAGCCTTACCCAAAATACTCAGTGACGATTTTTCTGGCCTCGGCATCCGACGCCAGAATGTCCTCAACGGACGGATTAATAATATTCTCTATCCTGTCCAGCGCCAAAGCGGCGCATTCGTAAATGTCGTTAAACGGAATCCGGTCCTGCAGAAACAGCGAAACAGCCGCTTCATTGGCCGCGTTCATGACGGCGCAGGCCGTGCCGGGTATCCGCGCTGTGTCCAGCGCCAGGCGCAGGCATTTAAACGTCTTAAGATCAGGCCGTTCAAAGGTCAGCGCGCCAATTTCAGCTAAGTTGAGCGTTGGCGTGAGAGACGGGCAGCGCCCGGGATACGTCAGCGCGTACTGGATCGGGAGGCGCATATCGGGAGCCGACAGCTGTGCGATGACCGTATGGTCCGAAAATTCCACCATGGAATGCACAATGCTCTGGGGGTGGACCAGAATCTCGATCTGGTCCGGCCGCGCATTATACAGGTGCATGGCCTCGATAAACTCCAGGCCCTTGTTCATAAGCGTCGCCGAGTCAACCGTAATCTTCGCGCCCATGCTCCAGTTCGGATGGCGCAGCGCGTCGCGTGACGTCATGTTATCAAGTTCGACGGCTGTCTTACCGCGAAACGGGCCGCCGGAGGCCGTCAGCAGTATTTTTTCGTAGGACTTTCCACCCAGAAGGCATTGGAAAATAGCCGAATGCTCCGAATCGACAGGGAGTATCTCCGCGCCATGAATTTCGGCCGCGCGCATGACGAGCTCTCCCGCGCAAACAAGCGTTTCCTTATTAGCCAGCGCAATGCGCTTTTTCCCCTCAATGGCGGCCAGCGTCGGCAGAAGGCCGACGGTACCCATAACCGCCGTGACGACCGTGTCGGCTTCTTTAACTGTTGCAGCCTCTATAAGCCCATTCATACCGGAAACGACTGTAACGGACGTGTCGCCCAGGCGTACGGCTAAATCCCGCGCCGCATTCTCCTCATAGACGGCTACGATGGACGGGCCATACTGTCTTGCCTGCTTTTCCAGCAGCTTAATATCGCTTCTGGCGCTCAGGGCACAGACCTCCAGCCCGAGCGCATCGACGACCTCCAGTGTCTGACGGCCAATAGAACCGGTAGAGCCTAAAAGCGCTATCTTTTTCTTCACACGGTATACCTCTCGTCAACGGACATTCGCCCGCGCCGCTATATCTTTTATAAACATATTCAGGCCCGGACAAAAAATACGCGGCTTTAACGCTGCCAAAAGCGCCGCATCAAAGCGCGTATCTTTATTATATCCGCTCAATTGTTAACAAATCAAGTCCGGTCCCGTAAGGATCTGCTATAACCAAACGCCGCGTGAAACAGCGTTCGATGTTGAAGCCGGCATTAAAAAGCCGGCAGAAGCCCCGCGAGCATATACACGACGGGGGCGGCAAAAAACATGCTGTCAAAACGGTCCAGTATGCCGCCATGCCCAGGCAGCAGGCTGCCGTAATCCTTGATGCCGGTAACGCGCTTGATAAGGGAAAACGCCAGATCACCGAGCTCGGTGGCAAGGCCGCCCACAAGGCCGTATAAAACGATCACCGGAAAACTCACGTCAAGGCCGGCGGCGGTGTGTAAAATGACGCCGTATACAGCCATCATGGCGATACCGGTTGTAATGCCGCCGATACAGCCCTCCACCGTTTTATGCGGGCTCACACGCGGAAACGCCGGATGCTTTCCGAAAAAAACGCCGGTAAAATAAGCGCCCGCATCCGTGATAAACGCGATGATAAACGGAATTAATACGTAATACCGGCCTTGATCGTGGAGCTTAAGGCCGATAACCGCCGTCAATAAAAGCGGCAGAACCGCGCCGCCGAAAAACGCCGCGGCTACCTGACACAGCGTAATCTCCTTTTCGGTCTTATACGTTAATACAGCGTCAATAAATATAACGGCCAGCAGCAGAAATAAAACGGGAAAGTAAGCTTCGCCCAGCAGATTCAGGACAGCCGCCGCCGGAATAAGCACAGCCGAAACGGCTGCGTAAACGTACAATCTTTTAGTTGAGGGCGTCCCAAGCGCGCGGATCAGTTCAAAAGACCCAACGGCTGCAATGGCCGCCATGAACGCGGCAACGGCCCATTCCGGCAGGAAAAACAGCACGACGAAGATCAGCGGCACGAATATAACGGCGACAATAATCCTTGTCTTCATTTTTTTTGCCCCTTTACGCCGCCATACCGGCGGTCTCTCATCTGATAGGCCGATATCGCACGGTCGAGCTCACGTTCGTTAAAGTCCGGCCAAAGAACGTCGGTAAAATAAAATTCCGAATAGGCCGACTGCCATAAAAGAAAATTAGACAGCCGCATTTCCCCGCTCGGCCGGATGATGAGGTCCGGGTCGGGAATGCCGTCAAAATACATGTACTTTGAAAATTCCTCTTCGGTGACAGGTTTGTCCGCATTGGGGTGCGTCGCGGCGTACGCGCGCACCGCCCGCAAAATCTCGTCGCGGCCGCCGTAGTTGACGCACATATTCACCTGGGCGCCCTTCTGACGCCGGGAGACAGCTTCGGTTTCGGCAATGAGCTTTTGAAGCTTCGGGGATAAGACGGTCATATCGCCGAAAAAGAACATACGGACGTGATCGCGCTGGATGGTCTCAATCGCCTCATATAAGTATTTTTCTAAAATACCCATGATGGCGGATACCTCGTCGGCCGGCCGCTTCCAGTTTTCCGTTGAAAAAGCGTAAACCGTCAGATACTCAATGCCGATTTTATTGCAGTAGTTGGCAATACGCCGGAACGCTTCCGCCCCGGCGGCATGGCCGACCGTGCGCGGCAGGCCGCGCTTTTTAGCCCAGCGCCCGTTGCCGTCCATAATAACGGCGATGTGACGGGGCAGCCGCGTAACATCGGCACCGGCGGCCGGTGTGTGCTTTTTCCCGAAAAGTTTCATAGCATTTTTACTTTCTTTTTCGACGCAAAGGCTCTTGCGGCAAACCGCCACGTCAATGGCTCTGCCCGCCTTAAAAAGCGTATCCGGCGTCCGGCCCGGCGATTAACGCCGCTGCCCGGCAGAAGCCGGGCCATAGCCAGTCGTTAAATGTCGTAAAGCCTTTTATACGCCGGAATAACTGCGATGTTTATAGAAACGCCGATGCGTTTACATTTCGTAAAGATCTTTTTCCTTCTTGTCGGCCAGTTTTTCGATTTCCTTAATATATTCATCCGTCAGCTTCTGCAGCTCTTTTTCCATGTCCTTGAGATCATCTTCCGTAATCTCGGACTTTTTCTTCTGCGCCTTGAAGACCTCAATGGCGTCGCGTCGGATATTGCGGATGGCAACCTTGGCATCCTCGCCGTATTTGCCGATCTGTTTGACGAGCTCTTTCCGGCGCTCTTCCGTAAGCTGCGGGAATAAAAGGCGGATGACGCGTCCGTCATTTTGCGGATTGATACCAAGGTCGGACGTCTGGATAGCCTTTTCAACCTCTCTCAGGCTTGAGGCGTCCCACGGCTGGATCACCAGCGTTCTCGGGTCCGGCGTCGAGATCGACGCAATCTGCTGGAGCGGCGTCGGGGTACCGTAATATTCCACCCGGATATGATCGAGCACCGACGCGTTGGCGCGACCGGCCCGGACAGATGAAAACTGCGACTGCAGTACCTCGACCGTCTTCATCATCTTGCTTTCATATTCCTCAAACATTTCATACGCCTCCTGTTTATTTTTGAGTCAGCGGGTTTTTCAGCCTACGACTGTGCCGATTTTCTGGCCCGTTATGACACGAAGGATATTTTCCGGGTCTTTGAGCGCAAAGAGAATAACCGGTATCTGGTTGTCCATGGACAGCGACGTCGCTGTCGAATCCATAACAGCGAGCTTCTGCGCCAGAACGTCGTCGTATGAAATCGTATCGAACTTGACGGCGCATGGGTCCTTTTTCGGGTCGGCGCTGTAAACGCCGTCTATATTCTTAGCTAAAAGGATAACGTCCGCGTTGATTTCGGCGGCGCGTAATACGGCGGCTGTGTCGGTTGAAAAATACGGGCAGCCCGTGCCGCATCCGAAGATAACGACGCGGCCGTTTTTTAAATGCTTGTCCGCCTTGAGCCGGATGTACGGCTCGGCTACGGCCCTGATCTCCAGCGCCGTCTGGACCCGGACAGGGACATCCAGCTGCTCTAAAACGTCCGCGACTGCCAGACAGTTCATGACGGTAGCCATCATGCCCATATGGTCGGCCCGGGTACGCTCGATGCGTCCGCCGCCGTCCTTCGTGCCACGCCAGAAGTTGCCGCCGCCGACAACGATGCCGATCTCAACGCCGAGGTCCACGCATTTTTTAATGACAGCGCAGACGTTTTTAATGACGTCGAAATCCAGCCCGAAATGCTTGTCACCGGATAAAGCCTCTCCGCTTATTTTAAGTAACACCCGTTTAAATACAGGTTTATCCTCAGTCATTGTACACCTCCACAAGTAGCTTTACCTACTTTTCCTAAGTATTTTAAACTATTTGAGGGTAAATTGGAAGAGCAAACTTTATTTTGTTTAAGCTGCTGCCCGCGCATTCCAGTGATGGTCCGGCGGCTGATATACGGGTACAAACATTTCCCGTTTTCTCGCCGGAGCGAAAAAACGGGAATGTCTGACACCACACTACTATAAATGCTTGTTCCTGTTTACTTCTGGGGCAGATAATTGGCGGGATCTACCGGCTCGTCATCCTTCGTCATCGAAAAATGCAGATGCGATACTTCACTTGATTCACCAATGGCCGTGTAACCGATGGCGCCGATGACGGCTCCCATGGCCACGTGGTCGCCCGCTTCGACGACGGGGATTTTAGCCAGGTTTGCGTACAGGCTCTGGAGCCCGTTGCCGTGGTCGATCACAACGGTCGTGCCTAAAAGGTCGTCCTCATAGACGTCGACGACAGTGCCGTCGGCAACAGCCATGACCTTTGCGCCCAGCATGCCGGCTATGTCAATGCCCTCATGCGTGCGCCAGTCGCCCAGGGTCTCATTGTAAATGAGCTCGTCGGCGGCGTACATCACGGCGATATCGCCAATGACCGGCCAGACAAAGACAAGCTCTTTAGCCATGGCCTCTTCCGTATCCTCCGTACCGGCCGACGTATCCTTTTTCGTATCGTCGGCTTTCGGCGTTGCCGAAGGCTGCGCGCTCGGCGCAACAGACGGCGACGGCGACGGTGACGGCGATGGCTGCGTGGTCTGCTCCGGTGCTTTCGCCCCGGCCTCAGCGTCGTCGGACGCCAGCGCGTCGGCGATATCGCTGTTTGCGGATGCCATGGCCTCGTCGGCCGCTTGAGACACGCTCGCCAGGTCCTTCCCGTCGGTCGTGGTCGTGTCCTTCAGATTCCCCGCGGACAATAAAATCCACGCGGAGACGCCGATGACGGCCGTACAGATGAGAAGGACGACGTAAAAGCCCTTCCCGGCGAGAAAGTCTCCAATTTTTTGCGTGAACGTCTTCTTCTCTTTCACACCCTGATCCTCCTGTTTTTGATGAGTTTAAGGCGCCGATGGGTACGGCGCGTATAAAAAAACGGCGTATCTGCCGTTATTTTTGACGGCGGATACGCTGTTTATACCAATTTTCGGAAATTTTCTTTCCAATTCTATACTGTTTTATTATTTAAGGGCGCTTACTTGGCGCTTTCACCGGGTTTATAGCTGTCCTTAAGCGCGACGCTGCGGTTGAATACGGGATGTCCGGGCTTTGAGTGGCGGCTGTCCGCCGTAAAATAACCCAGGCGCAGAAACTGAAATGTATCGGGGGCTTTCGCGTTTTCAAGAGACTTCTCAGCCTTGCAGCCGCTGAGGATCTCCAGAGAATCGGGATTGAGGCAGGATATAAAATCTTTATCGCCGCCATCCGGGTCGGGATCGGAGAAGAGCCGGTCATAAAGCCGGACCTCGGCATCTACACAGTTGGCCGCGTCGACCCAGTGAATCGTACCGCGCACCTTGCGGCCGTCCGGCGTGTTGCCGCCGCGCGTTTCCGGGTCGTACTCGGCTAAGACCTCGGTGACGTTGCCGTCCGCGTCCGTATTATAACCGGTGCACCTGACGATATACGCCGCCTTGAGGCGCACCTCGTTGCCGACAAAAAGCCGGTTATACTTTTTGGGCGGCTCTACAGCAAAGTCGTCCCGTTCAACCCAAAGCTCCCGGGAGAAGGCGACCTGGCGGCTGCCCATCGATTCCTTCTCGGGGTTGTTCCCAACGTCAAACGTCTCGCTTTTTCCTGCAGGGTAATTTGTAATCGTCAGCTTCAGCGGCTGCGTGACTACCATGGCGCGCGCCGCGTTTTGATTGAGGTCTTCCCGCAGGCAGTACTCCAGAAAGGCGTATTCCACAATGCTGGGGGTCTTGGCCACACCGATGCGGTCACAGAAATTGCGGATGGATTCCGGCGTATACCCGCGGCGCCGGAGCCCGCAGATCGTCGGCATTCTAGGATCGTCCCAGCCGTCCACGTACGACTCCTCGACGAGCCGGCGCAGCTTACGCTTGGACATAACGGTGAAATTCATGCCCAGGCGCGCAAATTCGATCTGGCGCGGCGTCGAGGGCACGTCGGTGTTTTCGATGACCCAGTCGTACAGCGGGCGGTGGTCTTCGTATTCCAGAGAACACAGCGAGTGCGTGATGCCCTCCAGCGCGTCCTGAATGGGATGCGCGAAATCGTACATCGGATATACGCACCATTTATCACCCTGCCGGTGATGGTGGGCAAAGCGGATCCGGTAAAGGACCGGGTCACGCATGTTGAAGTTTCCGCTGGCAAGATCGATTTTAGCCCGCAGCGTCATCTCGCCTTCTTTAAACTCGCCGTTTTTCATACGTGCAAAAAGGTCCAGGCTCTCCTCGACGGGCCGGTCCCGGTAGGGGCTTGTGGCCGGCACGCCAACGTCGCCGCGATGCTCTTTAAACTGCTCCGGCGTCAGCTGGCATACGTAAGCCAGGCCTTTTTTAATAAGGCCGACGGCCAGCTCGTATGTTTTTTCAAAGTAATCACTGCCGTAGAAAAACCGGTCTCCCCAGGTAAAGCCGAGCCAGCGGATGTCTTCCTGAATGGCGTCGACATACTCGACGTCCTCCTTGACGGGATTTGTGTCGTCCATACGCAGGTTGCACAGACCGCCATACTTTTCAGCGGTGCCGAAGTCGATCGTCAGCGCTTTGCAGTGCCCGATGTGAAGGTAACCGTTGGGCTCAGGCGGGAAGCGGGTGTGGACGGTCTGTCCGTAAAACCGGCCGCCGGGCGAAATGTCCTCCTCCACAAAGGTGTGTATAAAATTTTTCGATTCTTCCATATCTGTCTCTCCCATGCGTCTTTGCAGCGATGGCACTGCTTGCGCGCATTAAATAGTCCTGCCGACGCCTCCGTATAGGAGGCTATTTTACGCCACGCAGCCCGTCAAGGGAAAAGCGCGGCGTTATTCATGTAAAATTCATATGAATAAACACCCTTTAAGCGTTTAGGCTTATGAGAGGTTATTATACACGTTTTATGTAGTATTTACAATTAAAGTGTGATAAAATATACCATACGAGATTCACCAAAGAACCAATGAATATTTGGGAGGCGCTTATGCACGATATTATTATTATCGGCGACGGCCCGGCTGGTCTGTCGGCCGCGATAACGGCGCGCATGCGCGGCAAAAACGTCGTCATTATTTCAAAAAACAGGACGCAAAGCGGGCTGTATAAAGCGATTGAGATCGGCAATTATCCCGGCTTTCCGGGTATCTCCGGCGCAGAGCTGTCTGGCAAGCTTGTGATGCACGCCTCCGGCATGGGGGTTGAGATCACCGAGGGCCGCGTGACAAATGTATTACCCATGGGCAAGGAGCTGAGCGTCAGCTATGGCACCGAGTTCATTACCGGCAGAAGCCTCATTATTGCCACCGGCATCGTCCAGACCTCGGTCTTCCCGGGAGAGGCGGCGCTTTTAGGCCAGGGCGTCAGTTATTGCGCCACCTGCGACGGTATGCTTTATAAGGGTAAAAAGGTCTGTGTCGTCTGCCTGTCGCCGGACGCCGAGGAGGAGGCTGATTTTCTCGAGTCCATCGGCTGCGAGGTCACACGCCTTAAAACAAAAAAAATAACCGTCAACGGCGATAAGAAGGTTACATCCGTTACCGCCGACGGCGAGGATATCCCCTGCGAGGCCGTCTTTATTTTACGCCAGACAATCGCGCCGGACACGCTGCTGCCCGGTCTTGAAACGGAAAAGGGCCATATCAAGACGGACCGCGCCATGAAGACGAACATCCCCGGCGTTTTCGCCGCCGGAGACTGCGTCGGCACACCCTATCAGGTCGCCAAGGCTGTCGGTGAGGGACAAGTTGCCGTCCTGTCAGCCGTCGATTATTTGGCGCATCTGGATAAACAACAGACAGCCGATAAAAAATAAAGTATAACGTATAAACGGATTATACGAATCACGACTATCTCGAACCCTCTCTAACGGGAGAACACTATACACTAAATCAATGCGCTATGGCGCATGGGAGGTTTTTTATGGAACTGCTTCATCTGACCAGTAAGGATTTTAACGACACCATCGCAGAGGGCAAGGTCCTTGTGGACTTCTGGGCCGGCTGGTGTATGCCGTGCAAAATGCTCGCTCCCGTCATCGAGGAGATCGCCGGTGAGGTCGAAGGCCGCGTGCGGGTCGGCAAGGTCGACGTAGACGCGGAGGGCAGCCTGGCCATGGAATACGGGATTATGAGCATCCCCACCGTCATCCTCTTCCAGGACGGCAAGGAGGCCCGCCGGTTTGTCGGCGTGCAGCCCAAGGAGGTCTATATGCAGGCGATTTCGCCGGCCCCGGCCGGGGGCGTAGACGCCGAGGCCGCCAATCTTACCGAAGCCGAATAAACGAAATCAGCGTCTGACGGAGATCGCACTCCTGAAGACGCTGATTTACTTAAGAAGGAAATCTCGAACCCTCTGCTAACTGTTTTTAGGCTCTGCCTTCAGCGTGTCAAGCGCCGTTTGCACGTCGCTTTTAAAACCGTCCCATTCGTCGGGATGGTCCACAAAGTATTTGGGGCACTCTTTGCCGGTTATATCGTAATGGCGAAGCAGGTCTGTTGCGTCCAGTTTAAAAGCCTCACAGAGCCAGGCCGTCAGCCTGACCAGAGAAGCATACGTGGCCGCCGTAAATTCTCCCGTTTCGTCCGGATGGCAGCACTCGATGGAAAGCGTATCGCCGTTCCGGTTATTGGAGCAGTAGGCCACCTCGTTAACGGGCACGCACTCGAGAATCTCGCCGTCAAGCCCGACGATAAAGTTGCTGCTGGCGTAGGTCTCGCCGCTGTCGGCCAGCCGCGTGAAATAGCTGTGGTTCTGCTCAGCCGTCGTTCCGGCGTTGCCGACATAATGGATGACGACGGCGTTTATCTTTTTGAGCGCCGTACCGGGGCGGGAATACTCGTTAAGGGGCAAAAGCTCGATATCCACCCAGCCAAGTCCCCCGATTTCCCCCTGAACCTTATCCGTATTGGGCTTCATATGCACGATAAAAACAACAGCCGTGATGATTCCGGTAATAATGAGCGCCAATACGAGTAGCGCACCGAATTGTTTTGCTCGGTGGCGTCTTTTCCGCCGGCGTTTTCTAGTGTCTGGGCTAGCCGCCAAAAGATCTCACTTCCTTTATCTCTGACAACAGTATACCACAGTCCGGCGCATTACCGAAACCGGTAAATTGTTAAAGTATGTGTCAAGTAAACGTTGGCAGAAGCAAACACATGCGCCGAGGCGCCGGAGGCTTGACAATATTTTTAAATTCATCTATAATTCCACAGTAAAGCGGATACCATAAAGCGCCCCGGGTCATCCCGTGGCGTTTTTTATCAGCCAGACCGGATACACGCCATTTATATACTCCGCAACAGCCCGCACGAAATCATGCCCGGCATGACGATTTGTGTTTGAATTTATTGACGAAAGGCATGGCCATTTTCATGAGAGAATTACCAAAAGTGTACGAGCCCAGCCAGGTGGAAAAGGACATCTATAAGATGTGGACGGAGGGCGGTTATTTCAAAGGTGTTATCGACCCTGAGAAAAAGCCGTTTACCATCGTCATTCCGCCTCCCAACGTGACAGGCCAACTCCACCTGGGACATGCCTTTGACGAAACGCTGCAGGATGTCCTGGTGCGGCATAAGCGCATGCAGGGCTATGCAGCCCTGTGGATCCCGGGAACAGACCATGCCGGCATTGCCACCCAGATCAAGGTGGAGGAGGAGCTCCGGAAGGAGGGCATCACCCGTTATGATCTGGGCCGCGAGAAGTTTCTGGAGCGGGTCTGGGAGTGGAAGAATAAATACGGCAGCCGCATTGTTGAGCAGCTGAAAACCCTCGGCAGCTCCTGTGACTGGGAGCGCGAGCGCTTCACCATGGACGAGGGCTGCTCCCGCGCTGTTCGTGAGGTTTTCGTCACGCTCTACGAAAAAGGTCTCATATATAAAGGTAACCGCATTATCAACTGGTGCCCCAAATGTACGACGGCTTTGTCCGACGCGGAAGTTGAGCACGAGGAGCAGGCGGGCCATTTCTGGTATATCAGATACCCCGTTAAGGACTCGGATGAGTATGTTATCGTCGCCACAACGCGGCCGGAGACGATGCTGGGAGATACCGGCGTCGCCGTCCACCCGGAGGACGAGCGTTATCAGCACCTTATCGGCAAAACAGTCATCCTGCCGCTTATGAACCGGGAGATGCCGGTCGTTGCCGACGAGTATGTGGATAAAGAATTCGGCACCGGCTGCGTCAAAATGACGCCCTGCCACGACCCCAACGACTTTGAGGTTGGCCTTCGGCACGATTTGGAGCAGATTCTGGTGCTGGATGAAAACGCAAAGGTCATTAACGGCGGCAAATATAACAGGCTGGACCGCTACGAAGCGCGCAAGCAGATCGTTAAGGACCTGGACGAGCAGGGCTATCTCGTTAAAATAGAAGACCATACGCACAGCGTTGGCGAATGCTACCGCTGCGGTACCACCGTGGAGCCGATTACTTCGCCGCAGTGGTTCGTCAAGATGCCGCCGCTGGCCAAGGAGGCTTTAGCCGTCGTTGACGACGGGCGGATCAATTTCGTGCCGGAGCGCTTTGTGAAAATCTATAACAACTGGATGACAAACGCGCACGACTGGTGCATTTCCCGCCAGCTCTGGTGGGGCCACCAGATCCCGGCCTGGTACTGCGACGATTGCGGCCACGTCACTGTCTCCCGCACAGACCCGACGGAATGCGAAAAATGCGGCAGCAAAAACATCCGGCGGGACGAGGATGTTCTGGACACATGGTTTTCAAGCGCTCTATGGCCGTTTTCCACGCTCGGCTGGCCGGACAAAACACCGGAGCTGGACTATTTTTATCCCACCAGCGTGCTTGTAACGGGCTATGACATCATCTTTTTCTGGGTGGCCCGCATGATCTTCTCCGGCATGGAGTTCATGAAGGAGGAACCCTTTAAAACGGTGTTGTTCCACGGCCTCATCCGTGATTCCCAGGGGCGGAAAATGTCCAAATCCCTGGGCAACGGCGTGGACCCCATCGAGGTCATCGACACCTACGGCGCGGACGCGCTCCGGTTTAATATCATTACCGGAAATTCACCCGGCAACGACATGCGCTATTACCCCGAGCGCTGCGAGGCGATGCGCAACTTCGCCAATAAAATCTGGAACGCCAGCCGCTTCGTGATGATGAATCTGACCATTGACAAAAACGAGCTGCCGGACAAGCTGGAGCTGGAGGATAAGTGGATTCTCTCAAAGCTCAATACCCTCGCCCGCGAAGTGGGCGAAAATATGGATAAATTCGAGCTGGGCATCGCGGCGTCTAAAATCTATGACTTTATCTGGGACAGCTACTGTGACTGGTATATCGAGCTGACAAAGCCGCGGTTAAACGGCGAGGACGAGGCGGCTAAAATCGGCGCGCAGCAGGTCCTGCTGTTCGTCTTAACCGAGACGCTCAAGCTGCTTCACCCGTTTATGCCCTTTATTACGGAAGAGATTTGGCAGGCGCTGCCCCACGAGGGCGAAGCGCTGATGATTGAAAAATACCCTGAATATACGGAAAAGCTGGCCTTTCCGGACGACGAGGCGAGCTTTGAGAGCATCATGCAGGCCGTGCGCGCCGTGCGCGCGCAGCGCTCGGAGATGAACGTACCGCCGTCCAAAAAGCCGCACCTCATCATCGTCACCGATAAAACAGATGTGTTTGAGGCGGGGCGGGTGTACCTGTCCAAGCTGGCCTATGCCGGCGAGCTGACCATCGGCAGCGCGCCTCCCGCGTCAGCCGACGGGCTTGTCACCGTCGTTACCGACGACGCCAAGCTGTATATGCCGCTGGCGGAGCTGGTCGATCTCGACAAGGAACGCGAGCGCATCGAGAAATCGCTAAAAAAAGCGCGCGAGGATCTGGAGAAGACCCTGGCGAAGCTTTCTAACGAGAAGTTCACGTCCAAAGCACCCGAAAACGTCGTGAACGCCGAGCGTGAACGGGCCGACAAACAACGGGCGCTCATCGAAAATCTTGAGGAGAGTCTGAAATCGCTGTCAGTCTAAGCGTTTCAGCCGCACAATAAAGCGCCAGCGCCGCCGCTTCCCGACAAAAACCGCAATATAAATCAGATAGAATACCCGTGTACAAGCCGTACACGGGTATTTTTATATATAAAAAGGGGGTGCCGTGATGACGCTGAGATCGTCTTTCGACGACGGGGTCCTGACCATTGGCTTTGACGGCGAGCTGGACCACCACGAGGCGAAAAATGCCGTCTCATATATTGAGGAAAAAATTGACGCGCATCTGCCGCGCGAGGCCATTCTGGATTTTAAACGCTTATCCTTTATGGACTCGTCGGGCATTGCGGTCGTTTTAAAAACGTACCGGCGGATGAAGGAGGTCGGCGGCAAGCTATGCGTTGAAAATGTCGCCAAGCAACCGCGACGCGTTCTGGACGCCGCCGGTGTCGAGCGCATCGTTAAAGTCACCGTTACGAAGGAGGGCTGATACATATGACAGAAATCAATAACATAAAAATTGAGTTTTTAAGCCGGTCTTCCAACGAAAGCTTCGCCCGGACAGCCATTGCGTGCTTTGCCGCCCAGCTGGACCCGACGCTGGAGGAGCTGGGCGATATTAAAACAGCCGTGAGCGAAGCCGTCACCAACAGTATCGTCCATGCGTATCCCGACACGCTTGGCCGAATCATGTTGCGTGCGCGGCTGTTTGACGATAATTCCATTGAGATTACCGTGCGGGACTGGGGCTGCGGCATTGATGACATCTCACAGGCCCGCTCGCCAATGTACACGACCGGCGGTGACGACCGAAGCGGCATGGGCTTCACGATCATGGAAAGCTTTATGGACAGCCTGCGCGTGCGCTCGAGGCCCGATCGCGGCACAACCGTTGTGATGCGCCGGAAGATTTCCATGCGCGTCAGCTCGAAATAATGGAGAAGGAAGCTCTCGAGCGTCTCCTGTCGGCCAAAAACGGCGACCGCGAGGCCGCCGACGAGATGGTGTCAACCAATTCCGGCCTCATCTGGAGCATCGCACGCCGCTATTTTGGACGGGGCGTGGACCCGGATGACCTGTACCAGCTTGGCTGTGTCGGTTTTCTAAAGGCTGTGGAAGGGTTTGACCCGGCCTTCGGCACGCAGTTTTCGACGTATGCTGTGCCGAAAATCGCCGGTGAAATCCGTCGTTTTCTGCGCGACGACGGCAGCATCAAGGTCAGCCGGAGCATTAAAGAGCGCGCACATGCCATCCGAGGCGCGAAAAGCGCGCTGGAGCAGCGCCTTGGCCGTGAACCGACACTTTCAGAAATTTCGGAAGAAACCGGTATTACAGCCGAGGATATCGCCGTTGCCGAAACAGCCACCGGCGCGCCCGAATCCCTGCAGCGCGAAACGGGCGAGGACGGGTTTACGCTCGAAAGCGTATTGGGCGACTGGTTTCAGGAGGAAAACCTCATTGAGCAGGTGGCGCTGCGTGAAGCGATAACAACGTTGCCGGAGAAGGAACAAATGGTCATCAAGCTCCGGTACTACCGCGGTATGACCCAGGATCAGGCCGCGCGCATCCTGAAGGTGTCGCAGGTGCAGGTGTCGCGGCTGGAGCGCCGCGCCGTGGAGCAGCTGCGGGTACAATTGGTGTAAATAAGAGTACTTTAAGCAAACAGCAGCCGTCTACCGTAGCCGAAAATTAACAGAGCCCTAATATACCGGAAGGCGTACATATCCGCCTTCCGGTATTTTTTAATAACAAAATATTATCGTTTATCAATAAAAAACTATTGCATTTCAATAATCCATTTGCTATACTGGGCGCGCAGACGAAAAAAGGAGGATATATCCATGTGGTCGGACAGCAAATCCATACTTCTAAGCCGGATTGCCGTTATTTTATTTATGGCCGCCCTCGCGGCGGTGATGATTTTCGCACCCTGGCTGGTGAACAGGATGTTCACTTTCTGGGACGAAAGGGGGCCGACATACTTTCTTTTAACGATATATACCGGCGCGGTCCCGGCGGCATTGTTGCTCATCAGCCTGTATGGCTTGCTGCACCGCATCGATAGGGGCAATGTTTTTATCCAGAAGAACGTGGGGAGCCTGCGGCACATTTCTTGGTACTGCTTCGCGGGCGCCGTCGTCAGCCTCGTATCAAGCTTCTATTACGTGCCGTGGATCATGGTCTCCGTCGCGGCGGCCTTTGTGGGGCTCATCGTCCGGGTCGTGAAAAATGTGTTTGCCCGGGCTGTCTCATTGCAGGACGACGCGGACTACACGATTTAGGGGGCCGATCATGCCGATTATAGTCAATCTCGACGTCATGATGGCCAAACGGAAAATCTCGTCGGGTGAGCTGGCCGAGCGCGTCGGCCTCAGCCAGGCCAACCTGTCGATCCTTAAAACGGGCAAAGCCCGGGCTATCCGCTTTTCAACGCTGGAAGCCGTCTGCCGCGAGCTGGACTGCCAGCCCGGCGATATCCTAGAATATCGGGAAGATAAGCAACTGCACAAGTAAGCACACTGTTAAACTGTTAAACTGTTAAACGCCGTGTTATAGAGTCAACCGACACTTTATTTGAGAAAGGATTTTATGTATGGTTAAGTTCAAAAATAGGTTTATCTTACTGGGTGCCGCCATAATCATTGCCTGCGCGGTTCTGATTCAGCCGGTACGGGCAGCCGCCGTATCCGCATTATCCATTTTTCGGGTAGCGGACACGAAAGTAATCAAAATCACGGTAAATGATCTACAGAGTCTTTTAACATTCATCGATCAGGAGAACGGGGCGCAGGATACGAATGCGCCCGAACCGGCGCTGCACGAACTCTTTGAAAAAGCCGCGTCCGAGCTCAAGCCGATCACCAGCGTCGGTGACTTTACGGATTTCCCGTTCAGCCTGCCGACGGCGCTGAAAGACGAGACGGTCGCGCTGTATGCCGCCGGGAGTCAGGCACAGACCCTAATGATCGACACGGATGAAATCAACGCGGAGCTCATTCGGCTCGGCGCAACCGTGCCGCTCGGCAGCGGCCTGGACGGCGCGAACGTCACCGTCAGCACGCCGCCCGCGATCATTGCCGAATATCCCGACGTGACTTTATTGGCAACGCAGAATATCGCTATTGACGACCCGGCGGGGATCGTGGACGAGATCATGGTCAGCCTTTTAAGCACTCCGGCGATTTCGGACGAGCTGCGCGCACAGCTTCAGGCCGTCGATCCGACGACTGGCGACATTTATCTGCCGGTCGTCGAGGGCCTCGGCCGCGAGACCAGGCTCGGCGGCACAACGGGATATTTCTATACCACCTCCGACCTGGCACAGGTACTCGGACAGCTGTCAGATTTTGCCGGTGACACACATCTGGATCAGCTAAAAACTGAAAATACGTCTGCCCTTATCTGGACGAAAGACGGCGTCCTGTACTGCCTCGTCGGCCAATTGTCCGACAGCGAGCTCTCCCAGATCGCCAGGAGTATCCCCGGATGATCATCGAGACCGAAAATCTGACAAAATCATATCAAAGCAAGCTCGCCGTGGATTCCATAAATCTGTCCGTCGGAGAAGGACAGATTTATGGTTTCCTGGGCCCGAACGGCGCCGGGAAAAGCACGACAATCAAAATGCTGACCGGCCTTGTCTTCCCCACGTCGGGCAAAGGCCGGGTGCTGGGCCGGCCGCTGGGCGATGTCAAGACGCGCTTGCGGCTCGGTTACCTGCCGGAGCTTTTCCGCTATCAGGCGTGGATGACAGGGGAGGACCTGCTTAATTTCCACACCGGCCTGTACAGGCTGAAGCGCGACAGTGCGCGCAATCAGCGCGTTTTGAAACGTGTCGGCCTGGCCGGGCAGGAAAAGTATAAAATTGGCGGTTACAGCAAGGGGATGCAGCAGCGCATCGGTCTGGCGTGCGCGCTGCTGCCGGATCCGGAGCTCCTGTTTCTTGACGAACCCACCTCGGCACTCGATCCGGTCGGCCGCAAGGACGTGCGGGAGCTCATTTTGGCGCTCCGGCAGGATGGGACAACCGTCTTCCTGAACAGCCATCTCCTCAGCGAAGTAGAGGCGGTATGCGATCATATCGCCATCATCAATAAGGGCTGCGTCGTTAAATCCGGGCCGATAAAGAGCCTGCTGATGGAAAATGTGACGCTGAGCGTCCGATGCAGCCCGCTTAATGACGAGGTCCACCGTCTCCTGCGGGAAGGCTTTAACGTGGACGCCCCGCCGCAGCGGGAGGATGGGCACATGGTTATCACGCTGCAAAACAAGGAACAAATCCCGGAAATCGCCGCGCTTTTAACAGCGTATCATATCAGGCTGTACGAGCTGACGCCGAACTATGAAACGCTTGAGAACGTCTTCCTCAAAGTCGTCGGAGAGGGGGGCACATCATGAGTCCCATAGCCCAAGCGGCACTGAAGGAAGCGGTGCGAAAAAAAACGTTCATTGTCATGAGCGTCGTCACCGCGTTGTACCTGATCTTATGGGCCGTTATCCTGTATTACTTTCAAAATTCCGTCATTGAGGACGAAACGGGCCAGTTTATGCAGCTTGCAACGGTCATGGTCACGCAGATGGGGCTGCAGTTCTCCTCGATGCTGATGTGCCTGCTGACTATCATGCTCAGCGCGGGCGCGATTGCCGCCGACCTTGAAAACGGCATGATACACGCCATCCTCTCAAGGCCGCTGGGCCGTGGTGATTATGTCCTCGGTAAATACGCCGGCCTCGCCGTCCTGACCGCGGCATATGCGACGCTTCTGTACGCCGCGCTGCTTCTGATCGGCTACTTTTTCTCCTTAAATACCATCATAACTTTGGATTTTTCTCAGATCTTTTTAGGCTGGATTTTATACCTGCTGGTGCCGCTCGCCGTCCTGTGCCTGACTCTTTTCGGCTCCGTTTCCCTCAAAACGGTCCAGAACGGGCTGCTGATGATCTTTATCTATATACTGGGCAATATCGGCGGGATGGTTGAAATGATCGGCACCTATATAAACAACGAACCGGTCCTCAGCGCCGGGATATTCATCAGCCTGATCTCTCCGTTCCATACGCTTTACGGCGCGGCAGAGCGGGTCCTGCTGCCCACAACGGGACTTGCGGGTGAGATGATGCGCGGGCTTGGCGGGCTATCCGGCACAGGCCGGCCCGCCAGCGCCGCGATGTATGTCTACATCGCGCTGTATTCGCTTGGCTTTCTGGCGCTGGCCATACGGAAATTCAGAAGAATCGACATCCACTGATTTAACGGGCAAAGCCCGGGCCATCCGCTTTTCAACGCTGGAAGCCGTCTGCCGCAAGCTGGACTGCCAGCCCGGCGATATCCTAGAATATCGGGACGTTAAGGAGTGAATCAAATGACCGAACATCACAATAACGACACGCCTCCGCCGGAAAACGGCGGAGTGCCGCTGCCTGCGGAGGGCCAGCCGTTTTCGTATTACGCACCGGTACCAAAAACGGAAAGCGAGCCGTTTAACGCCGACCGGATGGACGCGCTCTTCGCTGTATTCGCGTTTGTCCTGGGGTACTTCTTCTGCCGGTGGGTGCTCGGCTCAACCTTTGGCTGGGGCATTGCCGCATTTACAGCTGTTTATCTCGTAACCGTTCTTTTATACCTCGTCAAAAAGGGCGTACGACCGGGCGGCGCGTCGTGGTTCTGGTTTGCCGTCACGCTTTTAACGGGGCTGAGCTTCGCGCTATGGGCGGATATCGGGCTGCAGCCGCTTCGCAATCTGTTCCTGTTTGCCGCCGCCATTTACTGGGTTGTCTCCGCCGCGTCCGTCCAGGTCTCAGGCAAAACGGGCAATTATCTGTTTCTGGACGGCCTTAACGTCCTGTTCGTCATACCGTTTAATAATTTCCTCAATCAGTACCAGGCGTTTGCATGGCGGAAAAATGACCGGAAGACGGACGGAAAAAAATTGTTTTCCATTCTCCTGGGCGTCGTGCTCGCACTCATCGCGCTTTTAATTGTGACGCCGCAGCTCATGGCCGCCGACAGCGGCGGGTTTTCCGGGCTCATCGACAAGGTTATCGACTTTGTGAGGCTGGACTGGACCGAAGTCGCTGAATTTCTGATGTACTGCTTCTTCGCGGTGCCAACAGCTGCTTACCTGTTCGGCCTTGTATCGGGCAGCGCGCACAAGCGAAAGACCGGCGTGTTTACCCCGGAAAAGGCAGAAAAAACCGTCTCGTCCATGCGCATCATGCCGTCCCCCACGGCCTTTATCGTACTTGGCACTGTCTGTGCCCTTTATATTCTCTTCATCGCGTGCCAGATTCCATACTTCTTCTCAGCCTTTTCCGGTGTACGGCCGGATGGCTGGCTGTCGTATTCCGAATACGCGCGGCAGGGCTTTTTCGAGCTGTGCAGCCTGGCGGCTATCAATCTCATCATGCTTATGGCGGCCAATATCCTGAGTAAGAAGCCGCGAAGTGAAAATCCGGCGCTCAAGGTATTCAACATTTTACTCTCGCTCATCACACTGCTGCTCATATCAACGGCGATGAGCAAAATGGCTCTTTATATCGACGCGTTTGGCCTCACGATTCTGCGCATTCTCCCCAGTGTTTTCATGCTCTTTATGGCCATTATTTTTATCGCCGTCATCGTTATGCAAAGGGCCAGCTTCTCCATCGTCCGCGTCGCCCTTGTCACCGGAGCCGTCCTGTTTACAGCACTGTGCCTTGTCAATTTAGACGGCCTCGTCGTCGGGTATAACACGGACCGGTATCTGGCCGGCACCCTGTCGAACTATGACACAGCCCTTTTGTACCGTGCCGGACCGGCCGGGGTCTCCCCCGCCATCGAGGTTTTCGAGCAGACGGACGACCCAACGCTGAAAGTCGAAATCGGCCGCTATCTCAAAGCACAGGAAGATATGCTGAGCTTTGAAGAGAACACATACCGCGATACGGTACAGAACGCACAGGCTAGAAACGCCCTGCATAAACAACGTTTAGTGTAACAAAAGCTGATAAAAACAATTCCATAAAATGCTTGGAGGTAGCTATGATATTGAATTTAGGGAGTCTTTTACTTGGCATGATCGCGTGGACGCTTCCGGTTATCAATCTCATGCAGCGCAACACAGCCGGCCGCAGAACGTACACTGTCTTTTCCGCAACAAGTCTTGTTGCCTGTAGCATAGCGCTTTGTCTGCAGCTTTTTGAGCTAAACCGCCGTGTAAATATTCACGATTGGTCCGCACTTTTGGATACATCTCGTGCTGTGGCATCTGTTGCTGCACTGCTTCTCATAGGCACCATCATTCTCAATGCCATCGTCATAGTTAAGCATTCTGCAAAACGGCAGAACGGCGACTAAATATCTATCGCGTAAGACAACAGCGGCGGGATGGTTTATCCCGCCCAAGCCTATTGGCGTTTACACCGCTCATCATCGAGTTTCTACTGTTTTTATATTGCCATCCAGTTTTAAATAGCGGCGCGTATTGGTCTGACTAAAAGAGGTATATACAAATGAACAAAACTCAGCCGAAAATTTTAGGCACGATTTTAATAATACTGATCGCGAGTATAGCTTTACTACTATTTGATTTTTTCATGTGGGATGCGTTAAACGCCTTTGATAATCCGGGAGCAAGTGCAGCAATGGGGCTGCTTTGCTACGCTTTTGTCTTTTTGTATGCCCTATTAACCATGATCGTCATGGGTTATGTTATCGTGAGAATCAAGCAAATAAAGCTGTTCGCGTTAATCCCTTGCGTAATAATAGCACTGACCGTCCTGTTTTTTACATATATCCCCTACACCGGTGTCTATCAACGTACATACTTTGCACTTGAAAAAAATCATTTAAACGTAACCATTCAGATGCTGCGTACAAATACTCTTGTACAAACAGATTCGGATGAATTTATAGTCCCCTACAGATTAACCTCGCACACGGGAAAAATATACGCCCACAACAGTAACCGCGACACTAAAGCCATCTTCACAATATACCGGGGATTTCATAAAAGCAGTATTCTTTTATATACATCGAGTACCGACGACATACGGGAAAATGCTTTTAATTTTGGACTCTATGAACAAACATAGCTGATATCAAAAAGCTGGATACGTATTGGTATACGGCGAACATTGAATATTAAGCTTCTTAAAGCAACGCGGCGGGATGGTTTATCCCGCCGCTTGTTTACTATATGTAAGCTTATAAGCTGTCGCCGAAGTCGTCACGGAATTTTTTAGCCAGCTTCTCCTGCCAATCAGAGACCGGCGCAAGCCGTCCCATGAAAAAGCGCATGACGGCCGGCTCTTCAATAAATTTAAGACCGCCGATAAGCGCCCGGTTTTCATACAGCCACGTAATACGGTCGATCGCATACTTAATCTGGGAGAGTGTGAAAACACGTCTAGGCAGCGCCAGCCGCAGCAGCTCAATCTCCGCCAGCCGCTCGCTGCCGTCCGGATTCCTCTGCTCGGACAGCGTCCCGCGCTCCATGCCTCGCACGCCGCTTGCAATGTACATAGCGGCAGCCATCGCACCGGCGGGATACTGCTCCTGTGGAACCTGCGGGATAAACTCACCGGCGTTCAGGTGGCAGCCCAGTCCGCCCGGCGGCGTAACTACGGGGATACCCTTTTGGTCAAGCTCGTTAACCATGTATTCAATAAACTGCGGGCCTTGATTGATAACCTCCTCGTCCATGGTTTCCTCAAGGCCGACGGTCATCGCTTCCATCTCACGCACAGACATACCACCGTACGTTAAAAAGCCCTCGTAAAGCGGAACCAAGTCACGCATGGCTTTAAAAACAGTTTCATTATTGGTAATTATGCCGCCGCCGCGGGCCGAGCCGAGCTTTCTGGACGAAAAGTAAATGATGTCACTCAAGTCAGCCATTTCACGGGTAATTTCACGGATTGTTTTATTCTTGCAGCTTTCCTCACGCGTTTTGATAAAGTACAGGTTGTCCTGCAGAAGACTGGCATCCAAAACAAGCATGAGGCCGTATTCGTCACAGACACTGCGAACGTCCTTCATGTTCTGCAGAGAGAATGGCTGTCCACCAACCAAATTCGTGCCGGACTCCAAACGGATAAAGGGGATGTTTTTCGGCCCGTATTTTTCGATCACGCCGCGCAGCTTCCCGATATCCGTATTGCCCTTAAACAGACAGGCGCTTTTTGCCTTCACGCCTTCGTCGCTGATAACCTCCTCAACGACGCCGCCACACTCGGTAATGTGCGCTTTCGTCGTCGTAAAATGGAAGTTCATGGGGACGGCGCATCCGGGCGTAACATACGTTTTGGCCAGTATGTGCTCACAGGCTCGCCCCTGATGAGCCGGCAAGAAATATTTCGTGCCAAATAACTCCGTCAATTTACTGGCCAGACGGGTAAACGTGGCAGACCCGGCGTAAGCATCGTCAGCCACAAGCATGGAGGCCAGCTGATTATCGCTCATAGCGTTGACGCCGCTGTCTGTCAGCATGTCTAAAAATACATCGCAGTTTTGCAGCAGGAACGTGTTGTTGCCGGCATCGGCAACGGCCTTGAGACGCGCTTCAATAGGTAGCAGCCTAAGCTTCTGGACGATTCGGACCTTGTGCATTTCGAGGGGTAATTTCTCTCCGTTATACATTTTCACGGTGGACATACACACGAACTCCTTTTTTATAAAATACACGCCGATACTACTGTTAACTAAACGCCCGTCCTCATTAAAGGACGAGCGAAAAATCCGTAACCATGCCGTTATATTGTTCCTCACGGCTTTGTCTGCCAATCAGCCTAAGCACAGAATATCGTAGACACTTTAACGATTTTACTCTTTCCTGCATAACGCTTTAATCTTTTAAAGTTTTAGTTGTTAAAATGTTACATCGCAAAAGAACATTTGTCAATTGTTTTGTTATATTTTGTAGAATTATGGATTTATATCAATACAAAGCATCGGTTTAGAAAGTAGCGTCTGCTGCGGGGCTGTTCGATGATTTATCCAGCCGACAACCTAAACGCAAAAGGACTTGGCAGCAAAACAGCTTGAGGCGGGATGAAAATATCCCGCCTCAGACTGTCGAAAAATCTTTTGTCTTTCTTTTGTACGTCCAATCGCCGTGCGATTTAATTTTCGGCGATGACGGCGAGTTGTCTGGTCTCATCGGCGAAAATTGTTTGTTTCAATGCTTTGAGGCATTCACTTCCGAAAAGCATTACTTTGCGAGCGCCTCAGCGAGAGAACCCTTTATTTGTCGACAAAGCCCGGAGGGCTTTGTCGACAGCTTGAGGCGGGATGAAAACATCCCGCCTCACTTTTTTATATCCTTTTATTCGTCCAGCTTGAGGACCGCCATGAAGGCCTCCTGCGGCACTGAGACACTGCCCAAGCTACGCATACGCTTTTTGCCCTCTTTTTGCTTTTCCAGAAGCTTCTTTTTACGCGTGATATCGCCGCCGTAGCACTTGGCTAAAACGTCTTTTCGCATCGCCTTTATGGTTTCACGGGCGATAACCTTGCCGCCGATGGCGGCCTGTACCGGCACCTCGAAGAGCTGGCGCGGGATATTCTCCTTGAGCTTTTCGGCAATCCGCCGGCCGCGGGCATAGGCCTTTTCCTTATGGACAATAAATGACAGTGCGTCCACCACCTCGCTGTTCAGGAGGATATCAAGCTTGACGAGCTCCGACGGGCGGTAGCCTAAAAACTCGTAATCCAGCGACGCGTAGCCGCGGGTACGCGACTTGAGCGCGTCGAAAAAGTCGTAGATAATTTCGTTGAGCGGCAGGTCGTACCGCAGCTCGACGCGAGTGGCGTCGAGATAGCTCATCTCCTTGTACTCTCCGCGCCGGTCCTGGCACAGCTCCATAATGTTACCAACGTAATCGGGCGGGCAGATGATGCTGGCTTTTACAAACGGCTCCTCCGCCATTTCAATGATGGCGGGGTCGGGATAGTTGAGGGGATTATCAACCATGACAACCTGGCCGTCTGTTTTCGTCACGCGGTAGACAACGCTGGGCGCCGTCGTAATCAAATCGAGATTGTATTCGCGCTCCAGCCGCTCCTGTATGATCTCCATGTGCAGAAGACCGAGAAAGCCGCAGCGGAAGCCAAAGCCCAGCGCAACGGACGACTCCGGCTCGTAGCTGAGCGCGGCGTCGTTAAGCTTGAGCTTTTCCAGCGCGTCGCGCAGATCCGGGTATTTCGCCCCGTCGGCCGTATAGATACCGGAAAAAACCATCGGATGCGCCGGCATGTAGCCGGGCAGCGGCTCCTTGGCCGGCCGCTCGGTGGCTGTCACCGTGTCGCCAACCTGCGTGTTGGCAACATTTTTAATGCTCGCCGTCATATAGCCAACCTCACCGGCGCTCAAAACGTCGCACGGCTCAAGACCGAACGGACGCATATGGCCAATCTCGACAACGCGATATTCCGCGCCCTTGGCCATCATTTTAACGTTCATGTCCGGCCGGAGCTCTCCATCCATGACGCGCAGATAGACAATGACGCCGCGGTAAGCGTCATACTGGCTGTCAAATATGAGCGCACGCAGCGGATCGCCGGCGTCACCTTGCGGGGCTGGGAAATCAGAGACAATGCGCTCGAGCACGTCTTCAATGCCGGTGCCAAGCTTGGCCGAGATTTCCGGGGCGTCCTCGGCCGGCAGGCCGATAATGTCCTCAATCTCAGCCTTGACACGGTCCGGCTCCGCCGCCGGCAAATCGATTTTGTTGATAACGGGCAGAATCTCCAGATTGTGCTCCAGTGCCAGGTATGTGTTGGCCAGCGTCTGCGCCTCAACACCCTGCGCCGCGTCCACCACTAAAAGCGCGCCCTCACACGCGGCCAGTGAGCGCGAAACCTCATAATTAAAGTCCACATGCCCCGGCGTGTCGATCAGATTGAGCGTGTACGTCTCGCCGTCCAAGGCCTTATAGTTCATGCCGACAGCACGCGCCTTGATGGTGATGCCGCGCTCGCGCTCAAGGTCCATATTGTCGAGCAGCTGGTTTTCCATATCGCGCAGCTCAACCGCGCCGCATTTTTCCAGCAGCCGGTCGGCCAGTGTCGATTTGCCATGGTCTATATGCGCAATGATTGAAAAATTTCGTATTTTATCTCTGGATATCATGTCGTGCACCTCATCGTGGCTGACTTTATATAGCTATACTAGCGTTTACTCAGCTCTCGAATCCCACAGACGGCCTGTTCAATCAGGTTGTCCAGCTCGAGAAGCGTTTTGTAGTAATCCGGATATTTTTCCCGGATCGCCTCATCGGTCCATCCGGCATTTGTTTCGGCCTGTTTTTCTTTGATCAAACCGGCCGTTTTAACAAGCCCGGCCTCAGCCGTTTTAACGGCGGCGTCAAACAGCGGCTCGTACGGCCGCATCGGCGTACGAAGGGCTGTCAGTATAAAACTCAGACTGTAGCTGAAATAGTTTGAAACGGCCTCGTTTAGCGGCTCGTCATCGATTTCGGACAACAGGGTTAGAATCAGCGAGCCCGCATCAACGCATCGCCGCAGCGGCGCGTGAACGCTGCAAAGCGGCTGTTCCCTGCCAGCTGCCTTGACCTGAGAACGTCCCAGCAGATAATCGGTTGTTACGCCGTAATAATTGCAGACTTTCAGGATAAACTCCAGTTTAGGCTCCCGAACGCCGTTTTCATAATGGGATAAAAGAGCCTGAGATACGCCGAGGTCGTCGGCTGCTTTCTTTTGGCTTAAGCCGCCTTCTCTCCTGAGACTGCTCAGTATCTGGGCAAACGCCGGTTTCACGCTGACAACTCCCCTTTGGCCGCGCGGCGGATATTACAGTCAGTATAGTATATCGTCTGTCCTATCGTTTGTAAATAAACGTTTATAAATAAAAATTGAAAGGCCGCTTGCGCTTTTTATATGATAGTGATAAAGTAGTGCGTTGTTGATAAATGTTTTATTTTTGTTTGAACCGAGGTAATAAGCAATGTCAGAAAGAAAAGTGGTCATCGAAGGGTCCGGAAAACACTGCCACGTCACGCGCAAAACGCTCGATATCCTGTATGGTGAGGGCTTTGAGCTTGAAGCGAAAAAATGGCTGTCACAGCCGGGCCAGTTCCTATCCCAGCAAAAGCTCACCGTTGTCGGTCCAAAGGGGGAAACGACCGTATCCATCATCGGTCCCTGCCGAAAGGCCGATCAGGTTGAGCTTTCTTTTACGGATGCACGCGCACTCGGCTTTAATCCGCCCATCCGCGAAAGCGGAGATTTGAAGGATACGCCCAGCTGCAAACTGATCGGCCCCAAAGGCGAGGTCGCAACCGACGGCGGCGTTATCATCGCCAAGCGCCATCTGCACATGACGCCCGAGGACGCTGCGAAAATGGGCATCAAGGATCAGCAGATTGTCCAGGTTAAGGTTGGCGGAGAGCGCGGTCTCATCTTTGGTGAGGTCATTGCCCGTGTCGGCCCCGATTACGCGACGTTTGTCCATCTCGATTATGATGAAATAAACGCCGCCGCTTTATTCGGAGAAACAGTGGGCGAGATCCTCATTTAGAACGATCCGGTAACCGGATAATCAAAAACGAAAACGCCGTCCGTTGGCGTAGGTTTACGTCAGGGGCGGCGGGTTGTGAACGGTAAAACGAACACAAAGGCTACCGCAGTAGCGGCAGCCTTTTATCGATACACCAATATTAATTTCTTACTTAAAAATGTTAAGAGCCAGCGTCAGCAGAACAAAGACGATCGCAAACCATTTGGTGGCCCGGGCAAGCTTGGCGTCCAGTGTCTTTGACTTGTTTTTGGCCAGATACGTATCTGAGCCGCCGCCGATGGCGCCGGACAGACCGGCCGTTTTGCCCGACTGTATTAATACAACAGCAATCAAAACAAGACACGCCAGCAACTGGACAATGGTGATGGCTAAATTAACTCCACTCATTGCACTCATTCCTTTCAATCAGGATAACGCACAGGGCGATCACATTCGTAATCGCCATGTTAACATATATTTCTCGTATTGACAAGGGTTTTCTTATTTTTTTGGAGGACGACGGCATGACGCTTTTTGACACCCACGCACATTATGACGACGAACAGTTTGACGAAGACCGGGACGAGCTGCTGGCTTCAATGCCTGAAAACAACGTCGGCCTCATCGTCAACGCCGCGAGCAGCGTCTCCTCATCGAAAAAAGCGCTGGCATTAGCCGATCAATATCCCTTTGTTTACGCGGCCGTCGGCGTACATCCGCATGACACAAAGGAGATGGATGATGAAACGGTCCTACGGCTTGAAAAGCTTCTGGCTCATCCCAAAGCCGTCGCCGTGGGCGAAATCGGGCTGGATTACCATTATAACCATTCACCGCGCAATATCCAGCAAAAGCGCTTCCGTGACCAACTGGAACTGGCCGGACATGTAAAGCTGCCCGTCATCATCCACGAGAGGGAGGCCGTGCAGGATGCGCTTGAGATCCTTGGCGACTATCCCGGCGTCACCGGTGTTTTTCACTGTTATTCCGGCAGCTGGGAGACGGCGAAGTTGCTTCTCGACAAGGGCTGGTATCTGTCGTTTGCGGGTGTTATCACGTATAAGAACGCGCGGAAATCCCATGAGGTCATTGAAAAAATGCCACGAGACCGCGTTATGATCGAGACCGACTGCCCATATCTGGCTCCCGTGCCCCAGCGCGGACACCGCAATAGCTCGCTGAATTTAAAGTACACGGCAGCAAAGCTCGCCGAGCTTTTGAATATCCAGCCGGAGGAAGCGGCGGCGCTGACACTGGAAAACGGCCTGCGCTTTTTCGGCATCACGCGTTAGCTTTTAACGGCTTCTGCTGAGACGTCGCTCAATACGCCCGATAAAAAACCACATTTATGCAAATATTAACGAAAATTCATAGAGTGTTTACAGTTTGTTAAATTATTCGAAAATTGTGTTTATATACTTTGAACTGCAGCCCGTACGCGTCTTTTAGATAAGCTGTGTTTACTGCCGCAGAGCGGACCCTGATGTCCAAAGCGCGTATTTTATATGACCAAAAAAAGGAGGAACCGCTCTTGATCGAAGTGCATGATCTTGTCAAGCGCTACGGAGACCACGTTGCCGTGGACCATCTGAGTTTCAAGATCGAAAAAGGGCAAATCTATGGATTTCTCGGGCCAAACGGCGCGGGAAAAACGACGACGATGAACATCATGACGGGCTATATCGGCCCGACGGAAGGCGACGTCGTCATCAACGGCCACAATATCCTCGAGGAGCCCGAGAAGGTTAAGCGCGCCATCGGCTACCTGCCCGAGCAACCGCCTTTGTACACGGATATGACGCCGCGCGAATATCTGGAATTTGCCGCGAACCTCAAGGGCATCAGCGCCGGGGAGCG
Source organism: uncultured Sporobacter sp. (assembly GCA_963675425.1). Classification (GTDB taxonomy): domain Bacteria; phylum Bacillota; class Clostridia; order Oscillospirales; family Oscillospiraceae; genus Sporobacter. The sequence continues at coordinate 1,086,436 of OY776214.1, read as the reverse complement.
CGAGTCAGCCGTGGACATGGTCATCGAGCTGACCAAGATCGACGATTTGCAAAATCGGCTGATCGGTAATCTCTCCAAGGGCTACCGCCAGCGCGTCGGCCTGGCGCAGGCCATTCTGGGCCTGCCGGAAATTTTAATTCTGGACGAGCCGACGGTTGGCCTGGACCCGAAGCAGATCCACGAGATCCGCGAACTGATCCGGGGCCTTTCCAAGGAGCACACCATCATCTTAAGCTCCCATATCCTCTCGGAGGTGCAGGAAATTTGCGATCATGTTATGATCATCCATCACGGCAAACTCATCGCCACCGGCACGCCTAAGGAGCTTGAAGCGCAGATGCGCGGCGTTCCGACGGAGCTGGTCGTCAAATCAGACAATCCGGCGGTTGTCCAGCAGGCCCTTTTAGCTATTGAGGGCGTGAAAGCCGTTACCTGCGAGCCAGCCGGCGCGCCCGGTGAGCTTAACGTCATGCTCGAACCGGTCGACAAGCGCGATCTGCGCGAGGCAATATTCTATGCCTGCGCCGGGGCCGGCTGTCCGCTTCTTTTAATGCGTCCGTCCGGTGTTTCGCTTGAAAACATATTCCTCCAGCTCACTGCCGACGCGGCCGGTCCGGCCGTGCCGCCCGCCGCTGAAACGGAAGAAAAGGAGGCCGGGGAAGAATCATGAGTGCTGTATATAAAAGAGAGCTCAACTCATATTTCAATTCCATGATCGGCTATGTTTATACGGCCGTAGTATTGATTTTTTTCGGTATTATGTTCCTTTTAACAAATATACTTCCGCAAACCACGCAGGGCAGCTATCCATACTTTGCCGGCGCGCTGTCAAACTCCGTCATCATTTTAGTATTTGCCGTCCCGATCCTGACGATGAAGTCCATCGCGGAGGAACGCCGCTCCAAAACAGACCAGATGCTCCTGACCTATCCCGTAAAAACGTCGTCCGTCATCTTGGGCAAGTATTTCGCGATGCTGACGGTCTACGTCATCCCGCTGGCCATCGCCTGCCTGTGCCCGCTCATCATTTCCTGGGAAACCGCGGGCGGCGGCTCTCTTCTGATCGATTACTCGGCCATCTTAGCCTTTGTCTTCCTGGGCGGCCTTTTCGTCTCGCTCGGCATGTTCATCTCCTCTTTGACGGAGAGCCAGATCATCGCGGCGGTTGTCACAATGGGGATATTCCTGCTGCTGTTTTTCTGGTCGAACCTTGTATCCTACATTCCCAAAACGCCCATGGCGTCCTTGATCGGTTTTCTGATTCTTCTGGCGGTCATCGTGCTGCTGCTTTATAATCTCACGCGCAGCACTACGCTGACAGCTATCGTCGGCATCGTAGGGGCCGCCGCGCTCATTGGCGTCTTCATCATCAAAAGCTCGCTGCTGGGCGGCCTTTTGCCGGCTTTTCTCGGCGCGTTCGCGTTAACGGACACGATCACCAACTTTGTCGGTTATTATGTTTTTGACCTGAAGGGAATCGTCATGTTCCTGTCCATGTCCGCGCTGTTTGTCTTTTTAACGGTCCAGTCGGTGCAGAAGCGCCGCTGGAGCTGAGGAGGTGCCACGTTGAAAGATCACACTAATACCGAAAAAAACGCGGCGACCGAGGCGCGCACCGAAAAAAGCGTACGCGCCGGCAGCGTTAAAAAGAAACACGGCATCTATACGGCCGCCATCTCGGCAATCGTTATTGCCATCGTCATCGTTTTTAATCTGTTTGTGGGCAGTATACCGCCAGGCACGCTGGAATTTGACATCAGCGACAAGGGCTTGTATCAAATCACACAGCAGTCCGTTGATTATCTGGACACGCTCGATAAGGACGTGAGCATTGTCGTTTTGTCGCAGGAAGCGGCGATGGACAAAATGATCCTGAAAATTATCAACAACTACGCCAAGCTGTCCCCACATATTTCGCTCCAGTTTATCGATCCGGTGGTTAATCCGTCGGCACTTGAAACGTATGGCGCGCAGGAAAATAATATTGTCGTAACCTGTGCCGATACGGGCAAAACCCGCGTTTTGAAGCTCGGCGGTATTTACGGATACGAAGACGGTCTGATCCTGTACGACGCCCAGGCCGCCTATACCTCCGGCCAGTACAAGCCCGTCGCCATTGACGCCGAAGGCCAGCTGACAAGCGCCATTAACGGTGTTACAAGCGATGTGTCGCATAAGCTGTATTACCTCGACGGTCATGGAGAGTCCCCCTTGGGGACAATGGCGTCCGACGCCATATCCAAAAGCAACATCGAAACAGCGTCCGTCAACCTGTCCAAGGACGGCAGCATCCCGGAGGATTGTGAGCTGCTCGTCAGTGTCAACCCGACAACGGACCTGACGGGGGAAGAGCTGGACCTTCTTTTGACGTATCTGAAAAACGGCGGAAACGTTATGGTGTTTCTCAGCAGCGCCGATCTCGCAAACTTCAATACACTCCTTGAAACGTATGGCCTGCAAATGCAAACCGGCATTATTGCCGACCAGGAGAATTACTATAAAATCTATGTGCAGCAATACAGCTATTTCTGCATTTTTCCCAATCTGTCAACGAGCGACAGTATTACGTCCGGCATTACGTCCGACGCGCTTTTGCGTCATTCGTCCGGGATGCTTGAAACAACGCCGCTCAGGCGCGGCGCCGTCGTCTCGCCGTTTATGACGACGAGCGATAAAGCGCTTCTCGTCGTGGATGAGAACACGATGACGGAGGGCCAGTATATCCTTGGAGCGACGTCCGTGGAGACATTTGAAAACACAGACGATACTGAATCCCGACTAACGGTGATCGCAGCGACAGACCTTTTAAGTGACGACATCCCGACGGCCTATTCCAATATGGATATCTTCCTGAACGCCGTCAACGCCAACTTCGGCGACGTGCAGAGCACCGTCATCCCGACGAAAAGCCTCGACGTGGGCGCCATAAAAATGTCCCATCCCATCATGTGGAGCACGTTGTTCATTGCTGTTATCCCGCTCGCGTTCATCGTCGGCGGTCTCGTCTACTGGAGCCGGCGGAGGAAGCGCTGATGAAAAAAAAAGCAAAAACCCTGATCATCCTTCTAGCCGTGCTTGTTGTTGTCATCGGCGCTTATGTCACCGTCTCGCTGGTTAACGCCAACAAGGCCAGCGACGACGCGGCGGGAACGGAAGCGACGCAGATTTATCCCGCCGATTGGGACAATCCAACCCAAATCTCATATGTGGCCGACAATGCGGCAATGTCCTTTACCCTCGCGGACAGCACCTGGATTTACGACGGCGACCCTAGTTTCCCGCTTAAGCAGTCCATCCTCACGGGTCTCGTCTCAAAGCTTTCAGGCCTCACCGCCGTGCGCGAATTTGACGCGCCGGGCGCGCTGTCCGATTACGGGCTGGACGCGCCGGCTTACACGGTCACCACCGACGACGGCGGCGGCCACACGCTGACGCTTCTCATCGGCAACACGACCGGCGACAATTATTACGCCATGAAAAGCGACGGCAGCACAATTTACACGATCGACTCCTCACTGGTCGGCGCGCTCCAGACGGACATATTAAAGATGATCACGCTGGACACGATCCCGTCGCTGACGGAAACGACCATCGATAAGCTCACACTGACGGCCGACGGCCAAACGCTCACGCTGGATAAATACAAGGCGCGCGATGAGTCGATTACCTGGTTCATCGTCGAGGGGGAAACGTATACGGCGGCCGACGAATATGTCCTTTCTGACGGGACGAACGGTGCGCCCGTCTATATATCCGATGTCCTCTCGGCGCTCAAGGCCCTTTCGTTTTCATCGTGCGCCGCGTTTAATCCCGACAGCAGCGCTCTGACAGACCAGGGGCTTGCGCCCCCGTTGCTCACGCTGACAGCCGATTACACGACGACGGATTCCAATCAAAAAGAAACCAGCGGCTCTGTCACGCTTGAAATCGGCCGGGCACTGGACGACGGCAGCGGATATTACGCCCGGCTTGCCGGCTCGGATCAGGTTAACGTCCTGCCCGGCGACAAGATTACGTCGCTGCTTGATGCGCTTGCCGCCATCGGCACACCTTCCTGAAAAAGCACCTCATCCGGCGCGCGTTGCGCCACCTTCCCCTTGAGGGGATGGCTGTAGCAATATCCAGTTTGTTACTAACTCAAATTAAAAAAGCTGCCGGCTTGGACTGAAGCCGGCAGCTTTTTTCTGCGTTTTTATATGTTCGAAAAATCCTTGACCAATGTATCGATCTGCGCTTCGCGCTGTGGATTATTCCAGTTAATAATACCCGTTTTAGAAACGACGCCCGTTTTCTCTTCACAAGCCTTTTTCATCTGCCGGATTGCCTTGTTGCCGCCCATCCACGGTTTTTTGAGGGACTGGGTTACGAACACGCCGATCTTCTTGCCACCCAGCGGCCCAAGCTTGCTGAAATACAGCTTCATAACGGACGCCAGCGAAAACGCCCAGACGGGGGCGGCAAAGATAACGGCCTCATAGCCCGATGGGTCCGGGATGTTTTTCAGCTCCGACTGGCTCGGCGTCCCGCCCGGCTCACCCGCTGTCGTTACTTCCTCGAGCGTGACCTCGTTGCCGGCATCTGCCAGCGCTTTTTTAACCTTTTCAGCTACAGACCTCGTGTTGCCTGTTTTGGAATAAACAATGATCCCGATTTTCATGCCGACACACTCCTTTTTTCCTTTTATTGCCGCAACAATAATGTATCACATCCCGGACAAAACTCGCAACCACTTTTTAAGCATAAAAATTCTGCTGCCTATCCAAACTATAACCGACAGGTTTTCCAACGTTTTTTCTATCAATATGTTGGATTTTTATATTTATTTGTTACCAGATGATGTGCTATAATAGGCCGAATAAAGAAAGGGAGTGGTGTTCTTGCAAAATAGGATCATCCAGGTAGATGAACGAGTACCCTTCGGTCAGGGTCTCGCACTCAGTTTCCAGCATCTTTTCGCCATGTTCGGCGCGTCGGTTCTCGTCCCGATTCTGTTCGGGATCGATCCCGGCATCGTTCTTTTCATGAACGGATTCGGCACACTGTTATTCATACTTCTTACCAAAGGCAAAGCGCCGGCTTATTTAGGTTCAAGCTTTGCTTTTCTTGCGCCTGTGGCGCTGATCATCGGTGCGCCCGGCAGTACGGATATCTCAAAATATCCGCTGGCACTCGGTGCGTTTGTGGTCGTCGGTCTTGCAATGGCACTCGTTGCTCTCATCATCAAGTTCGTAGGTACGAAATGGATTGATATCGTGCTGCCGCCCGCTGCTATGGGGCCCATTGTCGCTCTTATCGGCCTTGGCCTTGCCGGAACAGCAGCTTCTAATGGCGGACTGCCGGTTTCCGGCGTCGACCTTGCCTCAATCGATTACAGAAATGTCATCGTATTTTGCATCACGTTATTTGTCGCTATCTTCGGCTCGGTCTGCTTCCGCAAGTTTTTCGCTGTCATCCCCATCCTAATCGCCATCGTCGTAGGATTCCTGAGCGCACTTGCTTTCGGCCTTGTTGATCTGACAGGTGTCAAAACCGCTGATTTTTTTGTCCTGCCTACCTTTACGACACCGAAATTTGAGTTTAATGCAATCCTTATGATTCTGCCGGCGCTCCTCGTTGTTGTGACGGAACACATCGGGCACCAGCTTGTGACCAGCAAAATCGTCGACCGTGACCTACTAAAAGAACCCGGTCTGCACCGCACAATGCTCGGCGACGGTCTGTCAACCGCCATTTCCGGCTTTGTCGGTGCCGTGCCGACAACAACATATGGCGAAAACATCGGCGTCATGGCAATGACAAAGGTGTACAGTGTCTGGGTCATCGGCGGTGCAGCCGTTATTTCCATTATCGTCGCATTCATTGGGCCCGTATCAGCGCTCATTCAAGCGATCCCCTGGTGCGTGATCGGCGGCGTCAGCTTTATGCTGTACGGCATGATCGGCGCATCCGGCCTCCGGCTTCTCGTAGAAGCCAAGGTTGACTACAGCAAATCCAGAAATCTGGCGCTCACCTCCGTTGTCTTTGTAACGGGCCTGAGCGGCGCGTTTATTCCACTCGGCGAATTCGAGTTGAGCGGCGTCATCCTCGCTACCATAGTCGGCATGGTTTTAGGCCTCATTTTCTTTGTCCTGGACAAGTTCAAACTGACGAACGACCGCGACGACGCCGACATCCCGGAATCAAAATAACTGTTTCTTCAAGTATACAAAAAGCTCTGGTCATTTGACCGGAGCTTTTTATGTTTGAGACTATTGACATTTTTGAAGATTATGATACTATTTGACTATAATTATTAATATAGTCAAATAGTATGGAGGCAGATTATGCCCAAGTCATTTTCAGATAGCGAAAAAGAGTACATCAAAAAGCGGTTGCTTGAGGAAGCGGCGCACTGCCTGTCTCAGTACGGTGTCCGAAAAACGACAGTCGACGAGATCGTTCGCCGAGTCAACATACCAAAGGGGACGTTTTATCTGTTTTATCCCTCCAAGGAGCGCTTACTGTTTGATGTCATCCTGCAGTTTAACGAGACAATACAAACAGAACTGATTGACGAAGTCTCCGCCCTACAGATACACGTTACACCCGAGAAGCTTACGAATATCATATACAGCCTGTACAAAAAGCTTGATGATTCCTTTCTGCCCAGACTCATCGCAGACGGTGAACTGGATTTATTTATGAGAAAGCTGCCGCCGGAGCTATCCAAGCTGCACGCAGAAAAAGACGACCTGAGTTTTTCTAAGCTTCTTGACGAAATGCCAGGTATAGAAATAGCTGATGTCAGAATTATCAGTGCGGCTTTTAGAGGTATTTTTCTGTCCCTGCTCCATAAGCAGGACATTGGGGAAGACGTTTTTGACGAGGCGCTGAAGGTGATGATCCGCGGCGTTGTAATGCAAATGTTTGAGGAGGCGGAAGTATGATTACTGTAAAAGACCTGAGCTTCAGTTATACGAAAAAGCCGTTTATTGAGCACGTCAGCTTCGACGTGCGTGCCGGCGAGATCTTCGGCTTTCTGGGGCCGTCGGGGGCGGGCAAAAGTACACTGCAAAAAATTTTAACGGGCCTTCTGGAAGGATTTGATGGCCGCGTTACTGTCGGAGACGTCGAAATCGGGCGGCACGACAACAGCTTTTACGAAAACATCGGCGTTGATTTTGAGTTTCCCAGCCTGTACGAAAAGCTGACGGCGCGGGAAAACCTCAAATTTTTCGCATCGCTGTACAAAAAACAGCGCGATATCGACGCGCTGTTGGATCAGGTGGGCCTCCTGCCGGACGCCGATAAAAAGGTCTCCGACTTTTCAAAGGGCATGAAGTCTCGCCTTAACTTTATTAAGGCGCTCCTGCACGACCCCCAAATCCTCTTCCTCGACGAGCCGACATCCGGGCTGGACCCGTCCAATGCTCGCGTGATGAAGGATATGATCCTTACTGAGCAGGCCAAGGGCAAGACCATTATTTTGACAACACACAATATGTACGACGCCGCGGAGCTGTGCTCGCGTGTGGCGTTCATTGTGGACGGGGCAATCCGGGCGCTTGATACGCCGCGCGCGCTCGTCCTATCAAGGGGCGCGGGCAAAATCACGTACTCTTACATAAAGGACGGCAAAGAGCATATGGCCGACGTCGCGCTCGACAAAACATCCGGCGACACGACACTGGAGCGGCTCATACGTGAAAACCGGCTCGTCTCAATTCATTCCGGAGAGCCGACACTCAACGATATTTTTGTGGAAGTAACAGGGAGGCGGCTTGTATGAGACTCCGGTCCCTTTTTATCTCGGATATCCGTATCCAATATAAATACGGCTTTTATTGGTTGTATCTATTCTTTTCGATTTTCTACATCGCCCTGCTGTCGGCATTTCCGGAATCCTGGCGCGCCAAAGCCGCCATCCTCATGATCTTTACGGACCCAGCGGCCATGGGGCTGTACTTTATGGGCGCGATCATTCTGTTTGAAAAAAGTGAGCGCGTTTTGGACAGTATTGCCGTCTCGCCGCTTAAAACAGCCGAATATGTGCTGTCAAAGCTTCTGTCGCTGAGCGTCATTTCAACGCTTGTGGGTCTCGCCATAGGCCTTACCGCCGGCATCGTGTCGCACCCTGTTTTATTTATCCTCAGTGTTTTCCTATGCTCCTGCCTCTTTTCGTCCGTCGGGCTCATCGTCGCGTGTAAAATCTCAACGCTCAACCAGTTCGTTATCGCCACCGTTCCGGCTGAAATCCTGATCTGCGGCCCGGCCATGCTGTGGCTCTTCGGCTGGGATAAGGATTGGCTCCTTATCCATCCCGGCGCGGCTCTGATGGCGACTTTATCCGGCCACGCCGTGTTTCCGCTTTTGATACTCCTTTTGTGGGCAGCGCTATTTTATTTATTAGCCTGCATTCTTGTTGAAAGAATGCTCAAGACTGTGGGAGGGATCAAGCTGTGAAGCCGCTTTTACGCTGTTTTTCAATGTTTATGCGCCAGATTGCACGTGACAGCATGCTGTACGCCGTCTGTTTGGCGCCCCTTTTGGCAGCGCTCTTCTTTAAATTTGGTATACCGTTTGTCGAGACGCAGCTGACAGCGCTTATGGGCAAGGCATCCATACTCCGGGACTATTATCTGCTGTTTGATCTTTTTCTGGCCGTCATGACCCCCTACATGTTCGGCTTTGCTGCGTCCATGGTTATCCTGACGGAATACGACGAAAACATGGCGGGCTATATGGCCGTGACGCCTGTGGGGAAGACAGGGTATCTCATTTCGCGGTTGGCATTCCCGGCAGCCGTTTCCTTCGGGGCGTCCGCTATTCTTTTATCCATTTTTTCACTGACGGACCTCGGCGTGCTTCAAATCATCCTGTTCAGCCTGCTGGGAAGCCTTCAGGGTATAGCCGTGTCTCTGCTGCTGGTCTCGCTGTCGCACAACCGTGTGGAGGGCATGGCGCTGGCCAAGCTGTCGGGCGTTTTGCTGCTGGGCCTGCCGGTTCCGTTTTTTGTCCTCTCGGGTATCCAGTACGCGTTCGCGCCGATGCCGTCCTTCTGGATCGCGAAAATGGCACTGGACCACAGCTTTTTGCCGCTGATCCCGGCGCTCATCACATCCTTTCTCTGGATCGCCATTTTAAGCGGCCATTTTAAACGGAAACTATCTTAAACACAACAGCAAAAATGCTCCGGTCCTGCGACCGGAGCATCAGACTGTCGAAAAGCCGATGTTGCGTATTTATGCTGTTGTAACGATAGCCTGCAGGACGAAGTTTAAAATAAACAGGATTGTCGTAACCCAAAGGATCGGGTGCGTACCCTTGATCTGTCCCTTGACCACCTTGACCAGACAGTAAAATATAAATGCCGCGCCGATGCCGTAGGAAATGTTATAGCACAGCGCCATAAAAATGCCGGCGAAAAACGCTGGAATGGCTTCCTCAAGGTTTGTCCAATCGATATCCACAAAGGAGGACATCATCATAATGCCGACGATAACGAGCGCCGGCGCGGTGGCGGCCATGGGGATGCCGCTGACAAACCGGGCAAGAAAAGCGCTGATAACAAAGCAGATGGCAACCACAACGCTCGTAAGTCCTGTGCGCCCACCCTCGCTGATGCCGGCCGCGCTTTCAACATACGTCGTCGTGTTGGACGTGCCGACAATTGCGCCGATAGCCGTAGCGGTTGAGTCGGCAAAAAGAGCCTTATCCATTTTGGATTTAAAACCGGCGCTTTCCTCCAGCGCTTTTTCATCCGCTTCGCTGAAAATGCCGCTCCGGCGACCGGTACCGATAAACGTGCCGATCGTATCAAACGTATCCGACAGGCTGAACGCGAAGATCGTGACGAGTACCAGCGGTATTTTAGCGCCCTCGGAAAACAGAGAGCCCAGACCCTCCTCGGTAAAAATAACGCCGAAGGTTGACGGCAGCGACGCGACGGCGTCTTTAAAGCCGACGGTGGTGGTGCTGGAGAAATCCGTAACGCCGGTGATCCACGCAAGGAGCGTCGTGGCGATAATGCCGATCAGGATCGCCCCCTTAGCCTTACGAAGAAGAAGAACGGCCATAAGCAATAATCCGAATAAAAATACCCAAAGCTCCGGCTGATTGAGTATGGTCATGGCGGGAACATCCGTGTCGAAATTGATCAGGCCGACATCAACCAGCCCGATATAGGCAATAAAGACGCCGATGCCGCCGCTGATGGCATGCTGCAGATTTTTTGGTATGGCTTTGATGATAGCCTTTCTGAGCTTCGTCACGGTAATAAGGATATTGAAAAGGCCACAAATAAACACGATGGATAAGGCCTGCTGCCAGGAAAAGCCCAGCGTCCCGCAGACAACGTAGACGAAAAACGCGTTGAGGCCCATGCCCGGGGCCAGCGCGTACGGGACATTCGCCACAAGCCCCATAACAAGTGTGCCGATAACCGACGCGATGATCGTGGCTAAAAAGACGGCTCCCCACTCCATACCGGCCCCGGACAAGATCAGCGGATTGACGGCAATGATATAGGCCATGGTAAAAAACGTCGTGATACCCGCAATGATCTCGGTCGGCACATTGGTGCCGTTTTGCTTCAGCTTGAACATTAAAAACTTCCTCCCTTACAGGTATAATACTAATTTGCATTTTTAATGGAGATTAGTATAAAATACGACAACATTGTACCGTATCTGCCGACCGGCGACAATACTGCGGCCGGTAATATTTTCATGGTTATACCGCCATGTTGGATGTGCAAAGCAAAAACCGGCCGAGCGTTCCCGCAGGAGCGCTCGGCCGGCCGTTTAAGCGATATAAAGGATGTTCATTTCCGGCAGGACTTTTCCGAGGCGCTCACGAAAAAAAACCTCTCCCTCTCCGCGAAGCGGGTCCCTGTAGCAGTATTTTCCGCGTCCGCGTCCCGTTTGGTGCTCCTTGTCGTACAAAACCGGCGCGTTCGGGAAGGCGTCCGTATTGATGGCGTTATGCACATAGCTGTAGGTCATGAAGATGATTTCTATAAAGGACGTCTTTTTAACGGCGCTACTCAGCCCGTCGGCCAGCTGGTCAATCAATTGGCCGTATAGCGCCCGCCAGTCGTCCTTTAAAATAACGGGCGCAATCAGAAGACCCGTTTTATACCCCGCCTCATTCATCTGATTGAGCGCGCGGATTCGCGCGTCAAGCGGCGACGTCCCGTATTCAACACGCCGGATGATATCCCCGGGATTAACGCTCATCCTGAAAATCGTTTTTCCCTGATGATTTAGCGGCAATAACGGTTCCACCTTATCAAATTTCGTAGGAAACGTGATGTGTCCCTTCGCGTTTTTTGCAAATTCCTCGATGGTCCACGGCAGATTGTCCGTAATAGTGTTTTCAAACACAAGGTCGCTGTTGGAGCCGATCTCAAACGTCAGCGGCCACGCGGATTTAAGCGAGGTTTTAATCAGCCGTTCCATCATCTGCTCCCGGTTGACGAATACGCGCAAATAAGAGCATTTATTGTAATTGCACACAAGATAACAGTACAAACACATCGCGCTGCAGCCCGAGGAGGTATACGGCACGAGAAAGTCGGATACCTTATGATTTTCCACATATCTATGCGTCTTGCGCACGCCGACAATTAAAAGCTTTTTCAGTTGTGGAAATTCGCTGTTCGATTTTTTCTGGAGCTCGGGAATATTATTGTGGCTTTCAATTTCCATCCAGTTTACGTGGCTGTATTTTTCCCGAAGGCGTTGTCCCAGAGAGTATGACAGCGCCGCCGGCTCATAATATACGGCTTCAGGGAACATGGATCATAAAAACCCCCAAACGGTTTGGATTTTGTAATTTCAGGTTTCACCATTCAAATTCGAAGCTGGCCTTGTCTGTTACACTGTCAAACAGCACTCGGCCATTATCGGAAAAACGATAGGCAGCCCGGCAGGATAGGCTCTCCCGGATCAGCCGCGTCATCGCACCCGACACCGGCGCGCTGAGCATCTGTCCACCGTCCCCCAGGAGACGCGCCGTCAGCTCATACGGTCCCTGCCGGACTGTGACGGCACTGTCTTCAATGCTTTTAAGCTGTGCGCCGCAATACGTGGCGAGGCGATATTCCCGACCACCAAAGTATACAAAGCCGATGATACCTGTAAACGCTTTTCCAAGTGGGCGGACGGCGGCGACCGACAGCATCAGCGAACACGGCCTGTCCGTGGTCCAACCGTAATGCGTCCAGATATACCGCCCGGGAAACGAGCGGCCCCTGTCCCCTTCCGTATAGCCGATGCCATTCGTGAAATCAAGCGTCTCGCCGTTTACAACAAGGCTTCCGTCAACGCCATGCGTGAGGCTGAATACACCGTGACGGCATTCCATAAACGGCACAAAACGGTACGGCCCCATAATATCGCCGCGCGGCTTGACGCCCTGTTTAAACAGCAGCTTGCCCGTAATACTCAGAGCCGGCGTTTTCAGGTCCAGCTCAATACCGGACGGACTAAACATGCCGATTCCGGTACTTACCGACATCGCCCGCCGGTCAATGACGACGCTGTTGGCGGGCAGCTCAATAAAATGCGCGCAGCCGCGTGTCACAACCTGCAGCGACGCGGTACGCTTGCCGCTGTTGTTCGTATGCAAGGCCGGTATAAATGCGAGCATCCGCTCGCCGGCCTGCTGCTTAAAATACATCCCCTCGAAACGGTTGTGCAAAACCATATCCTCCTGCTTGAAATCATCTCCTGTTTTCCGCGTAAAATACATCTGCCGCCATGTCACGGCAGGAAAAGTTTAGCGCGCAGCGCCGTCAATATTTTCCCCCGACTGACAAATACTGATATATATCACTTGGCAAAGCGGGGGATCACCATGTTCGGTAAAAAAAAGCAACAGGCTGAAGAGCCGGAAAAAAACCTTCCGGACGGCCCCGTCACAACACAGACGATTATGGAAAAGATGTCCTGCAGTACCGACGTTTACTATAGCGACATCATCATCAACAACGATACAAAGCAAAAATTTACGATCGTTTTCATGGATGGCCTCATCGACCAAAATCAGATTGACAATTTTGTGCTCAAACCGCTTATTCAGCAAAATGCGCTGGGCGCCGTCAAGACGGAGCAGGAGCTATCCGATCTCATCATGCTGGGCGCCGTCTATCACAGCCGGCGCTCGGTCTGTGACAAGCTCTCCTACTGCCTGGATAAGCTATTGGGCGGCAGCGTGCTGATGGTATTTGACACGCTGCGCTCAGCCATCGCCTTTGAGGTCGAGCATATTGAAAAGAGGGCCATTACCGAGCCGACGAACGAAAACGTACTCAAAGGATCAAAGGAATCCTTTATTGAGGTCCTGCGTACCAACACGTCGCTCGTCCGGCGTCGCATTCGCACCTGTGACTTGAAAATTTCTACCATTCAGATCGGCAAGCGGACCCACACGAGCGTGGCTATCGTCTATCTGGACGGCGTGGCCAACACCCAGATTATTAAGGAGATACAAAAACGGCTTAATCAAATCGATACGGACGGCGTGATTTCTGCCGGGCAGATTGAGTCCAATATAATCGACAATAAATATGCGCTTTTTCCACAAATGCTGTATACGGAGCGCGTGGATAAATTCTGCGCCAATATACTGGAAGGCCGCGTGGGCATTATGATCGACGGGATTCCAATTGTCTATGTTGTGCCTGTTGATATTAACTCCTTTATGCAGGCGCCGGAGGATTACGCGCTCAACTTTATGCAAAGCTCCTTTTTCCGGTTTCTGCGGTACTCCAGCTCTTTTATAGCCCTGACGCTGCCGGCCTTTTGGGTGGCGGTGACCACCTTCCATCAGGAAATGATACCAACAAAGCTGGCCACCTCCATCATCGAAAGCCGCCAGGGCGTGCCGTTCCCAACCTTTATAGAGGTGCTTTTGATGCTGTTCGCATTCGAGGTCCTATTGGAAGCAGGCCTCCGGCTGCCGCGCGCCGTCGGCCAGGCGGTTTCCATCGTCGGCGCTATTGTCATCGGGCAGGCCGCCATTACGGCCCATATTCTGTCTCCAGGCGTCGTTATTGCCATTTCAACAGCCGGAATCGCCGGGTTTACTCTGCCATCGCAGGATTATTCAAACGCTGTACGGATCTGCCGCGTTTTTCTCGTGCTGACATCCATCATTTCCGGACTTTTTACCGTTACAATCGGTCTCATCCTTATATTATATCACGCGTGCACACTTGAGAATTTTAACGTGCCGTATCTGTCCCCGTTTGTGGCTAACGAGGGCCGAAAGCCACTCCGGGACACCCTCATCAGGCCCGCCTGGTTCAGAAAAAGCGAACGCCCCAGCAGTATCGGCGTCCAGGACCAGACCCGGGGAGGCGGATGAATGGTTAAAAAACTCACAGCCGCGCTTTGCCTTTTAACAATTTGTTTGTCCTTATCGGGCTGCAAAATGGATATTCTCCCGCAGCGCAATGAGATTGAGGATTACGAGGTCATGAAGGTCTTCGGCCTTGATAAATCAAAAGAGGATCCTTCAAAGGTTGAGGTCACGTTTTTATCCGAACGGGCAGCCCCAGGGGGTGGCGGTGACGGCAGTGCGCAGAAAAAGCAGTACCCCATTGTCTCCTCCGTTGGCGACACCATCTATGAAGCCGAGCGTAAAATAAAAGCCCATTCCGATAAAAAAGAGTTTTTCGGGTTTGTCGACTATATTCTCATCGGCGAGGAGGCCGCCAAGGACGACTTTAATAAATATTTTGACTTTATTATGCGCGGCCATAATATTCGCTTTACGCCAAAGGTCTATATTATCAGGGGCGCGTCGGTGTACGATTTCATCTGCCAGACCAGCTCTGAAAGCATATATCTCGGCGACAGGCTGGCTAATATCAAGTCCGATGTCGCCGATATGAGTAATTTCCTGGAGGTCAATGTCGTTGAAACGGCCGATATGCTCAATAATAAGCAGGCGGCTGTCGTCCTGCCCGTGCTGGAGCTTGGCAATATGGACAACCATGAACTGCTCGGCGGTAAAATGCCGGAAAAAGACGCGATGAGCAGCGGCTACACCGTATTAAAAGACTCTAAGCTTGTCGGATATATTCCGGAGCCGGAGGCGCGCGGTTATAATTTTTTATCCGGCAACGTCCACTCAAGCGCTTTCAGCGTTCGGGATAATTCCGGCATGTTTGTCGGGCTTGAGGTCCTCAACGAAACAACGACAATCGAGGCAAAGTTCAATGGCGATATGCTTGAAAGCGCTAAGTTTATCACGCACGTCTTCAGCAATATCGCCGAGGTTCAGTCACAAGACGACATTTTTACGCAAAGCACCGTTGATTTGTTAGCTGCGCAGCAGTCGGACATTATTAAAGGCGAGATGGAAAAAGTCATCGCTTTGTCAAAGGATTTCCAGACGGACTGTGTCGGCCTTGGCGAACGTATTCGTATGAAATACCCGTATAAATGGGAAAAGCTCAAGGACCATTGGGTTGAACTCTACCCGGACCTCAATATCGGCGTTACGGTTCGCTCACACATGCGCCGGACGTATGACATTCACGAGCCCAACGGGCATGACTTGGGAGGCTAGCGATGGAGGCTTTGGCGTTTTATGCTGTTTTAGCGGGGCTGTGTACCATTGATATTATAGCAATGGTTAAACAAGGCTTTAAGAAGGAGATTTTTCCGTATCTCGTTCTGACGGTTACGGCCGGCGCCGTCGGCCTGTTTCTTTTCAGGCCGGGAGGATTCAGCAGTCTCGCGCATACTTTAAACAGCTTAATGGGGGTGGTAGAATAATGCCAAGTCATCCGCATAAAATCACGACCCGGCAGCTGTTTGTGATCCTCATCCTGATTACGCTGTCGCCGGCGATCCGGCTTTTTCCCCAAATCTGCTCGCTATATGGCGGTATTGCCGGATGGCTGGCTCCGATTCCGGCGGCCGCCGGCTTTTTCTTTCTTTTGCTTATGCTCAATGCATTTTTTAAAAACAGCGGCTGCAGTGATCTGGCCGGCGTCTTTGAGCTGTCCGTCGGCAAAATAGCCGCCAAAATCCTTCTGATAACATATTTGCTGTGGCTTTGTATCCTGTATTTTTTATACGTCCGGTATTACGCCGACCGGCTGCTCTCCTCTATTTACCCGAATACGAACATTCATTTTTTTATCGCCGTGATCTACATTCCCGTTTTCATCGCGCTTCGCGGCAAGATTGAGTCTTTTGCCCGCTTCTGCGAGTTCTCCATCCTGATGTTTACCGTTGTCTTTGTTATTTTTTATATACTAATGGCCCCATCCATTCAAATAAAGCATCTCTGGCCCGTCACGACCTATGATATCTGGCCGGTGCTGAAATCATCCTATGCAATTTTAGGCATCTGGTTTTATTTTTTTTATCTGTTCTTTCTTGGCGATAATATCGTTAAAAAAGAAAGCATTCTGCCCGTTGGCAAGAAGGCGACGCTTTATCTGCTTATCATGACAACGCTCATGATGATCTGCGTTGTCGGATCACTCGGATATAGATTGGCCCAAAGAATGCCGCTGCCGTTTTTCGGCGCGACCAAGGTCATCAGGCTTATAGGGTCCTTTGACCGGATGGAAGCCATTCTCCTGTCCATCTGGGTCGTCTCGGATTTCATCGTCATTACGGTTTTCGGTCTGCTCATCATGATGATCACTAAAAAAATCTTCAATGTAACGCAAAGTAAATATTTCGCCGGGCCGGTCGCCATGCTCGGTTATGCCGGGAGCATCTTTATCGCAACGAATAAATTCCAGCTCGAGACTTTTTCCGGTACAATCGGTCTGCCTATGAATATCATCATGTGCTTTATCCTGCCTCTTTTTATCCTGCTCGTCGGCAAGCTCCGGCGACGATTATAAAAGCTGTCAAAAAGCCGCAGCAAAACGACTTCTTGACAGCTTTAGCATAATCGAATTACTTCCCCGCCGATCTGTTCCATCTCATCCGGCGCGTGTACAGACGCGATAACGGGTATATTTAAAGACCGTATCAGCGCCGCCATACGCCGCGTCAAGTCCGGGTCAAAGCCTTTAAACGGTTCGTCGAGAATTAAAAGGCCCCCGTCAAACGCCAGCGCCCGCGCCAGCGCAACGCGCCGCCTCTGCCCGCCGGACATATTGGCCGGATAACTGTCCGGCTGATCCGTCAGCTCAACCTGACGAAGCCAGAAGCTGGCTTTATCGGCGCTATGGGGCGGCAGCACAGCCGCGACGTTTTCACGCGCCGTGCACCACGGCAGCAGCCGGTCCTCCTGAAACATGAACGAGACTCGGCCCGGCACGCCGGTAATGGTACCGCTCTGCGGCTTTTCAAGCCCGGCTAAAAGTTTTAAAAATGTCGTTTTGCCGCACCCGGAGGGTCCTGTAATGCAGGTCACATCGGCAAGCGACAGGTTCAGCCCGTCAAAAATCTGTTTTTCACCGTAGACGAAGCGCAGCGCGTTAATCTCGATCATGACGGCGCCCTCCCCCGCATTTTGACAAACAGTCGGGACAATACGTTTTCAAGCACAAGGCTCAGGCAGATCACAACAGCCGTCCACGCAAACAGCGATGACGTCTCTACATAAATCTTCGCGCTGTACAGCTCCTCACCAATGGTCGGGCGGACCTGACAGATGACTTCGGCGGCTATGCCGGATTTCCAGGCCAGACCCATAGACGTGGCGCACGCGGCGCTCCACTGCGACCGGATAGACGGAATATATATCAGCTTCAGGGTTTTAAGCTTATTAAAGCCATAAACCCGGGCCATCTCCAGCAGATCCCGGTCCGTGTCGCGCAGCGCGGCGGCGGACGCCTGCCAGATCACCGGCGTCACCATCAGCGCCGAGGCAAACGCCGGCACGCGCGCCTTACCCAGCCACAAAAGCGCCAGAATAATAAACGACGCCACGGGTGTTGCACGCACGACACGGATGGCTGGAGACAGGAGCGTATCGGCAGCGGGCACAAAAACGGTTAAAAAGCCTAGTAATGTACCGGCGACCACGCCAGCCGTAAAGCCGATAAACACATTTAAAAGAGACCGCCCCGCCGACAACCAGAACGGTCCGGTTACGCCGAGCTCGGCGAGCTTTTTAACAACAGCCACGGGCGAGGGCAGGATCAGCTCCTTCCCGACGCTTATGGAAGCCAGCGCCCACACAGCCGCCCAGAAAAGCAGCGCGAGGGCCGCTTTTAATAACTTACGCGCTCTGGAAGTAGAAGGCGTCATCCGGTAGTGCTCCCCCTATAGACTTCGGTTCGGCCTCAAGCAAAACCTGAAAGTATCCGCTTAAAGTTTCCTTGATACTATCAGCTCCGGCAATAAATATCAAGCCGCTGTCAGGGAGCGCTGCCTTGGCAACCGCCTCAGCGGGGACGATTTCATACTGGACGGCCAGCTGTGCCGCCGCCTCCAAATTGGCGCTGTCGGCCATGAAATCAACGGAGGTCTCGTAGTCTTTTAAAAAGCCTTCCACAACGGCGTCCAGATTGTCAATATCGGACCGGACGACAATACAGCCCTGCGCCAACGTGCTGTCGGACGAGATTTTGCTCCACTCATCCCCCAGGTTAAGCGCAACACGTACGTCCTGATTTTTTACCAGTACGCTCGTTGACATCGGGACCGGAAGCATACACACATCCAGCTCACCCGCAGCCATTTTCGCAGCCAGCTCGCTGGCGTCGGCGTATTCGATGGTCACGTCCTCCCCCGGCTCAAGCCCGTTCTGCCGGAGGATGTAGTTGAGAACATATTCCGGGTTGGCGGCCTGGCCTGTGGCATACAGCGTCTTGCCCTCAAGGTCCGCTACGGACTGTATACTCTCGCCGTTTTCAAGAATATACAAAACGCTCAGCGTATTGACGGCGATGATCTTAACGCCGCCTTCCATCTTGTTGTATAAAACGGACGCGACGTTCGTCGGCACAGCCGCGATGTCCAGATCACCGGAAATGACGGAGCTTGTGATAATGGACGGATCGGATTCAATTGTAAACGTATAATCGAGCGCCGTCTCGCCTTTTTCGCTCTGTGACATCAGATACGACGCGCCGATCCCCGTCGGTCCTTTGAGAAAGCCGGCCCGGACAGACAGCTTTTCTGCCATGGACGGCTCGGGTGAAG
Organism: uncultured Sporobacter sp.; assembly: GCA_963675425.1. Classification (GTDB taxonomy): domain Bacteria; phylum Bacillota; class Clostridia; order Oscillospirales; family Oscillospiraceae; genus Sporobacter. The sequence continues at coordinate 1,067,327 of OY776214.1, read as the reverse complement.
CCGATTCCTCCGGCGCGGCGGAATCCGACGGCGATGCCGCCTCGGACGGCTGAACGGATGCTTCCGGCGACGTTTCCGGCGACGTCCCGGCGCAGGCCGCCAGAGCAAAGGTTAAAAGCAACACTAAAAACAACGATAATATTTTTTTCATGACAATCATACCTTTCATTTTATTTCATCACAAAACAACTAAAATCAGGACAATTGTTTTGTTATTAGTAACCGTGATCAGGCTCAGTCGGCCGGTTCGCCACTCAGACGAGCTCATCTTGATGCATAGCAGCCAGCTTTTCAGGGTCGACGATTGTAATCTCCCGGCCGCTTCTTGCAATCACGCCTTCCCGCTCCAGCGCATCCAACGCGCGGTAGAGCGATGCCCGGCCGATATTGAGCCGCTCGGCCAGGGCGGACAGGCTCCCGTCCAGACGTACCAGAAGCCGGTTTCCGTCCGGCTCGGCATTTGCCGCCAGATAGTGATGGAGCGACGCCAGCGTACTTTCAGCAACGAGGGTGTCAATTTTCTCGTTTAAAAACCGGACTCGCCCCGTCAGAAACCGGATGTAATTCAAGCTCATCGTGTTGTCTTCACGCAGGAGCGTCTCAAACAAACCGCGCGGAAAAAATACCAGACGGCAGTTTGCCGCAGCCGTCAGGACCGTGACAACCTCGACGTTCTCATCGTACAGGTCGGCCGAGCCGAACAGGCTCCCCTTTTCCAGCGTGGTCATGCTGTAACGGCTGCTAGACGGCTTTGTAACTTTAATACGGCCGGCCAGTATAAAGCCCAGGGTGTTTCGATAATCAAATACGTCGAAGACGACGTCACCTTTCCTGACCTCAACGAAACGGCACCGTACATCCCCCAGCGCCCGGCTGAGAAACACTCCGTCTGTCCCATTGAACAAAAAGCAGCGCTCAATCAGCTGAAATTCTCCGCGCTTTAACACGCTGATATCCATGTCTCCGCCCTCTTTTGTCTCGTATGATACAATATTACCGCGCTGTTATTATTTTGTCAAAGCTTTTTTGATAATTATTTAACAAACTTATTAAGATGCTTATTCGACTTGTTCGTCTTTGGCAACAAAATACCGGCGCTTTCGTCCTTCGTTTAAACGTCCAATCGCCGTGCGATTAAATTTTCGCTGACGACGGCGAGTTGTCTGGTCTCGGCAGCGAAAATTGTTTGATAAAAACGCTTTAAGGAATTCATTTCTGAAAAGCGTTACTTTGCAAGGCCCGCAGGTCGAGAGCCTTAATATGTCGAAAAAGCCGCGGATGCGGCTTTTTTGACAGTCTGACCGGAGCTTTAATAGCTCCGGTATTTTGTTAGTGGGTGTATCACAGTTTGTAATCGGTGAAGCCGTCGGCTGTAAAGGTTTTGGCGTATTTAAAACCGCAGCTTTTAGCCAGCTCTCCGGCCTCGTTGAATTTATGGCAGATGGACGGACCGTCGTGGCTGTCGCTGGACAGGATGATCTCCCCGCCTCGCTCATAAAGCGCCGTTAAAAGTGTCCTGGACGGATACGGGGCCGTGCGTCCGACGCGGTACATCGCGCCGGTATTGATCTCAAACAACTTATGCGTTTCGGTAATAGCCGCGAGCGCCTCAAGTGCCGGATTTAAATAGCGCGGGTCGCTCTCGTCGAAAAGCTTGCCGCCCTCGTTGAACTTCGTTACCAGATCGAAGTGACCGATAAAGTCCGGCTTTGTCTTCGGAACAATATCGGCGATTGTATTGAAGTACGCCGTTGTATACGCGTAAAAGTCGCCGCCGAAATGCTCTTTGACATCGCGGACGGTAATCTCCTCGCAGTCGTCGACAAGCAGGTATTGCCCGTCCTTTTTAATATAATGGACGGAGCCGATAACATACTCAAAGCCCTCCGGCGGCTCGGTGGAATAGTAGTCCTGCTCCACGCCGGTGAATAGCACCAGCTTTTCTTCGTAAAGCCTTTTCAGGCGATCCATCTCCGCTTTGAAGCCGGCCGTGCCCGCGTGCGTCATGCACCAGTCGGTTTCAAAGCCCATATACGCGTGTCCCGACAGTCCGAAAGCTTCGAGGCCCTTTTCAATCGCCGCTTTAACCATGTCCTCAGCGGAGGCTGTCCCGTCACAGAAGGTGGTGTGCGCGTGGAAATTGGATAAAATCATGACGTCATTTTCTCCTGCTTGGTCTTCTTGTCCACAACGTGACGAGACTTCAGCTCGCTTTTAATCTCATCCAGCGGGATGCCCATTTCGACCATGAGCACCATGACGTGATAGCACAAATCGGCAATTTCATAAACTGTTTCTTTATGATCCCCGGCTTTCCCGGCGATGATAACCTCGGTTGACTCTTCGCCGATCTTCTTTAATATTTTGTCGACGCCCTTTTCAAAAAGATACGTCGTGTACGAGCCTTCCTTCGGGTAGCTCTTCCGCCCGGCAATGAGCGCCATGAGATCGTCCATGGAAAACGACGTAAGCGTATCGCTTAAGTAGACGTCTTCCGTAAAGCACGAGTCGGTCCCGAGATGGCAGGCGGGTCCGTCTTTTTTAACGTATACCGTCAGTGCGTCCCGGTCGCAGTCCGTCTGGATACGGACAATGTGCTGGACGTTGCCGGACGTGTCGCCCTTGCGCCAGAGCTCCTGACGCGAACGAGACCAGAAGCACGTGCGCTGCTCCTTAAGGCTCAGCTCCAGGCTCTCCCGGTTCATATAGGCGACCGTCAGCACATCGCCGCTGTCGTCGTCAATGATGACGGCGGGAATGAGCCCTTTTTCGTCAAACTTCAATGTGTCGATACTAACCATTTGAACCTCCGAAGATTCTTTTTACATGCCGGACGGCTATGGGCCGACCCAACAGCTTTTTGATTTATCGTCGGGTCAGCCATTGGCCGCCCACTGTTTTAATATCGAAAAGCATTACAACCTCATTGTAATGCCTTCCTGCCTCAGCGTCTTTTTAAGCTCGGGAATACCCACCTCGCCAAAGTGAAAAATCGACGCGGCCAAACCGGCATCCACCTTCGGCAGAGCCTTGAAAAGCGCTGTAAAATCCTCGATGCATCCCGCGCCGCCCGAGGCGATGACGGGGATTGACACAGCGTTGCAGACGGCTTCGAGCATTTCGAGGTCAAAGCCTTTTTTAACGCCGTCGGTGTCAATGCTGTTGACGACAAGCTCTCCTGCGCCCAGGTCCTCCCCGCGCTTGACCCATTCAATGGCGTCCATGCCCGTATCTTCCCGGCCGCCCTTGGCAAAAACGCGGAACTGTCCGTCCACCCGCTTGATATCCGCCGATAAAACGACGCATTGGTCACCGTATTTTTTGGCCGCCTCCTCAATAAGTCCGGGATTATTGATAGCGCCGGAATTGACGCTGACCTTATCCGCCCCGCATTTTAATACGCGGTCAAAATCATCAACCGTATTAATACCGCCGCCGACGGTGAGCGGGATGAAAATACAGCTGGCCACCTCCTTGAGGATATCGGTAAACAGCCGCCGCTCCTCAAAGGACGCCGTAATGTCGTAAAAAACCAGCTCATCCGCGCCGCAGTCGCTGTAAAACTTACCAAGCTCAACCGGCGACGACACGTCGTTAAGGCCCAAAAAGTTGACGCCCTTGACAACGCGCCCGTCCTTAACGTCCAGGCACGGGATAATTCTCTTTGTGATCATTCGCCGCAACACCTTTCCGTAGTCTGCTCAATAGCATTTTTCAGGTTAAGCTTCCCTTCATACAAAGCCTTGCCCAAAATCGCCCCATAAAGGCCGATATACTCAAGATACTGAATATCCTTCAAGGTTGAAACGCCGCCCGAGGCAATAATATTGAGCTCCAGCGTGTCGGCCAGCTTTCTATACAGCTCAAGATTGGCCCCGCCCAGAACGCCGTCCTTGGAGATATCGGTGCAGATGATCGTTTTAACGCCTTTATCCTGCATTTGTCGGCAAAAGTCAAAGCACTCATGGCTTGTGACCTCTGTCCAGCCCTTAACGGCGACGAAGCCGTCCTTCACATCGACGCCGACGGCAATCCGGCTGCCGAACTTGGACACCATATCATCAACGAAGCCCGGCTCCGCCACAGCGGCCGTGCCGAGAATAACGCGCGCCACCCCGGCGTCAAGATACCGCTCAATCACCTCACGGGTGCGGATACCGCCGCCGAGCTCAACGTTCATCCCGCTCGATCTTACGATCCGCTCAATCGTATTGAAATTAGCCGTCGAGCCGTCCCGCGCGCCCTCGAGGTCCACAACGTGCAGCCAGGACGCGCCGGCATCGCGGAACGACGCGGCGACATCCGGCGGGTTGTCGCTGTAAACGGTCATCTGAGCATAATCGCCCTTATATAAGCGGACCGCCTGACCGCCGTAAAGATCAATAGCCGGTAATAATATCATTAAAACCTCACATATGTCCCACGCAATATTTTAAGCTACTGCGCAACTGTTTATCTGATGCCGCCCTCCCCTCCGGCGGGGAGAACGAGAGAATTTTCCGTTACATCTCGCAGAAGGCCCGTAAGATATTGAGCCCCACGTCGCCGCTTTTTTCCGGGTGAAACTGCGTGCCGATGACGTTACGGTCCGCAACCGCCGCCGTGAGCGGCGCGCCGTACTCCGCCGTCGCGATAACGGCGTCCTCACAGTCGGCTGCGTAAAACGAGTGGACAAAATAGACGTGGTCGCCCTCCTGGATATATTTAAACAGCGGACTTACCGGCTTGTCCTTCGGGAAAATCAGGCCGTTCCAACCGATGTGCGGGATTTTATAGTCCTTGGGTATGACCGGCTCGATAGGCACGACGTTTCCCCGGATCAGCCCAAGGCCCTCGTGCTCGCCGTATTCAAAGCTCTTGCCAAACAAAAGCTGCATGCCGAGACAGATGCCTAAAAGCAGCTTGCCGCCCGCGGCCTCGCTTGTAACAACATCGGCCATGCCGCTCTCGCGCAGCTTTTTGGCCGCATCCTCAAATGCGCCGACGCCGGGCAAGACAATCCGGTCACTTTCACGGATGCGCTGTGCGTCCGAGGTGATCTCGGCCTCCTGCCCGATATATTTAAACGAACTGCGCAGGGAAAAGAGATTCCCTACGCCATAATCTACAATGGCGATCATACAAACCTCACATGTGCTCTGCACTAAAGTAATAGATTTTCACTGTTCTTACAAAATACCCTTGGTTGACGGAATTTCGTCTTTATACGCCGCGTCGATGGAGACGGCTTTTTTGAGCGTTCTGGCCAGCGCCTTAAAGCAGGCCTCAATGATATGATGCGTGTTCGTCCCCGCCAGCTGGCGGATGTGCAGCGTCATATTAGCTTTTCGCACAAAGGCCAGGAGAAATTCCTCGACAAGCTCCGTATCCATCGTGCCGGCTTTTTCGTTTGTCAGCTCAAGGCTCAGCGAAAGATAGCTGCGGCCGGAAATATCGACAGCGCATAAAACGAGGGCCTCATCCATCGGCAGGGTACTGTCGGCGTAGCGGGTAATCCCCTTCATATCGCCCAGCGCTTCGGCAAACGCCGCGCCGAGGCACAGGCCGATATCCTCCACAGAGTGGTGCGCGTCGACATGGGTGTCACCCTTGCAGGAAAGCGTCAGGTCAAACCGCCCGTGGCGGGCAAAGAGCGTGAGCATATGGTCTAAAAAGCCGATACCGGAATCAACGGTGCTGTCGCCTTTCCCATCAATATTCAGTTCCAGGCTGATATCCGTTTCGGCGGTCGTCCGCTTGATCTCACCTGTACGCATCGCTTAATCCCCTTTATTCGAGTATGGTTTTTAAAGCGCCGAGGAGCGCGTCCATCTGCTCCGGCGTGCCGATCGTAATTCTAAGATAATCCGAAATCCTCGGTTTGTCAAAGTGGCGCACGAGAATGCCTCTCTCCTTGAGCTTTACGTAAAGCTCGCCGCCCGCAACGCCGGGCCGGCGCGCAAACAGGAAATTAGCCTTGGAGTCCGTCATCTCAAAGCCGAGCGCTTTGAGCGCCGAGGCTGTTTTCTCGCGTGTTTCAATAATTTTTTTCTGCATATTATTATAGTATGATGGATCGTCGAGCGCCGCCGCCCCGGCGGCCAGTGTGAGCCGGGTTACGTTATAAGAATTAAAGGAATAGCGTATTTTCTCAATGTCCGCAATTAATTCCTCCTGCCCAAAAACAAAGCTCAGCCGCGCCCCAGCCAGGGAACGTGATTTTGAGCAGGTGTGCACAACCAGAAGATTGTCGTATTTCTTAATAAGCCCCACAGCCGACTGCGCGCCGAAATCAACATAGGCCTCGTCTATTAAGACAATGTTATCCGGATTTGTACGCAGTATCTCTTCAATCTCTTCCTGCGAAATGGTTAAGCCGGTCGGCGCGTTAGGATTGGCCAGTGCAATATTTTTCCCAATCCCGTAATAGTCGGCACAGCGCACGGTAAAATCCTCACGGAGCGGAATGGTTTCATACGGGATGTTAAAAAGCGCGCAGTAAACAGGGTAAAACCCATAAGTAATATCCGGAAAAACGATCGGATTTTCCGGATCGCAAAACGCCATGAATATAAATGCCAGAGATTCATCCGAACCGTTTGCAAAAAAGATGTTATCCGGCGCAACATCATAGCTTTTTGAAACCTTTTGCCGCAGGCCCGCCCCCGTCGGGTCCGGGTAAAGCCTCAAACCGTCAACTTCATCCCCGTTTATACTCTCCAACACCTTCGGCGACGGAGGATACGGCGATTCGTTGGTGTTGAGTTTTATATACTGCATATTCGTCGGCTGCTCACCCGGCACATACGGTGTCAGGGCTGCAAACCGGCCGCTGAAAAATCTGCTCATATTAATCTTTCTTCCTTTCCTACTCCAGTCTTATGGTGACGGAGCGGGCGTGCGCGTCAAGCCCTTCCCGGCCGGCGAAATACGCGATATCGCTGCCGACGCAGGAAAGCGCCTCGGGCGTATAGTAGGTAAAGGCCGACTTCTTGATAAAGTCGTCGACGGACAGCGGGCTTGAAAACCGCGCCGTCCCGAGCGTCGGGAGCGTGTGGTTAGGCCCGGCGTAATAGTCGCCCAGAGCCTCGGGGCAAAAGTGTCCGAGGAAGACGGAACCGGCATTTGTAACGCCGTCCAGAAGCTCAAAGGGGTTTTTAACGCACAGCTCGAGATGCTCCGGAGCGAGCGCGTTGGATATCGCCAGCGCCTGCTCCAGCGAATCGGCTATGATAATCTGTCCATTATCGTCGATGGACACCCGGGCAATCTCACGGCGCGGCAGCGCTACGAGCTGCCGCTCGATCTCAGCAGCAACCTTTTCGGCCAGGTCCGCGCTTGTGGTGACGAGCACGGCGCTGGCCATTTTGTCATGCTCGGCCTGGGAAAGAAGGTCGGCCGCGACATAGCCGGGCGTGGCCGTATCATCGGCAATGACGAGGATTTCGCTCGGCCCGGCGATCATATCGATAGCCACCCGGCCGAACACCTGCTTTTTGGCCTCGGCGACGTAGGCGTTGCCAGGCCCGACAATTTTGTCAACCTTCGGGATGCTCTTTGTGCCGTACGCGAGCGCGGCCACTGCCTGGGCTCCGCCGGCCTTGATAATCCGGTCCGCGCCGCCGATTTTCGCCGCGGCGAGGATATCGGGGCTGATCGTCCCGTCCGGCGACGGAGGTGTTGTGAGCACAATCTCGTGCACACCGGCAAGCTTTGCCGGAATACAGTTCATGAGAACCGTCGAAGGATAGCTGGCCGTGCCGCCGGGGACGTAAACGCCCACCCGCTCCAGCGGCAAAATCCGCTGGCCTGTAACAACGCCGTTATCGCCGTTTATAACAAAGCCTTCCCGCTTCTGGCGGCTGTGGAACGCCTTGATGTTCGCGGCGGCTTTTTGCAGTATTTCAATAAGCGCCGGATCGGCGGAAGCCAGCGCCGCGTCCAGCTCCTCGGCTGTAACCTCAAGTGTGGTCAGCGCGGCTTTATCAAATCTTTGCGTGTATTTCAAAACCGCCGCGTCACCGTTTTCCCGGACGTCGGCAATAATGTCCGCCACCGTCTTTTCAACATCCGGCTGCATCAGAGACCGCATAAAGATATCGGACGCATCGATATCGGCGTATTTTTTAATGGTTATCATATCATTTTCCCTCATCAATCGCGTCGGAAACCTTCTGGCATAAGGCGCTGATCTCACTGTGCTTGAACTTAAAGCCCACCTTGTTGGCAATGAGCCGAGCGCTCACGGGTCCGATTTCCTCAAAGACCGCCAGGTCGTTCTCCTTCAGCGTCGTGCCCGTCTCAACAATGTCGACGATGACGTCCGACAGGCCTAATATCGGGGCCAGCTCAATAGAGCCGTTGAGCTTTATAATATCAATCTCCCGCCCCTGCCCCGTATAGTAGTCGCGCGCAATATTGGGGAATTTCGTGGCCACGCGAAGCGTCCGGTCCAGATCGTCCCGGAAGCTTTTTTCAGCGGCGACGCAAACGCGGCATTTGCCGACGTCAAGGTCCAAAAGCTCGTAAACGTCCGGCATCTGCTCCCAGAGTATATCCTTGCCGACGACGCCGAGGTCAGCCACGCCGTGCTCGACATAAATAGCCACGTCCGAGGGCTTGACCCAGAAATAGCGCGTATTCGTTTCGGGGTTTTCAAAAATGAGCTTTCTGCTGTTATCCAAAAGGCCCGGGCAGCCGTACCCGACGGCCTCAAAAATCCCGTAAACCTGCTCGCCGAGGCGGCCTTTGGGGAGGGCAATATTAATCATCGGTTTTCACATCCTCCAGCTTCCCGTTTTTAATCGTAACCAGTCGCCTGTATTTAACGCCGTCCGGGCCGTTTTGCTGCGCCCGGACCGTCTCGTATTGGGCTGTTAAGGTCTTCATAGTCTCAGCAAGCGTCTGCGCATCCGTATTTTCGTCGTACAAAAGCAAAACGTCCACATCGTACAGCCGGTCCTCTTCCTCGTAGCGCTCCAACAGATCGAGATAGACGGCAAAGCCGATTGCGCCCGATTCGCGCCCGAAACGCGCCATCAGGTTGTCGTACCGGCCGCCGGAGAGAATCCCCGCCGGCACGCCGTCGATAAAGCCCTGGAAGATAAGGCCGTTATAGTAATTCATATCGTTGACGATGGAAAAATCCAGATGGATATGGCTGCCGCCGCCGAGGCTTTTAACCGTATGGTACACCTGCTCCAGCTCCCGCACGGCCTGGTCTGTCCGGCTGCCGGTGCTGATCTGCTTTAATACGCCAATCGCCTCGTCAAACGCCCCGTAAAGCGAGGTCAGCTTTTTAAGCTTCTGGCACGCTCCGCCCTCCAGCTTATACTGCCGACAAAGCTTTTCGATCTCCGGGACGTTTTTTTCGCTGATACAACCGAGGATCGAAAGCGTTTGATCCTCCTTCACACCCAGCTCATCCAGAAAAGCGCTTAAAAAGCCCATGTGGGATATATCAAGCACATAGCGCTCGCCGATGCTCTCCAGGCTTTTTTCAGCCAGCAGGATCACCTCGGCCATGGAATAAATATCGATATTACCCTGACACTCAAGCCCCGCCTGCATGCGCTCCTTGAATTCCCGGCTCGTATTGGACAGCCGGTAAACGTTTTCGTTATAGTAATATTTGCACAGCTTGTCACCGCTGTCCTTAGTGTTTTTGACGATGGACAGCGTCACGTCAGGCCGCAAAGCCATGAGCTTGCCGTTTAGATCATTAAAGGTGATGATCTGGTCCGACTTTAAAAAGTTCTTGTTGCGGACGTACAGGTCATATTCCTCAAATTTGCTCATTTTGTACTGCGTATACCCGTATGCCCTATAGAGCGAGCGCAGATTCATCAGCGCTTTTTCATCGTTTTTTAAAACATTTGAAGAGAAAGTCATTATTGCTCCCCCATGTACACAATTTATTTATTAAGATGTCTCCATCCGTTTTTTTCCGGATGCTTCCCACCGCCGGCGTGAAGTCATTCTGTGCGGGCTTACCGCGCGCAAGCACTTATTCAATCCGTTGCCGCCGATGGTATATAATCCATGCCTGCCGAGCTATTTTATCACATTACTGTTTCGTTTTCACGATAAACCTATTATATGTCACTTTAGTGTGCTAGTCAATTGATTTGGTAATGTGGTAATTCATTAATATGCAGATGTAGCGGACGGGTTTTTTATTCATTATGACATAATCTATCGCAGCGTCCGCTTTGGTCCGTCTTTTACCGGGCGGTATTTATCCGTTTGGTTACAGCTTGCCCTTTCATGCAGATTTATGATAAAATGCGTGCGTAACCATGCAGATCTATTTATAGGAAAACGTATCAGGAGGCGTATAGTATGGCGTTTGACGTTTTAGAAAACGCAATCGTTTATAAAGTGGACGGAGCGGTCATGGCTGAGATCGCCTACCCGCCGGTCGGCGTCGGTAAGGTTGATATCTGTAAAACACATGTAGATCCTTCCCTTCGCGGACAGGGCATAGCAGACGAGCTGGTTCAGCGCGCCGCGCAGGAGCTGCGGAAAACGAAGCGCAAAGCCGAGGTCACCTGCAGCTATGCGGTTGTTTGGTTTGAGCGGCATCCCGATTATGATGACGTTTTAGTCAAATAGCCCCATTATCATCCAAATCTGCAATATATTCAGTAAAAACAACGCTTATGACGCTATCATAAGCGTTGTTTTTGTGTCGTATTTTTTCAAAGCGACGCTAATTGTTAAAAATATAACTAATTTATTTTAATAACTTCCCGTTCATTAAGTCGCGCCAAATATAAATCTTGTTAAAACGGCAACGCTATTTCGTTAATTTTATATCAATGTGCCTAAAACTTACATTTTGATATTGTGCAAAACCACTCAAAGAATCTTGACTATTGGGCATGTTGTAACGTATAATTAGTTGAATTACAACGAATTAGACAAAATTATGTCTCATTTTCGTATTATCAAAAAGCTGGACAAGGCGTCGCAATTCCTGTTTATTTGCATCGAGTGAGTCACAAACGGATACGACAGCGCAGCATCAGGGGGGCATTTCAATGAGCTGTAACTGTGTTAAAAACGACAGTAAATACTTTGAACCTTTTGAGGCGGTCATGACCGAATACTACCATGGCAGCGAAGCGGACCTCATACCCATTCTGCAAAACATCCAAAACGCCTACGGCTACCTGCCGGAGGATGTTATAAAGAGGCTCAGCGAGCACACCGGTATATTTGTCACGCAGATCATGGGCGTTGCTACGTTCTATTCCCAGTTCCGCCTGCAGCCAAGCGGCGAGAAGACGATTAAAATCTGCTTTGGAACCGCCTGCCACGTCAACGGCGCGGAAAAGGTTGCCGACGCCTTGTGTGACGAGCTCAAGATTGAGCTGGGCGGCACCACGCCGGACAATAAATTTACGCTGGAATCGGTGGCCTGCCTGGGCTGCTGCAGCTTGGCGCCCGTCATGATGATCGGCGAGGAAACCTACGGCCGCCTGACGCCCGACAAAGCGCGGAAAATCATCAGAGAGCTTTACGCGGAAGGAGACCGGAAATGAAAATTATCATCGGCCTCGGCAGCTGCGGTATCGCAGCCGGCGGCTTAAAAGTAAAGGAAACGTTTCAAAAGCTTTTATCGGAAAACCCCGGCGTCAATGTCACAATGGCCGAAACCGGCTGCATGGGCATGTGCTACAAGGAAGTCATGGTGGAGATCATTGACGAGAACGGCAACAGCGCCATCTACGGCGAGGTCACCGAGGAAAAGGCCGGGAAAATTTTTGAAAGCCATGTGCTCGGCGGCAAACCGGTTAACGAATACATCGTCCGCTCGAGTACCGAGCCCAACGAGCAGGACAGCTTTTTCAACAAGCAGGAGCGCATCGTGCTGGCCCGTTGCGGGCACATCAATCCCGAATCACTGGACGAGGCGCTGGCCTGGAATGCTTATCAGGGCCTTGAAAAGGCGCTGAAGACCATGACACCGGAAGCGGTCATTGATGAGGTCTTAAAGTCCGGCCTGAAGGGCCGCGGCGGCGCCGGATTTCCCACGGGCCAAAAGTGGAAGTTTGCCCGCGCGCCCCAGTCGGAGAAAAAATACATCATCTGCAACGCCGACGAGGGCGACCCCGGCGCGTTTATGGACCGCAGCGTTCTGGAAGGCGATCCCCACGCCGTTTTAGAGGGACTCGCCATCGGCGGCTATGCCATCGGGGCCGACGAGGCATACATATACTGCCGCGCTGAGTATCCCATCGCTATCAAACGGCTGAAAATCGCCATTGCCCAGGCCACGAAGCGCGGCTACCTCGGCAAGAACATCATGGGCACCGGCTTTAACTTTAAAATCAAGATCAAAGAGGGCGCGGGCGCTTTTGTCTGCGGCGAAGAAACGGCGCTCATCGCGTCGATCGAAGGCCAGCGAGGCATGCCCCGCATGCGGCCGCCGTTCCCGGCCAACAAAGGCCTGTTCGCAAAGCCGTCCAATATCAATAATGTCGAGACGCTGGCTAACGTCGGCTGGATCATCCGAAACGGCGCGGACGCGTTTGCGGCCTACGGCACGGAAAAAAGCAAGGGCACTAAGGTGTTTGCCCTGGCCGGCAAAATCGCGCGGGGCGGCCTCGTGGAGGTCCCTATTGGCATCCCGCTCCGGGAGATTGTCTTTGATATCGGCGGCGGCACCTCATCCGGCAAACCCTTTAAGGCCGTGCAGATGGGCGGACCGTCCGGCGGCTGTATCCCCACGGACCTGATTGACACTGTCGTCGACTACGACACTCTCAGCGCCACCGGCGCTATCATGGGCTCCGGCGGCATGATCGTCATGGACGAGGACAACTGCATGGTGGACATCGCCCGGTACTTCCTCAATTTTACCCAGAGCGAATCGTGCGGTAAGTGCACGTACTGTAAAATCGGCACGAAGCGCATGCTGGAAATCCTGACACGGATCACCGAAGGCGGCGGCACTGAAGAGGATATCCCGAAGCTTCTGGAGCTGGCCGAGCAGATCAAGAAAAACTCTCTGTGCGGTCTGGGCCAGACAGCGCCGAACCCCGTTTTAACAACGCTAAAATACTTCAGAGAGGAATATGAGGCGCACATCCGCGAAAAAAAGTGCCCGGCAAAGCAGTGCAAGGCCCTCATTAAATTCTCTATCGACCCGGATAAATGCATCGGCTGCACGCTCTGTGCGAAAAACTGTCCCGTAAACTGCATCGACGGCGAGGTTAAAAAAGTGCATACCATCCATCAGGACGCCTGCACCAAATGCGGCACCTGTAAGGCCGTATGCAAATTCGGCGCCGTAACGGTTGATTAACGGAAAGGAGTTGGAAATTATGAAAATGCTGAACATCACGATTAACGGAAAACCGTATCAGACCGAGGCCGGCAAGACCATTCTCCAAGCCTGCCGCGAGCACGGTGTTGAAATACCAACTCTTTGCCACGACGAACGGCTGAAGCCCTTCGGCTCCTGCCTGCTGTGCCGCATCGAGGTTAAGGGCGCGCGCGGGACGATGCTCGCCTGCGGCACCGAAGTGACAGAGGGCATGGAGATCACGACAGAAAGCGATGCTATCGGGGCCGCACGCAAAATGAATATCGAGCTGCTTTTATCGCAGCATTACGGAGACTGTAAGGCTCCCTGCTCGCTGACCTGCCCGGCCGGCATTGATGTGCAGGGCTATATCGCCCATATCGCCAACGGCCAGTATGACGAGGCTTTAAAGCTCATTAAGCAGCGCAATCCCCTTCCCGTCGTCTGCGGCCGTGTCTGTACGCGCCCGTGCGAGGACGCCTGCCGCCGCAATCTCGTGGACGAGCGCGTCGGCATCGACTACTTAAAACGTTTTGTGGCGGACCTGGATCTGGCTAAAAACGACCCCTACCTGCCCGCAAAGAAGCCGGCGACCGGCAAGAAGGCCGCCGTGATCGGCGCGGGACCGGCCGGCCTCACCTGCGCATGGTATCTGGCGGCAGCCGGCCACGAAGTAACGATCTTTGAAAAGCACTCGAAGGCCGGCGGCATGCTGCGCTACGGCATCCCCTCGTACAGAATGCCGCGCGAGACGCTGGACGCCGAAGTCGCCGTCATTGAAAAGCTGGGCGTAAAAATACAGTACAACACCGAGTTCGGCAAGGATGTGACCTGGGATTCTCTCCGGACCGAGGGCTACGGCGCGCTGTTCCTCGGCGTCGGCTCACAGGTCGGCCAACCCCTCGGCTGCAACGGCGAGGACGTCTGCTACACGGGCATCCTGCGCGGCGTGGACTTTTTAGGCCGTGTCGGCAATGAGGAAAAAATCGATTTCACCGGCAAAACGGTCATGGTTGTCGGCGGCGGCAACACCGCGATTGACGCGGCCCGCACCTCGATGCGCCTTGGGGCTTCCAAGGTTGTGCTGGTTTACCGCCGCGGACGGAGCGAAATGCCGGCCCACGTGGCCGAGGTGGAGGAAGCCGAGCTGGAGGGCGTCAGCTTTGAGCTGCTCTCCAACCCGAAAAACGTCCGCCCCGAGGGCGATAAAATTGTCGTGCAGCTGATTAAGATGCAGCTGGGCGAGCCGGACGCGTCCGGCCGCCGCGCGCCGATAGAAGTCGCCGGCTCCGAGTACGACATGCCGGCCGACGTTGTCATCGCCGCGCTGGGCCAGACGCAGGACCTGAGCTTTATCGGTAACGGGTTCCCCCTGGAATCCAGCCGAAGCCGCATCACCACCGACGACGCGCTGATGACGACGAATCTCGACGGCGTGTTTGCCGGCGGCGACGCCGTCACCGGCCCGCAGACGGCCATCAAAGCCATTGCCGCCGGACGCCGCGCCGCCTTGGCAATGGATCAGTACTTAAACGGAGAGGCCCTTAAAAAACCGGCCTCACTGTATAACCACACCAAGGGTAAGGACCTCAAGGATCTCGACAAGACCGAATTTGAGCAGTATGAAAAGCTGCCGAAGCAGGCCATGCCGATGCTTACCGAAAAAGAGAGAGCGCTTAACTTTAAAGAAGTTGAACTGGGCCTCACCGAAGAACAGGCCGTGGCCGAGGCCAAGCGCTGCCTCTCCTGCGGCTGCAAGGACGTAAACGAGTGCAAGCTCAGAGACTATGCCACAGACTTCAAAGCCGACCAGTACCATCTGTCCGGGCTGCTCAAAAAGCATCCGATCGACGAGTCGCATCCGTACCTCGTCCGCGACCGGAACAAATGTATCATGTGCGCCCGCTGTATCCGCATCTGCGCCGACGTTCAGGGCGCGGGTGCCCTCGGCTTTTTATCCAGAGGCTACAATACGACGGTGGAACCCTCCTTCAGCCAGCCCTTCGGCCAGGAATCCAACTGTATCCGCTGCGGCCAGTGCGTTTCGTCGTGTCCGGTCGGGGCCCTGACGGAAAAGGCTCCGCTGGTGCAGGCCGGCCCGTTTGACGAGACGGTAACGGATTCAATCTGCTCGTTCTGCGGCGAGGGCTGCACGCTGGAGCTGCGTACCAGCGGCCAGAAATTTGTCCGCGCGACCTCCAGCACGGAAAAGGGCATTAATCACGGCAACCTCTGTGAGCTGGGCCGCTTCTGCAACACGTATCTTAACGATGCCGAACGCCTTACGACGGCCAAAATTAAAATGGACGGCGCTTGGCGGGATGCAACGATTGAAGAAGCCGTTGCCGCCGCGGCCGCCGGCCTCAAAAAAGGCGGACCGGATGCCGCGCTGTATCTCTCCGGCAACACCTCCAACGAGGAAGCCGCCGCCATACGCGGTATTGCCGATGCTCTTGACACAAAAAATGTGCTGAGCTTTGGCATCGACCCGACCGCCGGACTTTTCTACCGTCTGTATCCCGAGCTGGGCCTAACGGGCGTCGAGGAGGTCGGGCAAAAAAACCTGATTGTTTTCCTGGGTGTAAACCCGAAGCACATCAACGCAAACGTCTTTGTCGCCGCGAGGCTGGCGGGCCGGAACGGTGTGCCTGTTTTGACGGGAGACGCGCTGACGCCCGAAATCCGCGAAAAGGCCAAAGCGGCCGGTTCCGCGCTCTTCGTCTTCGGCTTTGAGCCGGACAGTGGCGTTTTAAATGATACGGCAGTGTTGGCTCAGGAAATCGGCGCCAAGATTTACGTCCCCGGCATGGCCAACGCGCTGGGGGCCGGACGAATGATCGACCTGGAAAAATGCGCGGACGGACCTGTCCTTCCGGCAAAGGCGGCTCTCATATTCGGCGAAGACCCGGTTGGCTGCGGAAACAGCAAAGCGGCCGAAATGCTTAAGAATACTGAGTTCTCCCTGGTCTTTGATCTTTACATGACAGAAACGGCGATGCTGGCTGATGTCGTTATACCGATGGGCGCGGTAGCCGAAAACGCCGGAACGTTTACCAATGTCTTCGGACTTACCCAGCAGTATACCAAAGCGCTGGAGCGCGGAACGGAAAACCGCGATGTCTTAACTATCCTGTTTAAGGCGCTCGGCGGAACGGAACTCGCCGACCTTGAGCCGGTGCAGATGAGCACCGCGCAGATCGCTTCGTCAAACGGACGCACGGCTTACCGCTCCGACGTCATTTATACGATGCTGATTAAGCAGCGCCAACGCATATTGGCTCAAAAGGACCAGTAATGCATCCATATATCTATCAAAATTAGGCTTTTGGGTTTTCTAATCCCTATAGGTCATAATGTGTAATTTGTCAAAAAAGCGTCACTCTGAAAGGAGCGGCGCTTTTTTCGCCAACAATGGCCTCAGCCGGTGATCAATACCATGATTTGTCTCACTTTTTAAGTTGCGTATCTCAGTGCTGGTACAATTATTGCATATTTTGCATTAGTTGGTTTGTCGTATAACAATATAAATTGTTATAATTTTAACATTGTTTGTAATATAACACTGTATTACAATATATAAAGAGACAATTTAAGAACATTACGTTATAATAAGCTGAAATTTTGGATTTTTATATAGTTTTAACGTGATTATAGTAGAAGTCCGCAGACAACGAAAGGAAGAACATTGTGAGCAGGCTGAATATTAAGACCCCGAGCGAAGCTCAGCTGGTTCTGGAGCGTCTGTACGAGGATGTCGCTCGCAGAGTCAGTTCTGGCCCGTCCGCTATCTGTCCGATCGACATGGCCTCATCCTTTATTAAGGTGTGTCAGGCGCAGTCGTGCGGCAAATGCGTACCGTGCCGAGTTGGGCTCAACACTCTCGTTAACCTGATGGAATCCGTGCTGGACGGCAAGGCAAAGCTCGGCACCATCAATCTGATCGAAAACACGGCGCAGGTCATATCCGACTCAGCGGATTGTGCCATCGGCTACGGCGCGGCCGATTATATCCTAAACAGCATTTCCGCATTCCGTGAAGACTACGAATACCATATTCTTAAAGGCAAGTGCAGCATGCGCTTTGAACAGGCGATTCCCTGCGTGTCCAACTGTCCGGCCAATATTGATGTGCCGGGCTACATAACGCTCGTCGGTGAAAAACGTTATGACGACGCCATCCGTCTCATCAGACGGGATAATCCTTTCCCCTGCGCGTGCGGCTATATCTGCGAGCACCCGTGCGAAACGCGCTGCCGGCGCACGCTTTTGGACGATGCGATTAACATCCGCGGCATCAAGCGTTTTGCCGCCGATTACTCCGGCATCGTTCCGCCGCCCGACAGGCTCCCGGCCACCGGCAAAAAGGTTGCTGTTATCGGCGGCGGCCCGTCCGGTCTTTCGGCTGCTTACTACCTGCAGCTGATGGGACACGATGTCACCGTTTTTGAAAAACGTGCCCATCTCGGCGGGATGCTTCGTTACGGTATTCCCAATTACCGATTCCCCAATGAACGCCTCCAGTACGATCTGGACGCCATCCAGGCAACCGGCATCAACGTAAAACTGAATACTGATATCGGCGGGGATATTACATTTGAACAGCTTAAAAAGGATTACGACGCCATTTATCTCGCCATTGGCGCGCATACAGATAAGAAAATCGGCTGTGAGGGCGAGGATGCATGCGGCGTCGTTTCCGCCGTTGAATTCCTGCGCGGTCTCGGCGACGACATCAAGCCCGATTACACGGGTAAAAAGGTTATCGTCGTGGGCGGCGGCAACGTGGCGATGGATGCCGCGCGCACGTCCATCCGGCTCGGTGCGGACAAGGTCAGCGTCGTATACCGCCGGCGTCAGCAGGATATGACTGCGCTGGCATCCGAGGTCGAGGCGGCTATCGCCGAGGGCGTCGAGATGCTGACGCTCAACGCGCCCGTCGGCGCTGTTACAGGCGAGGACGGCAATGTAAAGGCTTTCCGCGTCCAGCCGCAGATTGTCGGCAAAATCGGAAGCGACGGCAGGCCGTCACCGGGTGACGCCAGAAAAGACCCGTTCGAGGTCGAATGTGACGTTGTCATCATGGCCGTCGGACAGGCCGTCGAGACAAAAACCTTTGAAAACGCGGGCGTGCCCGTCAGCCGCGGCCGGTTCGTCGCGGACAAGAACTGCGCTGTTAAGGGCATGGACGGCGTGTTCACCGGGGGCGACTGCCTGACGGGACCGGCAACGGTCATCCGCGCCATTGAGGCCGGTAAGGTCGCGGCCGCCAATATAGACAATTACCTGGGATTTGATCATAAACTCGAGGTCGACATCGATATTTCCTTCGCGGCCCTGCGTGAAAAGCCGCTGATGGGACGCGTCGAGATGACCGAGCGCGAAGCCTGCGAAAGAACCTGTGGGTTTGATCTGTGCGAAATCGGGATGACCCGCGAGGAAGTCTCCCAGGAAGCCAAACGCTGCCTGCGCTGCGACCACTTCGGGTTCGGCGCTTTGGGGGAGGTTAAAACCACATGGTAAAGCTTACAATTGACAATCTTCCGGTCGAGGTGCCGAAGGGCACGACCATATTAAACGCCGCCAAGAGCGTGGGTGTTTTTCTGCCGACGCTGTGCTATATGAAGGACATCAACGACATCGGCGCGTGCCGTATCTGCGTAGCGGAGGTCGAGGGCCGCAAAAAGCTCGTGACGACATGCAACACGCCGGTTGACGAGGGCATGGTCGTTTGGACCAACAGTCCGAGAGCCCGCCAGGCCCGGCGTGTCAACGTCCAGTTTATCCTGTCCCAGCATGACTGCAACTGTCCCACCTGTATCCGCAGCACCAACTGCGGCCTGCAGAAGATCGCCAACGATCTGGGTATCATTACAGAGCCCTACAGCAAGCAGGTACCCGAGAAAAAGTGGGACATGACGTTCCCGATTATTAAGGACGACTCCAAGTGCATCAAATGTATGCGCTGCATCCAGGTCTGTAATAAAATCCAGTCTGTCGGCGTGTGGGGCCTTGACAATACCGGCGCGCGCACGACGATCGGTGTCACACATGACCGGGAAATCGCGGAATCCGACTGTGTAGCCTGCGGCCAGTGCATCGTCCACTGCCCCACGGGCGCGCTCACGGTGCGCGACGATACGATGAAAGCCTTCCGCGCGCTGGCCGATCCCGATATCATCACAGTCGTCCAGGTTGCGCCGGCCGTCCGGTCCGCGTGGGCCGAGGACCTGAACGTTTCCCGGGAATTTGCCACCGTCAAGCGCATGGTCGCCGCGCTGCGCAAGATCGGCTTTAACTACATCTTCGATACGGACTTCGGCGCGGACCTGACGATTATGGAAGAGGGCACCGAGTTCATGCGCCGCAAGTTTAACAGCAAGAAGCCGAACCGGTATCCCCTGTTTACCTCCTGCTGCCCCGGCTGGGTCCGGTTTATGAAGTCCCAGTACCCGGATATGATGGAGCATTTTTCAACAACAAAATCACCGCAGCAGATGTTCGGTGCGGTCGCCAAAACATATCTGGCCGATATTCTCCAGGTCGACCCCTCACGGATATTCGTCGTTTCCGTCATGCCCTGCACCGCCAAAAAGGCCGAGTGCGAGCTGCCGACGATGGACTCCACGGGCACCGGGCCTGATGTCGACCTCGTATTGACAACGCGTGAAATCAGCCGCATGATGATCGCCGAGCATATCCAGCCGCTGAACCTCCTGGAAGAGGACTTTGACCAACCGATGGGCATGTCCACTGGCGCGGGTGTCATTTTCGGCGCGTCTGGCGGCGTTATGGAGGCCGCGCTGCGCTCCGTATATTTCCTGGCCACCGGGAAGAATCCGGATGTCGACGCGTTTGCCAATATCCGCGGCATGAACGGCTGGCGCGAGGCAACCTTTGATATCGAGGGTAAAACAGTCCGGGTCGCGGTCGCCAGCGGGCTGGCCAATGCCAGAAAGCTCGTCGAAGCCATCCGGGCGGGCGAAGCGCAATACGATTTTGTCGAGGTCATGGCCTGCCCCGGCGGCTGTATCGGCGGCGGCGGACAGCCGATCAATATGGACCGCGAAATGACGCAGCTTCGAGGCCAAAGCCTGTACGGCCTGGACCAGAAGTCATCCCTGCGTTTCTCGCACGAAAACACGCAGGTCAGCGCCATGTACGACAGCTTTGTCGGCAGTGAAATGGTCCATCGTGTGCACGAGCTGCTGCACACCGACCACAACGCGTGGGAAATGCCGCTGGCACCGCATCTCAAGGACACAGACGCCAAATAGGCCCGCTTTATGTATAAAAAACACGCTGAGGCAACCGCCTTAGCGTGTTTTTACGTTCAGTGACTGCTTGTCCAGGAATCGGTACCCTCCGAGAAGTCAATGATTTCCGATGTGGAAAGCATAACGCCGTTGTCCAGATCGTTCACGTCGATGTCATCCTTGCGCAGGAGTCCCGCCGAGGCCAGCGGAGACAGATTGTAATTGTCCATAAACCGGGCTTTTCTTTTTTTCGGTTTATATTCCTTTACATCGTCGAGCTCAATATCTTTATCTTTATCTGCCATAACTCAAATCCCTGCCATTTTGTTTTGCTCGGTCTGCAGCATTTTCTTCACCATCAGGCCGCCGATCGGTCCACCCTGCGCACCGTTGATTTTGGACGGTACATCGCCCTTGTAATGATCGTTGTTTTCCTTGACAAACTGCGTCAGGCCCAGCTCGGCCGCCGCTTCCATTTTAAGGCTGTTCAGTTTTTTTTGAATTTCACTGTTTGACATATTTCAAATCCTCCGGATATATTTGACGTATTTAGTATCTGTCCGCAGGAGGACGTTATTCTGTCTTTATAGGCCAGCAGCGGTAAGTTTTTCAACAGTCACACATCGTTTCCTCTAATGGATTGTTTTTTCGCGTTGCGGTTGTCGTTTTGATTTTCAGCCGTCAGCGGCGTCTGGCCGTTGGCTTTTTCCTTGCGTGCTTTTTTATTGTCCGGCTGGCTGTCTTTCGGCATATTACTGCTCCTTTCAACGGACTGCCATAGCCCGTTTGATGCTGTTAAGTCTGTTCGTTAGGCTCGTCAACGGTCAGGGACCCGGCCTTTTCCTTGGTGAATTTTGCTTTCCCCTGAATCTCAGGCACGGGCTTGACTGTGTTCTTCTTAAAATGCGTGATGCGATTGCTTTCTGTTCCGTGCGGCTCGGAGGGGTCCGGCCGCCTCATGCCTGCTTTTGCCATGTGTCTCCTTTCACGCGCCTTCACAAAGCGCCAAAAACCGTTTAATCTGATCCTCTTCGTTTTGGCGGTCCGCGCCGGTACGTCCCAGCCGGTCGCACAGGCCCAAAAGGGCGACCTCCCGGATATCCGTCTGGCGCTTCATACCCTTGATATCCTGAAACGGCAGGTTATTAACGAAATATAAAACCTGCATATGGTAACGGACAAGCGCTTCCGTCTTGTCTATAAACTTTCGCTCTTCCTTAAACGCCGTTAAAAACGACCGCGTGAGCTTCGCACCCACGGCGTCATGCTCGTACGCCGTTATTTTCCCGTTTCGTTTCCTTGTCGTATCGGGCTTACCGATATCGTGCAGGAGCGCGGCCCACATGAATACCCTGGCATTCAGGCTGTCCTGCCGCCGCTTGGCCGCCTCATCCACGACTAAAAGCGTGTGATTCCACACGCTGCCCTCCGGATGATGCTTGGGCGACTGGTCGGTCGTCCTGAGCCTTAAAAGCATTGAAAAGGGATACCTGTCAAAATCCGGCGTTTGCGAAAGAGCCTGGATAAATTTTGACGGCTCAGGGTCCGTCATCAGATAAAACTCAACCTGCTCAAAAAAGCGGCGGTCCGCCTGGACGTGCGGCTCATTGGCCGTCTTCATCGTTTTTCAGGCCGAAAACCGCTCGCGCACCCTCGGCATTCGGGTCATGCTTAATATTTTTGGACTTGAATTTTCCATCCGACTTCTTATCACTTTTACGGCTGTGCTTCTGATTGCCTTTGCTCATTTATACCTCCCACGCAGCGTGCCTTATCGATTTGTATTGGGGCCGAGCGATACTTTTTTGGTGTTGTGGTTGACGTTCTGGCTCTGGCAGTCCGGCTTGACACTCTGCTCAAAGCCGAATTCCTTTTCAGGTTTATTCTTATTTTTATTTTGACGTTTTGTTTCTTTCATAAAAAACACCTCGCTTCTTTATTATTATGAGCGATTCGCCGTATCCGATTCC
Organism: uncultured Sporobacter sp.; assembly: GCA_963675425.1. Classification (GTDB taxonomy): domain Bacteria; phylum Bacillota; class Clostridia; order Oscillospirales; family Oscillospiraceae; genus Sporobacter. The sequence continues at coordinate 1,044,813 of OY776214.1, read as the reverse complement.
AAAAAGAATTTCCGCAAAATACTGTGCTGTTTCTATTTTTACAAACAAAAACCGGACTTTTCCAAAAAGTCCGGTTCAGGCTGCAGAAAAAAACAAAATGCTTTTTCGACACGCTATAATGCAAACACTGCAAATTTTATTTTTCCGGCGGCGCGCAGTCACCCTGCTTATTGCGGAGCATTTCAAGGCCGTGGTCAAGCGCCGGCAGACAGACGGCGAAATTTTCACGAATAGCTTTAGGGCTGCCCGGCAGGTTGACGATAAGCGTTTGGCCGCGGATCCCGGCCTGCTGCCGTGTGAGCATGGCCCGGTTCGTGATCTTCAGGCTCTCGTAACGCATGGCCTCCGGGATGCCCGGCGTCATACGCTGGCAAACAGCAATGGTTGCTTCCGGCGTGACATCCCGCGGGGAGAAGCCCGTACCGCCCGTCGTCACCACAAGCCCGATATCCATATCATCCGCGCAGTGGATAATCGCGCGCTCAATCTCCGGCTGCTCGTCGGGAACAATGACGGTATGCGTCACGTCAAATCCCGCTTTCTTTAGCATCTCCGCCACGAGCGGACCGCCCGTGTCCTCCCGCAGGCCCTGAGAGCCTTTGTCACTGACCGTGATGACTGCAGCTGTATACATAAAGTTTACCCCCGTTAAATTCCATGACCGAAATAACAGTTGGGATACCGGCACGTCTCGCAGCCGAGGCAGAAGCCGCCCTCGCCATAGCCGGCGATCTGATCTTTCGATATTGTGAGGCCCGCAAATACCTGCGGTAAAAATACGTCGAGGCTCGTCGTCGGGAAATACATGGACGCACCGGGCACACCCATGAGCAGGGTGCCGTCCAGATACGCCATTGTGAGCATGTTGCCCGGCTGCATCGGGACGCCCTGGGTCACAAGCTCTGCGCCCGACTGGCGGATGGCTGTCGGCGTGACGTCGTCCGGGTCGACTGACATGCCGCCCGTGAGCAGGATGAGCTCCGCGCCCTTTTCTTTGAACTCGCGGATCGCCGTGATAATCATATCCGTATCGTCCGGACACTTGACCGCGCCGAGGATCTTCGCGCCGTAGCTCTTCAGCTTTTTCGTCATGACCGGCTCGAACTTATCCTGTATGCGCCCATAATAGACCTCGCTGCCCGTAATAACGATGCCGCAGCGCAGCGGCTTAAACGGCAGAACTGTCAGGACGGGTGTGTTTGCTCCGGCAAGCTGCACGGCTTTTTCCACATTGGCCCGTTTCGTCACAAGCGGGACGATCCGAAGTCCGCACAGCTTCTGGCCGGCGGATACCCGCGTATGGTTCATCAGGCAGGCAACCGTATAGTCGTCTACGCTGTTAATAGCTTTAAGCGCCTCGCGGTCAATGGCAAAAAGTCCGTCCGCCGCGGCTGTAATCTGGATCTTTCCCTCTGACGGATGATCGTTATAGCTCAGATTCTCGCCGCAGATGACCTTTGCCAGCGCGAGCGCCGCGTCGTCCTCATGGACCTCGTCGGCGTCCGGCTCCCAGATAAAAATATGGCTTTTGCCGATATTGAGCAGTGCCGGGATGTCTTCCTCGGCAATAATCTGGCCGCGTTTAAACATGGTCCGCTTCGTACCGGCCGCGTCAATGCCCGTCATATCATGGCACAGCGTCTGACCGACGGCGTCCTCAACTTTGATTTTCCTCATACTTACCCCACTTCGCCCGTTTTACCGGCGAATTTTTATGTTATCTTGCCGGAAGGCTCTTACTGAGCGATTTTCAGCGTATCTCCGGCCTTGATGGTACCCTCTTCCAGAACGATGGCGAAGATGCCCTCCCGGGGCATAACACAGTCTCCCGTCACCTGACGGATGGCGCAGCCCTGATGACACTCCTTACCGATCTGCGTAACCTCTAAAAGCGCGCCGCCGACGCGCAGCTTCGTACCGATGGGCAGCTCATACAGGGTAATTCCCCTGGTCAGGATGTTTTCCGCGAACGCGCCGGCCGGCAGGTCCGGGAAATGATGCCGGAGCTTGTCCACGCTCTCCTCACCCAACAGGCTGACTTGGCGGTGCCAGTCGCCGGCGTGTGCGTCGCCCTCGATGCCGTGGTTTATTTTGACGGCGATTTCCGGCACAGGGATTTTTTGTACGCCTTTTTTATCGCTGATACAAACAGCTGTTACTTCAGCCATTATGCATTGTCCTCCGCTCTTTTATAATCTCCGCTTTTTCCGCCTCTTTTTGTCAGCAGGCGGATATTATCGATAGTGATGTCCTTCTGGACAGCCTTGCACATATCGTAAATCGTCAGCGCGGCGACCGAGACGGCCGTCAGCGCCTCCATCTCAACGCCGGTTTCGCCCTTGCAGCGGACAGTGGCGCTGATATAAACCGCGTTTTTTTCCTGATCCAACTCAAATGAAATGTCAACGCCCGTCAGCATCAGCGGATGGCACATGGGGATCAGCTCGGAATTTTTCTTGGCTCCCATAATCCCCGCCACCTGGGCTACTGCCAGTACGTCGCCTTTTTTGATGCGGCCGGCCTCCACAAGCGCAAAAGTCTCCGCATTGAGCAGAACCGTACCGGCCGCCGTCGCGGTGCGCAGCGTCGGGGCTTTCTCGCTGACGTCGACCATTTGGGCCCGGCCCTCGTCATTAAAATGTGTCAGTTCCGACATATCGCTAGCCTCCTATCGCGTTCATATTCCGCTGGCTGAAGCTTTTATCATTTTCATCCAGCAAATGCCGGAGCGGCTTTGCACCAACGGCTTGCGAGATCGTATCCACCAGCGCTTCGCCGTGCAGTCCCCGCAGGTCGACCTCGTCGGCCGAATGCAGGCAGGGCTTGAGCTTTCCGTCGGCCGTGATGCGAATTCGGTTGCACGTGGGGCAGAAGTGCGAGCTGATGGGGCTAATGAGCCCGACCGTACCAGAGGCACCCGGCAGGCGGTATAGCTGCGCTACGCCGGAGGATCCAGCTTTCTCAAGCTGCGGTATTTTTTCCAGTACACAGCTGTTGCTGATGAATCGCTCATGGCTCCATTCGGCACTCTCGCCGATAGGCATCAGCTCAATGAAGCGTACATGTATGTTTTTATCCCGTGTCATGTTTACAAACGCCGGTATCTCGTCATCGTTGACGCCGCCGATGAGCACCGTGTTGATCTTGATCATATCGTAGCCGGCCTCAAACGCGGCGTCAATGCCCCGCAGCGCCTCATCCAGATTCCCGCAGCGCGTAATGTGCTTATATTTATCTGGATTCAGCGTATCCAGGCTGATATTAAGCCGCTTGACGCCGGCTTTTTTCAGCTCGACCGCCAGCTTCGGCAGGAGCACGCCGTTTGTCGTCATGTCCAGCTCCTCAACGCCTGGAATCGCTGAGATGCTCCGGCAGATGTCGACAATCCCACGGCGCACGAGCGGCTCGCCGCCTGTGACGCGGACCTTACGTATGCCGCACTCAGCCGACGCGCGGACGATCTCCTCGATCTCCTCGACGGACAGTATTTCACTGTGACGCCGTTTTTCAACGCCTTCTTCCGGCATGCAGTACACGCAGCGCAGGTTGCAGAGATCTGTTACGGACAGCCGAAGATAGTATATATCTCTTCCAAATCTGTCATTCATTAAAGCATCTGACTCTCTTTCTCTCCCACGGATGGCATACCGCCCGTTAGGATTATGTTCTGTAAACGCCCACAGGTTTTAACAACTGGGTTATAAGCGATAGGCTTTGATAACCGCCCCGGCCGCCAGCGGGGATGCGCCGGGCTCGATCTCCCCGAGCAGGTCGCACCCGACGAGCGAAAAGACGGCGCCGTTTCCTTGGCCCTCGTTTTCCACAAACCAGGCCTTGCCGTCCTGAATCTCAAGCCGGCCTCTCAATAAACGCAGCTTCGGGCTTTCCTTCGTAAAAGGTTCCTTGAGGCAAACATCCACAACCGGCAGCCGCAGTGTTTCATAGCCGCACAGTTTGCGGATATACGGCAGCGCTATGCGCATGAGGCTCAGCACGGCCGCGCCGGGATTGCCGGACAGGCCGAGTATGACTTTTCCGCCACTCACAGCCGCCATCAGCGAGCCGCCCGGTTTCATTTTCGTTTTCCAGAACAGAACCTCCGCGCCCAGCTTTTCCGCCGAGGTCACGGCCCAGTCGTAGTCACCGACGGACGCGCCGCCTGTTGTAATAACCATGTCGGCCGCTTCGAGCGCTTTAGATATCCGGGCGGCAATCACATCCGGGTCGTCCTCGACAACGCCGGCATTCGCCGCTTCGGCCCCCATATCGCACAGATACCCGCTCAAGGTGTAAACGTTACTGTTATAGATCGCCGCCGGCGGCAGCGGCCGGCCGACCTCGACAAGCTCCGTACCCGTATTGAGGATCATAATAACCGGCTTTTTATAGACAGGTACCGTATCAAGCCCCTGGCTGGCCAGGACTCCAAGCATCGGTGCTGTGACTTGCGTGCCCTTCTTGAAAATAGTCGTGCCCGCCATCACATCGTCCCCGGCGTGCACAATATTGGTATTGGTATCAACGGACTCAAAAATCGTCACGTCCGTATCTGTAAAAGAAGTCTCCTCATATTTGATTGTCGCGTTGGCGCCCCTCGGGATCGGCGCGCCGGTTAGGATTTTCGCGGCAAATCCGGGCGTGATGTCAATGGTCGGCGCTTTCCCCGCCGGAAGCTCCTCCGTAATTTTCAAGGTTACGGGCCGGGCTTTCGACGCACCCGCAGTGTCCTCGCCGCGCACGGCGTAGCCGTCATAGGGGCTGCGGTCAAACGGCGGCACGGAAAGGCGCGCCGTGATGTCATCCGACAGGACACGGCCCTGCGCCTTGCTTAGCGGGACGGCCTCGGTCCCGCGCGTAACGGGCAGCTCACAAAGCATTTCAAGCGCTTTTTCAACGTCAATATTTTTAAGCATTGTTAAAATCACATCCAACAGTATCAGTACCCGATCATTCCGATTCGGGCGCAACATCCGGCTTCGGGCGTTTACCCCGGCGGTCATCCTTGTTCATTGTACCCAGCCGCCGCGGGTTTACGCCGCGGCCGGGGGCTCGATTTGTTTTTAGGAAACGACTCGTACAGCCGGGTATCCGTCTTATCAGGATGACCCGGCCACAGGATGAAAAGCTTTCGCTATGCGTAAAAATCGTTTTCCCTAAAATAAAAAGCAACCTGTTTTGAGTAGGCAAAACAGGCCGCGTCAGCATGCCGTTCTTGCGCCGTATAGCGCAACACTGTTTCCTTCTCAAAATGTGAAGGTCGAATTGTTTCCAATAGCGGCCCCGTGATCACAGCAAAGTATCTGTTTGCTGGTGCTCAGGCCATAAAGTCATAGGCTTAGCCCTTAGACTGTACGGCGCGGTAACTATTTAATTACATTTAAATCATAGCACCGACCGGTTGCGTTGTCAATCTTTCCGTCGTCCCGGTAAAACTCGTCGTCCTGTATCGGTTTAACAGAACGATTGCCATAACGCGTTCATATACTGTATATGAATGAAAGTAGTCAAAGACGTCCTGATAACGCGTTTGTCGGGACGTAATTCTTGAGGAGGTTTCTATGTGCGGTATAGCCGGCTGGATTGATTATTCGGCGAACCTGAAGGATGCACAGCCCGTTTTGACCGGGATGGTCCAAACACTGACAAACCGGGGGCCTGACGCGGAGGGGTACTATTTATCCGGGCACGCCGCGCTCGGACACCGGCGGCTCATCGTCGTCGACCCGTCGGGCGGCGGACAGCCGATGCGGTGGCAACGCGGCGACACTACATATATCATTGTTTATAATGGCGAGCTGTACAATACGGAGGATATCCGCAGCGAGCTGCTGGCGAAGGACCATGCGTTTGAGGGCTGGAGCGACACGGAGGTGCTGCTGCACGCTTTCGCCGAGTGGGGCGAGGACTGTGTGGATAAGCTCAACGGCATCTTCGCCTTTGCCGTCTGGGACGAGAAAAACGAACGGCTTTTCATGGCGCGTGACCGCATCGGCGTCAAGCCTCTGTTTTTCAGCGATAAGGGCGGTATGTTTGGATTCGCGTCCGAGCTCAAGGCGCTGTTGGCACATCCCGATATTTCGCCCAGGGTTAGCGGCGAAGGACTGGCGGAAATATTTGCCCTCGGCCCGGCGAGAACGCCGGGGCACGGCGTTTTTAACGACATATCGGAGCTTCGGCCCGGCTGGTGCCTCACGCTGGACCGCGAGGGCCGGCGTGTCCGGCAATACTGGTCTCTCGTGAGCCATCGCCACACCGATGACTTTAACACCACAACGGAGCAGGTTCGCTCACTCGTGTTTGACGCCGTCAAACGGCAACTCGTGTCCGACGTGCCGCTGTGCGTGCTTTTATCGGGCGGGCTGGATTCCTCAACGATCGCCGCCATCGCCTCCAAGGTCTACCGGGAGGAGCGGCAGGAATCCATCCGGACGTTTTCCATCGACTATATCGACAACGACAAAAACTTCCGGGCCGGCGAGTTCCAGCCCAACCCCGACGCACCGTGGGTAAAGCTTGTTTCCTGGCATTTAAACACGGAGCACCGCAATTTCTGGGTTGACACGCCGGACCTTGTGGAGTCGCTTTTCCCGGCAGTACTGGCCCGGGATCTGCCCGGCATGGCCGATATTGATTCCTCGCTGCTGCTTTTCAGCCGGTTTATCAAGCAGTTTGCCACAGTGGGGCTCTCTGGCGAGTGCGCCGATGAGGTATTCGGCGGCTACCCGTGGTTTTACCGGAAGGCGCAGAAGGATACCTTCCCGTGGTCCCAGCGTCTGGACGCGCGCGTAAAGCTCTTCTCCCCCGAGCTTTTGGACCGGATCAACCCCTTTGATTACGTGGCCGACCGGTATAATGAAGCGCTGTCCGAGGTGCCGGCCTTTGAGGAGGATACCGAGGAGAACGCCCGGATGCGCAAGCTGTTCTATCTCAATCTGACGCGTTGGATGCCGACGCTTTTGGACCGGAAGGTTATAAAAGTAAACCAAAAGGGCGTGTCTAACTGTTGCTATGCCAGTTTAGATACGCCCTCATATTTTGAAATCACTTCTAAGGGATACAAAGAGTAAAAATTGCACTTACTGGTTGTGTGCAATGCAAGCTCTGTTTGTAAGCTCTCGGGGATATGCTAATCCCCAAATAGCTAATACTTATAGACCAAATTGTATCGAGTAATGCCGCAGTAAAAGTGGTTATATTCATAAGCATCACTCCTTTGCTCTTTCGCTCATATAAACCCATTGCTAAAAACTTTAAAAATGCCAAGATAATGACCATAAGTAACGTATTGGTGTGGGTATAGCAACATTCCCACGGGGATTTTATCCCCGACAACCTATAAACTTTATACGACGACATCCAACAGTCAACTTGTATTTGAAAATTAAACGGTATATTTGTTGATAACAAGATGCATCGTTCGTTCTCTTCTAATATGTATTGAGTTCCTCAGTAATATCTATTTGCTCTTTCGACCATTTGCTTATCGTATTCTTCATTTCATTATTCAGACAGCTAAAATATGTCTTAATTTCCCTACCTTTAACATCCTCAAGTTTACCCTGATAATGGGCAATTTGTAACATGCTTTGTATACCAGCATCCTTTTCTCTGATAAACGTTTCTCCCAATATGGGGTCATTTTTAATTGAACGTGGTTCATTACGGTCAGTATTATCACTTTTTACAATTTTATAATATTCACTCACAACAGCGTTATTAATATATCCGTATTTTTTCAGCCCCATCAAGAGAGACTGTAAACTTATCTGCAGTTGTAATTTCAACGATACAGCTATTTTATAAACTCCATTAAGGTCATTTCTAACATTTTGGAATAAGCTCTCATAAGCAGATAAAATACCTTTGGGACATAACAAATAGCCAGCAAAACAATCTGCCATGGAATCAAGTAAGTTTTTCTTTTCTCCGTTTTCTGATGATTGTCTCAACTTGCGTTTATATACTGGTCGATGTAAAAGAATATGAGCAAATTCATGAGCAACAGTAAATAATTGTCGCTCAACAGTAATAGCATCATTTGTATTTACAAATATATAACAGCCGCGTATTTCATCGCAAATAGATAAACCTGATATTTCTGAACTGCTCATATCCAAGAAGACAACATTGACGCCTCTGGCTGTAAGTGCAGAAATTAGCGAAATAGCTCCGTTATCACCCAACCCGAGTAAGCGACGTTGTTCCTCGGCGATTCGCCCGATATCTCTATCTAAATTCTCATCAATTTTAAGCTTGGGGTCAAAATAATTTTGACACTCGTAATTGATATCAATAACCTTATTTTGATTTGTAAGTGAAAGATTGTATTGCTCTGGAAAATAGTAAATATTCTTATTAATCAACCGCGCCAGGTCTTCGTAACAACTTAAGTACTTTAATATCATCTCCTGTATCTCATTAATAGATTCTTTATAATTAAGTGCAGTCCTAAACAATAACACTGGCTGTTCGTCACGGGTTCGTTTTGTTAGTAACTGCTCTACTGAAACGTTAACGTACTTTGCGATACAGTCCAATTGTTCGATATTTATTACGGATACCGCTTTAAGGTAATTTGTCATAGTTTGCCGAGATACTCCAAGATGGTTTGCAAGCTCGGTTACAGATATCTTTCTATCATCAAGGAGATACTGAAGGTTTTCGGCTATGACTTTTGCTACTTCCATACAGACCCCCCTCTTGTACATTATTTTATAACATTAGTATACAACTCTTATTATTTTTATCAATTGACATATTTAACAAATTAGACATCTCAGCTCAAATATGTTCACAAGATTACGAATTGTGTCAAATTATTTTAACATTATAGCTTGACAATCCAAATATATCCGTTTATACTCTATACTGTAGTTGGATAACATTCCCGTCGAAGTTATCCACAACATATAGAAAGTTGCAGGTCGTGGCGCCTACCACCGCTGGGCCTTGCAAGAAAGGATGTGTTGTATGTGGGATGCAAGAAATGAAAAAAGGCCGTTATAAACGACCTTTCCCGGTAGAACAACATGACTACGGTCGGTAATTTCGTAGTCAGGCGCTCTTCTTGTGAATCTTGGGCTACCACACCCACGACGCACTTTCACATCTGTTGGCATTTTACTTTATTTATGGAAGATTTACAAGAGGTTTGTCAAATAATTACCGTATAGAATTTTAAGATATGAGGTTAATTATTATGAAAACACATCATATAGTACACAATCCCGACGGCGGTTGGGACGTTAAAGTCGGTGGTGGGGAGCGAGCCATTAAACATTTCGATACCAAGCAACCTGCTGTCGATTATGGTCGAACTGTCAGCCAGAACCAGAACTCCGAGTTTTTTATTCACGGAGCGGACGGGCGTATCCAGTCTCGCGACAGTCATGGGAACGACCCTTTTCCGCCTAAAGGTTAGGGTGGAGACAATGAGATTTCAAGGGGCTGTTATAAAAGAGCAAGGCGTGACTTTCGGGATAGTTATCGTTAAGCCCTATGTCCTGCAAAGCGCAAATGATAAAGCGCAGATGCAGAATTTCGGATATAGCGCCTTTGGAAGAATCCCGATTATTCTGATGGCGCAAGATTCGAGAGGAGTACCCACTTATTACGGTAGAAAAGATATCGTTAACTTTCTGTCACAAGTTTCCATTGGCAGGATTCCGTGGAAAGAGTACTCTGTGGCGTAAAAGAACTTTCGAAGGTGGCAGGGAACTTCAAGTTCCCTGCCGTTTTTCTCTATAGCATCGTCTATATGACACTATCGAATTTCATCTGCTAATCTCGGAATACCATGTAATACCCAAATTTTGGATTGATTATACTCAATTCAATATATAAAATATTCACTTCTAAGGCCTTGTTCAATATGCTTGCGGGTCGACCGCCCTTAGTTGTTTTTTCATCATTAAAAATATTCATGATACCTAAGTTTCTTAACTATCTCGTTATTTAGTTGAAGAAATTTACAAATATCTATAAAATAATCATCTGTCATACTGGCAATAAAATCTGTGACTATGTCATCCGACGAGGCAATAATATATCGATGCTTCGGTTCTCGATAAATACTACCTTGTATACCGTCGTTCAAATAGTGTTTAAACACAGGAGATTCATAGTCCTTGCTTTCGATGTCGTAAATAAGTCTATCATATAATAGAGTCATTAGCGGGCGCACAACTTCATTATATGGTTCATTTAACAGCTCATTCTGATATATAACTTCGTTGTTTTCATCAATTAAATCCTTAAGGTCAGTAAATACTTCCTCATCCATGTTAAGTGATGGGGAATCGATACTATTCTTAATAAGATTAACAACAACATTTGAAATTATATCACTGTTAACCGTACCAATTAGGCGCTTCTCCTCGAATTTCTTTTTTGTTATCAGCTTCGCTTTGTATAGGTCCTGGCGGTCCTTGCCTGCATATGCAATCATGTCGCTGACTCGCACAACGCAGCCTTCCAAAGTGTTTGGGTGAAGCAACTTGTGAAAGCCATCGCTAAGATAGCATTTCTCTAAAATGTCATCGAACTCTTTAAAAGAGCTTAAATCTGAAGGAGCGTATTCCTTGCAGACTTTTTCTCCGTTATGTGAGAGAATCCCGCTAAGCGTTTGCAGCGTCAGATTTGATTACAGAATATAGCGGAAAATGCGTGTGCTATGAACGTTATGATTAAAATATCTTACAATTCCGCCTCGTGTACGAGTTCCCGATTGATAATTTTCGCTTAAGAAAGTCTCGCCCTTATGACCAAATGGAGTATGCCCCATATCATGTCCAAGTGCAATTGCGTCAATCAGGTCAAGATTAAGTCGCAATCCCCGACCGATTGTTCTCGCGATTTTTGATACAAATTGGACATGAAGTGCGCGTCGCGTTAAATCATCATTTCTGTAAAATGAGAACACCTGTGTTTTATCTGCATATCTGTTATACAGCGGATTATGAATGATGCAGTCAACATCATACGAATAAGGTGGTCTAATTATATCAAATCTTGGCATATGTCTCTTTACACGACAAGCATTTGCATTGTGAGAAGCATATGGTGATAATATAGTGTTATTTGCGTTGTTAACTTCATCGAGATATTTTTGCTCAGCAGTAGTAAAAGAAAAATAGCCAGCCATTTAAAGTCTCCTTAACTGCATTATTTACCTAAGCCTTTCCAAATACCAAAAAGAAATAACGTCTTATTTGGCATTTCACCTACGCCACCAATGCATTTTTATTAATACTCTCAATCACAACCCGCAAATCCATAAACACCGCCACATCGTCAAACAGCTCGCTGATACTGCCCATATCGGTAAAGGGGCTTTCCTGTAATACGGACAGGTCTTTCATCATGCCGTTTTTCACGATATAATTGACCACCTGCCGGACGAAATACATCTGCTGGCTGTCGAGTCCAACATTGTTCAGGAAGCGGGAGAAGGCCTCGTTAGCCGCTTTCTGGCTGAGCCCAACAATAGAGCGCACAAGCTCGCCCAGCGGCGTTTTGCCGTACTGCGCGTCATACTGTTCTCTGGTGCCCAGTTCGCCCCACAAAATTTCCTCCAGTGTGCTCACGTCTTCCGGTGTGAGGGGCTGATTCCCCTTCAGCTTTGCAATAGCCGGGATATCCTGGTGTTGAAGGATATAGTAGTTAACCTTTTTCTTGTAATTAGCCAAATCGTCGTTGTCCAGCTGTGACTCGTTCCATTCCATTGACAGGATATCATCGGTGAAGTCGGTGTCGTAGCGAATCCTCTCATTTTCGGGAATGAACTTGATTAAGCCCCGCAGCTTTTTGCGGATCTCCTCATAATCCGAAATACCGGCCCGCTCCAGCAACGCGTTATGTACGATTTGCTCAATCAGCTCCTGCTCCCGGGCGACAGCCGGGATGGTTCCGAATTTGGAAAGCTCTGCTGCTTTTCGGATAACATCGTTTTTTGCTCGTTTACAGCTCTTTTGTGCGAGCATAGCCAGCTCTATCTGATAGATCAGCATATCAAATCTGGCTGCTGAAATATCCTCGCTCGTTGGCGATACAAGCGGAGCAATATGTTCGGCAATTTGCAGCGTATTTTCATAGGTTAGAGCGTTGAAATCATCCTCGGACTTAAATTTGTCAATCACGAGCAGATGCTGCTTTACGGCGAAATTGTCTCGCGGCAGGGCACTGACCTGCGCCGCCAAGTCCTGCACTAATTCCTTACGGTAGGCTTTGAGCGCATCAGTCTGAAAAGCAATCTCCTGCAGTTTGTATGCCATTTCGAGCTTGATGTTAAACATCCGCTCCTGCAGCGTGCTGACCGTTCCAGCCTCGCGTCCTTTGGCATGAAGACGGAAAAAGTCAAAATTGCCGCACAAATCAAAAATATAAAACTGCGGTTTGTCCTTGCCGTCAATTAGGCCCTCACAGGTGCGGGTGCCCCGGCCAATCATCTGCCAGAACTTGGCGCGGCTCATGACTCGCTTGAAAAAAACCAGATTCAGAATCTCAGGAACGTCGATGCCGGTATCCAGCATGTCCACCGAAATGGCTATTTGAGGCAATTTTTCTTTATCGGAAAAATCGTCAATCAGGCTTTGCGCATAGTTGGTATAGTTATCGATTACCCGCGTGTAGTGGGTTGGATAATCGGGAAATTCATTATTCCACACCTCAAGTATCTTTTCTGCGTGATTGTGGTTTTTCGCAAAGATGATGGTCTTGCCGATTTTCTCGCCGAATTCCACCCGCTGACCGTGTGTCATCAGGACGTGCAGTGCTTTTTTTATCGTATCGCTGTTAAAAATCCTTTCGTTGAGAGCGCTGGAATCAATGGATTCCGGCAGATTGCCGTCCTCATCGGTAAAGGTGTTTTCATATTCCTCCTGCTCCTCCGGTGAAAGCTCCTCATAGGAAATCCCCGTGGTCATGAATTTCAGTTCCGTTTCAATGGACAGAAAATCCACGAGATAACCGTCTTTTACCGCCTGCGAAAGCTCATAGCCGTAGGTTGGCACGCCGGACTCCAGGTCGAAAATTCCATAGGTGTTCTTATCGATTTCATCCTTCGGCGTAGCCGTCAGACCCACCAGAAGCGCATCGAAGTATGTAAAGATATCCTTATATTTGTTGTAAATGCTGCGGTGGGCTTCGTCTACGACAATCAGGTCAAAGTGGCCCGGCGTGAACAGCCGGTCCCCCTGCTTGTCCCGAGTGGCGTCAATGCAGTTCATCATGGTTTGGTAGGTGGAAAACACCGCGCGGGCGCTGGCCTCCTCCTTGCCCTCCGTGAGGTTGCACAGGGAAAGGTCGGGCAGCAGGTTGTGGAAGGCGCGCTTGGCCTGGGTTACGAGCGCGTTGCGATCTGCCAGAAACAGCAGATTTTTCACCCATCCATGGCGAATTAGGATATCCGCCAGCGCGATAATGGTCCGCGTCTTTCCGCTGCCGGTAGCCATGACTAAGAGCGCTTTGCGGCGGTTGCGCTGATCGAACGCGTCGCACACCGCCTGTATGGCTTCCTTTTGATAATAGCGGTCCGCAATTTTATCATTGACCCGCACCGCGCTCAAAGCGGCGCGGCTTTTCATTTGGTTGAACTCTTTTTCCAGGTCCCGTTTGGAGTAGATGCCGGAAACCAGCCGCTCCGGATAGTATCTGTCGCTCCAGACACGGGTCTCGTAGCCGTTGGTCATGAATATAATGGGCCGCTGGCCGAGCTTTTTCTCCAGATAATCGGCGTAAAGCACCGCCTGCTGGCGGCCCTTTTCCACATTGACGCTGGTGCGCTTGGCCTCAATCACGGCCAGCGGAAGGCCGTTGTCCCCCAGAAGCACATAGTCCGCGGCGCCTTTCCCGGACTTGTTGGGCATCTCCGCGATGGGATATTCTTCAACCCAGTTCGGCCCGCGCTGCCATCCGGCGTCCTGCAGCATCACGTCGATATAGGCCCTGCGGGTTTCGGCCTCGGTCATATCCATGGGCTTCACGGTATAGCCCTGCTTCAACTGGGCGATACGCCGCTTGGTGAGCTTTTCCTGCTTGGGGAAATTCTCGTCAAGCAGTGTCTTGAAATCCACCTCTTCGGTGGCGGGGGTTGTGACCGGTACGACTTCAGGCTCGGGCTTTGCCTCCAGCAGAGCTTTGTCAAACGTTGTCTCTATGTAGTCTTTACCGTAGCAGTAGGCGACGAAATCCAGAAAGCTGTGGAGGTTTTGAAGCGCCAGCACCGCCTGGTCGCGGCTGACGCTTTTGGGATTGTGAGTAGCGTTGTTCCCGACCTTGCGCAGGTAGGTGAGCTTCGGAAACAGGCCGTTGGGTAACAAGTCCTTGAAGTCTTCTGTGCTGATGAGGGTAACCAGCTTATCTTCGTAAGGCCTTTTAAGCGTCTTGTCCACACTGTAGACCCACTTGATTGCAAATTCCAGCGCCGCCCGGCACGCGGTGGCGCACAGGGCAGGTGAAATAGGCAGCACCCGCTCCGCCGAGACGGCCGCCTCGGCAAAGGGCTCAAACTGCGGGTCATTTAACAGAAAATCAAAGTTGGTGCCCATGGACACGTCACCTCGCAATTGATGTCAGAATATCTCGCCCCGAAAGCACTTCTGCATCAGGGATTTATAGTTAAGTTCAAGTTTAGATAGGGATTGCTGAATAGCTAATTTCGTTTTTTCGGCCTGTTGGACGAAAGACGCAAACTGGTTTTGCCTCATGATAGGTGGAACTATTATCACCATATCTCTTATCACACTAAACTCAATATTATCAGCTGTGACAGCTCTTACAGTACTTAGCAAGTATGGTTCATGAGCACTAAATAATTGCAACAAGAACGATGAAGTTATTTGCTTGCTGGGGATAAATACCTTCATATCCTGATTAACAGCAACCGGTACTGTATTAATAGCTAATGGTAAATCATGCTTCAAAACGCCACTCCTTATTACCATAAGGACAGAATTGGCGGGGACAAGCTTTGTTGAACTATTATTGATGGCTTCTTCGGTAATATGGTCAATGCTATCCGATATTGTCTGTGATTTCATATCTTTTGGGCTTACCCAAGGGATATGGCCAGTAAAATACTCGGGATGTTTCTTTGATGGAGTCCCACCGCCTATTATTTGAGCACAAACGTTTCCGACCGTTGCAGTGTTCCATCCCATTGGATTCATTACCGGGTCCCCAAACATCTCAACAAATTGCGATTTGATGAGCAAATCCAGCTTGTCCAGTTGGGCGCGGCGCAGCTCAATGAGCGCGGAGGCTTTGTCCAGCACATCGGCAATCTTTTGCTGGACATCCAGCGAGGGCAACAATAAGGGAAAACCTCTTATGCTTTTTAATGATAAAAATTTTTGTGTTCCACCCCTATTTTCGTTATTAACATAATGCAGGAAAGATGAACTATTAAGATAGTAAAAAATAAACTTATTCAGTACATCGTTATTATAAAATTTAATAAGAGCAAGATTTTTAATTGCAAAGTCAATGGTTTTCTGAACAATAACTGGCTTTCCTATTGTTCCTATCATTGGCATAATGATATCGCCATTATCCACATGTGAGCGTTTATCAATCATTTCATAATCTTTTATAGATATGAAATTAACATTTGTAAAATCCAAATAGCCATCGGTTACATTTTGAGATGTAACAAGTGGATAACCACTGCCATAGACGTATTTGGGAGAATCATGTGTTCCATCACGGACGTCACACACATCCCCCAGCCGTACCATCTGCCACTTACCCATGGAGCAGCTCCTCCAGTTCGGCAAATCCGGCGGTAATCTGCATCTCAAGCTCATTGATGTCCGTCATGATTTCCAGCGGGTGGGGGTATTCCTCCTCCACATAGGCGCTCTTTTTGTATTTATTGATAGAGAGGTCGTAACCGTTTTCCACAATCTCGTCCATGGGAACCAGAAAGCTTTGCTCGGTACGTTCCCGGCCCTCTTCCTTATCCAATGCATGGAATCGCTCTATGATATCGGGAATGTCGCTCTTCTCTAATGGCGCGCGCTTGTCGTCCAGGCTGTAACCGTCCGACTGCATGTCGTAAAACCAAACCTTGTCGGTACCGCCCGCGCCGGTCTTGGTAAAAACAAGGACGGCGGCGCTCACCCCAGCGTAGGGCTTAAACACTCCGGAAGGCATAGATATGACCGCCTCCAGCCGGTGGTTTTCCACAATTTCCTTACGTATTGCTTTGTGCGCCGTAGAGGACCCGAACAGCACACCGT
This sequence comes from uncultured Sporobacter sp., assembly GCA_963675425.1. Lineage (GTDB taxonomy): Bacteria > Bacillota > Clostridia > Oscillospirales > Oscillospiraceae > Sporobacter. The sequence goes on along the minus strand of OY776214.1, from coordinate 1,028,575 downwards.
CCGGCACGATGGAGGCGCAGCGCCCGCCGTTTTTCAGCATCCGAAGAATCAGCGCCAGAAACAGCAGCTCCGTCTTCTTGGTCTTTGTTACCTTAATCAAATCGGTAGCCACAATGTCATAGTCCAAGCTGCCCTTAAAAGGGGGATTCGTCATAATCTTGGTGTATATACCCGTATCGGTGTTCTGGTCGGACAGGCTGTCCTTATAGACGATATTCGGGTTGGCGATACCATGGGTCATCATATTCATGGCGCCGATGCGCAGCATGGTGCGGTCCATGTCATAGCCGGTGAACATCGTGCTGTCGTAATGGGTTTTGGCTTCTTTGTTGTAGAAAATTTCGTCCAGATAATGCTCTTTCAGATATTCGCCCGCCGCAACCAGAAAGCCGCTGGTACCGCAGGCCGGGTCACAGATGATATCATCGGGTTTCAGGTCCAAAAGCGCCACCATCATGCGGATGACATGCCGCGGCGTGCGGAACTGGCCGTTGGTACCAGCTGTAGATAGCTTGGAGAGCATATATTCGTACAGGTCGCCCCTCGCGTCCCGCTTATCCGGCACCCTGTCAATCAAATCATACATCTCATCAAGGGCGGTTACGATTTTCTCCAGCAGCTGGGGCGTAGGAACCTTAAAGATAGCATCGGCCATATATTTGGCGTAGGTGCCGCTGTTTCCATTGAGTTCCTTGATAAAGGGGAACACTTCGCCCTGCATCGTCTGATACATGGTTTCCGCCGGCTTGTCCCGCAGCTCAGTCCATTTCAGGTGTTTTTTACCGGCAAACATGCTTGTATAAGAAATGCCCAGCATACTGCTTTCTTTTTGCCGAGTATTATCGCTTTGGTCAAGGTCACGGATGAACATTAAGTATGTAATCTGCTCGATGACATCCAGCGGATTGGTAAGACCGCCAGTCCAGAACATCTCCCAGAGTTTATCAACTTTATTTTTCAGCTCGCCTGTTATCATGTGTGCGCTTCCCTTGTCGATTTATTTAAATGTTAGTTATCAATATTTTTCTCGCTCCGGCCATCTTTTGGCTTTTGCGCATCGGCAGGAATTACCCAGGCATTCCCGAAACGGGCGGCTCCGTATATGCGGCCCTTGGCACACAGAAGCTGCACCTGACGCGGCGTAATTCCCCATTTTTCGGCAGCTTCTTTTGTTGTCATTCCGTTCATTTTGAGAATTTCCTCCGGAATAATGTGGTATTTGTTTTATTATATCGCAGAAGCGAAATATAGGCAATGAAAAATCAAAAAATATACTATTAACAGTATGTATAGCTATTTGAAAGTCCTTAATCTTCCCATTTTTCACCTGTTTATAAGCCTGCTAATATCGTGAGTGGGGCGAGGGGGTTCCGGTGTAGTATAGCCTACCAGCAGGGAATGTAGGGTAGTCAGATTGAGGGACAATGGGGTCTGCGAAATAACAAGCCATAAATGTGCTGGCTGACAGGTGGGCCGCACAATACCGATTATGCGCTCGCACCCTTCGCTCCAAATTATTGCTAACGCAAGAATTATGTAGCTCACTCCCGAGCGCAAATATGCACACCCGGTAAAACTGGAGTGCTTTAGGTCCCGATGTGCCGCCTCCCCCGGAACGGGCTCGGCGGCAGTGGGCAAAATTGGGCGTAGTCGTTGAATATGCAGACAGTATTCATGCAAACAGAAACGAAAAAGGAGTTTTGCCTCTTGGAGGGCAAATACCCCGCAAATCAGGTCAAAATATAGGTGAAATACCCCGCGAATCATAGTGAAATACGATTTTGGAGTGTGAGTGGTCGAGTGAAATGCTTTTAAAGACCTGTTTTGAGCCCGTTTTTGAGGGTTTTTTGGATTTCAGGTATATTTGACCTATATTTCAGGGTGGTTTGCGGGGTGTCGGAATGCCAACCCCGCAAATCATAGTGAAATACCCCACGAATCATATCAAAACACCCCGCAAATCATGTTTTTCACCGGTTGTATTCCTACGGAGACCCCCGCAGTCGAACGCGGGGTCAGGCGCTTTTTCAAAGCGTTTTTCAGTGTTGTATTTAACAAAAAGAAAAACGTAATAATATTTATTATTTTTGAATATTATTCATATTTTATCAATAGAAACTGCATCCACACCTTGTGGATGCAGCCACAGGGTGTGGATGTGGTTATTCCGTATGTTCCTAATATTTGATTCGTTATAAATGCGCAAATGCCATAAAAAATGACGCTCAGAAACCTGAGCGCCGTTTGCATTATTAATTTGGCATTTTATTTGTCGTATCCAAGGTGACGTGAATTAATAGGCCGCGCCAGGTTGTGATATCTGGTAAGGATAAAAATATGGCAGAAGTTAGTAAGAAAGGTGCCACACGATGTAAATCAGGTTAAATAAAAATGTTAAAAGAGCCCTTTAATGGCTTTCAAGGCTGCTTTCCATTTCGTTCGCAGAACCCAATATATTCGTCGACCGCACTATGAAAATCCTCAGTAAGGCCGGAAACGTTCTCGCCTTCAAACGAGATTAAATCCTTTACGCCAAGAACCTTGCCGTGAAATACCTTGTCTTCCTCTGAAAATTCAACACTGCCGATATAATCACGGTAATGAATGAGATTACTCATATTAAACTCCTTAAACGTAAGACCACAAATGACTTTTCTTTATAGGTTGAACCTCTCACTATCTGCTCCAGACTGATGAACTTCTAAATAAGATGGCAATGGCGCTCGGATAATTTCGAGTGCTGTTTTTCTTTATTTCTCTTCTGGTTCCCAAATAACTTTGTATCCTATAATCCGCGCTATTTCCAATATTTCACTATATTTAATTGTGCCGCGCGTTAGCTTATTTGTTATGTTCTGGGTTGTAGTTTGCTGTTCTTTTGACCTTGTCTTATTCATTTCCTTTACGATATCAGTCATGGTCCATCCGCTTCGGGCAATATATGCTTTAACTTCATTGCGAATTTCGTTTTGACGCTCTGATTCCATATATTAACCCTCCTGAACGATTCTTATTTTAATTATACTATAATGCAACTATTTCTTCAACCAAGAATATTTTGTTGCGCCAGGGTGTTGACATTTGTTTTGTTGCAGTGTATTATTACACTATAATGCATTATGTTACACTTTATCAAAACAAAAAGAGGGAGAGAAATGAACTATGTAATCTCCCAAAGGCTTGCGGAAGCCATCCATATCTTTCGCGACATTGTGCGGGAATATCAACTATATTCTAAGAAACTTGCGGAAATCGAAAAAATGAAGCTGGACCTTCTCCACTACATCGAACTTGACGGAACCGATTACAGGGAGAGGAACAAATTCGCCACCCAACTTCGTCGATGCTTGCTTGAGCGTCGCATCTATAAAGACGAAGTCGAGCTCCGGGCGCCGCTGGCCGAGTTCCTTGCGTTGCCGCAGAACAAAAACCTTTTGGACCAGCTGGGGAAGGTACTCGGAAAAACACGCGGTGTCGAGCGTCATCATCAGAACCGCTCCTATCATCCCCGCGTCTTGCCAAGACCTTCGGCTGATATCGTTGGTGCGGCCGGCGAGGACTCCGAAGAAGCACATGGCGAGAACATGCAATCAAGTAAGACAGAGTAAACCCCAATATTACAAGGAGGACCATAGTGTGAACCATATCAACCATAAGTACAGACTTTCTCCCGAGTACAGCAAACTCCTGGAAATTGCGCATCACATACATACGCCGGGAAGCTTAAATGAGCTATGTGAGTATCTTCTCGACATGAAGCAGGCTCAGAAAGAGCGTCCCACGGAGCAAAGGCAGCTTGCCTTCGATTTTGCAACCTCGGCCAACAGCGCGGCCCTCGTTGAAATCGCGGAAGAGTATGTTCATGAGCTTTCCGACAAAGCAGGCAAACTGCCCCGCGCCTTACTCGCCGGTCTTGCAAAACAGCAGCAAGAACGAATAAATACGCATGAAAACGAGAGAAAGGTCATCTCTTTGTTTTCTCTTCCATATTTTGAATACCTCAAGCTTGTTCATACCGCTGCGCCGGATTCGGATTATTCCTTTCCCGGCTGCGGCGACATGGAGTTCTCAATTAGCAGCAGCATGGAAGAGAGACTTGCCGACAAGCTAATTGCAGAGGTCATTCCCGAATACAAAAAAGAGCATCCGGAGGATGCTATGGCCGCTCTCCGCTTTTCGTTTTGGGTAATAATGCGCAGGCTGACCGGAGAGGAATTATATGCTCCTTTGTCCTTCCTTGAGGTGGAAGGTGAGGATGCTCGTCTACTGTATCCTAATCGCTTGAATGAGGAAAGCCCCCTCGAAGACTTTTTCATCTGTGCCGAAGCAATTTCCGAGGTCAGCGAATTCCTACCCTTTATCGCTGTTCAAAACTTGATTGGAGATTTGCTGTTTACCCTGCGCACTCGGCTTGACAAGGAATTGCTCTCCCTCGTTGACGACGGGGAGGTGGTATTAAGCACCTGGGCGCTCACACAAGCCGAAGTTCTTCGAGAGGCCCGCATAGCTGAGGAATTCGCTGAAAATCCTGACGACCTTAACGACATTATTTACGAGGTCAGCTGCATCGTTGATTCGTTGAGCGAAAACGAAACCCCGGACATAGACTGCCTTTCTACCTCGTCTCATAAACTGCTGGATGGTAAGTTGCTCGACAATTTGATTTTCACCATGGTTGACAAGGTGGATACAGACTGGGAGCTCTCGAAATTTGTTAAGGAGATACTTCCCCTTTATGTTGCCATCGTCTCCCGCAACACGCGCGGTCGCTGCGACTATTGGGAAGACCCACTTTACATTCTCTGGGCAAACGTCATGCGCCGTAAATTAGCAATGTAGCAGCGGTCTGAGTCGAGATAACGTGGTACACCAAAGGGGCGGGTGATTTCACCTGCCCCTTTGGTGTCGTAAAAAATAGTAATATTCGTTCCTTAAGCCGAAAAATTCTTAATCTGAGGTCTTCTGCCATAATTATTATATAGGCATTTGTCTTAGAAAATTCAATTCCGGCAGTACAGGAGATAGACACAATATTCACGGCTAACTCAATTTTAGAAAGCAAAAAACAAACACGAACACAAAGTACTGCTTAGGTGACAGGAGGTTAGAATGTCTCACCTAAGCCAGTCAAACAGCGAAGCCGCTATAAACAACAGCGGCGCCTTAATTACGCATATCGCCGGGCGGGAAAGGTCCAAGCCCAAGGCGAAAAAAGAACTGAATCATTGTGGAAGCAGCGAAATACAATGTACTGAAATGGGGAATGACAGCATGAACCCAAAAAAGCACATTGAAAATACTGACTTTGTAAATGGATTCAAAGTCGTTACGACACGCCCGGTATTATCGGACGCGGAATATAAAGAAAAAGAACAGAAAATCGTAGAAGATATCGTCAAAAGTCTTTCTGGGAAAGAGAAACGCAGACTGTTACATACACCAGAACCTGAATCTAATGCCGAGGAAGTGCCATCATGATAGCCATTTACGCAAGACAGTCGGTGGATAAAAAGGACAGCATTTCTATTGAAACACAAATAGAAACCTGCTATAAAATTATTGCCTCGTCGGCACTTGCGTCCAAAGTTTACTCAGACAAGGGATACAGCGGCAGCAACACGAATCGTCCTCAGTTCGAGGAAATGATGAAGGACATTGAGGATGGGCTTATCGAGCAGGTCGTTGTCTACAAGCTCGACAGAATAAGCCGTTCGCTCCTTGACTTCGCCCAGATATACGACGTTTTTGAAAAACGGCGCGTTGAGTTTATAAGCTGTAACGAGCAGTTTGACACGAGTACCCCGATGGGGAAAGCGATGCTCGGCATTATCATGGTTTTCGCGCAGCTTGAACGCGAAACGATTCAAATGCGTATTAAAGACAATTATTACGCCCGGGGCGAAAAAGGCATGTACTTGGGTGGGCGTCCGCCTTACGGTTTTATAAAAGTCAAAACAAAACACAACGATGTCAACACGTATAAATATGAAATCAATGAGGAGCAGGCTGAGATTGTTAAAATGCTCTTTATGGAATACGCGGATACCGATATAGCTTTCGGCCAGCTCGTGAAAAAAATCAACGGCATGGGCATAAAGACAAACAACTGCAACAGCTGGAGCAACGTTCAGGTCGGCCGGCTTATCAAAAACCCCGCTTACGTCCGTGCAAATGCGGATGTTTATCTTTTTCTCAAGAACAAAGGCGCCAAGATAAATAACGACGTCAGCGAGTTTACGGGTGTACACGGGTGTTATCTCTATGCTGAGAGAAAAGGTGTAACGACGGCAAAATTTACCGACCTGTCAAAAAGCTTCGTTACATTAGGTCTCCATGAAGGCATAATTGACGCCGATACCTGGCTGCGCTGCCAGTATAAAGCTGAGAAGAATCAAGTCGCTAAAAATAGCGGCAAAGGGACGCTTACATGGCTGACCGGCCTCATGAAATGCGGCTACTGCGGCCTGGCTGTGACAGCGGTCAGCGGACGCGCGAAATTACTGTACATAACCTGTGGCGGACGCAAGAAATTCGTATGTTACGGCCGTAAGAAAACGATTTACATCAAAGACCTTGAAGAAATCGTTGAGGCGAAGCTTCTTGAAAAACTCAGGACGCTGAAAATAAGAGGCAAAAGCAATAAAAACATTGACAGCCAGAAGCTCGACGCATTGAAAGCTCAGCTGGTGACCGTCGAGGAACAGATTTCAAAGCTCGTCGCTTCACTGCTTGACATGTCGGACGTTTCCGCTAAATACATCGATGCCAAAATTGCCGAACTGGACAAGCAAAAGTATAAGATACAGACTGAGATTAACGATATCATGAGGAACGAAACCAGAAACGATTTCAACGAGCGCGATTTGCAGGAGTACATAGATAACTGGGCCGGCTACGACCTTGAAACGAAAAAGGCCGTGGCAAAATCCGTGATAAATAAGGTGCTTATTACTGATGACAAGGTTGAGATAGAGTTAAAGATATAATTTGCACAGCAATCCTGGGAGATTATACTCCCAATTGCGGAACAAATCTTCATAGTCCTAAAACCGCATAAGTGAAAATTAAAAGTTTTCACGTGGAATGGTCGTCCTGGGCGGAGCTGTCTGCTAAAACATGGTCTGAAGCCGTATTTTCTGTTTCTCGGAGGGTATCTTTTGTACTTTCGTAAAAATAGGGCTTGTCACCCTACGTTTTTGAAAAAACGTTTTGCGACAAGCCCGCTTTTTCAGGTGTCTGATAAGCCCCCCGAAGTGTCTTTGTGGGATTAACCCCGGTAACTTTCCGGAATTGCGAGGCGTGACGGGTACTGGTCGCGTGTAATCCCTTCGTTCGGATACCCAAACGTATTGTCCTGTGCATAAACGTCCGCCCAGGCATAAAGAGTTTTGTATGTTTCATATTCCATCCAGTAAGAAGGCAGAAGCAGCTGGGCATATGTATCACCAAAATTTGCTACGCTGTCCGGACTTTTATTGACCCAGCTCGGCCAGATCGTTTCCGGCGTCGCCTGACCGCTCATAAAAGCGTACAGGGCAAAAAAGATCGGCTCGCCGTAAATGGTGTTAGGCGTATTGTAAGCATAGCGCCAGGCCGACGTGCGGCCTTCATCCCAAGCGGTGCGCAGCATCGACCCGCCGACGGTGGCAACGCATGAATTATCCGCAAAGCCTAGGTTTTCCAGGGCGTTCGCCGCACCCTGTGCAAAGTCGTCGACAACACCGAAGATGAGCCAGTGATCGTATTGAGCGTTTGTGGTCAATTGAGCCATTGCGACATTCTGTGCGGCATCGAGTGTCATATCACCGCCGACATCAGCGATGAACATATTGCCATTCGGCGCACCGGCCTCCGCCCATGCCTGCATCGCGCCCTCAACGCGCTGATGCAGCGGAGGAGAAAGCGCCATGTCGATCGCCATATATCCTATATCGGACAGTGGGACATCCGGCCAGGTCTGAGCGGCATAATCAAGCAACTTGTTGGCGCAGGCGGTACCAAAGGTAAAATGATTGTGTCCGACGTAGGGGTGAACAAGGCCGTCGGGTGATCCGTCATCCTTCCACTTCATCGCCTGGCCCATGCCGCCCATCCATTGCATATCGATTTCATCACAAATCTCGGCAATCGCCGGATAGATCATCATATCCGGATCCATCAGGAGGCCGTCGTATCCCTGGTCCTTGAACGCACGAATTTGCGTAAGGAAGCTGTCGTTGTCCGCCGCTGACCAGATGCCGGTGTAATCAACATTTGATAGACTCGCCCAGTGCTCAAAGGCCTTGTCAAAGTCATTGTTGAATGCGGTCATACCAAGGACCATATAGGCAACTTTAAATTTTTTATTTTGCGAATAGTCATAGTCTGGATCGTAGAACCCTATCTTGTCCAGGGGATCCAAGCCAGTATCCTCTTCAGTCAGCGGTGCGGTAGGTATCGTTTCAACCGTGGGGGGTGTGCTTGCATCTGTGTTCGCCGAAGGCTGTGCCGAGGTACCATTGCGTGTGCTGGTGTCGCCGGCGCAGGCGGCAAGCGTCACAGCCATACACACAGTAAGAAGTATTGCGAATAGTTTTTTCATCATTTTCCTCCCAAATTTAATTTCTATGTTTTAAAGCGCAGTATCAGCGCCTTGATTAAGCGGATTTCACGGATTTCCCTGAAATCGCCTGCTTGCGCTCTTCGAGAAGCTGCCGCTTCTGCCGCCGTGCGGAGTAGTTGTCAACGATCAGTGCGACGATGAGGATTAACCCGCCGAGCGCGGTCTGCAGCCACGTCCATTGCTGCCCCTGGAATATCGGGTAGTAGTTGAGCGATTGCGTAAACGTATCCAGCAGCAGCAACCCAACGAACGCGCTGCCGAGACCCGCGGATCCGCCGCCCATAAACGACACGCCGCCGAGAATCGCCGCGGTCATACCGGTCATCGACGGCATCGCAGTTGTGAATGTTGCTGCCGCCATCTTTTTTTGTGCCGCCCACATAAGTCCGCCGATAACGGCCAGCACGCTGTTGTTTATGAATAATATCGTACTCACACGCGCCGGATTAAGCCCTGAAAGCCGAGCCGCCATACGATTGCCGCCGCACATATAAATGCTTCGCCCGAAGCTCGTATGTATCAGCATCAAACCGTAAATCAGGATCATGGCACACATGATTACCGAGAGGAGCGGCAGACGCCCGCCAAGGAAGGCCGTCGTCGCAAGGTCTGTAAAACTTGTACGCACGATATTAACCGTTTCCGATTGCGTCCATACCGTCGCGATGCCGGAGTACACACTCGACGTTGCAATTGTTGCGATAAATGGCATAAATCCAAGCTTATTGCAGAGGAACGAGTGGAGCAAACCGATCACTACCGCAATCACAATACAAATGAGAAATGCAACCGGCCACGGCAGCGCCGGATTATACTTCAGCAGATACGCGAATGTGACAATGCCGAGAAGCGCCTGGGCATCGGTGGAAAGGTCGATCGAACCGCTCATCAAAAGGCATGCCATACCGATCATCATTGTGCCAGAAACCGTCATATTGTTCAGGATGTAGCGAATAACAGGCGGCTTCAAAAAGGCGTTGTTCACGCAGTACGTTGCAATAATGATAACTATGAACAGCGCAAAAAGGCAGACCGTCTTTATATTCCGCTTTAAGTAAGCAATCATAATATTACACCTTCACTTTCTGAACACGGCGCTGGTTTATATTGTCAAGCAAGAGCGCAATAATAAGCAGCAAACCCGATAGAATCGTCGTCCAGTACGGGCTGAAATTGACCGTCGCCATACCTTGGTTGAACATGTTGAGTATCATCATTCCGACAAACGCGCCGCCCATGCCGCCGCTTCCGCCCCCGAATGAGACGCCACCGAGCATGGCCGCAGTCAAGCCGGTGAACATATTCGACTGAAGCGCCTGTGCATTGCCCTGAAGCGTCCGGCTGGTCAGCATCAAACCGGAAACGCCTCCAAGTATCCCCGAGTTAATAAACAATATGTAAGTTATTTTCTTTGGGTTGATACCAACAAGATGCGCCGCCTTCGGATTGCCGCCGACAAGGTAGACCTTCAAACCAAACCTAGTCTTCGACAATACGATTCCGTATGCAACAAATCCGATAATTGTAAAGGCAATCGTGAATGGTATCTTGCCGAATATCTGGTACGACCCTATCCAGTTAATTATGTCGTTTGAAAAATTTATCGTGGTTGCCGTCGGGGTGATCGCACTATGGTCGATACTGACGAACATCATCAGGCCCTTGATGACACTCGACATCGCCATTGTTGCGATGAACGGCTGAAATCGGAATTCGTTTACAAGCACGCCGTTAAAAGCGCCGAACAGGCCGCAACAGACGAGCGCGAGGATAATCGAAACCCACCAAGGGAAGTGCCAGTAGAAAATCGACGCCGCGGTGATCATACCTCCGAACGCGCCGATCGATGATGCGGACAGGTCGATATTACCGGATACCATAAGAAACGCCGCGCCGATCGCGAGGAAACTCGTGACGACGATCGAGGAAAGGATTGTGACGAGCGTGTTGACTTGGAAAAAGTTATTGCCGACAACCCGCGACCAACACGTGAACAACACGATAAGAACCACCAGTGTGAGTAGCAGCGATATCATTTTTGAGCCGAGAAACTTTCTGAAAGCAGGTTGTAATTTCATTTCTCAGACCTCCCTTAATCAAGCATTGCAAGGGCGAGGATAGATTCTTCCGTCGCTTCCTCGCGCATGGTCTTGCCTGTGATATGGCCGTTGTGCATAACGATGATGGTGTCCGATATACCGATAACCTCCGGGAGTTCGCTCGAGATAAAAATGATGCCTATCCCTTGCTTAGCAAAGTCGCAGATCATCTGATAAATCTCAGCCTTCGTCCCAACGTCGATACCCTTAGTCGGCTCGTCCAGAATAAGCACCTTCGTATCGCAAAGAGGTGACGTCCACCGCCCAAGTATGACCTTCTGCTGATTGCCTCCGGAAAGCTCAAACACAGCCTTATCGCTCGTCGGAGTCTTGATTGAAAACTTCTTAATGGCGCCCTTAGCTAACTTCTCCTCTTTTTTGGCATCGCGGAATATTCCCTTGCTCAACTTATACAGCACCGGGGCGCTTATATTGTCCTTTATGCTACGAAATAACACCAGCCCCTGATCCTTTCTGTCCTCAGGACATAGTGCTATACCCGCAGCAATCGCCTTGGCCGGTGTGTTGAAGTGCACCGGCTTTCCGTCGAACGTAATCGTTCCCGCGAGGACCGGGTCTGCGCCGAACAGCGCGCGCATTACCTCGCTGCGCCCCGCACCAACGAGTCCGGCAAAACCGAGAATCTCACCCCTGCGCAATGTGAAGCTCACGTCGTTTACGAACGGAGAGCTAAGTTTCTTAACTTCCAGAATCGTTTTGCCGAACTCATCGTTGCGATTCAGATTCTTGTATATGTCGCCAACGTCGCGGCCGACCATCGCCTTGATAAGCTCCGGTTCGCTCGTCTCTTTCGTAACGAGTGTTTTGACGTGTCGTCCGTCCTTGAGAACAACAATTTCGTCCGTCACATGGAAAATCTCTGCCAGGCGGTGCGAGACATAGATAATCAGCTTACCTTGCTCCTTAAGCCGCACAATGAGCTTATACAGAATCTCAATTTCCGTGTCAGTCAGTGGTGCGGTCGGTTCATCGAAGGCAATCACCTGGGAATCGCGCCGGTACGCCTTCATAATCTCCACCATCTGTTGATATGCAACAGAAAGCTTGCCTACCGGGTCATTCGGGTCTATCGGCAGGCCGAACTCCTCAATAATCGCCTTCGCATCCGCCCGCAGCTTCTTTTTATCCAGAAGCCCGAGCTTATTGTGCGGAAGCGCCCCCGGGAATATATTCTCCGCAACTGAAAGCGAGGGAATCAACTGCCGCTCCTGGTAGATAACACTAATACCCGCTTTAATAGCTTCCTGCGGAGAGTTAAACGATATTTCCTCCCCGTTCAGAAAAATTTGCCCCTGATCCGGATGCAAATCCCCGCTCATGATTTTCAGCAGTGTAGACTTGCCGGCACCGTTCTCGCCGAGCAATGCGAGAATTCTGCCTTCTGAAACACGAAAGCTGATGTTGTCAAGCGCCCGAACTCCGGGAAATGACTTGCCTATATCGGCAAACTCCAGATATTTTTCCATTCTATAGGCCTCCTCCCCTATATAAAATTTTGATTTCCCAGTTGTTTTTTATGGCTGGTTTCAAATCCGCAAACCACTCCTCGAACGCCTTTTCGTGAAGTATTGTCTTATCGGCTTTTTCCACCATATACGTTGTGATCTATCCGCCCGCTAACCTAAGCAAAACCTTTCTTTTTTTATTAAGTATTTTTTACTCAATCTCTGCTTGTAAATAGGAAAGAGGCCCGAGACAAGACACCGTGCATTAATCATGTGTCGATGCTGTTATTTTCCCAAGCACCCACACATTGCACAATAAATTGGGTTTAAAATCGCTCCGCTCTGTGCCTCTCGACTATATTTTTATAATACAAAAACTGTGAATTGTACATTAACAAAAAAGATGTTACTATAACCATCAGGAATAATGTTGCTGGATGAATGCAAATATCTGGGGGCTATATCCAGTCTCATACAACTCCAGAACTCAAACTACTGCATAAAGGAAAAGGCAAATGTATGACATCACCTTTCAGCAGATAGAAACGTTCCTGATGGTTGCTAAATGTACGAACCTGTCAAAAGCGGCGGAACTTCTTTCTTACACTCAGCCAGCGCTCAGCAAAACGCTGAGAAAGCTCGAAAACAGCCTCGGCACAAGGCTTTTTTCGAGGAGCAATCAGGGCATGTGGCTGACGGCTGACGGTGATTATTTCCTTTCAATAATCGAGCCGCTGTATAAAAGTATCAACCAAAGCATTCGAAACGTCCAACTTTCTCAGGCGCCGGCAGAAATTCTACGCATAATGGCACCTAGCGTTTTCGATCATTCTGACGACTTTGATGTAATAAAAGACGTCATCAGAAAGTATGAGGGTAAATATCCCAATGTCCAGATTAGGGAAAGGCTATGCGATATTACAGAGCTTCGGCAGGCACTGTATTTTGGCAAAGCCGATTTTGTTATCTCGGAAGACTTTGCGATCCGTGATATGCAGGATATAATTAGTAGGCCTATCAACAGGATCAATATGTACCTTCTGATATCAAGCAAACACCATCTTGCTCAGTCGGAGACGCTCGACTTCAGCGCACTGTCCGGACAAACCTTCTATACAATCCGAACGCTTAACGAAGAGATTGATATGAATGCGCAGCTTGATATTTGCAGCCAACTCGGCATTAAACCTAACAGGATTGAGATCATGCCGAATTTCCAGACAACCCTGCACATGGTCAACCTTGGAAGAGGCGTAACCCTGTCCGCGAAACTTAAAAATATGTTCCCCGACGACAATGTGCGGTATTACCCTGTAAAATTAAAAAAAACACCCTGCATCATGGTTGCTTGGCGGGAAAGCCTGCGGAAATGCCACGCGGAAAATTTTATAAATTTACTACCAGAATTCTATAACGCATAATTTGACTTTTAAGTATCAATGCCTTCATATTCCACTTTATTCACCACTATAGATAAAAAGTCAAGCCGCTTACGAAATGTATGTTTTCGTTAAGCGGCTTGACTTTTTTACTATTGTTTAATAGAACTATTGGATTCTAGACGGTTTTTCGCACAGGGCGTCATTGTCGCCCTCGCCAACCTTATTAAAGCTTTCCATTGATTATTAGTATTAGTTGAGTTTTCAGTATTTTAATACCAGATCTGCAGGCGTATTTTCAATACGGTACCGGGTACTTTCGGATCTCTTGTAAAACTAAATCCGGTTTTCATTTCGTGCTATTATGTCATTTTGTAACTCTCGTCCGAGTTCCGTAAAGTAGGCGGAATAACCGGCGATGCGAACAACAAGGTCATGATAATGATCCGGATCTTCCTGAGCCGCCCGCAGCGTTTCCGTATCGACAACGTTATACTGGCATTCCAGGCCGCCTTTGTCAAAGTAAGCCTTCGTCATATCTCGCAGCTTCACTATACCATCGTCCCGGCTTAATACCGACGGATGCATACGCAGATTAAGCGCCATGCCGTCCATATACTTTGTATGATCGAAGCAGCATGCGGAGATAAATACGGCCGTAGGCCCGTTAACATCACGGCTTTGTGCCGGACTCATCGCGTCCGCAATCGGTTCGCCTGATTTACGCCCATCGGGCGTCGCCCATGTTATCTCCCCTTGCTGAATGTGATCCGCAGCACCATACATACCCGCTTTATATACGGCTGAGCGCTGAGACGAACACTCCCGACACTGCTGATAATATAAATCTACCGCCCAACGGAGTTCTTCGTCTACATAGGGGTTTGCGTTGCCATAGTGCGGCACTTCGGCAAGGACTTTTTGCCGTAGCGGTTCATAACCCTCCCAATTTGCCATTACTGCATCGTATAATTCACGTGTTGATAGGAGCTTCTTGTCGAAACACATAAATTTTATCGTGGACAGACAATCCGCTATCGTAGCCAGTCCCGTTGCCGTGCCGCCGTAGGAGTTATACTTGCATCCTCCGGAGGAGACGTCCAGTCCTTTTTCCATGCAGCCCTCCATGGAGATCGACAGCATAGCATAGGGCATATTGTAGTTTATAAGATATTCGGCATAATTGTTGATTGTAACATACCACTTGAGGACGTAATCTGTAATCTTTTTATAGGCATCGTGCACCTGCTCAATAGAGGTCATTTCATATAGATAACCTGTATGAACCAGCGCTTGCCTGCCGTTCATCGGGTTGATACCGTTATTGATTGCCATATCAAAGCAAACCGCGTAGTATACGGAGGCATGGGCCGCGCCGACGCCGTTCGGTGCCGGATAGTCGCAGCCGGACCCCACGATCTCTTGGCATCCAATTATGCTGTAGTTGCGCGCATCCTCAAGTGAAAAACCAAGTTCTTTTTGAAGGCCGGGAATAATGACGGAGTCATTTTGAAACAGCGGCAACCCACCAACCAATTTTGAGGTCGCCAGTGCGCACGCCCAAAGTTCGTCGGGCGTATTCGGGTTAATCCGCAGAGAAATTGTCGGATCATGGAGCTTGAGACGCCCCACCGTCTCAAGTACCATGTAGGTGGCGGGATTTGTCGCATCTTCTCCGGTAACGGGATCTATTCCGCCAATCGTTGTATGCTGATAAGTATTGCCAATGCCCGCCGTACGAACGTGTTTGCCAATATTGGCTTCATAAAAGCAGTTTGCTTTAAGGAAAAATGCGTCGCAAAGCTCCTGGGCCCCATCTGGTGTGAGTTTGCCCTCCTTCAGATCCTTCTTGAGGAAAGGCCATGTGTACTGGTCAAAGCGTCCGAATGCCGGAGCGGGAATAGGTGCCTCATAAGAAAGCAGAATTTGATAGAGCAGTGCCGCCTGCAATGCTTCCCAATAGTTACGAGCAGGTTTTTTGGAGATCCATTCCAGGCTGGCCGCCATTGTTTCAAGCTCCTCCCTGCGCTTTTTATCAACCGTCCCCGCCGCTTTTTCGGAAGCAAACACAGCGTAGCGATTAATCAGCGCTGACGCGCCGTCGCAAACGATTGTTGCGGATTTATAAAACATGTATTTACTCATATTGTTACCCATTAAGTTACCTTTATGGGCATCCATCCAATCCTGTGCCTGCCCGCGAATAGCGCCATATCCGACGTTAATGATTTTTTCCCAGCCCGGGGTGAGATGCCCGCATGATAACCCCATGATACCAGGCCTGCCCGCTTCGCCATAGTCACAGGCGTGCAGCTCAAAGAATTCCTTCGCGCCATCCGGCAGCCAGGCCTCGGCGACTGCGCTGTCTCTATTCTCAAACACAATAGGAGCCGCTTTTCGGATGTCGGCAAGGTCTTCCTGCGGGAGGGCAAGGTGCTGTTCCTCGCCGTCGGGGTTATAATACACCCCGTCTCTGAGCGTCCAGGTATCTTCAATTTTCTCCGCCAAAGGCCAAAAAACGCCGCTGTTACCGCAGAAATGTTTCCCCTTGGTGCCGACAAAATAGTCGTCATCCTCAATGCGGATGGGCATTTTTTCACAAAGCGTCTTGGTCACAAGCGGACGGCGAATGATAGGCGCGATATGCTTATATTTCTGAAATGCTTCTGCTTGAATGACAAATTTCTCTGCGTCCCCGAAGATGACCCTGTCTCGTACTTTCTGCCGATAGTTCCATATTCGTTCCGTGTAGGGCTTGAATTGATACATAAAATGAGCCTCCCGACTAATATAGATTTTCCAGGACAAGAGATAAATGGAGCACAGTCGTTGCCGCGCTCCATTTGTAAAAGGCTTATTATGTATTGAAAACGAGCAACATCCCGAGCTCTTATTACTGGTTCTTATGCCTGTATTCCAGCCGCCTCTTTGTTTTTGGAGAACTGGATTTATGTACTATATTATTAGCACAAAACCCGCAGGTTGTACAATATCTAAAAAAATGCTATTATTCCGTTTGGGAATAGATATCCCTCTCGCAGCCTGCTAAAAGTTAAACAGACATCTTGAAACCGCGTTACAAAACTGTCCGACGGAGATCACAATGTATAATATCACCTTTCAGCAAATAGAGGCATTCATAGCATTAGCGAAACATTTGAATATGACAAAAGCCGGGGAAGCCACATCCATATCCCAGTCAGCCTTAAGCAAAATACTGAAAAGATTCGAGGAAGCCGTAGGCATGCAACTGTTCATAAGAAGCAATCTTGGCATGGCACTAACCAGCGCGGGCAAAGAGCTTTACGCTGTTCTGGAACCGCAGTACAACGCCTTGGACAGGGGCATCTTACTTTTACAGAATAAAATGATATCGAAGACGAAAGCTCTGTGTATCGCCGAACCAAGCTCGTATAATTACGCAGAGGAATTCAAACAATTAAAACACATCGTCAGGCAATATACCGACAAATATCCGGACGTTGAGCTTCAAGAGCTCCAGTACGGTTTTCAAGAAATACGTCAGATTCTTGAATACGGCGGCGCTGACCTTGTTTTTACGCAGGATTTCGTGATTAAGAACATTCAAAACATATCGTACAGGCACGTCTCTGAGATTGAAATGTATCTGGCCATGTCAGGACAGCATCCGCTCGCTGCGTCAGATGAACTGGACATCAGAATGCTTGGCAGCGAGGTGTTTTTAACAACCCGTACAACCGATAGCGAGCAGCTGGATATTGAAAGCCTTGAGGATGTTTGCCAATGGCTGGGGTTTATGCCGAAAAGGATAAAAAGTCTGCCGAATTTTCAGACCTATTTAAACGCAATTAAGCAGGGTAACGGGATGGGTATTTGTGGGCGGTTTAAAAATATAGGGCTCGACGGCGATATAAAATATATCCCGTTGGCTCAACTGCAGAATATTTATGTCGTCGTCGCATGGAAAACAGGCGCGTTATCCCGTGAAGCGAATAATTTCATCCACATGCTGCCGGATTAGCAAAAGGATGCTGTGAGTATAATGGTTGTAATTGACGAGCGCCAAGGCAACTGTATGGTGGGTGGAAAACCTAAAGTTCTTAATAGATGAGAAACAAAAAGAGATAGTTTATCAATCCCGAGCAAGCAGAGTTCTATCCTGGTATTCTTGGTTTACTTTTGTATCCTTCCATGAAGGGAGGGTTATAAAAGTAAACCAAAAGAGCGTAGCGATAGATTCAGTAGCAAGGATTCGTGTTCCCAGAATGACTATAACATGGTTGGGGCTTATATTTGATTGGCAAATACGGGATTTCGGCACGATATTGAAATAAAATGGGTGTTATGTTAGAATTTAACGGTAAATCGAGAATATTAGCATCATCGTTATTCCGCACAAACAATTCCGATAGAATGTAATTGCCTACCGTTAGAGTGAGGGGTGTTTGTATGCCAGGTAAATTCGAACGGAAACTTTTCTCTGAGATAGACCTAAATGATTCTTTTTTTGATTCACTTAAACACGACTATCCTGAATTCATTGATTGGTTTAGAAAAAAAGCCATCGATGGTCGGGACGCCCTAATCTTCAGTGACGAGCTCGGATTGGGTGCCTTTATTTCACTTAAACCTGAGAATGAAGAACTCCCGTTAAAAAAACTTACCGTTCCAATGTCGCCACGTCTTAAAATAAGCACTTTGTACCTTGCCGAACGATTTCGTGGGCAACGTCTTGGGGAAGGCGCAATGGGACTTATTCTCTGGGAATGGCAGCGTTCAAGATTGGATGAGATTTATGCAACAGTATTTCCTGACCATGACGATGTCATCCAGCAGTTTGAACGGTTTGGTTTTGCACTGTTAGGACATAACGATAGGGGCGAATGCGTTTATATGCGCAACCGAGAAAATGTTGATTATTCAGACCCTTATAAATCCTTTCCGTTTATATCCCCTTCGTTTAAAAAAGGTGGCTATCTTATAGTAGAAGATGCATATCACGATACGCTTTTCCCTTATTCTGAGCTAAAAAACACTCTCCAAGAACAACTTGAAATAGATGCTGCAAACGGAGTCTCAAAAGCTTATATAGGAAATCAGTGGCAAACCCACTATAATGTGGGGGAGCCAGTGTTCATATATCGAAAATATAATGGACCAAGGGGTAAACGTTTCAAATCATGCTTGACATCCTTTTGTGTTGTCACTGGTGTTATCGCAGTAACACGCAGAAAGCGTCACCTAATAACTTTCGAGCAATTCTGTCAGGCTATAAGCAACAAGTCCGTCTTTAGCAAAAGTGAATTGAAAAACAAATATGATAACGACCCCAACCTGACCGTTGTGCAGTTGCTGTATTATGGATACTTTGGCTCTGGTAATAATGTAAATATGGATTGGTTAGCTACAAACGGATTGTGGAGCCCGGAAGGTTCAAATATCTACCCAGCAAATATTGAGTTAACACCGCGGCAATGCGCAACAATTTTGCGCGCCGGTGAAGTAGATATCTCAAATGTTATATTAAATTGATTGGAGCATAAGTATGCCGACTATTTTTGTCGCTGGTATCTATGGAGTAGGTAAGAGTACTTTATGTGATAGTCTCTCCACAAAGACAGGTATACCCCAATATTCTGCCGGTGATTTAATAAGTCAGGTAAATGGCGAAACATACGGCATAAATAAAGTAGTCAAAAATAAAATTAAGAATCAGGATATTCTTACTGAGCGCGTAGCTGAAATTCTAAACAAAACAGAGCGGATAATCTTGGCTGGTCACTTTTGTATAGTAAACAAATCAGGCGGGATTGATAACTTGCCTTCAAGTGTTTTTGAGAATTTACAGATTATCCGGATTATCTTACTCGAATCGGAAATTGAAAGTATAATTACTAATTTAGGTAACCGGGATGGTAAGCTATATACAACGGCTTTAATTGCTCAGCTACTTCAGCGAGAACGCCGTGGTGCAGAAGAAACCGTAAAAAGGCTAAAGGTGCCTCTTCATATCTATCAAATGCAATATACTCCGTTGGATGCCGAACGAATTATTTCTTGGCTGTAACGAAGACTCCAATGTTATGAAGGCATTGGAGTTTTCTTGCATTTATAGGTACTTATGTTATAATTAACAATATAGCTAATTTGCTATATTGTTAGCGGGGTGGTGAAATGACTTTTGGAGCTTTCCTACGCAAAATGCGCGAAAATAAAACGCTCCGACAAGCAGACTTGGCTGCTGAAATCGGAGTCACCGCAGTTTATGTTTGCGATATTGAAAAAGGACGCCGCTACCCACCTGATGTGGATAAGTTGACCTTGTGGTCTTCACAGTTGGGACTAAATTCGAAGGAATCCGCAAAATTCTTTGATTTAGCTGGTTCTGCACGAGACAGTACCCCTCCGGATATTGCAAGGTATTTGAAAGCGCATCCAGCCGCACGAGAAGCCATTCGCCGGATAATTGGACAGCAAATCGATTATAATTGGGATAGCGTTCCAAAGTAGGGAGGGTCCATCATGTGCAAGCTCTTAATGTCAATCAATCCGGAACATGTTGATAATATTCTTGCTGGGATTAAAAAATTTGAATTTCGAAAAACAAAATGCCGCGAAAAAATCGACGGAATAGTCATTTATTCAACTGCACCAGTAATGAGGATTGTTGGCGAGGTGGAAGTTACGGACATCATTGAAGGAAATCCACAGAAGGTGTGGAATTACACTTCTTATGCTGCCGGTATTGATAAGGTTTTTTATGATAAATACTTTAAAGGCCGAGAAATAGCCGTTGCCTACGCGCTCGGCAATATCAAGAAATACAGTTCGCCAAAATATTTATCTGATTATGGCATTAAAATTGCGCCACAATCTTATGTCTACGTGCGATGATAGCTGGAATTATAAAGCCGTCGATAGGAGCAATCTTCCTACCAACGGCTTTTAGTTTTTAATCATTACTCAAATTCATAAGCGACACTAAAAACCCTCTGGAAGATATAACGGATTTTCCGCATAGGGTGCACTAAGAATGGTGAATAATTACTGGCTTAAGAAAGTCACGCCGTACTTTCTGTTTGTTACTTCTGCTCCTCCTGAATACGGTAGTATTCCGAGATGATGGGAAAGTACCCGCACCAGCCACTCAATTTGCTCTGTATTAGGCTTTACTGGTTCGGTTGCTACAAAAGTCATGTTCTCGTAACGCATGGGAGTCCTCAAACAAGGCGCTACCTATGCTGGCTTATCTAACCCCGTCAATAATTCCGGTGCGCCTTTACCCACGAGAGCAGTTTATCGTAATCCATCTCACCGGCGGCGACCGCAAGGCCTACCGCGGCGACGTCCTCGTTTGTGCAATCCACCTTGATGCCGTTTACCTCGAGAAACGAAAGCATGACGTACATACCGATTCGCTTGTTACCGTCAAGAAAGGCGTGATTTGATATGAGCGAGAAACCGAGTCTTGCGGCTTTCTCTTCTTTGGCAGGATACAATTCCTTGCCGTCGAAGGTCGCATACGCACTCTCGACAGCGGAATCCAGCAGGCCGTAATCTCTGACTCCCACTCCGCCGCCGGTTGCCTCCGCCATGCGTTTGTGCAAAAGCAGTATTTTATCCCTGTCTAATTTAATCATTTGGCAAGCTCCTTGAAAGCGGGAAGATACCGTTTTAAGATGCGAGCGGCGGCAACATCGATTTTTTCGTCTTCGGTGAGGTCGATATCGCTTTCGACGTCAATTAAGCGATATTTCGGCTTGTTATTCTTAAAGATGACGACCTCGCCGGTTTTCTCAACCATGCGGGCGACCTTCGAAAAATTCTGATTTACCTCTGTAACAGATATGATATTATCGCTATCGATACGCATGAAAATCACCTCATACATATTCTATGACATATATAGGTTATATGCAAGCTATTATTATAGCTACATTATCGTGGCAATGTCAAAACAAGAATGCACCCTCAGGGCTTTACCTGGGGGTGCATTCAAATAATCTCCCTGTTGAATAAGTGTTCGTAAATGTCCGTGTACTCACGAACATATTCGCAAAGTAATATTTACACGTTTACGAACACAAAAACCCGCTCTTTTTTTAATATTCGTAAAAGTATATAATACTGCTCGGTTTTCCTGTGGAATGTTTACAATAGGATGGTTACAGAAATATGCAAAACACAGAAAAAAAATTTTACGTTACAAAACGCGATTTTTTCTAAATATATAGCGGAACGTCCAATACGGGCGAAATAAATATACAGGAGGCCGACATGAAAAGGTACTTACCAAGTCCAAAAGAAGAAAAAGAGGAACAGCAGCAAAAATACAATAAAAAACATACGGAAAAAACGGTGCCTGCTAAAGCAAGGTGCCGTTTTTTCGGCTGTCAGGCAGAAATCGAGTTCGGGGATATGTGTTGGGACCATTACAAGCACGAACACTGCACGAGCAAATAAGGAGGCGACGACATTATCAATTTATCACAAGCAATTAATAGAAAGGGGGACAACACCCCTGGTTTACTTTTGTATCCTTCAATGACCGGAAGGACCGCATGAGCATGGCCACCGGCCTCGAGCTGCGCGTACCGTTCTGCGACCATCGGATCGTGGAGTACGTGTGGAACGTACCGTGGGAATATAAAAACTACAACGAGCGTGAAAAGGGCCTTTTGCGCCTGGCTCTCACTGGCTTACTGCCAGACTCAGTCCTCTGGCGCAAGAAAAGCCCGTACCCCAAAACCCATAACCCCAATTATATCGACGCCCTGCGCGGCTTGACGCTTAAAATGCTGGACGACGCGTCGTCCCCGCTGCGTCCGCTGATCGATTTGAGCGCTGTCCGGGATATGACGGTCTCCATGGACCGCAACACAAATATCCCGTGGTTCGGCCAGCTGATGAACGCCCCGCAGATGCTCGCGTACCTCTTGCAGGTTGAGCACTGGCTGAAGGAATATAAGGTGGAAATCGTCTGACGCCGGCCTGTAGCCAACAAAAGTGCGAAGCCGAGTCTTAATCCTCTAAATCCAACCTCCGCCGTTTCATATATGCTTCAAAATTTTCCTCCCATCCGGACTCGGAATGCCAGTCCGGATGTTTTTTTTGCACGACCTTCAGCCGCTGCGACAGCAGCTTAAGCCCCGTCTCGTCAAGAGCCTCGAACAGCGCGGTGCTTTCCTCGCCCCACAGGCAAATGTTTAAAATCTCAAACAGATCCCGCAGGCTTCCGACATTTTCAAGGGTCAGCGCAACCTTCTCGGCGGGCGCGTGGCAGTCTGTAATTTGGTCCATCAGGGCGCGGAGCTTGTCGTTATCCATCGGCTTGTTGTCTATATATCGCCGCTGTTCCGTCCGGACGGCCAGCGTGCCCTGTTCAGCCGGCAGCAGCGCCTCCAGGCGGCCCAATTTCACCGCGTGACGGAGATGGGCAAACGAGGTCTCCGCCGTTTTTTTCAGATAGGCCTCAGCGTCGTCATCAAGCGCCAGAAGCTGAGTAAGCGTGTCCACCGCCGTGTGCCAGCGCTCGGGCGCTTCCTGCTCGCCCAGGGTGCTTTGGACCAACCGGCAAACCCCCGCCGTCATATCAAGCGACAAAATATCGCCCTTGATAAGCGTGAGCGCGACAGCGTGGCTCACAACTGATTCATAGATGCTGATCAGGCCGTCGTCGGGACAGACGCGCTTGACCAGCCGCCGGACAGCCCCGGCGTTGAAAAGACGGCAGAACGCCGTTTCCAGCACAAAGCGGCGCAGATATTCCTGAATATATTCGATGCCCAAAAGCTTTTCGTCCACCGGGAGAGCCAGTGGATAATCAATCATGCAGGGAATCTCATGGGCAAAATAGTAGGTGTTGTACCGGGCGAAAAATTTCCTCAGCTCCCCAACCGTGCCGGTATAGGCGGTATTGTTGACATTAAGCGCCGTCTCCTCCGCTTTTTGTAGGAGTGCTTTGCCCGCTTCAACCCGTGCGTTGACAACATTGAATCCTTTTTGAAAAAGCTTTTCGTAGTTCTCGCCGGCGAGATTTTTCGTCAGGGAGCGTTCTTTTCCCTCCGCTTCAAGCCCCAGGCCGATTAAAAAGCACGCCGACTCCAGCAGCGATTTTGCTGTCTCAACCCGAACGGAGCTGCTCCCCTCACCCGTATAGCTGAGCGTCAGTTTGCTTAAAAAGGACCACAGTTTTTCATGTATCACTGTGAGGTTCTTATCGCCAATGTCCGGAACCCCGCGGGACTCAGACACTAATTCCATTAAAAAATGTGCGTTATCCATGCCCGCCCCCTTAATACGCGCCGTCCGGCTCATCGTCCGGAATCTCATCCGGGTCATCCGGTTCGTCCGATTCATAGCCGCCTCGCGTATAGCGACATAAGTCCTCCAGCGTCGTGCCGGCTAAATACTCCAGTGAGCCCTGGCACGTCTTATCGAAGTGCCGCCGCATAAACTGAATTAGCTCGTCGTCGGACAAGCGGTCCTCCGATTCTGTTTTAAAGTAATAAAACATGTCGAGCAGCTCTGACATCGTCTCCTCGTAATTGTACTGGCTGATATACGGTGACTCGCAAAACGCTTCAACGAGCGCCTTGAGCGCTCCGCCGCCAAACTCAACGCGGCCCGAGGCCATAATCGCCTCCCGCTGCCGTGTCTGAAGAACGCGCAGCTGCTGTTCGGTCAGCGACAGGCCAAATTGCCCGCTGACCGCGTTGCATTCGGCCAGTGTCTCGATACTGTGTTCACCGACCGGTATAAGGTTGTTAAAAAGTTCATCCATATTGATCGCCTCGTTTATACTATAGGCGTCTGCCGCCGGCAGAACAAGACTTGAAATTTCATCCTTTTTGTGGTATTATAAATGCAAATTCAGCGGAAAAATTCTGCTGAAATCTTGACTTCCAGGAAAACCATGCTAAACTATACAAGAAATGTTCTATGAGGGAGTAGTCGGCGTGCCGGCACGCTCCAAGTCAACAATCATGGCGGCAAACTGCCGTCTGGCTTGGATGAAATGACCAGACTCATGGATAGGTGGATTCCTATCCATGAGTTTTTTAATGCTCCAACGGAAATGACTAATATAAAATCGCAGGTTTTTAGCGCCGTAGCGCGTACTTAAGGGGGATTGTCTTGAAATATTACTGTGAGCAAACCGACACCGTTTTAGCCGAGGTCGGCAGCGAGCTGTCCGGCCTGTCCAACGAAACAGCGGAAAAGCGCCTGACTGAAAACGGGAAAAACAAGCTGGCCGCCGGTAAAAAGGATTCGCTTTTAAAGCGCTTTTTATTGCAGCTGGCCGATCCCATGATCATTATACTGATCGCGGCGGCAATCGTCTCTGGCGTCACATCCTTTATCTCCGGCGAGGGCCTGGCCGACGTCTTCATTATATTAATTGTCGTCATCATCAATTCTGTGTTGGGCGTGTATCAGGAAAGCAAGGCCGAGCAAGCCATCGAAGCGCTGCAGAAAATGGCGGCGGCCACAAGCAAGGTCATACGGAACGGCCATTTAACCATCATTAAAAGCGAGGACATCGTCGTCGGGGACATTGTGCTCCTGGAAGCTGGCGACGCCGTCCCGGCCGACGGGCGCGTTTTGGAAAGCGCCAGCTTAAAAATAGAGGAAGCCGCCCTCACGGGCGAAAGCGTCCCCACCAGTAAAATCTCAGATACCCTCTCAGCCGGAAGCCAAAGCGACGTGCCGCTCGGAGACCGTAAAAACATGGTCTATATGGGCAGCACCGTGGTTTACGGCCGCGGATCTGCCGTCGTCACGGCGGTGGGCATGGATACCGAGATGGGCAAAATCGCCGACGCGCTGGAGCAGTGCTCCGAAGGCCAGACGCCGCTGCAAAAGCAGCTTTCCCAGCTCAGCCGCGTTTTGACCTTTCTCGTATTAGCTATCTGCGTCGTCATCTTTATTGTCGGCGTACTGCGGGCGGAAAATATACTGGATTCGTTTATGATCGCCGTTTCACTGGCGGTAGCGGCGATCCCGGAAGGTCTTGTGGCCGTCGTAACTATCGTCCTGTCTATCGGTGTGACGAAGATGAGCCAGAAAAACGCCATCATCCGGCGCTTAACAGCCGTTGAAACGCTTGGCTGCGCGCAGATCATCTGCTCGGATAAAACGGGCACCCTTACCCAGAACAAAATGACGGTTGTGGATCATTTCACAAATGATGTAACAGCTCTGGCAACGGCCATGGCTCTTTGCAACGACGCCGAGCTGAACAAAGACGGCGGCGTCACCGGCGAGCCGACGGAAAGCGCGCTGGTAGCCTGGGCGGCCAAGCTCAGCCTTAATAAGGATCAGCTGCGTATTGATGCGCCGCGCGTCGGCGAAGCGCCGTTTGACAGTTTGCGCAAAATGATGAGTACCGTCCATGAGCATTGCGACGGCTGCTTTATCCAATATACGAAAGGCGCACCGGATGAAATCCTGGCCCGGTGCACCCATATCCTGAGGGACGGCGTCGAGCACGCGCTGACCGATACGGAACGCGAGGATATCCTGACAGCCAACAGCGAAATGGCCGGCCGCGCCCTTCGCATCCTGGCCGGCGCGCGGCGAAGCCACGATAAGCAGCCGGAAAGCTTTGAGCCGGACGATCTTGAAAAAGACCTGTGCTTTGTCGGCCTCACCGGCATGATCGACCCCGTGCGCCCCGAGGTGAAGCCCGCCATCGAGCTGTGCCGCAGCGCCGGCATCCGCCCGGTCATGATCACCGGCGACCATATCGATACAGCTGTTGCAATCGCCGGCGAGCTGGGGATCTTGGAGGACGGCATGCAGGCCGTCACGGGCAGCGAGCTGGGTGACATGTCCGACGAGACGTTTGCCGGCCGGTTCCAGACTATTTCGGTCTACGCCCGCGTGCAGCCCGAGCATAAGGTGCGCATCGTCAACGCCTGGAAAGACGACGGCTACGTCACAGCCATGACGGGCGACGGCGTCAACGACGCGCCGAGCATCAAGTCCGCCGATATCGGCATCGGCATGGGCATCACCGGTACAGACGTGACGAAAAACGTCGCGGACATGGTGCTGGCCGACGACAACTTTGCCACCATTGTCAGCGCCGTCGAAGAAGGCCGGCGCATCTACGATAATATCCGCAAGGTCATCCAGTTCCTTTTAAGCTCCAATATGAGCGAGGTTATCAGCATCTTCTTCGCCACGCTCCTGGGGTTTGTAATTTTAAAGCCGGTGCATCTTTTATGGATTAATCTGGTCACCGACAGCCTGCCGGCCATGGCTCTCGGCCTGGAAAAGGCGGAAGCCGACATTATGGCGCGCCCGCCCCGGTCGTCCAACGTTGGTGTATTTGCCGGCGGCATGGGCTTTGACATCGCCTATCAGGGCCTGCTCGTCGCGATTTTGACGATGGCCGCCTACTTTGTCGGCCATTACATCGAGTCGGGCGTGTGGGAAATCGCCGCCAGCGCCGACGGCATGACGATGGCCTTTTTAACCATGAGCATGGCGGAGGTTTTCCACAGTGTGAATATGCGCTCCCGGCGGAGCAGCCTGTTTACGCTCCGGACCTCCAACTGGGTTTTATACGGCGCGGCCATATTGAGCCTTCTGCTGACAACCATTATTATCTATGTACCGTTTTTAGCCACGGCTTTCTCGTTCGAGCATATCAATCTTAACGAATATGTAACCGCTTTAGTGCTGGCCGTCTGCGTGATCCCCATCGTCGAGCTCGTCAAGCTCATTCAGCGGCAAGCGGATAAAAAGAAATAGCCGTTTAAAACCGAAAACCATTTAACAACTTTTTCAACAGTCTAAGCCCGTGAATCGTCTGATTTGCGGGCTTCGTTTGTTTTCAAGGCCGCATCTCAATGGTATAATAGCCGCAATAATAATACGCGGGGTGACGTTATGAACATACTGGTCGCTGAGGACGAGGCCGATATCCGAAACCTGCTGCGCTATGACTTATCGGATGAAGGCTACACGGTTTTTACGGCTGCCGACGGCGCGCAGGCGCTCTCGATTTTTCAGACCGAAACCATCCATCTTTTAATACTTGACGTGATGATGCCCCGGCTTGACGGGCTGAGCCTGCTCCGAAAGCTCCGTGAAAAAAGCACCGTTCCGGTGATTTTTTTAACGGCGCGCTCGGACGATGTGGACAAGGTGCTCGGCCTAGGCCTTGGGGCTGACGATTATCTGACAAAGCCTTTTTCCATGCAGGAGCTATTGGCCCGTGTCGGTGCGCTGCTGCGCCGCAATTATGATTACCTCCAAGCTGAGAGCACCCGACCCCACACGCTGGAATACGGCAACCTGCGTCTGGACATGGACAGCTGCGCCGTCACACTGGACGGCGCGCCGGTCGAGCTGGGCGCGAAGGAATATCTGCTGTTAAAATTTTTGATGGAGCACCGCGAGCACGTGTTCACAAAAAAGCAGCTGTACAACGCCGTTTGGGACGACGGGACGTATTATGACGATAACACCGTCATGGTCCACATCAGCCGCCTGCGCGCCAAACTGGAGGTCGACCCGCAAAACCCCGAATACATCAAAACCATCCGGGGCATCGGCTACAAGCTGCATAACACAGGTATCGCCCGATGAAAAAAAAGATCTCCAATCAGTTTGCCATAAACTATCTGATTGTTTTTATCCTATCTATTTTGGCCGCTGTATTTGCGCTGCTTTTAATGTCCTTTGCCGGGGACGTTCTGTCCAAAACGCTGACGAAAAACATCTACCCCGCCGCTGAGCTCATGCGGGACGATTACGCGCAGATTGACGCCGGACCCGTTGTGGCCAGCGGCGGCGGCGTGCAAATCGTCAGCGAGAACTACGCGGTTGTCCGATCGGACGGTCTTGATACGATCGGTTCAGCTCAGCTGACGCCCGGCGAGTTTACCGAATTTCTCATGCAAAGCCGGAGCGTCGGCATGCCGTACCATTACGATATTCAATACAACGAAGCCGGGCGGTTCTGGCTTATTGTAACGTTTCCAACATCCATTCGTTTTGGCCTGGATTTCGCCGTAAACCGAGAATATATTTCGCAGGACATGCAGAATGTGGCGGGCGCGATAGTTGCCATCGTTATCTTTTATCTGCTGCTGCTGGGTGTATTTGCTCTCATCTTCTCGCGGATGACGGCAGTGCGAATCACAAGACCGCTGCGAAAGCTGGCAGACGGAACGGCGCGGCTGCGAGAAGGCGATTATACGACCCGGGTGGATTTACAGCTTAAAAATGAATTTGCCGAGCTGCAGGAGACGTTTAACGCCATGGCCGAGCGCATTGAGACGGAGACGGCGCGGCGGAAAGCGGCCGAAGACGAGCGCCGACGGCTCGTCCTGGATCTCTCTCACGACCTGAAAAATCCATTGGCCGGCGCGGCCGGCTACGCTGAGCTGCTGCTGAACAAGCACGACACCCTGTCGGAGCGTGAGCGCAACGATGCCCTGCGCGCCGTCTATGACAACAGCCTGCGGGCCGGCAGCCTTCTCACCTCGCTGTTTGAGCTGTCCAAGCTCGACAGCCCAGATTTCAAGCTGTCGCTCCAGGAAACGGACATCTGCGAGTACCTGCGGGAAACGTGCGCCAACCTGCTGCCGTCTTTGGACAGCGCGGGCTTTAAATACGAATTTGATATTCCGGATTCACCAATATTTATTTTGCTGGACACGGCTCAGCTAAACCGGGTTTTTTATAATCTAACCGATAACGCCGTGCGTTACAACCCGCCGGGCACCGAAATCCTCGTTGGCCTGACCATAACGCCCGGCGGCGTCGAGATCCTCTTCAAGGACAACGGCGCCGGCATTCAGGACGATAAGGCGCGGGATATATTTAAGCCCTTTGTGCGTGCCGACGATGCGCGCAACTCGCAAACCGGCGGCTCAGGCCTCGGCCTGTCTATCGTCCAGAAGCTTGTACAGGGACACGGCGGCACGATTACGCTGGAGACCGGCGCGGGCCTCGGCTGCACCTTTAAGATAATACTCCCGAACATTTAAGGTATTTTTAAGATAAAAATAGGCTGGATTTCAGACGCGCCTGATACGATAAAGGCGTACTGAATCCAGCTGTTTTTTTAATGCTTAAAATGTAAGGAGCGTTATTTATGGAAACCTTGGAAAGTCACTTTCACAATTGGTTTGGCGTCATCTTTTTTGTTGTCCTGTACGCCGTCGTTTTGCTGTTCATCCCGTTTTACAGAAGAATGGATACGAAGCCCCGCGGTGTGTACATCGCCTTTATCATTGCCTTCGCGCTGGAAATGCACGGCATTCCGTTTTCCATGTACCTGATTTCCTGGGTCATCGGACACAATCTCCCCGAGGGCGTCTTATGGGGGCATACGCTGTTTAATTCGATCGGCTTTCTCGGCATGTACATCAACATCGGCTGCGCTGTCGCCGCGCTCGCGCTGATTCTCAGCGGCTGGTACACGATTTACAAAAAATACTGGTCAAAGGAAACGGGAAAGGGCACACTTGTCACCACCGGCATTTATAAATATATCCGCCACCCGCAGTATACGGGCCTTCTTCTGATGTCTTTGGGTATGCTGATCGAATGGGCGACGCTGCCGATGCTGATCCTCTACCCTGTCATGGTGTTTTTATACGTGCGTCTCGCCAGGCGCGAAGAACGCGACATGATCGCCGAATTCGGCGACGCTTACCGGGATTACATGAAGCGAACCAAACGTTTCATTCCGTTTCTGGTATAGGCGAAGGATAGAATAAGCTGAACCGGAGTCCTGCGGCTCCGGTTCTTAGGCGTTTATGCGCTACTTAATTGCGACAAAAACATAGAGCCGGGCACTGACATCTGACAGCGTCGGCTGCGTTTTAAAGTCGGCGTTTAGTACGACGGCTTTGAGCGCGGCAAGCTTGTTTTCCACAGAAAAGGTCGCCTCCGACAGCGTCAGCTCACTTTTGTCCGGCTGTGCAAATCGGTTAATAATCTCACTTGTTTCAAAGCGGATCAGCTCCGCGCCGTTCGAGTCTGTGACGATGACGGCGCCGCCGTCATTTGCCCCGGTAACCGACAGGACGCAGTTTTTACCGCCCGCTTCAAACAAAATGGCCTGATGATCCGTCTTACCGGAATTCGGGACGTAAAGCTCCGCAAAAGCATCAAAACCTGTGATAGGCAGAGCCTCACTGTTGTTGTAGTAAACGCTGACATAGGCGTTGGCGTCCGGCGGCGCGTCATACCGGCTAAAGCCGAACGTCCGTCTGAACGCCGCGTCGTCATAAACGGTAAAGCCGTCCGGCAGCCAGATCAGCGTGTTCAGCTTATCCATCTCCGACAAGTACTCCACAGATGCGATGATCCGTGTTTTGACCCCACTTGGGATATCACCGTCCGGCGTGAGCGCGTCGTCAGACAGCATGCCATTTGCTTCAAGCGTACGCTCCAGCGTCGCAGTCTGGCTGGCAAGGCTGACGGTAAACGCGTCGACCGGCGGGATCATTGACACAACCGAAAGCGCGATCAGCACCGGGGCGATCACGCCGCTTTTAACGCGCGGCGTAAAGCTTAATGCCAACCCGGCGAATACGGCAAACGCGCCGTACAGCAGGACGTAATAGCGGCCGAAGGTCAGCCCCGTATCCTCCAGCAGCAGCGCCGAGGCAATGATTTGAAAAACGGCAATAGGTATCATGACTTTCGGGAATATTTTGACGAACAGCACGGCCATTCTGTTTTCCAGCCGGCTGACGAGAAGCGTTACAACGATGACAACGAGCGTATAGGCGATGAGCATCGGCTCAAGCAGGTTGTCGGTCCAGAAATTACCGCCGATGTTGAGGAGGATATAGACAAGCAATATCACCGTAAAAATGCCGGTAAGCGGGATAATAATGTATGAAAGCAGAACCTCCAGAAATTTTGGACAGCCGGTCCGCCGGTCCAGAAGCTCCCGCTGCGTTTCGGTCAACGCCTCTTTTTTCGCCCGGCCAGGATAGACCGGTATAAGCGACAGAAGGATAAATGGCGCGATCACCGTAAAAACGATGTTGGCCGTGTGCGCATACGCGTCCCCGTCTACCGGTGTAATAAGCCGGTCAATCGCGGCAATGATGAGAACGCAGCCCAAAAATAAAACGCCCGAAAAAAAGGCCGACTCAAAAACCGCCTTAAAAGCGGCTATAAAGCTCTCGGCAAAACCGCGCGGCTCTTTGATAACACCCGCCCAGATAAACGCGATAAACAGCGCCAGCATTGTCACGGAAAAGCGAGTGAACAGCTCTGTTCCGTTATTCGGCAGCGCATAAACCGACCAGAAGAAAAGTGCGGCAGCGGCAACACCTGCGGTATAAAGCACGATGCGGAGCGCATCGCCGTTGAAAAATCGCTCAAACAGCATCTGTGCGGCGGCGCAGGCCAGCGCGCCCGTAATAGCGGCCAGAATATAGCGGGTCAGCTCATCCCCCCCGCCTATAGAGACGCCGATTAAAACGGCGCCGGCCAAAAGAAAAGCCGCCGTTCCCGGGAATCGGATCACGGACGACGCCAAGCTGCTGATTTTTTGCTTAAGTGCTTTAAGCATCATTCTGTCACTCCTTATTAGTTGGGTTGGGCAGATTATGAATGCCGGACGCTGCTATTATACAGCACTTTTATAGATTGCCAAGATAATTCCGGCCCAAAACAACAATGACACCTTAAAATAAGACGTATCCGCTTTGTTTTCTGTTCCCTGATAAAAATCTGAATGAAATTCTTAAAACCCTCTTGACAAATCCGCAAATCGATGTATTATTGTATTAAGCGCTTAACACAATAATACAGGCGGTGATAAAATGACATGGCGTTTTGACTCAGACAGACCAATCTATAAGCAGCTTGAGGAGCAAATACGGCTGCTGATCGTATCGGGCACATACCCGCCCGGCGCAAAGCTGCCCCCCGTGCGGGATCTGGCGGCGGAAGCGTCGGTTAATCCCAACACATTGCAAAAGGCCCTGGCGGATCTGGAGCGCGACGGGCTGGTCTACACGCAAAGAACCAGTGGGAGATTTGTGACGGAGGATGAAAACATGATTGCACAGGCAAAAAACGAACTGGCAAACGAGCAGATCGATCTTTTTTTACAGAAAATGGCCGGCATTGGCTTTACCGGAGAAGAGACGGTCGCGCTCATCGAAAAGAGAGTTAAGGAGTGATAAACATGGCCATCTTGGAATGCAGCGGACTTTCTAAGAATTTCGGCCCAAAAAGAGCCCTCTCCAATGTCAACCTGACCTTGGAGCCGGGCCGGATCGTCGGCCTTTTGGGCCCTAACGGCAGCGGAAAAAGCACATTTATTAAGCTGTGCAACACCCTGCTCACGCCGACAAGCGGGACGCTCCTCATCGGAGGCAATAAGCCCGGCATCGAAACAAAAAAAATTGTATCCTATCTGCCCGAGCATACGTATTTAAACGACTGGATGCGGGTCAGCGATATTATCAGCTTTTTCGGCGACTTCTATGAGGATTTCAGCGCTCAGAGAGCCGACGAGATGCTCGTTAGCCTGCATATTGATAAAAACGAGCGCCTGAAGACGCTGTCGAAGGGCACGAAGGAAAAGGTCCAGCTGATCCTCGTCATGGCGCGGCAGGCCCAACTGTACCTGCTGGACGAACCGATTGCCGGCGTTGATCCGGCCGCGCGGGATTATATTCTCAATACGATTATTAAAAACTATAACCCCGAGGCGACCGTTGTGATCTCTACCCATCTGATCTCGGATATCGAACCGGTGCTCGACGACGTTATTTTTATTAAAGACGGCGAAGTCGTCTTAGCCTCGTCGGTCGACGACATACGGGAAGATAAGGGCGTATCGGTCGACGCGCTGTTCAGGGAGGTCTTCAGATGCTAGGGAAACTGATAAAATACGAATTTAAGGCGACCGGACGCGTTTTCCTGCCGTTGTTCGGGGCGCTTCTCATCGTGGCCATCGTAAGCCGGCTCTTTATGACCCTGCGGTTCCAGACCCCGATGATCATCGGCATCGTCTTGTCCGTTATCATGATCGTGGCGATATTTGTCATAACGCTGATTATCACCCTACAGCGCTTTTACAGGAACCTTCTGACAAACGAGGGCTACCTCATGTTCACGCTGCCGGTCAATACCGACAGTCTCATCTGGAGCAAGCTTATTGTCGCGTCTATATGGAATATCCTCAGCCTCGTTATCGTCGGCATCGCCATCAGCATCATGGCGATCAGCGAGTTCAGCCTTTCCGACGCGCTTCAGGCCTTCAGGGAGCTTTTAATCACCACCGGTATCGGTGGCGGGGCGCTGGCGGCGTTCATTGTGGAATTCATCATTTTGATGGTAACAGCCCTGCTGTCGGGCATCCTGATGTTCTACGCCTGCATGTCGGTGAGCCTTCTCACGAATAAGCACCGGGTGCTGTTCGCGTTCGCGGCCTATCTCGTTTTCAGCACCATCGGCCAGATCATCACCGGTATTGCCGCAGCGGTTATCAGTCAGACAAACCTGCCGGACATTGTTATGAACTACTGGGAGCTCATCACGCAAATCCACGCCGGGCAGCTGTTCACGATCGCCATCAACATCGTTACAGGCGTCATCTTCTACATCCTGTCCCGGTATATGCTTAAGAACAAGCTGAATCTCGAATAAAAGGCTCCGCACGGCGCTTATCAAAACCTTAGTTTACGCACGTATTTACAAGAAAACCGGCCTTAACCGGTTTTCTTGTTTTTTTTGAAAAAAATATTACCATATTGCATAATCTGATGTATAATATGTGGTAGTTTGTCTATAGATTAGACACTAAATGTTGTTACCTTTGATGCAAGGTTTTATGGAACGAAATAAAGCCGGCAACAGTCTAACTACAGGGGGTTAAATTATGAAAAAACAATTATTAAAATACGCATCTTTTCTGCTGACGATTGCATTGCTGATCGGGATACTGCCGGCGGCGGCGCTGGCGGCAAACACCGAAAGCGTTGTGACCGGCATAAGCTTTACAGTCGATTCAACGTCATATACGGCAGCATATTCCGGCACGGCGGATTCGGCCGAGGTCACGCTGCCCTATGCCAATTCCGGAAACACAATTAACCTTTTGACCAGCAGCTTAAATCTTAGTTATGATCCAGCTGAGTATTTCGTACAAATTCAGTCGTCGTCGGATTATACCGCCAAAGTCGGTGACGTGACGGACACGGCCAGGATTGATATCATCTACCATCATCTGTCCGGCTCGGACACCGCCGATCATCCGGCGTCGTATACGATAACGCTGAATAATGTCGCAAGACAGGACCCCACGTTCACAGGGGCAATATCGGCTGCCGTTACCAGCTCGTTCCCGACGGACCACTCGCAGGATTACCCGGGGCTTGGCGCACAGATTTTGGCCAAGTATACGAAAAATGACGGAAACGATATCGGCTGGGTCAAAGTGGATGGTACAGCGCTGCACGGGCATTTGCAGATGAGCTCCCATACCGTGAACGTAACGGACGGCAGCTTGGTCCCGAAATCCAGCCTATCGGCGAGCGACCTTACATATGAGCCAACCTCACCCGGGACTGATTCCTTCAGGCTTTATGCGTTTGAGAGCTCCGACACTTCGCAGACAAGCCCGATCGGCGCCGTCGATCTCACCATCACCGTCTCCGGGATAGCAAAGCCGACCATTTCCGGGGTTGTCGCCAAATCGATCACCGCAGGTTCCACATACACGTTTACATTGAGCGACTTCAGCAGCCACTATAATCTTAACAGCGGAACGCTGGATACCATTACGATCACGCCTACCAACTCATCGTACGGTACCTGGTCCAAAAACGCAAGCGCTTTTTCTGGAGCGACCTCCTTTACAAAGCAGGAAATAGATAGCGGTTACCTAAAGTTTAAGGGCGGCACCGCCGCCGGCACGGCAACGTTTGGCTGGACGGTCTCCAACGAAGCCGGGACCACGGCCGGCGGCTCCGGCACAGTAACGGTCAGCGCTTCGACCACCACGATTCCTTATACGACAGCCGCCAATAAAAACCTTGTCTTTAACGCCAACGACTTTAACACGGCCTGTTCCAGCGCGACCGGTAGTTCCCTCAACTACGTTTACTTTACCCTGCCATCCTCCTCTTATGGCGCGCTGTATTACAGCACCAACTCCTCGTCCTCCTATAACGCCGCCGTCTCCTCGAGCACGGCGCTGTATAAAAGCTCCATTCCTTATCTCAGTTACGTTACGTTTATTCCCGCAAGCGGTTATACCGGCACCTTTACCATCACCTACACCGGCTACAGCATCACCGGCATTGCTTATACCGGCTACGTCAAGATCACCGTCGGTAGCTCCAATACCGTCACCTACACGACTGCCGCCAACACCAATCTGACTTTTAACGCCAACGACTTTAACACGGCCTGTTCCAGCGCGACCGGTAGTTCCCTCAACTACGTTTACTTTACCCTGCCATCCTCCTCTTATGGCGCGCTGTATTACAGCACCAACTCCTCGTCCTCCTATAACGCCGCCGTCTCCTCGAGCACGGCGCTGTATAAAAGCTCCATTCCTTATCTCAGTTACGTCACGTTTATTCCGGCCAGCGGTTATACCGGCACGTTTACTATCACCTACACTGGCTACAGCATCACCGGCACTGCTTATACCGGCAACGTCAAGATCACCGTCGGTAGCTCCAATACCGTCACCTACACGACTGCCGCCAACACCAATCTGACTTTTAACGCCAACGACTTTAACACGGCCTGCTACAGCGCGACCGGCAGTTACCTCAACTACGTTTACTTTAATACTCTGCCGTCCTCCTCTTACGGCGCGCTGTATTACAGCACCAACTCCTCGTCCTCCTATAACGCCGCCGTCTCCTCGAGCACCCTGCTGTATAAAAGCTCCATTCCTTATCTCAGCTACGTTACGTTTATTCCCGCTTCCGGTTATACCGGCACGTTTACTATCACCTACACCGGCTACAGCACCGCCGGCACGGCTTATACCGGCTATGTCAAGATCACTGTCGGCAACTCCAATACCGTCACCTACACGACTGCCGCCAACACCAATCTGACTTTTAACGCCAACGACTTTAACACGGCCTGCTACAGCGCGACCGGCAGTTACCTCAACTACGTTTACTTTAATACTCTGCCGTCCTCCTCTTACGGCGCGCTGTATTACAGCACCAACTCCTCGTCCTCCTATAACGCCGCCGTCTCCTCGAGCACCCAGCTGTATAAAAGCTCCATTCCTTATCTCAGCTACGTTACGTTTATTCCCGCTTCCGGTTATACCGGCACGTTTACCATCACATACACCGGCTACAGCACCGCCGGCACGGCTTATACCGGCTACGTCAAAATCACCGTCGGCAACTCCAATACCGTCACCTACACGACTGCCGCCAACACCAATCTGACTTTTAACGCCAACGACTTTAACACAGCCTGCTACAGCGCGACCGGTAATTACCTCAACTACGTTAAATTCAGTACTCTGCCGTCCTCCAGCTACGGCGCGCTCTACTACAGCACAACCTCCTCGTCCTCCTATAACGCCGCCGTCTCCTCGAGCACGGCGCTGTATAAAAGCTCCATTCCTTATCTCAGCTACGTTACGTTTATTCCCGCTTCCGGTTATACCGGCACGTTTACCATCACATACACCGGCTACAGCACCGCCGGCACGGCTTATACCGGCTACGTCAAAATCACCGTCGGCAACTCCAATACCGTCACCTACACGACAGCCGCCAACACCAATCTGACTTTTAACGCCAACGACTTTAACTCGGCCTGCTACAGCGCGACCGGTAATTACCTCAACTACGTTAAATTCACCCTCCCGTCTTCCAGCTATGGCGCGCTGTATTACAGCTCCAACTCCTCATCCTCCTATAACGCCGCCGTCTCCTCGAGCACGGCGCTGTATAAAAGCTCCATTCCTTATCTCAGCTACGTTACGTTTATTCCCGCTTCCGGTTATACCGGCACGTTTACCATCACATACACCGGCTACAGCACCGCCGGCACGGCTTATACCGGCTACGTCAAAATCACCGTAACGGGCTCGGTAAAAAACATCTCTTATTCGACGGTTGAAGCCAAGCCCATAACATTCTCCGCTTCCGACTTCAATACCGTCTGCTCGGATTCAATAGGCAATGATCTAAGCTATGTCAAATTCACCCTCCCGTCTTCCAGCTACGGCACGCTGTACTATAACTACAGCACCTCTTCATCCTACGAAGCAGCCGTCTCCGCCGGCTCATCCTATTATAAAAACTCATCGCCGTACCTGTCCTACGTATCGTTTGTACCCGCCCCGGGTTATACCGGGACCGTTACAATGACCTATACGGGCTACAGCACGAACAGCGCGAGCTATACGGGAAAGATCACGGTAACCGTGAGTGAAGCCGACGGTTCGTCGTTCTTTTCAGATGTCGGCGCTTCTTATGACTGGGCGGCCGACGCGATTGACGCCCTTTATCAGGAAGGCGTCGTCAAGGGTACCAGCACCGATAAGTACAGCCCGGCCGCGAATATCTCAAGAGGCGACTTTATTCTGATGCTGCACAGGGCGCTTAATTTCTCCGGCATCCCCGGCAGCATGTTCTCCGACGTACCCGCAGACAGCTATTACTACAGCGCTATCGCCGCAGCCAAGGCGGTCGGGATCGCCCAGGGCTCCAGCGGCACGTTCAGGCCGGACGACCCGCTCACACGTCAGGACGCCATGGTGCTCATATACAGGGCTCTCGAGAAAACGGGCCATTCCCTGTCCGACGGAAAAAGCAGTGATCTGGCCGGTTACTCGGATACGAATAAAATCTCCGGATACGCGCTGACGGCCGTCGCCACGCTCGTCAAGGACAACATTATTCAAGGGAGCAACAATCAGATCAATCCGCGCGGTAATATGACGCGCGCGGAAATGGCCGTCGTTCTCTATCGTATCGTCTGATCACGCTGACATAATAGAAACTGAAAAATCGCCGTCGGTATTAAACCGGCGGCGATTTTTTGAGTCTGGATCCTTTTTTAATAATGGAGTTCAATTAAACCCCCATTTATTATCGAACGGATTTTTATGCCACGTATCTTTTTATAAAGAAAGCACGTTTCTAATGCTCAGCTTTTCGCAGGCGCGCTCCTCAGGTGCTTCGTTAACTCTTCCAGCGACTCGACCGGCGCGGCGCACGTATGATTTTCGCAGATATAATATAGCACTTTTCCCGGCGTAACCGGATAATCGGCTGTAAACGGCGCAGCGGCAGCCAGGCGCTCTTCGTTTTCAGCTGTTTTAATAAGAATCGTCATATCCGGCGAGAACACCGGGCCCAGCGCTTCCCTGATTTTCTGAATGTTATCAGCCGACGCGCCGGTAACCACGAGCTCCTTGGACGGATACAGCTCCAGCATGGCCGCCATCAGACCAAAGCAGCGGGCCGCCGGATACTCCTTGATATAGGCGGATAAGAACGCCAGCTGCCGTTCTGCCCGAGCGGTCCATTTTTCCTCAGCCGTCAGCTTGGAAAGCCTTACGAGTACAAACGCAGCCACGGCGTTGCCGGACGGCGTTGCGCCGTCATACGTTTCCTTCGGGCGCAGCATCAGCTGCTCACTGTCGTCGCCATAAAGAAAAAATCCGCCGCTCTCCCGGTCCTCAAACAGGCGGCACATCGCCTCGGCGTGACGGAGTGCTGACTCAAAATAGGTTACGTCCGCGGTCGCCTCATAAAGCTGCAGCATAGCCCACGCCAAATACGCATAGTCATCCAGATAACCGGCCCCGGCGGCCTCGCCGTCGTGCCACCGGACGTACAGCCGGCCATCCGGCCGTGTAAGCCTGTCATTCACAAATGCCGCGGCGCGCTCCGCCGCCGCTTTATATTTATCGTCGCCGAGCACCCAATAGGCCTTACCCAGCGCCGCAATCATCAGCGCGTTCCAGGCGGTCAGGATCTTCTCATCCTTAAACAACTTCGCACGACTCAGCCGGACATCGTAGAGCTTCGGAATCAGGGCTTCAATGGTATCATCGGGCTCAGCGTAAGACTCGTTTGCCAGCAGATTGGGGATACTGGCCCCTTCGAAATTGCCTGTTTCAGTGATACCAAACCAGCGGCAGAGCGCGCCGCCATCTTCCGCGCCCAGTGTTTTTCGTACCTCTCCCGGTGCCCATACGTAATATTTGCCTTCGGTGCCATCGCTGTCGGCATCCTGCGCGCTGTAAAAGCCGCCCGCCGGATGGGTCATTTCCCGCTCAATATACCAGAGCGTTTTTTCAGCCACGCGCTTATACAGCGGGTTTTTCGTCGCTTGATACGCCTCAAGATACGCCAGAACAAGCAGCGCGTTGTCATAAAGCATTTTTTCAAAATGAGGCACAAGCCACTTATCGTCCGTCGAATAGCGGGAAAAGCCGCCGGCGACATGGTCAAACAGTCCGCCGCGATACATCGATTTAAGGGTCGTTTCCGTCATTTCCAACGCTTCTCTTTGATGCTCAGCCTTGTAATAGCGCAGCAAAAACATCAAATTGTGTGGGGTCGGAAATTTAGGCGACGGGCCAAACCCGCCGTAGCGATTATCAAAGCCACTGCGAAACAGCTCAAAGGCCGCGGCCGGCTCTTTTTTGGTAACACGCGATGCCGGCTGCCGTCTTTCAGAGCCCAGCCTTTTAATAATTTCGCCGCTTTGACGCAGGAGCTTGTTCCGGTCGTCCCGCCAGAGTTTGACGATGGCGGCCAGCACCTCCAAAAAGCCACTCATACCAAACCGCGACTGCTTGGGAAAATACGTACCCGCGTAAAACGCCGTCTTATCCGGCGTTAAAAATACCGACATCGGCCAGCCTCCCTGGCCGGTAAGCGCCTGCGTCACGCGCATATAAACCGCGTCTATATCGGGGCGCTCCTCCCGATCGACCTTGATCGCAACGAAATGCTCGTTCAAATATCCGGCCACCGTCTCGTCCTCAAACGATTCGCGCTCCATTACATGGCACCAATGGCAGGTGCTGTAGCCGATCGATAAAAAGACAGGCTTGTCTTCCTGTCTTGCTTTCTCAAACGCCTCGTCTCCCCATGGGTACCAATCCACCGGATTGTACGCGTGCTGCAGGAGATACGGCGATTTTTCGTTAATGAGTCTATTGATATATTGATTATTTAGCGACATGCTCCGTTACCTCCGAAGGGAATCTTCACTATAGCATCACCTGAAACGCATATATGATACATATAACGTTCATTTGTTTTGGTTTTGAAATGCTGCGGCAGGTATGGTATAATTAGGATATTATAATGTATGGCTGGTGTCTTATGAAAAAACTTTGTCCGCTGCTTTAAATAGGCGTATGATCATGGCGCTGGAGGCAATGCCTTCGGCGAGGAGCTGACGCACGATTATCTCCCGGTCAAACAATAGGAAAACCATACGGACCGGCCGGTCCGCATTTTTATGTTAAATCTTTGTTTTTATTTGACTTCCAGCCGCGTCTGCTGGATAATATTTGTATAGTAATGAACGGATGGTGCTGCAAGATGATCGAACTGCCCGAGGGTATCGTTTTAGCAAAGCAGCTTGACGAAACGCTGCGTGGTAAAAAGATCGTTCAGGTCACGGCCAACACGTCGCCCCATAAGTTTGCCTGGTTTTACGGTGACCCTGACGGGTACGACACGCTGCTGTCCGGTAGGAGCGTGGAGAATGCGCACTCGTACGGCGGCAAAGTCCATATCCGGCTGAGCGGAAACGGCGGCCTTATGTTCTGCGAGGGCATCGCCCTGCGTTACTATGACGCGCCTGCCAAGCTGCCTAAAAAGCATCAGCTG
Organism: uncultured Sporobacter sp.; assembly: GCA_963675425.1. Classification (GTDB taxonomy): domain Bacteria; phylum Bacillota; class Clostridia; order Oscillospirales; family Oscillospiraceae; genus Sporobacter. Next base: position 987,202 of record OY776214.1, on the reverse strand, counting down.
CTCGTCGAATTCGACGGCGCGGCCTTTTTAGCCGCTACCGTGCAAATGTACGGCGGCCTTTACGGCTACGAGGGTGAGCTTGAAAACAAGTACGATGATATTGCCCGCGTCAAGCCTTCCGTTTTGTCGGACGACTTTGACGTCACGTATTTCAAGTCGCTCGTCCCCGGTGACAAGCAGAAGCTGTCGGCCAAGGCTTTTTTAGCTACAGAACAACGCATACCCGGGCTTGGAAATGGCGTGGCGCAGGATATTTTATTTAACGCCGGCCTGAGTCCCAGACACGATATCGCCACGCTCTCGCCGGAGGAATGGGAAACGCTGTATTTCACTGTCAAAAACACGCTTGCCGATATGACGGAAAAAGGCGGGCGCGACACAGAGCGCGACCTGTTCGGCAACCCGGGCGGTTATACGACCGTCATGAGTAAAAATACATACAAGAACCCCTGCCCCAGATGCGGCGGAGATGTTTTAAAGCAGGCCTATATGGGCGGCAGCGTCTATTTCTGCCCGGCCTGTCAGACATAAGCGGCCGGCTTAGTCCGTCACCGTGTTCATGCCCTTGACGTCTTTGGCGGCCCGAAACGACAGATACCCGTAGCTGTCGGCTTTTTGCCGGTCAAACACGCCGCCGTTATAAACTGCATTGTATCCCCGTTTTGTCATGAACCACAGCCTGCGTCATACAATTGAATCGGTAGGTCGTTCCGCCGGGAAGGGACTGCGGTACCACATAAAATGTTATCCACTGTGCTATTTTACCAAATAGCGCTTAACTTGTTTGCCCTTTTAAATCATTTCCCGCTTGACACAGTGCATCGAAAGTGATATGTATTTTGCTGAATACACCGAATTTATGGTGAATTTTTGTATAATAATTACACAAGGCATTTTATCACAAACGGAACTTGTCTATTTTGACACTTTACATAACAGTTCACGGTGCTATAATAAGGGCTAGTATCTTTTTTCTTGGAAACGCATGGATAAAATGAATATTCAGTGAATACGGCTTCTAAAAAGTCCTATTTCACACTGGATTATTACAATCGCATCCATGAATACAGTGGATAAAAACGCAGAATTACCAGTTTCTGCTTTTTGTGACGACCGTCTTGTTGGAAAGGACGTAATACGGTTGATCGGATTACTAATAGGCATTGTATCGGGCGTTTTCCAGTTCTGGCTGCTTTCCAAGTTCACAAAAGGGCTTACAACGGGCAAAGTTGACATAAGAATCGCTTTATTTGGCCTTGTACAGTTTTTTCTGCCGATCGGCATTCTTGCCGGCACAGCCTTCTTGCGGCGTCAGGATCTCTTATGGACCGCATCAGGTATCGTGGCCGCGCTGATCATCGCCGCTGTGTTTAAATACGTCGTGTTTGCGCGTAAAACGAAAGGACGAGGGAATAACAATGAATGATATGTTGATCATACTACTCTCTGTTCTGGCGGCGTCAGCGGGATATCTTTGGCGCAAAAACATAATCAAGCGAATTCGGGCCACCGAAACACCGACAAAAGGACTGCAGCGCATTAAAAAGTTGTCGGCATTATTGATCGTTGTCGGCTTGTATTTCTTAGTGACGCGCGTGATTGAACTATTATTCGGGCCGCCTTCGACAAAAGGCATCGCCGTGGAAATCGTGGCGCCGCGCATCGACATGTTTGGCCTAAGCATCAGCACAACGGTTATTTATTCCTGGGGCATCATCGCCATAATCATTCTGGCCGCGCTTGTACTGCGTCTGACGGTTTTTCCAAAATTCAAAGACGTACCCAAAGGGGCTCAGAACATCCTGGAGTTGGCCATTGAATCGGCTGTAAAATATACGAACAGTACGGCGCATGGCGTTGGCGAGTTTCTGGCTTCTTATATCTTCACTATAGCACTTTTTCTTTTAGGCTGTGCGATTACCGAAATGATTGGCTTTCGAACGCCGGCATCCGACATCACGCTGACGGGTGCGCTGGCGATCCTGACCTTTTTATTTATTAACATCTACGGCATCAAAGAAAAGGGTGTTGGCGGCCGGTTAAAATCGCTGGCATCGCCGACGCCTGTGATATTCCCCATTCGTCTCATTACGGATTTGGCAGTCCCTGTGTCTCTGGCGTGCAGGCTTTTCGGCAATATGCTTGGCGGACTTGTGGTCATGGATCTTCTTTATACCGCGCTCGGCGGTTACGCCGTGGGTCTTCCTAGTCTCGCCGGTCTCTATTTCAACGTATTCCATCCACTGATACAAGCGTTTATTTTTATAACGCTCACATTAACATTCACAAACGAAGCAACTGAATAGGAGGCAAAATCAATGTATCCAACCTTACCGATCGGCGTAGGCCTGTGCCTTTTAGCCGCTGCGGGCGCCGGCCTGGGAATGGGCCTGGCAACCGGAAGAGCTGTTGATGCTGTTGGGCGTCAGCCTGAAGCATCCGGCAAAATCAACGCCGTACTGCTTTTAGGTCTGGCAATAACCGAGTCCTGCGCCATTTACGGCTTTGTTACGGCGCTCATCCTGCTTTTCACGGCATCATAAGAAACCGTTTAATGAAAAGAGGTATCAATAATGGAGGGGCTGAATCTTACTGACGTCATTATTCATATTGTCAATGTTTTAGTTCTTTTTTACCTGCTAAGGCTCATCTTGTTTAAACCGGTCAATAAATTCCTGATAGCCCGGTCAGACCGTATCGCCAACGAACTTAAGGAAGCGGATGAGGCTCGGGCCGAGGCTCGAAAAATAAAAACGGAATACGATAAGCAACTGAAATCCTTCGAAGAAGATGGGCGCCAAATCATCCGTAAAAGCCAGATCAAGGCCAACGAGGAGGCCGCCGCGATTATTCAGGAAGCTAAGAATAGCGCCGATAATCTGGTGGCTGAAGCGCGCGCCAAAATCGCTAACGAGAAAGCTCTGGCTATGTCAGAAGCGCGCAGTGAAATTGCGCTTCTAGCCACCGACATAGCCGGACGAATTTTAAAGCGCGAGATTACTATCACCGACAATAAGGTTATTGCCGAAGACTTTTTCCATGAGGAGCAGCCATAATGGAGCGTCCTGTACTGTTAATAGCGCCACCGTACGATGAGAAAACCGTCCAGACAATCAAGGACGGGTTTTCCAAGCAGTACGGCGAAGACTTGGATTTTGAAGTTGTAGAAAACAATCAGATTTTAGGCGGATTTATTGCGATTATAAACGGCAGAGTTTATGACACAAGCTTTTCAACGCGCCTGCAGGAAATCAGCAAACAGCTGACCTCAGCGGGCGGGCACAAAGCTGAATCGGTTTCATCAACGGTCGGTTCGTTCTTAAAACGGCGGGCCCAAAAAATAAAACTGGATAAGACTGTATACGAATACGGCGAGGTTGAAAGCTACAGCGACGGTATCGTCAAAATCAAAGGGCTTACCAAATGTAAAAACGGTGAGCTCTTGGATTTTGACGGCGGTGCCGTTGGCCTGACGCTGGATCTGCATATCGGCGGGGTCGGCGCGGCGATACTGGACGGAACAATTCCCACATCTAGCCTTGTCCGCTCAACCGGGCGGGTTGCGGAAGTTTCCGTCGGGGACGAGCTTTTAGGCCGCGTCGTTGACCCCATTGGGCGTCCAATCGACGGCAAAGGCGAAATAAAAAGCGACAAAACGCGCCCCATAGAATCATCAGCACCAGCCATTATGGACCGTACGTCCGTTAACGAAGCGCTGGAGACAGGGCTTTTATCAATTGACAGCATGATTCCTATCGGCCGCGGCCAGCGTGAGCTGATCATCGGCGACCGGCAGACCGGCAAAACTTCAATTGCACTGGCTGCGATCATGAATCAGCGTAAGCGCGGCGTTTACTGTGTTTACTGCGCCATCGGCCAGAAGGCCTCCACTGTTACGGGCGTCGTCCACGCGCTGGAACAATCCGGTGCTCTTGAAAATACGGTCGTCGTCGCCGCTTTCAGCAGCGACAATGCCGCCATGCAGTATATCGCGCCGTACGCGGCATGCTCAATTGCCGAAGAATTTATGTATAACGGTAAAGACGTGCTTATCGTGTACGACGATCTGAGTAAGCATGCCGTGGCTTACCGAACCATGTCGCTGCTTCTTCGCCGTCCGTCCGGACGCGAGGCGTATCCCGGCGACGTCTTTTATCTTCACAGCCGCCTTTTAGAGCGATCGGCCCGGCTCAGCGAGGAAAACGGCGGCGGCTCTATGACGGCACTACCAATTGTTGAAACAATGGCCGGCGATATATCGGCTTACATCCCCACAAACATCATATCAATCACCGACGGCCAGATCTATCTGGAAAGCGAGCTGTTCAACGCTGGAATGCGTCCGGCCGTAAATATCGGCCTTTCCGTCTCGCGCGTGGGACGTTCCGCGCAGCACAAGGCAATGCGCTCCGTCTCCGGCAGCCTGCGCATCGAGGTCGCCCAATACCGCGAAATGGCGGTGTTTGCGCAGTTCGGCGCCGATATAGATGACGAAACAGCTACCATGCTTAAAAACGGTGAACGGATCATCGAGCTTTTAAAGCAAAAGCAAGATCAGCTGTTTACGCTGTCTGAACAGGTCGTGATCCTGCTGGCTGTGTCAAAAGGCGTTTTTAAAAACACGGACAAGCGCGACATCGACGACAAACGGGCGTCTTTTTTACGCTATCTGCATGAAAACCTACAGTCTACGATGAAAGAAATCGACGCGTCAGGTACCCTATCCGAAGGGAGCCGGGCGGAGCTTTTGAGCGCATTCGAACAATTTACATCGGAAGAGGGTGAGGCTGATGGCCAGCCCATCTGAGATCCGTCATCATATAGCAGCTGTTGATCAAACGAAAAAAATAACTGGTGCGATGGAACTTGTTTCCTCGACGAGGATGAAGCGCGTTATGCGCCATATCGAGCAAAACCGCCGGTATTTCGTCAGTGTTCAGCGGACGATGAAAGAACTGCTTGTTTCCTCTCAGAACAATGTATCGCATCCGTATCTATGCGATAACTGTCCGGATACCGAGCATCACAGTACCTTTATTGTCATCTCCGGCGATAAGGGACTTTGCGGCTCGTATAATCATAACATTCTCGAGTTGGCGCTGGAAAATATCAAGCAATATAAGCGCTATTCGATCATTACCATAGGCAACACGGCCGAGGAGTTTTTCAGAAAGCAGGGCATGACGCCAGATATCTCGCTTCTGGGTATCGCGCAGGACCCTTCTCTGTCAAAAGCGCGTATTTTAGTCCGGGAGGTTATGGAGCTTTTCGATTCCGGCCACACCGATGAAGTGCGTATCGTTTACACCTCGTTTTACGGCAAGACAAAAAATACGCCCGTCGTGCGCCGTCTGCTGCCAATTCTCCTGGACGACTACAGCGATATTGCCACCGTAGAAAACCTGGCCAATATGATGTATCACCCATCGCCGCAGGAAGTGTTTGACCTTCTTGTGCCTCAGTACATTCTCGGGATTTTATTTGGCGTGATGGTTCAGGCCTACGCCAGTGAGCACTTTGCGCGGATGAATGCCATGCACAGCTCTACGACCAACGCTCAGGAAATGCTAAAGAGCCTGCGGATTAAGTACAATATGGCCCGCCAGCAGGACATAACCAATGAAATAGCCGAAATCACGGGAGCGGCTGAAATCCTCAGACAAGAAAGCGTGTAACGATGTCAACTACTAACGAAGGCACTTTGATCCGAATAAGCGGACCCGTTCTCGACGTTCTCTTTGAGGACGCCGAAAAAGAGCCGCAGATTTACGACCTGCTGGTAACGGAAGACGGACGCCATATGGAGGTTGCCGCGAATGTTTCGCCCGGCATCGTTCGGTGCGTCGCGCTCGAGGCCACCGACGGCATGTACTGCGGCCTGACCGTTAAAAGCACCGGCGGTCCCATTAAAGTATCGGTCGGCCAGGAGGTCCTGGGCCGCGTTGTTGACGTGCTCGGACGTCCGATCGACGGCGGCGGGCCCGTTGAGACAAAAGAGACCTGGAGCATCCACCGTGAGCCGCCGGAATTTATGGACCTGACACCTGTAACCGAATTTTTTGAGACGGGCATCAAAGTTATCGACCTGATCACCCCTTATTCAAAAGGCGGTAAGATCGGTCTGTTCGGCGGTGCCGGCGTCGGCAAAACCGTTTTAATCATGGAGCTCATCTATAACATCGCCACGATGCACGGCGGCTTCTCTGTTTTCGGTGGTGTCGGTGAACGAAGCCGCGAAGGCCATGAGCTCATTCAGGATATGAGAGAATCGGGCGCCATCGACAAGACGGCGCTGGCGTTCGGACAGATGAACGAGCCACCCGGTTCACGTATGCGTGTGGGTCTCACGGCGCTGACGATGGCGGAATATTTCCGCGACGTCATGAATAAAAACGTTCTTTTATTCATCGACAATATCTACCGATATGTGCAGGCCGGTAATGAAGTCTCGGCGCTTTTAGGGCGCATGCCCTCAGCCGTTGGATATCAACCCACGCTCGCCAATGAGCTCGGAAATCTTGAAGAGCGCATTGTTTCGACAAAAAACGGCTCCATCACATCGGTTCAGGCCATCTACGTCCCGGCTGACGACCTGACTGACCCCGCTCCTGCCACGATATTTACACATCTGGACGCAACAACGGTTTTGTCCAGATCAATTGTCGAAATGGGCATTTACCCAGCCGTCAACCCGCTGGAGTCCTATTCCCGAATCCTCGACCCCACCGTCGTTGGGCAGAAGCATTACGACACGGCCCAGGGCGTTGTCACCTGTCTCAACCGCTACCGTGAGCTGCACGATATTATCGCCATTTTAGGCATGGAGGAGCTGTCCGACGAAGACCGCAAGACGGTTTACAGAGCCCGCCGAATTCAGCAGTTCTTGTCACAGCCGTTCAACGTTGCCGAACAGTTTACAGGCAACAAAGGTAAATACGTTCCGCTCAAGGACACCATCCGCTCGTTTGAGGCGATTCTGGGCGGTGAAACCGACAGCTACCCTGAAACGGCGTTTTCACTGGCAGGCGATATCGACGATGTATACGCTAAAGTCAAAGCCAAGCAAGCCTGATTTAAAATCATCGCTGGAAAATCTGGCCGGACAAACCGGCGGAACGGGTTGATGCTATGTCCAAACTGTTCAAACTTGAAATTATGACGCCCGAACGGCCTTTCTTTGACGGAGAAGCGGAGGTTCTCACTGTCACCACAACGGATGGCTCTTTTACGTTTCTAGCCAGTCACGCGCCGGTCATCATGCCGGTAGCTGTCGGAGCCTTAACGATCAAGACGCCTGACGAGACGATTGACGCATTTACCTCAGAGGGCTTTCTTGAAGTGCGCCACGAGGGCATTGTCGTCTATGTACAGGCCTGCGAACGTCCTGATGAAATCGACAGCGCACGCGCTAACGACGCGCAGCATCGCGCAGAGGAACGGCTGCGTCAACAACAGAGTATGAAGGAATATCAACAGTCTAAAATGGCGCTGGCTCGCGCGATGGCTCGTCTACAGATCACAAAAAAGCGCGGAACTCGGTTCTAACCTAACAACAAATATACACAAAGCCGCTGCCCAGCCGGGCGGCGGCTTTCAGCTTATTACATTGCAGCTGATACCGCCATAAGGGCGGCATTTTCGTTACCGCTGTGGAATGATTTCCGTCCAATATCCGTCAGGATCCTCTATAAAGTAGATGCCCATCTCTTTGTTTTCAAAACAAACGCAGCCCATTTCCTTATGTTTTTTGAGCGCGGCTTCATAGTCGTCCACACGCATGGCCAGATGGATTTCGTTGTCGCCGAGATCATACGGTTCGGTCCGTTCGCTCAGCCAGGTCAGTTCCAGTTGATGGGCTGTTGCGCCGTCTGTTAAAAAAACAATTTTAAAACGGCCGTCGGCGGCTTCCATTCTATTTGCAACGGTCAGACCCAGCGCCTCTTTATAAAAATCGATACTCTTATCCAGATCCAGCACATTGATATTGTTATGCATAAATGTAAATTTCATTATTATTTCCTCCTTAACGAATTGAAGCATATGACCTAGTATATCATATTTTGATAAAAATACAGTGAATTTTAACTTGACAAAATGATCATACCGTTTATAATCAGTATATACAGTATAATCGCTTTGGCTGAGAGGAGACTGACACTGAACATTATCATATCTAATTCGGCCGACGTACCGATTTATCAGCAGATCGTCGGACAGATTCGGGACGCCATCCTTCGAGGCGAGCTTGTTGAAGGTGAGCTGCTGCCCTCCATCCGCGCACTGGCGAAGGACCTGCGCATCAGCGTGATTACGACGAAGCGCGCTTACGACGATCTAGAGCAGGAAGGTTATGTCGTCAGCGTCAGCGGCAAAGGCTCATACGTTGCCGAACGAAACCCAGAGCTGCTGCAGGAATCGCGGCTGGCGCTTGTGGAGCAAAAGCTGGAGGATGCCGTTATAACAGCCAAATCACTTGATATATGCCGCGCCGATGTTTTTCGGCTGCTGGAACTGCTATATGAGGAGGAAGAAGCATGAGCCTGGCTCTTGATGTAAAAGATCTTTCAAAACAATATAAAAGCTTTCGTCTGGACCATATTAACTTTTCTTTGGAGGAAGGATGTATTATGGGCTTTATCGGCCCCAATGGCGCAGGAAAAACAACGACAATCCGCGCGATCCTCAACCAAATTATTCGGGATACCGGCGAGATCAGGCTTTGGGGAAAAGACAACATTGAATATGAAACACAGCTGAAAAACAAAATCGGCGTCGTTTTAGACGAAGGGCATTACTACGGCCATCTGCCGATCCGACATATGACAAACATCATCGCCCCGTTTTATAAGACCTGGAACAACCGGGTTTATCACCGGTATCTTCAGGAATTCGGCCTGGACGAGAATAAAAAAATATCCGAGCTGTCCAAGGGCATGCGTATGAAATACGGCATCGCGCTGGCCTTGTCTCATGAGGCCGACCTTCTCATCATGGACGAACCGACTTCAGGACTCGATCCGCTGATTCGGGAGGAACTCCTGAACATTCTTCACACCATGATACAGGACGAACGCAAATCTGTCTTTTTTTCCACACATATCACATCCGACCTTGATAAGATAGCCGACTATATCGTCCTCATTAATGAAGGCAGGCTGATACTGAACGAGCCGAAAGACGAGCTTCTGGAGAAGTGTGCTGTTGTCAAAGGCGGCGCCGACCTGCTTACGCCATCGACGGAGGCACTTTTTATCGGTGTCAAACGATCGGGCTACGGCTTTGAGGCGCTAACGCGCGACAGGTCGGCCGTGCGCCGCGCATTCGGAGATAAGATCGTTTTTGAAAAGCCCACTGTTGAGGATATCATGCTGTTTTACACAAGGAAGGGGGCTTAGATATGTTCATGCTGATTAAAAAAGAGCTGACGGCCAATGTACGTTATATGCTTTTAAGTATTGCCGTTTTTATTTTATACCTGTTTATTTTTACAGCAAACGGACCGGCTCTTTTTATGATGTGCCTTGTTTTTACTTTTTACGCTTTATCGACGACAAATCTGGTGCTGGATGAACGGTATAAAATCGAGCTTCTGCTGTCGACACTGCCGATCCGCCGCAGGGACATTGTCCTGAGTAAATACGCGCTGATCGTCGTCATATTCATTGGTTGCTTTATCTTGTACACACTGCTGTTTTTTATCACCACATCGCTGGGCTATTACAAGATTCCGCCGCTCACACTCGTAAGCGCGTCCATCGGCTTTCTCATCCTAAGCCTGTTTAACGGGATTATGCTGCCGCTGGCTTATAAATTCAGCGCGCAGGCCACGCGGTACGTAACGTTTATTCTTTTTTTCGCCGTGTTTTTCTTCAGTAACTTTCTCGGATCAATTAATCTGACGAGCTTAACCGGCTTTTTAAACAGCCTGAGTGAAACACAGTTTAGTTTGCTTCTGATAGTGATCGCCATCATTATCAACATCATCTCCTATACGATATCCATTTCCGTATTCTCCAAGAAGGATTTTTAGTTAGGCCTTGTATATACAAAAAAACCAGTCGTCGTGGACGCTGGTTTTTTCTATAACCGCTTATGCAAATTTTTGGCGCTCTGCAACGGCAAGCTCGTCGCAGCGGTTGTTATACTCATTTTCAGCATGGCCCTTAACCCAGTTAAACGTGACCACATGCGTCTCCAGAAGTGGTAAGAGCTCCTGCCATAAATCAAGGTTTTTAACCGGGCCATCCTTACGCCGCCAACCCCGCCTTTGCCAGCCGGCAACCCATCCTTCGTTGATGGCGTTGACGATATACTGCGAGTCCGTATAAAGCTCAACCTTGCACGGCTCCCTCAGCGCGGACAGCGCCGTGATGACACCTAAAAGCTCCATACGGTTGTTCGTTGTATCGGGATGTCCGCCGCTGAGTTCTTTTTTGTTATCCCCATACATCAGCACCGCGCCCCAGCCTCCAGGGCCGGGGTTGCCGGAACAGGCACCATCAGTATAGATTGTGACTTGTTTCATGAATGATCTCCCTGATTGCAAACCGGATACCCCGGCCCGTTGTCATCCCCGAGCGGTTCCGGCGAATGCCGGGAGTGAGTGGGGACATCATTTTGGAGGCGCGCTTTTATGCGCGCTCTCCGGGGTTGCCGGAACAGGCACCGTCAGTATAGATTGTGACTTGTTTCATAGTGATTCCTCGGTTCCGGCTTTAACCCTCACCCGTCAGGCGATGCCTGCCACCCTCCCCCAGGGGAGGGCTTTTTAAGGCATTCACATGCTTCCCCGGGGAAAAGCTGACTTCACAGCAATCCGATGAACGTCTGTTGCTGACGGGAAGACTTCCTTGGGATGCTGCCAAAAAGTTTTATTCGCCCTCATCGTCTTCTTCAGGCGCGTCTTCTTCCTCTGCCTCATCCTCTTTCGCCGCTTCGTTTACCCATGCGGGGTCCTTCGATGGGGCGGAATTTCCTTCATTCTCGTCGATGAAATCCTCTTCGTCTTCCTTTTCGGTTCGCGCAACGGAGATCACGCGCGCCTCGTCGCCAATGCGCATAAGCTTGACGCCCTGTGTGGCCCGGCTGTACGTGCTGATATCGGCCGCCGCCATACGGATGATCGTGCCGTCGTCGGATATGATGAGGATATCGTCGTTGTCGTCGACAATTTTGACGGCGGCAACCTTACCGGTCTTCTCCGTGATATTGTAGTTTTTAAGGCCGATACCGCCGCGGCTCTGCGCTTCTTTTTCGCCTGTTTCGCAAACGACACCACGCAGATACTCGTCTATCGGCGTACGCTTGCCATAGCCGTTTTCCGTCACCGTTAATACAGAGCCACCTTCGCGGGTGCGCGCCGCACCGATACAGTAATCGCCCTTTCTCAGACGTATACCGCGCACGCCCATGGCCGAACGGCCCATGGGCCGCAGGTCTGTCTCGCAAAAACAGATGGCCATGCCGTCATGTGTGGCGATAAGAATCTTATGGCTGCCGTCCGTTTCCCGCACGGATATGAGCTCGTCGTCCTCCGCCAGCGTAATGGCGCGGATACCGACATTCCGGATATTTTTCAGCTCCGTCATGCGCAGGCGTTTAACCGTTCCGCTTCGTGTGATCATGACAAGGTAAACCTCTTCGTCAAACTCGCGGAAGCGGATCATCGCCGTAACCTTTTCATCTGTTTCAATGGGGATAATGTTGATAATATTCGTGCCCTTGGCTTGGCGCCCGGATTCGGGTATAAGATAGCCTTTTTTTCGGAAGGCCCGGCCGTAATTAGTGAAAAAGAGAATGTAGTCGTGCGTTGAGGCAGTGAAAACCGTTTCAACGTAATCCTCATCTCGGGTCGTCATCGCCATAATGCCTCGTCCGCCGCGCCGTTGCGCCCGGTAGGTATTGGCCGGCATACGCTTAATATATCCGCCGTTCGTGAGCGTATAAACACACTCTTCCTCGTCGATAAGGTCCTCAATATCGATCTCATCCTCAACAACGGCAATTTCCGTCCGGCGCTCGTCGCCGAACTTGTCCTTGATTTCCGTCAATTCCTCAATGAGCACGGACTTTAAAAGCTCCGCGTCGGACAGTAGCCGGAGATAATAGGCGATTCTTTCCTGCAGCTCGTTGTATTCGTTTTCGATCTTTTCGCGCTCAAGGCCCTGCAGCCTCTTGAGCTGCATATCCAGGATAGCCTGCGCCTGTATTTCGGACAGGTCAAAACGTTCCATCAGGCGCTCTCTGGCCTCGCTGTAACTCGTCCTGATTATGTGGATGACCTCGTCGATGTTGTCGCAGGCGATACGCAACCCTTCGAGCAGATGGGCGCGCTCCCGTGCCTTTTTAAGGTCGTACTCTGTACGGCGGCGAATAACTTCCTGTTGGAAGGTAATATATTCGTCGATCATCTGCCGAAGCGTCAAAACCTTCGGCTGCGATTGGTTATCCACAAGCGCCAACAAAACGATGGCAAACGTTGTTTGCATCTGGGTCGACGCGTACAGGCGATTCAAAACGACCTGCGGATTGGCGTCGCGTTTGAGCTCGATGACGATACGCATACCGTCTCGGTCCGTCTCGTCGCGCAGAGCGGAGATGCCCTCGATTTTCTTATTTTTTACATGCTCGGCAATCGATTCAATCAGTCGGGCTTTATTAACCTGATACGGCAGCTCCGTAACGATAATACGGGTGCGCCCCTGTGAAAACTCCTCCATCTCGCTACGGGCACGCACGTGGATACGGCCCCGCCCCGTGGCGTATGCCGCGCGGATGCCGGCCCGTCCCATAATGGTGCCCCTCGTCGGGAAATCGGGGCCCTTGATGTGCTCCATGATATCGTCAAGCTCGGCCTCTTCGTTTTCAAGAACGCAGATCGTCGCGTCAATAACCTCGTTTAAATTGTGCGGCGGAATATTGGTCGTCATGCCGACAGCAATACCCGATGAGCCGTTGACGAGCAGATTAGGGAATCGGCTGGGGACGACCCGCGGCTCCTTGCGCGTCTCGTCGAAGTTTGCATCCCAGTCGACGGTTTCCTTTTCGATATCGCGCAGCAGCTCATTGGAGATTTTCGACATGCGCGCTTCCGTGTACCGGTAAGCCGCGGGGGGGTCGCCGTCAATCGAGCCAAAGTTACCGTGGCCGTCAACAAGCATATACCGCATCGAAAAGTCCTGCGCCAGACGAACGAGGGCGTCATAGACAGACGCGTCGCCGTGGGGATGGTACCGGCCGAGGACATTACCGACAGCCGTGGCCGATTTTCTGTACGGCTTGTCGCTCGTCAGGTTATCTTCATACATGGAGTACAGTATACGGCGGTGTACCGGCTTGAGGCCATCGCGGACATCCGGCAGCGCACGGCTTATGATAACCGACATGGCATAGTCGATATACGACTTCTGCATTTCCTCTTCAAGCTGCGTTACAACGATTTTCTGATCCGGGAACCGGATATCCGCCTGCTGCTTTTCCTTACGTGCCATTTATATCAGACCTTTCACGGCTATTACGCTTTATTTATCGAGGTTTTCAACGTACTTGGCGTTTTTCTCAATGAACTCCTTGCGTGGCTCGACCTTCTCACCCATCAGAATTGTAAAGATCTCGTCAGCCCGAACCGCGTCGGACAGCTCTATCCGTTTTAAAATGCGTGTTTCAGGGTTCATCGTCGTTTCCCACAGCTCATGCGGGTCCATCTCACCAAGACCTTTGTTACGGCTGATATCAACTTTCCCCTTGCCGTCCTCGCCACGCATTTCCCGGGAAATCATATCGCGCTCCTCGGGACTGTAGGCATACCGGATGGTCTTACCGCGCACAAGCTTGAAAAGAGGCGGCTGGGCTGCATAGACATAGCCCCCGTCAATCAGCGGCCGCATAAAGCGAAAGAAGAATGTTAATAGAAGCGTTCTTATATGGCTGCCGTCGACATCGGCGTCGGCCATGATAATGACCTTGTGATAGCGAAGCTTCGTATCATCAAAGTCCTCGCCAATCCCCGCGCCGAGAGCTGTAATGACCGGCGTGAGCTTGTCATTACCATAGACTTTATCAGCACGCGCTTTTTCAACGTTGAGCATTTTCCCCCAAAGCGGCAGGATGGCCTGGAATCGGCTGTCGCGTCCGCCTTTGGCGCTGCCGCCGGCCGAATCTCCCTCAACGATATATATTTCCGTGAGGGACGGGTCGCTTTCATTACAGTCGGCAAGCTTTCCGGGAAGCGCCATGCCTTCAAGCGCATTTTTGCGTCGGATGTTTTCACGTGCTTTCCGCGCGGCTTCGCGGGCACGCGAAGCCGTAAGAGCCTTATCAAGAATCTGACGGCCGACGGCCGGATTTTTTTCAAGAAATTCCGCCAGCTTGTCCGACACGAAGTTATCCACAAGTGTGCGTATCTCGCTGTTGCCAAGCTTAGCTTTCGTTTGGCCCTCAAACTGGGCATCCGTCAGTTTAACGGAGATAACGACTGTCAAACCCTCCCGGCAATCGTCGCCCTGGACCTTTTCCTCGTTTTTTAGAATATTGTTCTTTTTGCCGTAATCGTTTAAAACACGTGTAAGCGCCGTTTTAAAGCCGGTTTCGTGCATGCCGCCCTCGGGCGTGTGAATGTTGTTGGCAAAGCTTAAGATCATCTCGGAGTAGCTTTCCGTATATTGAAGTGCCACCTCGCCCATTGAGTCGTCGCGCGTACCGGAAAGATAAATAACCTCCTCGTGCAGCGGCGTTTTATTCCGGTTAATATAGGCAACAAATTCCCGGATGCCGCCCTCGTAATGCATCTCATCCTTTGCCTCATGCCCGGCGCGTTCATCAATAATGCGAATGCGAAGGCCCGCGTTTAAAAAGGCCTGCTCGCGCATGCGCTTTAAAAGCGTTTCATAATCGAAAACCGTATCGTCAAATATTTCACCGTCCGGCTTAAAGGTGACCGTCGTCCCCGATTTATCTGTCGAGCCCACGATCTTCAGCTCCTGCGTGATCTCGCCGCGCGAAAAGCGCATTTCATAGATGTTGCCGCCTTTATGCACCTGGGCCACAAGCCACTCGGATAAAGCGTTGACAACAGATGCGCCGACGCCGTGCAGGCCGCCGGAGACCTTATAGCCCCCGCCGCCAAATTTTCCGCCGGCATGCAAAACGGTGAAGACGACCTCCAGGGCACTTTTACCTGTCTGCTCCTGAATATCCACCGGTATGCCGCGGCCGTTATCAATGACAGTAATGACATTCCCCTGCCCGATAATAACGGAAATATCGTCGCAGTAACCGGCTAAAGCCTCGTCAATAGAGTTATCCACAACCTCATAGACCAAATGATGCAGTCCGGATATCGACGTTGAACCAATGTACATGCCGGGCCTTTTTCTAACGGCCTCCAAGCCCTCGAGCACCTGAATCTGTGAGGCATCGTAATCCCGCTCCGTCTGCTCCTGGTGCGGTTGATTGATCATTTCTGACATGGTTTATCTCCTCCATTGGACTTCGGGCAGCTGCGTTAAATAACGCTGCGTCGGGAAGAATAAAAAGTGCTGATTAAGCGCCGTAAGGCGCGTAATTATTCAAACAGGTTTGTCTCACTGCGTTTTAAAAGCGTTGAAGAAGAAAGCTGAGACAGATAAATTTTCCTGGTACTGCCTGTACAGCAGACAATAAAGGATTTCGGCAGATCATCCGATATGTTGATAATCTGTCCGGCTTTTTCCGCACCGTTTAAAAACGCGCGCGTCAGGTGCGAGCCGGTCGTGTTATCAAGATCAAAAATCCCTATGACTGTTTCGCTGGGCACGACGACATTCTGACCAAGATGAAGATACATACGTTTATCCCTTCCAAACCAATCGCTTAAAAACGAGCCCGTTCGGGGCGGTTGCTGTTCTTACGTTAATTGTAACCAAAATCGCTGATTTTGTATCAAAATGCCACAAAATAGATGAATTCAGGTCAAAATAGCTCCATTTTCAATGTGTAGCACTCTGCCGCCGGTCTTTGAAGCTATCTCGGCATCCTCACAGCAGGTTATAAACACCTGACCCTCACTGATACGGTTGAGAACAAAGCTTTGACGTTTGGCATCCAGCTCCGAAAGAACATCGTCCAAAAGCAGCAAAGGATATTCCCCTTTGTCCTCATTATGCAGCTCGCGCTCGGCAAGCTTGATCGACAGAGCAGCCGTACGAGCCTGGCCCTGCGAGGCAAACTGACGGGCGGCCTTGCCATTGATTTCGATATAAAGGTCATCCTTGTGAGGCCCGGAAAGACATACGCCGGCATCCAATTCGGCTTGGCGATGTGCATGCATATGCTCTAAAAGCGGCTTTAAGAGCTCTTCCGGCTTACTGCGCGGCTCCGTGACCGTTTTAACAGTACAATAGCGAATGCTCAGTTCTTCCGTTCCGCCGGAAAATTCCTTATGTGTAAGCCCTGCCTTAACAGCCAGAAGGGCTGCATAAGCCGACCTGTAATGAATGAGCTGCGCGCCCATTGAAGCCAGCCGCCCGTCAAAGTCGTCCAGCGTCAAAAGAAGGGACGGCTTTACACGATGATCACGCAAAATGCGTGTTTTATGCTCTAAAAGCTTATTATATTCAGACAGCGCAGCCGCGTACCGCGGCCGCAGCTGGCACAGGCACATATCCATCAGGCGGCGGCGCGCAGCTGCCCCATCCCGGATTAAGTTCAGATCATCCGGGCAAAAAAGCACGGCTCCCAATTTTCCTGAAAGCTCCGCAGCCGTTTTAAGACGGACGCCGTTAACGAAAAACTGCCGGCGCTTTGCGCGAAAGAGGGATACTTCCATTTTTTGATCTCTGTCATGACGGAAAGTCGACGCCGTGATGCGAGCGGCATCCATATCAAAATGAATCAGCTCCCGGTCACCTCTGGCTCGGAAGGAACGGCCGGCCGTCAGATAATAAACAGACTCGAGAAGATTTGTCTTTCCCTGAGCGTTTTGACCGGTGATGACGTTAACACGATCAGAAAATTCCGCGGAAAATGACCGGTAATTTCGAAAACCCTCAAGATTGATCGACTTAATATTCATGCTGTGTTTCAATAAGCAGCGACATCCGGTGCGCCTCGTTTCAAAAAATCAATTTTTTCTATCAGAAGGGATAACGTCAGTTTCTATGGAAACGATTAAACGCCTGCTCAAATACGTTACCGTATCGCCCGGTCGGATCTTTTTCCCGCGCTGCGTACAGATTTCCCCATTAACCGTGACATGGCCGTCTAAAATCAGCTCTTTGGCTTCCCCGCCAGTTGCCGTTATACCGGAAAATTTCAAAAGTGCGTCAAGACGGATGAATTCACCTGTAATTTTGATATTTTCAGACATTTCCGTCGTCTTTTTGACGACGCGTCTCAGCTTAGCTTTCACCGGCTTTAAGCCTCACTGGCAAAACCATATACAGAAAACTGGAGCCGCCGTCAGCCGGCTGGATAATACACGGCGCAATGCCGGACGTTATCTTGATGCGTATGCTGTCGGACGGCGCCGCTTTAAGAGCTTCAAGCAAATACCGATTGTTAAAGCCGATCTCAAGCTCCTCTCCATCACCTTTAACGACGCATTCGTCACTGGCACGGCCAAGAGCCGTAGCCGACAAGAAGTGGACAATACCGTCAGAAAAAGTACATCGTACGGGACTTTTAAGTTTATCGCTGATAATTAGAGACACACGCTCAACCGCTTCCATGAAGGCTCTTCGGTCGGCTTCAATGACATACTTTTCTGTCTGGGGAATGGAATTTTTATAATTTAAAAATTCTCCCTCCAAACGGCGGGAAATAAGAACGGTTCCGCCTATTACAAACATGATGTGCTTAGAGCCAAGCATAATGGAAACGGGCTCTTCACTGTCGGTCACGATTTTTTCCACTTCATTAAGGGCTGTACCCGGTACAACAAAGCTGAGTGACGTGCCGTCCGGCTCATGGAGGGGCTCGCGACGTAGTGCCAGTCGATAGCCGTCAACCGCTACAATTGTCAGCATACCATTTTCTGATTCAAAAAGCGCGCCGGTGTGAATAGGGCGTGCCTCGTTGTCACTGACAGCGAAATTTGTTTGGGAAATCATGTTTTTGAGGTTTTTTTCAGAAACAGCTATCGAGTTGCTGTAATCAACCGTCGGTAAGTCCGGATAATCCGATGACGAAATCCCTAAAATTTGAAATTCACTCATACCGCAGTCAATCGTTGTCATCAAACCATCGTCGACCGTTATATCAACGGTGCTGTCGGGGAACTTTCGAATAATGTCACCAAAAAGGCGGGCACTCAAAACAATCTTTCCTTCTTGCTGCACGTCGGCCGGAAGGGTTGTTGTTATACCGGTCTTTAAATCGTAACCCGATATTTTAACCGTATCGGCGGCCGCCTCAATGAGAAGACCCTCGAGCGCCGGAACGGCGCTTTTAACGGCGGACGCACGAGACGCTGTGGTAACGGCTGTTTGAAGGCTGTTTTTTTCAACCGAAAATTTCATAAGCGTTTGTCCTTTCCATTCAGAAAATATTCTGCATAAAAGACAGAAAGAAAGAATATAGTATTATTTTTAGTAATAGAAGTAGTAGTAGGAAAATATGTGGAAAAGCCTAAAAAAATCGGACATACAAGGAAAAGTTAGCAGGCTGGCATTGTGGATTACTGAGATGAAATTTATCGGGAAATGTGGAGAAATTATTTTTCAACAAAAATAAACAGAATTAAAAACAAAATGTGGATAACTAATTACGGGCGTTTATATTTGAAGTAATGTCCCGGATCGTTTGAGAAAACGTGGAGGAGGACTTAATATTATCCTCTATTCGTCGTATAGAAGATAATACTGTGGTATGGTCGCGACCTTCAAACAAATCGCCGATATCCTTTAAAGACAAATTCGTTAGCTTTCGGATAAGATACATAGCTATCTGACGAGCCAAAACCATATGGCGTGTCCGACGCTGACCCTTCAGATCTTCCGATGTGAGAGAATAATACTTAGCCGTTTCATCGATAATCATTTCAGAGGACGGCGTATATTCTGTTTTTTCCTTGAACATGTCCTTGATAGCTTTGGAAACGGACGAAACAGTGATACTGTCGTTCATTAAATCTCTATAAGCCATAACCTTTTTTACGGCGCCCTCAATCTGACGGACATTTGAGGTCATATTTTCGGCAATATAATTAGAAACGTCATCCGGTAGAAAAAGACCCAGCTGTTCGGCCTTGTTTTTGATGATTGCCATTCTTGTTTCATAGTCAGGTGGCTGGATATCAGCCAAAAGGCCCGATTCAAAACGTGTTTTGAGCCTGTCCTCAAGACGCATCATTTCATTGGGTGGACGATCCGATGTGAAGACAATTTGACGATTAGCTTCATAAAGCGTGTTGAAGGTGTGGAAAAACTCTTCCTGTGTCTGAATTTTACCGGCAATAAATTGAATGTCGTCCATGAGAAAAATGTCAGCGCCCCTGTATTTTTCACGAAACTCAACATTTTTACCGACCTGAAGTGCTAAAATAAGTTCGTTTGTAAAATCATCGCCTTTAACGTAAACAATATTGTAATTCGGATGTTTTTTAGAGACCTCATGACTGATGGCATGCAAAAGATGAGTTTTACCAAGACCGGATTCGCCATAAATAAAAAGAGGATTGAAGTTTTTTATCTGACCTTCGGCCACAGCTAAAGCAGCTGCATGTGCAAACTTATTGGAATTGCCGACAACGAATCGCTCAAAAGTAAATTCTTCTTCCGGTGTATCAGAAGTGTCAGAATCTTTTTCACCAAATTTATCGAGGCCGCCTTCACCGAGCAAAATGACATTAAAATCTCCGGAAAAGAGCTCACGTAAAGCATTTTTAACAGAACCTAAAAAGCGGCCCTCAATGACGTCTTTCTTAAAATTCGAGGGTGTATATAAAACGAGCTTATTATCACCGATCTCAACAGCTTGGCAGTCGTCAAACCAGGTGGATATAGCGGTAGACGTCAATTCATTGCCAAGGATCTTGAGCACTTTATTCCAGACGTCAGTAGCTGAATTCATTAACTTAACATCCTTTCGGAGATTCATGAAAAAGAAAAACGGCCGGTGAAAAGACCGAAAAGAAACATAAAAATAAAGAAAAAGAATAAAAAAACATTTCCTTTATTTTATCAAAATGTAAAGACAAAAGCAAGGTATTCATCGTTTATACCTATATAAAAAGATATATGCGAAAAAATAAGAAGACAGGGTAAATAACCCTGTCTTCAAAAATAGCAAATATTAAATCAAATTACTGAGCGAGGCTGTTGAGCTTAACCGTCAGCGAGCTTTTTTTATGCGCTGCGTTGTTTTTATGGATCAAGCCCTTTGAAGATGCATGATCGACCGTCTTAACAGCAACTTTATAGGCGTTTTCGGCTGCTTCACGATTGCCCTCCGAAACGGCTGCGTCAAAACGCTTGATATTAGTTTTCATTTCTGAACGGATCGCCTTATTTTTAGCATACCGGACTTTCGATATGGCTACTCTTTTTTCGGCGGATTTGATATTGGGCATACTTGGCCACCTCCTCCCATAATGTTACGGCTCGTATTATATCACGGACCGTCATTTTAACACAAAAGAAAACAATAATCAAGTATAAAAATCAAAAGAATAGCAAAGGCAGAATTGTAAAAGAATAATTAAACCTGAAGTATGCAGAAGTCGCAAATAGAAAGCTTAAAATATCTGATTCCAAATAAAAATCAGCAGAGGTGCGTAAGACAAGCAGGAGGTAAAAAAAATGTGGACAGTAAGAACTGATCTGGCTGTTGAAGCAAAAGAGATATGGAAGGAAAGCGCTGAAAAAACAACAGAACTAAAGGGTGTAAAATCAAGAGAGACAGACGAAAACGGGTATGCTATAACAACCGTAGAAATTTTGGACGAGGATGGTTCGAAAGCACTCGGCAAACCAGTCGGCACCTATGTGACTGTAGAAATCGACAAGCTGATACGCCGGGAGGATAACGCCTTTACATTGGGCGCACAGACAATAGGAAAGCAAATAAAAGAAATGCTTAAAATCAATGACAGTGAAAGCATCCTTGTAGTCGGACTCGGAAATGAAGCAATAACACCGGATGCTATTGGTCCGATAACTGCCAAGCATACCATGGTGACACGGCATCTTGTTGAAAAGATGCCAGAAGAATTCGGACAGATGCGGCGTGTATCGGTTCTTATATCAGGTGTGCTTGGAACCACAGGCATTGAGACGGCTGAATTTATAAAAGCTGTGACTCAAAAGCTGAGGCCGGATCGTGTTATTGTTGTAGATGCATTGGCATCCAGAAAACTGGCGCGCGTCTGCCGTACGGTACAGCTGGCAGACACCGGAATCGTACCGGGCTCCGGTGTTGGAAACAAACGGGCGGCTATTAATCAAGAAACACTGGGAGTACCGGTAACAGCTATAGGCGTACCGACAGTTGTTGATGCTGGAACACTGACAGCTGATCTGGCGGAGCAGGCTGGCGCCAAGGATATAAATCCGGAAGATCTGTCAAAATACGCTGGAGGGATGATCGTGACGCCACGGGAAATAGACGCAAATGTTGCAGATATATCAAAGCTTGTCGGGTACGGTATAAATATGGCGCTGCATAAGGATCTGACTCTAGACGATATTAATATGTTTTTAAGCTGATTTGCAACAAAAAATTTAGTACGGCAGTACGGTAATACAATAAAATGTTTCACGTGAAACTTTTTGTGAATGCTCTTGAAAAGACCTCCCGTTGTGCTATAATGAGACATCATAAGCCTGCGGAGGTGAAATATGGGTAAAATAATTGCTGTTGCCAACCAAAAAGGCGGAGTGGGGAAAACAACAACATGTGTAAACCTTTGCTGCGCGCTTAACGACGCGGGCGCAAAGGTTTTATTATGCGATATAGACCCACAGGGCAACGGCACGTCAGGAATGGGTGTCGATAAAACAACGGCATCACCAAATTTATATAATGTAATGGTAGACGGGGTACAAGCCGAGATGGCTATAAGAGCAACAAAATTTGGTGATGTACTCCCGTCAAATGCCATTTTATCTGGAGCCGGCGTCGAGCTTGTTAATACAAAACAAAGAGAATTTGTGCTACAGCAGGCACTGGCGGGAATAAAAAAGAAATACGATTACATATTTATAGATTGTCCTCCTTCACTTGAAATGCTGACGCTTAACGCTCTATGTGCGGCCGATACGGTTATGATCCCCGTACAGTGCGAATACTTTGCCCTGGAAGGGATTAAAGATCTAATTACTACAATACGTATGACAAAAAAGGCTTTCAACCCGAATCTGGATATAGAGGGCGTGCTTTTAACGATGTTTGATACGCGCACAAACTTTTCTATGCAGGTGGCAAACGAAGTAAAAAAGTTTTTCAAAAATAAAGTCTATAATGTTGTCATACCCAGAAATGTAAGAATATCGGAGGCGCCCAGCCATGGTATGCCGGTTATCATCTATGATCAGACATCACGTGGCGCTCTGACGTACAAGGAACTCGCAAAGGAATTCATACGTCGAAATAAACGGTAAAATATCGTTATACGGAGATAAGGAGCGAATAGCATGGCGGAAAGAGGCCTTGGAACGGGTCTGGGCGCGTTGTTCGGAGACGCGGCACTCGAAACGGAAAAAAATGATTTTGTGTATTTATCAATAACAAAAATTGAGCCACGGCAAGATCAGCCAAGAACTGTGTTTTTGGAAGAAGGACTTGAAGAGTTATCCGAATCGATCCGTGAGCATGGCGTGCTTCAGCCATTAACCGTACGCAGTATAGGCAGCGGATATTATCAGATCATCGCAGGAGAACGCCGGTGGAGAGCAAGCCGGTTGGCCGGACTTAAAGAAGTTCCGGTAAGGATTGTAGAGGCGGACGATAAGAAAGCAACCGAAATGGCAATGGTTGAAAACTTGCAGCGTGAGGATTTAAATCCTGTTGAAGAAGCAAAAGGGTATAAAGTGCTGATAAACGATTACGGTATGACACAGGAAGAGGTTGCACAACGAGTAAGTAAGTCAAGGCCTGTTGTGGCAAACGCACTCAGGCTGCTATCTTTACCGGCGCCGCTCCTAAATAAGCTTGAAGAAGGCGAGTTGTCCGTTGGGTCTGCAAGGACACTACTCGCATTAGAAAACGAAGAGCAAATGTTAACAGCAGCCGCATCTATTACTGAACGCGGGCTTACAGTTCGTGATGCGGAAAAGCTGATAAAAAAGATGAAAAGAGAAACGCTGGAGAAAAATAAAATCCCGGCGAATGGTATTATCGTTGATTATATCGAAGAGTTAGAGACACGACTGACAAAATCACTTGGCCGCCGCGTCCGGATTATTGAAGGAAAGCAAAAAGGCCGTATTGAAATTGAATACTATGACAGAGACGATTTTGAGAGGTTGTATGAAACGCTAAACAGTGTAAACGGAAATCAGTAAAAAAAGAAAGTAAAACTGTTGAGAATATATTGCCGTAAAATAAGATAGACATACCGCCATAAGGAGTCTGGCTGAATGAACAGAAGAGCAGAAGGGCTACCGGTGAGCGAAAAAACCGATAGCAAGACGGAACAAAAAGCATCGTCGCGAAAAGCTGTTTTTATATATGTTGCGACACTGTTTATAGTTGTGATATTTTTCATTGTTCTGTCGTATCTGAATAGCAGTCGAAATAATACACAAATACATACGCTTCACGAGAAAAATGTGACAGCACAGCAGAATATAGATGAACTGAATGCAGAAAATATGCTGTTACAGGAAGAAAATGATGCGTATAAAGCAAAACTGGACGAGCTGGAACAAAAGATAAATAGTATGAATAGTGAGTTGAAACAAACGCGGAAGAACTGGCAGGCAGACGTTCAAGATGTTATTAATAGCGACCAGGAAAAATATAATGCGCTGTTGAAACAATATAACGAGCTTATAGAAAACAACGATATCAAGGTGGATAGTAATGATTGACATTAGATTGATTCGGGAACAACCGGGAGAGGTAAAAAAAAGGCTGCTGGCAAAGCAAATGGAATGCTCGGAGACGATTGACAAAATACTGGCACTGGATGTTTCTCGGCGCGAGTTGATCGCGTCATCAGAGTCCTGTAAAGCTGAGCAAAATAAGCTTTCCAAGCAGATTCCGCAGCTGAAAAAGCAGGGTGAAGATACGGCTGCTCTTATATCTGAAATGAATACGCTGAAGGAAAACATAAAAAATGCCGACGCGCAGTTAAAAGAAATTGAGGACAGCTATAATACGCTGCTGCTTAGCCTGCCAAATCTGCCGGACGAGGACCTTGCCCCGGGCGGGAAGGAAAACAATGAGCCAATACGTTACTTCGGCGAAATGCACTCTTTTGATTTCGAGCCGAAAAATCATGTCGACCTATGCACAAATTTAGGCCTCATTGACTACCCACGCGGTACGAAGCTGTCCGGAAGTGGTTTTTGGATTTATCGCGGTGTGGGAGCGCGTCTGGAATGGGCACTTCTAAATTATTTTATAGATACGCACCTTGGAGATGGGTACGAGCTTGTACTCGTTCCGCACATGCTCACGTATGAATGCGGCCTGACGGCCGGACAGTTTCCAAAGTTTGAAGACGATGTCTACTGGCTGGAAACCGCTGAAAGCGAACGCCGGCGTTTTATGTTGCCGACGGCGGAAACGGCGCTTGTATCATTGCATCGCGATGAGATATTGACAGAGCAGGACCTGCCAAAAAAATATATATCATATACGCCCTGTTTCCGGCGTGAAGCGGGTTCTTATAGAAGTGATGAACGCGGAATGGTACGCGGCCACCAGTTTAATAAGGTTGAGATGGTACAGTATACAAAGCCGGAATGGTCCGACGAAGCGTTTGAAGAGTTGGTTGGAAAAGCGGAAGCGCTCGTAAAGGGTCTTGGCTTTCATTTCAGGACTGTAAAGCTTGCCGCTGGAGATTGCTCGGCCTCAATGGCAAGAACATACGATATCGAAATTCAGATTCCGTCAATGGATGGCTACAAGGAGGTCTCGTCTGTTTCAAACGCGCGGGACTATCAAGCGCGGCGAGGCGCAATGCGATTCCGTCGAGAAGCCACAGGAAAACCGGAATATGTCCATACACTGAACGGATCCGGACTTGCAACAAGCAGAATATTGCCTGCGCTGGTGGAACAGAATCAACAGAAAGACGGCAGTGTCATCATTCCCGAGGTCCTTCGGAAATATTTAGGCGGACTAGAGGTCATCAGAAATGAGAGCTAGAATATAGATATTAGTGGCTATCAAGGCATTCGGGAGAAGCAGAATCATGATGAATGAGATACTGATAACAGGCGCGCTTGAGATGGGTCTGCAAA
The DNA here is from genome assembly GCA_963675425.1 of uncultured Sporobacter sp. Taxonomy (GTDB): domain Bacteria; phylum Bacillota; class Clostridia; order Oscillospirales; family Oscillospiraceae; genus Sporobacter. Next base: position 961,817 of record OY776214.1, on the reverse strand, counting down.
TAACAGAAACGGTCGCCGGTGCCTTCCAAAAATACTATGAATTATTAGAAGAAAAAAACCGCGTCATGAATTTAACAGCTATAACAGATGAGGATGAAACCGCAGCGATGCATTTTCTAGACAGTATTGCGCTATTAAACATGATGGATTTTCGTAAAAAAAGAGTTATTGACATCGGCAGCGGAGCTGGTTTTCCAGGATTACCGCTTAAACTTATGGAACCCAGCCTTTCATTGACACTTCTGGATGCGCAGCAAAAACGCATTGGCTTTCTCAATGAAGTATGCGATAAACTTGAAATGAAGGATGTAATATGTCAGCACGCCCGTGCTGAGGAAGCCGCTCATCTGCCGGAACAACGGGGTACTTACGACGTTGCGCTATCACGCGCCGTAGCAAGACTCAATATACTTTGTGAGCTGTGCCTTCCGTTTGTCAGGCCAGGCGGTCAGTTTATTGCAATGAAGGGCGTAGATTCTGATTCTGAAATCGCGGAAGCAGCAGAAGCAGTTGAAACGTTAGGTGCAAAAATCGATCAGTGCGTTGATTATAAGATACCGTTTAAGGGGATAACACATCGGGCTGTTATAATAGGCAAGAAGGAAGCTACACCGGATATTTATCCCCGTCGGTATGCCAGAATACAGAAAAAGCCGCTTTAACGACATTTCCGAGTGTTTCACGTGAAACATTGTGTGAATAAAGTCAAATAACAGCACCCCGATATTTATTTATCGGGGCCGTTCGGCGTTATAACATGGAAAAATATTACAGGAGTCGGATTATGCTTTCTCTTCTACAGTCACTCATTCAGGAAACGGGTCTTGGCCAGGTTTCGTCCGCCATTGAGGCTGGACGGAGCCCTGTTGTTGTTTCAGGTCTGAATGCAATTCACCGTTCTCATGCGGCTGCTGTTATTAAAAATATCACGGAACGCCCTGTTGTTGTCATTTGTGCCAATGAAATGGAGATGCGACGGGCAGCCGCCGATATGGAGGCGCTTACCGGCAGGCAAACCTCGACGCTTACCGGCCGTGAATTCACATTTTATAACGCGGAAGGCGTTTCCCGACAACTGGAGCAGCAGCGCCTGCGCGTACTGTATCGGTTACTGACCGGCCAGTCTGACCTGATTGTAACGACGGCAGACGGACTTATGCAGCGGACCATGCCGCCCGAGGTGATGAATTCATCGGTGATGTCGCTTAAGCTGGGCGGGCAGTATGAGCTGGAGGCTGTTTCTGAGCTTCTGGTGCGTGCCGGTTACAGTCGAAGCCAGCAGGTTGAGGGACCCGGACAATTTGCGCTGCGCGGCGGTATCCTAGATTTTTTTTCACCGGGTGGTGATGTACCGTTTCGTGTGGAGTTTTTCGGCGATGAGGTCGATTCTGTCAGTACGTTTGATGTATCGACGCAGCGTCGGACGCAGGTCTGTGACGAGGCGCTGATCCTGCCGGCGGCTGAGACGCTCGTGACGCTTTATGACGGTGTCGAGGGTGTCGGTGAGGAAGGCCTTGGAAAACATCTGGGAGCAATGCGTCAGGCCCTTGAAAAGCGACGGACGGGAAATTCGGAGCTGATTAAGCATTTAACAGCGGATATCGAGAGGCTGGAGAACAGGCGCTCTTTCCCGGCGGCGGACAAATACATGGAACTGATCTATCCGATGGCCACCGCGCTTGATTATATTGATGAGACGGCCGTTATTTTTATGAGCGAGCCGGCCAAGATTGCAGAACGGGCTAAAAACTACACGTGGCAGCTTGAAGAGGACAGCCGGACGCTTCTAGAAGCCGGCATCCTTGAAAGCGGACTGATTCGTTTTGGGCTGAGCTTTGAGGAATTGTGTGAAAAAGCCGAAGATTTCCCCGTCGTTATGGCAGACAGCTTCACAGCAGCAAAATATCCGCTTACACCACGGGAAATTATCAACATTTCCGCTAAACAGCTGCCGTCATACGGCGGAAGTCTGGAGACAGCCGCCGGCGATATTGCACATTATATTGGCTCCGGATACAAGACTGTCATATTCTGTCAGGACGAGCGTCGGGCCGGCATATTGCTTGAATTTTTAAAAGAGCGCGACATTGCCGCTTCGGTTGACTACGATTTAAAGACGCTTCCGGAGAATGGCACATGTGTGATCTCACTGGGCGCGCTGTCGGCCGGGATGGAATACCCAGGTGCTAAGCTGGCCGTGATTACCGAGGGCCAGTTTGTTGAAAGCGTTTCGCTGCGCAAAAAGAAGAAAAAGCTGCCATCGAATCGCGAACGTTTACAAAGCTTTACGGATTTGTCGCCAGGGGATCTTGTTGTGCATGAGCACTACGGGATCGGCCGTTATGTCGGTATCTTTAAAATGCCGGTAGACACTATAGAAAAGGACTACGTTAAGATCGCGTATGCCGGTACGGACAGCTTATATGTCCCGGCAACACAGCTGGACCTCGTCACAAAGTATATCGGCGGCGGCGAGGACGCGCCCATTAAGCTGTCGAAAATGGGCGGATCTGACTGGACGCGGGCCAAGTCACGCGCGAAACATGCGGCCAAGGAAATGGCAAAGGAGCTTACTGCGCTGTACGCTGAGCGTCAACGTATTAAGGGACATCCTTTTGCGCCGGACTCAGTATGGCAGACAGAATTTGAGGAAGGCTTTGGTTATCAGGAGACAGAGGATCAGTGCCGGAGCATTGAGGAGATCAAAGCGGATATGGAGCGGCCTATGCCAATGGACCGGCTGCTTTGCGGTGATGTCGGCTACGGAAAAACGGAGGTGGCACTCCGGGCCGTCATGAAATGTGTGCTGGACGGCTATCAGGCGGCCATTCTGGTTCCGACAACTGTATTGGCCCAGCAGCACTACGTGACCTCCATGCGACGTTTTGCCGGTTATCCGGTCAAAATTGAGGTGCTCAGCCGGTTTAGATCGGCGGCACAAATGAAAAGCGCCGTTAAGGAGATCGAATCGGGCGCCGTTGACGTCGTTATCGGGACGCATCGGCTGATCCAGAAGGATATAAAATTTAAAAAGCTCGGTTTGTTGATTGTCGATGAGGAGCAGCGTTTCGGTGTTTCGCATAAGGAACGCCTGAAGGAAATGTCTAAGCAGGTGGATGTACTGACGCTGTCGGCCACGCCCATCCCCCGCACGCTCAATATGGCGCTGTCGGGCATTCGAGACATGTCTACAATTGAGGAACCGCCAAGAGACCGCCAGCCGGTACAAACATACGTTATGGAGCATGACTGGAGCATCCTGTGCGATGCGATTCGGCGTGAGATATCACGCGGCGGCCAGGTGTACTATATCCATAATCGCGTGGATAATATTGACAAGACAGCAGCCCGGCTTACCGGAATGCTCGAGGGAATCGCGGTCGCCGTCGCCCACGGTCAAATGGACGAGGAGTCGCTCAGCGACGTCATGGAGCATATGACGTCCGGTGATATACAGGTGCTCGTTTGTACGACGATTATTGAAACAGGGATCGATATCCCGAACGTGAATACGCTGATTATTGAGGACGCCGATCGGCTGGGCCTGTCGCAGCTGCACCAGATCCGAGGGCGCGTCGGCCGCTCGCCCCGGCGGGCTTTTGCGTACCTGACCTTTCGTCAGGGTAAAATATTAACGGAGGTGGCAGAAAAACGGCTGTCGGCTATCCGAGAATTTGCAGAATTTAATTCCGGTTTCAAGATTGCTATGCGCGACCTGGAGATCCGCGGAGCGGGGAATCTGCTCGGCGCCGAGCAATCGGGCCATATGATGAGTGTTGGATACGATATGTACTTAAAGCTGCTGGAGGAGGCCGTTTTGGAGGAGAAGGGCGAAAAGCCGGAAAAACGTGCCGACTGTGCTGCCGACCTGTCCGTTTCGGCCAATATTCCCGAGAAATTTGTGCCCTCGGGAGAGCAGCGTATGGATTTGTACCGGCGTATCGCCCGTATCCGGACGGAAGAGGACGCCGACGAAATGATAGCCGAGCTTATCGACCGGTACGGAGACCCCCCGCACGAAACGGTTGCGCTCGTGTCCATCGCGCTGCTGCGCGGTGAGGCCACACGCGCCGGAATCGCGGATATTTCACAGAAGGCGGGGTCACTCCGCCTGAAATTAGTCGATTTTGACATGAACAAAATATCCGCGCTGTACAACATGCCGGAATATAAGGGCCGCGTGAAGGTCGAAGCGGGCGTTGACCCGGTCATTTCGCTGAAGCTTCGGTCTTCCAGCATTGTTGACGAGGCTGTTAAATTTGTTCGGGCTTACGGGAAAGCTGTCTAGAAACCAGGCGTTTTCAATACATGATAATTGTTACAATACAGTAAATTCTGTGTTTTTATATTGTCAGGCGTCCCAATAGCATGTATAGTGGTGTGTATTACGTTAAGATAATAGTCATTAAATGACGGAGGATAAATATGAAATTTAAAAAAATTGCGGCCATCCTGCTTGGGAGCCTGTTGGTGTTGTCACTTTTTACGGGCTGCGGGGGAAAAACGGTGTCGCCGCTTGTTACAGCATCACCCAGCGCTTCACCCAATGCGTCCCCTGATGAAGGTACGGCTTCTGCCGATACGCTAAATGCGGCTGGGGCTTACGCATCAATCGAACCGGATACCGTTATGTTGACGGTCAACGGCAGAGATGTGACTTGGGAAGAGCTGTTTTGTATGTATTACCTGGTGATCAGCCAGATTCAGTCGCAGGTGGGTCAAATTACAGACTGGACAGCTACTATTTCAGACAATATAACCTATGAAGATTTTGTGCGCGATTCAGCAGTCAATTATTTGCTGCAAAATGCCGCGGTTGAATATGGCGCGGCAGAAACAAATGTGACCTTGTCGGACGAAGACAAGGCAGCCATTCAGAACGACTGGGATACCCAGGCTGAAGCCCAAGGCGGGGAAGACCCATATGTACAGTGGCTTCAAGAGCGTTATTGTACTAAAGACATATTCATGAACCTAATAAGCATTTCTTATCTGGATCAAGCCTGCTTTACCGATCAGTACGGCGAAGGGGGCAGCAATCTGACGGACGAGGAAGTTGCGGAATATACGGCGGATGACGGCTATATGATGGCAAAGCACATCCTGATGCTGACCACAAAAACAGATGAAAGCGGCAACAAAGTGGATATGACCGAGGAAGAAAAAACTCAGGTTCGTGAGAAGATGCAAGGTATCCTCGATCAGCTCAAGAGTTATGACGGAGACGATTTCGACGCGTATTTCGACGAGCTTATGACGACAAACAGCGAAGACCCGGGCTCCATCAGCTATCCGGACGGCTATTTGTTCCAGAGCGGGAACATGGTGCCTGAATTTGAGGATGCAACAAAGGCGCTAGAGATCGGAGAAATCAGCGATATTGTCGAAACGACCTACGGCTATCACATCATCTACAGGATTCCGCTTAATTATGATGTAGCGCCTTCAAACGGTGGAGCGGATTCTCTTCGTTACACCGTAGCCTACAACATGTATAACGCCACTGTGCAGGATGCTTGGCTCAATAGCCTTGACGTCACCTATACCGACACGTATAACGCACTTGATTTAAGCAAACTATTTGCCGCAGGCTAAACCAGGCATAAAAAGACAGGCAGCTTTCACTGCCTGTCTCAGGCTGTCGAAAAAGCCGCGAATGCGGATTTTTCGACAAATAAAGGGTTCTCACGCTGAGGCGCTCGCAAAGTAATGCTTTTCGGAAGTGAATGCCTCAAAGTATTAAAATCAAACAATTTTCGCCGATGAGACCAGACAACTCGCCGTCATCGCCGAAAATTAAATCGCACGGCGATTGGACGCACAAAAGCAGGACTAAACAAGATGAAACAGGCAGCTTTCACTGCCTGTCTTTTTATATCATCCATTAACTTCTTATAAGATATTCGTCATAATCCTTTGGTATTGCTGTTTTCAATCGCCGCTTGAATAAAACCGAAGAACAAGGGATGCACCTTATTCGGCCGGCTTTTAAATTCCGGGTGGAACTGAACGCCGACAAACCAGGGATGATCGTTATATTCCACGACCTCAACGAGGCTGCCGCTGGGTGAAAGCCCAACAAAGCTAAGACCAAAGTCACTGAGCAACGTTCTGAAATTGTTATTAAATTCGTATCTGTGACGATGACGCTCGGATATTACTTCCGTGCCGTAAAGAGATGCCGATCGGCTGCCTGCCTCCAGCTGGCAGGGGTATTTGCCCAAACGCATCGTTCCGCCCTTTTTAGTAATACCGACCTGGTCGGGCATGAGGTCAATGATGGGATGCTTTGTCAGCTCGTTGAATTCAGAAGAGTGTGCATCCGTCAATCCGGCGACGTGCCGGGCAAATTCGATGACAGCCATCTGCATACCCAGACAAATGCCAAAGTACGGAATATTATTCTCTCGTGCGTATTTAGCTGCCGTGATCATACCTTCGATCCCTCGGTCGCCGAAGCCGCCGGGTATCAGTACGCCGTCACAGCCGTCAAGCACAGCGGAGACATTTTCCTCAATGACTTCCTCGGAATCGACCCATTTAACATGGACAACAGCGTCGTTGGCAGTCCCAGCGTGGCTGAGTGCCTCAACGACACTGAGATAAGCGTCATGCAGCTGCGTATATTTCCCGACCAGCGCGATGGTGACGCTTTTTGATACGTTTTTTGTCCGCTCGACCATCATCGTCCATTCCGTCAAATCCGGTTCGGGCGCCTGCAAGCCAAGCTTGCGGCAGACGACCCGGTCAAGGCCCTCGCGTGCCAGCAGCAGCGGAACCTCGTACAGGCAGCTGGCTGTGACGTTTTGGATAACGCAGTCAGGCTCTATGTTGCAGAAAAGCGAGATTTTATTGCGTATAGCCTGCGTGATTGGCAGATTGCTCCGGCAGACCAGAATATCCGGCTGTATACCAATGGAGAGCAGTTCCTTGACGGAATGCTGCGTCGGTTTGCTTTTTAGCTCGTCCGACCCGGGTATCTGCACAATCAGCGGAACATGAATAAAAAGGACGTTTTCCCGTCCTCTTTCGTTGGCAACCTGTCGTATGGCCTCCATATAAGGCTGGCTTTCAATGTCACCGACCGTTCCGCCGATCTCGGTGATGATCACGTCGGTTTCAATGTCGTCAAGGCTGTAGATCCGTGCCTTGATTTCATCGGTTATGTGCGGAATGATCTGGACGGTACGCCCAAGATAATCGCCGCTGCGTTCACGGTTTAAAACGGTCCAGTATATTTTGCCGGAACTGACGCTCGAATCGCCGGTTAGGCTCTCGTCGACAAATCGTTCGTAATGGCCGAGATCCAGGTCCGTTTCAGCGCCATCGTCGGTGACGAAAACCTCACCGTGCTGATAAGGGCTCATCGTACCCGGGTCCACGTTAATATACGGGTCGAATTTCTGAAGCGTGACATGTAAGCCGCGCTGTTTGAGTAGTCTTCCGAGTGAAGCGGCACAGATGCCTTTGCCAAGTCCTGAAACGACGCCGCCTGTTACGAATACATGCTTTGTAGCCACTTAATTCTCCCCCCATATACATGATATTGTATATTATCATTGTGCCGACAGGATGTCAATACAACATAGATGTCTTGTAAAATCCTATAAATTAAGCGAAAAACATCAACGTCGATTTGTCAATCGTCTTTGCCTTAATTTAATAATTAAACCGGTTCATTATTGACATAAAGCACAAAATAGCGGTATAATTTTTATTACGTTAAGGGCAAAGGGGCTTTTTAATCAAGGTATCCCGTTGCCCTTCTTATTTTATCTAGGCTTGCTATTATTATTAATCTTAGATAATTAGCGCATATTAATACGAACAGGCAAAGCTTAATCAGCCTGGTTATTTTGCTATTTATACCGCAATAAGTATAAACGAGAGAACCGAAAGGAGACGCATGATGAGCAAATATAGTAAAGAAGATATCATTTCCATGGTCAATGAGGGTGATATCAAGTTCATCCGCTTGCAGTTTACCGATATATTCGGCCAGCTGAAAAATGTTGCGATAACAGCGTCACAGATTGAAAAAGCCGTTAACAACCAAGTCATGATTGACGGAAGCTCCATTGAGGGATTCGTTCGCATACAGGAATCCGACCAGTGCTTGTTTCCCGATCTTGACAGCTTCACGGTCCTGCCTTGGCGGCCTCAGTATGGCAGGGTCGCCAGAATGATCTGCGACGTATACAATCCCGACGGTACACCCTTTATCGGCGATCCGCGCTTCGTATTAAAACGGGTACTGAAAAAAGCGGCTGATATGGGTTATATGTTTAATGTAGGGCCGGAGTGTGAATTTTTCCTGTTCCAGACGAATGAACGTGGTAATCCCATCACAAGGACCGACGATGAAGCGGGTTATTTCGACCTCGGTCCCCTGGACCGGGGAGAGGGCACGCGCCGTGAAATCTGCATGACCCTTGAGGATATGGGCTTTGAGATCGAAGCGTCGCATCACGAGGTTGCCGCCGGGCAGCACGAGATCGATTTCAAATACGGTGAGGCGCTTAAGACAGCCGATAATATTATGACATTTAAGATGGCCGTTAAATCTCTCTCCCAAAAGAACGGCCAGCACGCCACGTTTATGCCCAAGCCGATTTTTGGCATCAACGGCTCCGGCATGCATACGAACATGTCTCTTTTCCGTGACGGGAAAAACGTTTTTTATGATGAAACCGGGAAGAAGGGGCTCTCTAAGGAAGCTATGGGATTCATAGCGGGTTTGTTAAAGCACGTAAAAGGCATGTGCGCGATCACCAATCCGCTCGTCAACTCGTATAAACGTCTCGTCCCGGGATACGAAGCGCCGTGCTATCTGGCTTGGTCGGCCTCGAATCGCAGCGCACTGATCCGCATACCCGCAGCGCGCGGCCAGGCTACGCGTGTGGAGCTTCGAAATCCCGATCCGTCGTGCAATCCCTATCTGGCGTTGGCTGTGTGCTTAGCCGCCGGACTCGACGGTATTGAAAAGGGTCTCACCCCGCCGGCCGAGATTACCGAAAATATCTTCAGCATGGACAGTGCCGCGCGTGAACAGCAGGGTATTGATAGTCTTCCCGGCTCCCTGGAAGAGGCGATCGATGAGCTTCGGAAGGATGAACTGATGCGGGAGACACTTGGCGAGCACGTCTTCACCCAGTATATTTTGGGCAAAGAGGCTGAGTGGGATGAGTATCGCGTCCAGGTCAGCAACTGGGAGCTCGACAAATATTTTGTAACCTACTAAGCCTCCGACACTGAATAATTGAAGCGCGGGTGAGGGAGGTGAAGCTATGGAAAAAATCGTTGTCGCCTTTGAAAATGAAAATAACCGCAAGCGTATCTGTGACATGTTGGAGGCTAACGGCATACAGGTAAAGGTCAGCTGCCGGTCCGGGTCGGAAGCCATCCGGGCTATACGGAAGATGAGCGGCGGCATCGTCATAAGTGGATATAAACTATCGGAAATGACGGCGTCCGATCTGGCGTATGACCTAAATGGTATAGCCATGGTTTTAATCATAGCCCCGCAGCAGCAGCTGGAGCTGTGCGTTAATGAAAATATGTTCAAGCTGCCGACGCCCTTTTCCCGAGGTGATCTCGTTTCCTCCGTCCGGATGCTTCTGCAGATGCAGGAAAAGCATTACCGGGCCGTACCGCCCAGGCGATCTGAAAAGGACACGGCCGATATCAATAAGGCCAAAGAGCTTTTAATGAATAAAAACGGTATGTCCGAGGAAGAAGCCCATCGCTTCATCCAGAGAAAGAGCATGGACACTGGTGCCAAAGCAGCCGAAACAGCCAGACTGATCATCAGTTCGTACACATAAAAGATCTGACATTTGACGGGCCGTGCCAGTTGCGCGGCCTGTTGTTATTTATGATGGTTAACATTGACTTCAAACCTGTAATCATGTACAATCGGGTTTGTTGAAAACCGAGCGCTTTAACGGGCGCGAAAGGGGAGCGTAACATGTCCAACTGCGCGGTAGTAGGCGTCAATTGGGGAGACGAAGGCAAAGGACGCATGATCGACCTGCTTGCAAAGGAATACGACATCGTCATCCGGTATCAGGGCGGCAGCAACGCCGGCCACACCGTGGTGAATGAATATGGTAAGTTCGCGCTTAATTTAATTCCATCCGGGATTTTTCAGGAGCGTGCCGTCAACATCCTCGGCAACGGAACGGTGATCGATCTGGAGCATTTATATAATGAAATGCAGTCGGTCCGTGAACGGGGCATCACCATCACACCCGAAAATTTTAAAATCAGCGATCGGGCCATCATCGTTTTTCCGTTTCACAAGGAACAGGACGCCCTGGAGGAAGCCCGGCTCAAGGATGCGAAATATGGCTCGACTAAAAGAGGTATCGCGCCCGTATACGGTGACAAGTATCAAAAGAAGGGCATCCAAATGGGCGAGCTGCTTGTTCCGGATTACTTTAAAAAACATCTTGAAAACGTCATGGAATGGAAAAATCTCTTTATTAAGAATGTATACGGCGCCGAAACGCATACGGTAACCGAGATGCTTGACTGGGCGGAAAAATTCGGCGGCCCGCTAAAGCCGTTTATCTGCGATACATCGCAGTATTTGTTCGAAGCGTCGAAAGCCGGGAAAAACATGATGTTTGAAGCGCAGCTCGGCGCGCTTCGCGATATCGATTTCGGTATCTACCCGTTTACCTCGTCGTCCTCACCGATGGCCGCGTACGCGCCGATTGGTTCCGGTGCGCCGTTTATAAAGCTGGATGAGGTGCTGGGGATCGTTAAAGCGTTTTCGACCTGTGTCGGTGAAGGGCCGTTTGTGGCCGAATGGTTCGGTGAAAAAGCCGATGAGCTTCGCCAGATTGCCGGAGAATACGGCGCGGCTACAGGGCGGCCCCGGAGAGTTGGGCCGATTGATATTCCGGCCACCCGCTATGGCGTCCGGATGCAGGGCGCGACGGCCGTGGCGCTGACGAAGATGGACTGTTTGTCTTATTTAAAGGAAATACCCATCTGTAAGGCCTACGATCTGGACGGCGAGATCACGGACCAGTTCCCGTTTACACCGCTTATGGATAAAGCCAAGCCCGTCACAACTACGATGCCCGGCTGGGGTACGGATATCAGCGCTATCCGCGTCTATGAAGAGTTGCCGAAAGCAGCCAGGGACTATATCGAATATATCGAAAAAGAGATTGACTGCCCCATTCGATACATTTCCGTGGGACCGGAAAGAGATAACATTATAATAAGGTAACGCATTTAATATCATTACCACTATATATTAATGTATTTGTCAGACAAAAGAGCACGCCCAGTGTAAATCACCAGGGGCGTGCCCTCTTATTTTCACCCGCATTACTGGCATGAAATACGTATTTAGAAAATAATAAAAAAGATCATAAAAAGGGATAAAAAAGTGTTGACATGGGGTAGGGCAGGTGGTATAGTAACGGAGCGTCTTCAAGAGAGGATGCGGGAGGCCTGGTACGGCGGACGAAACGAGCAAAGATTTTTAAGGAAATAAAAATTAATGCTTGACAAAAGAAGTCGCGTATGGTATTCTTAAAGTCCGCCGACGAGAGCAGGGAAACCTGTCGAAAGGCGGAACGGATACGGGAAAGCGAGCCGCAAGGCGAGCGAAACCGGGCCAAAAGAGAGTGAACGAAGTTCACGCTGTGTACCTTGTAAATTAAACAATGTAAGCGAAAAGCGCACCAAGAAAGGGACCTTTAAGTTGGCTCTCGGCGTTGTCAGCGACCGTGGGGCTAACTATAAAAATAACTTTGAGAAGCTAGAATTAGCAATCAATGAATGACGATTTTCTTCAGG
>OY776214.1:0-947500 GCA_963675425.1 uncultured Sporobacter sp. | reverse complement strand
GGCATCAGGAGCCGACGAAGGACGTGACAAGCTGCGATAAGCTTCGGGGAGCGGCACATACGCATCGATCCGGAGATTTCCGAATGGGGAAACCCGTCAGAGCCATACTCTGACAGCGTGCGTTGAATAAAATAGGCGTACGCGGGGAACCGCCTGAACTGAAACATCTAAGTAGGGCGAGGAAAAGACATCAACAGAGATTCCGCTAGTAGTGGCGAGCGAACGCGGAGGAGGCCAAACCAGAAGACTTCGGTTTTCTGGGGTTCGGACTCACATAACGGCAGGATAGGTTAGTCGAACGGCATGGGACGGCCGATCATAGAGGGTGATAATCCCGTAGACGAAAACCGATTTCTGTTAGTGAGGATCCAGAGTACCGCCGGACACGTGAAACCCGGTGGGAACGTGGGTGGACCACCATCCAAGCCTAAATACTACCTGATGACCGATAGAGGAGCAGTACCGTGAGGGAAAGGTGAAAAGCACCCCGGGAGGGGAGTGAAATAGTACCTGAAACCTTGTGCTTACAAGCAGAGAGAGCACGTTAAAGTGTGATCTCGTACCTTTTGTAGAATGGTCCGGCGAGTTATTGTATGCAGCAAGCTTAAGGTATTCAGTACCGAAGGCGCAGGGAAACCGAGTCTTAACAGGGCGTGTGAAGTTGCATGTAATAGACCCGAAACCGGGTGACCTATCCATGAGCAGGCTGAAGTGGAGGTAAAACTCCATGGAGGGCCGAACCGACCCCCGTTGCAATGGTGGCGGATGACTTGTGGATAGCGGAGAAATTCCAATCGAACTCGGAGATAGCTGGTTCTCCCCGAAATAGCTTTAGGGCTAGCGTTGTTTTAGATTAGCGGAGGTAAAGCACTGAATGAGCTAGGGGCCGACGAGGTTACTGAACTCTATCAAACTCTGAATGCCGCATAATTGATGAACAGCAGTCAGACTGCGTGAGATAAGTTTCGCAGTCAAAAGGGAAACAGCCCAGACCCACAGCTAAGGTCCCAAATATATGCTAAGTGGAAAACGATGTGGAGTTGCGAAAACAACCAGGATGTTGGCTTAGAGGCAGCCACTCATTGAAAGAGTGCGTAATAGCTCACTGGTCGAGTGACTCTGCGCGGAAAATGTAACGGGGCTAAGCATATAACCGAAGCTTGGGCTTGTATCTTATGATACAGGGGTAGGGGAGCGTCGTATACGGGGTGAAGCGTGAGCGGAAGCACGCGTGGACTGTATACGAGTGAGAATGCCGGAATGAGTAGCGAGAATTATGTGGGAATCATAATGGCCGAAAATCTAAGGTTTCTTGGGGAAGGTTCGTCCGCCCAAGGTAAGTCGGGAGCTAAGGCGAGGCCGAGAGGCGTAGTCGATGCACATACGGTTGAAATTCCGTAACCACCGAAAGATTTAAGCACACTGACACATAGAGATAGCCGAACCCCGGCGTTGGTTGACCGGGGCGTAAGGGACCGAACATCAGTAGGGAAGTCGGCGATGCTCTGTGGCGAGAAAAGGTGTGAGGTATATCTGAGGTGCCCGTACCGCAAACCGACACAGGTAGATGAGGAGAGAATCCTAAGGCCAACGGGAGAAGGGTTGTCAAGGAACTCGGCAAGTTGACCCCGTAACTTCGGGATAAGGGGAGCCTGAGAAATCAGGCCGCAGTGAAAAGGCCCAAGCGACTGTTTACCAAAAACACAGGTCTCTGCTAAATCGAAAGATGACGTATAGGGGCTGACGCCTGCCCGGTGCCGGAAGGTTAAGAGGAGAGGTTAGCGCAAGCGAAGCTTTGAATTGAAGCCCCGGTAAACGGCGGCCGTAACTATAACGGTCCTAAGGTAGCGAAATTCCTTGTCAGGTAAGTTCTGACCCGCACGAATGGCGTAACGATTTGGGCACTGTCTCGACAGCCCGCCCGGCGAAATTGTAGTACCGGTGAAGATGCCGGTTACCCGCAACTAGACGGAAAGACCCCATGGAGCTTTACTGTAGCTTAATACTGGAGTCTGGTAATGCATGTATAGGATAGGTGGGAGCCTTTGAAGCTCGGGCGTCAGCTTGAGTGGAGGCAACCTTGGAATACCACCCTTGTATTGCTGGATTTCTAACCTGCGGCCGTGAATCCGGTCGGGGGACACTGTTAGGTGGGCAGTTTGACTGGGGCGGTCGCCTCCCAAAGAGTAACGGAGGCGCTCAAAGGTTCGCTCAGCACGGACGGAAATCGTGCATTGAGTGCAAACGCATAAGCGAGCCTAACTGCGAGACCGACGGGTCGAGCAGTAACGAAAGTTGGAGTTAGTGATCCGGCGGTATGTGCGTGGAAATGCCGTCGCTCAACGGATAAAAGCTACCCTGGGGATAACAGGCTGATCTCCCCCAAGCGTCCACAGCGACGGGGAGGTTTGGCACCTCGATGTCGGCTCGTCGCATCCTGGGGCTGTATTCGGTCCCAAGGGTTTGGCTGTTCGCCAATTAAAGCGGCACGCGAGCTGGGTTCAGAACGTCGTGAGACAGTTCGGTCCCTATCTGTTGCGGGCGTAGGAGAATTGAAGGGAGCTGTCCTTAGTACGAGAGGACCGGGATGGACATACCGCTGGTGCACCAGTTGTCGTGCCAACGGCATAGCTGGGTAGCTAAGTATGGAAGAGATAAACGCTGAAAGCATCTAAGCGTGAAACTCCCCCTAAGATAAGTTCTCCCATCCATTATTGGAGTAAGGGTCGATGTAGACTACATCGTTGATAGGTCGGAGGTGTACGCACGGTAACGTGTTTAGCTGACCGATACTAATAACCCGAGGGCTTGACCTAAATATGCAGGTAATAGCCTTGAGGGACGTCACATACCGTCATTGTTCGGTTTTGAAGGTGCAGAATGGTGCTAGCCAATTGCAATATGCACCTTTAGCTCAGTTGGTAGAGCACCTGACTCTTAATCAGGGTGTCCAGGGTTCGAGCCCCTGAAGGTGTATTAACCCCATTGGGGTGCTACACCCCGATGGGTATTAAACCCTCGTGTGTCTCGATTTAAAGCCCAGTGAAACGGGTTTAAATTGAAGAGGACGAGCAACAAAGCGGAATGGAATTCTGCCGTAAGGCAGAAGGAATGAAGCGGCGTTTGCGAGGACGACACGGCCCGTTGGTCAAGTGGTCAAGACGGCGGCCTCTCACGCCGCAAACAGGAGTTCGACTCTCCTACGGGTCATTTAAAAATTACCCTCAGATTGAGAATCGCTCCTTGACAAATTGTAAATACTGTAGTAGTATTCGGTTTGCATACCGATTACATAGTTGGTGTCCATAACGGTGAGGGTCCACCCGTTCCCATTCCGAACACGGAAGTTAAGCTCACTCGTGCCGACAATACTTGGCTGGAGACGGCCCGGGAAGATAGGTAAATGCCAACATAATGAGCCTGAATTTATTTCAGGCTCGCCATATTCCTCAATAGCTCAGCCGGTAGAGCATGCGGCTGTTAACCGCAGGGTCGTTGGTTCGAGTCCAACTTGGGGAGCCACTAAACGGTATTGCCGTCACGAATATCGTGGCGGCAATACTTATATAGAAGACGTGGGCCTTTAGCTCAGTTGGTTAGAGCATCCGGCTCATAACCGGACGGTCCTGGGTTCGAGTCCCCGAAGGCCCACTATCCCAATTAATTATTGGGATGCCCTAGTCTACTAATCATAGTCAATAGACAGACAACGCATAGTCAAGTACATTAAGATACCATTTAGGGGTATAGCTCAGTTGGTAGAGCAGCGGTCTCCAAAACCGCGTGCCGAGGGTTCAAGTCCTTCTGCCCCTGCCAAAGTTGAAAGCCCTGGAACTACTAAGTTCCAGGGCTTTTTTCATATGCTTTGTAAAATGTACCCTATAGAACGGACAGCACGGGTTATCAAAACCCTTCAAAATGGACAGGCGGATTTTTGAGACCCTTAATGTCGGACAAAAGCGGTTTTGACTCCAGATCAGACAGGTATTAGAATTGAACTGAACTGGAGGAGTGCCAGATGGCTATTAAGAAGTTTTCAGAAGAAGAAATGAATCATCTCCGAGCAAGCCCCTACGTTTTAGAGGTAAGTCGCAACATCGTGCATTTCTCAGCTGAATTTAAAGAGCTATTCTGGAATTTAGCACTGGAGGGAAATGAGCCGCGAGATATTTTTATCCAGCTCGGCATCGATCCTGATATTCTTGGGGAAAATCGTGTTATCGGGATGAAGGGCATGATCCGAAATGAAGTCCGAGCAGGAAAAGGGTTCAGAGACTTAAAAACATATGGTTCATATCTCATAGACTACACAAATCCAGAAGCAAAAGTAAAATACCTCGAGCAGCAGTTGGCATACAAAGATCAGGAAATAGAGTTTCTAAAAAAAATTGTATCTTTAGGCCGGGAGGATGCGGAACCATGAATGTTCCCGCATCTGCCAAGTATGCAATCATCCGTGAGATGACCCGGCGGGACAACAACTTGCTGAATATATTCTGGCTGTGTGATGCTGCCGGCGTTTCCCGGTCCGGATACTACCATTACCTTGAAACGGAAGACCTCAGACGGCGCCGTGAGGAGCAAGACCAAAATAATTTCCTGATAATTCTGGAGGCTTATCGTTTTCGTGGTTACGATAAGGGCGCCCGCGGCATTTACATGCGGCTTCTCCACATGACGCCTCCGGTACATATGAACATTAAGAAAATCCGACGGTTGATGAACAAATATGGCCTTTTCTGTCCTATTCGCAAAGCAAATCCATACCGGAGAATGGCTAAAGCCCTGAGAACCAACAATGTTGCCCCCAACCTGTTGAACCGGGAATTTGAAACACATGGGCCCCGTGCTGTTCTGCTGACGGATATTACCTACATCATCAATGGGAAGGCACCACGGTGCTATATGTCTACGATCATCGACGCCTTCACAAAAGAGTTGCTCGCTTGGGCACTGAGCGAGTCTCTGGAGATTGATTTTGTTCTGGATACCGTGAACCAGCTCGTCGAGAATTATGAAATCTCTTTGACGACCGAGACCCTGATTAATTCGGATCAAGGGTCACACTATACAAGCGTAAAATTTATCCAGCTGATAAAAGACAGTGAACTGAGGCAGTCAATGTCCCGCAAGGCAAACTGTTGGGATAACGCGCCGCAGGTATCTTTCTACGGCCACATGAAAGATGAAATTGACATTTCTCAGTGCACGACGTTTGAAGGAATTCACCAGGTGATCAGCGACTGGGCTGACTATTACAACATCGAGCGGTATCAATGGGATTTGGCAAGGTTATCTCCAAGGGAGTATTACAAGTATCTCGTGACAAGACAATACCCTCTGACAATACCTAAAGCAAAAGGCGAAGATTGATGGCGGGGCTCTGCCCCACACCCCGAGGTTTTTCGCCTTGGTTTCCAGGAGGGCAGCGCCTGCCTGCAAAAAAGAAGCGGTGTGAAAACACCGCCCCCCTTGTAAACCCGCACGGGCGCTCGGGTCGCTCCTCAGCGTCGCCCTATCCTCCCTTGTGGTAAAGCACTATTAGCATAACATTAATACCTATCTCACTGGAATGCCAAAAACCCATATTGTCCTTGACATGGGGTACACATTATTGGAACATAGGTGCTCCATTCCACTGCATAAAACTATTACCACTATCCTTCCATTGACTGTCGAGCTCATTTCTTTTTAATTTAGTATCAGCGGCACATTAAAAAGTGGTAAAGAACTTGAAAAGCGTTTTTGCTGGTGTGAAGCATCCATTAAAAACTTACTGGACGCGCGCGCGACGTTGTTATAAAATATTACTGTCAAATGAAAAAGGACCGGGTAAGGAAAATTACTATGAAAAATAAACTGTTTACGTATCTTAGCAACTTAACCCTGGTTATCGGAGGAGGGCTCGGCTTATACGTGCTGATCGATTTCATCATCCAGAAAATCCGCCTGCCGGCTGGCGCGTGCCCGTTATCCAATAATAAGCCGCTTGTGATAACGGCAATTGTTCTGCTGGCCACCTCGTTTGTATTTTCAATATTTGAGCAGCGGCAGAAAAAGAAGCGCAAACAAGAAAAAAGCGACACGGCGGACGCTGCAGCTGGTGAATCCAGAGACGCGACCGAGGATGGCTCAGCTGCGCACGAAGGCGAGACCGGAGAGATCACCTTGGCAGACGAAACAAATGAAACGATTTTGCAGAAGGATGCCGATGATATAAACAAATCTTGAATAAATAAAAAGAAGCTCTGCCTAGCTGCGAAGCTTCTTTTATTATATAGCTTATATTACATATAGCCGAGTGCGGGTGCGGATACGGTTACTTGAAGCTTTTATAGACCTGACCGGGGACCAGCTCATAACCTTTTACAAACGCCAGGTCCGATACAGTTACAAACTTATAGCCTTCGGCCTGGAGCTGATCAATGACGTAGAGACCTGCGTCTACAGATGTATTGTACATGTCATGCAGCAAACTGATGGAGCCGTCTGTAGCGGCGGATAAAATACGGTTTGAAACGAGCTGGCTGTCATGGTCGCGCCAGTCCTTGGGGTCAACGCTCCATAAAATACACGACATGGATCGATCCGCCAATGCAGAAAGTATGCGCTCGTTGTATGCCCCACCGGGCGGACGAAACAAGTGCGGCACAGTGCCCGAGTAAGACTGGAGCGTATCGTTTGTCGAGTCAATTTCCGTTTCAAGCTCTCGGCCGGATAGGTTTGTCATATTTGGATGGCTGGCGCTGTGGTTGGCGACCTCGTGGCCTTCGAGAAGATACCGCTGCATCAGCTCCTGATACGGAGCGATCCTGTAGTTGCAAAGAAAAAATGTTACGTGTACGTTCCGTTGCGCCAGACCGTCCAGCAAACGCGCGGTAATATCGCCGGAGGGTCCGTCGTCAAAAGTGAGCGAAATATAGCCCTTAATGACGGGCTGCCGCTGAAGCTCTGCCGATTTGAGCTGGGCATAATAGCCGAGATTGCTATAGTCGCCGGGATTGTAGGATGATAGGACAACCGTGCCGGAGCCGGCATAGGTATAAGACAGGCCCAGTGCTGAAGCGACGGCCTGTACGGTTGAATAAACGACGCTGTCAAATTCCCAGGTAATATAGCTGCTGTCTTCACGAACAATGCCGTCGTGCGAATAGTACCCAGCTGCTACTGGAAAGACGCTTGAATGTCCGTTATAAGTAACCGAGAGCGTGCCGTCGGCTGTTACCTGCGTTTGGGCGCCGAAGGACTGTGAGCAGTATTCGACCGGAATAAACAGGTTGCCGTCTTTTTCAATCGGGGTTATCTGACAGGCGTTTGAAGCTGTTATCGTCGCCGGTGCGCCGTTAACGAGCGCGTATGTGCAGCTGCTTCTTAAAAAGAGGCTGCCGGATGTATACATGTACAGCGAGGGGCCCAGACAGGTGTCGCCGAGCGTTTTATATTCCAGCAGCTGTGCATCCGGCAGCAAGCTGTCAAAGCTGTCATTGGCTGTTTGCGGCCCGAGCAAATCGCCGGCTGTTACGGCAGCGTTCGATATCAGTAGAAATTCGCCGTCACGCTTGTCGTAATAGTGAATATAGCAGCCGAGAATATCAGAAAATACGCGGGCCGGAACGTATACGGTATCAACAAGCAGCTCGACCGGCGCGCCAAGCTGGCGCGATTCCGCATTGATAACTGCGGACGTTTCTCCAACTGTAAAAAGGGCCTGCGAAGTCTCGCCTGTCACCGTGACGGTTTGCGTTTCATCCTCCCACGCAACAGAATATCCAAATGTCTCGGCCACAATCCGGAGGGGGATCATGGATAATTCGTTATAATAATACGGCCTGACGGGCAGCCCAAAGCCGCTCTCAAGCTGCGTTTTATCACCGTTATGCAGGGCGTTTGCATTAACCAGCTGCAGCATTATGTATTCTGAATGAAGGGCTGCCGGCAGGCTGTCTTCCGTTGCCGGCTCATCCTCATGATCGGCGAGCAGCAACACTGGGCTGTGCCCTGCCGAGGGATTGGGCGGGATGGCCCGTTCTGTTACAGAATTTGATGTTTCAGTCCTTATTTGTTTGGCTTCAACAGAATAAACAGCCGGTACTAAATAAACGCTGAGAGCGAAGACTAAAAAATATGTAATCCAATGTATTCTTTTCAAAAGCTCACCACTTTAACACATATTATGACCAAAATACGCCTTTACTGACAAGTTCTCTCAGAGTTTAACATTTTCCGAGATTTATGTAAAGAAGTTTTGCTGCGTTCTTAGCGGTAATTATTTTATAGTGCGCAAAACTTATGTAAAGAGAGCCGACGTAAAAACGGCGCGAAGAAAACAAACCGTTTTCTTCGCGCCGTTTACAGTTCCGATTTTATTAAACCATCATTCCAGCAGGAAACAGGCCGTATACGCCACGGTATTTGGCCCGTGGTTATATTTCATGCCGTTGTCGGTACACACCTTACTGACAAACAGGCCGCAGGCCTCCATGGAATAAACGAGCTTGTCTGGGAAGCGGCACGGTTTGCCTTCAACATATGTGCAGGGCTTACATCGTGTACAGGTGCCTGTGCCCATAGCCAGAAGGTCCGGGAAGTCTTTTTTAAGCACATCGAAAAGGCGGTCAAAATTTTCGGTCTGATCCTCCGCCGTTTTCTGCATGGCTTCCCAATCCATGTTGTCTTCAAGCTGGCCGACTGTCTGGACAAGCAGGCCGCTCTTGTATTTTTTGACCTTGTCGCGCATGTCCTCCAGCGAACCACAGGCCGGCGGACACGCCCAGGATTTATTGTAGCTCTGGCACCGGTCGGCCGCACACATGTCGCGCACCTCCGGCATAAAATCCAGCGTGGATACGTCCAGTGGGCCGGCGTCCGTAAAGCCTGCGTCCAAAGCCTTTCTTTTCAAAGCATCATAATCAAGCATAAAGAACCTCCGGTCCGATCAGCCTTCAAACATCATCTGTTCGATAAACTGTTCGTTAAATTTTTTGCTGGTTGAAAGCTCTACGACGATGAAATTATCCATCATATCAGCCAGTGTCCGCCTCGCCGTTTCGGAGCAGAGCGTCACCGCCGCGCCTTCGCCGGCCATGTTGCCCATCGTCCGGGCAACGGGCAGAAAGCACTTGGGGAACAGGCCGATCGCCGCGGCGCTGACTTTATCAATATAACTGCCGAAACCGCCAGCTAACAAGAAAGAGGTGACGTCTTCCTGGCTAATACCGGCTTCATATAAAAGCGTTTGCAGGCCGGCCGCGATGGCGGCTTTAGCCAGCTGGAGCTTGCGAACGTCGCCCGGGATCATGTAGACGTCGTTTTCCTCAGACAGCCAGAAGACGTTTTTGCCATCCCGTTTGCCCAGATGCTTGGAAATGGGGTGGTCAAGCTCGTCGGCGTCTACCAGACGTCCGGATTCATCGACAGCGCCTGTTGTGACGAGGACGGCCAAGGCGTCCATAAGGCCGGAGCCGCACAGGCCTTCCGGCTCCGCGTCTCCCAAAACCGTCAGTTCCAGGCCGTTATCGCCCCAAACGACATGACTGATCGCGCCCTTGACGGCCGCCATACCCTTGGCAATCTCCGCACCCTCAAAAGCCGGTCCGGCCGCCGTGGCGCAGCAGTAGTATTTATCACCGGCTTTAATTGCCAGCTCGCCGTTTGTCCCGATATCCAGATAGACGCACGGACCTGTTATGTTTTCAAGATCTGAGGCCAGCATGCCGGCTGTGATATCGCCGCCGACGTAAGAATAGACGCAGGGGGCATAGTAAATGATGGCGTCGTCGGCCACGTCGAAATCCGGCCCGGCCGGGCGCTCGTCGCCGAACAGCGTTTCCGGCTCAAAGGGCGCCGATCCCATGGGCACCGGTGACAGATTGTCGGCCAGATGCTGCATAATGGTGTTGCCGGCAATGGAGATATAATGAATGTCTTTAGGGTTCGCGCCGGAAAGCTGACACGTCTTTAAAATCAGCTCGTTAAGCTGCTCGCGGATGAGGCGGCTGAGTGTCTCATGGCCGTGCTCTGCGCAAAACTGGATCCGGCTGATAACGTCCGCGCCGTATGGGCGCTGAGCATTGACGCCGCTGGCAGTGGCCAGGCGTGTGCAGGTCGGCAGATCCGTCAGATGCGCTACGACCGTCGTCGTGCCGATATCGATGGCGATGCCGAGCGGACCGGTATAAGCCGACGCATGCGCCTTTACATCGCCGCCGGCGATCCTTAAATCGAAAGCTTCCGGAAGATAAACCTCCATATTGCCGGTGACCGGCGTCTGACAAGCGCGGACCTTTTCACCGTCCGGTGAGAGCTGGACGAGGCACTTGCCGCAGCGGCCGCGGCCGCCGCAGGGTGCTTCGATAAAGAGGTCCTCAGCCTTGATACGGTCGTATATGGTTTCGCCTAAAACGGCATCCGCCGTGCTGATGAGTTCTCCGCTGCGATAAAATTTGATGATCGGGGGCATTGCCACAACTCCTTTGACTGTCATTTCTGTTGGAATCTATGTTTAATTTGTTTTATACTAATGTGCCGAAAAGCGCCCAAGTGCTGCTGGCGGTAATCTCGGCGCTTTGAAATAAACCGATTTTTTCCGGGCTGCCGGTAAGATGCACGAGGCGGCCGCCGTTTGTGCGCCCCGTCAGCGGATGCCGCTCGTCGCCGGATTCGCCGTCGACAAGGACGGGCAGCGTTTGGCCGATATAGCGCGCGTGCTTTTCCTCGGAAATCGCATTTTGGAGCTTCAGCAGCTTGTCAAAACGGCGCTGCTTTTCCTCACGCGTCGCCGTGTCCGGCATCGACGCGGCGGGCGTGCCTTTCCGGATGGAATAAATAAAGGTGAACAGGGCGTCAAACCGCGCCGTTTCGAGCACCTGCAGCGTCTCGTTGAAATCGTCTTCCGTCTCGCCTGGAAAGCCCACAATCACATCGCTTGTTAAAACAATGTCGGGCATCCAGCGGCGCGCCGTCTCGACCAGCTCCAGATACTGCGCCTGTGTATAACCTCGGTTCATCGCGGCTAATATCCGGTTGCTGCCGGCCTGAAAAGGCAGATGGATATGATGGGCGACCTTATCGCATTCGGCCATGGTCCTGAATAGACGCTCGCCGGCGTCCTTAGGGTGGCTCGTCATGAAGCGGATCAAAAACTCACCGTTCAGCTCGTTGAGCTTATAGAGTATATCGGAAAAATCCGTCTGGATATCAAGGTCTTTCCCATAAGAATTGACGTTTTGACCTAAGAGCGTTATATCCCTGTAACCGTTCGCAATAAGCTCTTCGGCCTCGGACAGGATGTTTTCGGGGCGGCGGCTGCGCTCACGCCCGCGGACGTACGGCACAATGCAGTAGGAGCAAAAATTGTTGCACCCGTACATGATCGACAGCCAGGCTTTGACCGTGCCGTCGCGCACAACCGGCAATCCCTCGCTGATCGCACCGGGTTCGTCTTCAATAGAAAAAACGCGGCCGCGCTCTGTCATAACGCGCTCAAGCAGCTCCGGAAAGCGCCAAAGCGCCTGCGGTCCGAAAACGAGATCGACGTGGCGATAGGAGCGCTTTATTTTTTCCGCCGCCTGCTTTTGCTGCATCATGCAGCCGCATACGGCGATAATCTGCTCCGGCTTTTGCCGTTTCGTATGCACCAGAGCGCCGACGTTGCCGTAAACGCGCATTTCAGCGTGCTCCCGGACGGCGCAGGTGTTAAGGACGATAACGTCGGCGTTTGCCTCGTCTTTCGTTAGGGTGTAGCCCATCGCCGTGAGCATGCCGCGCAGCTTTTCGCTGTCGGATTCGTTTTGTTGGCAGCCGAACGTATCAATATAGGCAAGCGGCTCATTTCCGGCGCTCGCGAACTGCGCGCGGACCCGGTCCATGATCAGCTTTTGATGTTCAATATCCTCGCGTAGGATCTCCGGATTAGACAAAATCTGATAGCCTCCAGAAAAAAAGTGCGGCAACCCTCGAAAAGCGGCGGCCCTTCATAGTATTTTAACATTTTGATGTAGAATTTACAATGAAAATAATGTATAATCAACCCAATACGGAAGGCCTGAGACAATTGGCTGGAGGAGGTCGTGCATGAAATATCTGGTTATCGACAGGCGCGTTGTCCGCAATAATCTCAAAGCGATCAAGGAACGGGCTGACGGCGCCGCGATTTATGTGGACCTCAGCGCCAACGCCAGCGGTATGGGTCTTCTGGAAATCGCCAAGCTTTTACGAGACGACGGTATACACAATTATGTCATATCAGACCCGAAGGACGCGGCGTATCTCAGAAACAACGGCTTTACAGAAGAAAAGCTGATGATGCTCCGCAGCACGGCTGACCAGGAAGAGCTGGCTGAGCTTATTGACCTCAAGGTGATCTGCACCGTCGGCTCCTATGACGCTGCCGTGGCCGCCAACGGGACAGCGGAGGCGAGGAAAACGATCGCGGAAGTGCAGATTGTCATTGATACGGGGTTTGGCCGCTACGGCTTTCAGCCGGCGGAAACAGACAAGATCGGGGCCATATATAAATACATGTCAAACCTTGTCGTCGTCGGGACGTTTACCACGTACGCGGCTTCGTGGCGCAACAGAAAGCTGACGGAGCAGCAGTTCCATACGTTCGACGAGGTTCTTGACAAGATTACGGAAATGGGCTATGAACCGGGTGTGGCGCACGCGTGTGATTCGGCGGCGTTGTTTAAATATGATTTCGGCCGGATGGACGCCGTGCGGGTCGATTCGGCGCTGACAGGCCGGATTCCCGGTAAAAATGTCGGCGGCCTTGGCAAGGTCGGTTATATAGAGGCGGGCATTGAGGAGCTTAACTGGTTCCCGAAAGGCCACCGGGTCGGCGCCGAGCGCGGGGTCATCATGAAAAAGCCGACGAGGATCGCTGTTTTATCGGTCGGCTATTACCATGGCTTCAGCGTGGACCGTCCAAACAGTGAGCAGGGTCTGCTTGACTATATACGGCGCTGCCGCAGCAAGCGGTTTGTCCGTATCAATGGACAAAAGGTCCGGGTCATAGGAGACGTGGGGATGCTGCATACGACGGTGGACGTTACAAATATAGAATGCGCCGTCGGGGAGTCTGCCATACTGGATGTCGATCCCGTCAACGTCAAGGGCCTGCCGGTCCTGTATATCTGAGGATGCATGTCAATCAGTGAACGGCATATAAGAGTTTACCTCTTCCAAGCAAAAAGGATGATGATTATTGGCAAAAATACGCCAGCTTGAACCGCATGTCGCCGACCTGATCGCCGCGGGGGAAGTTGTCGAGCGTCCCGCGTCCGTCATCAAGGAACTGATGGAAAACGCGATTGACGCCGGGGCGACTACCGTGACCGTAGAGATCAAAAACGGCGGCATGACGTATATACGCGTGACGGACAACGGCTGTGGCATAGCGTCCGACGATGCCGGCACGGCATTTTTAAGACACGCGACAAGCAAGCTTCGTGATGAGCGTGGGCTGGAGTCCATCGCTACACTGGGATTTCGCGGCGAGGCGCTGGCCGCCATCGCGGCTGTATCCAAAATCGAGCTTTTAACGCGGGAAAACGACGAAGATGAGGGTACAAGCCTGACGGTCCACGGTGGGGTTATCCTCGATAAAACAGCCGCCGGGTGCCCGACCGGTACGACGATGATCGTACGGGACCTTTTTTATAATACGCCCGCCCGCCTTAAGTTTATGAAAACGGACAAGGCTGAAAGCGCTGCCGTCACCGCGCAGGTGTTTTCCTGTGCGCTGTCACATCCGGAGGTTTCGGTTCGGTATTTAAGGGACGGTAAGGAAGAGTGCCATACGCCCGGAGACGGTCGTATGGATTCGTGTATTTACAGCCTGTTCGGGCGCGATTACGCCAGAGGTCTTCAGCAGGCCGCGTCCAGCGACGACGCCGTGTCCGTCAAAGGCTTTATCTCCTCGCCCATAAATGCCCGAGGGAACAGGAGCCATCAGTTTTTCTTTGTCAACGGGCGCTATGTTAAATCCAAAACACTGCAGGCCGCGCTGGAGCAGGCCTACCGTAACACACTTTTTACCGGCCGGTATCCGACGTGCGTTTTATATATCGAGCTGAGCCCGTCGGATGTTGACGTCAACGTCCACCCCACGAAAACGGAGGTCAAATTTGTCCGCGACCGAGAGGTGTACAGCGCCGTCTATTACGCGGCGCTCTCCGCGCTCGAGAGTGCCGCGCCAACGCCGGAAATAACGCTGACGGACGCGACGAGAAAAGTGTTGACTGAGGAGCGCGCCCCGTTAAAGCGGGAAGAGCCCGCCGCGCCGGTTAATCCGGAACCCGGACGCGCCGCTTATGGAAGCTCCGCCGTTATTGGCACAAAAGCGCCGGATTTAAAGTCGCCGGATTTTGTACGCGGCTTTATCAGCCGTGTTGCGCCGATGCCGGAGACAATCGACTGCGCACCGATTCGCAGCCATCCAAGTCTGCCGTACGAGACCCGGCCGCTCAGCCCTGAACCGGCTGACGACGATGAAGCTGATGCGGAGCCCCCGATGGAAATTGCCGGCATGCCGGACAAGACCTCTTATTCTCTTATCGGTGAGGCGCTCAGCACGTATATACTTGTCGAGCAGGGCGACAGCCTGTGGCTCATTGACAAGCATGCCGCGCATGAACGAATTCATTTTGACAGGCTCAAAGCTGAAAAACAAGTGATCATGTCACAGACGCTCTTAGAGCCGATCGTTTGTGATTTGGGCCGTGAAGACACGGCGCTCCTTTTGGAAAACGCAGCGCTGTTCGAGCGCCTGGGCTTTCTCATTGAGCCGTTCGGCGAAACGGCGTTTGCCGTCCGGCAGGCCCCCGCGGATATGGAGCCGTTTGATATCGACGCGGCGCTGGCGGATATGCTGTCGGTCCTGCGCCGTGGTGGCAGCCCGGACAGCGGACTGCTCTTTGACGAGCTTTTACATACGGTTGCCTGCAAGGCTGCCGTTAAAGCCGGCCGCCGTTCCGAAAAACAGGAGCTCGACGCGCTTGTTGCCCGCGTGCTTTCCGGCGAGATCCGTTACTGCCCGCACGGGCGCCCCGTCGCCATGGAGCTGACGAAAACAGCGTTGGATAAGAATTTTAAGCGGACTTAAATTCCGTCGGGAGTGACTATGATTCCAGACATCGCCGTTATTACCGGACCGACAGCCACAGGGAAAACAGCCTTGGGCGTCGCGCTGGCTAAAAAGCTCAATGGTGAGATCGTCTCCGCCGATTCAATGCAGATTTATCAGCATATGGACATCGGGACGGCCAAGCCGACGCCGGCTGAGATGGACGGTGTTGCACATCACATGATCGGCGTCGTCTCGCCGTTTGACAAGTATTCCGTAGCCCGATATGTGGAGGATGCCGCGCGCTGTGTCGACGATATCCTGGCAAGAGGAAAACGCCCCATCATTGTGGGCGGGACGGGCCTTTATATCGACTCGCTGATCCGAGGGCGCGTCTTTGCCGAAGAGGGTGACGAGACCCTCCGGCGCGAGCTTGGTGGCCGTTATGACCGGCTGGGCGGCGAAACGCTGTTAAGAGAGCTGGCGCTGTCCGACCCGATTAGCGCCGGGAAGCTCCACCCGAACGATAAGAAACGCATCGTGCGCGCGCTGGAGATCGTGACCCAAACGGGGATGACGATCTCAGCGCACGACGAGCTGACAAAAAAAGAGCCGCCGCGCTATAGTGCGCGCATTCTCGCGTTGACATATTCCGACAGAAGCGAGCTATACAGACATATAGACCGCCGTGTTGACGCCATGATGGAAAAAGGACTGGTCCGGGAAGTTCAGGGGCTTCTGGATATGGGGCTCGGCTGTGAGCACACGGCGATGCAGGCCATCGGTTACAAGGAAATTGCCCGGGCGCTCCTGTCGGGCGGTGATTTGAGCGTGGCCGCCGAGACCGTTAAAATGGAATCCAGGCGGTATGCCAAAAGGCAGCTGTCCTGGTTTCGCCGCGATAAAAATTTATGCTGGCTGGTGTGGAAAAATGAGCCGGATTTTGCCGCTGGGCTACGTTTTTCGACAGAGTATTTGGAATAAATTGGATACAATGATGTCGTCTAACAACAAAATTGAAAGAGACGGCGAAATATGGTACCATAAAGTAGCCGTCACAGAAAGAAAGGACGGCTATCCATGGCAAAGATACAGAATTTACAGGATATTTTTCTCAATCAGGCGAGGACGAACAAACAGCAGGTGACAATTTTTCTCGTAAACGGTTTTCAGCTCAGAGGTATCGTTACAGGATTTGACAGCTTCACCGTTGTGCTGGATTCCGAAGGGAAGCAGCAAATGATTTATAAGCATGCGATTTCAACGATCATACCGTCGCGGAATATCAATCTGATGACGGGAGGCGAAAGCGACTAACCGATACATGCGCGTGCTTCTGCCTAAAATAACCGGCGCTTTGAAGGGATGTAAAAGCAGATGATGCGCAGCGATTTTATCATGAAGCTGATGTCGGTCGTGCTGTTTGTAGCGGTAGCGGCCTACATAGGGCTGTATCTTTATCAGTCGGCAAAAAACCCCTTAAGGACGGAGCCCGCCGCCCGCTATACTGTTGAGGAAAGCGGAAAAATGGAAGGCTGCATTATCCGAAACGAAACGGTGTTGGGCGGTGATAACGGCGTTGTCACGCTGATGGTCGGCGAGGGAGAAAAGCTCGGGGCCGGACAAGCCGTCGCTGTTTACTATGAGGGCGAAGCCGCACTCGAGCGGGCCAGTGAGATTCGATCGCTGCAGATCCAGATTAAAGACGCCGAGGCTGCGACAGCTGCCTCGGCAGCGTTGACGGCGAGCGATACGGAAAACTGCGTTTTGGCCCTGTCCGACGCCATTGAGCATCAGCAGTATGGCCAGCTGCAGGATTTAAGCTATAGCGTCCGGCAATATGTTTTTACAAACAGCGCCGGCAAGCTGTCTGAGGACGACCGCGCCGCGCTGCAGCTCAGGCTCAATAATCTGCTCAGCGAAAGCACGAATACCCGGACGGTTTACGCGCCGGTCAGCGGCGTGTTCTCCTCTGCGGTTGACGGATATGAAAATCTGACGCCCGATAGCCTCGGTGAACTCACGCCGTCCTCGCTGCGCGAAATGGAGGATGCTGCGCCGGCAGAAACCGGCTCGCTCGGAAAGCTGATCACCGGCATTACCTGGTATTACGCGGCCATTCTGGACAGTGAAAACGCCGAGAAGCTCGAAGGCAAAAATTCGGCGACGCTTCAATTTACGAAGACATATTTTAACGAGCTTGAAATGAAAATTGAAAGTATTGGCGAGGAAATAAACGGCCAGCGCGTTGTGGTTTTCTCTGCACGGCGCGGTTTGTCGGAGACGGCGGCGCTGCGCGAGCTGACAGCCGAGGTAGAATTTTCGTCTTATTCGGGGCTGTTTGTACCCGAAGAGGCCGTTCATAGAGGCCGCCACGACCGCGCGTATATTTATCTGCTCACAGGTCAGCAGGCCGAGCTTGTGTACGTTCAGATTTTATGTCCGGTATCGGGCGGCTATATTGTCCGGGACGGGGGCGAAAACGGCACGGTTTTACGCGAGGGGTCGGATATCATCGTCGCGGCCGGTGAGATTTATGACGGCAAGGTGGTAACAAAATGACAATTGCTGACACTGTAAAAATGATCCGGGACCAAATTGCCGGAGCGGCCGAACGATCCGGGCGCAGCCCGTCGGAGATTACCCTTGTCGCCGCGTCGAAAATGAATCCGGCCGAGCGCGTACGCGAGGCGATTGAGGCCGGCGTCGATGCCGTCGGTGAAAACAAGGTCCAGGAGATGCTGGAGAAAAACGAAATGAACGCTTATACGGGGGCGCCGCTTCATTTTATCGGGCATCTGCAGTCCAACAAGGTTCGGCAGATCGTCGGCCTGTGCGATCTCATTGAATCGGTCGATTCGGCCAAACTGATCGATGAAATTGACAAACGGGCACAATTATCCGGCATCCAGCAGGATATACTAATTGAAGTCAATATTGGCAGAGAAGCCAATAAATCGGGCGTTTTACCGGAGAACCTGGAAGCGATTCTGGAAAAGGCTGCCACAAGCGGGAGCGTCCGCGTCAAAGGACTTATGGCTATCCCGCCCATTGGGGCGCGTTTAAGCCAAACTCGTAATTATTTCGACGAAATGTTCAAGCTTTTTGTTGACATAAGAGCAAAAAAATACGATAATATCTCTATGTATTTTTTATCAATGGGCATGAGCGACAGTTTCACACAGGCTATTGAGGCCGGAGCGAATATGATACGAGTCGGGACCGCCATATTCGGCAGCCGGCATTATGGATAAAACCGATACCGTCTGTTAATTGACAGGAGGAATTTTATATGGGATTTTTTAGCGAGCTGAAAAAGCTGACGCGGCCCTATGATGATGACGACGAGGATTTCGACGATTTCAAGCCGAAGGCCGTCGATGAGATACCGGTAGCGCCCCGCACGCCCGCCCAGGCCAGAAGCTCTTATGGCGGCTTTGAGGAGCGGCGCGACAACAACAAGGTTGTAAACATCCACGCTACGGCACAGCTCCAGGTTGTGCTGGTCAAGCCCGAACGGTTTGAAAATGCGGCTGAGGTGGCCGACCATCTCCGGGAGAAGCGTACCGTCGTTTTAAATCTGGAACAAACAAATAAGGATATCGCGCGGCGGCTTATCGATTTTCTAAGCGGCGTGGCATACGCGCAGGACGGCAAAATCAAAAAGGTCGCGGTGAGTACATATATCATTACCCCGTATAATGTTGATTTGTTGGGGGACCTGATTGACGAGCTTGAAAACAACGGGCTGTATTTCTAGCGGTTTTCAGGCTCCGCGTCCTATTTAAACATAAAACGGTCTTACTTCCCGGCCGGGACATACATATAGAAAAGGATCGTTACAGGGAAAGGATTGAAGGATAATGCTTACACCTCAGGAAATCTCCGGAAAAGAGTTTGTCAAGGCTGTCTTTGGCGGATATGACATGTCCGCCGTGGATGATTTTCTTGAAACGCTGACAACGGATTACGCCGCGCTTTATAAAGAAAACGCCATTTTGAAAAGTAAGATCAAGGTGCTCGTCGAAAAGGTTGAGGAATACCGCTCGACGGACGACGCGATGCGTATGGCGCTTTTAACAGCGCAGCGGATGGGTGAGGAGATCACCGCCGAGGCTAAAAAGAAAAGCGAAGAGTTGCTCCGGAAAGCTGATACAGACGCCAGAGACCGTCAGAACGAAATGAGAAGCAAATACACGCAGGAGCAGGCGCGCCTGGAATCGATCAAGACCGAGACCATCAAGTATATCAAGGCCTCGCAGGAGATTCTCCGTCAGCATTCGCAGTTCCTGACGAGGTTGGAGGATGTCAACAACGAAATCGTTGTGCCGCAGGCCCAAAGCGAAGCCGAGCCGATCTATGAGGAGCAGTCCGAGCAAGCGCCGGTGTCCGAATTTGACGGTACCGTCGAGGAAATCGACAATGCCCTGTTCGGCAATACCGATTCCGAGGGCGACCCGTTCTCTCAGGTCTTCAAGAGTGAAGAGCCGGAAAAAGAAAATAAACCCTCTTTTAAAGAAGATGACGAAGAGGAAGTTGATGAACCGACATCGCCGCGGCCGAAATTTGACTTTACGAATTTAAAGTTCGGCACGAACTATACCGGTGAATGAAGTTTTTCCCGCGACATAACGTATAAGACGGGTCGACTTTTATAAAAGCGGCCCGTTTCCCCGTCTTTCCGCGGGGAATTTTATATAGACCGAGCCCGATTGAAACCGGTTTAAAAAGAGCCGTTTCAGGCGACTATGAGATACAAGACGAAGCGACCGTTCCAATTGAACGAATGTATACAGACAGAGGGAGTTTACCGTCATGCCAACCGACTACAATAAGACCATAAACCTGCCGAAAACCGATTTTCCCATGCGTGCCGGCTTGCCGGCGCGGGAACCGGATATGCTTGCCGGTTTTAATAAAAATGATATCTACGGGAAACTGATGGAGAAAAATGACGGTAAGCCGCTTTTTATCCTTCATGACGGACCGCCGTTTTCAAACGGCGATATCCATATTGGCACATCCATGAATAAAATCCTGAAGGATTTCATTGTCCGCCATAAAAATATGACGGGCTTCAAGTCTCCGTACGTGCCCGGCTGGGATAACCATGGCATGCCGATTGAGAGCGCGATTATCAAGAAAAACAAGCTTGACCGGAAAAAGATGTCCGTTACGGAGTTCCGTGACGCATGCCACGCCTTTGCTGCCGATTTTGTAAACCGGCAAAGAGAGCAGTTTAAGCGTCTGGGCGTCATCGGTGATTGGGATAATCCCTATCTGACGATGGACCCGAAATTCGAAGCTAAAGAAGTGCGCGTGTTTGGCAAGATGTACGAAAAGGGATACATCTATAAAGGGCTCAAGCCCGTTTACTGGTGCCCGTCGGACGAGACAGCGTTGGCTGAGGCGGAGATCGAGTATGAGGACGACCCCTGTCAGGCCATTTTTGTAAAATTCCGCGTCAAGGACGACAAGGGCGTTTTAACCGGGGTCTGTGACCCGGCGAATACGTACTTTGTTATCTGGACGACGACGACGTGGACGCTGCCGGGTAACCTTGCCATCAGCCTGGGACCGGATTTTGAATACGCTGTCGTTAAAGCGGGCGGTGAATGCTATATTATGGCGGCCGAGCTGTGTGAAGCCGTCATGAAAAAAGCCGGCATTGAGGAGTATGAGATACTAAAAAAGCTGCCGGGCCGGGCACTTGAGCTCATGGTGGCCCAGCATCCGTTTTATGACCGCGATTCGCTTGTCATCGTCGGCGACCACGTCACCATTGACGCCGGTACGGGCTGCGTGCACACAGCGCCGGGCTTTGGCGTTGACGACTTCAACATCTGCAGAAGCTACCCGCAAATTCCGTTTGTCGCACCGGTTAATGCGCGGGGAATTATGACGGAGGAGGCTCTCCAGTACGCGGGCATGCATTATTCCAAGGCCAACGACGCCATATTTGAAGATCTGAAGGAAAGCGGCGCACTGTTTGCCGATGAGAAGATTGTCCACTCATATCCGCACTGCTGGCGGTGCAAAAAGCCGATTATTTACCGGGCGACCGAGCAGTGGTTTGCATCTGTCGACGCTATTAAGGAAACGGCTGTCGCGGCCTGCGACGGCATTAAGTGGTTCCCCGAATGGGGCAAAGAGCGCATGATCGCGATGATCCGCGAGCGCAGCGACTGGTGTATTTCGCGCCAGCGCCACTGGGGCCTGCCGATTCCCGTGTTTTATTGCGAGGCCTGCCATAAGCCGGTCTGCACACCGGAGACCATCGACGGTGTGGCCGGTATCTTTGCCGAAAAAGGTTCCAATACCTGGTATGAGCTGGACGCGGCCGAATTTCTTCCGGAGGGCTTTGCGTGCCCCCACTGCGGCGGCACACATTTCACGAAGGAAACCGACACGCTTGACGGCTGGTTTGATTCCGGCTCGACACACGCGGCTGTTTTGGACCAATTTCCCGGCCTCCGCTCGCCCGCCGATATCTATCTGGAGGGCGGCGACCAGTACAGAGGCTGGTTCCAGTCGTCGCTGCTCACGAGTATCGCGACAAAAAGCGAAGCGCCGTATAAACAGATCATTACGCACGGCTGGACGGTGGACGGCGAGGGCAAGGCCATGCATAAATCCCTCGGAAACGCCGTTGCGCCGGAGGAGATCATTAAAAACTACGGCGCCGATATTTTGAGGCTGTGGGTTTCCTCGTCGGACTATAAGGCCGACGTGCGCATCTCAAAAGACATTCTCAAGCAGCTGTCTGACATTTACCTGAAGATCCGGAACACGGCGCGGTATATCCTTGGTAATTTAAACGGGTTTGACCCCGATTCACCCGTTGCCTTTGAAGACATGCTCGAACTGGATAAATGGGCGCTCATCCGCCTCAATAAGCTCACCGAGCGCGTGCGCACAGCCTATGAGCGGTATGAATACCATGTGATTTATCACGGTATCCACAATTTCTGTGCCGTTGAA
Organism: uncultured Sporobacter sp.; assembly: GCA_963675425.1. GTDB lineage: Bacteria > Bacillota > Clostridia > Oscillospirales > Oscillospiraceae > Sporobacter. The sequence goes on along the minus strand of OY776214.1, from coordinate 925,455 downwards.
ATGTCAAACTTTTATTTGGACGTCATCAAAGACCGGCTCTACTGTGATGGGACGGACAGCCTGACCCGTAAAAGCGCTCAGACGGCCATCTACACGATTCTCGACGGATTGGTGCGCATGCTTGCGCCGATCCTCGCGTTTACGTCCGAGGAGATTTGGGCGGCGATGCCGCACAGTAAAAACGACGATCCCCGCAGCGTCCTTTTAAACGAGATGCCGGATGTCAATCCGCAGTATGATTATGCCGCGGGACAGGAAGCGAAGTGGAGCAAGATCCTTGCGCTGCGCACCGATGTCAACAAGGCGCTGGAGCTGGCGCGTGCGGCAAAGACGATCGGCAAGCCGCTCGACGCTGAGATAACGGTTTATCTCGACGACACGGGCGCGGCGGCCTTTGAAGAAATCAAAGACGAGGATCTCACCAAGCTGTTTATCGTGTCGAAGGTCACTGTCGTTAAAGGCGGCGGAGACGGATATGCCGCACAGGAATTCAAAGGTGCGGTGATTGAAATAAAGCCCAGTGAGGAGCCTAAATGCGCGCGTTGCTGGACGCATGACGCCCATGTCGGCGAAAGCCCTGCACATCCCGAGCTGTGCCCAAGGTGCCTGGCGGCGGTATCGGAATAAAGTAACCGACAGCTCCCTTTATGAGGGAGCTGTCGCCGGTAGCGATAGAGGGAGTAAGATATGCAAACAGCTCCCTCGGCGCTTAGCGCCACTTCCCTTAATAGGGAGGCTGAAGAGGAGAACCCCATGATATACTTTATCATTTCGGCGCTGATTGTTCTGCTCGATCAGACCAGCAAATATTTTATGTCGATCCAGCTGTCTCCGGGTGAAATGTCCGAGCTGATTCCCGGCTTTATACGTCTGGCCTACGTTGAAAACACCGGCGCTGCGTTCAGCTTTCTGCGCGATATGCGCTGGGTGCTCGTGGGTGTGTCGCTGGTCGTAATCGTCCTGCTTATTATTGTGATGGTTCGGTACGGGAAAAAGATCAGCCCGGTTGGGCGGATCGCGCTGGCCAGCGTTCTCGGCGGCGCGTTTGGCAACCTGATTGACCGGGCGTTTTTTGGCTATGTTGTGGATTTCTTTGAGTTTGAGTTTGTCCACTTCGCGGTGTTCAACGTTGCGGACATCTTTATTACGGTCGGCGGGGTTATCTTTTGTATTTATTATCTGTTCGGCCGGGACGATATCCTCCGGGAGTTTTCGTTCGGTGGCGGCCGGGATGCCGGAAAGAAGCCCCGAAAGGCCGCGTCCGGCGCAGCCGGTAACGACACAGCGGGAGATGACAGTGGATCCGATCCGGCTTAAAGCCGATGAGGGCGGCGTCCGGCTGGATGTCTTTTTGGCCGAGCGGCTCCCTGAGTATAGCCGAAGTGCCGTAACCCGGCTCATTGAGAGCGGTTTTGTGACCCAGGGCGGTATCCCGGCCCGGAAAAACCGTAAGGTACAATCCGGGGAAACGTATGTGGTGAATCTGCCGGAGCCGGCTGAGACGGAGCTGCGCGCGCAGGATATCCCCCTCGACGTTGTCTATGAGGACGAGGACGTGATCGTTGTCAACAAGCCTCGGGGCATGGTGGTGCATCCCGCACCCGGCCACGCGGAGGGGACGCTTGTCAACGCGCTTCTGGCCCACTGCGGCGACAGCCTGTCGGGTATCGGCGGGGAAAAACGGCCGGGCATCGTCCACCGTATCGACAAGGATACGTCCGGGCTTATCATCGCGGCCAAAAACGACGCCGCGCACCGTTCGCTGTCAGAGCAGCTCAAAAGCCGCAGCCTGTCGCGCGTATACGAGGCTGTCGTACTTGGAAATATCAGAAGTGACGCCGGTACGGTTGACGCCCCGCTGGGCCGCCATCCGACCGATCGAAAGCGCCAGACCGTAACGGAGAAAAATGCCCGAAACGCTGTGACGCATTATGAGGTACTCGCCCGGTATAACGGCTATACACATGTCCGGTGTAAACTCGAAACGGGGCGCACGCATCAGATCCGCGTGCATATGGCCTATATCGGCCATCCGGTTTTGGGTGACTTGGTCTACGGCCGTAAAAAGCCTGAAAAGGGCCTGTCCGGCCAATGTCTTCATGCCCGGGAGCTGACGTTTGTCCATCCCAGAACTAGCGAAAGCATCCGCTTAACATCCGATTTGCCGGTGTATTTCACAGACGTACTAAAAAAGCTGGGACCTCAGCAATAAGCCCGCCCATAGGGCGGGCTCAGACTGTCGAAAAAGCCGCGAGAGCGGCTTCATTTTTTGCCAATATAAGTCATTCCCGCCAAAATGGTGGGTTTATTTTTGGCTAAAATTGCGAAATCAATAATTGCAATCAGATGGGATATTTAATAAAATAGGTGTAATTATGTAGCTTCGTACCTAACAGGAGGTAAAAATTTGTCCAAGGAAAAAAAGCTCGTGATGTGGACCGTGTTCATGGTGTCGCTGCTTCAGATGATCAACATGGCTATAATGCCGGCGGTCAACCGGATCGCCACGGATGCGTTCCCGCAGTTTACACTGTCAAGTATCCAAATTGTTTTATCACTGCGCGCCAGACGGAAAAAAGCTGTTTCAGCCGGCGGCATAAAAGCTGCATCGTGAACAGGGGAGTGTTATTAACGGTGAGTAACTATAGTATTTCAAGCGGCGCGAGATTATTCAGGCCGCACTACATAAAGCGGGAGGCAGCGCTATGAGCACCGACAAAACCAAAATCATCCCGGCTGATAAGCCAAATGTCCTGATGTGGACGATCCTCATTATCGCACTGGTGCAAATGCCGGTTTTGGCGCTGACCCCGGCGATACATCTCATACAGACCAATGCGTTTCCGGACCGGTCCTTAGCGGAGGTCCAGACTGTTATGGGGCTTGCCAATCTGGTTGCCCCGCTGACATCCATTTTTGTAGCATTGCTCATTAATCGCGGGCGGGCGACCAAAAAAGGCGCGGTGGTCATCGGGCTGATTTCCCTGTCCCTGACGGGTCTGTTTGCGGTGTTTCAGCATACGATGTTCTGGAATTTCATTGCGCTGAGCGTCTTTCTGGGCCTGTCGATGGGCTGTTTTATGACGAACGCGTTTGGGCTGATGTTCGATAACTTTGACGACAAGTTCCGCCAGAAGGTTGCCGGATATCAGACGTCGGCCATCAATCTTGGCGGCATCATCTTTAGCCTTGCTGGCGGCGTGCTGGCCACGGTTATGTGGTACGGTGGTTATCTGATGCTGCTGCTGGGCCTGCCAATTGCCATTTTAGCGCTTATAACGGTGCCGAACTATAAATCTCCATCCGCCAGGGTTTCGGGCAATTATACGGATAAATCAGGCCTCAATCCGCGCATTTTTTATTATGCGGTGACCGTTTTTCTGTTTATGATGCTCTACAATGTCTGCAGCGCGAATATATCAACGCATATCGCAAAGCTGGGCAATTCGGCCACCTCCGGCATCCTGGTGGCCGTCCAGATGGGTGGCGGCGTTGTTTCCGGCTTGTTTTTCGGCCGGATTTCCGAACGGATAAAAGATATGGTCATGGTCGTTGCCTGTGGGGCGCTTTTTTTAGGCTATTTACTCATCGGTGTGTTTGTCTCATCGCTCGCGGTCATTACGCTCGGCGTATTCATCGCCGGCATGTCGCTGAGCCTGATGCTCCCACGGTGCGTCTACGCTGTATCAACGCTCGTCGACACGTCGAACTCGGCCACCGCGACGGTTATTATCACGAGCGTCGCGCCGAGTGCCGGCAGCTTTCTGTCGCCGATCGTTTTTACGAACCTGACGGTTGCGCTGGCCGGTGACTCGACGGTTTTCAGATATCTGTTTGTGGCGGGGATCGCGTTAGTCCTAGGGATCGTTATCACGCTTATCACGCTCCGGGGTGCCAAAGCGGAAAAAGCGGGTCTCGCCGGCGCTTAGTATCAACAGCGTTAAGTCGCGGAATTAAAATTCCGCCGCACGGCGGCATTTTAAAGTTTGTTTTAACCGATGCTGAATTCTGTTATATATAAAAAACATGTTAAATTTTCTGAGTATTTACAAATGCCAGCGCAAAAAAAATGAAAAGCTTCAGTCGGTCGATAAAGGGGCTTGGCTAAAAATGAGGCGGGAGATATGTGGTAAATAGTCAATTTGCACATATCAATTTTGGGCAAAATGCTGTATACTACCCATATAATTGTTTTGTTGCAACGTCGAAGGAAGATCCTTGATGCGCGAGTAATGGCTGCAGCAGAACACGCGGCCGTATACCCCGGCTGTTACCGCGTTCGTAAAAGGGAGGAAGATATGTCCAGCATGTCCCAGCGCAATCGGCGCTTATTTATCACCATCATGGTCATAGCACTGTTACAGATGATCCAATTTGCCCTTACGCCGGGAATTGCCAAGATCCAATCGGAGGTATTCCCGCAAATCAGCTTATCCACGGTCCAAACGGTGATGATGCTGCCGAGTCTTCTTTCCATGGTGTTTTCGCTTTTATCCGCTTTTCTGATCCACAAAGGCTGGGTCTCTAAAAAAGCATCCGTTGTGATCGGCATTATTCTGCTGGCCTTAACGGGCTTTACGTCTATTGTCCTTCATACTCAGATCTGGCACTTGATCCTGTTCAGCAGCTTCATCGGCGCCAGTATGGGTTTTTTCATATCCAACACGGCCAGTATCATGTTTGACAACTTTAATGAACAGGAGCGGCGCATGAGCGTCGGCGTGCAGACGTCGGCTATTAATATTGGCGGCATCTTCTTCAGTGTTGTCGGCGGCTATCTGGCGTCACTCATCTGGTACGGTGGCTATGTGCTGCTGGTTGTGGCTGCGCCGATAGTGGTTCTGTGTATTCTGACAATTCCGAATGACCGGAAGGAGGGCCAGCTGGCGGCGGCTCAGGCTGAGCACAAGACCGCCCGGTCAAAAATTCCGCTGGATGTTCTCTATTACGGTTTGATAGTGTTTGTATTTATGCTCGTGTTTGCCGTCGGCAGTACGAATATCTCCAATCACATTATGGCCGCGGGCTTTGGCAGTACGGCTACGGCCGGCATCGCCATGGCGATTCAGATGGCAGGCGGTGTTTTCATTGGCTTTATTTTTAGCAGGATATCCTCACGGCTGAAGGATTATATGATTCCCTTAGGCTTTGTCGTTATATTTATTGGTTATATGATCATCAGCCTCGGCGCGCAGTCACTGGCCGTCAGCCTGGTCGGTGTGTTTATTGCCGGCACGGCTATCAGTTTGATTGTCCCGCAGACGATGTTCTCAACGTCAAATCTCGTTGACGCGTCGAACTCGGCATCCTCCACGGCGCTTATCAGCTGCATCTGCCCCGGTATGGGTTCGTTTCTGTCGCCGATGCTCTTTACGAACCTGACGATGAAGCTCGGCGGAGAATCAACGGTGTTCCGCTTTAAATTTGTGGCCATTGTAGCGCTTGTTTGCGGTGTGATCTTACTTCTGACGACATGGTACAGAAATCATAAAAGTGCGCAGGAGCTTCCTGTGGCAACGGCGGCATCGTCTTCCCGTCTGTAATTAAGAAAATATAAAACCGGCACGATCTCTGATTGCGCCGGCCGCAGTTTAAAACGCCGGCTAAAATCCGGCGTTTTTTTGTATGCTTACCGGCGAGGCAGGCTGTTTCAATCCCCAAGCATAAATAACAATTTCCAGCGGGATGATACTGTGTGATTCTCCATAGCTATTTTAGCCGGCCTAATTTATAATAGCCTCAATTGACGTTTTGTTGTGACGAATCAAGCTGTGGTTGTAACAAAACAAACGGAGGAAATTTTATCCTGCGGCCATTCTAATCAGGGGAGGAAGCTATGTCCAAAATGTCTCGCCGCAGCCGGCGCTTATTCATTGCCATTATGATAACGGCATTTCTGCAAATGGCTCAATTCGCTCTGACACCGGGAATTGCCAAGATCCAGTCGGAAGTTTTCCCACAGATCAGCCTGTCAACCGTTCAGACAATCATGGTGCTGCCGAGCCTCATGTCTGTGGCGTTTTCACTTTTTTCCGCGCTCACTATACAGCGGGGCTGGATCACTAAAAAGACGAGCGTGGTCATTGGCATGCTGCTGCTTACCGTTACGGGCTTGGCGGCGCTTTTTTTACACCAGCAGATTTGGCACCTTATTTTATTCAGCGTCTTTATTGGCGCGGGCATGGGTTTTTTTGTTTCAACGTCTGCCAGTATTCTGTTTGATAATTTCAATGAGCAGGAACGGCGCATGAGCATCGGCGTCCAGACGTCGGTCATCAATCTCGGCGGTATATTTATCAGCGCTGTCGGCGGCTATCTGGCCTCACTCTTTTGGTACGGCGGTTATGTGCTGCTGCTGATAGCCGCACCTGTCGTCGTCGTGAGCATCGTCATGATCCCCAACGACAAACAAGCATTGGCTGAACCGTCGGGTAAGGCCCAAAAGCCTGCTAAGACGAAAGTGCCGCTGGATATCTTTTATTATGGAATTATTACGTTTGCTTTTCTGCTCGTTTTTCCCGTCGGCAGTACGAACATCTCCAATCACATCAAGGCGGCCGGCCTCGGCAACACAACAACGGCCGGTATCGCGACAGCGGTACAGATGGCCGGCGGCGTTTTTTCCGGCCTGATTTACAGCAAGCTTTCCGCCCGGCTTAAGGATTACATGATCCCGCTGGCGTTTATGATCGTCTCGGCCGGCTATATGACGATCAGTCTGGGATTTAATTCGCTGGCTCTGGACCTGATCGGCGTGTTTATCGCCGGTACCGCCATCAGCGTGATGGTTCCCCAGTGCCTGTTTTCAACGTCCTGCCGCGTGAACGCATCCAATTCCGCGACGGCGACGGCGATTGTCAACTGCATTTTTCCCGGTTTAGGCGGCTTTTTATCGCCGGTTATTTTCACGAATCTGACTACGGCGCTTGGCGGTGAATCAACCGTGTACCGGTTTAAGTTCGTAGCCGTCGTCGCCCTTTTCTGCAGCGTGATCCTGATCGGTACGACGTGGCTGCGAAGCCGCAGGAGCGCGATAGAAAAACCCGCTGTTCCGGCGGCTGAATAAGATGTGTATAAGCCAGCCGGTCCAAGCAATATTCAGACGGCATAAGCCCCGCTTTAACGGGGCTTTTTGTTTGCGCATTTGAACGCGGTGTGCTAGAATACTGCAAGGTGGTTTCATATGCGGATGAGAAAAAAACCCAATTTACCGCAGCGCTTTGAGCGCTGTGCCGACGTATTAATCACGTCACCGGCGGATTGCCGTGGACGGTGGCTGGAATATTTCCCGGGCTATAACGAGCTGCGCCTGGAAATCGGCTGCGGCAAGGGCCGCTTTTTAACGGAAACGGCGGTCGCCGAGCCGGATGTGCTCTTTATCGGTCTTGAACGTGTGCCGGAAGCGATGGTCATCGCGATGGAGCGCGCCATGAACGCCGGCCTCAAGAATGTCCGTTATATAGATGCGGACGCCGTGCGTCTGCTCGAGTTGTTTGGCCCCGGCGAGGCCTCAAGGATTTATTTAAATTTCAGTGACCCGTGGCCCAAAAAGGGGCACGCCAAGCGCCGGCTGACGTATGAAAGCTTTTTGGAAAATTACAGGTCGATTTTAAAGCCTGGCGGGGAAATCCATATCAAAACGGACAACGCCCCGCTGTTTGATTTTTCACTGGAGCAGCTGACGCAGTGTGGTTATGAGTTGGCAGATATGACGCGTGACCTTCATAAGAACGGGCCCAACGGTGTTATGACGGACTACGAGCTCAAATATTACGAGCAGGGCGTCTCAATCCACCGCTGTGTGGCTAGACTTAAATAAGACGAGAACGGATCGGCGTTTACGGAAGAATTATCAATAAGAAGGCAGATACAGATGGGAAAAATCCGGTTTCTTCTGACATTATGGATTGCCAAATGCGGGCGGCTGGCGCTGAGGCTTTTGCGGCGCAACGCCACATATTTCCCGGGGTATGTAGCGCTCAAGCTGTGCCCCGATTTTCTGGCGCGTATCGGTAAGCCGAAAAGGATCATTGCCGTCACCGGAACGAACGGCAAAACGACGGTTTCAAACCTGTTAAACGACGTGCTGACCCGGAACGGCTACCGGGTCCTCAACAATCAGCTAGGGTCCAACGTGGCGGCCGGTATCGCAACCAGCCTTCTCATGGGTTGTGGTGGTTTCGGTAAATCAAAATATGATACGGCTGTTTTCGAAGTGGACGAGCGGTCCTCCGGCCGCATATATCCCTTTGTGAAGCCGGACCTGCTTGTCATCACCAATCTGTTTCGCGACTCGATTATGCGTAACGCGCACCCGCAGTACATAGCGGGCATTATTGAGAGTGCGGTGCCGAAGACGACAACGCTTGTCTTAAACGCGGACGATCTCATTTCCGCCGGCGTGAGTCCCGATAACCCGCGTGTGTATTTCGGGCTGGACCGGATGAAAACAGATGTGATCGACTGCATTAATCTCATTAACGATATGCAGGTTTGTCCGGAATGCCGCGGCGAGCTCGTTTACGATTACAGGCGCTATCATCATATCGGAAAAGCCCACTGCCGCGACTGCGGCTTTAAATCACCCGGGAGCGATTACCTTGGCAAAGACATCGATATCGATTCAATGACGATGACGGTGGCCGACGGGGATGAATATATGCAGTACCCGCTCCTGAGCGACAGTATTTTCAACATCTACAATATGGTGACGGTCATCGCCGCGCTGCGCGAGTTTGGCCTGACGCATGATCAGATCAAGGCCGGGTACGAGAAGACAAAGATCGTTGAAACGCGTTTTAATATCCAGGAAGCCGGGGACGTCAAGGTCGTTATGCAGATGTCGAAGGATCGCAACGCGCTGGCCTGCTCGCGCGCTTTTGATTATATTTCAGGTCTGCCGGGTGATAAAGAGATCATCATGATGATGAATAACCTTTCCGACGACCAGCACTGGTCTGAAAACGTAACGTGGCTGTATGACTGCGATTTTGAGTTTTTAAATAAGGATAACATTACGCGCATCGTCGCCACGGGCCCGCGCGCGCGGGATTATTATCTGCGACTGTTGATGGCGGGCGTCCCGGAGGACCGGCTGCGCTGCTCGCTGCACGAGCTGGACGCGCCGGATCTGCTTGAGTATAAAAAAGGCACCAGTGTCTGCCTGTTTTACGGCACCGACGCGATGAAGCTCGTCTATAAGGTCCAGGGCCGGACGAAAAAACTGGCGGAGGAGGCGGCCGCCCGATGAAAATTGAAATTTTATATCCCGAAGTCTGCTATCTCTTCGGCGACCTGATGAACATCGAGTATCTGCATCGCACTATTCCCGAAGCGGAGATCGTCAAAACATCGCTAAAAACGCCGCCGGCGTTTTTAAACGGCGAAGTGGATATGGTGTTTATGTGTTCCATGACGGAAGATGCGCAAAAATTAGCGGCGGATGCATTGCGTCCGTATAAAGAGCGCATAGAGGCGCTGATTGCAAACGGCACAGTTTTCCTTATTACCGGAAACGCTCTGGAGATATTCATAAAACATATAGAAAATGAAGACGGCAGCAAAATTGAAATGCTTGGGCTGTTCGATTTTACGGCAAAACGCCGGATGATGCACCGTCACAACTCGCTGTATCTGGGCACCTTTGAGGATATGAATATTGTGGGCTTTAAAAGCCAGTTTACGCATGTATACGGCGGCGATGCGGACGCGCTATTTGAGACGGTACGCGGTGTCGGCCGAAATCCCGATGTGACAACCGAGGGCATGCGTAAGAACAATTTCATGGCGACCTATGTTTTAGGGCCGTTGCTCATAATGAATCCGCCCTTTACCAAATACGTTCTGGCGCTGCTGGGCGCGGATGACAGGCCGCTTGTCTTTGAAGAGGCGGCGATGGAAGCCTATCGGCTGCGGCTGGAGGAATTTAATGACCCCAAGCGCGGCTTTGTCTACGGATAATTTATCAGCCCGGGCGGCTAAAAAGCCGCTCGTTGGATCAGGTATATTCAATGAATTATTTTCAAAACGGACAGGAAACGGAAATAACGGGGCTCACAGGCTTGGATTTAGAGCAAACGTTTGAGTGTGGCCAGTGCTTCCGCTGGAACCGCGACGAGGACGGCTCTTACGTGGGCGTAGCGATGGGCAAAGCCGCGCGTGTCCGTAGCAATGGCGACAGTGTTTTCATCACCGGCACAACCGAGGATTTTAACGCGGTGTGGCGCGCTTATTTCGATCTCGACCTTGACTATGAAAACGTGCGGCGTGCGGTGCGCATTGACGACTATATGTCACGCTGCGCGGACTTCGGGTGGGGCATCCGGATACTCCGGCAGGACAGGTGGGAGGCGCTTTGCACCTTCATCGTGTCCCAGTGCAATAACATCCCGCGCATCAAGCAAATCGTTGAGCGGTTTTGCACGCTATACGGGGAGCCGATTGTTTTTTTAGATCGTACATATTACACGTTCCCGTCGGCTGAAAAAACAGGCGGACTGACTGAAAAAGACCTCGAGCCGCTCCGCTGCGGCTACAGAGCGCCGTATATTCTCAACGCGGCCCGCGCCGTCGCCGGCGGAAGTCTTGATTTGGAGGCGCTGGCGGGGGGGACGCCCGACGAGGCCGTTGCCGCGCTCAAATTACTGAGCGGCGTCGGCGACAAGGTCGCCCGATGCGCCGTGCTTTTCGGACTGCACATGCTCGACGCGTTCCCGGTTGACACATGGATCAAAAAAGCCGTCGCGGAAAACTACGGAAAAGCCTTTGACCCGGCTGTCTTCAGCCCCTATGCCGGAATTGCACAGCAATACATGTTCCACTATGCCAGAAATTTAAAGGCCTGAACGGCCGGGCTTTCCCGCCTCGCAACACTGTAATAAATGCACAAAATGGTCGGCCTTTATGATCGTTTTGCGCCTTAGGAATAAAGCGAAAGGCGTGACCTGCGTATGCGGCTGTTTGTTCGGGATAAGAGCTTTTACCGGTCGTTTTTCTCACTTCTTATCGTCATTTCTCTTCAGAGCCTGATCTCGCTGGGCGTGGCGCTTGTTGACAACATCATGCTGGGCATCTATGACGAGACGGCTATGTCGGGCGCGGCCATGGCCAACCAAATCCAGTTTCTTCTGCAGATGGTTATCGCGGGCATCGCCAGCGGCGTTGTTGTTTTGGGCGCGCAGTACTGGGGAAAGGACGAGACGGAGCCCATCCGGCATATTATCAGCGTCGGTATGAAATTTGCCATGCTGGCGGGCCTTCTCTTCTTCGCGGCGGCTTTTTTCTTCCCGCAGCAGACGCTTCGGCTTTTGACAAACGAGCAAAGCGTCATCGATGAGGGCGTCAAGTATATGCGCATCATGAGCGTAACGTTTATTGTCTTCTCTGTTTCAAACGTGCTGGTCATGTCTCTTCGGAGTGTGGAAACGGCGTTTATCGGTACGCTCATGGCGGCTGTGGCAATGGTTGTCAACATTTCGCTCAACTACTGCCTGATATTCGGCCACCTCGGTTTTCCCGAGCTGGGCATCCGGGGCGCGGCCATCGCCACGCTGATCTCCTGGTCGGTTCAGCTTGTGATCATCCTGATCTACGTGCGCTTCATCGATAAGAAGCTGAAAACAACGCTCCGTTCCATTTTCAGCTTCGATTTCACCTATCTGAAGGATTATATCAAAACGTCGCTGCCTATTATCTTGAGCGGCTCGTTCTGGGGCGTAGCGATGGCGGCACAGACGTCGATTCTCGGTCATATGGGCGGGGCGTCTATCGCGGCCAACAGCATTGCCGCCGTCATATTCCAGGTCGTCTCCGTATTTGCCGTCTGCTCGGCCAACGCGTCCTCTGTTATTATCGGCAAAACAGTAGGCGAGCAGCGGCTGGACATGGTAAAGCCCTATACGATTACGCTGCAGGTCCTGTTTGTTCTCATCGGGCTTATATCCGGTACGATATTGTTTCTCGTTAAAGATGCCATTTTAGGGGTCTATGCCATATCGGAGGAGACGCACCGGCTGGCACTGTCGTTTATTATTATACTCAGTGTCACCATGGTCGGCACGGCGTACGAATATCCCGTTGCGTCCGGCATTATCCAGGGCGGCGGCGATACGAAATACGCCTTTACGGTCGAGATGATCTCCATGTGGGGCTTTACGATCCCGCTGTCGGCGCTGTCGGCGTTCGTTTTCAAACTGCCGCCCGTTTATACATTTATTTTTCTGAAATCAGATCAAATTCTCAAATGTATCCCAAACGCTATTCGCTGCAACCGGTACAAGTGGGTGCGTGAGCTGACACGGTCAAAAAACGGTTGACAATTTAAAAACCGGTGCTATAATAGGCAAAATAACACGATCCATCTCTTTTAATTAATATTTATAAGCCGGCTGCGCGCGGCGGGAAATAAGACTCAAAAAGTACGCGCAGAGAAAGGGGCATACCATGGCCTTTATATTCAATGAACCCTCGCGCACGTTCAGCGAATATCTGCTCGTCCCAGGCTACTCCGGCGCCAGCTGCACCCCCGACAATGTGTCGCTGCGCACACCGCTCGTCAAGTTCAAAAAAGGTGACGAGCCGGCGCTACAGATGAATATTCCGCTTACGTCCGCAATCATGCAGTCGGTTTCGGACGACAAGATGGCCGTCGCACTTGCTAAGGAGGGCGGCGTTTCTTTTATCTTCTGCAGCCAATCCATCGAGAGCCAGGCGGCGATGGTGTCAAGAGCTAAGACCTACAAGGCCGGCTTCGTCGTCAGCGATTCCAATATTCGCCCGGACGCGACGCTCCGCGATATTCAGGAGCTCAAACGCCGTACGGACCACTCTACCGTTGCCGTAACGGAAGACGGGACGCCCTCGGGTAGGCTAGTGGGCATCGTAACAAGCCGGGACTACCGCGTGAGCCGCTTGACGGGTGACGAACCGGTCAGCAGCTTTATGACGCCGATTGATAAGCTCATCACAGCCCCCGCCGGTACGACACTCAGCGAAGCCAACGACATCATCTGGGACAATAAGCTCAATGCCTTACCGATTGTCGATCAAAACGGGTGCCTCGCGCATTTCGTATTCCGCAAGGACTACGATTCCCATAAGGAAAACCCGCTTGAGCTGCTCGATACGCGTAAAAAATATGTGGTCGGCGCGGGCGTGAACACGCGCGACTACGCCGAGCGTATTCCCGCGCTCATTGAGGCCGGCGCCGATATCCTGTGTATCGATTCGTCAGAGGGTTTTTCAGAATGGCAAAAGCGCACGCTTTCCTGGGTCCGGGAAAACTACGGCGACACTGTCAAAATCGGGGCCGGCAATGTTGTTGACGGCGAGGGCTTCAGGTTTTTAGCCGACTGCGGAGCCGATTTTGTTAAAATCGGAATCGGCGGCGGTTCCATCTGTATCACCCGTGAGCAAAAGGGCATCGGTCGCGGACAGGCCACAGCACTCATTGACGTCAGCAAGGCGCGCGACGAATACTATGAAAAGACAGGCGTTTATATCCCCATCTGCTCGGACGGCGGTATCGTGCACGACTATCACTTTACCCTAGCGTTGGCGATGGGCGCTGACTTTGTGATGCTGGGTCGATATTTCGCCCGGTTTGACGAGAGCCCGACGAACAAGGTCAGCGTCGGCGGCAGCTATATGAAGGAATACTGGGGCGAGGGCTCCGTCCGGGCGCGCAACTGGCAGCGTTACGATCTCGGCGGCAGCAAGGGCCTGTCGTTTGAAGAAGGCGTCGACTCGTATGTGCCGTATGCCGGCAGCCTTAAAGACAACGTGGGCTTAACGCTCAGCAAGGTGCGCTCTACCATGTGCAACTGCGGCTCCATCACAATCCCCGAGCTGCAGCAGAATGCGAAAATAACGCTCGTATCCGCTACGTCCATCGTCGAGGGTGGCGCGCACGACGTGCTGCTGAAGGAAAACACGATCAACACGAAATAGAAGCCGGGGCAGCCGAAAGGCTGCCCTTGCTTTTAGGATATCTCAATAAAATCCAATGTTCCTATTTAAGTGAACAAAAGGCTTCCCCTTGAGGGGAAGCTGAAAGCTGTCGACAAAGCCCTCCGGGCTTTGTCGACAAGAAGATTGCATGACGGCTGCTCAGCCGCAATCGTCATGATAAGAATCATTTCCGATGCGCATGTCCCCTAAAATGACGGATATTACTTTATTTCCGTCGTGCGCGACGGAAACTCTGCGAGGCTTTTTGCGCTATACGCACTTTGTCTACAGTCTGAGGCTTCCCCTTGAGGGGAAGCTGTCATTGAAAATGACTGATGAGGTGTCCCATGAATAACAAACACAATCCAAAGCTTTCCGAAAAATCACAGATACTAAGAAAAAATATGACTCAAGAAGAACGTCATTTATGGTATGATTTTTTAAAAGGCTTACCAGTAACTGTTCATCGCCAAAAAGTTATCGGGTATTATATCGTCGATTTTTACTGTGCTAGTGCAAAACTAGTTATTGAACTTGATGGTTCACAGCATTATGATGAGCAGGGTAAGAATAAAGATTTGCAAAGAGATAAATATTTGGAGAGTTGCGGATTAACTGTAAAGCGATATTCAAATAAGGATATTAAGGAACGGTTTGAAAGCGTTTGTTCAGACATCAATGAGTTTATATTGAGCAGGAATCTAGGTACATAGATGGCTGAAAACGCGAGTGGGTAAGGTGTAGAAACAAAGCCATCGCCTTGAGGGTACGGTGGCATGAAGCGTTGATGCGGGCTTTATTTCTAAAAGAAATCACCTCATCAGTCATCTTTGATGACAGCTTCCCCTCAAGGGGAAGCCTTTTAAGGAGGATATAAAATGACCGACCGTATTGGAACACTTAAAAAATGGATTGAGGATAGCGACAATATCGTTTTTTTCGGCGGCGCGGGTGTTTCCACCGAGAGCGGTATTCAGGACTTTCGTAGTGTTGACGGGATTTATAATCAAAAATACGCTTATCCACCGGAGACAATTTTGAGCCATTCGTTTTTCATGGCCAAGCCGGAGGAATTTTATAAGTTTTATTATGACAAAATGATCGTTGACGGCGTAAAACCAAACCAGGCGCATCTTCGCCTGGCCGAGCTCGAGCGGGAAGGCAAGCTCAAGGCCGTCATCACGCAGAACATCGACGGGCTCCATCAGCTGGCCGGCAGCCAAAAGGTTTTGGAGCTGCATGGCTCCACGCATAAAAACACCTGCATGAGCTGTGGGAAGAAATACGGCTATGAAGCGGTCGCCAAAGCCGAAAGTGTACCACGGTGCGGCTGCGGCGGCATTATTAAGCCGGACGTCGTGCTGTATGAGGAAGGGCTCGACACGGACGTTATCAATGAAGCCGTCCGTTGTATCCGCGAGGCCGACGTTCTTATTGTCGGCGGCACGTCGCTCGTCGTCTACCCGGCGGCAGGCCTCATTAATTACTATCAGGGCAATAAGCTGGTGCTCATCAACAAGGGCGCCACAGGGTACGACTCTCAGGCCGACCTGCTGATTCCGGAAAAGATCGGCGAAGTGTTTGCCCTGGTGTGAAGGTGGCAAAACAGCGGACGGCCAATGGCCGTCCCTACATCGTTTATACTGGCGATTGAAAGCATAAAAAGGAACGGCCGTGGCCGTTCCTTTTTGTAGTCCTACGCAAAATTAATCCAGCTTCACGCGTGGGTTGACATACCGAGTTTTGCCCAGCGTTTCCTTGCCGAACTGGATAGCCGCTGCGGGACATCGGTGCAGGCACGCTAAACACACGGTGCACGTGCCTTCCCAAACTGGATGGCCGGCCTCGTCCGCTTGGATGCAGCCCATCGGGCAGATATCCATGCACAGCCCGCAGGCGGTACAGGCGTCTGTGGCATAGAGCTTGCTTGTTTTCTTCGTGGTGCTGACCTCATCCAGCGGCATATATAAATCCTTCGGCACACCGGAACCGATGGTTCCGTCTTTTTTAGCCGTGATCGCCGCGATGATATCCGCCAGCGCCCGGTCGGCAGTGTTTAGCATGGTCTCCAGCCGAGCGGGAGCCGGGATGTTTGACCAGACAATAAAATTGTCGGGCATGACGAGATCAAACGAGCCGTTATAGCCGATAGACTTTTCTTCAAGAAGCACACGCAACGCCGCGGACTCGCTGCCGGAGCTGGCTCCACAGGTGAAAACGCCGTAGGCCGGCTGCCCGGCATAGCCTGTGAGCCTCAGCTTGCGGATAAAAAGCGCAACCGCGCCCGGCAGCGTATAAGCAAATGTGGGGATGGCGAAGATGATGTGCGCATCGCTTGTGATAGTGTAATCAAATAGCCCGTCCCGGAGCGCCTGGCCTATTGAGACGAGCCGGTCTCCCGTGGCTTCGGCTATTTTTTCGGCGGCATATTGGCTGTTGCCGGTGGCTGAAAAATAAAAAATCATTTTTTTCTCCTGTTACTTAGGTAGTCAGCTGTCGAGCGTTTCAAAGCGCCGGCTGCCGCCATTTTTCAGATAAACGTATAAAACGAGGATCACAATCGCGAGGAATGCCGTGCAGAGCAGCAGATACGTTTCGGCCCCAAGCACATCGCTTAACGCAAAGATATATAAGACAATCATCGCCGCCACAACCGCAAATGAGGCGGCCATACTGAGAAGGGTTGCCAGTCCCTGCTTGATGGGCTGGACTTCGTTAATCCAGTCAAGCCTGGGGAACTGGAGATTAATTACAACGCCTAAAAACGCCGAAAACGCCGTAAATAGAAATGGAACAACTAAAATGAGCAAAACCTGATCGGCGGTGGCCTGCAGTGCCAAAGAAAAGATCAGCGACGCCGCGAGCGTCGGCACACCGCACACCAGAATGTGCATGGTCACCTTGGACATTAAAATGTCAAAAGTCCGGACCGGTAGGCTCTGGGCAATCCACAGATTTTTACCCTCCAGTGATATGGACGGAGCCGATACGAGGTTGAGCGCCGCGACGACGCACAGTGCAACGCAAATCAGAATGGCCGGGGAGAGACTGATGCCGGTTTTGTTGAACTGCTCGATATATCCGAGCACCATGCCGCGCTTGATCAGGAAAAAGACGGCGCCGAGGAGCATGAGGATGACGCCCATGGCAGAGTTTAGGATATACATGGGGGTGGCCCAGAAGTGACGCAGCTCCTTATTGATAAAGGCCGTGCGTACGCCGGATGCCTTTAGCGCTTTTTCTGTATATTTGATCTTGAGCGCGCCGCGGTTGGTTGTGGCGATTTTGATGAAGTTTGTTGACAAAATAAGCAGCGCAATGACAAACGGCGCCACGGCGCAGATGATAAAGATCAGCATACTGACAAGGCTGCCCTCGGTGATCGCAAGGCCCAGATGATAGGCCGGAAAAACAGCCCGCTGGATAGTCGTGCCAATCTGCTCGCCATTTGAAATGAGCACCTGAACGTATCGGAATATGTTGGGATAAATCCAGAAATAAGCCACCAGAAACGCAAGCGACAGCAGCATCGTAATAAGATTCTTGTTGCGCAGACGCGACGAGGCCAGCGCAATCAGCCATGCGAATAACGACGCGAGCGCCAGCGAGGCTAGCGGCAGGACCAGCACGGCCACCACAAAAAAGATAATGCCGAGTATGGTGGCAGGCTGATATACAAGCCAGATGATACCCGCCGGAATGGCAATAAAAGCCTCCAGCAGATAATCCAGGAGCAGCAGTGCTGTAATCCGGCTGATGAGAATCGTAAAAGGACGGAGCGGCAGGGAGAGCAGCAGGTCGTTGTCCTTGGCGTTAAACAGCTGCGACTGGGTAGCTAAAACGCTGCCGATAAAGCACAGGGTGAAAACCAGAATCCCCATCAGGGAGAAATACAGCCACCCGAACCCCGCATCCACCAGCGGATTGCACAGCTGCTGAAACAGGACGCCCGACATGAAGAAGAAGGTCGCCACGACGTAGATTACCAGCAGCACGATGAGCACCGTAACAACAGGGCTTCGCTTCTTGGCCGACCGCGACTTCATGAACAGGCCGGAAAAAAGAGCCCGGAGATTGATCAGGAGCAGCGTCGTCATTTGTTTTCTTCCTCCAGTTCCAGAAAGACGGACTCCAGCGACGCGTCGCCCCGGACCTTTTCCATTGTCCCGGATACGACAAGCTTGCCCCGCCGGATGATGGCCACCTTGTCGCACAGCTTCTCGGCAACCTCGAGTACATGCGTCGAGAAAAAGATCGCGCCGCCGCTCAGGCACAGCTGCCGCATGAGCTTTTTAAGCTCGTGTGAGGCGATAGGGTCCAGTCCGACAAACGGCTCGTCTAGGATCATCAGCTTCGGCTCGTGAATGAGGGCGGAGATGATGGCGAGCTTTTGCTTCATGCCGTGGGAATACGCAGAGACGGGCTGCGCCAGATCGTCCGTCAGTTCAAACAGATCCGCGTACCGGCGGATGCGCTCCTGACGGATATCAGCCGGGACGCCGAACACGTCGGCGATGAAGTTTA
Organism: uncultured Sporobacter sp.; assembly: GCA_963675425.1. Lineage (GTDB taxonomy): Bacteria > Bacillota > Clostridia > Oscillospirales > Oscillospiraceae > Sporobacter. The sequence continues at coordinate 906,984 of OY776214.1, read as the reverse complement.
AATATTTAATACCGGATAAAAACGCGTACAAATCGGGGTTGTCCGGGATATAGGCGATATCCTGCTTGCATTTAAGCGGTTCGGTTTTGATGGAATGGCCGTTCACATGGATTTCGCCGCTGTCAAACTGAAGTATACCGCATACGGATTTGATCGTCGTCGTTTTTCCCGCGCCGTTATGGCCGATAAAACCGCAGATCTCGCCGGGGGCGATATGAAGCGACAGATCATCGACGGCGCGTTTGTCGCCGTACGTTTTTGTCAGGTGTTCAATGCGAAGCATAGTCATCCTCCAATATTCATATATCACAGCCATATTACCATATAGCGGAAGACGTATCAAGCGAATATCAGGCAACAAAACACCCGCAAAAAGCGGGTGTGGTTAACTTAAACAGATTTGTTTGAAAGCCTCACGACAGGCGGTTTTTAAAATCGTCATAGCCGAAGGCCTTCACAAGCTTAACGGACCCGTTTTTCTGGGCCAGAGCGATGGACGGCAGATTGATACCATTAAAGGTGTTGTTTTTGACCATGGTGTAAATAGCCATGTCGCGAAAGACGAGCTTGTCGCCGGGCTTCAGCGGCTTGTCAAAGCTGTAGTCGCCGATAATGTCGCCGGCCAGGCATGTGGGCCCGGCGAGGCGGTAGGTGTGCGCTTTCTTCTTGGGATAATCAGATCCGATCACATCCGGCCTGTACGGCATTTCCAGCACATCCGGCATGTGGCAGGCAGCGGACGCATCCAATATAGCGATCTGTATGCCGTTTTCCACGATATCCAGAACGGTGCTCACGAGATACCCGGCGTTCAAGGCTACGGCCTCTCCCGGCTCAAGATAGACCTGTACATTATATTTATCCTGAAAGGCCGTGACCGTGTGCACCAGCGCGTCGATATCATAATCCGGGCGGGTAATATGATGCCCTCCGCCGAAATTTATCCACTTCATACGGCGTATGACGGAGCCGAAGTTTTTCTCAACAGCCTCCAGCGTCATGATTAAGGCATCGGAATTTTGCTCGCACAGCGTGTGGAAGTGAAGACCGGTGACGCCTCCAAGTAAATCCTCGCGGAAGTGCTCGTGCGTGACGCCGAGGCGGGACCCCTCAGCGCACGGGTCATAAATCCCATGTCCCTGAGTAGAGCGCTCAGGATTGATGCGGATGCCGATTTCCTTGCCCCTGGTCAGCGCTTTATCCCGGAATTTCTCCAGCTGCGCAAAGGAATTGAAAATGATATGGTCGCTCAGGTCAGCGATCTCGTCAAACTCGTCGTCGCGGTAGGCCGCTGAAAAAACGTGGGTTTCGCCGCCCATTTCCTCGCGCCCGAGCCGGGCCTCGTGCAGCCCGCTCGCCGCCGTCCCGTTCAGGTACTGCCCGATGAGCGGGTATAGCGCGTACATGGAAAACGCCTTCTGCGCCAGCAGTATTTTGCAGCCGGTCCGGTCCATGACGCTTTTTAAAAGCTCAAGGTTTTTGATCAGACGGCCTTCGACGACGATATAATACGGTGTTAAAAAGGCGCTGAGATCAAAGCCGTCCATTAATCCACAAGCTCCGGTGAGAAGCTCTCCTGCCACGGCAGGCCCCACTTGTTCAGCGCGTCCATAAACGGGTCGGGGTCAAACTCCTCGATATTGAAAACGCCCGGCTTATTCCATGTCCCGTTCATGACGAGCATCGCCCCGATCATGGCGGGGACGCCGGTTGTATACGAAATGGCCTGAGAGCCGACTTCCTTATAGCAGGCCTCATGGTCGCACACGTTGTAGAGATAGTACGTCTTGTCCTTGCCGTCCTTTTTGCCGGTGAAGATACAGCCGATGTTTGTTTTGCCCTTGGTGCGTGGGCCGAGCGTGGCCGGGTCCGGCAGTACGGCTTTCAAAAACTGGAGCGGGACAATTTTATGGCCATTAAAGTCAATCGGCTCGATAGACGTCATGCCGACATTCTGGAGGCACTTGAGATGGGTTAAATAGCTTTGGCCAAACGTCATGAAAAACCGGATGCGCTTAATGCCCGGAATATTGAGCGCGAGGGATTCAAGCTCCTCGTGGTGCAGCAGGTACATGTCCTTGGGTCCGATTTCCGGGAAATCGTACACACGCCCTATTTCCATCGGCTCCGTTTCGACCCAGTGCCCGTCCTCCCAGTAGCTGCCGTTGGCCGTCACCTCGCGGATATTGATCTCGGGGTTGAAGTTGGTGGCAAAGGGATAGCCGTGGTCGCCGGCATTGGCGTCCAGAATGTCTATAAAGTTGATTTCATCAAAGTGGTGCTTGAGCGCGTACGCCGAGAAAACCCCGGTGACGCCGGGGTCAAACCCGCTGCCTAAAAGCGCCGTGATGCCGGCCTTTTCAAACCGGTCGCGATATGCCCACTGCCATTTGTATTCAAATTTTGCCGTGTCCAGCGGCTCATAGTTGGCGGTGTCAACATACGGTGTTTTCGTGGCCAGGCACGCGTCCATAATCGTCAGGTCCTGATAGGGCAGAGCCAGGTTGAGGACGACATCCGGCTTAAATTGCTCTATGAGAACTACAAGCTCGTCCACGTTATCGGCGTCCACTTGTGCCGTCTGGATTTTTGTTTTACCGCCAGAGAGCTTTTCAGCCAGCGCGTCGCACTTGCTTTTCGTGCGGCTGGCGATCATGATCTCTTCAAAAGAATCGCTGTTCTGGCAGCATTTGTGGATGGCAACGCTCGCTACGCCGCCGCATCCGATAATCAGCGCTTTACCCATTATGATGACCTCCTGTATCAGGTTTGATGGTTTTATTCAACGTCTTTTAGCAGCTGCCACACGTAGTTTGGCAGCGCAAACGCGCCAACGTGCAGCTTGGTGTTATAATACCCCGTTTTGATCTTCAGATCGTTCCAGACGCGGTCGTGCAGGTCGCCGATTGGGTGATAGCGCTTGGAGGCAAAGCCGAACAGCCAGTGGCCGGACGGATACGTCGGGATATGCGCCTGATAGACCCGGCTAATCGGGAAGCTTTTAACAATGCGCTTGTGCGCACGCTGCATGGCCACGGCGTCGTTTTCATAAAACGGGCTCTCATGCTGGTTAACCATGATGCCGTCCGCCCGGAGCGCCTTGTAGCAGTTACCGTAAAACTCCTTGGTAAACAGGCCCTCGCCGGGGCCGAACGGGTCCGTGGAGTCGACGATGATCAAATCATAATCATTGTCGCAGCTTCTGATATACTTCAGGCCGTCCTGGAAAATGAGCGTCACCCGTTTGTCGTTAAAGCCGCAGGCTGTCTGCGGCAGATATTTCCTGCAGACCGAGACGACCATTTCGTCGATTTCGACGACGTCAATTTTTTTGATGGTTTCATACCGTGACAGTTCCCGGGCCACGCCGCCGTCGCCCGCGCCGATGACGAGCACATCTTCGATATCGGGGTTCACGGCCAGAGCAGGATGCACGATCATCTCGTGGTAGATAAACTCGTCCTTTTCCGTGAGCATCATATAGCCGTCCAGGGTCAGAAAGCGGCCGAAGTCGGCGGATTCAAACACGTCGATACGCTGAAACGGGCTGTCTGCCGTATACAGCTGCTTATTCGTGCGGATGGAAAACTCTACATTTTCCGTATGCTTTTCCGAAAACCACAGTTCCATATAAACCTCCATGCGCTTTCATCTGCTCCTCCCCGCCTTCGGCGGAGGAGAAATTAAATATTACCTGTTAGCATTTTTCGTGCTAACCTCCATGCGCTTACGCTTAAGGAATTCAGAAAAATCCCATACAGCGTTTATTTGATGGTTCTCCCTGTCTCCGTCGGAAAGAAAGAGTAAATGTGAGTATACGCTAACCCAATTTGCTTTCAGCCGGCTGCCCGCCTTTGGTGGGCAGAATAAAGTGTTAGTCGCTTTTGACAACGTTTAGACGGCTGACCGTCAAATCCTCGGTACCGGTAAGAAAGCAGCCCTTTTCCTTGGCGTAATTGATATAGTCGATTATTTTCGGCGTAATGCGTTCGCCGGGGGAGAGGATCGGGATGCCGGGCGGATAGCTCATGACGTTTTCCGCGCAGACTTCGCCGAGACAGTTCTCAAGAGGCAGGGACTTCTTGTCGGCGTAAAACGCCGCCTGCGGCGTCATAACGACAGTGGGGGAGATGTATTCGGTATCGAGCATGCCCGCGCTGTCCTTTTTATATAGCCGGCGGATATCCGACAGGGCGCTGACGAGCCGCTCGATATTCTTGTTCGTGTCACCCACGGAGATATACGCCAGGAAATTGCCGATATCCCCAAACTCAACCTGAATATCGTATTCGTCGCGCAGGATTTCATAGACCTCTATGCCGGCCAGGCCGATGCCCAGCGTGTGTACCGACAGCTTCGTGGCGTCAAAATCGAAAATCGTGTTGCCGTTGATGAGCTCTTTTGAATACGCGTAGTAATCACCAATGCGGTTAATTTCGTCCCGGGCATACTGCGCCATATCCATCACGGTTTTAAAGATATTCTTGCCGTTTAAAGCCAGATTTTTTCGGGATATGTCAAGGCTCGTTAAAAGCAGGTACGAGCCGCTGGTCGTCTGGGTGAGGTTAATGACCTGGCGGACGTAGTGTGCGTTCATATGTTCGCCCATGAGCAGGATGGAGCTCTGGGTCAGCGAGCCACCGGATTTATGCATGCTCACCGCGGCCATGTCCGCTCCCGCCGCCATGGCGGGGACAGGCATATCATCCCCAAAATAAAAATGCGTGCCGTGCGCTTCGTCGGCCAAGACCTTTATGCCGTGCCGATGCGCCAGCGCCGTGATTGTGTTCAAGTCGGAGCAGATGCCGTAATACGTCGGGTTATTAACGAGCACAGCCTTGGCGTCCGGGTTATCCCGGATTGCCCGTTCCACATCGCCCAGGGACATGCCCAGAGAAATGCCGAGCTTCTTATCGGTCTGCGGGTTAATATAGACAGGCTTCGCCCCGCATAAAATGAGCGCGTTGATAACGCTCGTATGCACGTTGCGCGGCAGGATGAGCTTGTCGCCTTTTTTGCACACGGATAAGATCATCGCCTGCACGGCCGATGTCGTACCGCCCACCATGAAAAAGGCATGGTGCGCGCCGAAGGCTTCGGCCGCCAGCGCCTCAGCCTCACTGATCACAGAGACGGGATGGCACAGGTTGTCGAGCTGCTTCATGGAATTGACATCGACGCTCAGGCATTTTTCGCCGAGGAATGCCGTTAGCTCCGGGCTGCCGCGCCCGCGCTTGTGGCCGGGCACGTCGAAGGGCACGATCCGCTGCTTTTTAACGTCGCCGAGCGCTTCCAGTATGGGTGTTCTGTTTTGATCCAGCACGTCCGGCTCCTTTCGGTCATAATCGGTCTAAATGTTAAGTAGCAAGCATTTAAGTGTGCTTATCCGTATTAATCCTTGTTCAGGGCCTGCTCATACCGCTGAAATAAGCGGCTTAAAACACGTTCATGGCGCTGAAAATTTCAATCATCTCTTTGCGCAGGAGATTGCTGATGAAAAGCCGCGTTTTCGGCGGCAGCTCATAGACATCGGCGTTAAAGAGGTAATTCTGCAGATCAATCTCTTTAATAAGCATTTTTGTATGAAAGAGATTGGCCTGGTAGACGTTGACGTCGACGGTGTCGTACTTTTCAAGCGTCTCCCTGTTGATATAATCCTGGATTGATGTGATCGTATGGTCCATGAAGAGCTTTTGACCGTCGACATTCCGCGTAAAGCCGCGCACGCGGTAATCCATGGTAATGATATCCGAGTCAAAGCTGCCGATCAAAAAATCCAGCGTTGAAAGCGGCGTGATCGCCCCGCAGGTCGCCACGTCGATATCGACGCGGAACGTCGCGATGGCGTTGTCGGGATGATATTCCGGATACGTGTGCACCGTTACGTGGCTTTTATCAAGATGGGCCACGACCGTGTCGCCGCTGCTGCGCTCGAGCATGGACGGCTCGGCAATCAAAAAAGTGACGCTTGCGCCCTGCGGCTCGTAATCCTGCCTGGAAACGCTTAAAACCGTCGCGCCGATCATCTCCGTCAAATGATAGAGGATGTTGGTCAGGCGCTCGGAATTATACTCCTCGCCGATATAGGCAATATAGTCCTTTTGCGCGCGCTCCGTTTTGGCGTAGCACACGTCGTAAATATTAAAGCTCAGCGATTTGGTCAGATTGTTGAAGCCGTATAATTTCAGTTTGTTTTCCATAGCAGCCTCCGGAGAAAAAAATAAAAACCCAAGTAATTATGGCCTGAACCACAATACACTTGAGTGCTTATACAAAAAATGTCTATTTATCTCGAATTAAATTCGTTTATTATCCATTTCTTGAAGGTTTCAGAGTCTATATAGCAAGAATTACTTTTACTACTCTTATTGATCTTTTCACAAGTGTATATGGTTTTTAAGTAACCAACTTTAGAAAATTGAGCTGGCCGCTCAATCAATAAGGCAACTAAAGTTGCCGATCGGCATTTGACCCGGCTGTCCGTCCGGCCTTATACCCGAAATGTCCGGGCAGGTCAAAAATTCTGCTTTATTATCTCCTTATTTTGATGACAAAACGCATACTAACATATAAAAAGACGCCTGTCAATACAATCCATGTTAACAGCATGCAAAATAGCCATTTTAGTCGGCGGCGCTTATGCGCCGCTGGCAGCTTGTCGAAAAAGTCTTTAGTCCTTCTTTTGTGCGTCCAATCGCCGTGCGATTTAATTTTCGGCGATGATGGCGAGTTGTCTGGTCTCATCGGCGAAAATTGTTTGATTTCAATGCTTTGAGGCATTCACTTCCGAAAAGCATTACTTTGCGAGCGCCTCAGCGTGAGAACCCTTTATTTGTCGAAAAAGCCGCGAATGCGGCTTTTTCGACAGTGTGACGGCGGCGCTTGGGCACCGCCGTCACAATATTTAGCCGTTTAAAAAGCGGGCCAGAAAATCCTTTGTTTCCTGCTTCTGCGGATGGGCGAAAATCTCCTCGGGCGTGCCCTCCTCGCAGATTACGCCGTCCTGCATATATACCACATGGCTGGATACGTCCCGGGCAAACGCCATCTCATGGGTTACGATGATCATCGTGAGCCCTTCCGACGCCAGCTGACGCATAACGGCCAGCACCTCGCCAACCATTTGTGGGTCGAGCGCGGAGGTTGGCTCGTCAAATAAGAGTACCTCCGGCTGCATCGCCAGAGCGCGGGCAATCGCCACACGCTGCTTCTGTCCGCCGGAAAGCTGGCGCGGCTTGGCGTTGATATACGGCGACATGCCGACCTTGTCGAGATAGGCCCGGGCTGTCTCGCTCGCCGTTTTGGTGTCTTTCTTGAGGACCTTGCGAAGGCCGACCATGCAGTTTTTAATCGCCGTCATATTGGAAAACAGGTTGAAGCTTTGAAAAACCATCCCCACCTTCGCCCGGTAAGCGGCAATGTTGAACCGGCCCTTTGTGATGTCCTCGCCGTGGAATAATATCTCGCCGCCGGTTGGCGTTTCGAGCAGATTGATGCAGCGCAGAAGCGTTGATTTTCCGGAGCCGGACGCGCCGATGATGCAGATGACATCGCCCTTGCTGACGGAAAAATCAATATCGCGCAGCACCTCGTTATCGCCGAAGGATTTACGGAGATGGCGGACCTCTAGAAGCTTATCCGCGGTCATCGTCTGTCACCTCCCCGGCTGCGGAAGTTGAGCATGCCGCTCGTTGGCGCTAATACATCATTAGAAGCCAGCGCATAGCTTTGCGGCCCGTCCATTTTCTTTTCAAACCACCGGAGCAGGCGGGAGAAGGTGAAGGTCATAATGAGGTAAATAATCATCGTTAGCGTAAACGTTTCGAAGAATACATAGTACGTTCCCGATATGCCGTTGGAGGTGTAGAACAGCTCGACAATCCCGATAATGGACAAAACGCACGTATCCTTGATGTTGATGATCAGGTTGTTGCCGATTTGCGGCATGATGTTGCGCGTGGCCTGCGGCAGTATAACGTAGAACATCGTCTGGAAATGAGTCATGCCGATGGATTTGGCACCCTCTGTTTGTCCTTCGTCGATGGAGAGGATGCCTCCGCGCACCGTTTCGGCCATATACGCGCCCGTATTGATTGAAACAATAAAAAATGCCGCGAACAGTATTTCCATATGAACGTTTAGCACCATCATAGAGCCGTAGTAAATGAACACAGCCTGAACCATCATGGGTGTGCCGCGGAAAACCTCGACATAAATATTTAAAATAAGCTTTATAAATCGCAGGATAGCTCTTTTTAAAATATTGTCGTTTTTATTAACCGGTATCGTCTGGATAATGCCGACTATATATCCGATAATACAACCTATTACGGTGCCGACAATGGCTATGAGAAGTGTTTTTCCCGCACCGCGCAGCAATGAGAGGCCGTATTCCTGAATGATAAAAAAGATTCTGCCCAAATAATCCGGCGGCAAAGAAGTCATAGGTTCCACCCCTTCGAGAATAATGTGGGGGAGCAAATTGCCGCTCCCCCCTTTTTTAGGCTTTGATTCTTATTCGGACAGAGGTTGAACCGCGATCGCGTCGTTCATCATTTGCTCGTAATCATCCGTCGTAAGCGTCGCCAGCGCGTCGTTGAGCTTTTGGACCAGGTCGGCGTTGCCCTTCTGGACGGAGATACCGATGTTGATCTCCTCATCGGATACCTGGAAGTTGTCGTCCTGGCCTGTAAAGTCGAGAATCTTCATGTCCGGATAGACCATGGCGGCGGCCATGGCGGTCGGCGCGTCGGTCACGACGAGGTCGCAGTTGCCAGCATCCAGTGAAACGAGCATGCCTGAGGTTTTATCCATCGCTGGGAGGATATTGGCGTTTTCAATCTGCGGCAGGCAGACGTCGTACCAGACCGTATTGATTTGTGAGGTGCACGTTGCTCCGGCCAGGCCGGCCACGCCGGTTGCGTCCGCATAAGGAGAATCCGTCTTTGTTAAAACGACGATTGAGGCATAATAGTAGGGCGTTGTAAAGTCCAGCGTTTCCATGCGTTCAGCTGTGATGGACTGGCCGGCAATAGCGCAGTCAATGGCGCCTGACTGAACGGCCACAGGCAGGCTGTTCCAGTCCATACGATGGATTTCAAGCGTATAACCAATTTTATCAGCAAGATATTTGGCCATCATGACGTCGTAACCGTAAGCGTATTCCTTACTGTCAAAGATAGGTACTGCACCATTGGAGTCATCCGACTGCGCCCAGTTATACGGCGCATAAGCGCATTCCATGCCAACCTTTAGAACCTTGTCGTCTTTCTTGCCGCCGCAGGCCGTGAGGCTTAAAAGCAGCACGGCTGCCAGCAGTATCGCAGTTATTTTTTTCATTTGTACCATCCTTATACTATATTCTTCCATATGGGTAACGCTATTATGCCGAATAAAAGCGCAATCTGTCAATATTTTAACACTCGGATGAGCCATTAGCAATAAAAAAATCGGCCGGCGAAGCCGGTTAAACGGTTAGGCTGACCGATAGGATATTTCTGTGAAAAAGCACTGAAACACACCAGGTATCTCCAGACATAGAATATACCGGAGCGCGGCAAAAAACAGCCGCGCCGGAACGGAGAAGCTCATGATCTGGTTTATATCCCAGCGGTCCAAAAACTACTTAGATACCCTCGCAAACAGCCGGCCGGACGCTCGGGCGCACCTTCGTGGCAGCAGCGCCTACCCGGAGCTCGTCGGGACGGCGAACTTCTATCAGACGAAGGATGGCGTGCTCTTAAGCGTCGAGGTCATCGGCCTGCCGCATTTGGACGATCCGTGTGCTGCCGGCGTCTTCGGGTTTCATATCCATTCAGGCGCCGCCTGCACGGGAAACGCGGACGACCCGTTTGCCGATACCGGTGGGCACTACAACCCCGGCGACTGCAAGCACCCGTACCACGCCGGAGACCTGCCGCCGCTTTTCGAGGCGAACGGGCGGGCATTTATGGTTGTTTTAACAGACCGGTTCAAGGTGGCCGATGTTGTGGGACGCACGATGATTATCCACGCGCGGCCCGACGACTTTACGTCTCAGCCATCCGGCAATGCGGGTAAAAAAATTGCCTGCGGCGTTATAAAGGCGTAAAACCGCAGGACAGACCGCGTATCAAGACCCAAAAAGGCCGCGCCGTATAAAACGGCGCGGCCCTCTCTTTAAAGAATTATTTCGCTGTCAGGTATTCGCTGACGGCATCGGCCGCGTCGCGGCCCTCCCGGATTGCCCAGACAACGAGACTCTGTCCCCGCCGCGCGTCGCCCGCGGCGAAAACGCCCGGCACGCTTGTTTTGTACGCGCCTTCCTTGGCGTCAATGTTGCTGCGCTTGTCCTGCGCAATCGACAGCTCCTGGAGGATCGTTTCCTCCGGGCCCAAAAAGCCCATCGCGATGAGCACGAGCTGCGCCGGCCAGACCTTTTCGGTACCCTCAACTTCTTTGAGGGAGCCGGTACTCCAGTCGACTTCGACGGTGTGCAGGGCTTTGACGTTGCCGTTCTCGTCACAGTCTATTTTCTTCGTTGTCAGGCAGAAGTATCTCGGGTCGCGCCCGTACAGCTCAATGGCCTCTTCCTGACCGTAGTCGGTCTTGAATACCTTGGGCCACTGGGGCCAGGGATTGCTCCCGCCTCGGTCAACAGGGGCTGCCGGCATGATTTCAAACTGAATAACGCTCTTGCAGCCGTGGCGGATTGATGTGCCCACACAGTCTGTGCCGGTGTCGCCGCCGCCGATGACGATAACGTCTTTGTCCTTGGCGGAGATATAGTTGCCGTCCGTAAGATTAGAATCTAACAGGCTCTTGGTGTTGGCAGCCAGGAAATCGACGGCGAAGTGGATGCCGCCGCAGTCGCGGCCGGGGACGTTCAGGTCCCGCGCGCGCTTGGAGCCGATACACAGCACAACGGCGTCAAAGTCTTTTTTAAGCGTTTCGGCTTTGATATCCTTGCCGATTTCAATACTCGTCTTGAAAACAACGCCCTCAGCTTCCATGATTTTAACACGGCAGTCGATAATCTGTTTCTCCAGCTTCATGTTGGGAATGCCGTACATCAGAAGGCCGCCGACGCGGTCGTCCTTTTCGAAAACAGTGACGGTATTGCCCAGCTTGTTGAGCCGGTCGGCGCAGGCCAGGCCCGAAGGGCCGGAGCCGACGACGGCCACCGTCTTGCCGGTGCGTGTCTTCGGCGGCTGTGGTGTTACCCAGCCCTGCTCAAAGGCGTGCTCAATAATCGCGCGCTCGTTTTGCTTTGTGGCCACCGATTCGTCATCGAGGCCCAGGGTGCACGAGCCCTCGCACAGCGCCGGGCAGACCCGGGAGGTAAACTCCGGGAAGTTGGATGTTTTAATCAGGCGGCGAAACGCCTTTTCATACATGCCGTTATATAAAAGCTCGTTCCATTCAGGAATGAGGTTGTTGAGCGGGCAGCCGGAAGCCACGCCGCCGAGCATGAGGCCCATCTGGCAAAACGCCGTGCCGCAGTCCATGCAGCGCGAGCTCTGCTCCTGCAGCTCTTCCAGCGTCAGTGTGGTGTGGAAGTCGTTCCAGTCTTTAATACGCTCGCTGACCGGCCTGTCGGGCGCTGTTTTCCTGCAGTATTCTAAAAATCCTGTCGGTTTAGCCATAATCGTAACCCCCCCTTAGTTTCCGCTCAGACGCGAAACGTCGCGGTTGTTGGCGTCAAAGGCGATCATCAGCGCCTCGTCGCCAGTATAGCCGTCCTCGTGCGCCTTTTGGATGGCTTTCAGCATACGGTCGTAGTCGTTGGGCAGCACGCACACGAAATGCTTCACGGCGTTGTCCCAGTCGGCTAAAATCGCGGCGGCCTTATTGCTGCCGGTGTAAGCCTCGTGCTTTAGGAGCATCTCCTTGATTTCGGCCTTGCGCTCGGCGTTGACCTCGACCAGCGATACCATATCGGTGTTGCATCTGCTTTTAAAGGTGCTGTCTGCGTCGTAGACGTAGGCGATGCCGCCGGACATACCGGCCGCGAAATTCCGGCCCGTTTTGCCCAGCACGACGACCCGCCCGCCCGTCATGTATTCACAGCCGTGGTCGCCAACGGCCTCGACAACGGCTTTCACGCCGCTGTTGCGGACACAGAAGCGCTCGCCGGCCTCGCCGCGGATATAGGCCTCGCCGCTTGTCGCGCCGTAGAAGCAGACGTTGCCGACGATAATGTTTTCCTCCGGGTCAAACGTGGACACCGCCGGGGGCTTCACAATGATCTTGCCGCCCGACAAACCCTTGCCCGTGTAGTCGTTGGCGTCGCCGGAAAGTGTAATGGTGATGCCGCGGGGCATGAAAGCACCGAGGCTCTGGCCGGCAGAGCCGGTGAGATTCAGTTTGATCGTGTCCTCCGGCAGGCCGTCAAAGCCATATTGGCGTGTCAGATAGCTGCCGAGGATCGTACCGGCGGCACGGTCCGTATTGACGATTTTAAGCTCAGCCTCAACCTTTTCGCCCTTTTCCAGCGCAGGCTTGCACAGCTCTAAAAGCGTTTTGACATCGAGCGTGCTCTCAAGGCCGTGATCCTGCTCCTGCACCTTGTAAAGCGCTGTTCCTTCGGGAACCTCCGGCTTGTGCAGGATCATGGACAGGTCAAGGCCCTGGGCCTTCCAGGATGATTCCGGGATATCGGCCTCGAGCATATCGGTGCGCCCGATCATTTCGTTGACGGTTCTAAAGCCCATCTCAGCCATGTATTCCCGCATTTCCTGCGCGACAAACAGCATGAAGTTCATCACGTGCTCGGGCTTGCCGGCAAAACGCTTGCGCAGCTCCGGATTGTTCGTCGCCACACCGACGGGGCAGGTGTCGAGATTGCACACGCGCATCATGACGCAGCCGAGTGTGACGAGGGGCGCTGTAGCAAAGCCGTATTCCTCCGCGCCCAAAAGCGCCGCGACGGCGACGTCGCGCCCGGTCATCAGCTTGCCGTCTGTTTCAATGGTGATGCGGTCTCTGAGATTGTTCAAAACCAGCGTCTGATGCGTCTCGGACAGGCCCAGCTCCCACGGCAGACCGGCGTGGCGCATAGATGTTCTTGGTGAAGCGCCCGTACCGCCGTCATAGCTGGAGATCAAAACCACATCGGCACAGCCCTTGGCAACGCCGGCGGCAACAGTGCCAACGCCGGCCTCGGAAACGAGCTTGACGTTGATCTTAGCGGAGGGATTGGAGTTTTTCAGGTCGTAAATGAGTTCTTTGAGGTCTTCAATGGAGTAGATATCATGGTGCGGCGGAGGCGAGATGAGGCCGACGCCGGGCGTTGAATAACGCACCTTGGCAACCTCGGGATAAACCTTGCGGCCGGGCAGCTGACCACCCTCGCCGGGCTTGGCGCCCTGCGCCATCTTGATCTGGATTTCCTGGGAATGGACGAGGTATTCACTCGTGACGCCGAAACGGCCGGATGCGACCTGCTTGATGGCGCTGCAGCGGGAATCGCCGTTTTCATCGGGGATATACCGCGCCGGGTCCTCGCCGCCCTCACCGGTATTGCTCTTGGCGCCCAGGCGGTTCATGGCGATAGCGATGGATTCGTGAGCCTCGCGGCTGATGGAGCCGAAGGACATCGCGCCCGTCTTAAAGCGCTTCACGATGGATTCGACCGGCTCGACCTCGTCGATTGAAATGGGATTCTTCTTAAATTTCATGACGGAGCGCAGCGTGGCGTGGTCCGTTTCATTTTCGTTGAGCAGCTTGGAGTACTCTTTAAACAGCGTATAGTCGCCCGCGCGGCAGGCGCGCTGGAGCCTGTCGATGGTTTCAGGGTTATACGTGTGGTATTCGCCCTTCCGGCGGTACTGGTAGTTACCGCGGGTGTCGAGCTCCTCGTCGTCAATAGCGGCGGCGTACGCCGCGTCATGACGCATCTGGGCTTCGCGCGCGATTTCATCGAGGCCGACGCCGCCGATGCGCGCGGGGGTCAAGGTGAAATACTCGTCAATGACCGCATTAGAGATACCGAGCGCTTCGAAAATCTGCGCGCCTGTATAGCTCTGGATCGTGGAGATGCCCATTTTTGACAGCACCTTGATGACGCCCTTGTACGCGACCTTGATATACGTTGCAATCGCTTTTTCTGCCGTAAAGCCCTTAATAAAGCCGGTCTGTGTGAGATCCGCAACGGAATCGATGGCGACGTAGGGGTTGATCGCGGCCGCGCCATAGCCGATCAGGGTACAGAAGTGATGGACCTCGCGCGGCTCGCCGGATTCCACGACGATGCTTGCCTTTGTGCGCAGCCCCTTGCGAATGAGGTAGTGGTGCAGGCCGCCGACGGCCAGAAGCGCCGGGATGGCCGCGTGCCCGCCGTCGACCTTTCGGTCGGACAGGATGAGGATGTTCGCGCCGTCCTCCACGGCCTTGGCGGCCGACTGGAACAGGTTGTCAAGCGCCTCTTTAAGCGCGCTCCCGCCGCCGCCGGCTTTAAAGAGAATCGGCAGCACGGCGGACTTGAAGCCCGGCCTATCGAGATATTTGAGCTTGTCCAGCTCGTTGTTGGAAAGGATGGGCGCGTGCAGCTTGATGCGGCGGCAGCTCTCAGGCCCCGGGTGCAGCAGGTTTGATTCCGCGCCGAGATAGACGACGGAAGACGTGATGAGGGCCTCGCGCAGCGCGTCGATCGGCGGGTTTGTAACCTGCGCGAACAGCTGCTTGAAGTATTCGTATAAAAGCATGGGTTTTTTGGACAGCACGGCCAGGGGTGTGTCGTTGCCCATCGCGCCGACGGGGTCTACCCCGGTGGTGACCATGGGCGCCAAAAACATCCTGAAATCTTCGTAATTGTAGCCGAACGCCTTTTGCATCTCTAAAAGCGGTGTGTTGTGGATTTCACAGGCTGTCGGCGTGGGGACGTGCTCAATGTCCGTCAGATACTGCTTCAGCCAGTCGCCGAAAGGCTCCGACGATGCGGCTTTGTTTTTGATCTCTTCATCCTCGATGATGCGGCCGCTTTCCGTGTCGATCAGCAGCATACGGCCGGGATGGAGCCGCTCTTTTTTAACGATCTTCTCCGGCGGAATATCGAGAACGCCGACCTCGGAGGCCAGGATAACGGTATCGTCCGTTGTGACGTAATAACGCGAGGGACGAAGGCCGTTGCGGTCCAAAACGGCGCCGACGCGTACGCCGTCCGTGAAGCCCATGGCGGCCGGGCCGTCCCAGGGTTCCATCAGGCAGGCATTGTATTCGTAAAAGGCTTTCTTTTCCGCGCTCATGCTCTCATGCCCCGCCCAGGGTTCGGGGATCATGAGCATCATGACGCGCTCAATCGGCATGCCGCTGAGCGTTAGAAATTCAGCCGTGTTATCAAACATCGCCGAGTCACTGCCGTTTTTATCAATGATCGGAAGCGTTTTTTGAAGCTCATCGCCGAAGGCTTCGCTTTTTAAGATGGCTTCGCGGCCGTTCATGAAGTTGACGTTGCCGCGCAGGGTGTTGATTTCACCGTTGTGAATAAGGCAGCGGTTGGGATGCGCGCGCTCCCAGCTGGGGAAGGTGTTGGTGGAATATCTTGAATGGATAAGCGCGAGCGCCGAAACGACGTCCTCGTCGGCTAAATCCAGATAAAACTCATCGAGCTGTTCGGCTGTCAGCATGCCCTTATAAACGATCGTCTTCGACGACAGGCTGGGCATATAAAAGCACTCGTCGGCAAACTGATCCCGCGCGGCATTCTCCATGCGCTTACGGATGATATACAGCTTGCGCTCAAAATCGGTATCCGCGCAGATCTCGCTGCGTCCAATGAAAATCTGACGCATGAACGGCATGCTTGCAAGGGCTGTTTTTCCAAGCATGGACGAATCGATCGGCACGTCCCGATATCCCAGAAATATTTGCCCCTCGTCTTCGACGATTTCCTGGAATTTCTGCTCTAAAGTCCGACGTTTCGACGCGTCTTTAGAAAAAAATATAAGGCCTGTACCATAATTGCCGGCATCGGGAAGCTCGATCCCCGTGCCGGAGCAGACCTTTTTATAAAAGGCGTGGGGAAGCTGGAACAAGATACCCGCGCCATCGCCCGAGTCCGGCTCGCTGCCGACACCGCCGCGGTGGCTGAGGTTCTTCAAAGCGACCAACGCCTGCTTAATGATACTGTTGGATTTCTCCCCTTTTATATGTACAACAAAGCCTATACCACAAGCGTCGTGCTCATAACGCGGGTCGTACAGTCCTTGTCTGTCGGGAAAATCACGCATATTCATATTACCATTCCTTTCAAAACGCTGGCGAAAATTGCCGGGGACTCGCTGGAATCAGCCAGCGTCACATTGCCGGGAAGTACTTATTTGACGCAGCACCGTATGCCGCTGAAAATGCCGGAGTAAAAAACGCTGCCTGACCGCAAAAGAGCCAAACAGGGCATTGTATGCTATTCTAAGGTTTTTGGGGGCGTTTTGCAAGACCTTTGGCTAAAATATAACCATTATACATAAAATAAAATATTGGCAGCAGAGCGGAATGCAACGAAATACCGTTAACCGGCATCACAGGATCGCTGGTAAAAAAGGTTGCACGATATAAAGCCGCTTGTCCCCGTTGACCGGCTGTATATCGTGCTCCCCATTGAGCTGTTCAGTTTTAACAGGCGGGCTTATTCAGGCTTTATGCCGGCGCGCTCATTTTCCTGGGGTTTCTGAGCGGTGGGTTTTTTACGGCCCTTTCCGCCCCGATGCCGGCGTTTAGCGGATTTCGCCGCTGGCTTTTTAGCGGCGGCGTCCGGCTGGTTGTCCTGCGACGGCAGCTTTTTTTCTGATTTGTCCGCTCTGGGTTTGTCCTGCCGGGGTTTATCCAGTTTGGGTTTATCCTGCCGGGGTTTGTCCGGCTTATCAGTCCGGTCTTGGCGCGGCGGGTTTTTAGGACGCTTCTTGCCAGTTTTTTGAGCGGGCCTTGCATCCGGTTGTTCTGGAAAAGCGCCGCGGTCCGTTATAGACTGTTCACCCTCCCTGACAGGCATGGCCTTCGGGACGGGCGCCGGCGGACGTTCTTTAAAACCGGCTTCCGCCAGACGACCCTCGGCCTTGGCCGCGATATATTCCGCGCGCCTGGCCTTGCCGCCCAGCACGTCCAGCTCTTCAAACGTAAAGATTTTAAGCGTCGTGTCCAGACCGTCTTCCAGACGGACCTTCGCGCTGCCTCTTAACAGGTTAATACTTGTGACGGAGCCCTTGCCGGAGGGGGTGTCAACAAACGCGTCGATCTTCGGCGCTCTTTTAACGAGTTCCTCGTAAGCGGGTTCCTCATACTTAAGGCAGCACATCAGACGGCCGCAGGTTCCGGAGATTTTGACAGGATTGAGGGACAGGCCCTGCATCTTCGCCATTTTGATGGAGACCGGATGAAATTCATCCAGAAATTGCGTGCAGCAAAACGGTTTTCCGCAGATACCGAGGCCCCCAAGCATCCTCGCCTCGTCGCGAACGCCAATCTGGCGCAGTTCGATACGCGTTTTGAAAACAGCGGCCAGATCCTTGACGAGCTCCCGAAAGTCGACGCGTCCGTCGGAGGTGAAGAAAAACAGGATCTTGCTTCCTTCAAAGCTGAACTCCACGTCGACAAGCTTCATGTCCAGCCTGTGATCGGCAATCTTTTTCTGGCAGAATATAAACGCTTCAGCTTCTTTTAATTTGTTGTCCTCGGCTTTTTTCACGTCCTCCGCGGTAGCCGAACGTACGACAGGCCGAAGTGGCGGTATGATGCACGCGTCCTCTACGAAGTGGTTGCCGTATGTGCACTCGGCGTACTCAAGGCCCTTGGCCGTTTCAACGATGACGTGCGCGCCCGAGGAGACGGCGAGACCCGCCGGGTCAAAAAAATAAACTTTTCCTTTGTTCTTAAAGCGAACGCTGATGACTTCAATCATGGTCTTCCTCATTTCGGATGGTAAGCTCCGCGCTGAGCATGCCCGTGATGTGCACGAGCCCGATATTATAATGGAGATACTCTTTAGCGCGGTCGAGTACCTGAACGGTGTGTATTAGAGCGCTCATTTCCGGCGCGCCCTGTGCGCCGGCGCAGCTGCGCAGCCGTCGTGCGACGGCTGTTTTCGCGTCTTCAATAAAATCGATGAAAGCACCTTTATCCAGCTTGTCCAGCTTAAAGGATAACGCCGCCAGCTTCAGCGCGTCCGGCACGGCGTCGATAAATTCGGTGGCAAGAGCTGTCTCCGCTTTTTGCCCAGCCGTGTGTCCGGTGTCGGCCGAGATGGTTGTGCAGCGTGAGCGGACGGTCGGCAGCAGCGATTCATACGTTTCGGCTGTCAGGATAAAAGCGGTGCCGCCGGGCGGCTCCTCCAGAACCTTCAGCAGGGCGTTCTGGGCAGAGCTGTTCATCGCGCCGGCATGACGTATAATATAGACTTTTCTGGATGCTTCATTGGGCATGACGACCGCGTCGTCACGGAGCGCGCGAATCTGATCGACATAAATGGTTCGCGTCTGCTCATCCTGATCATACGTCAGGATGTCGGGATGGATGCCGCGCTGCGCCTTTTCGCAATGGGTGCAGGTTCCGCAGGGCTTTTCGCCCGGGTCCTCGCAGAGCAGCGCCATAGCCAGCTTCTGTGCCAGCGCATCGCGTTCGTCCTCGCTGCCGCCCCAGATGATCGTGGCGTGAGACAGACCGGCACTGCCGGAAGGACCGATGTTTAATAGGGTGCCGGTTTCATTCATAAACATCCTCCTTCGGACTGGGGGGGGGTTATAAGGCCGTCAAAAAAACATTATACCATACTAATATAGGTTTACCGGGCGCAAAACTGACGCGACCGATGTAAAGTCTGTGCCTGCTGGGTTTCACGCAGAACTTCCTAATTTGGTTTATCATGTTATTCTACAATTTCAAGGGTCAGCTCGTCAATATAAATATTCAAATTGCGCAAAACCGCCTATTTTCAAAAAAGTTGTAACGCTATATCAGAAGGCGTATAATTTAGATCATACCAAAATTCGGGTGAACGCCGGTTTCGTGCTGCCTGCTTATCCGGTCTCTAATAATAATTATACGCCTTTTTAGAATAATAAAAACGACGACGCCCAAGCACTGCGCACGGGGCCGTAAGGGCCGCACGTTAAACGCGGTTGCAAATTTTACCGTCTTTGTGCTATACTGCTCGATACCTTTAATAAAAATGGCCGGTAAGTTAAAAGCGGCTTTTAGCCGCGGCGAGCAAACCGAACACTTATATTTCACTATACAGAAAGGAAAGGACTCATGAGCAAAGGAACGTACTACATCACAACGCCCATCTATTACCCCTCCGACAAGCTTCATATTGGGCACACGTACTGCACCGTGGCCACCGACGCAATGGCGAGGTATAAACGAATGCGCGGCTTTGATGTGATGTTCCTCACGGGGACGGACGAGCACGGCCAGAAAATCGAGGAGAAGGCGGCGGCCAAGGGCGTCACGCCTAAGCAGTTTGTCGATGAGATCATCGAAGGGAAAGGCGGCATCCTCGACCTGTGGAAGCTTATGAACATTTCCAACGACCGTTTCATCCGCACAACGGACGACTATCATGAGCAGTCCGTCCAGAAAATCTTCAAAAAGCTGTACGAGCAGGACGATATCTACAAGGGGTCATATAAGGGCCTTTACTGTACGCCATGTGAATCGTTCTGGACCGAAAGCCAGCTCGTTGACGGCAAATGCCCCGACTGCGGGCGCGAGGTAAAATACGCGGAAGAGGAAGCATATTTCTTCCGGCTGTCGAAATACGAGAAAAGGATTCTGGAGCTGTATGAAAACCAGCCGGATTTTCTGGAGCCGGCCTCGCGTAAAAACGAGATGATTAATAACTTCTTAAAGCCGGGTCTCGAGGACCTGTGTGTGTCGCGCACGACGTTTACATGGGGTGTGCCGGTGGACTTCGACCCCGGCCACGTCGTCTACGTCTGGGTGGACGCGCTGAGCAATTACCTCACGGCCCTCGGCTATATGAACGACAAATATGACGACGTCGGCAAATACTGGCCGGCGGACGTCCACTTCGTGGGCAAGGAGATCGTGCGGTTTCATGCCATCATTTGGCCGTCGATGCTCATGGCGCTTGATATGCCGCTGCCGAAGAAGATCTATGGCCATGGCTGGCTGCTTCTGAACGGCGGCAAAATGAGTAAGTCCACCGGTAACGTTGTCGATCCCGTTATTCTGGCCGATCGCTACGGTGTCGATGCGTTGCGGTACTTCCTGCTTCGCGAGTTCCCGTTTGGCTCGGATGGCTCGTTTTCAAATGAGCTGCTTATCACGCGCATCAATACGGATCTCGCCAACGACCTTGGAAACCTTGTGTCCCGTACGGTCGCCATGGTAATTAAGTACTTCGGCGGCACGCTCCCCGGGGAGCAGACGGAAGACGGTGCCGACGACGAGCTTTTATCATCGGCGGGCGCGCTTTCGGGCGCTGTTGAGAAGCAGATGGAAAAGTACGCGTTTCAAAACGCGCTGACGGAGATTTTCAAAGTCACCTCCCGCGCCAACAAGTATATCGACGAAACGGCGCCGTGGGTCCTGGCCAAGGACGAAGCAGCCAAGAGCCGGCTTGCCCGCGTCATGTATAACCTTCTGGAGACGATCCGGATCTGCGCCGTATTATTAAAGCCGTTTGTGCCTGAGACGAGCGAAAAAATCTTTGCTCAGATCGGTGTGGAGGCCGATATAACGACCTGGGAATCGGCGGAGGCGTTTGGGCGGTTGCCGGGAACGGTTACGGTTACAAAGGGCGGCGTTATATTCCCGAGGATCGATCTGGATAAGGAGCTGGCCGCGCTGGCCGCGCAGGAATAAATTAACTCAAGCGCCGACAAAAAAGTCTTCTATCTTTCGTTTGCGCGTCCAATCGCCGCGCGATTTAATTTTCGTCGATGACGGCGAGTTGTCTGGTCTCATCGGCGAAAATTGTTTGATTTCAATGCTTTGAGGAATTTATTTTTGAAAAGCATTACTTTGCGAGCGCCTCAGCGCGAGAACCCATATTTGTCGAAGAAGCCGCGGATGCGGCTTTTTCGACAGTCTGAAACGCCGCCGGCTGCGCCGGCGGCGCTTCTTTAAGTGCTGTGGCGCGTCGGTTTTAGACGGATTTTGCGCCGTGCGCGTCGCTGGACAAGGTCCGGGCGTTATGGTACAATAATCTGACATATGAAAAGGAATGTTAATTAATGGAACCTGGAGAATAGGGATAAAATAATGAGAACAGACGTTCTGGGCGTCGGTTTCGACGATGTGACAATAGATGAGGCGGTTTCCGACGCATTTGATCGTATAAACAGCAAAACGGGTGATTACGTGGTCACGCCGAATCCCGAGACCGTCTGGATGTGCCGGAATGACGCCCTCGTCAAAGAGGCTGTTTCAAATGCCGCGCTTGTCCTGCCGGATGGCATCGGCATTGTTTACGGAGCGAAGATCCTGAAGACCCCCATTAAGGAACGGGTCCCGGGAGCCGATTTCGCCGAAAAACTTATGGCGCGGCTGGCGTCAGCAGGGAAAAGCGTTTTTTTGTTTGGAGCCAAGCCCGGGGTGGCGGAGACGGCTGCGGCAAACCTCACGGCTAAATATCCCGGCCTTATCGTTGCCGGTACGGCGAACGGATATTTTGAGGACGACGGGCCGATTATTGACGCTATTAATGCATCCAGTCCGGATTTTTTAGTTGTCGGTCTCAGCGTGCCGAAACAGGAGCTTTGGATGGCATCCCAGAGGGGCAAACTAAGCGTGGGATTGATGGGTGGTTTTGGCGGCTCCATTGATGTCTGGGCCGGCACGGTGGCGCGAGCGCCGCTTTCATGGCAAAAAGCCAATCTGGAATGGCTCTACAGACTTATAAAGGAGCCAAAGCGCATTAAACGACAGATCAAACTGCCGCTTTTTCTTTTAGCCGTCGTCGGGCAGCGCGTCAGGGGGAAATAAATATGGGCAGACTGATCGTATTCGAGGGCATCGACGGCAGCGGCAAATCGACGCAGTTCAGGCGCTTGTGCAGACACCTCGAAGCGGAGGGGATCCGTTTTGTCAAGCTTAATTTCCCGCAGTATGACGAGCCGTCCTCGGCGCTCATCCGGATGTATTTAAACGGCGAATTTGGCGAGAACCCGGGGGACGTCAATCCGTACGCGGCGTCCACGTTTTTTGCCGTGGACCGTTTTGCCTCCTACAGAAAGGTCTGGCGGGACGATTATATAAACAATACGCTTATTGTGACCGACCGATATACGACGAGTAATGCCCTGCACCAGGGCGCAAAACTGCCGGAAAAGGCACGTGTGGAATTTTTCGAGTGGCTGTACGCGTTCGAGTTTGACCGTATGGAACTTCCCAAGCCGGACGTCGTCTTGTATATGGACATTCAGGCCGGGGCCGCGCTCGAGAGACTTCAGAAAAGAGAAGAGGAAACGGGCGCCGGCGGTGATATCCACGAGCGCGACGCGTGCTACCTCAGACAGTGTCAGAGCTGCGGCGAAATGGCCGCCGGGTATTACAACTGGCATAAAATACCCTGCTTTTCGGGCGCTACAGCGCGCCGGGAAGAAGAGATTCACGATGAAATCTATCAAACGCTACGACAGATGGGGCAGCTAAAATGAGTATCGAAAAAAAAGAGCTCCGACAACAGCTGGTGGCCGATATCAACGCGCTGCCGGAAGAATATATAAAAGAAAGCAATGAAGGCTTGTTTAACCGGATGATCGAGCTGCCAGCCTTTAAAGAAGCGCGTGTTATTTTTACGTACTACAGCTTCAGACGTGAGCCGGATACCCTAAAGCTTATCGATTATGCGCTGAAGGCGGGTAAAACGGTGACGTTTCCCGTATGCTTCAAAGGCGGCGTGATGGAAGCCCGCGCCGTTTCAAGCGTCTCGGAGCTGGCCCCGTCGTCCTACGGACTGATGGAGCCGTCTGAGTCCACGCGCGTCTTCACGCCGGAGGAGCTGGATTTTATCATTGTCCCGGCGCTGGCGTATGACCGGCAAGGCTATCGGCTGGGCTGGGGCGGCGGATACTATGACCGGTTTCTAGTCCGGACAAACGCCTTTAAGGCGGGCGTGGCGCGTGAGCGTCTGCTGCGCGAAAAGCTGCCGCATGATAAGTATGACGTACCCGTTGACTGTATTGTTACGGAAAGAAAGGCGAGACTCCAAGGCGGAGCCTCGCTAAAGAGCGGATAACCTATGAGGGAATATCCGCCGATGCGTTTATACCCTGTTTATCGTATGTAGGTTGCTCGTTAACGGCAGCAGTTGTCGCCGCCGATGCCGCCGACGCCGCCGCAGCCACAGCAGCAGCAAAGAACAAGCAGGATAATTATGATGCACCAACAGGAATTATTTCCAAAACCAAACATATATAGACTCCATTCTGCCGCTGCGCGCCGGCTTATATAATTTCATAGTCCTCACTTATCACGCGCAGATTACTGATAAGGGCATATCGTCTTTGGCGGGACGGTAAGTTTATCTTTTGCCACCGTCTGCGATATTCTATGCAGTCTCCGCCGACGGGGTTACTTTAAAAATTCCAGGAACGGATATCATTTTAAATCTGAAACAATTTGTGGCATCCGGTGTGGGTTTTTTGAGCCCGCAGGCGGATTAAAGTCTCGCCATGGGCAGGGCCGCGGTTTTTTATGTCTGGCGAAACATTGGAGTGAATCAAATGGACGACAATACAGAATATTGGAAAGAGCTCCTCGGCGACGATTATAATGAAGAGCTCATGAGCGCGTTGCAGTCCGGGTCCGTAAAGCCCAAAAGCGGCGGCTATGATGACTATACGTCGGATGAACCCGACGACGGCCTGCATTTTTATAATTACAATTTTTCGGACACAGACGGCGGGCCGGATAAAAATACGGCGCCGGATGCGCCGAAGCAGGAGCGCGATTTAATGCCGACCAGCAAAGATGACGACTTCAAGGTGAATTTTGATTTTGACGGGGAATACCGGGACCTGCCGGATAACCGGCCGCTTCGGCCCCGGCGCGAGCGGCGCACAGGTTGCCTCAGCGGAATTTTGTACGCCGTTTTTGTCATTTGCATCTGCCTGCTGCTGGCTTCGCTTCTATGGCTGGCTGCAACGGATGTCCTCGGACTCGGCTCCGACAGCGAGGTCGTACAGGTCACAATTCCTCAGGATTATACCCTTGACGAAGTGGCTACAATTTTAAAAGAGAACGGACTGGTCGAGTACAAGTTCCTCTTTAAGCTGTTCGCCAATTTCTCCCACGCAGACAAGACGATTGCGGCCGGCACCTATTATCTCAATGAAAACTTCGATTACCGGGCCCTCGTCACGGGTATGTCTACAAAGGGCGGCCAGCGCGCCGAGGTTGACGTGGTTATACCGGAGGGTTTTTCACTCCGCCAGATTATCGAGCTGTTTGACGCCAATGGCGTGGCCTCGGCGGATGAGCTGTGGGACACGGCGGCCAACTATGATTTTGATTACCCGTTCCTCGACCAGAGCACGCTGGGCGACCAATTCAGGCTGGAGGGCTATTTATTCCCCGACACGTATACGTACTATGTCGGCGATTCCCCGACACGCGCCTTTACAAAGCTTTTAGACAACTTTGAATCCAAGTTTAAGCAGGAGTATATAGATCGCGCGGCGGAGCTGGGCTACTCAATGCGGGATATTATCATTATTGCGTCCATGATCGAAAGAGAGGCCGGCGGCGATGAAGAGCGGGATTTGATCGCTTCCGTAATCTACAACCGTTTGAACAGCGATTACAAGTATCTTGAGATCGACGCCACGATTTTCTATGCCATTCATGACGTCGCGGGAACTGACGAAAAATTTTCAACGGAGTACGACAGCCCGTACAACACCTATATGTATCCGGGCCTTCCGGCCGGCCCGGTCGGCAACCCCGGCATCGAGTCCATTAAGGGCGCGCTTTATCCCGAGCACACCAATTACTTCTACTATGCGCTCAATCATGATAAAACGCATGACTTCTTCAGTGATTACGATGACTTCCTGGCATTTGTTAACAGCGACGCGTATGGCGGATAAAAGACCGGAGCTTTTATCCCCGGCCGGCGATATGGAGCGCCTTATAATGGCGCTCCGTTACGGCGCGGACGCCGTTTACCTGTCGGGACAGCGTTTCGGCATGCGCGCGGCGTCGGGCAATTTTGGCATTGACGAGTTGCAAATAGCCGCCGAGCTCTGCCGGGAGCACGGCGCGCGCCTTTACGCCGCGTGCAATACGGTGATGCATGGCGACGATATCAAAGCGTTGCCGCCGTTTCTTGAGCAGCTGCAGTCGGCCGGCGTGGATGCTCTCATCGTTTCGGACCTCGGCGCGATGGCCCTGGCTAAAAAATACGCGCCGGGCTTAAAGTGCCATGTGAGCACACAGGCGGGCGTGACCAACGCGGCGAGCGCCCGCGCATTTTTTGATTTAGGTGCAACCCGCGTGATTCTCGCGCGCGAGCTGACGCTTGGGGAAATCCGCGAGATCCGGGACAATACGCCCGGGGAGCTGGAAATTGAGACTTTTGTACACGGCAGCATGTGCATGGGGTTTTCAGGACGCTGCCTGCTGTCGAACTATCTCACCGGACGTGACGCCAACCGTGGCGCTTGCGCTCAGCCGTGCCGCTGGAAATATCATCTCATTGAGGAAAGGCGGCCGGGTGAAATGCAGGAGATAACGGAGGATGGTGGTACGTTCCTCTTAAATTCGAGGGACCTGTGCATGATCGATCACGTCCCCGAGCTGATGGAGGCCGGCATTGACAGCTTTAAGATTGAAGGGCGTCAGAAATCGTTTTATTACGCTGCTGTTATTACAAACGCCTACCGGCAAGCCATCGACGCGGCTGCAAAGGGCGAGGCTTTGGCGCCCGTCTGGCTCAATGAGGTCAACAAGGTCAGCCACCGGCAGTATTCTACCGGTTTTTATTTTGATGCGGCGGGCCCCGGCCAGTATTACGAGGACGCCATGTATTTTTCCGAATGCGATGTCGTCGCCGTCGTTGAAGCGTGCGATGAAGACGGGCTTGCCGACCTCACGCAGCGTAATTACTTTTTTCAAGGCGATAGGCTTGAGCTGCTGACACCGGACGACGAGCCGGTTTCGTTTGTGGCTGAGCTGATTTATGATGCCGAAGGCGGGATGCTCGACGCCGTGAAGCATCCAATGATGCCGTTTCGGATGAAACTGCCGAAAACTGCGCCCAGATACTCGATTGTGCGCAAAAGCAGAAATGGAGCCGAAAATGGATTTTAATCGTATGAAACGATATTAGGTAACTTTCTGTTAAACGATGAAGGCAACTTTATTCAGCCGGATGACGCTGTGCGGGAAAAGCCAGCGTGTCCGCTGCGGATAAGGCAAACGCCAGGTAAAGGTACCCTGTGAGGTCAGAAGGCCAGAAAAAGCTGGCCGCCAATTCCGGGAAGCATTGATAAATACATATAAGCCGCGCACGGTCCGGGTATTTTTTGTTGACACGGTCGGGCGGGGTATTATATAATAAATTTCCGCATCGGAACATTCCGATCGATTATGACATCGGCTGCTCAGCCGCGACGTTTTATTAGACATCGCACCGAGTAAGATTGCCCGTTCCGGGTTCATCGGCAGCCGCTGTGAAACTTCTGGGGAAGTTTTCGGTAACTGAACCGAATAGTCCGACTTGTTAAGGAGGTGCCACATATGCTCAGACCATATCAGCCGAAAAAACGCCAGCGCTCCAAGGAGCACGGATTCCGTAAGAGAATGTCAACAAAGAACGGCCGAAAAGTTCTTGCCCGCCGCCGCGCGAAGGGCAGAGCGAAGCTCTCCGCATAATGGACCGAGCTAAGCCGGAAATTGATTTTTAGGGCGGTTTATCCGCCCTATGGCTGTTTGACAGGGAGTGTGCCGCATGAGGTTTTCTACATCCTTAAAAAACAACTACGAATTCAGACGTCTGTACGCTAAGGGCAAATGCGCCGCTTCCCCATATGCCGCCGTCTATTGCCGGCGGAACAGAAGCCGCGCCAATAAATTGGGAATCACCGTCAGCACAAAGCTTGGCAACGCCGTTAAAAGAAACCGTATACGGCGCCGGTACCGAGAGATCTACCGGCTTAACGAGGACAAGCTTGCCGCTGGCTACGACCTCGTCATTGTCGCGCGGGCAAAAAGCAAATTCAGCCAGTACCGCGAGCTGGAGGCGGATTTTCTCCGGCTGTGCCGGCGGCTCGGTGTCTGCGCGGACAAGTCATGAAATCAATACTCATTGCCCTGATCCGATTTTACAGAAAGAATATATCGCCGCTGACAAAGCCCTCCTGCCGTTTTACACCAACCTGTTCGGCGTATGCGCTTGAGGCGGTTGAGAAATACGGCGCTGCAAAAGGCGCATGGCTGGCACTCAGGAGATTTCTAAAATGCCATCCGTTTCATAAAGGCGGGTATGACCCCGTGCCGTGAGCACGAACTTTCAGAATGGAGACACGAACTTGGAGTTTATAACAAAACCGTTTGGCTGGCTTTTAATGCTGCTGTACCAGCTGGTTGACAATTACGGCTTGGCCGTCATATTGTTCGCGTTACTCGTTAAGGGCATCCTGCTGCCGTTCCAGATGAAATCGAAGCGCAGCACGATGAAAACAAGCCGCTTGCAACCCAAGATGAAGGAGCTCGAGAAAAAACACGGCGCGAATAAGCAAAAATACAACGAAGAAGTCGCCAAGCTCTATAAAGAAGAGGGCGTCAACCCGATGTCGGGATGCCTGTGGTCGCTTATCCCGTTCCCGATCATTATCGCGCTGTTTTCGGCCATCCGTCAGCCGATTACCATTATGATGGGCATTTCAAAGGATATTTTAAATGGTCCGATCCTTGAAAAGCTGACGGAGTTAGGCTGGACCAACACGTTAAACGCCAGCTATGAGCAGATATCTCAGGCGCAGTTTATATCCAGGCCCGAGAACTTTCAAGTTTTTACGCAGATTACCGATAAACTTCAGCAGATTAACTACGGTTTTTTGGGCATGGACCTTGGCCAACACCCGAATGTTCAATTTTTATGGCAAACGGATTGGAGCGATCCGTCCGTCTGGGGGCCGGGGCTTTTGCTGTTCCTGCTGCCGATCGTCTCGGGTGGGCTGGCTTTCGTGACATCGCGAATCAGCATGAAGATGAACGCCCAGCCGGATAATCCGCAGGCAAACTCCATGAAGTCCATGATGCTTTTCATGCCGCTCATCAACGTTTATTTTGCATTTATCATGCCCGGCGCCATCGGCGTATATATTATAGCGAGCATGCTGTTCCAGACTGTGCAGGAGATTATCCTGACGAAGCATTATACGAAGATCATGGAAGCCGAGGATGCCATAAAATTTGAGCAAATGAAAATACGCGAGGCCGAGCTTGAGGCCAAGCGGGCGGAAACTGAGCGCAAGAAGCTGGAAAACGCGACAACTAAAAACCGCAATACGTCCAAGAAAAAACAGGCCAAGACGGAGCGTCAGGAGCAGCTGGAAAAGACCGCTGAGTGGGAAAAGCAGAATTCTGATAAGCCCGACGAAAAGAAGGAAGATCCCAGCAGCGTCGGAACACGGCGCTACGCGCGGGGCCGGGCCTACAATCCGGACCGCTTTACCGGCGAAGATTCAACGGCAGGCCTATCCGAATCCGGAGAAGAGCCGGACGAGGCTGAAAGTGCCGCATCCGAGGCTGAGGAAACAGCCGAGCTGACAAACGAAACCGTGGCAGACGGGGCTGAAACCGAAGAGGACGAGGCCAACGAGCAATCGGCTGACGCGGACAGTGAAGATGAAACCGAGAAAAAGGACGAATAGACAACTATAAGCCGCCAGATACAGCGCACGGCTTTTATAAGGGGTGAAACGGCATGTTGAAATCGATTGAAGTAAGCGGCAAGACGGAGGACGAGGCCATCCAGACGGCGCTGGATGAGCTGGGCATCGGTCGTGATGAAGTATCCGTGGAGATCATTGAGCGGGCAAAAGCAGGGTTTCTGGGCTTGAAAAGTGCGCCCGCCGTCGTCCGGGTGACCTATGAATGCGTCACATCAAACGCCGAGCGCGTGGAAAGCTTTTTAACCGGGCTGTTTAAACGCATGGGTGTAAGCGCGAAGCCTGAGATTACCGAGGAAGAAGGCGTTGTCTCCGTAAACCTGACCGGAGAGGACCCGGGTATCCTGATTGGCCGGCGCGGGGAGACACTCGATGCGATCCAACACCTGACAAACTATGTGGTTAACAGAAATGTTGCGGGTCGCGTGCGCGTCAACATCGACACGGAAAATTACAGGCAGCGCCGAAACGAGGCGCTGGAACGGCTGGCCGACAAGGTCGCCGCCAAGGCCGTCAAGTATAGAAGAAATATGACGCTTGAACCAATGAATTCTTATGAGCGCCATATTATCCATACGACCCTGCAGGAGCATGAAAACGTCACGACCTATTCAATCGGGACCGAGCCAAACCGCCGGGTTGTCGTTGTTTATGAACGAAAAGGCGGCGGCAGTACGAAGGCTTCGCCGGCGTATAAAGAATGGTGCTGAATACAAGAGTACAGGGGGAGTTTTATATGGTTTTCGACAAGGTTAAGGAGCTCTTGGCGTCGCAGCTTGAAATGGATGCCGAAAAAATCAGCGAGGATACGGAGATCATCAATGATCTCGGTGCCGACTCTCTGGACGTCGTCGAAATGATCATGATGCTCGAAGAAGAATTCGGGATCGTCATAACGGACGAATCCATTTACAGTTATAAAACCGTCGGTGAGATTGCGTCTTTTATTGAAAAAATGGTTGAGGAAAGCAACGCGTAACTTAAAGTAAATATAAAAAAGGGAGTGTCTCATTAAATGAGGCACTCCTTTTTTTATGGATGTCCGTTACGGCTTGTCACCTTCTAGGGACCAAAGATAATTGTAAAGCGGCACGAGCTTATGAAACGCTGAGCAGAGCGTGTTTGTAAATTCAGGCGAATAAACGGCCTCGTGACCTCCGTGTTCGGCGATCATTGAAATGTTTTTCCGGTTGTACCATTTGTCCAGTATGCCGTCTTTATCGCCTTTTTTCCGGCTGTATTCGTCTCCGGTAAGCTCAAAGTCTTTCTCCTGCATAAGCTTCTCGGCGATCCGGACAAATTCGGCGGGATTGGCGTCCAGCCTGTCGCGAAATTTTTTCATGGTGGCTGGCGGCGCCTGAAAGTAGCCCATACCGTAGGAATATCCCTCGCTGGAGATTTCAAAGAAGAAAACAGGCGTTGTCTGCCAGTCAACATGCTCCTTTTCAAGAGAGAACCATAGATGCTCCTTATACGGGCCGCCGGATCGAATGCGCCGCGCGTCCCGATAGATGCGGCTGACACGGCTATCCAGTTCCAGTCCGGCCTTCTCCGTCATGTACGTCCACACGTCCCGGGCTAGCTCGCCAAGGGGCTTTTGGACGTGCTCCTGATACGCTTTTTTATTTTCGAGAAACCACTCGCGGTTGTTGTTAAGGCGGATGCCCCATAAAAACGCCGTCGCTTCCTCATTGAAACCGGTAAACATAAATAGTCCTTTCGCCTGGGCCGCGCGTTCCGTGCGGCAGAGATAATAAATGTGTATGGCTCCGGCAAAGCCGGTTAATCGCCGATAATCTTGATCAGAACACGCTTGTCCCGCTTGCCATCGAATTCATAATAGAAGATCTGCTCCCACGTTCCAAAATCGAGCTGACCGTTTGTGATAGCGACGACGGCTTCGCGCCCCATGATGGTGCGCTTAATATGTGCATCGGCGTTATCCTCAAAGCCGTTGTGGCGATATTGGTCATAAGGCTTTTCCGGCGCGAGCTTTTCCAGCCATACCTCAAAGTCGTGATGCAGCCCGTGCTCGTCGTCGTTGATGAAAACACTGGCGGTGATATGCATGGGATTTATAAGGGCCAGACCGTCCTGGATGCCGCTTTCACGCAGTGCCTCTTCGACATGGCGCGTGATATTTACGAGCCCGCGGCGGGTCGGGAGGTTAAAGTGTAGCTCACTGCGGTAGGTTTTCATCGAACCAGCTCCTTCTGCTTTTTTACCCGCTTTAAAAAGCTCAGCTTGGTTTCGCTAATGATTACAGCTGTAAACATCAGTATAAAACCGGCCGCCAGCTTGAGCGTTAAAATTTCCCCGCTGAATATGACCGATGACGCCGCGCCAAAGACAGCCTCGAACGTCATGATTACCGAGGTCTGAGCTGGCGGCGTGTGTTTTTGTCCGAATATTTGCAGGAATAAACATAAAGCCGTGCTGGCGACCGTCATAAAAGCAAGGATCCAGACCGTGTTCATGGGGATGTGCTGTGGCACCGGCTCGAATATAAAAGCCAGGACCCCGGAGATGATTCCTGCCACGGCGAATTGTACCATCGATATAAGAACGACGCCGCGGCCCACGAGCGCTTTGTTGGTGACGATGATATGCACCGCGAAAAAGAAGCCGCAGATCAGCGTCAGCGCGTCGCCGAGCGCCGGGGTCAGCCGGCCGTCGAGAGAAATGAGACCCACGCCGAGAAGGCCAATGACCGCTGCGGATATGTTATACCGGTCGGGCCGCTTTTTATACGTAAGCCAGCATAAAAATGGGACAATAATGCAGTAGACGGCCGTCAGGAAAGCGTTTTTGCCCGGCGTTGTCCGTTCTAGCCCGTATGTTTGAAACGCATAGGCCAGAAACAGCGCAACACCCATCACAGCGCCATAGCCAACGGTGCCCCAGTCGAGCTTTTTAAGCTCACGTATACCGGCAAAAAATAAAATAACAGCCGCGCCGGTAAAGCGGATCGTAAGAATAAACAACGTTGGGACGCTGTTCAGGGTGACATCCATCAAAACAAAGGATACACCCCAGATCATTGTCGCTAGAAACAAAGCCCCTCTGCCGAGAACTTTTTTATTATGTATCACAAAATGACCCCGCTGACTAGAATATAAGTTTAGATTTTCTTCATATAAGCCGATGCCGACTTTGCCATCAGCCTTTTAGTACCGACCTTGTCAAAGGCAATCTCCAAAAGTGCGTCGCCGCCCGTCCGCTGTACATCGGTAACCATGCCTTGGCCGAAGGCGTTGTGCTTTACCATATCGCCTTTCTGGAACGCCGGTATAACCGCGGCTGGAGCCGGTTTAGGCGGTATCAGCGGTGCCTTACCTTTCAGGTCGTGCCGGTTGCTGGGCTTTGGCGCCACGTATCGGCTCTGGATGCGCCGCGCGCCCTCCTGCCGGTCTTCCAATTCGCCGGGACTGATGCCCAATGAAACAGCGCCGTAGCTGACCGATACGGCCGCCGGCTTGTCGATATGCTCGTCTGAAACCTCTTCCACGAAGCGTGAGGGCTTGCCCGCCGTTGTTTTGCCGAACAGCATGCGCTGCTGCGCGCTTGTAAAGTACAGCTTCTTTTTTGCCCGGGTCATCGCCACGTAGCACAGCCGCCGCTCCTCTTCCATCTCTTCCAGTTCACCAATTGACCGAAGGCTGGGGAAGATGCCCTCTTCTGTGCCGACAATAAAGACGGTTGGGAATTCGAGCCCCTTGGCGCTGTGCATTGTCATCATCACGACGCTGTCGTTGCTCCGGTCGTACTGGTCGAGATCTGTATACAGCGCAATCTCGTTTAAAAAGTCGAGCAGTGTGCCGCCTTCCGTTTCTCGCATGAAGCTGAGGATGTTGGTTTTGAGCTCCCGGACGTTTTCAATGCGCGTTAAATTTTCATCCGTTTTTTTAGCTTCCAGTCCTCGGATATAGCCGGTACGGTCTATAAGCGCGTCATACAGCTCGTCGAGGGGGAGCGTTTCAGATTGGAGGCGCAGGTCCTCTATAAGGCCGACAAACTGATGCAGCTTCGCAGCCGATTTTTGAAGGTCTTCATAGGTTTCTGCTTCCTTGAGTACCTCGAAAACACCCAGGCCCCGTTCAGCGGCCAGCTCCTCGACGCGGCCCATTGTGACCTGTCCGATACCGCGCGGCGGATTGTTGACGATGCGCAGAAGGCGCAAATCATCCGTGGGGTTGGCGATGACGCACAGATAGGCCAGCATGTCCTTGATTTCCGCCCGGTCGAAAAAGCGTGTGCCGCCGACGATGCGGTACGGTACGCCGCTGCGCTTGAAGGCGTACTCCAGCTGGTTAGACTGGGCGTTCATGCGGTATAAAATGGCGTAGTCGCTCCAGTTATCGCCGCCGGATATGCCTGAGAGGATCTGGCTGGCGACGTACTGCGCCTCCTCGCGCTCGTCGGACGCGATGTAGAGCGTCAGCTTGTCTCCGCATTCCTGCTGGGTCCAAAGCTTTTTGCCCTTGCGTCCCGTATTATGCTCGATGACAGAATTGGCCGCGTCGAGGATGTGGCTTGTGGAGCGGTAATTTTGCTCGAGCCGGATTACCCGCGCGTCCTTATACTGGCTTTCAAAGCTCAGGATGTTTTCAATCGTCGCGCCCCGGAACTTATAAATGCTCTGGTCATCGTCGCCGACGACGCAGATATTCTCATGTCCGCCGGCCAGCGCGTTGGCCAGAAGGTACTGCAGCTTGTTGGTATCCTGATATTCGTCGATGAGAACATACCGGAATCTTCGCTGGTAATACGCCAGCACATCGTCGTATTCGCTCAGCAGCTCGACGGTAAACAGGATCAAATCGTCAAAATCGAGCGCGTTAGCTGTCTTCAAGCGGTTGGAGTATTCTATGTACGCGCGTCCGATATGCTTTTTGCGGATGTCGCCGCTTTTTTCGGCGGCCTTATAAAACGCCTCCGCCGACATCCTGTCGCCCTTGGCGCGGCTGATGGTGGTGAGGACCGAGCGGTACGGAAACGTTTTGTCGTCAAGGTCCATCTCTTTAAGGATGCGCTTCATGAGCGACTGGCTATCCGAGGAGTCGTAGATCGTAAACGACCGGTCAAACCCCAGCCGGTCGATATCGCGCCGTAAAATCCGCACGCAGGCCGAGTGGAACGTCATGGCCCAGATGTCGTTGGCCCCGTCGCCCAGCGCTTTTTGCAGGCGGGCCTTGAGCTCGTCGGCCGCCTTGTTTGTAAAGGTGATGGCAATAAGCCGCCACGGTTCAACCGGCTCCACCGCGCACAGCGCGGCTGCTCGGGCGTTGTTTTCCGGCTGCGGGTTTTTCGCATAGTTTTCCAAAAACGCCAGATCATCGTCCGTAACGTTTTCGGGCAGCTCGTCCGATTCGGACCCGCGCCCGTATTTAATCAGGTTGGCGATCCGGTTGATGAGCACGGTTGTCTTTCCGCTCCCGGCGCCGGCTAAAAGCAGCAGCGGCCCCTCCGTCGTCATGACGGCCTGGCGCTGCATATCGTTTAAATGCTTGAAATCAAGGGCGATGGTGTCCTGCCGCGCCTTGATAAACCGTTTTGTAAAGGTGTTTTCCGTCATTAAGTACTACTCCTATATATAATGCCCCCGTCTGGATTTCAGCCGGCTCCCGCCACCGCTGAAATGAAGGACGATATGTGCGTGAGGACGCGGGCGCAGTTGTAATAAAGCAGGGTAAGTGACCGTGATCCCACGGGAGGCTATTATATACCATTATCAGTACGCAGGCAACGGCGCGGAGCGTGTTTCGGAGGGCAACGGATAAAAAAACGGCCAACGGGAGCCCGAAGCTCCCGTTGGTCGAAAGGTTATGAGGATAATAAAATGAAAAAAGATAAAAAGATGGAATTGGCAACCCTACGATGATTATAATAACAGTGATTTGTTAAGTAATATACATCTAAATGTTTCAAAACTATTAAATAGCAAAAAAATTTAAATTATTTTTTATGCAATATATAAAATCTATTGTTGATCTAGTCGAAAGCAGGGCCATACCATTTCGCACAATGCATGACATCGTTGTCAAATTGTGCATGATAGGGATAGATCATACCGAACGGCCGGCTTTTTTCGTGACCGGACCGGCAGACATTTGTCGGATACCGTACGATATATTTTTCGGCAGGATGTCGCGCGGCAATCACGGAAACAGCTTGTTTGGGGGTATAGCCGTTCACTATAAGCAGTTCTTTTACCAGGACGGTTATGCCTTCAAGCTCAACCGCTGCGCAGCCGATCTGGCGTCCGCCGTTCTCCAGCATATACAGGCCGCCGCCGGCGGCATCACATAGGATTTGCTGATAAGAAAGCGCGTGCCGGTCCGAATCGATAAAAACGCCGCCGGCGAGTATTTTGCGGCGGAGCTGGCCGTACGCTTCCGGTCCAGCCGGTGTCAGCGTATAATCCGGGTTCTCTGCCGCCAATTCGTTCGGCAGAAATTCGGTTTCTACAGCGTTAAAAAAGGGCTTGAAGCCCGTATGCCTTTCATAGTATCCAAGCAAGCTGTCTTCCGCCGGCCATAAAACGGCGGCGGAAAAGCCTTGCGCTAAAGCTGCTGCCGCCGCCGCGCGCGTCACAGCCGCGCCGTAACCGCGCCCTCTGTATTCCGGCAGCGTAGCAATGGCGTAGAGCATCGCGCAGGCTCCGCGGGCGCCGTCCGGCGCCACCAATGTGCCGGCAGGGAGGATATATGCAGCGGAGACGGGAATCCCGTCGTCCTTGATGATGACCGTGCGATTCGGCGAATAATAAATATTAAAAAAACGAGCGATATCCGCGTCCGTGTCGCCGAAAACGGTTTTCCACAGCGCCTTCAGCGCCGGTGTGTCCGATGGATCGGCTGTCCGGGTCAATACAAACTCATCTGTCATGACATTAAGTATGTCTCGGGGCACGTCTCTTTAATAGCTTTTTCGAGTTCTTTTAAGTCAACAAAGGTTTCGGGCCGTTTCCGCGGGTCCCGCAGGAGCGCGGCGGGATGGTACAGCGCCATAAAGCGGACGCCATCCTTATAAAACCACTGGCCGTGGTCGCGCGTGATCTTGAAGCTGTCGCTGATGAGTTTCATCGCCGCGATCCGGCCGAGGCAGACGACGATTTTCGGCTTCATAAACTGATACTGCTTGCGCAGATAGTCGATACAGGCATCCTGCTCGGTGTTGAGCGGGTCTCGGTTTTTCGGCGGGCGGCATTTGACGATATTGGCGATGTAAATATTTTTATACCGGTCGAGGTTGATGATCTTCAGCATGTCGTCCAAGAGATGGCCGGCCCGGCCGACGAACGGCTCGCCTGTCAAATCTTCCTGCTCGCCGGGTCCCTCGCCGACAAACAAAACGTCTGCGTCCTTATTGCCCACGCCGAACACGACGTTTGTCCGTGTTTCATACAGCGCACAGCGCTTGCAGCTGAGGCATACGCTCTCCAGCTCGTCCCATGTCATCATAAATCGGTCCTCCCGTCGCCTGTGTCTTTCCGGCGGTCTTTTAGTCCCTTTAGTATATATGATTTAAAACTGAAAGTCTATCCGTCGATATCTCTTGACTAATGGAGACATATCGTCTATAATGGCTAAGCCTGACGCGAAACGCACAGGCGCAAGTGAATAACATGGAGAGATGGCTGAGTTGGTCGAAGGCGCACGATTGGAAATCGTGTGTGCCCCTTAAAGGCACCGAGGGTTCGAATCCCTCTCTCTCCGCTGATAGAAGAGAAGCTCCGTGACCGTAATGGTTACGGAGCTATTTCTTTGTTGTTTCAGAGTGGTTTATCCTACTGTTTACCCCATAATATGCAGAGGCGCGTGGGGTGATTTGCTTGATTATGATGACTGTTCCTGTTAGAGTTTATAATGAGATGTAGATAAAACGTGGGTAATACTCGGATTTTAGATAGCAACATATAACATTTGTAATCGAAAGTTATTGAGAATCCGATAACGAAAGCAGCGGACTCCTGAAATATGGTATAACAAAAAGAAAGGACCATGTGAAGTGATGAGAAAGCGGGATACAGAGGAAAAGATAACGTTTTGTGCTAAGGCAAACAGAATTAGGATGGTGGGTTCGTGAAAAGTGTCAATAAATTTAGTACGTATTTTCGAAGTATGTATTTTGATATAGTGAAGAATAGAGTCTCCTATTTGGTATTGTTTAATGTAACGATTCTATCAATTTATTTCTTTTCCTGCATTATATTCATGATCGATTTACATAGGATATTTAATAGTATATCAGTACACAAAAGTACCATAGTAAAGTTGGAAGACGGTTTATTTTATCTATCGATTCAGACAACTGATTTGGCATATTACATAAATAATAATCCATCCATATATATATTATTAATAGTCTTAGCAAACATACTATTTTTGTTAATTGATAGAAAAGCGAAGAAAGATACTTCCATCGAGACTGCAAATTAATGGGATGGGACAATTGTAAATAGTTGGACAGTATAGCTAGACCCTAATTTTTACCCCATAACAAAATATTCTTCAGTATTCAATGATACCGAATGTCATCGACGACTACAAAAAACAGGCTTGTTATCACATTTTTGGTTACGCTGAAATAAGGCGTCACGTCGTCATTATAATTCGAATCCCTCTCTCTCCGCTTATAAAAGAGTCCTGGAATCGCAACGTTTCCAGGACTCTTACTATATTACTATCATCTTTAACATCCTGAATAATTCTTGTTCGGTTTACTGCGGGACATGGGATTGTATATATAAATATTGAATTCTTCCCGTTTAATACTATAATGGGGTCATAAGCTGTCCAAGTCGAAATTATTAATCTAGAGTAATAACTGGAACATATTGAGCATGTATAAGTCATAAATTTTGAATGGACTTTACTATTTGGCAAAATGTAAGTATACTGGTCCCATTAACATCTTTGCCTGTTTCTGCATCAAACAGGTGAAGATGTTTTTTTGATGGAGGGACTATGAGGAAAGCATCGTTTTATTCTGAACTGGCTTATGTCGTCGGTATAGTCGGCCTGGCTTTAGGCACCGCTTTTATGGAAAAGGCTGATTTTGGCATGTCTATGGTTGTTGCTCCGGCATATCTGCTTTATCTGAAATTATCTGAGGTTTTACCATTTGTAACATTCGGCATGGCTGAGTACACGATACAAGGATGTCTTCTTGTTGTCATGGTTATAGTGCTACGAAAATTTAAAGTCTCCTATTTGTTTTCTTTTGTCACTGCTATTATCTATGGCTTAACGCTTGATAGCTGTATCGCTTTGATTTCTCATATGGACGCTTCCGTTTTTGCAGTACGCATCATTTTATATACCATTGGCTTACTTCTTTGTGCGGCTGGTGTTGCGTTTATTTTTCATACCTACATAGCACCGGAAGTTTACGAGTTATTTGTCAAAGAGGTTTCCGCTAAAACTCATATTAAGATCAGTCGCTTTAAAACCATATACGACTGTGTAAGCTGTTTGGTTGGTATCTTAATGTCTTTTTTGTTTTTTGGGCTGTTCCATTTCCGGGGTGTGCAAATTGGTACAATAATTTGTGCCTTGGTTAACGGAAAAACAATTGGTATCATCAGCAGCTTTTTAGAGAACCGCTTTGTATTTGTTGATATTTTGCCGTTGAGAAAGTATTTTTAAACCCGCATTTCCTCCGCAACATATACGTGATGGATATATCCGCGTTGTGCCAGCATGGCACTTGGAAGACACATAACGATAACGCCAGTACGCACAATAGCATTAACAATTACCGCTGAATGAACAAATGACGTTTAATCCTAAAAAATGAATGGTGGATGATTACGATGCCGTTAGTAAGAATTGATACTATAAAAGGACATACAGCTGAATATAAAAAAACATTATTAGGTGCGGTACATGACGCATTGGAATTAGCGTTAGGAATTCCCGATTGGGACCGTTTTCAAAGATTGTGTGAAATTGATAGTGACTATTTTGAACGAAGCGACAATAATACAGAAAACTTCTGTTACTAAGACCTACTACGGTTCGGCATAATGATAGCCCGAAGGAGTACCGTGAATGATTCCTGGAAAAAAAATAATGATTATCGACGACGATGCTTACATCGGTGATATGCTGGAGGAGACGCTCAAAAAGGAAGGTTACGGTGTTTTACGGGCCTATTCCGGCACCGAGGCACTGCTGATTTTATCCAATAACCGCCCTGAGCTTATACTTCTGGATCTGATGCTGCCCGGATTATCCGGAGAAGAGCTATTACCGAAGCTTAAGGGTATTCCTGTTATTGTTGTAAGCGCCAAGGTGGATGTCAACGATAAAATTGGGCTGCTAATGGGCGGCGCGGCGGACTATGTTGCAAAGCCCTTTGATATGAGGGAGCTGCTTGCACGTGTTGCGGTGCAGCTTCGAAACGCTTCCGCCATGGGGATCGCGTCCGTACTGGTTTTTAAGGAACTCGTCATGGACACCGCTGCGCATACGGTACATGTGAACGGCGTCCCGGTTAAGCTGACCAAAACAGAATACGCCCTGTTAAAGCAGCTCCTGCTCAACCCGTCTCAGGTGGTCACAAAATCACGGCTGCTTGACCTCGTCAGCCTTGAAACGCCGGACTGCGTGGAAAGCTCTCTCAAGGTACATGTCAGCAACTTGCGGAAAAAGCTGCGCGAAGCCGACGGTAAGGATTACATCGAGGCCGTGTGGGGAATCGGGTTCAAGCTGCATGAGGACTAAAGCTTTACGGTATCTTTACCATTTCCTTTACTGCTGCCTTTACCATATCGTGCTACCATAACGCCATCAACAAAGGAGGCATTGATATGGAATATGTATTAACCGTAGACAATCTGTCGAAGCGCTATAAGAATTTCAAAGCGTTGGACGGGCTTTCCATGCGCATTGAAAAGGGCGCTATATACGGCTTCGTCGGCAAAAACGGCGCCGGCAAAACGACGCTTATCCGGCTGATCTGCGGCCTGCAAAATCCCACGTCCGGCGGGTTTTCGCTGTATGGCACGAAGAACACTGAGGCCGGCATCATGAAGACGCGCCGCAGAATGGGCGCCGTGGTGGAAACCCCATCCGTATATCTTGACATGACCGCTGAGGATAATCTGAGGGCGCAATACCACATTCTCGGTCTGCCGTCGTTCGAGGGTATTCCCGAGCTCATTAAGCTGGTAGGCGTCGATAACACCGGCAGGAAAAAAGCAAAAAACTTTTCGTTCGGTATGCGCCAGCGGCTGGGCATCGCTGTTGCGCTGGCGGGCGACCCGGACTTCCTGGTTCTCGATGAACCGATAAACGGGCTTGATCCCGAGGGTATCGTCGAAATGCGCGAGCTGATTTTAAAGCTGAATCGGGAGCGACAAATAACGGTCCTGATCTCCAGTCATATTCTTGACGAGCTGTCCCGTCTGGCCACGCACTACGGCTTTATCGACCATGGGCAGATGGTGAAGGAGATAAGCGCCGCCGAGCTTGAAGCTGTCTGCCGGAAGTGCGTCCGGCTGACGGTTACCGACGTGAAGGCCCTGACCCGTACGCTGGATGGGATGGGGCTGGATTACAGCGTTGTATCCGAAACCGAAGCCGATGTGTTCGGAAAAGTCAATATTTCATCCCTGACAATGGCTCTCTACAAGGAAAACTGCGAGGTTCTGTCCATGCATGAGCATGACGAAAGCCTTGAGAGCTATTACATCAGCCTGATAGGGGGTGGCGCGCATGAATAAGCTGCTAACCGCAAATTTTGCCCGTCTGAAGAAGGACAAGATATTCTGGATCGGCATGGCGTTCATGTTTGCTGCCGGCGTATTCGGCGTTATCATGAAGGTTTTTAATGACCCCATGGCAACGGCAGACCAACTGGCTTTTATTTTCCCGGTTTTTATCGGCATCGTCTCCGCCGCGTTTTGCAGCCTATATATCGGCACGGAATACAGCGACGGGACGATCCGCAATAAGCTGATCGTCGGCCATACGAGAACGGCCGTCTATATGTCAAATTTCATGACCTGCTCGGTTGCGGGAATTTTCATGTGTCTTTCCTATATTGCCGCTGTCGCCGCATTCGGGCTTCCGTGGCTCGGGCTTTCTGATATGAGTATGGGAGGGATAGCCGTGCTCATGCTTGCTGCCCTTATCATGGTTATAGCCACCACCTCTATACTGACGCTGCTGTGTATGCTGAATCAGAATAAAGCGATTTCCGCCGTGGTCTGCATCCTGATCATTATCGCGCTGCTTGTTGTGGCGACAATGATCAACGCAAGGCTGGATGCTCCGCAGTATTACGACAGCTATGTACTTACGGATTCTCTGGGTAATTCCGCGACCGAAAAGGTTTTAAATCCCCAATATTTGACGGGGACAAAACGCGAGGTTTACCAGTTTTTCCTCGACTTTTTACCCACGGGTCAGGCTGTTGAGATTTCAATGCAAGCAACACCGCATCTTTGGAGATTGCCGCTGTATTCACTGTTCATCACACTTGTATCGACGGCGTGCGGCGTACTCTGTTTGCGTAAAAAAGATTTGAAGTAAGGGAGATTGTCATGTTCTGGCTTGGCTTATTATGTGCGCTTCTCTTGATCATTGTGGTACTGCTGATTATTAAAGTCGCGCTGCTTCACCGGGCGGCCGATGAGATCCGCGCGGAGCTTGGTGCACGGCTGGACACGGACACCAATACCCTGATTACAGTTTCCTGCGGCGACCGCTATATAAGGCGGCTCGCCGCAGACCTCAATGTGCAGCTTCGCCTGCTTCGGCGGGAGCGCAGACAGTTACAAAATGGCGACCGGGAGCTGAAGGAAGCCGTGACGAATATTTCGCACGACCTGCGCACGCCGCTTACCGCCATATGCGGTTATCTGGACTTGCTGAAACGGGAAGAAAAAACCGAAGCGGTCCGCCGTTATCTTGATGTGATAGAAAATCGTACGCAAGCCATGAAGCAGCTCGCTGAGGAGCTTTTCCGCTATTCCGTTATCACGTCTTCGTCAGATAACATGCTGTATGAAGATGTGGCTCTGAACACCGTTTTGGAGGAAAGTGTTTCCGCTTATTATGCTGCGTTAAAGCACCGCGGCATTACGCCGATCATTACACTGCCGGACTGTAAAATTGAGCGCCGGCTCGACCGGGGAGCCCTGTCCCGCATTTTTGGTAATATTATCGGCAACGCCGTCAAATACAGTGACGGCGATTTGGAAATTACACTGAGCGAAGCCGGGGAAATCGATTTCACAAACAGTGCGCCACAGCTTGATGAGATACAGGTCGGCAAGCTGTTCGACCGTTTTTATACGGTTGAGGCCGCTAAAAAATCGACAGGACTTGGGCTTTCCATCGCGAGAAGTCTTACAGAGCAGATGAACGGCACAATTAGCGCCCGTTACTGTAACGGCAAGCTGAACATCCATGTTGTGTTCGCGAAAAATAATGGTTAATCGGCCGTATAATTGGCAATGAGCGTAAATCTTACGCTGGCAAAGACAGGCTGGCGTCCCGCATTGAGC
Organism: uncultured Sporobacter sp.; assembly: GCA_963675425.1. Lineage (GTDB taxonomy): Bacteria > Bacillota > Clostridia > Oscillospirales > Oscillospiraceae > Sporobacter. The sequence goes on along the minus strand of OY776214.1, from coordinate 864,630 downwards.
GTTGATCGGACTGCAGCCGATCAACGTAATAGCTATGACTTGAAATCAGCGGCCTAAAAAGCTACAATAATCGTACTTCGTTTGATATGGGGGGAGTGCGGTGTTTAATATTACATTTCAGCAAATTGAGACATTCCTTACGGTTGCAAAACGCCTGAATGTGTCTGACGCGGCTGAAGCCCTGTATCTCTCTCAGTCGTCCGTAAGCAAAACAATTAAGCGGTTTGAAGAGGGAATTGGACTGAAATTATTTGACAGGCAAAACAGAGGATTGACGCTGACCCGAGCGGGCGAATACCTGTACGCAAGGATGCGCGGCCATTATTCTGATTTGTGTGAAGATATCCAGTGCACAAAGGATATGATCTCAAAGCCCAATAGAATCATACGGGTAGGATATCCAAGCACGTATGACTCAAGCGCGGATTACGACAAGCTGAAAGTCCTGATCAGTGAATACGCTGCCGGGCACCCTGAAATTGAGCTTGACGAAATTCTGCTGGATTTTATTGAGCTTAAAAACGCGGTTGTGTCCGGACGTCTGGACATCGCCTTTTTACCGGATTTTCTCCTGAATAATATGCCAGACATCACAGTGAAGAAAGTCTGCAGGAGCCGGTGCTGCCTGGCTATGTCGGCCAAACACCCGCTGGCTTCCGCGCCATCACTCCAGGATATCCGTTTTGAAGACTTAGATAAGGAAACTTTCTATACGGTGCCGCACAATGACGACTTGATCATGCGAAACAGAGCGACGGAACGACTTAAAAAGTACGGCATTACCCCCAGAGACGTGCAGTTTTCCACGAACTTTCAGTCGCTTCTGCGGGTGATCCGGCAGGGGAAGGGAATGAGCCTTTGCGGGTATTTTCCCAATGCGCCGGGTCATGAGGAGATCAAATACTTTGATCTTCCGCCGTCTGAGGATGATCCGATCCTGACGGCCGTGTGGCGGACAAACGCTGTTACCAAAGAGATACAGAAATTTATTGACATCATACCGGATGATCCGGAGGGGATGACGGTTTTTCCGTGCAAACTTTATTGATGCCTAATGAGTCTCCGTCCATTTCGGGCGGAGGCTGTTTTTTTAGAGTATCCAGGCTGTGCTGAGAAATAACTGCCAGAAGCCGTTTTTCAAAAAAGCAGGGCCATATGAGTTGGCTTTCAGGTCATGTCTGCTTCTCAATTTGGAATTGATCAGCGACGAGGATTAACCTAGTATAAATAAAGTGATACGGCCAAGACTGGAGAATCCTGAATATTAGACGGAGGGTACCTATGAACAGAGAACTGATACTTAAGCTGACGGCGGAATTTTCTGAAAACTCGCCGACTAATTACCTCAGCCCGAAAGCGGAGGATGAAAAGGCCCTAAATAAGCTTGCAGAAAATTTTAATTCCAATAATTTTGCGCGCAATAATTACTACGGTGACGACGCCAGCGGCACGGCGCTCAACAAGGGTAAGGAAAAGCAATACGACGGCCTGCGGTTTTACATGCCGCCGATCCTCTCCGTCGGCTCGGCTGCCGACGCGGGTTTTGAGAAGCTGAAGGACCCTGCCGTCGTCGGACCGCATCATTTGATGCCGGAGGACTGGCTGCCGGGGGCGAAATCGGTTATTTCGCTGTTCCTGCCGTTCTCCGAGCGTGTCATCGAGTCTAACACACGTGATCGGAATGACCCGTCCATGGAATGGCTTTTTACGCGCGTGGACGGCCAGCAGCACCTGCTGGCGACCGGCGCGCTTGTCAGGGATGCGCTGATCAAGGAAGGTTATAAGGCCGTCGTGCCGTACGCGGACGACCGGTTTATCATGCGTGTATCTCCCCGGGAAAAGGACATACCCATCCCGCCCTTTTCTAGCAACTGGTCTGAGCGCCATGTCGGTTACATAACGGGCATCGGCACCTTTGGGCGCTCGACGAACTTCATATCAAGGCGCGGCGCCTGCGGACGCCTGATCAGCATCGTCACCGACTGGGAGACGGTACCCGATGAGAAGGACTACTCGGATATCTACGGCTACTGCTCCGAATGCGGCGTATGTTACAGCGCCTGCCCCGGCGGCGCCCTGTCGGCGGACGGCAAGGATTTTGACAAGTGTTCGGCGTTTCTCGGCGTGATCAAGAAAAAATTTGAGCCGCGCTACGGCTGCGGGAAATGCCAGTCCGGCTTGCCCTGCTCTGTCAGGCGGCTGGGAAATTCTAAACGGAATACGCCGAAGGATTCCATTTAGCTGTCAAGCATTATTCTGCTGTAACAGCTGCAATTGGCATATGACCATTTGCAGCTGTTAATCTATACAGATACATACAAAAAGCGCCGACGCTGATATACAAGCTCTTTCGTTTGTACGGATTAGCCAATTTGCCCCGCCTGTTTATTGTGTAATCTGCTCCTGCAATACAATTTCAAAAAATCCTGAAATATGTTTTTGAAGAAATCATTTAATGCTGTTATTATGAAATAATAGAGTAAAGCACTATAATTGTGCAACCAATACCTATGGAAAGGGCAGTATCACATGTTAACAAAAAGACAAAATCTGATGGAGACAATCACCGGTGGCAAGCCCGACCGATTTGTCAACCAGTATGAGCCGTTTGCGATTATGTACGGCACGCCGGTTACAGCGCAAAGCCCGATGCCGGCTTACGGAAAGGGACCCGTCGTTGACGCCTGGGGCGTCACGCGGGTCTGGCCGGAAGGGACGCCGGGCGCGTTCCCCGTGCATGACGAGGAGCACATCGTCCTCAAGGATATCGCCAAATGGCGGGATTACGTGAAGGCCCCAAAGATCGATTTCCCGGCGGCCGATTGGGAACCGGCGATTGAACAAATGGAGAAAATTGACCGCAGCGAGCAATTCGCGACCTTGTTTTACGCGCCGGGCATCTTTGAGCAGAGCCATTACCTCATGTCGATCACCGACGCCCTCGTCGCCTTCTACGAAGAGCCGGAAGCCATGCTTGAACTCATTGAATACATTACGGATTTTGAGCTGCGTTACGCCGAGCAGGTCTGCAAATACCTCAAGCCCGACGCGTTTTTCCAGCACGACGACTGGGGTACGCAGATCTCAACATTTATTTCACCCGACATGTTTGAGGAATTTTTGCTGCCCTCGTACAAAAAGCTGTACGGTTACTATAAATCGCACGGTGTCGAAGTCATTATGCACCACTCTGACTCGTATGCCGCGACGCTTGTCCCGTTCATGATCGATATGGGTATCGATATCTGGCAGGGCGTCATGAAAGGCAACAATATTCCAGAACTGCTGGAGAAGTATAAGGGACAGATCACCTTTATGGGCGGCATCAACAGCGCCGACGTCGACTTCCCGGGCTGGACGCCGGAAATCGTGGCCGGAGAGGTCAAGCGCGCCTGCGAGGAAAACGGCAAGCTGTACTTTATCCCCAGCGCGTCCCAGGGCCTTCCTATGAGCAACTATCCCGGCGTTTATGAAGCGCTGACAAAAGAGATCGATAACATGAGCAAAATCATGTTTAAATAAAACCGGTCTTTTCCGGATGGCTTAAAAACAAATCAATGCAGACGCCAAAGGGCTCCGGATCGGTATAATCCGGAGCCTTTATAATTTATATTTTTGGAAAAGCAACCTGGTAAGACTGTATTTCTTACGCTGGCGGTTCATGTGAGAGCCGACGTTTTTTCAACATGTTTAAAAACAGGATAAAATGTGGTTTAATGTTCTATTGGAAAACGAGGTAATGATATGAATATTGTTTTGCTGGAACCGGAGATACCGTATAATACCGGGAATATCGGAAGAACGTGCGTGGCGACGGGATCGACCCTGCATCTTATTAAACCTTTGGGCTTCAGTCTGGATGAAAAGCATATCCGGCGTTCCGGACTCGACTATTGGAAGGATCTTGATCTGCGTGTGTACGACAGTTATCATGAGATGCTTGAAAAAAATAATTTCCCGACGGTCGTCATGGCGACGACGAAGGCCCGGAAGAAATACAGCGATATGCTTTATAAAGCCGGCGATTTTATCATGTTCGGTAAGGAAAGCGCCGGAATACCCGAAGATATTTTAAAGGAAAACAAGGAATACTGTGTCAGGATACCAATGATTAAAGGGACGCGGTCCGTCAATTTATCCAATTCCGTTGCGATCGTCCTTTATGAAGCGCTTCGGCAGCAGGATTTCGGCGGGCTTGAATGGGCGGGGCAGCTGCACCGTTCAAGCTGGGACTGATTGCGTTATCCATTGTGGCCGATTCGATTATATCGGCGAATTTTCTTACGGTATTAAATCGTCCTGTCAGAAAGGCCTTTGAAATAAAAAAGGCCTGTATACTTGACTTTGGTACTGTCCCAAGGTTTATAATAAAAGGCATGTGGCCCGTATTAACCGTTTTTGCGTTCTTCAGAACGTGCGGACGAATGCCAATTCCTGTGTCAGCGCTGTCTGTAAAGACAGAAGAGCGGCATGACTGACGGCGGCGCTTTTTCGGCCGACGAACAGATTCGCGGAGCTGATTGGCAAGCAGATTTGCGGGTTTGCCGGTATTAAGTAACTTAACCGGGTTCGTGCTGATAATCGACCTTAAAAATACTAATAATACCAATATCTTAGTGTATTTTTATATACCGGATTTACTAAATAATCATATTGTTAATATTTCATATTATTGTAATATGTACACAGTATGGTATAATTATATACTAAGGCTCTGCGGTTAATTTATAACATCCATACCGGATGCACTAAAGATATTTATATATTAAATAAAGGAGGACCCCAATGAGTACATTTGGATACTCAATGCCCAGCTACTTTCAGAACATGACTACAATTGGCTCGCCACTGGACGCGCCAAACGTAGAAAACGAGGCTGAGCTCAGGAAAATCGAAGAAGAACTCCAACAACAATTAACCGACGTGCTGGCTTCAGGGCGCAGCGACGAATCCCTCAACAAGGCCGGACAGATGACAGCCATGCAGCGGCTGGAGATTCTGGTTGACGAGGGGACTTGGTTCCCGCTCAACAGCCTGTATAATCCCGAAGACAATAAAGACGGCAGCACCGGTGTCATTACCGGTCTTGGCAAAATCCATGACAAATGGGCCGTTATTATTGCATCCGACAACAAAAAGCTGGCCGGAGCCTGGGTGGCCGGTCAGGCGCTTAAGCTGACGCGCGCTACCGATATGGCCAAGCAGCTTAATATTCCCCTCGTTTATGTGCTCAACTGCAGCGGCGTTAAGCTCGACGAGCAGCATAAGGTTTACGCCGGCCGTGTCACGGGCGGTACACCCTTCTTCCGTCACGCCGACCTGATGCAGCTGGGTATTCCGGTCATCGTTGGCATTTACGGCACGAACCCCGCCGGCGGCGGCTATCACGCCATCAGCCCGACGGTTCTCATCGCGCACGAGAAGGCCAATATGGCGGTCGGTGGCGCGGGCATTGTTGGCGGCATGAACCCGAAGGGCTATGTCGACCAGGAAGCGGCGCAGGCCCTCATTGACGCGACGAAAAACGCTAAAAGGGAAGACCCCCCGGGCTCCGTTACGGTCCATCACGGTACGACCGGCTTCTTCCGCGAGGTTTATGCCGAGGAAGAAGGCGTTCTGGAATCAATCAAGAAATATATGGACGCTATCCCAGCTTACAATGAAAACTTTTTCCGCGTGGACGACCCCAAGGAGCCGCTGTATCCCGCTTCCGATATTTATACCCATGTGCCGTTCAACCAGCGCCGCGCTTACGACGTGCGCAAGGTGCTCGGCTGCCTGTTTGACGGCAGTGAGTTTATGGAATTCAAGGCCGGCTACGGCCCCGAAATCGTTGCGGGCCTTGCCAAGGTCAACGGCCTGCTGTGCGGCGTCGTGACGAACTTCCAGGGCATGCTCCCCAACTATCCCGAATACCGCGAGGGCAGCGTGGGTGTCGGCGGCAAGCTTTACCGCCAGGGGCTCATTAAGATGAGCGAGTTTATCACCATGTGCGCCAGAGATCACATTCCGGTTGTCTGGATTCAGGATACGACCGGCATCGACGTGGGCGACCCCGCCGAGATGGCCGAGCTTCTGGGGTTGGGTCAGTCGCTGATCTACAGCATCCAGAATGCGAAGATCCCGCAGATGGAGATTACCCTCAGAAAAGGTACGGCCGCAGCGCACTACGTCATCGGCGGACCGCAGGGCAACGACACTAACGTCTTCTCCCTCGGCACAGCAGCAACGGAGATTTACGTTATGCATGGTGAAACGGCCGCTGCCGCGATGTATGCGCGCCGGCTTGTCAAGGATCAGGATGCCGGTAAGGATATCCAGCCCACCATCGATAAGATGAACGCGCTGATCAAGGATTATCACGACAATTCCCGTCCCGGCTATTGTGCGAAGGTTGGTTTTGTGGATGAGATCGTCAACATGGACGAAATCCGCAACTATATCTGCGCATTCGTCGGCGCGGCCTATCAGAATCCCAAGGGCATGTGCGCTTTCCATCAGATGCTCACGCCGCGGGTCATCCGCGACTGGGATACGTGGAACGCATGACGACAGAATTTGTGAGGTGAAAAAATGGCAAGTGACGTAAAGGTCAACGCAGCTGAAAAGAAGCCGTTGCTGATAACCGATACGATTTTAAGGGACGCGCACCAGTCCCAGGCTGCCACCCGTATGAGAACGGAAGACATGCTTCCCGCCTGTCCCGTTCTTGACAGCATCGGGTATTGGTCGCTTGAATGCTGGGGCGGGGCAACGTTTGACGCGTGTATGCGCTTTCTCGACGAAGATCCGTGGGAACGGCTTCGCACTCTGAGAAAAGCGCTTCCCAACACCAAGCTTCAAATGCTGCTGCGCGGCCAGAATATCCTCGGTTACCGCAACTATCCCGACGATGTCCTCGACCGATTCGTGAAAAAATCGATCGAGAACGGTATTGACGTCGTCCGAATCTTCGATGCGCTCAACGACACGAGAAACCTTGAAAAGGCCATGAAGTGCGTCAAGGAATACGGCGGGCTGGCAGAGCCCGCGATGAGCTATACGATCAGCCCCATCCATAACGAGCAGTATTTTATCGATCTGGCGCTGAAGCTGGAGGATATGGGCGCGGATGTCATCTGCATCAAGGACATGGCCAATCTCCTTTTGCCGATGGACGCGTACAGCCTTGTTGAAAAAATGAAAAAGCGTGTTAAGGTGCCCATCCACCTGCATACGCACAACACAACCGGCACGGGCGACATGGTTTACCTCATGGCGGCGCTGGCCGGTGTGGACATCGTGGACTGCGCGCTGTCGCCCTTAGGAAACGGCACGTCGCAGCCGGCTACGGAGCCGCTTGTAGCTACGCTGAAAGGCCACGCCCGCGACACGGGTCTCAATCTCGAAAAGCTCAGTGGGGCCGCCGCGCATTTCAGAGGTGTTGCGGAAAAGCTCACCGAGCAGGGCTTTATCGATCCGAAGATCCTCCGCGTCGATACCAATACACTGACGTATCAGGTCCCGGGCGGCATGCTCTCGAACCTCATATCCCAGCTGAAGGAAGCCAAGGCCGAAGACAAGTATTACGAAGTAATGGCCGAGGTGCCAAAAGTCCGCAAAGACTTCGGGTACCCGCCGCTTGTCACGCCGACGAGTCAGATTGTCGGCACGCAGGCCGTTATGAACATCCTGGCCGGGGAACGGTACAAGATGGTGACCAAGGAATCCAAAGCGCTTCTGCGCGGCGAATACGGTCAGCTTCCCGCCCCGGTGGACCCGGCGGTCCAGAAAAAGGTCATCGGCGACGACAAGGTTATTACGTGCCGTCCGGCCGACCTTCTCGAGCCGGAATTCGACAAGCTCAAGGCGGAAATCGGCGACCTTGCCCGTTCCGAGGAAGACGTACTCAGCTACGCGCTCTTCCCGCAGGTTGCCAAGGGCTTCTTTGAGCGCCGCATTGAAAAAGAAAACGGCCTTAGCGAGGAGACACTCGCCATCATTTCGGCCGTGCTCCAGGAATACGTTGGGGGCGGCTACAATCCGCTTATTCGCAGCACTAGAAGCATTCGTCAAATCAGCGCCAATATTCCGGCTGTAAATCCACTCATCCGCAACGTATAAGAATTTAAAATAAATGGAGACAGACAAGAATATGAAAAATTATAAGATCACTATTAATGGTAAGACTTATGATGTCGGCGTTGAAGAAAATGAAGGCGCCGAAGTAAAAACGGTCCAGGCAGTTGCGCCGGCTCCCGCTCCGAAGGCTGCTCCTGCCCCAAAGGCTGCTCCCGCCCCGAAGGCTGCTCCGAAAGCCGCGGCAGCTCCGGCCGCCTCGGCCAGTGATGTGACAGCGCCGCTGGCCGGCACCGTCCTCTCCATCAACGTGAAAGAGGGCGAGCAGGTGAAGGCCGGTCAGGTTCTGCTCATTTTTGAAGCCATGAAGATGGAGAACGAAATCGTCGCGCCCGCCGCCGGCACCGTCAAAAAGATTCACGTCGAAAAAGGCGCGGCTCTGGAGACCGGCGAGGTCGTCGTTTCGCTCGGCTAAGAACTTCCGGAACGGGCCGTCCCATATAACCCAGAAAAGCCGTGAGCAAAACCAGGTCTCACGGCTTTATAGGCGGACAGGGCTATAAAACCTAAGACGCCTTTGCACCTAATTATTCAAGACAAATGATGCGCAAGGTGATCATATCGTCGTATGATCGTTTTGTGCCCGAATATTTTACGAAAGGTATGATCATTGTTATGGAATTTGCATTTTCTGAAGAACAAGAAATGATAGCCGATCTGGCACGGGACTTCGCGGAGAAAGAAATCAAACCGCATATTGAAGAGGACGAGGAAAACCATTTCTACCGCCGGGAGATTCTGTCGCAACTGGGAGAGCTGGGGCTTTTAGGCTTCAATATCCCCGAGGAATACGGCGGAAATGGCCTGGGCTGGATGGAAGGTGTTGCGGCGCTTTATGAGATCGCCAAGGTGCATACGTCCTGGCGTCTGTCCATCAGCGGCAACGTCTGGGGCCCGGCGCTCACAATCCTCGAGTACGGCACGGAGGAGCAAAAACAAAAATATATTCCCGGCCTTTGCAGCGGTGAATTAGTCGGCAGCTTTGCCATCACCGAGGCCAACTCCGGCTCCGACGTTTCCAGCATGAAAATGACGGCTAAGGATATGGGTGACCATTACCTCTTAAACGGCAGCAAAATGTGGATCTCCGGCGGACATACCTGCGATGTCGGACTTGTCTATGCAAAGACTGATGCGACTGCCGGTGCTAAAGGCATTTCCTGCTTTGTTGTCGACTACAGAAATCTCGAAGGCTGTGAAAGGATTCCAATCCACAAGAAAGTCGGCATGTGGCCGGCACCGACCTCCGAGCTTGTTTTCGAAGATTGTAAAATTCCGAAGGATGCGCTTCTCGGTAAGGAAAATGCAGGCTTTAAAATGTGCATGTGGCAGCTTAACAACACACGTATGGGCTGCGCAACAGGCGCAACCGCACTGTCGGCAGCGGCTCTCGAGGGTGCTGTCCAGTATGCCAACGAGCGTACTCAGTTTGGCCAGCCCATCGGCAAGTTCCAGATGGTTCAGTCTCAAATCGCCGAGATGAAGCTGGAGGACGAGGCCGCGAAGTGGCTCCTTTATAAGGCTGCCTGGCTCAAGGACAACAAGATGCCCAGCCAGCAGGAGACCTCCATGGCGAAGCTCTGCGGCTGCAACGCGGCTGTTCACGCTGCCAACCTGGCCATGAAGATCTACGGCTCTTACGGTTATTCGGATGAATATCCGTGCGGCAGGTGGCTCAGAGACGCCAAGCAGTTTGAGACACTCGAGGGCACCTCAAACATTCACATGGGCATCGTTGCGGGTATTGAGCTGGGTTATCAGCCAAACCGCTGATTCGTGCCGAATAAATTAATAACGAACGAAGGGAATGAAGGCCGATGAACGTCTCTTATGAAGTTAACGGGCATGTTGCCGTTTTGACTATCAACCGGCCCGAAGCACTCAACGCATTAAACACAAACGTTCTGCAGGATCTTGCCGAGGCGATATGCCAGGCTGAGGCCGATGAAAACGTCTATGTCATTGTGCTTACGGGTGCTGGCAAAGCGTTCGTCGCCGGCGCGGATATTTCCCAAATGAAGGATTTCAGCGCCGTAGAAGCCAAAGCCTTCGCTGAGAACGCAAACGAACTATTTTGTAAAATTGAAGATCTGGCAAAGCCCAGCATAGCCGCCGTAAACGGCTATGCTCTGGGCGGCGGCTGTGAGCTGGCAATGGCCTGTGATATCAGGATTGCCGGCGAGCGGGCCAAATTCGGTCAGCCGGAGGTCGGGCTTGGAATCACGCCGGGTTTCGGCGGAACGCAGCGACTGTCCAGAATTGTCGGCGCGTCTAAAGCCAAGGAACTCATCTTAACGGCTGAGACGATCAGCGCTGATGAGGCACACGCAATCGGGCTGGTCAGCAAGGTTGTGGCCGACAAAGAACTGATAACCACCACAATGGAGATGGCAAACAAAATCGCGGCCAACGCGCAGATTGCCGTACGGCAAAGCAAGGATGCCATTAATAAGGGCATGCAGTGCGACATACGAACGGGCCTCTCCTACGAAGCGCAGGCGTTTGCCGTCTGTTTTGCCACCGAGGATCAAAAAGACGCCATGACCGCCTTTTTAAACAAGAGCAAGGTCACTTCATTTAAAAACAAATAGCTACTACACCGTAAACGGACTGGTCGTGTGAATATTATTCACACGACCACGAACGTTCCTGTTGCGTCTCGTGTGCAGCATTATGGAGACGACCAAGCAACTGGAATCAACAAAACTATTTGTGTGCGTAGCGCATGGGGGATTAATATGAAAAAAATCAGCGTTATCGGAGCCGGAACAATGGGGACCGATATTGCCCAGGTTTTTGCTCGAAAAGGTTTTGACGTTGTCGTGCGCGACATCACGGATGAAATCATTGCCAAATCCAGCGCCAAGCTTGAAAAGTCTGTGACACGCATGGTTGAAAAAGGCAAGCTGTCGGCTGAAGAAAAACAGGATATGATGTCGCACATCACCTTTACGACAGATCTGCAGAAATCGGCGGATGCCGATTTGGTTATCGAAGCGATCATTGAGGACGTTAAGATCAAGACGGAGCTGTATAAGACGCTGGACGGTATCTGCAAGCCGGAGACGATTTTTGCCACCAACACGTCGTCTTTGTCCATCGCCGAGCTGTCGGGCGCCGTCAGCCGGAAAGACAAATTTATCGGCATGCACTTTTTCAATCCCGTGCCGGTGATGAAGCTCATTGAGGTTATCCGCAGCCTCTTTACGTCCGATGAGACGTTTAAGGCGGTTTACGATCTTTCAGTGACCATTGGCAAGGAGCCGGTAGAGGTCAAGGACGGTCCAGGCTTCATTGTCAATAAGATTTTGATTCCGATGATCAACGAAGCGATCACCGTTCTCCATGACGGTATCGCATCCGCCGAAGATATCGACAAGGCCATGCAGATGGGTGCAAATCACCCGATGGGGCCGCTGGCATTGTCCGACCTTGTCGGCAACGATGTCGTTTTGCACATTATGAACAGGCTTCACGAAGAGACGGGTGATCCTAAATATCGTCCGTGTCTTCTGCTCAAGAACATGGTGAGGGGCGGCCTGCTGGGCCGGAAAACCGGTAAAGGCTTTTATGTCTACCAGTAACAGCGCCGAGCCATTAGAAAAGTTGTCGAGCTGAGTGGATTGAAGACGTGCTGACTGCTGTTATGAAGTAACAGATGCCAATCCGCTCCTAACCGAACAGATAAGGTTGTCGTCTAACCTATTGGGCGTAATGCCTCATTACGGAAGATGGGCGTGATGGAAATAGACGGACAATGGGATTGTACGCACCGAAATCGCCCCCGGCTGTACGGCCGAGGACGTGCAGGCCGCACCGGACACCAGGCTGATTATCTCAGATCACCTGGCTGAAATGGCGACCGAATAACGTCAGGCGCTTCGTTAATGTACATTAACTTTTATAAAGAGGGAATAAGCGCAAAAAACCAGTGAAATAGAGGGTTTTGCTATGAAAAACAAAAAATTGCAGGATTGGGTGGACTCTGTCGAAAAAATGTGCAAGCCGGATCGCGTTTATTGGTGCGACGGCTCTCAGGAGGAACATGACCGGCTTCTGGAAGAAACGGTTGAAAAGGGAATGTCCATCAAACTGAACCCCGAAAAGCGGCCGGGCTGCTACTTGTTCCGAAGTCATCCTTCAGATGTTGCCCGCGTGGAGGACCGTACGTTCATTGCATCCAAAAATAAAAAGGACGCGGGCCCCACGAACAACTGGATCGATCCGGACGAGCTCAAGAAAACGATGACCGGGCTGTATACAGGCTGCATGAAGGGGCGGACGATGTATGTCATTCCGTTCTGCATGGGCCCGTTGGGCTCGCCGATTTCCAAGATCGGCGTGGAAATCACCGACAGTCCTTACGTTGTCGTCAATATGCAAATTATGACGCGCACCGGCACAAAAGTTCTCGACGAACTTGGCGAAGGCGACTTTGTCAAATGCCTTCATTCCGTTGGTTATCCGCTGGAGCCGGGACAGCCGGATAAAGCCTGGCCGTGCGCACCGATGGAGCAGAAATATATCAGCCACTTCCCTGAGGAGCGGATGATCTGGTCCTATGGCTCGGGTTACGGCGGCAACGCCCTCCTGGGCAAGAAATGCTTTGCGCTGCGCATCGCGTCGGTTCAGGCGCGTGACGAGGGCTGGCTGGCCGAGCATATGCTGATTCTCGGCATAACAGATCCGCAGGGAAATAAGAAATACGTTACGGGTGCTTTCCCGAGCGCCACCGGTAAGACAAATCTTGCGATGCTGATACCGACGCTTCCCGGCTGGAAGGTGGAAACGGTCGGCGACGATATCGCCTGGATGAAATTTGGCGAGGACGGACGCCTGTATGCCATCAATCCGGAAGCCGGCTTTTTCGGCGTTGTGCCCGGCACCTCGGCCAAGTCCAACCCTAACGCCATGAAGAGTATTGAAAGAAATACGATCTTCACAAACGTGGCCCTCACCGACGACGGCGACGTGTGGTGGGAGGGTATCGGCTACGACGCGCCGGACCATCTGATCGACTGGAAAGGCAACGACTGGGCGCCCGGAGCTGAAACGCCCGCCGCGCATCCAAACGCGCGCTTTACGGCGCCGGCCAGCCAGTGTCCGTCCATCGCGCCCGAATGGGAGGACCCCAAGGGCGTGCCGATCTCGGCGATTCTCTTCGGCGGACGCCGCCCATCGACGATTCCGCTCGTGCACGAGAGCTTAAACTGGGAGCACGGTGTTTTTCTGGGCTCCATTCTGGGTTCGGAGATCACGGCCGCCGTTATTTCCGATAAAATCGGCCAGGTCCGACGTGACCCGTTTGCCATGCGCCCGTTTATCGGGTATCATGTCTGCGACTATCTGGAGCACTGGCTTAAAATCGGCCGGAGCGCATCAAAGGATAAGCTGCCACGCATCTTCTACGTCAACTGGTTCAGAAAAGACGAAAACGGGAAGTTCATCTGGCCCGGGTTCGGTGATAACAGCCGCGTCATCAAATGGGTTATCGAGCGCGTATCGGGGGCCGGCGAGGCCGTCGAAACCCCGATCGGCAACATGCCGGCCAAAGGCGCGATCGATACGACGGGTCTCGATATCACGGAGGCGGCGATGGATGAGCTGCTGGAGGTTGACCTTGATAAATGGCGTTGGGAGGCCGAATCGATCCGCGCGTATTATGACGAGCTGGGCGATAAGCTGCCCAAGGAGATGAAGGCCCAGGTTGACGCACTGGAAAAACGGCTGAAAAGCTGACGACGGGAATCAAACACCTGTAAAATGCACATCGTATTTATCAATGCGTAAGGCCGTGTAAAAAGGGGGCCGCGCTGAAATGATAATATAAACCTTTTAAATCAATAATTTCGGAGGGAAAGATATGTTTTTCAACGAGGACCACAATGATATACGCGGCCTGGCGAGAGAATTCGCTGAAAAAGAGCTAGCGCCTATCGCTTCTGAGATTGATCAGAAGGACGAAATGCCCCAGCATATCTACGACATGATGGCTGAAATGGGGTTCTTCGGCCTTAAAATTCCGGAGGAATACGGCGGACTGGGTTTGGATACGCGCTCGTACGTATGCGTCATGGAGGAAATCTGCAAGGTGAGCATTGCCGCCAGCCTTGTTATGTCCTCCTGCAACTCACTGTCGACAGCCCCGATGCTGCTGGCCGGGACCGAGGAGCAAAAGCAAAAGTATATTCCGAAAATCTGCAGCGGCGAGGAGTTTATGGCCTTTGGCCTGACCGAGCCCGGCGCGGGCAGCGATGCCGGTTCCATGACAACGCGGGCCATCGAGGATGGCGACAGCTATATCATTAACGGACGCAAATGCTTTATCACCGGCGCGCCCTTTGCACAAAACACGGTTGTTTTTGCCAAGACAAATCCCGAAAAAGGCGCCAAAGGTATCACGAGCTTTATCGTGGATATGAGTCTGCCCGGCGTTTCTCTGGGTAAGAACGAGGAAAAAATGGGTCTGCACGGCGTGGCCACGAGCGACGTTGTTTTAGAGGATGTTCGCGTACCGAAGGAATGCATTCTGGGCGAAGTGGACAGAGGCTTTATTACGGCTATGAAGACGCTCAACACCGGGCGTATCGGCGTTTCCTGCCAGGGTATCGGCGTGGCGCAGGGCGCGATGGATCTGGCCGTTCCGTATATGCTGGAGCGCAAGCAGTTCGGCCAGCGCCTGGCGGACTTCCAGGGTCTGCGGTTTATGATTGCTGATATGGAAGCCAAGCTCAACGCGGCGCGCCTCATGGTCTACAATGCGGCGTATCTCATGGATATGAAGCAGGACGTCACGAAGGAAGCATCCATGGCGAAGTATTTCTCGACGGAGACGGCGCTTGAGGTCGTCAGCAACGCTCTGCAGATGTTCGGTGGTTACGGCTATATCAAGGAATATCCCATCGAGCGCCTGTACCGCGACGCCCGCGTTCTCACCATCTTTGAAGGCACATCACAGGTCCAGCAAATGGTTATTGCCGGCCAGGTGTTAGGTAAATAGAAAAGGAGTAAATCGGATGAACATACTGGTATGTATCAAGCAGGTGCCGGATATCGAAAAAATCAAAGTCGATTCGGCCAAACAGGTTATGATTATGGACGGCGTGCCGGACATCGTCAACCAATACGACACTTACGCGCTGGAGACAGCTGTCCGCATCAAGGACGCTGACGCGGCGACGAAGGTCATTGTCGTGACGATGGGCGGCGAGAAGACAAAGAGCGCGCTTAAAAGCTGCCTGTCCGTCGGTGCCGATAAGGCCTATATGATTAGCGACGATTCACTGGCCGACTCAGACACGCTGGCAACCAGCACCGTGCTGTGCGCCGCCGTTAAGGCCATTGAAGCGGCCGAGGGACAGCCCTTCGATATGATCATGTGCGGCAAGCAGGCCGCCGACGGCGATACGGGCCATGTCGGCCCGCAGCTGGCCGAGTATCTGGGTTATCCCCAGATCACCTCCGCCATGGAGTTGACGGTGGACGGCGGCAAGATCAAGGCCAATTGCCCGTCGGACGACGGTGTCAACGTGGTGGCGGCGGAGCTGCCCGTCGTCGTGACAATGTCTCAGACGCCCTATGAGCCGCGCTACGCGTCCGTTAAGACGAAGATGGCGGCCAACCGCGCGACGATCCCTGTTTTGACGGCGGCCGACCTGTCGCTGGATGCTGGTTCTGTCGGCGCGAGCGGATCACCCACAAAGGTGGTCAAGGAATTTGTTCCGGAGCGGAAACAAGGCGGCGTCAAGATTGAGGAAGAAACTGCCGAAGAGTCCGTTGAAAAGCTGGTGGCGCTCCTCAGTGACGCCGGCGTCTTATAAGGAGGAGCTGGAACATGAGCGATTACAAAAATATTTGGGCTGTTGTAGAAACAGAGAATGGCCAGGCCAAAAAAGTCGGCCTTGAAATGGTTGTCGGCGCGCGCAAGCTGGCCGACGCCGTGAGTGAGAAAGCCGTCGCCGTCGTCATCGGCAGCGGCGTGGACGCGGCTGTTGCGGCTGCGACTTCGTACGGCGCGGACCAGGTCATCGTTGTGGACGGTGCGGATTTTGCCGATTACTCAACGGATGGCTACACGTATGCTTTAGAGCAGCTTGTTAACAAGTACAAACCCGCGACGCTTCTTATTGGCGTGTCGATTAACGGCCGTGACCTGGCCCCGCGTCTGGCCGCCCGGCTGAAAACAGGCCTTTCCGCCGACTGCCTGGCTGCCGATATCGATGCGTCGACCGGCGTTGTACAGTGGACGCGTCCGGTGTACGGCGGCAACTCCTTAGCCGTTATCGAGTGCCCTGAAGCCCGTCCCCAGATGGGCACAGTCCGTGCCAGCGTGTTTAAACCCAGTGAGCCCGACACGGCGCGCACGGCTGAAGTTATTACAGAAGACATTGCCATACCGGCCGGTACGATCCGCACCGCTGTGGTAGAGAAGATCACCGAGGTCGGCGAGGGTGTTAAGCTCGAGGACGCCGAGGTCGTTATCGCTGGTGGCCGCGGTGTCGGCAGCGAGGAAGGCTTTGAAATGCTCAAGGAGCTCGCGAGCCTCATGGGCGGCGCCGTCGGCGCATCCCGTGCCGCTGTTGATGCGGGCTGGATTCCCCAGGTTACACAGGTCGGCCAGACGGGTAAAACCGTGACGCCGAAGCTGTATTTCGCCTGCGGTATCTCCGGCGCGATCCAGCATCTGGCCGGTATGTCCGGTTCCGATGTCGTTATCGCTATTAACCGTGACGCTGAAGCTCCGATTTTTGAGGTGGCGGACTACGGTATCGTCGGGAATCTCAAGCAGGTCCTTCCTGTTCTCACCGAGGCCATCAAAAAGATCAAGGCATAAAACTGGGTAGCGTTTAGCTAGATATAGTGTAAAACAGCGCCGGGATTTTTATCCCGGCGCTGTTGTGTAGATTGTATCAATTTATGTGTGGATTAATATAAATAAGATTAAGTTCAGACGCGCAGTTATATTGTACAAAAAATGAATGCGAAACGCTTGTTGGCGTCTTAATGCCGTCTATGGTATACTATGAAAAAGGTACTAAAAATACGCCGCGGTAGCCGGCAATCTCATATTGGATGTGATAGGGATGCTTGATATAACGCTTCAGCAAATAGTGGCGTTTCTTACCGTAGCCGAATATCTGAGTTTTACGGAAGCGGCAAAAGTCATGTATATATCGCAGCCGGCGCTGAGCAAGATCATCAGCCGGCTCGAGAAGGTGAGTCGGCTTACGCTTTTTGTTCGAAAGAGCCACGGTGTCGAGCTGACAAGGGAAGGCGAATTTTTACGCAGCGAGCTGTATCCGCTGTATAATAAAATTCTTAAGGCGTTTAAAGACGCGCAGATTATTTCCGCACCGCCGAAAATGCTTTTGCATATCGCCAGCCACACCTCGTTTTACACGTCCGGGCGCTCCAGCAGTGCGTACCGTCAGGCTGTGGAAACGTATAAAAGAGCTTATCCGGATGTGGCCGTCGTGGAAGAGCTGTTTGAATTCAAGGAGCTGAGGAACGCGCTTTTAACAGGGCAGGCAGACCTCATACACACGGCTGACTTTGTGGTGGATAAACTCAAGGATGTCTCCTATAAAAGATTTGAAAAGCAGGAATTTTATATCGTAATGTCGAGCAGCCACCCGCTGGCCGCCAACGAAACCCTGCCGATTTCTGAACTGAACGGCGAGGTCTTCTATTTTGTCTCACCCAGCTATACGGAGCATAACGAGCTGGAACGGTGCCTCCAGATTGGGTTTACGCCCAGGCAAATTCTTCATCTGCCGAATTTCCCGTCCGTTATACTGGCTGTCAAGCAAGGAAAAGGTATGGCGCTTATTACGTACAGGGAAAAAGAGGTGACAGAGGCAGACCTGGCTTTTTTCCCGGCGCCGCTACAGCCGGACGCGCCCTACAGCGTCATCGCATGGCGGACCAGCGACGTATCAAAAGAGGCTTTGGATTTTATCGAGCTGATCCCGTCGGTCTGAGAGCAGATGACCTGGCCAGTCATTTTCTATAGTATCAACGCGTCAAAAAACAGGAGAGACGACGAGTCCCTCCTGTTTTTGCGTTTTTAATTAAAGCTTTCAGTCGGGTTGAGCGCGCCGCCGTCCAGTATATTTTGAACGTCTTCCCAGCCGGGCAGATAAGCGAAATTATACCGTGGCGGCAGGGCAAAGACATATTTGCTGTTGCGCCCAAGCTCGCTGGGCGGGACGGGCGCGGCAGAAACGGCCAACTGCTCGTTTAGAACCTGTTCCCAGACGTCCGGGGTAAAAATCATGATCGGGATATCCTGGGTCGGATTTTCTTCTGTCCATTTCGGGCTTCGGATCAGAAGCTCCGGTCCCGTGGCTACGACGCCGTCTTCACCTGTGATATCGCGGGCCTCCCACTCTTCCGTTAGTACGGTGTAGCCCTCCCACGTTTCCGGCAGAATAAAATCAAAGCCGTAGGTTGTGTTTTCGTAGACGATTGATTCGGGCGATGCCGTGACGGCTGCGGCCGGCGCCGTGCTCTCGGATGGCTCTGAAGCTGATGCTGAAGGCGTTTCGCCGGTCGGCGCTTGGACGTCCGATGTCGCCGCGCCCAGAGTCCCGGACGGTGATACGTTGGTGGTGGCGTCCTGGGATGTGTCCGGTGAGCAGGCAGTGAACATAGCGGCCATAAGCAGGCAAAGTATTAAGGCTGAAGCAGCGCGTGAGAAAATATTCATAGCCGTTCCTTCTTTAACAGGTCGTTTCAGGCCCTAAGCCGTTTCAATGGAAGCGGCTTTGTGCAGCCCGAGCTTTTGAACAGCGTCTTCCCGCATCTTGTATTTAAGGATCTTGCCGGCGGCGTTCATGGGGAACTCATCCACAAAATCAACAAAGCTGGGGACCTTGTGCTTGGCCATATTGGCGTATACAAAATCCTTGACGTCCTGTTCGGTCATGGTTTCGCCGTCTTTGAGAACGATGCAGGCCATGATCTCCTCGCCGTAGGCCTCCGACGGCACGCCGATGACCTGAACATCCTTGATTTTATCGTGTGTATACAGAAATTCTTCAATTTCCTTCGGGTAGATATTCTCGCCGCCCCGGATGATCATGTCCTTGAGGCGTCCCGTGATGCGGTAATTGCCCACGGGTGTGCGGCAGGCCAGATCACCGGTGTGCAGCCAGCCGTCCTTGTCGATGGCCTGGGACGTGGCCGCGGGCATTTTATAGTACCCCTTCATAATATTATACCCGCGCGCGACAAATTCACCCGTTTCGTTGTCCGGTAAATCTTCACCCGTCTCCGGGTCTACAATCTTACATTCGATCTGCGGCAGCGATCGGCCTACAGTTGCCACACGAACATCCAGAGGATCGTCCGTGGAGCTCATTGTACAGCCGGGAGAGGCCTCTGTCTGCCCGTAGACGATGGTGATCTCCGACATATTCATTTTGTCGACCACGTCGCGCATGACGGATATGGGGCAGGGTGAGCCGGCCATGATGCCGGTACGCATATACGAAAAGTCGGCGGGGTTAAAGTCCTTGTGCTCGAGCATGGCGATAAACATGGTCGGCACGCCGTGGAAGCACGTTATGCGCTCCTGCTTGATGCAGGTGAGCGCCGACTTCGGTGAAAAGTACGGCAGGGGAGACATGGCGGCCGAGTGGGTCATGGAGGCTGTCATCGCAAGCACCATGCCGAAGCAGTGGAACATTGGCACGTGGATCATCATGCGTTCGGCCGTCGACAGATCCATACGGTCGCCGATGCACTTGCCGTTGTTGACGATATTGTAGTGCGTGAGCATAACACCCTTGGGAAAGCCCGTGGTGCCGGAGGTGTACTGCATGTTGCACACGTCGTCTTTATTAACAAGGGCGGCCCGCTTGTAAACCTCCTCCGCCGGGACGGTGTCGGAGAGCGCCACGGCGTCCTCCCAGGTCAGGCAGCCCTTCTGTGTGGATGAGACGGTGACGACATGGCGTAAAAACGGCAGGCGCTTGCAGTGCAGCGGCTTATCGGCCGGCGTGTAGCTGAGCTCCGGGCACAGTTCCTTGATAATGGATACATAGTCGGAATCTCTGTAGCCGTCAATCAGAACAAGCGTATGGACATCGGCCTGGCGGAGAAGATACTCGGCTTCACGGATTTTATAGGCCGTGTTGATCGTCACGAGCACCGCGCCGATTTTGACGGTAGCCCAGAACGTTATAAACCACTGGGGTACGTTTGTGGCCCAAACGGCTACTTTGTCGCCGGGCTTAACGCCCAGCGCGATCAAGGAACGGGCAAAGGTATCCACGTCCTCTTTAAATTCGGCATAGGTCCGCGTATAGTCCAGCGTTGTGTAACGGAAGGCATACTGATCGGGAAACTCCTCGGTGACCCGGTCGAGCACCTCGGAAAAAGTCAGATCGATCAGCTCATCCTTCGGCCAGATGAACTTGCCGGTCCCGCGCTTATTTTTAAAGTATTTATCGCCGCGCTCCCGGAGCTTGATGATCCGGCTCATAACGTTGACGTAATGCGGCAATACAATATCGGGGTCGCTCAGCGCCTCGTCGTCGAGATTAGACTGGAGCGACAGCGCCCCGTTGTAATCAATGGAGCGTAGGGCCGCCGCCATATCGGCGATGGGGACAAGCCCGTCGCCGATGAGGCACGGGCGTATGGTATCGCCGGCCTGCTCGGAGTCGCTGACACGCACATATTTGACATATGCGCCGAGATTCTGGATGGTTGCGTCCGCGGATTCCTGCGCGAAGACGTATGGATTATGAATATTCCACAGCGCGGCTAAATGATCGCAGGCGAAGCGGTCTAAAAGGCGGCACAGCTCCGCTGTATCTGAATAAAGACCTTTCGTTTCAATCAGCAGCACGCGGTCTTCCGATTCAGCCAGCGGCAGGATTTCGCTGAGGAGCACAGCGGCGCGCTCCTCGCCGTCCTTGTCTTCAACCAGCATATCCATGCAGACATACGGCGAATCAAGCGCCGACGCTAAAAGAATGGCGTCCGCAGTGTTTTGAAGCGCATCGTTTTTATCCGCGGCGGCAAGCGAAACCTCGACCGTGACGCAGGGAACCGTCAGCTTGCGGTCAATAAGGCGGCGCAGAAAAGGCCGCTGCTCGGCTGAGCGTGCACTGTCGAAAAATTTCTGAGCATCAGCTGATGTAAATCGGAGCTCCAGGCCGGACAGGCCCATGACGTCGGCCAGGTCACAGTGTTCGTTCCAGGATAAATTCGGCCAGTTGCCCGTGAAGTAGGAAAGTTTCATAGGCCCTTCTCCTCACTGATAATCTTATTGACGGCGCTGAGATATGCGCGGATGCTCGCACCGACGATATCGGTCGACAGGCCCCGGCCCGAATAAAGCTTTCCGGCGTAGCGGAGCTTGACAAGAGCGTCGCCCATGGCCTCACGCCCTTCCGTAACGGCCTGGATATGGAATTCCTCCAGCTCGTACTGGCTCTCAAGAATCTGCTCGATGGCTAAAAATGCCGCGTCAATCGGCCCGTCACCGATAGAGATGGCCTGAAGCGGCTTGTCGTCTTTCAAAACACGGACGAAAGCGGTGGCCGTAATGGCGTTGCCGCTGTTAATGACATAGGTGTCCAGCTGATACGTGGGGTGAGCCCGGCCGGCGGCCTCGGCCACCAGCGCCTCGAGATCGCGGTCGTCCACTTTTTTTTGCCCGGCAATTTCCGTGAAAAGACGGTAGATCTCGTCTAAGTCCTCGTCGTCGACGTCATAGCCGAGCTGGCCGATACGCCGCGCCACAGCTTCCATGCCGGAATCGGGGCCAAGCGCTTCCCGGGATGCCGGGACGGCGCTTTCGGCTGGGAGCGCACGCGCGGCCAATCCGGAACGCCCGGTACCCGTGATGGCGTCCAACTGGCGGCAGGTGCGGAACAGCTCTGTCACATTTGTTGCGTATTCAATACCGAGCGCCTCGCCGCGCACCTTGAGGATATTTAAAAACTGTTCGAGGGACAGATGTCCGGCCCCGCCATTGAAAGAGACCTTAAACTGCCCGACGCCGTGGGACACGGCGGCCAGTGCCGAGGCCGACGCCATGCCCAGGTTATCCTTTAAATGCAGTGACAGCAAAACGCTCTCCAGCGCCGGCGTTTTCTGATGCAGCGTTTCAATAAAAGCGGCGATCTCGTCCGGCGTTTTCTCGCCGGTGGAATCGCACAGCGTGATCACCGAGGCTCCGTTCCGGATGGCCGCGTCAATGACGGCTGATAAAAAATCCGGCTCGCTGCGCGTGGCGTCTTCGGCTGTGAACTCGACAGAGGGGCAGACAGACGCGCAATACGCCACGGCTTCTTTTATCTGGCTTAAAACACTATCGGCCTTGAGCCGGTAGACATATTCCATCTGGACGGTTGATGTCGGCACTATCACGTTAAGCCGGGCGTTTTTAGCCTTTGACAGGGCGGCTGAGGCGCGGTCGATCTCGGTGCGGTCAAGCGAGACGGGCACACAGACAACACAGCTGTCGAGCATCGTGGAAAGCGTGCGCACCAAAACGGCGTCTGTCGCCTTTTCTGATACGGCGCTCGTTTCAATCGTATCAATCTTAAGCTTTTCGAGAAGCTTGGCCATTTCGATCTTTTGCTTAAAGCTCAGGCCGGAAGCAAAGAGCTCGGCGCTCTCGCGCAGAGAAATATCAACTATTTTTACGTCCTTCACACACAACTCCTCCTGTTGAGATGATTTGGAGTGTCCCATCGCCTGTTATTCAATGACCTGGATCCAGCCTTTCGGGGCTTCGATGCGGCCCATCTGAATACCTGTCAGTGTGTCGTAAAGCTTTTGCGTTACGGGGCCCATGCCGTTGGCACTGCCCGTCATGACAAGCTCTTCACCATGGTCGACTATTTTACCAACCGGCGAGATGACGGCCGCCGTACCGCATAGGCCACACTCGACGAAACTCTTGACCTCGGTGAGGAGAATTTCTCTCTCCTCGACCTCGAGGCCCAGATATTCCCGGGCGATATGCAAAAGGGACAGGCGCGTAATCGACGGCAAAATGCTGCTCGACTTCGGCGTGATAATCTTGTTATCCTGTGTAACGAAAATAAAGTTAGCGCCGCCGGTTTCCTCAACCTTCGTATGGGTCGACGCGTCGAGATACATATTTTCGTCAAAGCCGTTTTTGTGCGCGGTAACAATGGCGTGCAGGCTCATGGCATAATTAAGTCCCGCCTTGATGTTGCCGGTTCCGTAGGGGGCTGCGCGGTCAAAGTCGCTCACGCATAAAGTCAGTGAGCGGACGCCGCCTTTAAAATACGGGCCGACAGGCGTGGCAAGAATACGGAACTGGTATTCCGTTGACGGCGCGACACCGATGACCGGGCCGCTGCCGAACATGAACGGACGCACGTAAAGCGTCGCGCCCGAGCCATATGGCGGGACATAAGCGGCGTTGGCCTTAATTATTTCAATGGTCGCGTCTACAAATCGCTGCTGGGGGAACACCGGCATTTCAAGCCGCCTGGCGCTGCTTTCCATGCGTGCGGCGTTCATATCCGGGCGAAAGGTGACGATTCGGCCGTCCTCGGTCGTATAGGCCTTGAGGCCTTCAAAAACGGACTGGCAATACTGCAGGACACCGGCACATTCGCTGATGGTGATCGTACCGTCCTCCGTCAGCTGTCCATTATCCCAAGCGCCGTTTTTATATGTGGACACATAGCTCTTATCTGTTTTCCGATAGCTGAAATCAAGATTGGCCCAATCAAGATTTTTCTTCACCACAGCTAACACTTCCTTATCTTTATATTAGTCAACTTGTACAGGCCGCCCGGAGTTAAGAGCGGTGCCCTATAAATGATTCTGGGTCCGGATACAAGTCTTTTTTATTTTTATAAATAGGCAAACGCTTTCATATTGAGGCCAATCAGCTTGGCTTTGCTGCCCGTAAACGTCTTTTTCATAACCTGTTCTATAGCGGACTCAGACACCACGCCCGTTGCGCGCACGAGTGCGCCCAGCATAACCATGTTGGCAACCTTTTCGTTGCCGAGCTCCAGGGCGATTTCGTTGACAGGGATGTTTTTAACGGTTATATCCTCCCGTTTGGCGGGCTGATCGATGATAGAACTGTTGATGAGGATGACGCCGCCGGGCTTAACCATCGGCTCAAACTTGATCAGCGACGGCAGGTTCATGACGACGAGGGCGTCCGCCTCGTAGATGAGCGGACAGCTGACCGGCTTGTCCGAGACGACGACGGTACAGTTGGCGGTGCCGCCGCGCATTTCAGGCCCGTACGATGGAAAGAATGTCGAGGCGTTATCCTCCAGCATGGCCGCGTAAGTGATCATCTGGCCCATTAAGAGTATGCCCTGGCCGCCGGAGCCGGCGAAAAATAACTTATGTGTCATTGTACATCCTCCGGCTTTCTGTAAATTCCGAGAGGATAGTAAGGCGTCATATTATCCCCGAGCCATTTCATGGCGTCATACGGCGTGAGGCCCCAGTTGGTCGGGCAGGTGGAGAGCATCTCCACGAAGGCAAAGCCCAGCTTTTTTTCCTGAACCTCAAACGCGCGTTTCACGGCCTTCTTAGCCTGACGGATGTGTGCCGGCGTATCCAGCGCCACGCGCTCGACGTATACGGCGCCGTCTATGGTGGACAGCAGCTCGCACATTTTAACCGGCATGCCCGCCTGCTCGACGGTGCGCCCGTCCTGGGACGTTGTGGAGCGCTGGCCGATCAGCGTTGTCGGGGCCATCTGGCCGCCCGTCATGCCGTAGATGCAGTTGTTAATAAAAAACGTCGAGAATTTTTCGCCGCGCACGGCCGCGTGGATAATTTCCGCCGTGCCGATGGACGCCAGGTCGCCGTCGCCCTGATAAGTGAAGACAAGCTTGTCGGGATGAACGCGCTTAATACCGGTGGCTACCGCGGGCGCGCGCCCGTGGGCGGACTCGCACATGTCGATGTTCATAAATTTATGTGCCTGAACGCTGCAGCCGATGGGTGCTGCGCCGATGGTCTGGCCGAGCTTTCCCATTTCCTCCAGCGTTTCCATGATGATCCGGTGCGCCACGCCGTGCGTGCAGCCGGGGCAGTAGCTCGTATCGACGGGCGTCATGCCTTTCGTAACGGTAAATACAGGTTTCATGTTCAGCCCTCCTTGCGCGCGGCGAGATAGATTTCCTTAGCCTGCTCCGCCAGCTCGATAGACGTGGGCACCATGCCGCCGGTGCGGTGAATGAGCTCAACGGGATAACGGCCGCATACGCCCATCTTGACATCGTCGATCATCTGGCCCATCGACAGCTCGGCAGAAATGACGACCTTTGTCTTGGGGCTGATTTCGTCAAACGCTGCGTACGGATACGGCCACAGTGAGATGGGGCGGATGAGGCCGGCCTTGATATTCTGAGCGGCCAGAAGGTCAATAGCCTCCCGGGCCAGACGCGAGACGGTGCCGAACGCCACGAACACGAGGTCCGCGTCCTCCAGGCCGACGGTTTCGTAACGGCAGAGTTCTTTTTTAGCCAGCTCATATTTGCGGAAGAGCTTTTCTACGTGGCGCTCCAGGTCGTCCGGCTGCATACGCAGGGACTTGACAATCTGGCGCTTGCCGTCGTCTTCGCCGTAACCGACAATGGCCCAGGGCTTTTTGGCCGGTATCTCATCCTCCTTCACGAAGGGGCGCGGCTGGGGGAGCGTGACGGGCTCCATCATCTGGCCCATGATGCCGTCGGCCAATATGGCGATGGGATTCTGCCAGTGATCGGCGAGCGGTACGGCCTCGTAAATGAGGTCAATCGCTTCCTGGATGCCGGCCGGGGCGAACGTCGGAATCTTATAATCGCCGTTGCCGCCGCCGCGCGTCATCTGGTAATAATCGGCCTGTCCGGGCTGGATTCCGCCGATACCGGGGCCGCCGCGCGAGACATTCAGTATAACGGCGGGCACTTCCGACGAGCATAAAAAGCTCATGCCCTCCTGCATGAGGGAAATGCCGGGCGACGAGGAGGAAATAAAGGCATTGCCGCCGGCGGCGCCGGCGCCGTATGTCATGTTGATGGCGCCCAGCTCGCTTTCGGCTTGCAAAAACGTGCCGCCGCGTTTGGGCAGCTCGCGTGAGATGTACTCGGGGATCTCGCTTTGCGGCGTGATCGGATATCCGAAATAAAAACGGGCGCCGCCGCGGATTGCCGCTTCGGCAAACGCCTCGTTACCTTTCATTAAAACTTTTTCGGTCACTGATTTTCCTCCTCTTTATAGATCTCAATCGCGCCGTCGGGGCATACGAGCGCACAGGACTGGCACCCGATGCATTCCTCCTGCCGGGAGATGGAGGCGGGCCGGTAGCCCTTGTTATTGATGACGGTGCTCATGACAATGATCCCTTTCGGGCAGAACGAACGGCACAGCTCGCAGCCCTTG
This sequence comes from uncultured Sporobacter sp., assembly GCA_963675425.1. Classification (GTDB taxonomy): domain Bacteria; phylum Bacillota; class Clostridia; order Oscillospirales; family Oscillospiraceae; genus Sporobacter. The sequence goes on along the minus strand of OY776214.1, from coordinate 838,119 downwards.
CATTTTTCATTGTTGAACAGGACTTGGAATTTTGCCATATATTTGCTCCTTTCGGTATGTGTACAAGCTCATGTATAAACCGGATACGGCTTGTCCGTTAAGACTACCGGTCCAGCCAGGTCGGCCGCATATACAGGCCGAGCGGCATCAAATAATCGGATACGCCCGTAAGGTCTTCACGCGCTACAAGCGGCTGGGGATAACAGTCGCACCAAAGCGCACGCCCGGTTTGGCCGCAGACAGTCTCACAGAACGCGTGGCCTTTTTTTATCGTGTCGGGCGTTGTCTCCCGAAGGAGGTGCGTGTTGTTGATAATGCCCTCAATTTTAAGGCCGGTGGCGTACTCAATAGCGGATAAATGATGGCTGGCGCCCTCGATATCGCGCGTTTGGGGCCTGTTGGCGTTGAGGACGGCTGAAACAGCCGTTTTGTCCGGCGTGAAGTACTTTTTAAACTGGTTCAGGACGAGCGCGCCGCTGTCGTTGCCGCCAGCGTCGACGATGACAAAGCAGTCCTCATCCTCAAGCGGCGTACGCACGGTTGCCGACAGTGCCGGGAGCTCCGCCGTTATTTCCGTTTTATATAAGCTGCCATAGACGCCGATCCCCGCAGCCTCCAGCATGTCCCGCCGTTCTCTGGACCGGAAATACGGGTTGGCGATATCAAGATCAATGAGTGCCGTCTTCGGATAACGGCGCGCGCCTGAGCGTGCCGTTAAAAGCGCATAGCTGACGGCGAACTCTGTTTTGCCGCTGCCGTAATGCCCGGTAACGATCAGTATTCTTTTATCCAGCGGACGTATATAAGCAGTCATACCCAGTTCCTTTAAGCACGGTGGCCGGCAGCCGGTGTTCGAACTGCTGAACAGCTAAAAACCTTGAATCTGTCGGACTAAAACATTTCGTACCAAACAGTATACTGCGTTTAATCCCCATTTGGCAAGCGTGACATTTGCTAATTTAGTAAATTAACAGAGTAAATTAACATAATGTTATAGTCAAAATAAAAAAAGGGCGAACCGCTGGGCGGTCCGCCAAAGAAAGGGTTGTGGGATAAAGATATGAGCTTATGTCCTAAATGCCTAAAAAAGCGGCATTTAAAACCTGCGGCATCCTCATGCCATTGGATAAGCTGTACTGTGATAATACACTATTTTACAGAAAGTGTAAATAGCGGAAAACGTCTTGTTATAACTTTTTTTGTCGTAAAAGAAGAGCCGATAGGTCGTTTCTTTATCAGTTGCCTGGAAATCGCCGGTTAACAATGGTTTGAGACCGGTCCGAAGCAGCCGTACAAATGAAGCCGTTTGCGGAAAAGCAGACAGGACGCATGCTTTGTGGGGCATTAAAGAGATGTTGCAAAGCGGCGGTGGCCCTCATCCATTTAAATACCATTGTCATATTGCAGAAATGTGCTATAATAACCGGGTTCAATTATGCGTTATTAAGGACTGAATTCATGGAAACCATTATAGCAGCAGCGATTTTCCTTGTCACTCTGGCACTCGTTATCACCGAAAAAGTCCAGCGAACGGTCGCGGCGCTGGTAGGCGCCTGCCTGATACTGATACTGCATATCGTCCCGGCGTCCGGCGCGCTCGAGTACATAGACTTCAATACGATCGGCGTGCTCATCGGTATGATGATCATCGTGGGGATTGTCAAGAAAACAGGCGTTTTCGAGTTTCTGGCCATCTTTGCGTCTAAAAAGGTTAAGGGAGACCCCTGGAAAATCATACTTAGTCTGTGCGTCATTACGGCTGTCACCTCCGCGTTACTGGATAATGTGACGACGGTCTTGCTTATTGTGCCAATGACATTTGTCATTACCGAAACGCTGGAGGTTGATCCGATACCGTTTCTGATCCCGGAGATTCTCGCCTCAAATATTGGCGGTACGGCGACATTAATCGGCGACCCGCCGAATATTATGATAGGCAGCGCCGTCGGCTTGGGGTTCATGGACTTTATTGTCCATCTCGGCCCGATTATCATTGTCATATTTATTGTGACGTTTATTATATTAAAGTTCATATTTGGCCGGAAATTGACGATCCAGGAAGACAAAAAGCGTGATATACTCAATTTTGACGAAAAAAAATCCATTACTAACTACCCGCTGCTGATTAAGTCGCTCATTGTTTTGGGGCTCGTCATGGTCGGCTTCTTTTTACACGAGCAGTTGGAGTTTCCTTCGGCACTCGTAGCGCTCAGCGGCGCGGCGCTGCTTCTGCTCATAAGCCGCGAAAATATCGATGAAGTATTTTTAAGTATAGAATGGCCTACCATTTTCTTTTTCGCCGGTCTTTTTATACTGGTTGGGGGGCTTGAGGAAGTTGGCCTGATTGGCAAACTCGGGGCGGCCATTCTCAGCATTACGCATCAGAACTTGTTGCTCACGGGCATTTTGATCATTTGGTTTTCCGCAATTGTATCGGCCTTTTTGGATAATATCCCGTTTGTAGCCACGCTTATTCCCCTTGTACAGGCGATGGGACAAACCGGGGGCATGGACGTTGCGCCGCTGTGGTGGGCCATTGCTCTCGGCGCGTGCCTTGGCGGAAACGGGACGCTCATCGGCGCTTCCGCCAACGTCGTTGTGGCGGGACTGGCGGAGAAGCACGGCTATAAGCTTTCTTTTAAAAGATACCTGCGCTATGGATTTCCCCTGATGATTCTGTCCATAGGCTTATCGACCATTTATCTGGTTATATTTTATCTCATGTAGGAGGTTTTATTTATGTACAATGTATCCGCCAACCAGGATGAACTGGATATGATTCTCACGCAAATGGGTGCTGACGTCAAAAGTGTTCATGGGATCATCAGCTACATTCGTTTTAATATTGACAATACCGAGTTATTCTATGTCTATAATATAAACGCGGACGAACAGTACTACCTGCAGATGGTGAAGCCGTATCCGGTTGGAGCCGGCGTTTTCTCCAAGCCGAAGGAGATTATCAGCTATATTAAAAATGATATTAAGCAATTTAAAAATGCCTATAACAGCAAGGTGTTTGACCAATTTATTACCGTCAATCAGAGCCTTCACCGCTGCATACATAATATTGAAGATGTGTTTATGGGTTATAATGTCCCCAGTGACAAGATGATTGAAATTGAGAAGAAAATAGACGAGATCAAAAACCTCATTGACGACATACGAAATACAAGCGCGAAGCTTGAGGTTGAATAGCCTCGACAGCAAAAGCCTTTAATATTGAGCTTATAAAAAACGCCTCGATTGTAAAATCGGGCGTTTTTTGTATAGTTGTTACCGGCAGGCGTTCTTTACAGCGTGTGATGCAAGTCTTATTACTTGCCGGCCTGCATGGAGAGGTATGCGTTGATAAAGCCGTCCAGGTCTCCGTCCATAACGGCGTTAATATTGCCGTTTTCAAAATTCGTCCGGTGGTCCTTGGCGAGCGTGTACGGCATAAAAACATAGGAGCGGATTTGGCTGCCCCATTCGATCTTCATCTGCTCGCCCTTGATATCGCTGATCTTGTCCAGGTGCTCGCGTTCCTTGATTTCAATGAGCTTGGAGCGGAGCATGCGCATGGCGACCTCACGGTTTTGGTGTTGGCTGCGCTCCATCTGGCAGGCCACGATGATGCCCGACGGAATATGCGTGATGCGGATGGCACTTTCTGTCTTGTTGACGTGTTGGCCGCCCGCGCCGGAGGAGCGGTATGTGTCCACCTTAAGGTCCTCGGGCTTGATCTCAACCTCAACGTCGTCTGAAATGAGCGGCGTGACCTCTACGGCCGCAAAAGACGTATGACGCCGGCCCGACGAGTCAAACGGCGATATGCGTACGAGCCGGTGGATGCCGCCCTCGCTTTTGAGATAGCCGTAGGCGTTTTCGCCTTCGATCTCAATGGATGCCGATTTCATGCCGGCCTCATCGCCGTCGAGATAATCCAAAATCTTATATTTCATGCCGTGCCGCTCCGCCCAGCGTGTATACATCCGGTAGAGCATCTCCGCCCAGTCCTGTGCCTCGGTCCCGCCGGCGCCGGCGTGGAAAGACAAAATGGCGTTGCAGCTGTCGTATTCGCCCGATAAAAGCGTTGCCAGGCGCGCGCTTTCCAGATCCTCGGAAAAGGAGCCGAACTCGTCCGTCAGCTCCGGCAGGAGGCTCTCGTCGTTTTCCTCCATGGCCATCTGGCACAGCGTCAGCAGATCGTCCCACCGGGCGGCCAGCTTTTGATAGCCCGCAACTTTATTTTGCAGCTGCTTGATTTTCTGCAGGACCTTCTGGGAGTTGTCAAGATCGTTCCAGAATCCGTCCCGCGAGCTTTCTTCTTCAAGCCGCTTAATTTCAGCTTTGGCGTCCTCAAGCTTGAGCGCCTTGCCCAAGTCGCTGAGCGTCGGCTTGAGCCCCTGGATTTTTACCTTATAATCGTCAAATTCTATCATGGAAGACCGCGCTTTCATTCGTAATTTGGGTCGTCGCCTCAATAAAAGCCGCCTCGGCGGCGGTTTGTATTATACCGGGAAAATGCCGTGATGTAAAGCACGGGGCCGAAATGCGTTTTCACGACACATACGGGCCCCGTTAAATAATAATTTCGTTAAGTCCTCTCGTCACAATCCGATAAACCTTTCACTTGGGACGGTTCCCGCGTCGCCGTAAATAAGATCGTCTATATCCGGTGTGGGATCGTCAAAACGGCCGTGGATGATATCAAGCATACTCTCACTCCTAAAAATGCTGTTAACATCATCATATGCGAAGGCCGGTCCGTTTGTTCTGTATTTTTATGTTATTTTGAAAAATTATTCTGTCCGGAGCACAGCGACGAGGACCTGGGGGTTATTGAGAAACCGCGGCATGCCCGTCCGGTTGCCGATACCGCGCGAGACAAGCATACGCGTACCGCCTTGGGTATATACGCCGCTTGTATAGTCCGGCAGCCAATCCATAGACGGGCCGATAAGCCCGCCGACAAACGGCAGGCGGACAACACCGCCATGCGCGTGGCCGCACAGGACAAGGTCGACGTCCAAAGCGGCAAAGCGGTCCAGCATATTGTTACGGTGCTCAAGCAGCACCAGAAACGGATCACCCTCGCGGCTTCGTATGCCGGAGATGACCTCTTCAGGCGTTTTCATATCCTTAGGGCCGTTCGGGTCGTCAAGGCCTGCCAGTATAATCGACTCGTCCCCAACGGTCAGCCGCGCGTAATCGTTTTGTAAGAGGGTAACGCCGTTTGACCGAAGCAGGTCGAACAGCTCCCGCAGGGAGCCGGAGGCCCATTCGTGGTTGCCGGTGACATAAAACACAGGAGCAATGGCGGGCAGGCGCTCAATGAGCGGCGCGACGACGTCAAGATCTGCCGCGCCGTCGATAAGATCGCCGGTGATGACGATGACGTCCGGCCGCGCTTTTTTGACGGCGGTCAATATTTTCGTTTGATCGTTGTCGAAGACGGCTGCGTGGATATCGGACAGCTGGACGATTCTGTAGCCGTTAAACGAGACGGGCAGCTCGTTGAAAAACAGCTTGTAGTCGTTTACGACGATGCGCGTGTTGCTGTCGTAAAACAGGAATGCGATTAAAAGAATAGCCAGCAGAAAGATCAGAAGGCCGGTATGGCGGACTTTTTTTGCGTTATTCATTCATCCTCCGTCGCCTTACCCGGCTCATGACGCAGCCGTTTTATGATTCCTTGTCGCGCACGTAGACGTGCGTAATGTTCCGGTCAGCCGTGTGCCGGAAATCGACCTCGAAGCGCTCTATGGATTTGATCATGGAAGACAGCTTCTTGAAGCCGTAATTTCTGTGGTCAAAATCGGGCCGCTTCTTAAGCAGAAGATTGCCGAGATCGCCCATGAAAACCCAGTCATCGTCCTCGGAAAGGTCGGAAATCGAGTCGGCAATGACTTGCACGACGTCGTCGGGCACCTTGATATTGCGGTTTTTGACCGGGATGGTATGCTTCGGTTTGTTTTTTTCAACCGTTTTATGGTTGGATTCCTCTTCGTCGGGCTTGATGTCCATGGCGTTTGCACGGATGACCTCAATATACGTAAATTTATCGCACGCAGCGATAAAGGCGCTCGGCGTTTTCATCTCGCCGATGCCGATGACGCGCTGTCCGGCCTCGCGCAGCCGGATAGCCAGGCGCGTAAAATCGCTGTCACTGGACACAATGACAAAGCCGTCCGTTTTCTCCGTATAGAGAATATCCATCGCGTCGATGATCATGGCCGAATCCGACGAGTTCTTCCCGACGGTGTAGCTGTACTGCTGAACGGGCGTGATGGCGTTTTCCAAAAGGGGAGCTTTCCAGCCGGCAATCGCCGGGTTCGTCCAGTCGCCGTATATGCGCTTGATCGTCGGCGTGCCGTAAATGGCAATTTCCTCCATGACGCTTTTCAGGCAGTTGCGCGGTACGTTTTCTGCGTCGATCAATACGGCCAAACGCAGGTTATTCCGCTCCAAAATAAGGGACACCTACTTTCTGTTTCGCCGCGCCGGCTAAAGGGCCGCGGCGTTTTTATCGTGTGCGTTGCGCTTTGTCCGTTATACTATTATAATGTATACGGAAGAGCTTCATATTTTATTGCATTTTTAGCAGATGCGTTTTTTTGAAATATCCGCCGGATAATATTATAATGGACAATAAGGATTTATTCAATAACAATCAAGATGAATAATGTATGGCGGCAAAATCCGCGCCGGATCTGTAAAAGTTATCCACAAACCCACAAGATTATCCACGAATTCCCAAAAGCTTATGTAAAACGCTGTCGAAATAGGGCGAATATTAACCGATTGAGTTCCCGTCGGGCATGAAATTGCGGGAAACTGACAAAACAACCCATTTATCGCTAATGGCATCCGGTTAAACCAATAAATTAAAGCGTGGGTTGAGCACAAATGGATCGGTGAGCGGCGCGTATTTTCGCCAAACGGAAAAAAATAACATGAAAATTGACGAGCTTGAGACGGTCCGGCGGGCGTGTTAATTTTAATGACGGGAGAGCACTATGGAAAGATGTTATCGCAGACTGCCCCTTGACGGGCTGTTAAACGCCCGGGATCTGGGCGGATACCCGACAGGGGATGGCCGGATGACGCGTTTTCACGCGCTGGTGCGCAGCGAGGCGCCGCAGAAGCTGACGGAAGCGGACCTGGCGTTTCTACAGGATTACGGAATCAAAACATCCATTGACTTCCGGGGCGACCGGGAGGTCGACCGTCAGCCGAGCGCCTTAAAGGACGCCGGATGGCTGCGATACGTCAGAAGCCCAACCTTCAACGAGCAGGTGGCCTTCGCGTCGCGGCAGAAGGGGCAGCGGCCGGGACCGGCCATGACCGCCTTTGTGGACTGGGGCGAAAAATATATTGAAATGGCCGAGGACTGCTGTCAGTGGGCGCGGACGACACTTGAAATCATCGCGGAAAGTGAGGGCGGGGTCCTGTATAACTGCACGACCGGCAAGGACAGAACCGGTATGATCTCGGCGCTCGTGCTGGGGATCTGCGGTGTTCCGGATAATGATATCGTTGCCGATTACTGTATTTCACAGGTATATTTAGGCCCCGTTTATGAGGAGCTTATCCGTACTTTCTTAGAACATTGGCCGGACGAGACGGTCGGTATAACCGACCCGTTTTTCAAAACAGACCCCGAAAACATGACGCGGCTGCTCGCTCATTTCAACAAAGAATATGGAGGTGTCGTTGGTTATGTCAAGGCCGGGGGCGTGTCGGAGGACATTCTGGAGGCCATCCGGCGCAAGCTGCTTTCATAAGAGCGCGTACCTGACACAGCGGCCATGGCGCGCAGCATAATTGGTGACGTCTGTTGATGGATAAGGTTCCATTCCGGATGCTGAAAAAGTGACAAATTAATACGATAGTTTTAAGTATTATTTATGAATACATGAAGTAATTATTAAGGATTTGTTAAAGCCATTGTTTTTTCTTGAAAAAAGGTTTAAACCATTATGAGAGTTAATCTCGTAAGGAGCGAAAAACAATGGAAACGATTGGCCTCATAAACTATATAATGTCAATCACGTTTACACTCTGTTATTTATATCAGCTGGTATATGTTTTAGTGCCGCTTATAAAAAAAAGAAAGCCCGAGCGGGCGGCGGCGGTGCTCCACCGGTACGGCGTACTGATATCGGCACGCAACGAGCAGGCCGTTATACCGGGGCTGATTGCCAGCATCCGCGGACAGACGTATCCCGGCGAGCTTGTGACAATTTTTGTTGTTGCCGACAACTGCACGGACGAGACCGCGGCTGTAGCTAAAGACGCCGGTGCTGTTGTCTATGAGCGGTTTAACGGGGAAGAGGTCGGCAAAGGATACGCGCTCGATTATCTGCTGTCGCAGATTAATGAGGACTACGAGCCGGATGCGTTTGACGGATTTTTCGTCTTTGACGCCGATAACCTGCTTGATGAGAGCTACATAACTGAGATGAATAAGACGTTTTCCGAAGGCCATCGGATTATTACGAGCTACAGGAATTCGAAAAACTACGACGCCAACTGGATTTCGGCCGGCTACTCGCTGTGGTTTCTGCGAGAGTCGCAGTATCTTAACAACTCGAGGATGCTTTTGGGTACAAGCTGCGCCGTTTCGGGTACGGGCTTTTTAGTGCACCGTGACGTGATCCACCAGAACGGCGGATGGAAATTCCATCTGCTGACGGAGGACATTGAGTTTTCCGTACACAGCATCATAAACGGCGAATGCATCGCGTTTTGCAAAAAGGCCGTACTATATGATGAGCAGCCCACGGAATTCCGTCAGTCGTGGAACCAGCGCCTGCGCTGGGCGAAAGGCTTTTTGCAGGTGTTTAATAAATATGGCGCGGTGCTGGCCAAAACGATTTTCACGCGGCGGAGCTTTGCAAGCTATGATATGACTATGACCATTGCGCCCGCGATGTTTCTGACGATCGGCAGCGTCGCGGCGACTGTTGTGGCGGTACTGGCCGGGCTGATAACCGGCGCGGATGTTTCCCACACCGTCAGGTGCCTGGCCATGACGGGATTTAATATGTATCTATTGCTGTTTACGCTGGGCCTCATCACGGTTATAACCGAATGGAAGATGATCCATTGTGCGCCCGTGAAAAAAATACTGTACCTTTTTACGTTCCCCCTCTTCCTGTTCACGTATATTCCAATCGCTGTCGTGGCGTTGTTCAAAAAGGTGGACTGGAAGCCGATCCGTCACAGCGAGGTCAAAACGCTGGCCGACGTACGCGGCGATATGAAAATAGCCGGTTAGCGCGCCGGTCCCAGCCGAGGATATTACGGTTGTTATATCTAAAAATTATATGGTATACTGCCTATTAAGCGGTATACCATATTTCTTTGAACTTGGAGGCTCGTTATGGCTTTGAATGCACCCTGGCTGGCTCATTACGGCAATGTTCCCAAAAGCCTTGAGTACCCGGATGTTTCCATGTCGGACCTTGTTTTTAAGGCGGCTGAAAAATATCCCGATGTCACAGCCTACGATTTTTTCGGTGCGACGGTGACATACCGGGAATTTGCCGAAATGATCGACGCGTGCGCGCGCGCGCTCGCCGCCGCGGGAATCAGCCCCGACGAGCGGGTAACGATTTGCATGCCGAACACGCCCCAGGCCGTGATATTGTTTTACGCCGTCAACAGAATCGGCGCCGTGGCCAACATGGTTCATCCGCTGTCGGCCGAGGAAGAGATCGTTTTTTACATAACGAGCAGCAACAGTGTCGCGGTGTTGACGCTGGACCAGTTCTATCCCAAAATTGAAGCCATCGCAGACCGTGTCAACTTGAGGATGCTCATTCTTGCCGGCATTGACGACGGCCTGAACGGTACTAAAAAAATAGCCTACAGGCTTACCAAAGGGCGCGGTATCCAGCGGATGAAAACGGGCGGACGTATTATCCGCTGGAAAGACCTTATTGCAAGGGGGCGCGGCTATAACGGTAGATATATCGCTCGGCGTACCGGTGGGGATCTCGCGGCCATTTTGTACAGCGGCGGGACGACGGGGAAGACGAAGGGCATCCTCTTAACAAACCTGAACTTTAATGCGCTGGCCATGCAGACGGCCACCGGCGGAGACTGTATTGTTCCCGGCCATATTATGCTGGCAATTATGCCGATATTTCATGGCTTTGGACTGGGCGTGTGTATCCACACGTCGTTCATCAGCGGTATTACCGCTATTCTCGTGCCGCAGTTTTCCATATCGTCCTACGCCGATCTTCTGAAAAAATACAAGCCGCATTATATTGCCGGCGTGCCGACGCTCTACGAGGCGCTATTGAGGATCGATAAGCTCGACGGGCTCGACATGTCCCAGCTGGAGGGCGTTTTCAGCGGCGGCGACTCGCTGTCCGTCGAGCTCAAGCGCAAGGTGGACGCGTTTTTAAAGGCGCACGGTGCGGCGGTTCAGATCCGGGAGGGGTATGGCCTGACGGAATGCGTCACGGCCAGCTGCCTGACTCCGCGCGACTTCTATGTTGAGGGCAGCATCGGCATCCCGTTTCCCGACATGTTTTATAAAATCGTCCGGCCCGGGACACAGGAGACGGTCCCGTATGGGGAAGACGGCGAAATCTGCCTCACGGGGCCGACGCTGATGACCGGTTACGACAACAACCCCGAGGAGACGGCACAGGTGCTGCAAAAGCATGACGACGGACGCGTCTGGCTGCACACAGGCGATCTGGGCTTCATGGACAAAGAGGGCTTTGTCTATTTCCGCCAGCGCATCAAGCGCATGATCGTTTCCTCAGGGTACAGCATCTATCCGTCTCAGATTGAAAACGTGATTGACGCGCACGAAAAAGTGCTTACGAGCTGTGTCATCGGCGTGCCGGATCCGTATAAAATTCAGAAGGTTAAGGCCTTCGTCGTCCTCAGGGACAACGCTGAGGCCACAGAGGAAATCAAAGCGTCAATCCTCGCGTACTGCAAAAAGCATATTGCCAAATACGCCATGCCGTATGAATTTGAATACCGTGACGCGCTGCCGAAAACGCTTGTCGGAAAGGTTGCTTATACCATTCTTGAAAAAGAAGAGGCGAACAAGCTGAAAGCGTCCGGCCAATAGAACCATCAATAATAAAACAGCGGGAGCGAATGCCCCCGCTGTTTATTATTACATTAGCCGCCCAAATAGGCTTTTTTAATCTCGTCGCTGCATGAGAGCTCCTGCCCGGTGCCTGATAACGTAATATTTCCCGTTTCAAGCACGTAGGCCCGGTCGGCGACCTCAAGGGCCATGCCGGCATTCTGTTCCACCAGGAGGATCGTCGTGCCGGCCTTGTTGAGTTCGGTGATGATCTCAAAAACCTGTTCGACCAGAATCGGCGCCAGACCCATTGACGGCTCGTCAAGCATCATGAGCTTAGGCTTGCTCATGAGCGCCCGGCCCATGGCCAGCATCTGCTGCTCGCCGCCGGACAGCGTCCCTGCCAGCTGCCTGCGGCGTTCCTTAAGCCTGGGAAACCGCGCGAATATGGCTTCCAGCTCGTCCTGAGACACGGATTTCTGTGTAAACGCGCCCATCTCAAGGTTTTCCAGCACCGTCATCTGAAGGAAGATCCGTCGTCCCTCCGGGACGTGTGCCAGCCCGGCCCGGACGATTTTATGGGCGTCTGTTTTCGTAATATCGCGGCCGTCGAAAACCACGCCGCCTGTTTTCGGGCGCAAAAGGCCTGAGATGGTTTTTAAAACGGTGGATTTTCCCGCGCCGTTGGCGCCGATGAGGGCCACGACTTCGCCGGGATGCACCGCGAAGGATATGCCCTTGATTGCGTGGATGGGGCCATAGTATACATTGATGTCGTTAACCTTCAGCATGCGTCAGCGCCTCGCTTTCCGAGATACGCCTCAATGACGGTCGGATCGTTTTTAATTTCATCCGGCGTCCCTTTTGCGATAATTTTCCCGTAGTTTAAAACGGCGATGCCTTCGCAGATGCCCATAACGAGATTCATATCATGCTCGATAAGCAGAATTGAAATCTCAAAGGTATCACGGATTTTCCGAATGTTGTCCATGAGCGAACTGGTCTCCGACGGGTTCATGCCGGCCGCCGGCTCGTCGAGAAGGAGAAGTGTTGGGTTCGTGGCCAGCGCGCGGACAATCTCGAGACGTCGCTGCGCGCCGTAGGGGAGGCTGCCCGCGATACTGTCGGCCATGTCCTGCATGTTGAAGATCGACAGTAGCTCCAGCGCGCGTTTTCTGGCGATTTTCTCCGCGCGCCAATAACTGCCCAACCGGAAAACAGCTTCCGCAAGCGTATAGTCCATTTCATTATGCAGACCGATAAGAACGTTTTCGAGTACCGTCAAGGTTTTAAACAGGCGAATATTTTGAAAGGTGCGCGCGATGCCGGCGCGGTTGGCCTGCGCCGTATTCATATACCGTGTATCCCGGCCCTCCAGCAGCATTCGGCCGCGCGTGGGCTGGTAAACCTTTGTTAAAAGGTTAAAAACAGTCGTTTTGCCGGCACCGTTGGGGCCTATCAGTCCGGCGATTTCCGTACGGCCAAGCGAAAAATTAAAATCGTCCACAGCCGTTAGTCCGCCGAAGTCAATCCCTAGGCCGATGCACTCAATGGCCGGCGACTTGTCCTTGTCGCGGTCGGGTATTAGTGTCTCATGCGGGTCGTGCCCGGGCATCAGCGGTCACCTTCTTTCGGAGCGCCTTTCACGGCGTGTCTTCGGACGGACAGCCTGTCCGCCGATCGTCCCAGCAAACGTGAAAGCGAAAAGTCATACGTACCCATAAGGCCCGTCGGTTTAAAGATCATGACAACGACGAGCAAAAGCGAATAAAAGACCATTCGGTATTCGGAAAAGGCGCGCAGCAGCTCCGGCAGAGCGGTAAGGACCGTTGCGGAGATAACCGAACCGATCATAGAGCCCATCCCGCCCAGAACGACCATAACAAGAATATCGATCGACTTCATAAAGCCAAAGCCGTTGGGAGACAGCAGGCCGATATTTCCGGCATACAATGAGCCGGCCACACCCGCGAAAAACGCGGACATGACAAACGCCATCGTTTTGTAATACGTTGTGCTGATCCCGCAGGATTCGGCCGCGATCTCATTTTCCCGGATGGATAAGACAGCCCGCCCGTGTCGGGATTTCAGCATCGCGTGAATTACAAAACAGACGATTCCGACACAAATGAAGGTGTCGAGAAACGTTGTGGTTTTCGGGATGTTTTTCAGGCTGGCCGCGCCGTAGGTAAAATCGAAGCCGAGCACGTCGTCGATATTGAGTAGTACAACGCGTATGATCTCGCCGAAACCGAGCGTGATAATCGCCAGATAATCCCCTTTTAGCCTCAGGGCCGGTATGCCGATCACAAACCCGAATATCCCCGCTACGACGCCGCCGATTAGAAGGCCGAGCGGCAAGGATACGCCCAGAGGGAGCGTTGCGGTTGTGCTTTTCATAAAAATAGCCGAAGCGTACGCGCCGACGGCCATAAAACCGGCATGCCCCAACGGCAGCTGCCCCAGATAGCCGGTAGCTAGGTTCAGCGACACGACCAGGATGATATTAATGCCGATGAGCATGATAATTTTGGCATAGTAGTTGGAAATGATCTTTGCACCGATCAGTGCGTTAATGACTACCAGGAAAAGGACGAACAAGACGATGTTGATTGCGTAACGGACCGGCATGGGCATGCTTTTATACTGTTTAGCCATATATGCGCCCCCCTAAACCTTTTCCGTCATCGGACGTCCCAGAATGCCGGTCGGCTTAACGAGCAGCACGATGATGAGAATAACAAAGACAGCGCCGTCCTTCCAGACGGACAGGCCGACGGCCGACACGAGCGCCTCCAGAAGGCCGATGGCAAAACCGCCGATCATTGCGCCGGGGATCGATCCGATCCCGCCCAGCACGGCGGCGACAAAAGCCTTGAGGCCCAGCATGGCGCCCATTGTCGGGGAGGCCTGTGGATACGCGCAGCTATAAAGAACGGCGCCGATACCCGCCAGAGCCGAGCCAACCGCGAACGTAAAGGAGATTGTCCGGTTGACGCTGATACCCATGAGCTGCGCCGCGCCCATGTCCTCGGAGACGGCACGCATAGCTTTGCCCATTTTTGTCCGTTGTACCAGTATGGTCAGAATCGCCATCGAGAGTATAGATACAACAATGGTGACGATGGCCACAAAGCTGATGTTGGATCCGGCTAAATGCACACTCGGTCCGCTTACGATGGTTGGCATTGATTTCGCCCCCGCGCCCATGATGAAATCAAGCTGAACGAAATTTTCCAGGAAAAACGAAATGCCGATTGCGGTAATGAGAAGCGACAGGCGCGGCGATTGGCGCAACGGGGAATAAGCGACCTTCTCTATCACAACACCAAGAATGGTGCAGCCGGCTATAGCGGCGACAACGCCGATGATCGGCGGCAGCGCAAGCAGCGACATCATGATCCACGCGATATAAGCGCCGACCATGATGATATCGCCGTGGGCGAAATTCAAGAGCATGATAATCCCATATACCATGCTGTAGCCCAGTGCGATTAGTGCGTAGACGGAACCTGTTTGCAGGCCGTTAAAAACCTGACTGATTATGGTAGAAAAAACAGACATCTTCTATCATTCTTTCAATTAGTATTGACGACATTATATGACATTAATTATAACAGCACCCGGGGCGCTATTACAATGGTAACTTCATTATTATAACTGTATGTACTATGGTACTATTAACCAAAGGCAAAATGAAACCATGCCGGGGAGGACAGAGTTTGCCTCCCCGGTATGGTTTCATTTCAATATTAGAACATCTGCGAGAAGTTTTCGCTGCCATCTTCAATCTTGATAATGACGGCGTCCTTGATCGGGTTGTTGTATTCGTCAAAAGCGTATGTGCTGGTGATGCCGACGGAAGACGTGTTCTTCATAGCTTCGACCACAGCGGCCTTATACTCGTCGGAACCGGCCTGAAGGCCCTGGTCCTCAGCGTCCTGGATCGCATCAAGCAGGACGATGGCGGCGTCGTAACCGAGCGCGGCAAACATGTTGAGCGTATCCGCGCCGTATTTATCAGTATAGGCGGCCTCAAAGTCCTTGATCTCATCGGTCGAGCCGGGGGCGTAAGCTGAACAGTAAACGCTGCCCTCCAGGTCCTCGGCCGTTGCGTAAGAGGTAACGGTTGCCCAGCCGTCGCCGCCCATAAAGACAGAGTCCAAGCCGATCTGGCGGGCCTGAGTGACGATCAGAGCGTCGTCTTCATAGTAGTTCGGGCAGAAAATTACGTCCGCGCCGCCCTTGGAATTAATGTTTGTGAGCTGACTCTGGAAAGCCTTGTCGCCTTTTGAGTAGCCCTCGTCGGCGACAATGGTTATCCCAAGCGTTTCAGCTTTGGCAATAAACGCGTCTTTCAAGCCGGTTGCGTAATCGTTGCCGGTCTGATAAATGATAGCCGCCGTCTTGGCGCCCAGCACCTCGCTGGCATACTGCGCCATCTTCTCGCCCTGGAACGGGTCGATAAAGCAGGTGCGGAATACATTGTTATAAACGGTATCGGTGTCCGCGTTGTAAGTGACGCCGGCGGCGGTGGCTGATGCAGTGATCATGGGCATGCCAATCGGATACGCTTCCTGTACCACGGCGATTGTGGGATCTGTGAGAACCGAGCCCAAGACAGCCGTAACATTGTCATTATCAACCATGCGCGAAAAAGCGTTGACGGCTTCCGTCATGTCGCCCTTGTCATCATAGATGATCGGCGCGATCTGTTTGCCGTTGATACCGCCGTTGGCATTGACCTTGTCGATATACAGCTGAGCGCCGTTGAGTACAGCCAGGCCGTACTGGGCGGCCTCGCCGGTGTGGCAGCCGAGGATACCGACTTTAATCGGTTCGCCGGATGCGCCGGTGTCAGTGCTGGGAGCGGCATTGGTGTCGGTGCTGGGTTCGGTGCTGGGCGTGTCGTTACCGGTTTTTGCACAACCGGCCATCATGGCGATCGCCAAAATAAGGACGAGCGCGACACTGAGTATTTTTTTCATTTTTTTACCTCCATTTTTCAATTTATACACAAAGACAAACATGTGAATACATCATGTCTGTTCTTTAACGGATAAAACTTTTAAAGCAATAAAGAAATTGTCTATAAAAAAGAAAAAACCATGCGTCAGCACGGGTTGGTACATATGGTGATTTAACAGCTCCTTTTCTTAAAATTTAACTTATTTTAACCCCACGCCTCGAAAACGTCAATAGCTAGGGGGTGTATTCGTAATAAATCCCATGGATTGTCCGTGGATTGTATAAAAAAGCGCGCTATTTACTAAAAGCGCGCTTTATTTCAGTTGGCGGGGTGGCTATTAAGGCCCTCACGAGGCGACTGGCCGTATTGAGTAATCAGATAATAAACGATATATGTCCCTGCGATGTAAGCGGCGAAAATAAGCGAAAATAGAACGGCGAACCGGTCTAGCTGCTCGGCTATGGACGACAATAGGACAAAGGGCCGAAGCACGTCCCAGGAGTTAAACCGCAGCATCCGGCCGAGATAAATCCCAAAGCCGGTCAGCAGGCTGACGGCTGCCAGAAAAAAGCTTCCGAATACGCGGCCTTTCCGGCGCAGTACCAGCTGATGCATGCCATACAGGGAGTTCAGGCCGAAAAACGTGGCGACCAGCATACCGGAGCTGATATACAGCAGCTTGACCCAGAAATAAATCGAATACATCGTGCCGCCAAGGCCGGAGAAGTACATCAGGTCCGTTACCATGTACGGGGCGTTTGGGAAAAAAACAAGCCATAAGAGTGAGAGCAGGATGACGACGCCCTTTTTAGGCTGATTTTTCTGACGATAGATATAGAGCAACTGAACAAACAAAAAAGGCAGATACGCCAAAAAGACATTCCAGACAAACATGATATTGCCGAGCTGGCCAGTATACGCGACGACGGCCATCCCGAACGGGAGATAGCCGAGCACGGATAGAAAAGGTAAGATCAACTTTCTTATATAAAACACCTCTTTTAGTTGTCAAGCTTTTTAAAAGTGACATTTCCGAACTCAAAACAACCGTCTTTGTAAATGATTTCAACGTATGCATGGCCTATATACTGATTTGTTGCCCAGTTTTCATATTTAAGGCCGACAGCGAATTCTCCCGTTATTACGTCATTATTAATATCAAATGAGACAATGTCGCCATATGGACCGATCCCTAAAAAAAGCCCGCAGTCGCCGGTTTCGTATTTTCCGCAGTTTACAGTACTGTTCGGCGTGTGAATAATAACATTCTGAGCGTTGTCGATTGAATACGAAATATTTCGTTCTAAATAACCTATATAGTCATCCTCTGGCAGATAAAAATCCTTCGCCGTATTATCAGAAAAAAATTCGACCATTCGCAGCATTTTTACAGAGTAAGCCGTACCTGATCCAATATAAAGTATAACGGCCAGCTCCTTTTGACCATCCTCGTCAAAATCCGCATAATGCATTGTCGGCAGAATAAGCCTTGGTGTCCTATACTGCCAGTTATAGACATGAAGGTTATCGTTGTGTCGCAGTATAACAAAAGGCAGATCATCATCAGGATCATCATAGCCGTATAAAAATAGATCGTCGTTCGGCAATTCACATAAAAGACGAACATAGCCGGCAGTATAATCAAGATCCATATACACTTCGGAAGGTAGGTCGTCAAGTGTAATATCGTCTACATCGGAAATGATGTCTCTTTGATTGACTGAAGAAGTGTTTTCGTTGAAATTATCGCCTGAATTAGAAATGGGTTTAGTGTCTGGAGACGTATTGTCGAGTAAATACGTCGGATTATCTGTGCGTAAGGGTAAAGAATCTGTATTTTCTGCTTTGGAATATAAATCAGATTTACAGGATGCTACCATTGATATTAAAATAATTATGCTTATAATAGCCCATGCTTTTTTCATTATTTTTACTCACTTATTTTAGGGCGTCAGACTGTTGCCGCTTTTTCAAGATCGTCACGTGTAAAGGTCATCAAATCGTCCCGCGTCGGGCTCTCGATGCACGAGACCCGGTCGGAGTGGACGGAAACGACATCTTCGAAAAAGTTGCGTACGTCGCGCGCGTTGCCGAAGTTGTCGTCTCGGGATTCATAAAGCAGGATAAAATAATCCTCGGCAAATTCCTTGGTCTCATCCGACATGACGTATTCGTTTTTTTCACAGAGCATTTCAAATATTTTTAAAAGCTCTCCGCTTGCATAGTCCTCAAAGAAAAAGTACCGGTTAAAGCGCGATTCCAGCCCCGGATTGGATGAGATGAAGCTGTTCATCAGATTCTCGTAGCCCGCCACAATGACGACAAAGTCGTCCCTATGGTCTTCCATCGCCTTAAGAAGCGTTTCAACGGCCTCGTGGCCGAAATCGTTCGTCCCATCCTTTGAAACGAGCGCGTACGCCTCGTCGATAAATAAAATACCGCCGAGCGCCTTTTCGATTGCCTCGCTCGTCTTGATGGCCGTCTGGCCGACGAAGCCCGCCACGAGGCCCGACCGGTCGACCTCGACGAGATGGCCCTTGGATAAAACGCCGATAGCGGCGTAAAGGCCGGCGAGGATGCGCGCTACGGTTGTTTTGCCGGTGCCGGGATTGCCCATAAAAACCATGTGCAGCGAAATCGGGGGGACACGCAGGCCGTTTTCCTCGCGCAACTTGCGGACCTTAACGAGATTGATGAGGCTCCGGACGCTCGATTTGATTTTATCCAATCCGACCAGTGAATCGAGCTGGCTAAGCAGCTCCTCAAGATTTGGTTTATCGGGCTCCTGTTCGGCGGCTGTTTTCGGCGCGCTTTGGTCTAAAGCCCCGCCCGTTTCCAAAAGCATATCGTTGGCCGCCTTTTCCGCTTCCTCTATCGTGCCGAGCAAATTGGCAAAATCGGCCAGACTGTCCAGATACGAGCCGGACGATTTTAAATTGTAATCGTTAAAATTCTTTTCATTTTTTTTATCCATACGCGTTACCTCGCCATCGCACGGCTGATACGGATGCCCAATACTCTATTAGTTCTAGTTTATCATATTTTGGATGTATTAGTAAAACACTTTCATTAACATTTAATGACGATATTGACATATGTGGAAAACTGGAATACCATTACCGCATTGACATTCAAAATTATACGGAGGTTTTTGCATGAAAATATCAATTTTATACGTCAGCTGCTCCGGGAACACGGAAAAAGCTGCCGGCTATATTAAAGAAGGCCTGAGCCAGGCCGGAGAGATTGATGTGCGGTTATTGAAGCTGAACGGCGAAGAGCCCGTTGATGCGGCGTTTGTCCAGGAGAGCGACGCTGTTATAATCGGCACGCCGGCCTATTCCGCCACGATGAGCTGGCAGCTTAAAAAATGGTTTGATACGGACCGGAGCGTCAAGCTTGCCGGAAAGCTCGGCGGCGCGTTTTCCACGGCGAGGTATATCCACGGCGGCGGCGATATGGCGGTGCAGGATGTACTGCATCATCAGCTGTGCAAGGGTATGCTCGCCTATTCGTCCGGGGGCGCTTTCGGGCATCCTGTTATCCATTTCGGGCCCGTCGCCATCGACGGCCAGATTGAAGACAGCCGCGACCTGTTTGTCCAGTACGGCAAACGGTTTGGGGAAAAGGCGCTGGAGCTGTTCGGAAAGTAACACCGATATAAATATTGTTTATATAAGTGTCTGAGCCGACCCAATAAGGTCGGCTCTTATGTAGATGTGTCCTAAAAACAACGGGAAGCTCAAAAACCTTTTTTAGAACCATGTGTTTTGTCGCCGAAAAAAACGTCATTCGTTCTGATATAATCGGCAATGTTGATAGAATTGAATTCCAACGCGAATTCTTCGTCTAGCGTATTAAAGAAATTTTTATGAGCCAAAGCCGAATGCCCATTAAGGGAGCCATCATTGTACCTGTCAAACATATGCTTATTATTCCAATATACTTCAATAGCCTTATTCGTCACACGGCCTAATTTTGGTGCCCCCAATTCTAAAAATCCTTCAATGGACAGCTCCGCAAACGGAAGCATTGAATTATAGAACAATTGTAAAAACCCACCATTTCCCACTTCGTCCATAACAGTCCGGCAACTGTATACAATTTGGCATGGTTTCGGAAGTGTTTTCAAATCCTCATATTGATTAATCCAGTCTTTAAACTTACTCCTTATCCATTCCATTGTGGCCAGCTCCAATTCTTCATCAGAAAGCTTCGGAATATCCGAGTTTTTAAGATACTCAAGCTTCTGGCCGTTCCTGCGTATTTCCATAACAGCCTCTCTTGCCTCTTTATCAGAAACCTTCGATAGATCACCGCCGCTATCTAAAACTTTCATTAAGTACTCGGCAATTGGGTTAGAATTATCTTGATTTGCTTTCATTATGCTCAACTCCTAAAATCATGAATATTATGTCTCTATTTTGCCTCGCTGATCTTACCAGGTTTAATTGTTGTATCCACAAGTACAATTTCTCTTCCGTCAAAGCGCAGCTAGGGTTTTCATCGGCTGATTACAATACAGTGTTGAGTGTATGGCTCTTTCCATACATCGAAGTCCATGAAGTCTTTGATATCGTCTATCGTAAGTTCGTTAACCGGAATTTTGGTCCTGCGTATTTTGGGGTGGTATTCGCATCCCATCCAAATATTCCAGAGTTCGACCTCGTCCGTGTGTTGTAACTGAATATATATATAGTCAATCAGCTGCTTGGCACGCCCAGGGGCAAAGTTTCCCCACTCCAGACAGGCAAGATACTCTTTCTCCGTATAAATATCATCCCATGATTTATCTATCTGGAAAATGGTAAAATCGTCATCATAGTTACCGTCATCTACAGAATGGCTTTTTGTGTCAATGATGATTTCTCTATCGCACCAAAGCATTGTGCATGGTTCGTCCTTGTCAATATTGGAGGTCAGCAATTCCTCCGATACCGCGATTCCAAGCTCGAGAGCCTCATTCACTGACAGAAGTTTATAATGTGGATTTTTCCTGTCTTCCAGAGGGTAATCCGCGGCAAAATATGTAAATACGCTCATAGAGTCCTCCGTACTTTTTCGGTCGTTAAGTCGCAGTTTAGCAATAATCAGCAGTATAAGGATGGCAGGCCATACCACCCTATTTGTCGAAAAAGCCGCGAATGCGGCTTTTTCGACAGTTTGAGGCTGCGTAATTTACTTAGTTACGCAGCCTTTCATATATTTTCGCTTATAGCACTTTCTCAATACTGCGCCCATTCTCATAAAAGTGTTCAACTGCTGCTTTTTTTAGATCTGCGTACGAATACAGGGCTTTTTAAGTCCAGGTTTTCGTCCGCACCTCCAAATCTGCAATTTTGGCCGCGAGGTTCTGTGCGTATAATCAGTAATATATTAGAAGAGGATTTGCCACGGCAAGCGTTCGATCTTGCTGGGATCAATGCCGAATTTTTCCTGATTGTACTTGTCAATCTCTTCGCAAAGCGCCGCGTAGGTGCCCTCGAAGGTTGAGCCGGGGCCGCCCTGGGTGATGCAGGGAATAAAGCGCTTGTTACCGCACTTGTCGCAGGCACGACGGACCGTCTTTGCGACATCTTCACGCGTCCAGCCCGGGAAATCGACGTCCTTGTTGTCGATGTAGCCCATGAAGGTTATCTTGTCGCCATACTTATTAATGAGTTCTGGGACGTTGTTCGTCTCCATACAGCCCTGCCAGACGTCGATACCCATTTCGATCATATACGGGACGATCGTCTCGCCGTAGCTGTCCGAATGATGGAAAATCAGTTCCACGCCATGGTCGTGATAATACTTATAAATCTCTTTATACGAGTCAACGAAGAAATCCGCAAACATTTCCGGACGCAGGAACGTGCTTTTCTCGCTACCCCAGTCGTCGTGATGGAAAATGGCGTCCGGCTTGATGTTGGCACAAATGCCTTCGGCCAGCTTAAGCTCCCATTCGGTGAGATACTTGATCAGATCCTTCATCTCGTCGGGATACACGAGGTACCATTCCAGCGCGTTAGTCATACCGCTTAGATGGTGAGACTGCTCAAACAAACCCGGCGCAATAAACGGCGCTTTGTAGACCAGATTGCCGTCGACAGCGTCGTACTGCTCTTTCCACATAGCCCATTCTTCGCTAGAAAAGTCCAGCGGTGGCGCTTTTACATAATCCTGCCAGTGCTCGATGTCTTTGATGACGATCTTCTCAGGCGAATGGACCGGAAACCCGCCCGGAACGTTCTCCGGCCAGGAATTCGTCACGCCCCAGGCGTTAACGACGTCGAGCTGACCCTTCTGGACCGAGTTCGCGTGCATCATAAACGGGTGGAACAGCATATAAATGGCTTCGAATTGGTTAACAAACCGCTCCGGATTCCCGCCTTTGATGACTTCTCGCATGTTTTGCTTAGGTGTGAGCATTGCAAATCCTCCTTTGTGTCGTATGTTAACCTTAATTATATACTGTTTCGAGGCGGATAACAATTCTTAGTTGCGGTAAATCAGATCGTAATAAACAGGGGAATTTAAGCAGCTGGTAAAAGTCTTCAACGGTGTCGTAACGCGTAACCGGTTCAGCCTGCTGTTTGTTCAGGTGCGTCACATTTTGGTGGGAAATATAGAAGGATCATCTGTTCCGCCCCCAGCATGATACCACTGACATTAAAGCGGCGATCATAGGTTAAATGAAACAGCTGTCCGGCATTTTCTGCAAGCTTTTCGATCAGTCTGGCGCTGTGCGAGTTGTCCGGAAAATATACATTTTCCAAGCATGGAAAGCTTGACGTATGGGAATACACTAAAAAGCCGCCCCCTTCGCACAGCAGAAGGAACTTAAATTCGTCCCCAAAACGCAGTACGCCCATCCCGCCGATATCATAAAGCCTGTTGAGAAACTCATCCGGGCAACCCGACATATTGCGTATACAGACATCCATTTCGTTCATGATACTGTCCTCCGATTAAATTATAAAAAAATAAAGCAATCTGTTTGAGAAAACAGACTGCCAATGGCGCGCAGATTAAAGCACAGAGCTTTCTGCACTTTTTGTTTCCTTCTCAAATACGGAAGGCATGGCCGTTTCCAGCCATACCCTGTGAGCCGGGGGGCTCAGGCCAAACGATCATGGGCGCGAAGCCTTTAGACCGTTGGGCACGGAAACGATATTTATTTGTCAGGCAATAAAGATGCTATGATAGCATTATTTTATATCATAGACACTTGTTATATTGAGCTTAAAAAACCGACGCACCGGCTTAAACTTCCTCCGGCTCATCGTCCGGTATACCGGGCAAATATGCGCGGACAAAATGACGGGCGTCGTCCTTTGATGCATAAGATCGGCCGGATTCCACCTGATGAGCAAGCTTTATACGGCCTCTGCAATGCTGTTTGTCAAGATGATCCATTTGATTCAGCAGTTGATTCCAAATCAACTGTTGACGCATCCGGAAATTTGACGCATAATGTCGGTAAAAGGATGGCGGCGTTGTTTTGACCACAGGAACCGAATTTCTGTTAATGCAACACTGTTGGTGGCTATTTTCATGCAATTGCTCACAAATTGGTTAATGATATCAGAGTGGACGGTAAAGCTTACGCCATTATTAAAGCGACCTCGGTCATGGTGGGCATAGACTAAAAAAAGACGGCGGATAACATTAAGCCGCACAAGGCTCGGATTTAATCCGGGGCAGTCCGGCGCACAGCGGCACCGGATCTGTGTATTATATAGGAGGTGAGGGGCGGTCCCCGGCCCCACGGTAACTCGCCCCTCCGGAAAAGAAAGGAAACGGCAGTCTGTTTGGAGTAACAAACAGACTGCCGTATTATAGCAGACATATAAGCGCCGGACGGCGCTTTGTTTGTTTCCTTCTCAAAGGTGAAGGCCACGCCATTTCTAGTAGTGACCCCGTGATCAGAGAAACCCTCTGATCAGGCCGGACGGTCATAGGTGATCCCCTTAGACCGAACGGCACGGAAACGATATTTTCTTTTGACTATATCACTGTTTTGGCAAGCTGTCAATATCTTGGTGTAAAGCCTTAACAAACTTTTCTTTTTATCGATTTGTCGATTCCGCAAAAAAAGCCTTCTCCCGGGTACTTGGTTTGTCAAATCGGGTAGCCCGCATTTTTGTTTTTTGCACCGGATTTACACCACATCCGGCAGCTCCACTATCTTATTTACTTGCCAATTCCTGTATTGTGTCCATGAAAAGAAGTGCCGAAGGATTCGTCATGCCCCGGTGCCAGGCCACGACGTAGGTACGCATGACGTCCGGGCCGCCGATGGGCACGATGTCGACCTCCTGCGAGAAAAATACCTTGCTGCTCGCTTTTGGGATGATCGAAATGCCGAGCCCCGCACCGACCGAGAGCATGACTGCCTCCGTCCTGTCGTAACGGTTAATAATCTTCGGTTGATAGTTACGGGCGTTGCAAACCTTCATAATCTGTGCAAAAAGCGCCGGGCTGTCAGATTCCGAGGCAATTATAAATCGCTCGCCGCGCAGCCTGGCAAAATCCGCCGTCTTCCGTTCTGTGGGATAGCTTTTCGGGAATACCAGGCACAGCTCATCCTCGTTTGAAATGATATATTCAAACGTGTCGCCCGTTGGGACCATGTCCAAAAGCGTAAAATGAAAATCGTACTTATTCTCGTTCATCGCAAGGACTTGCTCGCGGCCCGAGGTAAAGCTGATATCCACCAGAATATTGGGATATTTGACGGCAAACGCCGAAAGACATCGCGACAGAAATTCGCTCGAGGTCGTAACGGCGGATATCGCGATGTGACCGGACAGCCCCTCTTCGGTCTGCCGGATATGCATCAGCGCGCTCTCCGCTTTTTCAACAATTTCCATGGCGTAAGGCAGCAGTTCCCTTCCTGCATCGGTCAACGCAACATTGTGCCGGTCACGAAGGAACAGTCGCGCCCCCGTCTGCTTTTCAAGCTCGCTGATATGATGGCTGATCGACGGCTGCTTGATGCCGTTGCGCCGTGCGGCCTCCGAGAAGTTTAGCGTTTGCGCAACCGATATGAAATATTTAAGCTGGTTTACGTCCATTTATTATTATCCTCATGACTCTGTTTTGCATTAATTTTATCTGTTTTTACCCTATTTTGCAAGCAAAGAACCCCTTGACAGCCTTTATAGATATATATTATCATGTTATATATAATTTATATAACAATGAATGGAGAGCCTATGGAGAACGTCAGCCTTGAATTGCTGCCGAAGGACGGCGGCCGGATTATGGACGAGCTGGCACTCGGCCACATGGTCATCGCGCGCTCTAAAAACGAGTTTCTGTACATTTTAAAAGGTAATGAAAGCTATCAGCTGTTTACGCATATTCCCGGTTCGCCCGGCGCCAACCGCAAAACGGTTATGGATGACGAAAAAAATTCGGCCGTTATACGTAAGCTTGCCGACTTGTCCGACCATCTGTACAAAGCTGAATTTGACAAAGCACTGGACATTTACGGCGTTATGAGCAGTGCCGAAGAGGGCATCTTGTCCCTGTTCCCGACCGAAGGGGGCGAATCGGACGGTCAAATTGATTTCGTGTTCCCCGGCAGGAAGTAACTATAAAACGAAAGAGGAGGAAATACTTCGTGTTAAAAACCCCCACGTCCGACGCCGGTGCGCTGAAAGAGACCATGACGCGCTGGCTCGGCGAATTCCCCGGCGACCTCATATGTGCGCGTCAAATCTGGTATGAAGCGCTCAGCGGCTGCGGCGTACCGAGCCTGACCGACGTGACCGCTATAGAGGCGGTCTTACACAGCCTTGAGGACTGGAAGCACGTCGGGATGGTGCGCTATGAAAAGTTCGGGATGCAAAACAGTTTTATGAAGACAAACAAAGCGGAAAAGGAGCATTGAGACATGGCAAACAAAATCATGGTCCAGCACATGTTCAAGCTCGGCGGGCTGTATAAAATGCCGGACGGCAGGGTTATAAAGATCGTCCTGTCCGAGGTTTACAATCTGCGATGCTTCGAGGTCAAAGACGGCAATCTCGTGGGTGGGATGATCAAGATCCACCCTGAGTCGGACCTCGCAAAAGCTCTCGTCGAGGTCACAAATTAAAAGTTCACACCTGCATTCGATGCAGTGTAAACCTGTTAAGGAGGACAGTTAATGGCAGAAAAAATAACGTACAGTATTTGTGTCGGCGGGCCCATCGCCATACATACGGTTGACGGCGTCATTCGGCGCATACGGCCGATTGTTTTTGATAACAACGACCCGAAGGGCTGGGTCATCAAAGCCCGCGGACAGGAGTACACGCCCAACCGCAAGGCGCAGCCAGCATTTATCGCCCTGACGGAGAAAAACCGCGCTTATTCCTATGACCGTATCCGCTATCCCATGATCCGAGAGGATTTCGTGGAAACGCCGGACGGCCAAAACCGCAACACGGAAAACCGGGGAAAATCAGGCTACCGCCGCGCCACGTGGGACGAAGCGCTCGACCTTGTCGCCAGGGAGATCAAGCGCCTGCATAAGACTTATGGCAAGGAAACGGTCACGGCCTGTACCGGCTCGCACCACTCGTGGGGCCTTGTCGGGTACAAGCTGTCATGCTTCGCCCGTTTTTTCAGGATGCTGGGCTACACGGAGATCAAGGACAATCCCGACTCCTGGGAGGGCTTTACCTGGGGCGCGCCCCATACCTACGGCTATTACTGGCGTCTGGGCGGCACGGAGGCGTTCGACCTTCTGGAGGACGCCATGCAGAACGTCGAGACGATGATCATGTGGTCGCACGACCCGGACTCGACGCGCGGCGGCTATGCCGGCAACGAATCCACCATGTGGCGCCACTGGCTCGACGATATGGGCGTCCAGTTTATCTATATCGATCCGTTCAACAACTTTTCTTCCGTCAAGCAGGCCGACAAGTGGTTTGGCCCGCGGCCCGGCACGGACGCGGCGCTGTGCGAGGGTATCGCCTACGTGTGGCTGACAGAGGGCCTGTACGACAAGGAATATATTGAAAAGCACGGCCACCGGTTCGACGAGTGGGCCGATTATATTCTCGGAAACGGTGTGGACCGGACGCCGAAAACGCCCAAATGGGCGGAGACGGAGACGGGCATCCCGGCCGCCGACATCAAGGCGCTGGCACGCCGTTGGGGCACGACGAAGACCATGGGCGGTTCCGGCCTGCGCGGTGGCTTTGGCGGCGTTTGCCGCACGGCTAACGGCACGGAGTTTGCCCGGCTGATGGTCCAGCTTTTCGCCATGCAGGGCATGGGCAAGCCGGGGAGTAACATCTGGGTCGGTACGACGGGCGCGCCGATGGATTACGACTTCTGGTTCGGCGGCTATTCCGATCCCCTGTCGCAGATCGCCAACCAGCCGATTGCCGACAAAACGGCGGTCAACTGCGTCACGCAGAAGCTGTACCGCCCGAATGTCCCGGACGCGATCCTGGACGGCCACTACGAGTGGTACGGCGAGGGCTTCTGCGGCGGCGGCATCGACCTGGAGTTTACCGAGCACATCTATCCCGAGCCCGGCTATAACAAAGTCCACATGTTCTGGCGCTACGGCGGGACCTTCATGGGAACGATGCTGGACACCAACAAGTGGATTAAGATGTACCAGAGCCCCGAGCTCGAGTTCGTTGTCAACCAGGACATCCATTTCCACGGCGAGGCGCGTTTTGCCGACGTGATCCTCCCCGCCTGCACAAATCTCGAGCGCTACGACATCGGCGAGCTGTGCAACTCCGGCAACGGCGGCTATCAGTCCCACTCCCAGACCGGCAACAGCTGGCAGGTCGTCGTCTTTCAGGACAAGGCCATCGAGCCGCTGTGGGATTCCCGGTCTGACTACTGGATCTTTTCCCAGGTCGCCGAGCGGCTCGGCTGGGGTCAGGAATTCACGGAGGGCCGTACCGAGCTTGATTGGTGCAAGCGCTTCTGGGAAAAGTCCGACCTGTGCGAAAAAATCTCCTGGGAGGACTTTACGAAAAAGGGCTACTACGTCGTGGGCGTCCCGGAAGACCGGGAGCGCTACTACGGCTTCCGCTGGTTCGCCGAGGGCTATCCCTGCGACACACCCAACCACAAGTCGTTTCAGGAAGAGGGCAAGCTCGGTACCTTTACCGGCAAATTCGAGTTTGTGTCCGAAAGCCTTTTATACTGGGCTCCTAACGACGAGGCCCGCACACCCATCGCCACCTACAAGCACAGCTGGGAGGGGCACCACTCCATCAAGGCTCGCAAATACCCGTTCCATCTCATCACCCCCCACCCCCGCTTTGACTACCACACACAGCATAATTCCTCCACACCGTGGATCTGGGAGATTCCCGAAAACCGCGTCTATAAAAACGGCAATCCGTACATGATTGCCCGTATCCATCCGAAAAAGGCGGCTGAAAAGGGCATCAAGGAAGGTGATTTCATCCTGCTGTTCAACGAGCGCGGGTCCGTTCTCTGCGTGGCGCGCATTACCTACCGTGTTGAGGAAAACACAATCCACGCGTACGGCTCCTCGGGCATCTATAACCCGGTCGAGCCCGGCAAGGCCTCCATGGACATCGGCGGCTGCGTCAACGTGCTCTCGCCGGGCAAGCTGATCGGCTCAATGGTGCCCGGCATGGCGCCGAACTCCACACTCCTCGACGTGTGCAAATACGAGGGCGAGATTCCCTCGACGCAGCACTTTGAATATAAGCTGGATGCCGTGGCTAAGCAGGCCGAACCGGATGCCGAGACCTGTTCTGAAATCATCGAGGGCCACGGCTTTGAAAAGATTCAGGCCAAGGTCAGAGCCAAATATCTCGGGAAGGGAGAAGCTGCCGTATGAGACTGGGAATAGCTGTTGATTCACGCATGTGCATGTCTTGCTACTGCTGCTTTACGGCCTGTAAGGATGAGCACTGCGGCTACGCATCTAAGCTGAGCGCGCCGCAGCCCATGATGGGCCAGTTCTGGATGGATATCCGTGAATGGGAGAGAGGCGACAGTTCCCGCCATATCAAGACCGCCACTGTCCCCGTACCGTGTTCGCACTGTCAGGACCCGGCATGCGCCAAGGCCGCTGAAAACGGCGCCGTTTACAAAAGGCCGGACGGCATCGTTATCATCGACCCCGAAAAGGCCCGGGGACAAAAACAAATCGTCGAGGCCTGCCCCATCGGGGCTGTCTACTGGAACGAGGAGCTCCAGCTCCCCCAGAAATGCACCATGTGCGCCGAGCTGCTGGACGATCCGGATTATCTCAGCTATCTGGGTGATAAGAAGCTCAAGGTGCCGCGCTGCGTCGAGGCGTGCCCGAACCAGGCGCTCATTTTCGGCGACCTGGACGATCCCGACAGCGATATATCAAAACTGATCGCCAGGAGCCGCGTCACCCAGCTGGAGCCGCTGGAAGGTCAGGAGACGAATGTCGTCCACCTGAACGTACCCACCGTCTTCCTTGCGGGTACCGTTTATCTTCCGCAGGAGCTGGAAGAGGTCTGCGTCGGCGCGAAGGTCGCGCTGACATGCGCCGAGACCGGCGAGACGTGGGAAACCGAAACTAACTATTTCGGTGACTGGGAAGTTGAATGGCTGCCGAAGAACAAAAACATCGACGTGGAAATCACGTACGGCGGCTTTAAGCCGGTCAGCTATCAAGCTTTTACCAACGCCGACCACTATGTCGGGATGACATATCTGGAAGCCGAACCCAACGCCGCGGCGGGCAAATAACATATCGTCTCAAACAACAAGAGGCCCTGTGATCATTGCGATCGCAGGGTTTCTTTGGTGTTGGCGGTTTTAGCCAAGTATGCGCTGAAAATCATGATTACAGTTAATTTATTACAGCAATAATTACACTCGCTTAAAACATAATAAACTTTAAGGAAGTGTGAAAATGAAGAAAATAATAATCGCTATACTGGCCCTTTGTTTGTTCAATTTTACGGGGGCAACAGCCGTATCAAGTGCCGAGGAAGACTTTACAGATTCAACGACAGATACAGCACAGCTGAATGCTCTGGATAACACCAAACAAGGCTGGGGCCAGGGAAAACAGGTTGACGCCGACAATCGCCCCGTATCGTGCACCAATTTTCAAAACAGGTATGAAAAATACGACACCATATTTATAGAAGAGAATACAAACAAAATCTATCTTACTTTTGATGAGGGCTATGAAAACGGCTACACATCAACCATATTGGATGTTCTAAAAGAAAAGGGTGTACCGGCCGTCTTTTTTGTGACGTATGATTACGCTAAGCGTAATTCCGAGCTGGTTCAGCGGATGATTGATGACGGGCACGTTGTCGGCAATCACAGCTATACCCATCCCTCCATGCCGACAGTCAGTCTATCAAAAGCCTCAAACGAAATCACGGCCTTGCACGATTATATCAGCGATACGTTTAATTACACTATGACATTATTCAGGCCGCCCATGGGCGAGTTTTCCGAGAGGACACTTGCCTTAACGCAAAGCCTTGGATATAAATCGGTCTTCTGGAGCTTTGCCTATGTCGACTGGGATACGCATAAACAAATGGGTCCCGATAAAGCTTTTACGAAGGTTGTGAGCGGCCTTCATAACGGCGCTGTTTATCTCCTTCACGCCGTGTCAAAGGATAATGCGCAGATTTTAGGCTCGTTTATTGACGAGGCACGCAAAGCCGGCTATCAGTTTGAAAAACTATCTTAAATTTATGCTGAAATACACAAAAGAGACGGCCGACCTCATCAAACGTTACGAAAGATTAAAAGACAAGGTTATCCAGCGGAAAGCGGAGTTCAAAGCATTATGCAGCTTTATAGAGAATAAAACCGAGTGGCTGACGGCGCCGGCCAGCACACGTTTTCATCTTTCAAAAAAATGCGGACTTCTGGAGCATTCCTGCAATGTCGCGGAGACGATGCTTAAAATAAAGGATGCCCTGGCACCGGAAATGTCAGATGAAAGCTGTGTGATCGTCGCCCTTCTTCACGATTTGGGAAAAGCCGGCATGCCCGGTAATCCTCAATACCTCATCAACGAACCGTCAGACCGGCAGAAGCAGCACGGTTATCCGGCCTGGACGCCGTACCGCTTTAATAACGATCTGACTTATCTGAGCGTCCCGGTCCGGAGCCTATACCTGGCGCTCCCGCATTTGCCGCTTTCTGAAGAAGAGACTCAGGCGATTGTATACCACGACGGGCAGTATGTGGATGACAACCACAGCGTCGCCAGGCACGAGACCCCTCTGACGCTGCTGCTGCAATACGCCGATAACTGGTGCGCGTTTGTCCTTGAAAACGAATGATATCCAACAAGACCCCGGGCAGTAACAGCCTGTAAGGAGCCTTTTCAGGCTCCTTACAGACTTATGAAGACAGATTTTATTTGCAGATCCCGGCTCCGTCGCATTTATTATTCATGGAAAAAAGGATGAAAACGACAGCGGCGATAATGATCCATGTATTGTTTTTCCCGAAAAACATTTTGATAACCTCCGATTATGTATTTATATTTTGTATTATGTACTTTATACTACTCTGCAAGGCTGCGGAACGTACTGTGAGTTAGTCACCAACCGGTATGTTTGTCGGCCGGAGCAGGCCATGGATAATCTCCATATCACCGGGCTTTTGATTCTACGTAACTGTGACCGGAACAAAAAACACGGCGAGGCCGTCCTACTGCAAAAGGCTATAAGGAGATTATTATGCAAAAATTATCAATTATCATAGTCGTTCTGTCTTTAATATTTGTTGTAACAGGCTGTTCACCGAAAGATGATGTTGACGGCAGCGCCGCACCGTCAACCAGCAGCAGCCCAACTCAACCAGAAAATCCGACCGAAACTCCGTCGGCTTCGCCGGACGATACGCAGCCCGAACCCAGCAGTGAAAACAATGACGTATACACAAAAGTCATACAAATTGAGGGCATGGATGAAAACGTAAATTATCAGCGTATAAACGGCAGTTACGGGTATACCATACCCATCGATATCGACCGCTTCGAGTTTAAGCCCGGCGAGGACACGGATAATTATCCAAGCCTTGCCAACGACAAAGTATATATGGCCGTTTCATATCTGGAGGACGCAACGGCAGCCGACGCTGCGGCGTCCTTAACGGCGGACAACGATATCACCAGCGCCGACGAGAGCGCAATAACCGTTGGTGAATACGACGCAACGAATATCCACGCCGTTTACGGCGGTTCCCCGGACAGCAAAATCATCGATTATTACCTGATCGAAAGCAATGGCGGCGTTTATATCATCAGCAACGTTTATTTTCTGGAGGCCGCTGAGGGCTTTGGCGCGAGAATGTATGATATGACTCAGGATTTCAAAATTTTATAAGCGTAATGAAGCGGCCCTTCGGGGCCGCATCAAACTGTCGAAAAGCCGCGAGAGCGGCTTTTTCAACAAGTGTATCGTTTTGTCGGATCTATAGTCCGGCGGTTTATTACAGCTGAATAATACGGAATGTTAACAGAAATACTACCAGCGGATCTTTTGATTTGGGAATTTCAAACGGGCGCAAAATCCGCCCGCAAACCGGCGCGGGCTAAAGCCCGCCGCCTGATG
This sequence comes from uncultured Sporobacter sp., assembly GCA_963675425.1. Taxonomy (GTDB): domain Bacteria; phylum Bacillota; class Clostridia; order Oscillospirales; family Oscillospiraceae; genus Sporobacter. The sequence goes on along the minus strand of OY776214.1, from coordinate 805,547 downwards.
GAGGTAAATGATGAAAGCTAATAAAATGGACCACCCCAATCAGGGTATCAGCTGCGAAGTTTCAAGCTGCCAGTATTATATGAGCGGCGACTACTGCTCGGCGGACAAAATCCAGGTTACGCCCAGAAACGCCAAAACATCCGGCGAGACCGACTGCGCCACCTTTTCACCCAGCGCCCAATAATTTTTCGGTGTATCAAAGAGCCCCGCCATGCAAATTGATTGCTATGGCGGGGCTGTTATTTGAGTCTGCCTATCCGCGCACCCAGCACAGAGCCGTGTTGCGCTTTTTGCCGTCCTTGCCGATGCGGACGGGGTCGGCTGTTAAAATCAGTGTGTGGCCGTCGTCCTTAAAGTTGACGTAGCGTTTTTGGCGGCTGCCGATCCAGTTGGGGATGAGGCTGAACTCCAGCTCATGGTAAACGATCTCGTTGTCCTCGTCCGCGGTAAACCGCCCCGCGTACGCGAACATGCCGCGCGCGGCGGCGAGGGTCTGTTCGTCGGAGCCCAGCTCCGTGTCCGGGATATCGTATTTCGGCCGTCCGGCGCGCAGAATCTCAACGGATACCCAGCCGTCCTGGGAATAGCAGATAAAGCCCGTGGCGCCCTCTCCCATGATATGGACGGTCTCGCCCGTCTCGTCTGTCCCGGTGAATGATGCCAGCTTCCATGTGCCGAGCAGTTTTTCCTTTAGCATGCGCTTGTCCTCCAGATAAAGTATTTCTCATAATCCATTTATCGTTTCGGCCTATAGCCTATCCGCATTTATATGAAATGATTAACTTATATTATCCAAAAATCAGTGTTTCTGCAAGCCTTATGGATAGTTTTTGTCTATAAATGGGACATTATAGCCAACGCAGGCGCTTTAATTCTTTATGAAAGGCACCAACTGCTAGAAAATAATAGAATCATTTGAAAAACGCTGCGCAATACGCTATAATGTTATACGGCAGTATCTTAAACGAACTGTACAAGCGGCGGTATCCCTTGGAGCTGCACGCGAATTGTGGTTATCCCAGCAATTTATATATCTGCTTTGATCCTTTGTGACAGAGACAGCTAAGTTTATATGTGAATCTATAGCATTGTCTTTTTCGTCTGTCGAAGGAGGTCTGCTCTTTATGTGAGCGGGCCATACAGGTGAAAGAGGCATTTTTTGCTTTTATCCGATTTACTTTAAACCCGGGGACCTCAATCTTCCAAAACGCTTGTATGAATTTAAGAACTGCACACATGACACTGGAGTGATGCTTATGGGAATTGGATTTATCGGCGCAGGCAAGGTTGGAACGGCTCTCGGGCTTTATTTTAAGAGTCGCGGCCTGGAGATTTCGGGCTATTACAGCCGGACACCGGCATCGGCCGCACAAGCGGCGCGGCTGACCGGCTCGAAGGATTTTACAGCGCCTGAGGACCTGGCACGTTCAAGCCGCATTGTTTTTATCACCGTCCCGGACCAGGCTTTAGAGGACATTGACCGGGATATTTCGGCATTGATTAAGGCACGGGCCATAGATGATGATAAGATTTGGCTTCATGTCAGCGGGGCGCATCCCGCGGCTTGCCTTACCAAAATCAAAATGGCAGGTGGCCATGTCGGCAGCATGCACCCGCTCCAAAGCTTCGGCGAGCCGGCGGCCAGCGCCGCCCGTCTTGAAAAGGCTTGGTTCACGATTGAAGGCACGGACAAAGCGGTTTTTGCCGCCCAAGAGCTCCTTCAAAAAACAGGTGGAAAATACAGCCTGATCAGGGCGGAAAGCAAGCCGTTGTATCACGCCGGGGCCTGCGTCATATCAAACTTTTTGGTCACGCTTATGGAAAGCGGCCTGCGCTACTTCGAAGCGGCCGGTATGGAGCGGCAGGATATCTTTCAGGCCGTGGAGCCGCTTATTGACGCAACACTGGCCAACATCCGGGAAAAAGGCCCGATTGAGGCTTTGACCGGCCCCATCGTCCGGGGAGACACTAACACGGTGCGCGCGCATCTGGAGGCCCTGGACGCTCAGCTGCCGGCAGAGGCAGACCTTTATAAATCCCTGGCGCGTAAAACAGCCGGCCTGCTCGACGGCAACCGGCTGACACACGAACAGGCAACTAAATTTCAGCACATTTTGGAGGAAACAGCTCATGGCTGATAAAATTACAACACAGACCTTTTTAAACGCGAAGAAAGCCGGCGAAAAGCTCACCATGCTTACCGGATACGACTATTCGATGGCTCAGATTCTGGATAACTGCGGCATCGACGCGATTTTAGTCGGCGATTCCCTCGGCATGGTGGTCCAGGGCCGGGACTCTACAGTGGAGGTCACTATTGACGAAATGCTCTACCACTGCAAATGCGTCGCCCAAGGCGCAACCAACGCCCTGTTGGTCGGGGATATGCCGTTTCTCACCTATCACATCAGCGCCGAGGAAGCCGTCCGTAACGCCGGGCGTTTCATTCAGGAGGCCAAAATGAACGCCGTCAAGCTGGAGGGTGGCACCAGTATGGCGGATACGGTACGGGCCATTGTCCGGGCGCAAATCCCCGTGATGGGGCATATTGGCTTGACGCCCCAGTCTGTCAATATGTTCGGCGGGTTCAAGGTGCAGGGCAAGGAAGAACGCGCGGCAAAGGCCCTCATCGAGGACGCGCTGGCGCTGGAAGACGCGGGCGCTTTCGCCGTTGTGCTTGAAGCCGTTCCGGAGCCCCTTGCCAAGCTCATCACTGAAAGAGTTAAAATACCCACCATCGGCATCGGCGCTGGCCGGTATTGCGACGGACAGGTGCTCGTCGTCAACGATCTGCTGGGTATGTACTCTGACTTTACACCGAAATTTGCCAAGAAGTATGCCGACTTAAAAAGCACGATTACGGATGCCGTCAGCGGCTATATCAGCGACGTTAAGACACAGCAGTTTCCCGAAAAACAGCACACCTTCTCCATGAACGATGACGTTTTAGAAAAACTCTATTAACCCTGGACGGTGAAGCAATGAGCCTGATCAAAACGGCCCGCGCGCTGGAGGACTGGTACAGCCGCGCCGGCCGACGGAATAAAACGCTGGGCTTTGTGCCGACGATGGGCTATCTGCATGACGGCCATTTGTCTTTGATACAAGCGGCCAAGGCTCAAAACGATCTGGTGGTCGTGAGCGTCTTTGTCAATCCCACGCAGTTTGCCCCCGGCGAGGACTATGAAAGCTATCCCCGGGATATACATCGTGATTATCAAATGGCCATGGAGGCCGGGGCCGACGCGGTATTTAATCCGGAAGCGGATGAAATTTACGTCGGCGGCGCTTCCACAACGGTTGAAGTGACGGGCGACATTACAAAAAAGCTTTGCGGGGCATCACGGCCGGCGCACTTTAAAGGCGTGACGACGGTCGTCAATATCCTGTTTAACATCGTCCGGCCCGACAGGGCGTACTTCGGCCAGAAAGATGCCCAGCAGGCGCTGATCATTAAAAAAATGGTCCGGGACCTCCATATGCCCGTCGAGGTGATGGTCTGCCCGATTGTCCGCGAGGCGGACGGGCTGGCCATGAGCTCGCGGAATGTCTACCTGAGCACCCGGGAGCGCCAACAGGCGGCCTGCCTGAACGCCGCCCTGCAATCAGCCGAGGATTACCTGAAAACGGACGCTGGAGACAGCGCCAGCGTCGCGGTATTGACAGAAATCATAACAAGCCACATACAACGCAGCGGTCCGTCAGAAATCGACTATGTCCAAATTCTTGACGGCGAGACGCTGGGCGACATTGAACGCATTGAACCGGGTAAAACGGCTCTGGCTGCGGTGGCTGTGAAATTCGGAAAAACGAGACTGATCGACAACAGAATGCTGTCGACACGATGTGAAGCGAGGTTACCTGTAAATGCTCTTAACACTGTTTAAGGCGAAGCTGCACCGGGCAACCGTGACGCAGGCCGACTTAAATTATGTCGGCAGCGTGACGATTGACCGTGAGCTGCTGGAAAAATCGGGCATATTGCCCGGGGAAAAGGTGCAGATCGTCAATATCAATAACGGCGAACGGTTTGAAACGTATACGATTGAGGGCGCGGCCGGCAGCGGCGTCATCTGCCTCAATGGCGCGGCCGCCCGGCTCGTCCAGGTCGGGGATAAGGTGATTATTATCGCCTATGCCATGATGGATGAGGCTGAGGCTAAAACCGTCAAACCGAATGTGCTGGTTTTGGATGAACAAAACAAAATCAAACAAATCAAACACAAAGAGGTACACGGCACAACTGAATAGGATGTGAGCAAAATAAAACATATACTGATTACAGCCGGCGGCACCTGCGAGGCCATTGACGGCGTCCGGCAGATCAGCAACACCAGCACGGGGAGTCTCTGCGCCCATATTTATGAGGCGCTGGCGGGCTTTGCTGATGCTTGCAGCGGTCCTGACAAAAGCAGCCCCAAATTTCGGGTGCATTATGTGGTGTCTGAAAAGGCCCTGCGGCCGGCGGTTAAAGAAAGCTTGCCCGTCACGTTTTATCCGGTCACGGATGTTAAAAGCGTCGAGGCCGTGCTGGATAAGCTCATGACGGATTACGAAATCGGTTACGTGATCCACGGCATGGCGGTGTCGGATTTTACGAAAGACTATCTGATCGAGCGGGAATCGCTCATCGATGAGCTGTCGGACACGCTTGAAAAAGCCCTCGTTGAAAACCATGAAAAGCTAACCGGCAAAAATATCAGGGAACTCATCGAGGCTACACTACATTGCCCTGTGCGGAAGCTGGACGTCTCCTCAAAGGTTGCCTCAAAGGCGGATCTGGTGCTCTCCTTAAAAAGAACGCCGAAGCTGATCGAAAAATTCAAAAAGCTCAATCCGGACTGCTTTTTAGTGGGCTTCAAGCTGCTCAAAGGTGTATCCGAGGCGGAACTGGTCCGCGTTGCCTCGGAACTGTCGGATAAGAACGGCTGCGACCTGGTTTTAGCCAATGATATGACCAAGATCAGAGGGGATCGGCATGAAGGCTTCTTGATAAAAGACAGGGCCACTATCGGGCGGTATACGACAAAAAAAGAAATTGCCGAGGGAATCACCCGGCAAATGCTCGATAAAATGGGGGGCGGCTTATGAAATCAATTGTACTGGGCGTATCCGGCGGCATCGCCTGCTATAAGGCGGCCGAGATCGTCAGCGCGCTGGTTAAAAAGGGCTATAATGTAGACGTTATCATGACGGAAAACGCGCAAAAATTTGTCACGCCGCTGACCTTTCAAGCCCTGTCCCAAAACAAGGTGATTACCGACACGTTTGAGCTGCCGGAGCATTGGGATGTGCAGCATATTTCGCTGGCCAAAAAAGCGGATGTATTTGTTGTCGTGCCCGCAACGGCCAACGTTATCGGTAAAATCGCCGGCGGGATCGCGGACGACATGCTGACGACGACGATACTAGCAGCAAAATGCCGCAAAATCATCGCCCCGGCTATGAATACCGCCATGTGGGAAAACCCCATCGTACAGGACAATGTAAAAAAGCTCAGAGCCTTCGGCTATGACGTCCTGGACACGGACGCCGGGCGTCTGGCGTGCGGTGATACCGGCGAGGGTAAGCTTTTGCCGTGGGAAGATATCGTAAAAGCCATCCTGAAGGAAGATTAAAGGGTACCGCTATGCTGCTAGTAGCTGACGCCGGCAACACCAACATAAAGCTCGGCATTTTTGAGGACGAGACACTAAAGACTATAACCCGGATGCCGACAACAAGTACCAAAACGCCGGACGCGTACGGACGGGCTGTGCTGGATTTCCTGTGCAATAACGGCATCAGCGCGCAGGAGATTGAAGCGGTAATTGTAACTACCGTTGTGCCTCAAAGCACGCAGCCGTTTTTGACGGGTATGCGCCAGCTGTTCGGACTGGAACCCCTCGTCGTGGACAGCGGGACAAAGACGGGAATCGTGATTAAAACAGATCATCCGGAAACGCTTGGTGCGGACCGTCTGGTGAATGCGGCCGCGGCGTTTCAGGAACACGGCGGCCCGCTTTTGGTGATCGACTTTGGAACCGCGACCACCTATGATGTGATTACGGACAAAGCTGAATTTCTGGGCGGGGTTATCGCGCCCGGCGTAAGGCTGTGCGCCGAGGCCTTATGGGAAAAGACCGCCAGGCTACCCGAAGTAGCCATTGATAAGCCGGAACATGTAATGGGCACCGATACGGTAAGCAGCATGCAATCCGGCATCTTTTACGGGTATCTGGGGCAGCTGGAATACTTTGTCCGTCATCTGAAAAAGGAGCAGGGGCTCAACCTCAAGGTCGTGGCAACGGGTGGGTTGTCATCAATTTTCGCCGGTAATACCGATGTCATTGATATCTATGACCCGGATTTGACGCTGAAGGGTCTCAAGTATATCTACAAAATAAATCAGCGCTCACCGGCATAACACTTGCAAGTTTTATTGATCTGTGTTATTCTCTAATAAATTAATAGTGTATCTTCAGGGCAGGGTGCAATTCCCTACCGGTGGTATAGCCCACGAGCAACCGCGCTAATGCGTGCAAGCAGATTCGGTGTAACTCCGAAGCCGACAGTATAGTCTGGATGAAAGAAGATGAAATGTGCATGTTTATGCCTTTTCCCGTGTGCTCTGGAATGTTTATTCCAGAGTTTTGCATTTAGGGGATTTCGGCATTATTGCGCATACTAAACGCCATGAAGAGAATTCATGGCGTTTTTTGCTTTTTAGCTTTCAAATGAAAGGAGATGAATGGATGTCACATGAGGCCTACATGCGTCTGGCGCTGGACGAGGCGATAAAGGGCTGCGGCTGGGTCAATCCCAATCCCATGGTTGGGGCGGTCATCGTCAAAAACGGCAAGTTGATCGGAACGGGTTACCACCAAAAATTTGGGGGCCTGCACGCTGAAAGAAACGCGCTGGCCGCGTGCTCCGATAGCCCGGAAGGCGCAACGCTGTACGTAACGCTGGAGCCCTGCTGCCACCACGGTAAGACGCCGCCCTGCACGGACGCCATTATTGAAAGCGGCATTTCAACAGTTGTGATCGGCTCGGGCGACCCCAACCCCTGCGTCGCCGGGAAGGGCGCGCGGCTTCTTGAGCAGCACGGCATCCACGTTACAAAAGGCGTGCTGGAGGAGGCCTGCAATCGGCTCAACGAGGTGTTTTTTCATTACATTATTAATAATACGCCATTTGTGATTATGAAATATGCGATGACCCTGGACGGAAAAACAGCCACACATTCCGGAAAATCAAGGTGGATAACAGGCGAGGCCGCGCGGGAACAGGTCCATCGTTCGCGCCATCAGTATTCCGCAATCATGGTGGGCGTTAATACGGTGATCGCCGATGACCCCATGCTCACCTGCCGACTGCCGGATTGCAAAAATCCTGTGCGCGTCATTTGCGACACCCATTTGAGAATACCGCCGGATTCAAAAATTGTTGAGACGGCGAAGAATATCCCTACGCTCCTAGCAACAGCCGCTCCCGAATCGGAAAAAGCAAAGCTTTTACAGGACAACGGCGTTGAGCTCCTGCAGGTTCCCAAAAAAGACGGGCATATCGACCTTCACGCGCTGATGTCAGCGCTGGGCAAGCGTCAAATTGACAGCGTTTTGCTTGAGGGCGGCGCGGGGCTCAACGCCTCGGCACTTGAAAGTGGGATCGTCCATAAGGTGCAGGCGTATATCGCGCCTAAAATATTTGGCGGTACTGGCGCGAAAACAGCGGTCGGCGGCATTGGCGCAGACAGTCCGGACGATGCGGTTTTATTAAAGGACCGGCAGATCACCGTCATTGGAGACGATCTTCTGCTGGAATACAGGGTCCAGTGAGGTAACAGGCCATGTTTACAGGAATTATTGAAGAAATCGGGACGGTAACGGCCGTCCAAAAAGGGGCGAAATCGTCCCGGCTGGCCATACATGCCGCGGTTATTTTTGGCGATTTGAAGCTCGGCGACAGTGTAGCCGTCAACGGCGTCTGCCTGACGGCAGCCGGCCTATCGGGTCATATCTTTACAGCCGACGTGATGAACGAGACATTAAGCCGCAGTAATCTGGGTGAACTTAAAACCGGTAGCCGGGTCAATCTGGAGCGGGCTATGCTGGCCGGCGGACGATTCGGCGGGCATATGGTTTCAGGGCATATTGACGGAACCGGACAAATCAGCCGAATGGAGGCGGACGACAACGCGGTTTGGGTGACCATAACCGCCGGATCGGAAATCCTCAAATACATCGTTGAAAAAGGCTCCATAACCATCGACGGAATCAGCCTGACGGTTGCAAAGGTGGATAACAAGAGCTTTGCCGTTTCCGTGATTCCGCATACGGGGCACGAGACAACGCTGCTTCATAAAGCCGCCGGCCATACCGTCAATCTGGAAAATGACGTGATCGGAAAATATATCGAGCGGTTTGTCGGACAAGACGTAAAAAAAGAAAAGCCTGCAAGCCATATAACCATGGACTTTCTTGCAAGCGCAGGATTTTAAAGAGGTTAAAAAATGTTTGAATTTAGTACCATTGAGCAGGCCCTTGTCGCCCTGAAAAAAGGCGAAATCATACTCGTAACGGATGACGAAAGCCGTGAAAACGAGGGGGATCTTATCTGTGCGGCCCAGTTTGCCACTACTGAAAACGTCAATTTTATGGCGACCCACGGCAAGGGCCTTATTTGCATGCCCATGGGGGAAAGCCTGGTGCAAAAGCTGCGAATCCCGCAGATGGTGTCCCAGAATACAGATAACCATGAAACGGCCTTCACCGTTTCCATTGATCACGCGGACACGACAACAGGCATTTCGGCAGCGGAGCGCTCTATAACCGCGCTTAAATGCGTTGAGGAGGACGCTAAGCCTGAGGATTTCAGAAGGCCGGGGCATATGTTCCCACTGCTCGCCAAGAAAAACGGCGTGCTGGAGCGGCCGGGGCACACCGAGGCGACCGTTGATCTGATGCGTCTGGCGGGGCTCAAAGAATGCGGGCTGTGCTGCGAGATTATGCGCGAGGACGGCGCCATGATGCGCACGCCCGAGCTCATTGAGCTGGCGCGGAGGTTTGGGCTGAAATTTATCACCATTCGTACCCTGCAGGATTACCGGAAAAAGCATGACAAGCTGGTTGAACGCATTACAGTGACGAAAATGCCGACCACATACGGTGAATTTAAAGCCTGTGGCTACATTAACAAGCTCAATGGCGAGCACCACGTCGCGCTGGTGAAGGGAGAGATCGGCGACGGGCAAGACCTTCTCTGCCGCGTGCACTCCGAGTGCCTGACCGGAGACGCGTTCGGTTCCCGCCGGTGTGACTGCGGCGAGCAGTTCGCCGCGGCCATGACGCAGATTAACAGCGAAGGCCGGGGTGTTCTCCTTTATATGCGCCAGGAGGGCCGCGGCATCGGCCTCATAAACAAGCTCCGCGCCTATGCGTTGCAGGACAACGGCCTGGATACCGTTGAGGCCAATCTGGCACTCGGCTTTGAGGAGGATCAGCGCGAGTATTTTATCGGCGCGCAAATTCTACGCGACCTTGGTGTTAAAACGCTCAGGCTGCTCACAAACAATCCGCAAAAGGTTTATGAGCTATCGGCATTTGGTCTTACGATCACAGACCGGATACCGATCCAAATGGAAGCCACAGAGCACGACGCGTTTTATCTGAAAACAAAACAGGAAAAAATGGGCCACATTTTAAGTTATTAAGCTTGAAGGAGATAAAAATGAACGTATACGAGGGAAAGCTTGTTTCGAAGAACATCAAGGTCGGCATCGTTGCCGCGCGATTCAATGAATTTATTGTATCCAAGCTGCTTTCGGGCGCGTTGGACGCGCTCAGGCGTCACGCCGTCAAGGACGATGCCATTGACGTTGCCTGGGTACCCGGCGCGTTTGAAATCCCGCTCATCGCGTCAAAAATGGCCAAAAGCGGCAAATACGACGCCGTCATCTGCCTCGGTGCGATTATCCGAGGGTCGACGTCCCATTACGAGCTGGTCTGCAGCGAGGTTTCCAAGGGAATTGCCAATGTCGCGCTCTTATCGGATGTGCCGGTGCTGTTCGGCGTTGTTACAACGGAGAATATTGAGCAAGCCATTGAGCGGGCCGGCACCAAGGCCGGGAACAAGGGGTATGATTCGGCTGTCGGCGCGATCGAAATGGTCAATCTGATCCGGGAGCTCAATGGGTGAAATGACAAATCTCCTATTTGATTTTGACGGAACGCTGCACGATACCATCCGGATCTACGCGCCCGCTTTTCAAAAAGCGTATGACTATCTGGCCGCTCAGAGACAGGCCCCACCCCGCAGCTGGCGGGAAGACGAAGTAAGCGGCTGGCTCGGCTTGAGCAGCAAGGACATGTGGAACACCTTCATGCCCGATCTGCCCCAATCAGAAAAGGAAAAATGCAGCGGCATCATCGGGGCGGAAATGCTGGCCGCATTAAAATCCGGCCGGGCGCGGCTTTACGACGGGGTACCGGATATGCTCCGTCAGCTGAAACAGGACGGGTATAACCTGATTTTCCTGAGCAACTGTAAAATCTCTTATATGCAGGAAAGTATCCGGCAGTTTACGCTGTATCAGTATTTCTCCGCGTTTTATTGTACGGAGCACTATGGTTTTAAACCCAAACATGAAATATTCCCGGATATTGCCGATAAGCATGAAGGTGGTTTTATAATCATCGGGGACCGTCACATTGACATGCAGATCGCTGATTTAAACAGCCAGCCGGCCATCGGCTGCCGTTACGGTTATGGCCGCGTTGATGAGCTTAAAAGCGCGACCGTTATTGTCGATTCACCGAGGCAAATTGTCGAGGCGGTAAGGCAGATTTTCATAAAATAGAAGAAATGCAAGAAGAGCAGTTTGACTAATTATCATATCATAGCGCTGTGTCCGGCAACCTTTATTGCTGATACCATAAAGCTTCCTTCCATTCCGGATCGCATTTGAATATATATCAGGACGTCAGTCATCTCGGCAGACGTCCTGTTGGCATAAACAAAGCGCAAAGTTTAAGAGAGTACATCATCAACTTCCGTTTCGCTGATTCCCGCGTCTGCAGCCAATGATTTTATAAACTCTACGGCATCGGCTTGTTCATAGTCATGATAACCATCGTCATCTTTTATGTAGCGCCAGTATATTTTGTTTTGCGTGTCCTGATAGTAATATTCTTTTTGATCAATATACTCCTCTTCAGAAACACTTTTTCCATTAATAACGCAATTCAAGTACTGCTCAACCTGTGGATATGTTTCATCTATTACATTCGCATCTGCATAAAACTCTATTGTCTGTAGTTCTTCGATATCGAGAGTAAATACTTTGATCCGCTCTATTCGCCCCCAATCACAATTTTGTGTCAGAATATAAGGCTTACCATCAATCTTAGTAAAATAAATATCAGAACAATTGTCTCCAAGCAGGTAATCCCCTGTCAATTCGTCAACTAGTAATTCAGCCTGATTATTTGAATAATGGTAAATTCTTATATTATGAAACATTTCTTTTTTGTAAAGACAAACTAATTCAGGTATCCCATCTTCCTCGAAATCAATCAATTCTCCACGTACAAGCCCCATGTCATATTGCCATCCAAATTCATCATATTCATCATAAAACCCATATTGCTCAATCAGATCCTTAATAATATTATAATAAGCGTTTGCATAGGTCTTTGCAGTACTTTCGTTTACATCAGTACTGGCATTAGGAGAAGCAGCGCTTATGGCTGGAGTTTCTGTTTCATCGGATGAACTAGCTACCATCTCATTACTATAAGCGGTTTGGTTGCCATCATTGGTCACTGTGCTTTCCTTTTGTGTATTGCAACTGCATAGAAACGTGCAGGATATTACGAACAATGCAATGAAATATCTAATTTTCAATAAATCACCCCTAATCTTGTGTCACCCATATGTTTCCATTGTACCGTGACGTAAAAGAAAAAGCAATTCCCCTGCCCACGAAGCAGAGGAGAACTAAAGTTTAGTTAAAATAATGTTCAATGTAACGGAGCATTGATCTGCGCTTAAACAGAAGGCTTTAAGGTATAAAACCTCAAAGCCTTCTGTTTTGCTCTGCACTTAAGAAAGCTTTTCAGGATACTGCTGAAAATCAACACGGCTGTCAGAAATCCGATAGACCTTTTCATTTTTCTTTTCCTCCCTTGTTATAAATCTAATGCCTTGATACGTGCATCTGACGCGCAAAAGGAAAAATATGTTCCAATTGTTTTGCAATTTATTTACCATAGTATTAACAAATTATTAAATTCTCTTAATAATTTGCCGGGAGCGGATGCCCGACGGCCTATGCACTTATGCCTATATGGGCCGTATTGCCCAAATAACCAACAGAGCGCGGCACTAGCAACAGCATTTTAAATTGCTGACCCCTATGGTATAGTAAAAAGATGTAACAACGACGCTGGGGGTACAGATATGAAAATACTTAAAGAATTGGACCTGCGCGAAGAGGAAGCACAGCTTCATCTCGTCAAAAAGCTGAGGGACGCGGGCGACGAGCGCCATCGGCAGGCGCTTGAAACGCTGCACTGCATGCTCGCGCGAAAAACCCTCGACTATTACTGCGCCGACGGGTACGATGCGTTTTTCGAGCGGTATAATTTTGACAAGGACACGGACGACGGCTATCATATCGCCGTCCGGGGGCACGACATGACGGTGAGCGTTCAGACCGCTTTCGGCACACTGACGGGCCGGGGCTCAACCTGGGATTATATCTCCGACGACCTGGAGGTAGCACCGAGGCCGGCCGGCATGAAGCAAGCAGACTATAACGCTGTAAAAAAGCGTATGGCGGTATTGCAGGAAGCCGAGCGCGTCGTCTACCCGTTTCATTCCCTCCACCGGATTGCCAACGGCTATTTCGACACGAAGGTCTGTATGTACAACGCACACGGGCTTATTAAGCAGTGCGGCGGGTTTTGATCACCTAAAAAACAGCTGCCTGCTCAATTTTTTGCTAACTATAAAACCTTATCATGACGCCTTATCTATACCTGAACGGGATTTTTGCATGACTGTGGCACAAGGGCGTATGTTATTATAGTAGATAATCAGTGAGATTCCGTCTACTTGGCGGCCCTGCCGTTTTGAATCTAGTCAGATAAGGAGCATAAACCATGAATTATCCGCGACCGTCGCACCTGCAGCCCGGAATAAAAACCGAAAAGGCAAAGATGCTCTTTTCCCATATTGAAATGGATATCCCGAAGCTGGACTACCCCATCACCCCGCTGGAGAATTTTCACCGCGTCGCGAACCGGGACAATCCCCTGTGGGTCCCCAATTCGCTAACCGATTTCCAAAACCTTATGTTTCAGGATCTCGGCATCGGCGAGCAGATCGGCGCGGATTTTAGCCGCAACGCCACCGAGGACTATGATTTTACAGACTGGTTCGGCGTCCCGCTCACGTGGTGCATATCTGCCGGCGGCGCAACGAACACGCCGAATACGCATTTGCTGGAGGATATCACCGAGTGGGAAAAGGTTGTTAAATTTCCCATTTTAAGCAACTGGGACTGGCAGACAAAAGCCGACGCGTTTATGAAAAACGATTACGATCCGTCCAAGGTTCTGCAGATCGACCTGCATAACGGCGTCATCCAGCGGCTTATCGCCGTTTTAGGCGGCTATACGGAGGGCATGTTTGCCCTGTCGCTCGAGCCGGAGGCCGTCCGGGACTTCTTTGAACGGCTGGCCGACCATATGATCGAGCTGGTTGACCTGCTGTGCAGCCTGTATCCCGTGGGCCTCATGACGATCCATGACGACTGGGGTACGGAAAAGGACACATTTTTCTCTCCGAAGATGATGGAGGAGATGGTTTTCCCGCCAACCAAGCGCATCATCAACCACATCCGGTCCAAGGGCGTACACTTCATGCTGCATTCATGCGGCAATATCACACGGTTCATCCCGTATATGATTGACATGGGCGCGGAGTTCCTGCAGATTCAGCGGCGCGCCGTCGATATCCCGGCCGTGAAGGAAAAATACGGCGACAAGATCGGCTTTAACACGCCGCTGGAGGGCTTCGCTCCGGGCGTCAATTATACGAAAGATGAAATCATCCGGATTGTACATAATACGGTGGACCTGTACGGACATAGCGGCGGCTATTTCGCCAACCTGTTCGGGTCCGATCCGGAAACCGTTTGGACCGCCATTACAGAGCTGTACGCTTACAGCCGCGAATATTACGACAAGGAACAGGGACGGTAAATATCGCCCATGCCCGCCGTCTTACTATAGTATAATAAGCGCCCTGAAATCGTTTGGATTTCAGGGCGCTTTGTGTTGGCCGCCACAGCGAATAAATTGACGTTTTATATAAACCTTGCTGTAAATATCCGTTCCGAATGCCCGCGCTTGCTTTCGGGATCGGCTGTTTAAATACAGAGCCAGCGGCCGGAGTAAAACGCGCGGTATCGCCACCGCTAAAATTTCGCTATTTTACTCCGGGGCTGAGCGCCCGGCCAGCAGGTCCTTAACGAGCAAATTCGTCGATATAATCAGCTGCAAAAGCTTATTGGAATCTTTAAAGTCAATGCCTGTCAGCTCGCGGATACGCTCAAGCCGGTAGACCATCGTTGCCCGATGGATATACAGCTCCTTGGCCGTTTTCACTGCGTTCATCTGATTATCCAAATATCCTTTCAGCGTTTGAAGATAATTGCTGCCATTGACCTGGTCGTATTGATACAAGGTTAAAATTTCGGGCGCGCAAAGAAATCGTCCGTCCAATTCCTCCGTCAGCTTAGCCTCCATATAAAGCAGGCTGACGTCCGAAAAGCGGAAAAACCACTGTGACTGAAAGTGTTTCTGACCTGTTTTCAGCGCCACCTCCGCCTGCACGTAGCTGCTGCGCAGATCGGCCATATCCGTAAAAACATTGCTGAAGCCCACGCGGAAATCGCCGTCTCTAAATGTCTCCAGATAAGCAGTAATAAAATTTTCAGCAGAGGCTTCATAGCAGTTTAAATCCGTGACGCCGACAATAACGTCGTCATACTCGAAAAAGCAGCTGCCTGGAAAGTCCCGGTTAAAAACCTGGCAGTAGTATGGAATGGTGCGCGTATAGTAGTCGCGCTCGCTCGGTAAAATCCGCAGGCAGAGAAACGGGCCGCCCACCTGCCACCCGCGCTGAGTCAGACGGTTCTCCATCCGCTGCGGCATAACGGAGTCACCGCCCAGCAGATCGATAAACATGTCGGCCATGTGGTCCCGCGAGAGGATATCGCTCTTTTCAGCCGACAGGTCGTAAACCAGCTGAATGAAGGACGTAAAAAAGCGCACGAGACCTTCCTCATAGCCCCGGAAGGTATTAACGTCCTCTGCCAGTATCACGCGGCAGGCATATTCACTGTGGCGAAAAATATTCATGCAGATTGCGCGGCAAATAAAAATACTGCGGTCATATATAAAGGGCTCTTTCAATGTCCTGATCTGGTTGAAAATAATGTCATTTTTAAAAAATGTTACGACCTCAGCCGGCAGTGTTCCATCGGCATTCGGCTGGCTCATACCGGAAATTTCGTTTAGATGAACCGTCTCGTTCGATTTGCCAATAATCCTGTAATCGTCGGTACAAACCAGCAGTTCGTTGCCATTAAGATACGGCGCCACAAGCTCCACCATATGCTGAACGCTGCGCCCCTTGTTTATACAGTCCTGGAGCTTTTGCTCCAACGTGTTGTACTCAAAGAAAATACGGCTGGTTTCATTAGAAAGGTCGGCCAGGCTTAACGCGTCGTCAAAGACGAGCAGCCTAAGCGGGAGCTTTGCATAAACCGGTCCCGGCATGCCGATCGATATAAGTGCCGCGCCCTCTTGTACGGATATTTCCGCCGGCAGCATATCAGCCCGGGCAAGATAGAGTACCCCGGTGTTCAAAACGGTGCCGCCGCTGTAAATTTCGCAGCGCTCCAGCACAAACGGGTTATCCGTATTAAAGTAATTTTTATACAGGACGGGCCGGCCCAGACCGTCCTCCACGATTCCCAGACAAAGCGTCATGCGAAAGCCTCCCAACTTTTAATCTCTTGCGCGCTGTACACAAAAACGACGCCGAGATATTACGCTTTAGATGAGTCATTGCCGCCTTGGTCAAGCCGGCCGTAATGCCGGCTGATACAGCCTCAGGTCATTGTCCGGGTTAACTGTTATACCTTAAGCACATTGTATAGGATACCGCGTACAGAATCAATGTCATTGTATAATTTACGGACAGGCGCTATCTCTAATATAATAGTTCTACATGGCAATATTTGTCATCATGCCGCATATCTCTGCACCGGCACACTTAAACCCGCAAACCCGTTTTGAGAGGAGAGGATAAAGGGGGGTAAACGACCGGATAAAACCGCATTACCAGCAAATCCGTATAAGAGCTCGGCGAGGCCGGATACTGATTAAAGGAGTGGTATAATGTCGGATATCAATTCAACCGTTGGGACACGGGGTCTTTTAAGAGACAAGATTGGCATCGCATTTGGCAACTTCGGGTATAATCTCGGCGCAGCTGTCATTATGACGTTTTTGACATACTTCCTGACGGATAACATGCTGATTGCAGCTGGCAGCGTTTCCCTGATTTTGTTGTTATCACGTATAATTGATGCCTTCACGGACATATGGATGGGCACCTTGATCGACAGGTGCAAAAGCAAATACGGCAAAGCGCGTCCCTGGCTGATCTGGATGGCCGCGCCGGCCGTCATTTCCATGGGACTGTTGTTTACCGTACCGCCTTTCAACGAAACCGGAAGAATTATATATTCCTTTGTCACCTATAACCTGTTTGCTTTCTTCTATCTTACGGCTCTGGCTTTGCCTGTTTATTCGCTCGTATCGCTGATTACTACCAATTCAAAAAACCGACTGATTTTGAGCCAGATTTCCGGCTTTTTCCTGACGCTCGGCGCTGTGTTCATGAACTATTTCTCAACGCCGCTTATTAATTTGCTGGGCGGCGGTAATCAGGGATATTTTCTGTATTTCACCAGCATGGCACTCCTCGGCGTTATATGCCTTCTCATCTGTTTTTCACTCACCAAGGAGCGGGCGCTTAGTGAGCTTAACAATAAGCCGACTGAAAAAAAACTGCCGTTTAAAGTGGGCGCGGCAGCTGTTATGAAAAACAAATATTGGTGGAACGGGATGGGGATTTATCTAATGACGAATCTCGTACCGGCCTGTTGGGCCTCCACTTTTTATTACTGTATTTACTGGACAAACGGCCAGGTCGACGGCGGGCAGCTGATGGCGCTGCTCTGGGGCGGCATTACGATCGGCATTCTCGTTTTTGTGCCTGTATCCAGAAAAGTTGGGAAGGCCAATTCGGCTGCGATCGGGCTTTGCCTTCAGGCCATTGGCTCGGTTATGCTCTGGTTTGCGCCAACGTCTGTTGCGATGGTTTGGATTTCAACGGTCTTCCGCTCCGTCGGCGTCGGCGGCCTTACAGGCAATATGACCGCCATGCTGGCCGATGTTGTTGAATACGGTGAATGGAAAACAGGCCTGAGAACAGAGGGGCTTATCTACAGCGGTGCTTCCTTTGGCGCAAAAGTCGGCCAGGGCCTTGGCGGCGCTGTCGTAGCGGGGCTTCTGGCCTGGGGCGGTTATGTCGCCGGCGCGGCGGAGCAGACGGCGCAGGCCCTCACTTCCATCAAAATTGCTTTTATCGCCGCACCGTTTGTCGGGACTGTATTAATTATCATCATGCTCTTGCTGTTCCGGGTTGAAAAGCTTATGCCACAGATTAAGGCCGATCTGGATGAGCGCCGAAAACAATCGGCTACATAATCGTTTAAAGGGGCTGCTTAACGCAGCCTCTTTTTATGCGGACATGGTCTCCGACCGTATTATACACATTGTATATGACACCGCACGCAGAATCAATGCCATTGTATAATTTACGGACTGCCCCCCCTTCAAATATAATAGGTATATCTTAAAAAAAGCCAATCCGCACGCTCATGTCATATGCATCAAATTCCTACAATGTTTATAAACGGGAGGTTATCATGGAAAACACGGAAAAGTCCAATGAGATATTATTTAACGAGCGGGCGCAGCGCCTCGAGGATGCGACCGCCCTAAAGGAAACGGATAAAATACCCCTCGCGCCGTTTTTCGCGTCTGTCCTGCAGCGCCTTAATGGCTCCAGCTACCGTGACTTATACTACGACTATCAGCGCGCCGGCGAGGCGGCTGTCAAGTTCTATGAAGAGCACCCCATGTGTGACGCGCATAGTTTTTCAGGCTTTACAAGCGGGCGGGCCAACGAGCTGGCCGGCTCAACCATGATCGACTGGCCGGGTCGCCCCGGCTCCATCGTGTCGATCTACAGCTCCCACCAGGTCATCGAGCATGAGTATATGCTCCCGGAGGAATACCCGGAGCTGCTGGGCGATTATACGGGCTTTATGCTCCGTAAATACATACCGCGCGTCTACGCCAATCTGCCGGGCTTTGCCGGCGTGGGCCTCACGCCGACCGTTGTTTTAAGCACATCCTTTCTCTCCCCGCTCAACTCGCCGGAGATGCTCGGCATGTACAAAACACTTGGGGAAATCGCTAAAGCAGATGCCGAAGCCGCCGCGGCCAACGCCGAATATAACGCAAAACTGGCGGGACTCGGCTTTCCCCCGCTTATGACAGGCATTTCCGAAGCCCCGTACGACATATTGGGCGATTACTTCCGCGGTACCGTCGGCGTTATGATGGACCTTCTGGAATACGAGGATGATATCGAGGCGGCCTGCAACATGTTTGCCGACCAGCAGATCGCGGCGCTTCAGTATTTCCGTGCCGTGCCGCTGCCCGTAAAGCGTGTGTTCTTCCCGCTGCATAAGGGTATGGACGGCTTTATGAATCCGCGCCAGTACGAGAAGCTATATTGGAAGCCGCTGAAAAAGATCATGATGGCGCTTATAGATATGGATGTGACGCCGCTCATCTACACGGAAGGCAAATACAACTCCCGTCTTGAGCAGTTGGCCGACGTGCCGAAGGGCAAGGTTATCTATCATTTCGAGGACGTCGACATGAAAGAGGCCAAGCGAATTCTGGGCGGCACAGCCTGCATCTCCGGCAACCTCCCCGCTGCGCTTTTAGAGTTCGGCAAAAAGGATCAGGTCATCGACTACTGCAAATATCTTATCGACACGTGCGCGCCGGGCGGCGGTTATATCTTTGATACGAATGCGTGTCTGGAAAACGCCAAAATTGAAAATCTCGACGCTATGTTCGAGACTTTTGAGACCTACAAATAGACAGCTGGTTATAGCTATGGCTTAAGCAAACAAGCGCCGCAGAAAACCTGCGGCGCTTTAGACTGTCGAAAAAGCCGCATTCGCGGCTTTTTCGACAAATAAAGGGTTCTCACGCTGAGGCGCTCGCAAAGTAATGCTTTTCGGAAGTGAATGCCTCAAAGCATTTAAATCAAACAATTCTCGTCGATGAGACCAGACAACTCGCCGTCATCGACGAAAATTAAATCGCACGGCGATTGGACGCCCAAAAGAAGGACTAAAGACTTTTTCCACAAGCTGAAGCGCCGCAGAAAACCTGCGGCGCTTGTTTGCTTATAAGACAAAGCGGTTGGTTTTCCGGCTTGCGCGCTTGCGCCAAATGTGCTTGATTGTCATTACGGCATATGTTAGGATGGCGATAGTTCCTATTCCTTTAATAATACGGCTGCACAACGTCCGATGCGGATGAGGGGATGCGTGCCGATTGACACGGAGGTGCTTATGTTCTGTAAAAATTGCGGAAACAAGCTGGCGGAGGATGCGCTGTTTTGCAACAACTGCGGAGCGCGGCAGGATCAGGCCGGTCCGGCCCAGCCCGGGCCATACAGCCCGCCCGCGGCGCCGCCCCCGCCAACCCAGCAGGGACCGGGCGCTTACTATCAGACATCCGGGCAGTATACGCCGCCCTCTAACCCGACTGGAGCACCGTCTGGTCAAAACGTTCCGTACGCGCCGCCGCCCCCTAACGCCGGCCAGTACGCGCCGCCGGGTTCGTATGCCCCGCCGCCGAAGAATAATACAGCGAAAATTCTGATTATTTCACTGGCCGGCCTCTGCGTCGTCATCGCAGCCGTACTTATTTTGCTTTTAAAGCCGTTTTCGTCACACGGTGAGAATACAACGGCATCGACCTCCGACGCGCCTGTTATAGGCGTTGAAGACGACTTGAATGTCGTAGAGCCCGACAACGACACCGCGGTTTTTGGCAGCTCGGATGATGATTTCAACGGCCTTGATGATGCCGATGACAGCTTTAATTCATATGACTTCGGCTCGGACGGCGGCAACGCGCCCGGTAGCAGCAGCACGCAAGAACTGACGATGTTTAATGTCCCAACCTGGTCTCAGGATCCCATATACACCGTCATTGATCCAGGCGGCGTATGGACCAGCGTCGGCCTTGCAACAAACCCCAATCAGGTCAGCGGCTCTGACGGCGAGTTCACCCTGGCCGATTATGAAGGCTGCGTGTACTATGCCGAGTTTTTCGCCGATCTGACCTGGAAAATAAAATATGACGAGGCTGGCGATATCGGCGTGGAATCGGCGTATTATGAAATCATGGATCGTAACTACGCGGACATTTATGAATACGATGACAGCTATGGTTTTCGCTTTTACAACGGCAGCGACGGACGTCTGTATATGTGCTTTTACCTGATAGACGACGACCTGTATCCGGACGCCAGTGATTTTGTCGTGTTTGAAAAGAAAGGCGACACCGTAGACTGGGCGGCGGAATAAGCGTACTTATATCGTAAAATAACAATGGGGCCATAGTACTCTTGCTATGGCCCCACTGTTTGTTGTGGAGAATCTGTTTAGCCGGCTCTTTTAGTCCGAAATCAATTGTAATTTAGAAATTTACTTACCTCTTATCACGAACGAATTGCAAATGCGTGTCCGTCGATGATATAATGCAATAAAAAAGTCCGAAAGGAAGAAACTCTATGAATTCCAAATTTAAGCATGTTTTCGAGCCCATCCGGATTCGCGGCATCGATTTCAAAAACCGTATTACCCTGGCCCCGCCTTCCCCCAACGTCGCCAGCCAGGACGGCAAGATGACGCGTGACTTCGTGGACTGGATGCGTCCCTTTGCCAGCGGCGGCGCGGCGACCCTTTATGTCGGAAACGCCACCGTCGACAAGCTTGAATGCCATGACGAGGAAACCCAAATCGACCTCGGCACGGACCGGTGCATCCTGCCGCTCAGCTGGTACGCCGAAATGGCCGCCCAATACAACTGCCACGCGTCTTTTGAAGTCAACCACAACGGCAAGGACACCGCCTTCGAAACGGTGGGCCACGCGCCCTACAGCGCATCGCCGATCATTACCTCCTCAGAGATTACCCGAGCAAAGCAGCTTGGCCGCGACCCGATTCCCGCCATTGAAATGACGCATGAAAAAATTGCCGAAACCGTCGACAAATTTGCCATGGCATGCTCCCGCATGCAGCAGGCCGGCATGGATATCGCCCTGATCCACGGCGGTCACGGCAACCTGATCAGCCAATTCATGAGCCCCCTGTACAATTTCCGGAAAGACGAATATGGCGGCTCAACGGAAAACCGGGCGCGCTTTGCCATCGAGGTCTGTGACGCCATACGCAAAAAGGTCGGCGAAAAATTCGTCATAGAGTTCCGCATTTCCGCCGACGAGATTCACCCGGACGGTATGCATTTTGATGAGACACTGAAAATGATCGAGTATCTGCAGGATCACATCGACATTCTTCATGTGTCTGCCGGCCTGCACAGTGATTTCAATTTTAAGTATTACCGCAACTGGTGCCAGAACTACATGATGCCCCGCGGCTTTAACGTCCACTACGCGCGCGACGTCAAGAAGGCCTTCCCCAACCTGCTCGTCACCACCGTCGGCTCCATCACAAGCATCGAAATGGCCGAGGATATTATCTCCAAGGGCGAAGCCGATTTCGTGGCGATGTGCCGTCCGCTCATGGCCGACCCTGAAATGCCGCGCAAGTACGCTCAGAACCGGCCCGAGGACCGCAGGCCCTGCCTCCGATGCGACGCGTGCACCCGTTTCTTCCCGCCAAGACCCCTTAACTGCGCCGTCAACCCGTATTCCGGCGTGTTTACCGAAATCAAGGACGGCGTCGTCCCGAAAGCGCCCGTCAAGAAAAAGGTCGCAGTTGTCGGCGGCGGACCGGCCGGTCTGTACGCTATGATGGCCCTGTGCGACCGCGGCCACGACGTAACGCTTTATGAAAAAACAGGCGAGTTGGGCGGCAATGTGATCCCGGCGGCCTTCCCCCCGTTTAAGATCGACTGTCAGGACTACTTGAAGTGGCTGCTCCGTGAGGTGAAAAAATACCCGGCGAAAATCCTTCTCAATACGGAAGCTACAAAGCAGGTGCTCGACAAGGAAGCGTACGACGCCATCATCCTTGCCGTCGGCTCCAAGCCTCTCGTCCCCTCGAAAATCCCCGGTATCAATAAGCCGCACGTCCACTGGGCGCCCGACGCCGAGATGGGCAAGGTCCCGGCCGGCGACAAGATCGTTATCGTCGGCGGCGGCGCGGTTGGCCTTGAGGCGGCTATCGACTTTAAGGATATGGGCAAGGATGTTATGGCCGTGGAGATGCTCGGCGGTGAGGCCTATCATAACGCGCTGCGCAGGAGCTCCAAGCATGCCGGCGACGAAATGCTCGCCATCATGGAGGAGAAGGGCATTTCGATCCATCTTAATAACAGGCTCGAAGAGGTCCAGGACGACAAGGTCATCTGCAAGGATCTGACTACGGGCGAGCTCGTGGAGTATCCGTGTGACACGGTCCTGCTGTCGCTGGGCATGGTCCCGCTTTATGACGTGGTTGACGAGCTGCGCCACTCCGCGCCGGAGACCGAGGTCTTTATCGTGGGCGACGCGCTGGCTGTGGGCAACATTTCAACAGCCACCAACGGCGGCTTCCAGGCCGGTATACACATCTAACAAACCTGCTTGCAACATCCGAATATCGACAAAGAGTGACAGCCAAACGCTGCCACTCTTTATTTATGGTAATTATGGGTGTAATATGGGAATGCAAAATGCAAGTATGGACGATAAAAGGATATACGCATCATCGTACCAATGGGTACCTCGGCAAACAGCACATCATGACAATATTACGCAATGATTTCGTTTTGATCGACGCAGTAAATTCCCCTGCCTGCCAATAATGTTTACGACATACCTAACCTTGAAGAAGATTATTATCACTATAATTATGTAAGGAGAAAGCATGTGAAAAAAAGCATTCTGATATTATTGACGTTCGTACCGATAATTGTAGGATATATCGTTAACCGTACAATAACTATTCCGGGAATTGGAACGATAATTTATTATATCGTTCCTTTGGTTGTATTAGGATTTTGGTTCTATTTGGGAAGCCTGTATTCTAAAACGAATTGGAAAGCTATCCCGTCAGTGCTAATCGGTAGTGCGACAGGTGTTTTGTCACTGATACTGTATTTATGGCAGTTTTTGGGGCAAAACGATGATACCCGCAACATGGCTTTAGCAGTTATCTCACAGATGTACCTAGCATCGACCCCAATGTATTTGTTTGCCAGACTTGCAGTTCTTTTTGAAGCTCAACCAAACTATGTCGGACTAACTACAGCGGTTGCCATGCAAGTTATTGCTGTCATTCTTATGATTGTAATATTTACGGCGGGCTATTTGTGGGGCAGAAAACGCCACCCACAACCAATTAGAAAGAAGATGGATCAATAAATGAAGAAAAATCAGGTAATAGTTTTAATTACTGGTGTGTGTATCATTGGTATTATGCTGTTTTTTCTGTGGCCTCGTAAAGACGGAGATATTGTCAAAGCTAATCGAACGATCCCACAGTCTGAGCTATACAGCGAACAAGATATTGCTGACGCAATGGACATTGTTGAAAAAGAGTTCAAAAGTACTTTTGTTGGCTGTACGCTAACGGATTTGTGGTATGACGAGGCTATAAGTATTTCTTCATCAAATGCATGGGCAGGACAATATAATGCAGATGAAGCAATCGTTTTGTTATCAGATTTTGATGTGGATTCTTCCGGCGGAGACGGAAGCCTCGAACCTAATGAGACCTATATGGATTGGCAGTGGATTCTTGTCCGTGATAAAAAAAGCGGCATATGGGAACTTGAAACATGGGGTTACGGATAAAATTATCTAATCGACGAACTTCCCATTATGGTGGTGACTATGTGTATTGGGGTAAGTGTTCTGTTTTGGAAACCCATGACCGTTGCGTAGGCCGAAGAATTAACAATTGCATCCACCAGGGATAGTAGTTTTGCTTTCTGTTACATCGACTCATCTCAGTCCCTTGAATCCCCTTTGGGATACTATATATGCAAGCAAAATAAGAAGACGGCAGTTTGTTTACACTGTGCGAAGAAAACCAGGGCTGATTATTGTTGGGGAGAGAAAAGAAGTGCAATTATCTGATGCCATTAATTCATGCAACAATACCAAGCTAACGGGATGGGATATGGTTGAATATGTTAACTGCTTTGTTAATAAAATCATGAAGTATTCAGTTGAAATTCCGTTTGCGTCATATAAGAAAGCATTTCGGATCGGGAAAGGATATTGCGTTCAGCAAGCGTTTTGTGCCCGCGATATATTGCGAGAATTAGGATATAAAGTTCAAGTTGTCTATTGTCGCAAAGCGGTTTTCGAGGACACAAATACTATATCAGGTCATACATGGTGCAGAGTTTACATTGATAATCAAGAAAAAGATGTGTGTACATGTCATTGTGATAATTACCCTGGCAAGGTAAACTTTATTCCAGTCTCAAAAGTTAAAAAGTATAGTGGGTTAATCGTAATGGCTGGATATCTTGGTTCTATTCCCGTTTGTTTTAAGAGACTGCTTATAAGAAAAATGAACTAACGTGGTCAAAGGTTACGCCTGTATCATTTAAGTAATTCGTACTATTAAATTCCACACGCGGTGGTATAATTTAACTTTACTCATTATGTTTAATAAATGACAAACTAATTATTGAATAATTAATTGGAGAAACGATGTCTTTGTTATTAGCAATTGTTTTCATTACGCTGGCGCTGGTGTTCTATACAATAGGTGTTTTGGGTGAAAAGCTAACTGGAGCGCTTAAAATCTGGCATCTGATAATTTTTTGGCTTGGTCTTTTCTGCGATACAACAGGTACTACACTGATGAGCAAGCTTGCCGGAGATGTGCTGACAGTCAGCTTTCACAGCGTAACAGGTCTTGCAGCCATTATCCTGATGGCGGTACATGCGGTATGGGCAACAATTGTGTTGCTGAATGGCTCTGAAAAAAGCAAACGGAATTTTCATAGATTCAGTATATTTGTTTGGGTTCTTTGGCTAATCCCTTACGTGTCAGGTGCGGTTTTTGGCACGATGATACATTGAGTGTAGAATTTATAGGGAAATAATGCTAACAAATTCCGCGCAGTTTCCGAAGCGGACGATATTTTCTCAATATTATAGATAAATAAAACATGAATAAGCTTCCTTTGTAGCATCAGGTTGCGCTGAATTGCTAGAACGAAAATGGTAAGCAATTCGATCGCCAACATACTTGCATGCTTTTTGCATTCAGGCACTGAATAGACTGCACCTTAGGGCCAACTTGGCCCTAAGGTGCAGTTTTAAATATTATGATTTTTACCGCAAAGCTGTTCCGTCCCGAAGGACTGCGATTAGTTCATCCACCTTGCCCAGAATTTCCTCATCTTCCATGGTTGGTGTGACGACTTTATCAATCCGCTCCAGTAGTAACGCAAATACTTCAGCCATCATCTGAACGGAAATATCACATCGCAGCTGCCCTTTGGCCTGCGCATCCTCCACCATGCGAAGCAATACATTCTCGGTAACACCGCCGAAAACATCGATCACCGTTTTGCGAAAGCCGGCCTCCTCTGACAGAAATCTGCGTGAGAGGGCGTTGTATCTCGGTTCTTTTTTAGCGAACAGGATACCCAGCATAGCCTTGTTTTTTATGGAGGCAAAAAAGTCATCCGCTGTGTTTGTATTATCATACTGCTGAAATAGTGCAAGCTTTTCTAAGCTGAGCCTATGAAGCAAAGAGAGGTACAAATCCATTTTGTCATAGAAACGGTAATAGAAGCTGCCTTTGTTCATGCCCGCCGCTTTGATGATATCGTTGAGAGATGCTTCCCCAAAGGAGCGGGAAGAAAAAGCGTCCAGTGCGGCATCGCAAAGCACCGGGCTGGCGTTCAACGGGTTTTCAGCGCCCTCCTGCTGCCATTTCATCTTTCCGTTTACTTCCGACATTAATCCTCATCCCCCATAATTTTTTCACGACGCTCTTTTTTGTCCTTTTGCTTTTTCATCCACGCGCCGCCGACCTTGACCTTTAAAAAGATAACTCCGATGAGCACCAGCGCAATCAGGAGCCACCAATACCATGCCATAAGATCACCTCCATGCCTTCATTTTAATTTTCTTCGTAAATATCAGCATTACAACCATGAACCACGCAAAGCCGGTAGTAAGAATCATAAGCAGTGGCAATTCCGGAGACCCTCCTGAAATAATGGCGTCAATGGCGGCATACTGCCAGTACATGGGAAGCGCGTAATATAGAAAGAGCCACTTTCCCGGGACGAAAACGGAAGATACTCCAACGACTAGAAACAAGGGCATGACTATTTTTAAAACGCCCACAGCGGCTATCTGGTTATCGGCAAAAGCTATCATCAGAAAGATGATCATACCGCCGACAAAGACGCTGCACAGAGCCAGCAAAAGAAACTGCGGCAGCGTGGACGCATGGCCAATAATTACCGCGCAGGCTGAAAGGCCTAACATTCCTAACAGCAGGGCGGGAATGATTTTCGAAATGACGTAGCGTCCAAGAGGCATGGGGCTGATTGATACCGCACGAATCACGCCGCTTTCCCGTTCGCTAACGCCGCTAAGTCCTAATGTAGCGCCGCCGATAAACAGCGCCAGCAGGAAGATACAAGCCATTGAAATAGTATACGCTAAAGAGCTTTGCCCTTCAATCGTTTCGGATGTGTATTCTATACGGTCAGCGCCGAGGGCGGCGCTGACGAGGCTGCTTCTGGATTCCGCAAAGCCCTGCGCTTCGTTGCCCTCAACGAGTAGCCTCACAGTACCGTCTCGCATATAAACCCCGGCAATGCTGTCAGCGCCGTTAACCCGCTCTTTAAGCTGGCTGAGATCGTCCGAGTATTCAAGATTGGCCACCGCTTCCAGCTTTGCCGTCATTTCCTGCGGCAAAGCTTTGTCCACCGCCAGACTGATGGAGGAGTTCTGCACGCTGCCAAAAACAAAAATGAATACAAGAGCAAGCACAGCGGGGGAAATTGTAAGATAAAGAGTGATGCCGTCGCGGAAAATGAGCTTAAGCTCCCGCACTATTGTCATATATATACTTTTCATTATTTATCACCGCACTTTCGCCAACAATAGCCGCCCAACCATGAGCCGACTAAGAAGATAAGCACCGATACACCAGGCCGCTACGGTCGATACGGCGGAGACTGAGAGGGTGCCCCCAAAAAGGATTTTTTCATAGGCAAAGATCATGGAATAGGACGGTATTACCCTAAGCCAAAGAGGAGAAAACGACGGTTCGGAATAGGCGATGACCGGCAGCATGTTGACTGACAGAAGAAGTGCCATGGAAAAGAACCAACTGCTCATGTCCTTGAAAAGCGTGGTAAAGGCAAGGCCTATAAGTGAAAAAATTGCTGCGCCGAAGAAGCTGAGTAAAACAAAGCTCATAATGGAGAAACCAACTCCGACACAAAAGGCTGCCATCAGCAGGGCGTAGATTATGGCGATGAGGGAAAAAAGTACAGTTTTGGAAATGAGGTACCGATCAACACCCATCGGGGCGATTCGTAAAGCCCGGACTGTGCCGGATTCCTTTTCGGTGAGCATAAGCGCTCCGCCCAGGATAAACCCGATAATCAGCGCTTCAAAACAGATGAAGACGGGTGTCATGCGCTTGTTGAAGGCAATCACTTCGCTGTTTGCGTTGATGCTTTCGAGTTCAACATCAGTACGAGACGTGCTGTAAAGCGTGGTCATAATAGCGCGTACCGTTTTTTCGGACAGGCCGGGATTGAGAACCGTTATGCTGCCGTCAGCGTTCCCCAGCAAGCCGATCGTTCCGCTCTCTTTAACCGCCTGCCGCAATTCTTCTTCGCTGTTCACGGCGTTTGCCTGGCCGGCACTGTAGTCCGCATTGTACGTGAAAATGCGATAGGCCTCTTCCGCCGTGTCTTTAGGAAGTGCGAAATTGATCAGCGCAATAATGAGAACCAAGGTTGCGGTAATCACCCAAAAAAGCGCGTTGCTCAGAAGGCGTTTGAAATCCTGAATGCCAAGCGCGAGAATGCCGCTCATGCTTTCAGCTCCTTTCCGGTAACCCGCAGGAATATCTCTTCCAGCGTGGCCTCCTGAGAGTGGATCTTGATGGGAGTGATGCTCAGGAGGAATTCGGACAGGGCTTTGCGGTCGTTCATATCAAAGGATTTTATTTGCTCTTTACCGGACGCTTCATATACAACGGATACAAGCCGTTTTCCGTAACGGAGCTTTAACGCTTCCGGAGAATCCATTGCCGCAATTTTCCCGTCGTACAGGAACGACACGGTATCGCAGAGAGAATCGGCCAATTCCATGTTATGCGTGGTCAGGAACACCGCCGCGCCGCCATCCCGTTGTTCTCGAATAAGCTCGCGGACGGTCAGCGCCGTTGATGGGTCAAGTCCACTGGTCGGCTCGTCAAGAAATAAATATTTGGGTTTGTTGAGCAGCGCTCTTGCCAGCGTGAGCCTTTGCCGCATACCTTTGGAATACTCTGACGCCTTTTTGTGAGCAGACTCCCGTAGGCTGACCCTGTCCAAAAGCTCCATAGGGTCTCTTGTGGGAACGGAAAAGAGCGCCGCGTAATATTTCAGGTTTTCGTACCCGGTGAGCTTGGGATAAACGTTGGGCTGCTCAAAAGACACACCGATCTGGTTAAAAAACTTGGTACGCAAATCCTTGATGGATTTGCCGTCATAGAGGACTTCGCCCTTTTGCAGGGAGAGAAGCCCGGTCATAATATTCTGAACGGTGGATTTACCCGCGCCGGAGGGGCCGAGAAAGCCAAAAATTTTTCCGCTTTCAACGCAAAAGCAAATATCCGATACAGCATAATGGCCTTTTCCGCTGTAATCATGGTAGACATTTTTTACGGTAATCATATAAAAACCTCCCTGTTGACCGACTGGTCTAATTGCAGTGTAGCACAATTAGACCAGTCGGTCAACAAAAATTCGCAAACTCATCATTTTTTAGTAGGCGGTTCCAATACCTGATGGGAAGGGTGGAGGATAAGCAGTATTACCTGAAGACGTTTTCGTTGGTATGAAAATTTATAGTATAAATCACAGAACACTCTTGACAATTATATCACTACTGAATATAATGCAATAGTGGTCAAGAGGTTCTACTGACAATATCGCACTAGGGAGGATGTATGTGAACGCACAATATAAGAAGGGTGTACTGGAGCTTTGTGTACTGTCACTGCTGAAAAAGCGTGATTGCTACGGATATGAAATCTCCGAATATCTGTCCAAGCACATCGATATAGCAGACGGTACCGTTTATCCGATTCTCAGAAAACTGAAAAGCGATGGGCAGCTTAGCACCTATCTTCAGGAAGAGAGCGGAGGACCTCCGAGAAAATACTATTCTGTTACCAATTTAGGACGTGAAACCTATGAAAAAGACCGGGCCGAATATCTAAACTTCGCCCGAACGATAGTAACCTTATTGGAGGATGATAATCATGACAAAGAATGAGTATCTGGCGGAGCTTATGAATGAGCTTAAAAAGAATGATGTTGCCGATGCAGCCGATGTTGTCTGCGAGTACGAGCAGCATTTTGCGTTCAAACTGGCGGACGGTTTTTCCGAGGAAGAAATATCCGCAAAGCTTGGCGACCCCACGGCTCTGGCCGCACAATTCGAGCGCCGTACCGACTCGGAGCATTTCCGTGGTAAAAAGGCCACAACCGTCTTCGGGCTGGTTTTCGCAGACATCTTCACGGGCATAATTTTTATCTTACTTTCTGCATGGGAAGCGATAATGGCCGCTTTTGCGCTGTCCAGCGCAACGCTTGCTGTCTGTCTGTTTGGCGGCTTAAATATTTATGCGCTGATACCGCCCATGCCCTACTGGTGTGGCGCGGTTTTCGGGGTGTCATTCGCTGCTCTGGCCGTACTTACAGCGACCGGCTGTGTTTACTTTGCTGCGTTCGTACGTCAGCTCATGCGCTCTTACGGTCGCTTCCATCACAATGCCATTGCCACAGCTTCCGGCAAAGCGGTTCTTCCGTCCCTTGCGGTCTATCCGAAGCTTCCGGCCAAAATGAATCGGCGTATTCGTTTGATTGCGCTTATATCCCTTACGGTATTTGCTGTCAGTTTTGTTCTGGGCATGATCATATCAATGCTTTCTTCCGGTGCGCTTGGTTTTTGGCATGCGTGGGGATGGTTCGGATATACGGGATGGAATTAAGAGGTGCATTATGTATGGTTTGAATGCGTTTGCGTTTATCGTTTTTGCAGCGGTTAATGTTCTGGCGGTGCAGCTATGTAAATGTACCGATCGAACTAGGGCGAAGGTGATCCGCATCCTGTGCCTGACGCTGCTGTCCTTTAACATTGGACGTTACTCGCTGTCACCTCTGATTGGAAACGGAATTAAAATCCCTGTGGAGTTTTCTACTGTTGCCTATTTTGCTGTTCCGACGATTTTACTGACAGCCCGAAAGAAACTTCAAAGCTGGGCGGCGTATTCGGGTTTGATGGCCGGGTTCTTCTACTACATGACGATGATTGCATCGGGAGGTCCCATTTATAATACTTATCCCCATTATGACATTTATCTCTCTATGTTCTGCCATGGGACGCTGTACCTTTGCGGTTTTGTCACAATCGGGACACAGCGGTGTTCATCAAAAGACGGCTACAAGCTCCTGGGAGGTATCGTATATGTTGCCATTAACGCGCTTGCGTTCCGTCCTCTGGTGGAAGGTACCGAACGTTTGTTTGTCTACGAACTGATTGACGGCGTCTATGTCAGGCAGCTGTTACCGCAGGACATCTGGCACTTAGCAGTACCGGCCTACTATATCGTTTTGACGTGCTTGATCCTGCTGACCGTGAGAGGCTTTTTTAGGCTCAATCGTTCAATGTATAAAAAATTTGCGTTATCGCAGGGGAAGCAATCGGCACCGGATCTTGCCATATAAACTTCTGAGGAGGTAAAAATGAATACAATTGTTATTACGGGTGCCACTTCCGGCATCGGTCTGGAAACTGCACGCATTTTGACCCGGCAAGGTTACTTCGTTATTGGAATTGGTCACAGCGAAGAAAACTGTGAGAGAGCCAAAGAAAACATAGTGTCAGAAAATCCGGAAGCTAAAATCAAATATTTTCTTGCCGATCTGATGCAGCAGCGCGAAGTCCTGCAAGTGGCGGCGGAAATCAAAGCATATCTAAACGAAAACGGTGATGGAGAGCTGTATGCGCTTATCAATAACGCGGGCTGCGTTCGCAGCTGGTATATGACAACCGATGAAGGGTACGAGCAGCAATTCGCGCTAAACTATCTCTCCGGCTTTCTCCTGACCTATGAGCTGCTTCCATTCCTGCACAAAGCAAACGGGCGGGTCATCATGACCGGCAGTCAGTCCCACAAGGGCATCAAGGTGCATTGGGACGACGTTATGCTGCGTCGCGGCTACAATCCGCTGACGGCCTATAAACAAACCAAGCTTTGCAATATCTTGTTTGCCAAGGGACTAAACGATCGTTACGAGGCATCCGGCATTCACGCCTACGTCGTTGATCCCGGCCTTGTAAACACAAACATTGGCAACAAGAAAACCGGGGGGCTTGTGAATTTTATCTGGGCGCTCCGCAAGCGCCACGGTGTGCCGCCGACGGTGCCTGCAAAAACCTATGCGTTCCTATGCAATCAGAAAGAGTCGCCCGGTGGGCTTTACTATTACCTTTGCAAGGAGAACAGATACAGCAGCCAGGTTACAAGCGAAAACGCCGATAAGCTGTTTGCGCTCAGCGAACGTCTTTGCGGAATTCATTATGATAAGGCGGCAGTGGCATGAATGTACTGATTACAGGTGCGGCCGGAGGCCTTGGCCGTGCGCTTGCAACCGAGTGCGGACGCAGAGGATACAACCTCTTTCTGACTGATGTAAACGAGGATGGACTGCACTGCATCCGGCGTGGACTGGAACGGCAGTTTGGTGTCACGGTCACAATAAAAGCATGTGATCTTACCAGTGCCGAAAGTGTTGACGAAATGTTGGAAGTGATTGACAGGCATAGCATCCGTTTTGATATGCTGCTCAATATTGCGGGGCTGGACTTCGAGGGCGGATTTATGGGACGAGAGCGGGAGAAAGTAGTAAAGATTGTCTCGCTCAACAATGCCGCTACACTACGTATAACTCATGCCATTTTGGAGCGCCGCAGACCGGGCAGACAGTTCACCATTGTTTTTGTTTCGAGCCTTGCCTCTATGTTCCCGATGCCGCTTAAGGCGACATATGCCGCTTCAAAACGGTTCCTGCTGGATTTTGCCACATCTCTGCGGCAGGAGTTAAAAAACCAGGACGCTAATGTGCTGGCGCTTTGCCCAGGAGGAATGGTTACGACAAAAGAAGCTGTGGACGGAATAGCGGCTCAGGGCTTTTGGGGTGACGCGACGACAAATCCGCTGGAGTTCGTCGCGCGTAAAACGCTTGACCACGCTCTAAACGGTAAAGGAATCTTTGTGCCAGGCGGTCTTAATCGGACACTTTCTTTTTTCGGGAAATT
The DNA here is from genome assembly GCA_963675425.1 of uncultured Sporobacter sp. GTDB lineage: Bacteria > Bacillota > Clostridia > Oscillospirales > Oscillospiraceae > Sporobacter. The sequence continues at coordinate 772,568 of OY776214.1, read as the reverse complement.
CATTCCCCGTTCCTGGATTGCAGCTATTGTCTATTGGAGATGGAACCAGGCTCAAAGCAAGTGGCTGGAGCCTACGGCACAAAACAGCAATGTTTCGTGAACTGGGATAATGTGTGTTATTAAAGCTATGCATTTCTGTTAGGGCATTGAGCTTTGTAGCACTGAATTGAGGAATAAGATATGACTGCTGCACTATTAAGAGGTTTTTTTGAAGCGCTTCTTAGGCAGAAAAAGCTGAAGCGGGAAAGGAAGTGGTCAAGAAGACATATGAGTAATCTGAATACAAATCACAAAAGGTATAAAAACGACCGTACTGATTCATTGAGTACAGTAACCAATTATTGAAAGCGCGCTTATGAAAAACCAAATATCGCGCTACTTAACGATTCCTTTTATCCATGTATAGACGGCGTTGCGTACTTGTTGAGAACAGTGCAGTCACCAGCACAAAAGCAAAAAAGAATCCGAAACTTAATGTTTTCGGATTCATTTCCAAGCGCCCTTATATTGAAAAACGATATATATACATAATTTGTGTCTAGCTCTATTTTCGTTAATGATAATTTGGGGTATATTAAAAATTTTGTTATCATTGTTGGATTGAAGCTGTTTCTTCAATCTCCTTCAGTATCCGTTCAATGCGCGGCCTGTTGTATCGCTGGACAATAATACACGGCATGTTAACGGCCAATGCATACAGCAGCATCAGAGCCACAACAGCCGGCGGCACAAAGAAACCGAATATCCAGAAAGGCAGAATGGCGAGCCAGTGAGTTAGCTCGCCCCGGGCTGACTCAATACAAAAACGCCTTAAGTTATCAGGGGAAAAATTCTCAATGTGCTTTTTCTGGTAGCCACGCTTTTTCCAAACGGCGGCACCGTCGGGCAGTAGATGCTTCCACCGTCTGACGTGAAACAGCCGCTCGTAAAAGCAACCTCCGTCCTCCCAACGACGCAGCCTGAATATGAAGCTATCCGGACTAAAAAAACGGTCAGGAAGCAACAGGCAGAAAAGTGCGGCACATACCTGCAGAATGGGCCAAATGACAAAGCATAGTGCTAGGGTCCAGAGATCAGGAAGTTCTATCAATCGCATCGTTTCGTCTCCGTGGCTATAGTACGGCCTTTCCATCGAACCGTCAGCCGGAAGATTTTTTTAATGGCGGATAAAGCGAATACACAGATAAAAACCAGTAAGGGCAACGGGAAAAACACAATAGGCCATTTAGAAAACTGGCCGATCTGCTTTGTCAGCGCAAACAGAATTGTGACCCATATTGCATAGCATGCCGTATACAATATAATCCATATCAATTGGGAGCCAAGCAAGGCCAATATAAGATGATATGATACGGAAATTAGCGAGGCGATCCATAGAAACATCATTACAAAAACAATGGGTTTAGTTCGCGTGGCACCTGAGGCCATGTTTTTTATCCAGCCCTCTAGAAGGCTGCGAAATCCGCCGGCATACATTCGAAAAGAAATGTCCTGGTCGCCAATATATATGTGGTACGGAAGTCCCAGCTGGCGTAAGCGCTGTCCCAGCGACATATCTTCGACGATGCTGTCTTTCACAGTTTGATGGCCACCCAGCGTTCTGTAGTCTTCTTGGGAGATGAGGATTAAGGGGCCATAGAGACCCTGTGAGCTTTGACTAGGCAAGGCAGTTCCGTTAGCGGCGATCTGGACAAGATTAAAGAGCATCGAGAACTGCTCATAAGCGCGTTCAGTATGATGCCGGGGTTGGACAGAAATTGTGCCGGGCTCTGCAATATAAGTGGAGACCAATCGGCGCAAGCCGTTTTCACCCAAACGCACATCAGCGTCCAGAAACAACAGCAGTTTACCGGCGGCGGCGTCAGCCCCGAACTGGCAAGCCCAAGTCTTGCCCGTCCATCCTTCGGGTTTTTGATGTACAAAGATGAGACGGACGCCAAACTCCATTGCGACTGTGGCTGTTTGGTCCTCAGACATGTCATCCACGACGATGATCTCAAGAGGGGAGAGCACCTGCTTTTTCAGGTCGCCGAGAATTAATTTCAAATTCTGCTCTTCGTTACGCGCTGGGATGATTACAGAAATTGCCGGGGTCGATTGGCTGGACGACATTTTTTCGGGAAGCCTGGGGATACGGTAGAAGAGTACAACTGTTGCCGCCAGTCCGGCAAGCGCGATAGCGAGTTCTATTAGTTGTCCAGTCATTGTTCTACCTTTTCTTTAAGTCTTTATGGACAGCATCGGCAGTCAGCTTACCCGTCAGTACTGAGATTGGCACGCCGGAGGGACTGAACGTCCACTGCCCACACTGATAAATATCAGACAGGGGCGTGAGGACCGACCGTGCGATCTTTTGGAAGCGATGCTCGGCCGGGATCGGTGTGTTGGTGAAGGCCCAGCCAGTGATGGCACCGTCTGTGTTGCCTGTCTCACGTTCGATAGTCAGGGGTGTTGAACAAAGCGAGAATATACTCTTTTCTGCAAGACCGGGCACAAGCGCATCCAGTACGCTTGTTATTTTTTGGGTGCACCGCCGTTTGAGGCTATCGTATAAATCCGGCTGGGACAGGTGGCGCACGAGGTCTATATCCATAAGAGTGCTGACCGTTATACCTGTTTTGCCTTTAGGGGCAAGGGATGGGTCTCGCAGTGCCGGACACGAAATTTCAAACGTAGTTCGGTCCAGATACTGTGACACCCACTCTAAAAGCTCAGCTTCACTATCGCTGGCAGCGTCACGCCAGTCCGACAGCGTAGACAGGCCTTCTGTTGAGGGCGTGTAAAAGGCATGAGGGCCGAGCGGGGATGCAAAATGCGAGGGTTCCAGATCGACGCCCATAAAAATGGCCAGGATGGAATTGCAGCCGTGGCTCCGTTCAATCAAATCACGATGCTTGTCGGCGCGTGTGTTTTGGGTCGGTTTGAGTGCTCTGTATAGCTGCTTTTGATCGGCTGCCCAAACGAGTTTCTTGTAACAGAATTTAACGCCCTGAGCTGTTGTGATCTCATGACTTTGCTCATTGACGCCTGATACGGACGCTTGTGTCATGATGGTGCCACTGTGCTCTGTGACGAAACATGTCAGTGCATCGGGTAGTGCAGCTGTCCCGCCTGTGGGATAGCTGTAATCATTATATTGGCCAAAGTAGCTCAGAGCAAAGAAGGTCGGCGTTTCATCAAAAAAGTGCTGGGTCAGCATATCAATTAGTGCGTCGTTTTTGGTAAAGCGGTGCAGATAGTCTCTGACTGGTTCGTCCAGACGACTGACTTTTTTTATATTCACCTGGTATTTCAGCAGCCAGGGCAACAGCGTTTTCAACAGATATTCCGGTTTGGGTTTTTCCAAGAACAAAGGGTTGTCTATCCCGTAGAGCACATCCATATAATTGATTACTTTGCGGATTTCACCCTCGATCAGCCTAATCTCAGGCTTGTTTTTGGGAAATAGGGTGCTAAGCATGGCACAGTATGCGCCCACTCCGTCTTCGTGATCAAAACGCATCCAAGTACTACCAAAACCAATGGTTACAGTGTTGGGCAAAAATTGCAGTTCCAAACCCAAGCGTTTAATCATCGGGAATATAATACCTGAATTTTCAAACGCCCGGATACCCGCGTCAAAGGCAAAGCCCTTATGATAAAAAGTTTTGACAAGGCCGCCGGTGCTATCCCCTTTTTCTAGGAGCAACGTTCGGTGTCCTTGACGGCAAAGAAAGGCTGCGCATGTGAGGCCGGCAATCCCGCCGCCAGCTACGATTACATCATATTCTTTGTTCATATATCCCTCCCCTAATGGCTTATAAACATTAAAACCGGCAGGAAGCAACTACTGATTTATTTTGGCAACACCGAAAGATGGTTTCTTATCAGCTGTATTACAGACAATGCTACGAGTACAATTATTCCAACAAGCAAGACTGCAAGTAAAAGATTCGATTCGGCTGTCTTTTGGGCATTTATAGCCTTATATATGCCAAGGTACGCCCAAGCTATCGGCAGAGGAAAGGCTGCATTGCGGATTTTAAGCAGTATTAAGAGGACAAGCACAATAGCAACGATAAGAATAATAACCGACCAGACCGTCGGTGAAAGACCAAAGCCGTTCCACCCTTGTTTTATGAGCGTGGCTGCGATATTGACGACAGTCGCAATAATGAGCCAGCCCGTATAAAGACCGAATGTTAAAGGCAGCAGCCAGCGTTTTCCGGTCTGTATTTGCAGCAGTTTCTGACAAAGAAGCGCCAATACAATAACGAAAGCTAAAATGAAGACAGCAGATAATTCAATCAGTACAAATGAAAATGCTACAATCCAGAGAATATTTAGGATACATGAAATCCAAAATAGAACCGAAATGCGATCTATAGCATTCTGATAATAAGGGTCATCTTTTTTCGCAATCATGACAATGACTGAAACCAGCAATAGGGAGTAAATGACACTCCATATGCTGAAGGTGAAGGGAGCAGGCGTAATCAGCGTTGGATACATGTCAGAAACCTGCTTTTGTGAAAAACCGTTGATAAGACCAATAGCGCCCAGCGTGTTGATAGCCAAAGTGATAACAAGTATAATTCCGTTTATCCAGACTTTTTTGGTTCTGCTCATAAAAACCTCCTTATACATTTATGTTGATGTTTTATGTGATTTCCCAATCCTTAAGACTTTTTGTTACATTATTAACTATTCTGTTGAGTATGCTTTCAAAAATAGCGGCATCATCTTCAGAAATGCCGCTTAGCAGTGTATCCTGCCAAAGATCCGTTAGTTCCACGCAAAAAGATTTAAGCTCAAAGCCCTTGTCGGTCAAAGTGATTATCTTTTCTCTATGGTTGTTTGGGTTTTCATACCGTCGAATAATGTCTTTGTCTTCCAGCTTTCGAAGTGTCCGGGCAATTGTGCCTTTATCTAACATGAAGTGCTCTGAAACGTCTTCCTGAACGGGATAAGCCACGTCGTAAAGATACCTTAGTATGACAACTTCGGTGGCGGTCAACCCAAAATCCGCAAGACAGCGCGTCATGAATATCTCACTACCTCTTGCAAGAATTGATAAACCACAATGCAGCATAAAACCAACCTCAACCTTTTTTATCACATATTACTGTTGCCGAAGCAACAGTTGCTTGCGCAACAATAATATGTGATGCAATAAAATTTGTCAAGAGACTAAATAGCAATAATGAATAAAAATATGCATTACACGATATATATGCTTAATATTTCGATCACTTTGAGTAAGAGCCTACCGGTTGACAGAAATTGTTCACATCAAGCGGTAGGCTTTACGTAGCATTTGGTTTTTTGAGTCGGCTGCTTTAATCAGATCAGCGTTTCTACCTTTTCAGGACAAAATACAAGTTTATTCCCGTTTGGCATAGCAGTCCCCGTCAGGCGGTAGCCTTTTGACTCAGCCTTGTTCGTACAAGCAACAATGATTGCTTTCGGATAATTAGAAAGGTTTTTCTGTGTAACTTCCATTTTATAAATACCAAACAAAACGGTGTCACTTGCTACTTCGCCTTTACCTGCGATAATTGGGTGGGGTGTTCCGTCTTCACATTGTGTTACAAGGGTAATAAATGCTGAATCTTCAATAACTCTTTTAACATCGTCTGTAATAATCATTTTCTTAAACTCCTTTAAGTATAAATAATATATTTACTCTAGTAAAAGGACATGGTATTATATTAATACTTAAAAAAGCCGCTTTCAAGTACGCAGAATAATAGTAGTAGGTACGAAAAAAATGAGTAATAAAAAAACAATAGAACTGATCTCCTGCAAGGACCGTTGCCCTTGCAATGAAGTGTGTCCTCTGAAAACAGCACTGTCGCTGATTGGAGGCAAGTGGAAAATACCGATTTTATGTGCACTTTATCAGGATGGCACAACCAGGTACAACTCGCTCAGACGAAAGCTCAAAGGAATTACAAATACAATGCTGGCAAGTTCCCTAAGGGACCTCGAAAACGACGGCCTGATTTGTCGGACACAGTATGATGAAATGCCTGTACGGGTAGAGTACAGGCTTGCTGACGCATGCGATGATCTTATGCCGATTTTAGAGAAGCTTGCTGGTTGGGGAGCTAAGCGGTAGTTCAGTAAGAAGGTTGGTTGAGATCTTTTACGGTTTTTTGCATCGCATCGCTAGTGGCTTGACTATCACATACCTTTAACGTAAAAAATTAAAACAATAAAAAACCCTGTGATCATTGAAATCACAGGGTTTCTTTTGGTGGACTATTGTATGACTTATTCGAACATTATTTGTACAAGGTAGCGTCTCATCAGCGCTATTTAACATTTCTAAGTAGGTTATCTGCGCTCCGTCCCTAATGTTGAAAAACATAACAAGCTTGTCATCATATAGATAAATTGCATTTACAAATACATCGATAATACGACGTCGGAATTCCTCGTCAAAGAGATCACCTCTGCAAAATTGTTGTAGCCATGTTTTGATTTCTTCCGTAGTTATTCGTACCTTATTTGATATTCTAAGCTTTGCTAGTTCTATTTCAGTGTCTGTTTTTTGCGTTTCAAGTAATGCCAACTTTTGATTAATCACATCGATTGCAACTTTGGATGTTGTTTTTATCAGTGCATCAACAGCCTTCTCAATGTTTCGGTTTATTGATAATAAATAGTTCTCAAGTTTTTTTACAGCATCATCATTAAATTCTTTGTTATATTCTGCAACAACACGTTCTGCTATCAAGTCGATGTGAGTTGGAGCTAAAACATATTGAACGACCTGTTGTGTCACATACCATTCAAGAAAATCTTTACGTTCGTTCTTTTTCTTGCATTTGTGATTCTTCTTTTTGATGCTACACGCGTAATAGTGATATACAGATCCGCGAGCACTTCTGCCACACTCAGCAACCATGGGCGATCCACAGTAACCACAATACAGCTTTCCATGTAAGAGATAATCAACTTGGCACTTATGATGGCCTGGAGAACGTTTTGATAATTTTGCCTTCGCTTCGCATTTGTCAAATAGTTCCCGACTAATTATTGCAGGACAGCCTCCATCTATTTCGATTATGCCAACGTCACTATTGCCGGTATCATAATGATATACGCCAATATATTTCTTGTTACCAAGAATACGGAAAAAAGAATTTAGATTGAACAATTTCCCGGTTTTTGTTCGATACCCACGAGTATTTAGCGTTTCTGCAATCTCTTTTTTTCCGACACCGGCGGCGTATTGTTCAAATATAAAACGCACAATTGGCGCGCTTTCATCATCTATTACAAGTTTTTTACCTTCGATTTTGTATCCAAGTGGTACTGTCCCACCTGTACTGTTACCTTTTAGCGCACTTTCCTTAAGTCCACGACGAACGTTACTCGATAACTGTCGGCTATAAGTCTCTGCCATTGCTTCAAGAACGGCCTCTAGGATTACACTTTCGTCCCCATCACCGACACTTTCTGTAACCGATAGAACTTTCACGCCACATTTTTTTAACTCATTTTTATAAATTGCTGAATCGTAACGATTTCGAGCGAACCGATCAAGTTTCCAAACCAAGACGTACTTGAACTGTTTCCGTTTAGCATCCTTAATCATACGCTGAAAATCAGGCCGAGTTTCGGCCTTTGTTCCAGAAATGCCACGATCTATGTATTCGCCTATAATTTTGTAGCCATGCCGATCCGCATATTCAGTACAATAGCGCAATTGTCCATCAATACTCTGCTCAGTTTGACCATGAGAAGAGTAACGAGCGTATATTACGACGTCGGATTCCTCTATATTATTCGGATAACTTTTTGCACTCATGTTATTATCCTTTCTAGATTTGTCGTTAATATTGCTCGTGTAAATACGACTTTAGTTTTGTAACATAATTTTTAATTGAGCAATTAACATTTTTTTTTGATCTTCACTTAACAATGATATTAAGCCCATTAATTTTGTATCAAGTGGTGATAGATAATCATTGTTTTCATCATCAGAGCTAGTGCCAGAATTTAGTCTATCTATAGATACATGTAAACCCTTAGATAATTTTAAGGCGACATCCAGAGTAACACTTTTATTTTTCCGGACAAATATTGTGCGTATTGTACTATCAGATAAACCACAAGTTCTAGCTAATTCTGAGATCGTCAAGCCTCTTTCTTCTTGAAGTGCTTTTAATATTTTATGAAATTCCATGTTGTTCCCCAATTCTAATTTTATCCTCATTATTATCAAAAATGTAACAAGTTGACACTTAGCGCAATGCGTGGTAATATTATCCTATATTTAACGCTTAGCGCGATATCGGGGGTGTGGTAATTATCGGTTGCTACTCTAGCGTAATTAATTTTGTTATCTTTGGAAGTTCATGCTACGAGGAATAGAAATGCATTCAATTAAAATTGGAATAATGGTAACTCGCGCGCAGGATGGGAACTTTTTAGACTCGAAGCCTATTTATGCCGAAGTACCGGAATTAAGTGCGGCGGGCCTTACCCCAATAGAAGAAAAGACAATGAATGATCTGGCAAAAATATTTGCTGATAAATATAGCCAATGTAACTCCGCTGAAAATAATATTCACGAGATATTCTAACGATGGGGTTTGTCTTTTTTTTATTATTCTTTATCATACACTAAAATATGGTAAAATAAAAGTTGTTAGTTGTAAACTAACACTAATATTAAAGTCATTAAGCAGCAGTAGTCAAATACTGCTGCTTATATTTTTCCCTTAAACAAATATTAAACTTAAAAGGAGATGTTATTTACATGAAAATCATCAGCATCTGCAATCAGAAAGGTGGAGTCGGGAAAACCACCACAACCATGAATATAGCCGCTGCACTTGTGCGGCAAGGTTTGAAAGTGTTGTGCATTGATCTAGACCATATAGCTAATCTGAGCCAATATCTTGGACATGAGTATAACGAAGAACGACCTACTATAACGGATCTATTACAGGCCGTCGTAAACGGAAAGGTGATCGAGCCAGAAAAAGCTATTTGTTCTAGTTCGGAAGCTGTATATTACATACCGGCGGATGTTCGACTGTCCAGCATAGATATGTTTCTGGCCCCGGCAATGTTCCGAGAACAGACACTCAAGCGATTGCTTTCCGTACCAGCATTTCAATATTATGACTATGTATTAGTTGACTGTTTGCCGAGTTTGGGGATTCTCCTAACAAATGCGCTCATAGCAAGCGACAAATTAATCATTCCCATTCAGGCAGAGATATTTGCTTGGAGTGCTCTTGAAGATTTATTGGGGGTCATCGACTTGGTTAAAAAGCAGGCAAATCCAGCACTTGAGATTGAAGGCTTGCTTATCACAATGAGAAATAACACTGTTGTATCAAGAACGGTGGAAGAAGATTTGCGTAATCGTTTTGGAAATCTGGTTTTCGACACTAGCATCAGTGAATTAGTGGAGGCCGTTGAAAGTACGCTCAAAAAGCGCAGCCTGATCAACAACCCCGGCTCACGTATCGGTGCACAGTATATCGCAGTTGCCAATGAGTTATTGGTACGGGAGGGTGCGTTATGAAGAGGATCTACAGCATTACTTCTATAGGGAAGAAATATTTATCACGAACTGTAGCTTTATTATTAGTGTTTGCCCTGGCATTTGGGATGATATATAGCGCTTCTGCCGCTTCTGGTACACCTATGTACAAGTGGGAGAAATGGAGCGTTACAGAGACAACAGCTTATTCCTTCCATTTGGAGTGGGTTTACGACACTGCGGGTTGTCATTACTTCAGTGTTATAGATAAGTATGAGGGAGCAGGTACTTATTATAGGACATGTGATGTAAGTACCGGTTCGGCGGTATACGGCGGGGGTGCGTACTTCGATGACATAGAAGAAGCTTATTTAAGCGGTCATGTATACTATGGATCGGCAGCTAATGTAGCTGTGGTTACGTGCTATCATAGTTCTATTCATTACAACGATACCATTGAAGTACACCCACACTGTATAAAAGGTGTTCCATACACAACCTATAGCAAGGGTAATTTTATATCTAATGTGTATTCCACGTCTTCCAATTCATATCCGAGCAATTCTTATCAGCTTGATAGCCCGACTGGGACCTATTATTGGTATGTATCTTCTGGCATGTGCTACGATACATCAACAATTACGTTTGATAGTAATGGTGGTTCAGCTATCACGTCACAATCAGTCTATTATGGCAATATGATAACAAAACCGACACCGACCCGTACTGGGTACACTTTCGTTGGTTGGTATAGTAACAGTGGCTTAACATCGGCGTGGAACTTTTCAACACGGGTTGATAGTCCTGCTATTACACTTTATGCAAAATGGCGCATTAATCAATATAATGTTACTTTCGATACGCAGGGAGGCTCTGCGGTAAACACTCAATCTTTTGACTATGGCAGTCTTATAACCGAACCGGCAGAGCCGACCCGGACAGGCTATACCTTTGCGGGATGGTACAGCGACAGCGGCCTAACGTCGCCGTGGGATTTCGCGTCCGACACACTTGGCGCGTCCGACGTGACGCTCTACGCAGCCTGGACGGCCAACACGTATAGGGTTAACTTCGACGCGCAGGGCGGTAACTGCCCTACATCATCAATAACAGTAACGTATGATTCGACCTATGGGACGTTGCCGGAGCCGGCCCGGACAGGATACAGCTTTATTGGGTGGTTTACGGATGTAAATGATGCGGGTACAAAAATTCTATCATCAACAACGGTAGGTATCACATCAGATCTAACCTTATATGCGTCATGGTCAGCAAATAGTTATGCGGTATCTTTTGATGCTCAAGGCGGCGCATGTTCCACTAACACAATCACAGTTACCTATGATTCCACTTACGGTATACTGCCGACGCCGACCCGGACAGGATACACCTTCGATGGGTGGTTTACGGAAGCAGACGGTGCGGGTGTACAAATCCTATCAACAACAACAGTGAGTATAACGTCGGACAGAAGACTTTACGCCGCATGGTCTGTCGACCAGTATACTGTAACCTTTGACAGCAACGGTGGAACTGCTGTTGCTAGTCAAACGCTTGATTACGGTAGCCTGATCGCTCTTCCGGATAATCCTACACTTACAGGGTATTCATTCGGAGGCTGGTACAGCGACAGCGGCTTGACAACGGCATGGAACTTTTCTGCCAACACGCTCGGCGCTGCCGACATGACGCTTTACGCCTCTTGGACTATCAATCAGTACACGGTGTCCTTTGAAAGTAACGGCGGCACTGCTGTTGATAGTCAGACGCATAATTACGGAAGCTTAGTAGTGGAGCCGACAGAGCCAACGCAAACAGGTTATACCTTTGATGGATGGTATAGCGAAAGTGGCTTAACAACTGCTTGGGATTTTTCGTCTGATACGCTTGGCGCTGCCGACATGACGCTTTACGCTGCGTGGACAGCTGATACATATACCGTAACGTTTGATGCGCAAGGTGGTACTTGTGCTACGTCCTCGATCACAGCTACATACGATTCTGCATATGGCAGTTTGCCCGAACCAACTCTTACGGGCTATACCTTTGTGGGATGGTTTACGGAAGTGGACGGTGCTGGCTTGGAGATCACTGATACGACAACAGTCACCATCACCGGAAATCTAACACTTTACGCATACTGGACGTATGATCAATATGTCGTTGTGTTCTACAGTAATGGCGGATCTTCCGTAGAAGGACTTACGCTGCATTATGGCGATTATATTCCAGAGCCAGAATCACCGACGAAAGAGGGGCATGCCTTTAGCGGCTGGTATTCTGATACAGATCTTACTACAGCGTGGGATTTCAACGCCAATACGCTGGGTACTTCGGATTTAGCGCTATATGCCGGTTGGGATATTAAACAGTACACCGTGACATTTGAGAGCAACGGCGGTACTGCGATTGAAAGCCAGACGTTGGATTATGGCAGCGAGATATTTGAACCGGAAGAGCCAACACGAAGTGGATATGATTTTAGAGGTTGGTATTATGATGCCGAACTGACAAGCTCTGTTGCGTGGCCGGTTACACTCGGTGCAACAGATTTAACGCTTTATGCGAATTGGGCTGCTCACGCAACGGCAGGCTCTGGTGCAGCTGGAACTGCTGCAGAGGGAAATGATTCGAATGAAGCTGCTGACGATGCAACTGTCATAACATATGTAATTGAAGGTAAATCCAGTAGCGAGACAGTAAACAGTGGCAGTGAAATCTCCGAACCGGAAGCACCAATGAAGACAGGATATACCTTTACGGGGTGGTACTACGATACGGAAATGACAAGTCCTGTATCATGGCCAATTACTGCTGGTGACGAGGACGTAACCATCTACGCAGCTTGGGATATAAACCAATATACAGTTACTTATGAGGATCTGACAGGGGTTGTCCTGAATTATAATGTCCTGGACTATGGCAGTGAAATACAAGAGCCAGTAGTAGCGTCGGATGCCGGGTATGTAATTACAGGCTGGTATTATGATGCAGAGCTGACAAAACCCGTGTCGTGGCCATTCAAATTAGGCGCATCAGATATTGTTGTGTATGCGCATTATACTAATGCAGCAAACAGCAAACCGGACAGTAGTATCGGTAAAGTCAGCTCTGAACCGGATACTGACGATGCTAAAAAGGTCAGTGTTATAAAAACCGTAAAATATTTTACTCTTATATTTAATAGTGATGGTGGAAACACGGTGTCGAGTCAAACGGCTGTATCCGGAAGCGAAATCGCCGAACCTGAAGCGCCGACAAAAGCAGGGTATAACTTTGACGGCTGGTATCACGATGCCGACCTAACAAATCCTGTTTCGTGGCCAATCACCTTGAGCACGAATGAAACGCTTTACGCAGCATGGAAAGCCGCTGAAACAATTCCTGTACCTGCAACCATTACCCAAGAGAAAGACGATGGCAGCAAAGACATTTCTTCTTTAGGTGACAGTGATTCTTCAATTAATTTTACGCTTCTGACCGTACTAATAACATTAGCTGTGATTCTTTTTTCCATAATCATAATGCTTTTAATACTCCGGATTAGAAGTGGAGTCAAACGCCGTCGCAATGATTCTGTTATGTACGACTAATAAAAGCGCATGAACTTTACGTCAGCGTTCAGGAGGAAAACATGGCAAAAAAACTTGAACTGATTAATTCCGGCAAGTCCAGTAATACGTCATTTATGGACGATCCTATGTTGAAAAGTCTGCTAGGCTGCGGCACAACCGGCAATATAACTCAAGCGGGATCTCAAAAGGTCCCGCTTGACTTCTGTTATCCCTGGCACGACGAGGACAATGCCACACAGCCATTCCGAATTTACCCACAGGAGAGACTTCAGGAGCTGGCGGCAGATATGGCAGCGCGTGGGCTGGACAATCCTATCATTGTCCGATCATACGATGGTGGATTCCAGATACTTGCCGGTCATAACAGGGTTGAAGCTGCCAAGATGATCGGGTGGACAGAAATTGACGCTAAAGTTGTCGACGTGGACGATGACGCAGCTCGGCTCATCATGGTCAACACGAACCTTATGCAACGGGAAAAAATACTGCCGAGCGAGAAGGCCAGAGCGTATAAAATCCAGCTTGATGCAATGAAACGGCAAGGCAAACGGACAGATTTAACTTGTGCTCAAATTGAGCACAAGTTAAATCTGACAAAATCCCGTGACATTATCGCTGATCAGATGGGTGAAAATCGTAATCAGATTCAGCGGTACATTCGCCTCAATGAGCTTGTTCCTCAGCTGCTGGATATGGTGGACAATGAGCAGCTCCCTTTCACCGTAGGTGTTTCTCTTTCCTATCTTAGCCACCCGAAGCAGCAGCTTCTACTGGATATTATGGGTTGGTATGATATCCAAACCATCAACGGAAAGCAAGCAGAGTTTTTCAAGTCGCGCGGTGATACATTGGATGATACGACGATCCGGCAAATTTTTGGCGTCACAGATACAAAAGACGATTCAGAGCCAAAACCGCAAAAACCAATCCGTATCAACATTCCAGCAAACGTCTGGCCCAAACATATTCCAGCTAAAATGGCCAAAGATAAAAAACTTATCCAACGCATTGCTGCTGTCATTGAGGAATATGCCGCTGAACAATCTTAACCGCATTTGCTAGGAAAGCGAGGTGTAATGTTGTGAACAGACTGAAAGAACTGCGTAAGGAACGAAATTTAACGCAGGAGGAGCTGGGCGCTATAATTTGTGTGCAGAAATCTGCAATTTCAAAATATGAGATTGGAAGATTGTCGATGTCAGGCGACCTAATTAGGAGGTTTTGTGAATTCTTTGATTGCTCTGCTGATTATCTCTTAGGGTTATCGGATGAACGTAGCGGCATAACAACAAAATCGATAACAAGAATAAGAGAATTAAGAAAAAATCAAGGGCTATCACAAGCTGAACTAGCCGAAGTATTTTAACAGCCGTCAGCAAATGGGAGCTGGGTAAATCATACCCGGACACACATCTACTTGCAGGTATAGCAAGTTACTTTAGCGTCTCAGTCGACTTTCTACTCGGGAATGATAAACGGTCACCAGAAATGGAATCAGATTCAGTATCGCTTACTATCCCCTCATCGATTTGGGGTGCACTTCCAAAAGAATTAGCAAAGGACAAAAAACTCATTCGGATAATTATGGAGGTTATTAAAATTTACGCTGATGAGAACGAAGACTGACACCAGGAGGTGTAATAATGTCAGAAATGAATCAAGAATTTTTAGACAAGCTTCTAAGCGGCCAATACAGTGATGAAGGCGATGAACCAGCGGGGATTCCGGATGAACAAATAGAACCCGAGCCATTGCCGGATACATCGCTTCCCATACTCAAACGGAATGCGGAGCTTGTCGACCTGCCTATCAGCTGTTTAGTGGACTATCCCGATCAACCATTGCCGCCATATTCGGAGGTTGAACTGGTGGAGCTGCTAGACAGTATCCGCGAAAACGGAATAATCGAACCACTCATTGTCCGGCCGTATGGAGAACTGTATCAAATAATCAGTGGTCGGAATCGCAAAAATGCAGCTGTTAAACTTGGGTATCAAGCTGTCCCGTGTGTCATCAGAAACTTAAACGATGATGATGCGGCCATCCAATTGGTTGAGACAATATTCCAGCAGCGGGACATGTCAAAGGTCAGTATCATGCAAAAAGCCCACGCATATCGCCTATGGCTGGATGCCATGAACCGACAGGGACGTAGGTCAGATTTAACCTCGTGCCAAGTTGACGCTAAGTTTAGGAGCGATGAGAAGATTGCTGAAAGCGCACCCGAGAGTGCCAGAACAATTCAACGTCTTATCCGCCTTACATATCTCATAACCGAGCTCCAGGACAAGGTGGATGATAATAAAAGTTCGTTCCCACTGATGGCTGCTGTGCTGATCTCGTATTTATCATCTGATAATCAGACGGCTGTACATCAGTTTTTCTTTGTCGACAATACCTTTGATATCTCAATCAAAATGGCCGAAAGGCTCCGCGATGATGACAAAGCTGGAGTAGTGTTTGACCAGGAAGCCCTGCATGAACTATGGGGAGAGCTGAATGAGAACAAACCCGCCTCCGGAAAAGTGAGGAAATTGGTGTTGCCTTCGAAAGAGCTTAAATTCTTTTATAAAGCAGGATATTTCAAAGAAGACAGCACCGAAAAAGAAATGTTTGCTAACATTCGGGAATGGGCTGACTACTATTATAAGAACAAAGGGCTTGAGAACACGAAAGGATTATGTAAACAATAAGGAAGGAACAATCCCATGCCTCGAAAATTTACAGAACTTACGGAGCTGGCCGAACTGACGCTGCAGCGGATAACAAGCAGCCGTGCCGAATGGTTAGCGTATCTAGCCGCCATGGGGCGGTTGTATAAGTATAGCCATCAGGACCAGCTGTTAATATACGCTCAGCGTCCTAATGCAACAGCCTGCGCTGATATTTCAACTTGGAATAAACTCTCGCGCTATGTCAAACGTGGTTCAAAGGGTATTTCGCTGATGGATACCCGCAACGCAAAGACCCGAATAAAGCATGTCTTCGATATTTCGGATACATATGCTGTCTTTGATACCCCTGCCACCTATGTGTGGAAGCTGGAACAGCGATATCAGGATCATGTCATGACAGCATTATCCGATAAGTACGATTTAGAAGGAGCTGCATCCGGTACATTCCTGGATTTTGTGGATGCCGTCAGTGAGCAGGTTATAAATAATGAAATAGACGATTATATTACGGATTTTCTTGACTGCCGCGATGACAGTCTGCTTGAGGAATTAGATGAACATAGTGCGGCGGTTTTCTTCCGTGAGACGGTGCTGGACAGTGTGAGTACCTGTGTTGCCATCCGATGCGGCTTGCCTGTCGATAGCTTTATAGATACACAGTTTCAGCATCTGCTGGAATTTTCAAATCGTTCAGTGAGACTCCGCCTCGGTGAGGCTGTCAGTAATATTTCGGAAAGCGTTCTACGTACTATGGAGCGCGAAGTTAAAAAAATACATAGTCAAGAAGAAAGGAATAATAACTATGGACGAGAATATGACAAAGGCCGTAGAACTGAATTACACCAAACACGGGGATTACCTGCTGCCGGACATCAGCTTCAAAGAGAAGGTATATCAACCGGCATTCTACGGAATGAAACGCCGCCACTACCTGATGGAGCATCGGAAGGGGCTGTATTCGGAACTGATATTGACCAACACGCTGACGGAGCATTTGAAGAGAATCGACCAGTCGGCGGAGGAAATGTCCGGCTGGCTGACAACGGGTATGATGGAAGCGGAGGGCGTGACGGAGATGCTGAAGAAAGCCGACCCGATGGAATGGCTGCAGAGGATGAACAATATACGGGAAGCAGTGAAGGCGATAATCCTGAACGACCTGATCTACGTTTAAGTTTACCGTCTGTAGAGCAACAACTGGAAACCATTATGGAAGCGGAGAATAAAAAGTCCTCCGCTTTTGAAATCTCACAGGGCGATATCGATGATATTCTCCGATCTGGTTCCGGCGTACAGGGCGGTAAGTATCGTATCGTATTGCAATACCAAAGGCATGAATCGAATAAATTAAACGCCGCCTTTTTGAAAAAAGAATACGGTACAGGCGGCAGGGTTCCCGCATTACGTGATAAAAACATATCAGAAGGCCACAATCCAAAAGGACTAACGCTTACTGTGGGAAGCCTGCTTGAACCGGATGCAGAAATTAACTTATCGTGGACAAAGGTTGCCACTCGCATTGGTCTGCTCATAGAAGCCGACAGGTATCTCACACAGGCGGAAAAAGAATATCTCCCGCATTATGAGGAAGATGAAGAAAAGCGTCGACAGGAGTATTTGGGGCAACTGGAGGCAGAACGCGCAGACCCGGATCGCGTCAACGCCGACTATGTTGTCAGTACCGGAGACAGAGTGTACCTTGACGGTATTGAGTATGAAATTACAGATATGGATGAGCAGTCCGTACTAATATGCGACCCATCATTCCCCATCCTGAGCAATTCATTAAGTCTCGATGATTTTGATAAACAGGTACGGCTGTCTCCGTATAATGACCGATATATATCCGATAATGCCCCGGTATATAAAGTGAATGAAGTTGTTCAGGATGTCTCCAGTGAAGCACCGGGGGAAGAACAAGAACACGATAGCTTTGATGACATTAATACTATTTCTATTCGGGAACGGCTGGAGAAAGCCGGGATTGTTAATGGTGTGGTTGTAGATCCGGAGGCGTTGGATAACGATCCCTTTATTCGTCAGGTAACGGCGGACGCTGAACGCATCGCTCAGGAAGAGCAAGTTCTAACGTTAAACGACCAACCCATTTCCCGTGTGAACGACACGATAACCACAGGCGAAGGCGGCGATTACCACGAAATCGACATAACCGTTACGGATCAGGAATATGAGGTAATCGAAAAAGCGCTGCCCAAAGTTCCGGAAACTGCCGCAGTAAGCTTCCGGATTACAGACAACCAGCTTGGCGTGGGAGGCCCCAAGGCAAAATACGCTGCTAATATAGCCGCGATCAAGACACTAAAGGTTGTAGAAAGTCAGAATCGCCGTGCGACTGCCGAGGAACAAGCTGTTCTTTCGCGGTACGTGGGATGGGGCGGTGTATCTCAGGCGTTCGATGAAAAGAATACATCCTGGTCGAAAGAATATGCGGAACTCAAAGAACTCCTTGCAGATCAGGAGTACGCTGCTGCTCGGGAATCAACGCTTACAGCATTCTACACACCGCCCGTGATCATAAAGGCCATGTATAAGGCTCTGGCCGATATGGGATTTAAGACGGGTAATATCATCGATCCCGGATGCGGGGACGGCAACTTCATTGGTCTTTTGCCGGAGAGCATGAGCAGTTCCCACTTTTATGGCGTCGAAATCGACGCCATCAGCGGACGCATCACACAGCAGCTGTACCAAAATGCCAGCATTACCATTGATGGATTTGAAAAGACGCAGCTGCCGGATAGTTTCTTTGACCTTGCCATTGGCAACGTCCCCTTCGGGCAATATAAAGTCGCGGATAGGAAGTATGACAAATACAATTTCCTGATCCACGACTATTTTTTCGCAAAGACACTGGACAAGGTGCGGCCCGGTGGCCTCATCGCTTTTATCACCAGCTCCGGCACCATGGACAAACAGAACGCTAGTGTGCGCCGGTATATCGCGCAGCGCGCCGAGCTGATCGGCGCGGTACGGCTACCTAACAACGCATTCAAAGCCAATGCCGGTACGGAGGTTGTAGCAGACATCCTGTTTCTACAGAAGCGTGACCATATGATTGATACCGAACCTGAGTGGACGCAGCTGGATAGAACACCGGAAGGCTTTTTGATTAACCGTTACTTTGTGGAGCATCCTGAGATGGTGCTGGGTACGTTAAAAGAAGAAAGCACCCAATTCGGAATGGATGTCACCTGTGCGCCGATCAAAGACGCTGATCTGGCTGATCAGCTCCAGGCGTCACTGTCTAACTTAAATGCCAGTTTCTCCGAGCTTGATCTGGAGCAGGAGCTGGAACATGAAGCGGAACAGGATGAGGTCATACCCGCAGATCCGGCTACTCGTAATTTCAGTTACTGCTTGCATGATGGTAGCATTTACTACCGTGAAAACAGCCTCATGACCAAGCAGGATTTGGGTGCTACTCCAGAAAAGCGTATACGCGGCATGATAGAAATACGGGACTGCCTGCGTACGATGATCGACGAGCAACTGGAGGGATGTTCTGATGACGTGCTGGAGGATCTCCAGCAGAAGCTACATGCTCTTTACGACAACTATGTGAAATCCTATGACCGGCTGAATAGCCGCGGCAATAAGCTCGCCTTTGAGTATGATTCGTCCTATCCTCTCTTGTGCGCTTTGGAGATATTTGATGATGAAGGTAACTTTGAGGCTAAATCCGACATATTCAGCAAACGCACTATCCGTCAGGAAATTGAAATCACCCATGTAGACACCGCTGCTGAAGCATTGGCCGTCTGTATCGGCGAAAAAGCAAGGGTTGACCTATCCTTTATGTCTGACTTGCTGGATGGTATGGACGAGCAAGCAATCGCAGATGCGCTGCAAGGTGTCATCTTCCTAAATCCGGAATCTAATCGTTGGGAGATGGCGGATGAATATCTCTCGGGTAATGTCCGGCTGAAGCTCATCGCAGCGGAACATTATAACGAGCTGTACGGCGGCGTTTACGCAGCTAACGTCGCCGCGCTTGAAGCCGCGCAGCCTAAAGACCTGAAATTCAATGAGATCGATGTACGGCTCGGTGCCACATGGATTGAACCGAAATATATCAAACAGTTTATGCTTGAACTTTTCGATATCTCATCACGTAAACAGCAGAATATGGACGTTAAATATTCTCCCCATACGGACTCTTGGCATATCGAGGGGATAAGATATGATCCATCAGGAACTGCCGCATATATTACATACGGAACAAAGAGAAAGAATGGCTATGAGCTTCTTCAGGATGCCCTGAACCTTCGGAGCAGTAAAGTCTATGATACGATCGAAAATGCGGACGGTGGAGAAACGCGGGTTCTCAACGGTAAAGAAACTGTGCTAGCACAGCAGAAGCAGGATCTCATCAAGTCTGCTTTCAAGGACTGGATATTCCGAGATATTGAACGCCGTGAAATTCTCGTAAGGAAATACAACGACACTTTTAACGCTATTGCTCCTCGGCATTACGATGGAAGTCACATCCGATTTGTTGGCATGAATCCGGAAATTAAGTTGCGTAAACATCAGCTCGACGCCGTAGCCCGCGCACTATACGGAGGGAACGCGCTGCTGGCCCATTGTGTCGGTGCTGGCAAGACCTACACGATGGCTGCTATTGCCATGGAGAGTAAACGCCTGGGACTGTGTAACAAGTCCATTTTTGTTGTTCCGAATCATCTGATCCAGGATTGGTGCGGTGAATTTTTAAGGCTCTATCCATCAGCTAAATTACTGATGACCACAGAGAAAGATTTTCAAACAGCCAATCGAAAGAAATTCTGCGCCAGAATTGCCACCGGTGATTACGATGCCGTTATCATCGGCCACAGCCAATTTGAACGCATCCCAATCTCGGCAGAACGGCAGGAAGCGCAGCTGAACCGCCAGATTGATGAGATCTCTCTCGGCATTGAACAGGTCAAGGAGGAAAACGGTGAACGCTTTACTATCAAGCAGATGGAAAGTCTGCGCAAGCAGCTTGAAAACAAGCTGGAGAAGTTGTCCGCCAACGAAAAGAAGGACGGTGTTGTCACCTTTGAGGAGCTGGGCGTGGATAAGCTCTTGATTGACGAAGCTGACGGATACAAAAATCTATTTCTATTTTCAAAGATGCGCAATGTGGTGGGTATCTCTCAAACCGCTGCTCAGAAATCCACAGACATGTTTAACAAATGCCAGTATCTTGATGAACTGACTGACGGTAAAGGTGTAGTTTTCGCCACAGGAACACCTGTAAGCAATTCCATATGCGAGCTATATACCATGATGCGATACCTGCAGTACCGAATGCTGGAGCGTATGCAGCTAACCTCGTTTGACGCATGGGCGTCGACCTTTGGTGAAGTGGTCACCAGCATGGAACTGGCCCCCGAAGGAACGACGTACCGTATGAAAAGTCGATTTGCCCGTTTTTACAATTTACCGGAGCTTATGAATATGTGGCGCGAGGCGGCAGACATTCAGACCGCTGACATGCTAAAGCTTCCTGTACCGCATGCGGAATATCACACGGAGGTTGTGGACCCAACAGAGATACAGCGAGGCATACTGAAAGAGCTGGTTAAACGGGCCGTAGTCGTTCGTGATGGTGGCGTTGATCCGTCTCAAGACAATATGCTGACAATTACGAACGACGGTAGAAACATGGCACTTGATCAACGACTGTTTGACCCAACGTATCCGGACGAGCCGGATACAAAGGTCAACCGGTGTGTAGAGAACATATTCCGCATCTGGCAGGACACGGCAACTGATCGCAGTACACAATTAGTGTTCTGTGATATCTCCACACCGGGTAAAATCAAGATGGAAATGGTCGAAGATGTGGCTGTAATGGCGAAATTCCAAAATATATATGAAGATATACATTCAAAGCTGATTGCTAGAGGTATCCCTGATGAAGAAATTGCATTTATACACGATGCTAAAACACAAGTGAAAAAGGCAGCGCTATTTTCAAGGGTGCGAACCGGCAGCGTACGTATTCTATTGGGCTCCACTGCAAAAATGGGTGCCGGAACAAATGTACAGAAACTTCTACGCGCACTTCATGAACTGGACGTGCCTTGGAGACCGCGAGATGTTGAACAACGAGAAGGGCGCGCCATTCGGCAGGGTAATACGAATCCAGTTGTCGATATATACAGGTACGTTACAAAGGATACCTTCGACGCATACAACTGGCAGACAATTGAAATAAAGCAAAAATTTATTGGGCAAATAATGACAGGTAAATCGCCACTGCGTAATTGTGAGGACGTTGACAGTACAGCGCTTTCCTTTTCGAAACTCAAGGAGCTGGCAACTGGAGATCCGTACATAAATGAAAAAATGAATCTTGATAACGAAATCGTCGTGCTTAATGCACTAAGGACGAACCACAGAAATGAGCAAGGGCAACTGGAGGAGCGAGTATTAAAAACATTACCGGCTAAAATACAGCAGGCCGAGCAGGCAATACAATATTTAAGCGCTGATAACGCGCTGGCGGCACAAACAGCCGACAGCGCGTTTTTAATTGAGTTAGAGGGCAAAGTGTACACAGACAAAGCCCTGGCCATGGAAACCGTACAGGTGCTCTCTAAACTCGTTGAGCCTAAAGAGACAAGGCCGATTGGAAGCTATAGGGGGTTTGCGCTTGAGTTATCTGTCGATGAAATTAACCACGATATCCGTGTAAAAGCCATTGGCAAAGGGGTTTATTCTTTCTCTTTGGGTAGCGATGCAAAAGGCAACGTCGCCCGACTGAACAACCTTATTAACAAACTTCCTGAATCTCTTGAGAGAAATGAGGACGAGCTGAAGAACTTGAAAAATCAACTGGAGACCTCTAAGGCTTCTCTCGGCGTACCCTTTCCCCAGGAGCAGGAGTTACAAGAAAAGACAGCACGGCTCAATGAATTGAACGTATTGCTGTATAAAAACCACCAGAAGCGAGAACTTGAAAATGATTTAGAAATGGAGGCGTAATAATCATGGCAAATTCACCGGCACGTTTATTTGTTGATATGGATGGAACGCTGGCCGTATTTAATCCGGTCGACACACTGGAGACGCTTTATCAACCTGGCTATTTTTCAAATCTTGAACCGCAGGATAATGTTGTTCAGGCTGTAAAAAGCATTATTACTACTCGTCCGGAGATTGAGGTATACATATTATCTGCGGTACTCACCGACAGCGCTTACGCTCAGGATGAAAAAAATGAATGGCTGGATCGGTACTTGCCGGAGGTAGATAGCGCGCACCGTATATTTCCGCCCTGTGGCGCTGATAAAAAGGATTATATTCGTGGCGGCGTCAGGGACACCGACTTCCTTCTCGACGATTACACGCAGAACCTGACCCTATGGCACCCGCCTGGGCAGGGGATAAAGCTCTTGAACGGTATTAATCATACGAGAGGCACCTGGGAGTATGACCGTATCCGCTGCGACAAATCTCCGGAAGATCTCGCGACTAATTTAGTAAGCGTGATACATGGTGAAACAACTGTGATGGATGAGAAGCCGGAGATAACACGGGATGATGTTTTGAATGAATTGCAGAATCAAGCCTGGAACAACGTTTTGGCGTATTCTGAGAATTATGCCATGACAAAGTCGCGTGAAGGTTTCGAGGATGAATGGAAAGAGGCCACAGTTAAAGCCGGGATAATCGATCAGATGGTGCAAGAAACCACACAGCAGCCTTTAAGCAAGTGGAGGCCACAAACAATCACAAGGCAAAGTGAACACGTCACTGTCGCCGGTCACGACGGCACATGGTACTGCATCGACAGCACAATAATTGCAGGCCAACAGTATTTCCTTATGGAACATGAGGAATGGGGCGACCTTGCGGATAGTGTGATTATAGATCAGCGTGGAGAGCTTGTTTTGGGTGAGGTTGTCAACGGATTTTATGACCTGCAGGAATACTTTGATGGACTTTCGTCTGACATGAGCCCTTCTGATGAGTCTGGTCGGCAGGCAATTATCTCACCGGAACGCGAAGCCGAACTGATGGAGTTGTTTTGGACGGAAAGTAATGATCCTGAGACGCAGGAATGGCGGGAGGAATTAACCGAAGCCGAAACCGCGTTCGTAGATCAGCAGGACAACAATTACTGGAATGGCATGCGGAATATTGCAAAGAAAATATTAGAACATGAAGAGATAAACGAAGGGGCTGATATTGTGGCATCAAATAATGATTCTGTATCAGAAAAACCTATGATAGTCATGGAACGCTATTTTATCATCAAAGAAGACATACCTGAACTCAAGACTTATAAAATGGAGCCTATGTATGATGAGCATCCGGGAGTAGCATCGTTTGAATCAACGCTGGGCGTTCCGCGACCGCATAAGGATGAATTCCTAATTCTCAAAGGATATGCTTTGAACATTTCGTCTTTTTCGTTGGACTCTTTCGGAGATCCGCGTGATTTCACCGGTGTAAGAATCCGACATGACGAGAGCAGCAACCTTCAGTTTATCGAAAAACATCTCAACGATGGCGTTATAAAAGAAATAACTCAGCCTGAATATGAAGCATATCGCAATATTGCGGATCGTCCCTTCTTTGGTAAAATTGAATATTTGAATGAACATGATACAGAAGTATTCTTAAACAAGAGCGATTACATAAAGGCGTGCCGAGAAGCCGAATGTTATGATGTTCCTCACAATTCAAGTGAAATAACTGAATCTGAGTACAAAGAAACGATGGCGGCAAAACAGGCCACGGAAATTGATCGGCAGGATATTGTAGAGGAAGTGGAATATGAATATGGGGGTGAGGATTGACCATGCCGGTAACCAGATCAGGAAAGCTTACGTTTACCGATAAGCAATACAAATACGCCCGTGAGGAAACCAGCGCCCTTGTGTACGCGCAGATGTCCGGATACGACCTTGTTCGTGAAGGGAATTACTATCGGCTCTGTGATCACCACAGCATGGTGTTTACCCCGGACGGTAAATGGTTTTGGAACAGTGAAAACCTCAAAGGAGGCGCAATAGAATTTGTTGTTCATTATGAAAATAGGTCTTTGGTTGAGGCCGTACTAATTTTAAATGATGAACCGCTTGTTCAGGAGCGACCTCGTCCCCGTGACGTATTCCGTGATGATAAAGACTTTCAAAGGTATATTTCCAAGCTTAATGACCGCCATAAGCCTTACCAAAAACCAGATGATGTCCCATTGTCGCAGCCGTTTGAACTGCCGGAGAAATCCGACAACTTCAAGCGGCTTTTTGCATACCTATGTAGATTCAGACAGCTCGATGGTGAGATCGTGTCTGAGTTAGTTAAGCAAAAAAGGGTGTATGAAAGCTGTGTACGTTACATTGACAAAGGGACTGGAGAGATTAAGTACAACCACAACGCTGTTTTCCTTGGCCTGGATGATCAGGGTGTACCTCGTCATGCTTTTCAGCGTGGCCTTAATTCAAAATCGTCGTTTAAGAATGATATTCCAGGCAGTGATTTTAACTATTATTTTATCGTTCCCGGCAGAATAAAAGTTTCAAGGGTTTTCGCATTCGAAGCCGCAATTGACGCCATCTCTCACGCCTCCGTATATAAGCGCATTGGCGATGATTATAAGACAGCTGATCGTATCAGTCTTGATGGTGTCTCAGCTATCCCGTTGCTTTCATATCTGCAATCACATCCGACTGTAAATAGCATTGCCCTGGCAACAGACAACGATGAGGGCGGCAAGAAAGCGGCCATTGGTATCATGAAGGAGCTGGCCGAAGCCGGATATACCGCCGAAAACGGGTATAACATTTCAAGCGAGATCCCACCATGCGGTAAGGATTGGAACGAATATCTATGCTTGATGATTGAGCGCCTATCTTATGTCAAAGCAGGCTTAAAGGGTGGGTGGCTATCCCCCGCACCCCCGCAGTCGCAGACGCCTTAAAGGATGGAAGAACGAGAAGGGGGAAGGAAGTCAAAGAGCGCCGCCTAACGGACGGCTCAAGGAGAAAGTCACCTTCCTTCCCCCCTCTCTCGGGCCATGGAAAACGCCTCACGTTTACCACAGCCCGATTCACTCCCCCTAACCTTCCGACTTTCTCTCTTTCTATATAAAGATATTCGAAGAGATAGCGAAGGACCGCGGTGGAATGAACGGAAAATATCGCAATGGAAGAATTGGACGGATTCTAAATACGGTATTGTTCTTTTTTCCTATTGTAAAAACCCGCCTTTGGGCGGGGATACGCGCGCCGAAGGGGCGACCACGACGAAAACGCGATAGCGTTTTTGTCATGGCAGGATAAGGCGTGCTACACACGCCCTGAAACCGCTGAAAAGCAAAGCTTTTCACTGTGTTACACACAATTATTTGTGCTACATGTGTAGCACTTCCGGGAGGATTTAATATGTCGGCGACAAGGAGTGATCAAGTGAAGAATACTAATAAGTCTGATCGTTCAGAACATGTTACGGTTCGTTTTGATAAGGATGATTATGATACCTTTTGTCGTATTGCTATTGAGGAGAAGCGAACCAAAAGCGAGGTGATTCGACGATTAACCCGAATTGGTCTAAAAAATAGTGGCTATCGTCCTGACGATGAACGGTTACGGGAACTCATTAGAGACGTTGTGCAGGAGGTCATGAAACCCCACGTTGAACGCCTAGCTTCGATCTCCGCAAAAGCGGCTAACATCGATGCTGCGTCGTTCTTTCTATTGGTCTATGTTGGGCGGCTCATGCTCCCGCCCTCTGAAAGACTGCTCGTGGACGAGGCCGCTGAAAATGCTCGTCGACTCGGCATTGAGTTTTTGAAGCTAAAAAAAGACCGCGATCTTGATGAATTCATCCGCGCTGGTGCTGAGAACATGAGGGGTGATTGATGCCCTACAAAATAGTAACTGTAATTCCAGAGCAAGGTTCCGCCGGCAGAATACAAACAGCGTTGGGCAAAGCTGCTGGCTACAGCATAGCCCCAATTATTATGAAAGGAATGATGTGTAATAATGGATGAACAAAAAATACTGGACAAGCATCGGCGGTTAAAATTGCCGAAAAATAAGCGTGGCGGATTACTGACAGACAATGTGCTATTTTCCGAATGCGATAATGGATTGCTGATTCAGCGCTATGATGAAGAGATTGCTAAGCGTCCCGAATGCATCCAGGGCCGGTTCGGTACAAGCGACCGCCTGACGCTACCCCGCGACCTATCCAATAAGCTCAATATCGCGAAGGCCGTTACCCTGACCTACAATAATAACGGAACTATTTTGATCACACCCGTATATTCCAGCTGCCTTATCTGTGGCAGCGCAGTAAACCTGCATGTAGTCGGCAATCGAACAGACAAATACATATGTGATGCCTGTTTAAAACGGTCTGACTGATGGCACAGGGCGTTGTATTCAAACAGTGGTACAAATCCATTAACCTTCCCGGTGTCGCCGTTCGCAATCAGAAGCATTTAAACTACATAGCCACTCGTAAAGGCAGTATTCCGAATCCTGGGTGTAACTTTGGATTATGGGGCCGTCTTCATCATCGTATGCCCTCCAAGATTGACAGCTTGGAATATGCAAAAAAGGAAGTAGGTATCGCTTCCGGAAAACATACGCTGTACCGCGCCATTATATCCGTGGATAAGGATACCGCTCAGAAATATGACCTCTATGAACGCAGCTCGTGGGAAAAGCTGGTTAACGAGCGCATCAATACGATTGCAAAGGAGATGGAAATCGAGCAAAAGGACTTTTGCTGGCTAGCCTCCATGCATCATTCCAAAACACATCCACACGTCCATATTATCTATTGGGATGATAGCGGCAAGGTACGAAATGAGCATGTTCCGGAAGAGCGATTTGAGATCCTGGCCGAAAGAGTCCGCGCCTCGTTCAATCGTGGAATTTTTCAAGAAGAAATATCACAGCTGCAAACCGCCCAAAAAGAAGTGATCAGTACAGCGAGGCTGGAACTTATGGCTATGTGCCGCGAGGTTAATCTATCGGAGGCGCTTGACCTAAGTCGTATCAGCAAGGCTAGGCTGGACGAGCTTACAACGGACTTTGCTAACCTTGTTCTGGCGATTCCGCGAAAAGGCAGCTTGAGATATCAAACATTACCCGCTAATTTCAAAGATCAGCTGAATGCCTTTATAGGTAAGATCATGACTATCCGTGATTATGCATTGATGGAAAGCAAATATATAAAGCTGACAGATGAAATTAGCGATTTGTATGGCAACGGAAACGCCACAAAACAACAAAACCGTGATGTTGCGCATAAGAAGCTGTTTACCGACCTGGGCAACGGCGTTATGAATGTCATGCGTGATTATCTGGAGGAATTGAGGTCCGACGCTCCGACCGAGCAGGATGCTATGACCGCCGTTATCCGCAGTAACACCGAAGCACTGATACAGAGCAGCGCTGACTACAGCCTTTTGCTTCAAAATATGCCTACACTTCGGACGCCAATGAATGAGGTGTGGAAGAATAAAGAGTTTTCTACGTTACACAAAAAAATCGTGAATGGTGTTGCCGGTGATCTTCGTATCCGAACCAAGGTGCAGGGTTACACCAACGCAATGATCCGCGAACTACCGCTAACACGGCCAGCAAATAAGAATGACATAGTAGAATTTATCAACAGGCCCGGTACGGCGACGGTAACCGATATTCGTGATAACGGCTCTCTGGTGCTAAAGGTTAATCTGAAGGAAGGAAAGAGTTATCAGGCTACTGTGCAACAAGAAGATGTTCGCGTAATTCCAGAAACCGGAGAAGGTGAAACAATCGCCGAGCTGCGGCGAAGGATGGAGCGTGATACGTATCGCATCGTACGCGAGATCCTCAATGAGCACATCAAAATAGACAGTGGGTATCAAGCTCAGATGCAGGCTCAAACGGTCCTCGGTATGCTGCTGCGGCTGTTCACCGATTGCAGTCAGGGCGCAAACCAGCTTAAAAGCCAGCGCGATCTGGTTAAGTCTCGAAGTAAAGACATGTCCAAGACAGCAAAGCGCGACAGGAGGAAGCAACTGGAGCAAAGCAGCGATTGGGAGTTTGAGCTATGATATCGCGCGTGTAAAAATATAGTATAAATTCACTAATTTTATATAATTGCCTTGAAATACCATATATTTTGCGCTATAATATAATTAGAAAAATATTACCTAAACCGCCTTCGAGGAGGGGCATGTTATGGAAAAGAACCTAAAAATGAAACCTTGGCAGATCATTACCCTTGCAGTCCTGTTTATAATAACAGCGGCATTGATCATCGTAATTCACGTAAACAATAATACGGATCAGACCATTGAAACCCAACCGACAGAAGATGCAACACCAATGGTATCCATCGAGCAGCTGACTGACTTGGACACAGGAGATAGATTTGCCGAGCCGAGCGCATCAGCCGAACCGACAGATAAGGCTGAGGATTCTGACTCGACTAATTATACAAACGGTGTGACGGTCACAACAGACGATGAGGGTAACCAGACTATTGACCGCGATTGGGGCGGCTCAGATGAAAGTACCAAGCCCTCGTCCAGTGTAACGGATAACCCCGATGTCACCAGCCCGTCACCTAGTGCAAGCACAGGTACAGAGAGCAGCCCCGCGCCAAGTGCATCAGCCGATGCAAGCCCATCGCCAAGCACAAGTAAAGAGAGTAGCCCTGAACCAAGACCATCATCCGACGTAAGCCCATCGCCAAGTGCAAGTTCAACAGAATCATCCTCCTCCGGCAGTTCCACGCCGAAGACCGGTACAACGAAAACTGAGGACGGTGTAACCTATACCTACTTTGAGGGCTTTGGCTGGATCGAGGGGACACAAGAGGACAGTACTGTAATAGAAGGCGAAGGGCCAGGCGCTTCTGGCGAATACATCGGCAGCATGGGTTAAACCCTGATATTGAAGTAAAAGGCGCACAGGATGGTGTGCCTTCAGACTTTAGACAAAGCCGATTTTAGGACGTACCCGGTAGCGGCTTTGAGCATTTTTCGCAGTAAAAAGGAAAAACCAGAATAAAACGAACAGTTAGACAATTTGACCGGCGCTCATGCCACCTCTTTTTCGCCAGCTTCTTAAGGTTAGGCATGTGTAAGTAAGTGGGGCCTTCATCTCCATCCCACCTTACCAAACATCTGTGTATATCGAAACCCGTGCAATTCCTTAGCCAGTCCAAGATCCCGTTCTATCGTTTCTTTTCGCAATGGGTAGTATTCCCGTATGCCCTCGGTGTACCGGTTCTCTTCCGCTTGCTCCACGAAATCTTTCCACACATGCCTGGTGACTGTTTTCATATGGGTTTTGCTTTCCGTGCACTGCTTCTAATAGGGACAACCGGCAGTCATAGATGTACTCGTGCTTTGGAAAGAACCCCGCCTTGGTCTGAGACCACTTGTATGCGCTTAAAAGATTGATGCCCTTCAAGCTTAGCAGCCTTGCTATGGCCGGGGTTTTGTATGCTGAGTCGCCGACGACAAGCCCTATGGAAGACCTGCGATTTTATTGAATACCGCCGGGAAGACACTCCGCCGAACGTTAAAAAATGCGGCACAGGGTCTTGTATCCCTAATCCCAGAAACCAGCGTTATGCCATGTTGACCTCCGTCTCTTTGATCGTCTGCCGCATGCTCCTGATGCCAAACATATACTGCAGAACCGGCAGTTTTATGAGCGTTACCGGGTCGAGGCTTGGCCGCCCGTTATCCACAGTACTGATTTTCAACAAACTCGTAGATGAAATTCCAAGCAATAGCGTTTTCCGGCTTCCTTACCAGGTGTTCCTCTGGAACTAGCTGTTCTAGGCTGAGAAATTCTATCTGTCCCCGGCTCGCTGCTTTCTCTTTTGTCATCATTTGTATCGCCCCACTTCCACCTCCCAATTTACCATATTTTGAGGTCCCATACCTAGTTTTTTGCTAAATATGGGACCTTTGTCTACAGGCTGAAGCCTCATGCTTTTTACATGAGGCTTTATTGTTTCATATCCCAACCGTGTCCTGTTTCTCATATTATGATGACGATGGTAGCTTGAATAATACGTTAATAATATGGAGGCTAATTTTAGCAGTAATTAGCAGTAATAAGAACCATGCATATAATAAACTGCATTTATTGTTGCAAATTACTTTGAGAGGGATGTTTAAGTGACACCGCCTTTTTTGAGTTATATTACGTTTAATCGTCTGGGTTTGACAGCAAGAAGCTTAAAATCCATTCTTGATACGCCCGAAGATTTTGAGATGCACATTATCGATAGTAATTCCAAGGATGACACCTGGGAGTATATTCAATCCTTGGATGACAGCCGGATCAAATCAAAAACCCGGCTCGATGTAAATTTAGGTCCTATATTTGCGCTAAATTTGAATCTTACGAAAAGAAGACCGGATCAATACTTTTTTACCGTTGACAGCGACGTCGTTATAAAGACAAAGGATTGGATTACCCGATTTATGGATGTATTCAATGCATTTCCTGATGTGGGATTGTTGGGGGTTCAGAGGTCAGCTCCGTATTATCCGGTATATCCTCAAGTAATTCCAAGGACAAAAAACGAGGTGACCTATCTCGAAATAAAAAACGGATATGTTGATGTATTATTGGATTTCGTACACGGCTGCTGTATGGCCATGAGGCCTGAATTAATCAAAGTTATAGGCTATTGGAGCGAAGAAACGTGTTACGGCGACGCCGAGCTTACACCGAGGATCGTCAACTATACAGACTTTAAGGCCGGCTTTATGAGCGACCAGAATAAGCAGTCATTGATCGTCATAGATATGGCGCAAAGCATTACTTGCGCTGAATGCAAAGTAAAAGAGTTTTGCAAACAAGATAAAGAAACAACAACATGCTTTAATGTCCATGCAAATTCGAATAAAAATATATCCTTCGCTGCTATGTTTAAATGGAAATATTTGAAGTTTTTCGAAGAGCTTGCGGATGGTAAAAGGACAGCCTTTTGCCCTTCAATATATGATCCCGATTCAATAGCTAATCATGTATATAACCATGAATGGGCTACGGAAAATATGAATTACTATATAGAAAATAGTAACTAAACAGAGGCGGCCTTCGGGCCGCCTCAAGCTGTCGACAAATGCCCTCCGGGCTTTGCCGACAAGGTTTGCATGAGGCTCCTCAGCCGTAGCCGTCATGAGAAGTGTCATTTCTGATGCACATGTCCCCGTAATGACGGATTTAAACTTATTTCCGCAGTGCACATGGCGATAATAATCGCCTTTGGCGGAAACTATGCGAGACTTTTTACGAATATACACTTTGTCTACAGTCTAAGGCACACAGGATTTTGTGCCTTAGACTTTTTAGAAAGGAATTTTTTAATGAAACGCACCATAATTTTAATCCTATTATGTGTACTACTTGCTACTACTGCTTATGCTACAGGTGATTCAAACGTAGACAGTGGTGGTGGTGGCATGGGCAGTGGTTCATCATCGTACTATTGGAATCCAGGTTGGGACGGTGTACGGGTAACTGTGATAACAAACGAGGGTACACAGGCATGTGCACCGATAGATTTGACGGATAAAGCGGTGCCATCAAGCACCTATCACTTTTATAAATGCTCAAAATTATATTATAATAACACGCTATCTGTTTTACCCGATTTATCCAGCTATACCTGTCATAATCCTGTTGACCAGTTGCCTACGATTGTTAGCTCATCGGGAGGCAACAGCATTGAAGCTATAAGAACTTACTTTACAGATACAGGCCACTTGCAGGAAATAGCTGGTTACGTCGGTATGACATATGACGATCTCATAGGCGGCGACTATAAACTTCTTCTGGAGCCGATATCTTACTTCACGTACAACAGTGCATTTTACGCCATGACGGCCACAGAAGCGGCGCTATTTGATGTTATGACCGATAATAATCTATACGCTTGGATGAAGTCTCTGACACATAAGAATCTGCCCTTATCCATGTTCCTGGAAAATGACGATTGGGATGTTGGTATAACGACATGGAGAGGATCAACAGCGGGATTACAAAGCAATCTTGATATTATAAAGTACCTGGGTGTTGGTATCGTCAGCTTCACAGAAGTGGAAGAAGTTGTTGCAGATCCATTGCCGGACTATACGTACCGAACGGATACCGACGTTATAACGACCATATCATTTACGAACACATGGGGTGAGATATCCCCGGACAATTCCGCATATGTCGTCTTTAATATTAACGGAGTTTCATACTCAAAAGAATTCATTTGCCCGGACGGAGGTCATCAGATGGTTTGGGTACGCTGGCACACACCCGATACGCCACAGGTGATAACCATAACGGCCACCTGCGCCATGATCGGCCTCTCGGCTGACATCACATGCAATATAGTTGAATTGGAAGAAGTTGAGCCACCAGATCCCGGATACTACGATACTTCCGTCGAGATGACAGCAAGCGTACCGGATTATGGGACGAACACCACGACGACGTGGGGTGAGTGGTTCGCAACATGGCATGAAAATTGGGTATGGATCTCGGTACCTGTTTACGATGCGGACAGCGGCTCGTACTTTGACGCTGGTTATTGGGAAGATCAAGGCTGGTGGGATTGGTCATATGAAACGTATACGGCCACGTTGAAGGTTGATTTCGAGCTGTCGCCTGATAGCAGTGTGCAAACAGCCATTCAGTCCGGTGATGATTGGGAGATGAAATCAGGCTATGGCGTTGACTCTACGTGTAAGGTAGTGGTATCACAGAGCAGCGGAGCCTCCAGCTATGACACAACAGGGGTTCAGAACGTCGTTGCCGTTTTTCCGGAATTCAATTACGATACTTATAACCGGCTCTTGGAAGACACCGGTCTGCTGCATGGATATAACATCTGGAGATTTAAAGAAAACAAATACTCATATTACGACTATCTTGTCCATTTTATTCCGCTTTGGTATCCGGATAATACGCGCTATACCGTTCCTCTGCAGGTCATGGATTCATGGACGCCCGGAGGGCAGCTATATACTACTGCCAGCGACTATGTTACCATCAATGGCGACATGTATGATGATGGATATATACAAGTGCTGAAGTAGTGACTTGAAAATTGAATAAAGTGAGGGATTGTAATTCCTCCTGAAAATACTTATACTAAACTTAATATTACAAGGGGTGAGCACATTGCAGAAACGTGTCAGTCGTGAACAAGCACTTAAAAATGCTTTTGCTTCTGCTAGGATGGAAGGCTTTAATGTAACTCAAAAAACACAGCGTGATTGTGAGCGTCTGCTTTCGAAAAAAATTACGACTACCGAACTGGTCGCTGAAATACTAAAGACCCCCAGGGCCGACAAACAGGTTCGTTGATATGCCGTACAGTCTCGACCCTATATCGGCTGATTGTTATCCAAACACTACGGTACTAATCAACAAGTTCGATATACGTACCATTGAACAGCTTGATGAAGTTGAACTTATCATTGTATCAACTCGTTCTACCGAATGGGAAGAAGCCCCGAAAGTGAGCTCCTTTGACTTTGCACACTACAAAGCACTGCACCATTACCTATTTTCTGATCTTTACGATTGGGCTGGAAAGGTGCGCACCATAAACCTCTCGAAAAAGGGTACTCCATTCTGTCCTGCAGAAGATATTGAAACAATGGCCATGCCGATATTTGCCCGTCTGAAAACGCTGAATTATTTCAAGGGCATGGCGCACAGCGAGTTTGTTGATTGCGTTGTCGACTTTTACTGCTCAACAAACTACTTGCACCCTTTTAGAGAAGGTAATGGGCGATGCCAGAGGCTGTTTGTTACGCAGCTCATACACGACGCGGGTTACGAACTCAATTTTTCGGAGATTGATACCGATCTCTTGATGCTGGCTACAATACAATCGGCACATGGCATTACGGACCAGCTTCGAGAAATCTTTCGAGAAGCAATCAAAGATGCGTCGGAGCAGAACTTTTCTAGAGAACTGTCACCCGTCTATGACGAGGACGAGCTGGAACAATAATATAGCCACGCTGTAGGGGACTGTCTTAGGGCGGTCCCCTTTCTGTTTTTAAAGATCTGCTAATAAAAGTCAAGAGTAAGTTTCGAAACATTTCCTAAAAATATCTAAACTACCAAAGAAATAAAACTTTGATTTGAAGAAGTATCTTACTGGATATTAAGAATCCTTTTTTTTATTACGAATATAATCAGCATCAATACTGGCAAAATAAACCCAAAAAGTGATGAATGCGGATTAAAACCGAAGGAGTTCCAATTAGCCTGCTCAATCGAACTTGGATCAACACTCCAAGATAGTATAAAAACAATCAATCCCATCGGTGCCGCAATTTTTTTATGATCCTTTAATCCGATAAGCTCAGACAATCCCTTAATGCAGGTATAGAAAAACAAAATCCCAACCATAAATTCCGTAATGATCCACATAATTGAAATTGCGTATTCAAACCTTGTCAATAAGTTGCCAACATTAATTTCCTTAACAAGCAAAACAGTAGGAAAAGAAGATCTGGCAACAATAGCGCTTCCCAAAACAAGTACAGAAACGAGTATTGTAATTAAAACGACGGTACTACACCAGAGATATCCTTTCATTATCGCTTTCCTGCCGCTTTTTACATTTTCAATATTATTTGGGTATATCATCAACATCACAATACCGACAAAGATAATGATAGGCGCAAGTCTAAAAGAACCTTTTAAAATGGGGGCAACGCCGTTTTCAAGCACAGGCGTTATATATTCAAGCTTTGCGTTTGGAAGAACCAATATAATTGAACCTACAAAAAGAATGGTCACAAAGGGATAAAACCATTCTGAAGCTCGAGCTATCGACTCAATACCATAATAAACACCGATGACCATGGCAATGACATACGGCAAAATGATTATAGGCACCGGCGTTTCATGCATAGTGTGGGCACCAAAATTGCCGACCCACCACGCAACGCCATAGGCTGTTGTAAACATAAATAGAACGTAGCCAGCCGCAACAATCTTACCAATCCATTTGCCGAAGATTTTTTGCGGTAGACCAATTAGTGTAACCCTCATGTATCTTGAGCCTAAATAACAATATATGCACATCATTAGAAGGCCAGCCGCCATTGCCACAAGCGCAGATAACCAAGCATCCTGTTTGGCAACAACAGCAACAGAAGATGAAACAACAAGAAGTGAACCACCAAGAATTGATAAGGCTGAAAGTGTAAAAAGTTGATGGCTCGTTAATTTATTCTCCACTGTGTCACCCCGCCCTTTCGCTCATTATGAATTTGTAATGATGGGAATTTTTGAGGCCTTTAACAATAGTTTTTATCATATTTTTTTACTGGATTCGGCAGTCCCGGGCGCTCGCTGACGACGACAATCGGGCGCTAATCGTCAGCGAGGCGAAACTATGCGAAGTGACGAGATCCTTATCATATGGTGCTTATTATGCTTACAAATAAGGTTAATCATGCAGATATGATGGAAAAGTATGTTTAATCTTAACTATGCAGTTCATACCTATCGGTCATTTTGGTTGCAGAAAAAGGGTATGACAAAACAAACCGTTAATCATCTCAAAAACGGCGCCATTCCATATAAAGCGAATTCAACGAAAATAGCTTCAAGCGAGTTCAGATATGCTCTCACTCTTGTGTATAGATTCGCAGGAACTTATTGAAAACATGCCCGTTAACACGTATTAAAAGAAGGAGGTGATTTCCCATGAAGAAAAGACTAATAACGGCAGTCGTAACCGCGTTGCTCGGGTTATGTCTGTCCCTAATCGGTGCGTATAACATGCATTTGGCGCTGTCTCGGTTGGGCGGTTTTACATTCAATCCGTTGACCGCTATGGCAGTTTTTCAAATTCCAAAGGCCAGGGCTATTTTTCTCTTGCTGTATGCGTTTGTTTTGCTGGCGATATTTTGGATGATAGCGGGACGATCATATATTAAGTACAAGAGTGATATGTACGAGGTTACTCCAAACATTAAGATACCCAAGCCGGAGGGCCAGGGACAATACGGCACATCCTGGTTCCTTGATCCAAAAAAGTATGACCAAGCATATGCCGTTGCTGCTATAGATGAGGATTCGGAATTGATCCGCGACTTGATGGCACACGGTTACGATGATTAAAATAATTAGAAAACGTAATGTGAGAGGCGCAGCGATGTTATTCGTTGCGCCTTTTGCTATTTTCAGGAGGTGCATCGTGAACAAATTATCACAACTCAACGCTGGTGGTCTTGTAGTGGGTATGAGTAAAGACGGAAAACGGATGTATTACAACACCAAAGATACACATAGCCTTATCATCGGCGCTACCCGCAGCGGAAAGACACGCTGCCTTGTATTACCTACGATTGGAACACTTGCCTTTGCTGGTGAAAGCATGGTTTTAACCGACCCAAAAGGCGAACTATATGCCTATACAGCACCGTTCCTGGAGCGTATGGGATACGAGGTCGTCGCCGTTGACTTTAGTTCGCCGCTCAAGAGCAGCCGCTATAACTTCTGCCAGCCGGTTATTGACGCGATCAATATCGAAAACATGTCCCTGGCTATAACGAAAGCCAGAGACATTGCAACGATGATGGTACCCGATACCAGCAAGGACGCTCCCATATGGACAGACGGCCAGCGATCGGCACTGGCGTCGGCAATCCTGGCCGTTTGTGCGGACAACCGGGACAAGCCCGAATATCAAAATCTCTCCAATGCCCGCGAGTTTATGGCGAAAATGTTTAAGCCAACGGGGGCAAAAGGTCGGCTACCGCTGGAATGGTATATGCGGGACAGAGCTGAAGACCATCCGGTACATTCAGCTATGGACATTGCCGAAATAGCGCCGAGCAGAATGCGCGGCAGCTTCTATACCAGCGCGTTGGTAACGCTGGACTTGTTTTC
Organism: uncultured Sporobacter sp.; assembly: GCA_963675425.1. Classification (GTDB taxonomy): domain Bacteria; phylum Bacillota; class Clostridia; order Oscillospirales; family Oscillospiraceae; genus Sporobacter. Next base: position 734,923 of record OY776214.1, on the reverse strand, counting down.
AGATCCGTCCATCCACGCGATGACTAACGATACGGACTTCGACTATTACACTACCGGGTGCAATAAGCGGGCTATATTCATCATCCTGCCCGATGAGAGAAGTACCTATTATCCCCTGGCGGCATTGTTTATCTATCAGCAGTATCAAGCCCTGGTAGAATACTGCAACAAGCACGGAGGCCGTCTGGCTCGTCGTGTTAACTTTATGTGTGATGAGTTCGGTAACTTTGTCAAAATTCCGGATATGGATAAGCTCATCACCGTAGCAGGTGGACGCGGTATCCGGTTTAATCTTTGTCTCCAGGATATGAACCAGTTATCCGAAAAATATGGCGACAAGCTGGCAAAGACTATCCGATCAAATTGCGAGACATGGGTTTACCTGCAAAGCGACGATCAGGACACCCGACAGGAAATGTCCCGGAAGCTGGGGAAATATACAGTCAAAACCCCATCGCTGTCCGGGAGCACAGGCGGCAATATGTCCGCCTCATATAATCTTACCGGTCGAGACTTGTTAACTGAGGCGGAGATCAGCAAGATCAACAGGCCGTATCAGCTGGTGACCTCTCGCAGTGATCCGGCCATCATGTACGCACCGGATTTATCATGCACTATTTTTAATAAGCTGTACGGCCTCGGCGATAAGGAGCATAATCAGCAAATTATGATTAACCGCCAACTGAGACGAAAAGAAAGAGAACCGGAGGTGAAGTATTGGAACATTTGGAATTTCTATTCAAAACGTATTCTTGATAGTGAAGCGCAACAAAATTTGTATTTATGACTTCCTGTTTTCATCAGGAAGTCAAATTTTTAGGAGGACTTAAAAATGACTGATTTATTAAATGTATTATCACCGGTGATCCTTGAAGGCGGCATAGCATCCAGCACCATAGGAACAGGCGTTTCGGAATTGATAAACGATGTTTTAACATGGCTTATGATTCTCTCTCCAATTGCCGGCGGCGCTGCCGCCACCTATTTCTTCATACGCAAATCGGCAGCTGATGAGCAGGACGGAAAGATGTGGCAGAAACGGATACATACCGCAATCATTTGTGGTGTGGCCGGGCTTTTATCTTCCGCATTGATTTCAATAGTTTCCGGCTATTTCGGCGTGTAGTGAAGGATATTACTAATGGATGTTTTGTTTTACGAATTCTTTAACGTTCTGTTGAACGATATCATTAACTTTGTTAATGGATTGCTGACAGATCTAACCGGGTACATCATGCGCATAGAAACGTTGTCTGTCGCTGTTTCAAATGGTGCATTGAGCGAAAGCATTATCAACAACGTGTATCTGTATATCAGCGCCGTCGCCGTTACCCTTATCATACTGAAGTTTTTATGGAAAGGCTTTCAGATCTATATTTTATGGCGTGACGGCGACGCGGAATCAAGCCCCATGGATTTAGTAACAGGAACCGTGCAAGCCGTAGTTGCCGGAATTGCCTTTCCGTACTTATACAATGTCCTGGCGGACGCAACCGTCTATCTTGCAAGCGGCATCTTAGACGGTTTTGGTTCTGCATCTGTAATAACTGATTTCACATCTTTGTTAAATGCACAAAGCACCTCAACCATAACTCAAATTTTTCTGGTTATCTACTTTATTGTCCTGTTGGTGTTTTACATCAAGCTCCTGGCAAGAGGCTTTGAAATGCTGGTGCTTCGTATCGGCATACCGATAGCATGTATCGGATTAGTAGATAGCGATAAAGGGATTTTCAAAGGGTATATTCAGATCCTGTTTAAGTCGGTATGTACCACGATCATACAAGTGCTGTTGATGAGCTTATCACTGCGGTTTCTTTTCTACGGCTCAATGTCGGCGTATCTTGCATCAGCGGCGCTAATGATGCAGGCGTTTTCAACACCGGCATTGCTCCAGCAGATACTTGCCGGCCAGGGACGCGGCGGTGTTGGTCAAAAAATATCCAGCGGCGTACATATGGCGGTTAACATCCGCAGACTTATGGGCAAGTGAGGTGATGGAATTGGATGATGTTCAGGATCTTATTATATTCCTTCAAGTGATTATAGGCGTTGGAGCAGCTGCGCGCGTCACATACTGCATGATTAAAAAAGCAATGGACGACGAAGGGAAAGACGGATACAAAAAGCTCATTAAAAACACCTTGGTCTTTGCGGTTGCGGCTGAACTGGTAACGTCGGGTATTAACCTTATTCAAAGCTACTTTTAACGGGAGGTCAAAAAATGAAATTACAGGTACCGGAGAACATATCTCTACGCTGGGAGGCGTGGAGCGGCATGGGCGCAAAGGAGCTGTTTGTTTCCGTCGTGATAACGGCGGTTATCACTGTGGCGGCGGTTATCTTTTGCATACTCAGCCAATGGAAGATGGACGTTATGGTGTCAATGATAACGATTATTGCTACTTTCGGATGCTGCGCAGGATTGTTTACAAAGATGGATAATAATCAGTCCATTTATGACTATTTAAAGCAACGCGCAATTTATACAAACGAGCAGCAGAAATTCTGGTTTACAAAGAAAAAAGAGGTGCTTATATATGTTGAAGAAGAAAACAATTAACCCGAAAATTCAGACGGCGCAGGATTTTGTCAATGTTCAGGCGATATCAGACGGAATACTGTTTTCAGAGCATGTCTACATTTTCGGGTACATCCGCGTCAATGCATCCGACAACAAGCTCATGAGCGAGAAGGAACGAGATAATCTTGCGGCCAGGATGGCCGCATCCCTGTCCAATCAGCATGACCCCTGGCAGCTCTTAAGCATCCCTCGCACTGTGGATACGCTGGGCATGATCGAAAATCTCACAAATATTCGGCGTACCACAGAGAAGGATGCGCGCTTAAAACTGATTAACGGTGAAATTGCGGCTTTGAAGGCCATGATGCAGGAAGGCGTAAAAGAACCGCTTATTGTTATAAAATGCTGGACGAAAGCAGAACGCGGCTCAGACAAAGACTTAAAAAGAAGGCTGAACGAAATCAGGTCAGTACTCGTTGAGAATCAAGTGTCCGCGGAGATCATGACAGATCAGGAAATTACATATCTCTGCAAAGTTTTCGCCGACCTCAATACATTCCATCCCCAGGGTGAGGAACAGTTCGATGAGGATATACCGGTTATAACCGGCACCAAAAGGAGACTGAGTCGGCAAACCGACGATTCGGACAACCTTATGAGCCTGATTACGCCAATGGGCGGTATCGTATTTGGAGAGTCAAAAGTGACTGTGGGTACCGTGGCAGGCAGAATCTACGGTGCGACGCGTTTCTCCGCTGAACTGGATTATGGCTGGGCGGTCGATCTCATGAACAGCAGTAATTGTATTACCTGCTTGACCTATACTCCGGGCAACGCCAGTGAGCTGGGCGATGCGCTTTCAAAAAGCATCAGACGTTCGTTATCTGATGCCGAGGCTGAACACGATGTACGGCGCAGGATGCGGCTGGAGCGTCAGGCGAAGGATGGTATCGATTCTATCGAAAGCTTGGACTCAAAGAATGCGGCCATAGGGCATCTGTCAATTCTGGTAATGCCCTTTACAGACAAGGAAGAAGAGTTTGAAAATGTATGCCGATCCGCCGTTAACCTTTGGGCCAGTAAAAAAATTAAGCTAAGACCGTTGGGCTGCATGCAGAAGGAAGCGTATAAGCAGCTCTCGCCTTACTACATACCACAGCCGCAGTTGGATGAAAAGAGGCTTAGGACATTGTTCCCGCTGGAGACGTTGACCGGCGGCTTTCCGATGACGGTGAATATATACCGGGACAGTCATGGCTGCTATTTCGCCAGGACGATGGACGGCAACATCATTAGTCTTGATCTTCTGTTTCGCGGAAAAGACCGTACCAACGGCAGCATCGTGGCGCTGGGAAAGATGGGGGGCGGCAAGTCAACCGCCTTGAAACATATCATTGAAACTCTGTACATGATTGGTGTGAAGATTATTATCGTCGATCCGGAAGGCGAGTATCGTGAGCTTTGCATGAATCTTGACGGCTCCTGGCTGGACGCCGGTGGTGGTACGGCCATCATAAATCCCCTTCAGATACTGCCGGTGGCCATGGACGACGAGCAGGAATTACCGGAGCACAGGCTGTACCAGTCGAAAGATAACGCTATGGCTCTTCACCTTCACACGCTAGAAGTCTTTTGGAAACTGCGCATACCTAGCCTGACGGATGTGCAACTGGCCCTGGTCAAAAAATCTATGGAAACGGTATACAACAAGTTCGGCATTACCTGGGATACCGATGTTTCCATGCTGACGCCCGAACAATTTCCCATTCATTCTGATCTCTATGATTATTTTGTAGAGCAGGCGACGGATGATAAGCGTTATGACGATCTGGCAATTCTATTCTACGACATATCTTATGGAGCTGACAGTTACCTGTGGAACGGACATACGAATCTGGATATGTCCAACAATTTTATCTGCCTGGATACAAAAAAACTTCTGAACAGCTCCGACAACCTCAAACGCGCACAGTATTTCAATATCATGGGGCTGTGCTGGAGGGAAGCAATTGCTGATCCTGATCAGCCGGTTATGATTATATACGACGAGGTTCACATTATTCTTGATCCCGCTATGCCTCAGACAGCCATGAGCCTTCGCAATCAGGCTAAGCGATGCCGGAAATACGAAAGCATGGTGGCCGTTGCAACACACAGCGTGGTTGACTTTCTTGATCCGGCCATCAAGCTCTACGGTCAGGCAATTCTGGATGTTGCCGACTACAAACTCCTGTTCAGGACGGACGGCAAGAACTTGAAGGAAACTGCCGAGGTGTTTAATCTGACCGAGACGGAGCAGGCCATTCTGGAAAGCGGTGAACGTGGTCGTGCGCTGATGCTGATGGGTAAGCAGCATGTTCATGTCAATTTTGATATACCGCAATACAAGCTGGACTTAATGGGAAAAGCAGGAGGCCGCTGATATGGCTGCTACGACTGCTACTGTAATTAAGGTGGTCGCTCATGCTGCCGACGCATTACATAATGCAACCAGCAAGGACAAAGAACAGGATTCCGGCCTTCTGATCAAAGCGATATGCTTTGCGATTGCCCTTATAGCTTTGATTATGGCTTTGGTGATTACCATCTTAACGGCTCCGTTTGAATGGGAAGATCCCACTCTCAGTCAGTTTCAGCAGGAATATACAAACCTGCTGAACACCGATACGACAGATGGCGTCGTTTATTCCGATTCGGAAATTCACCTCATGGTTGATTATCTGGATATTAGTGAGTCAAGAAAAGAGATTTTGCGTCAGGGCCTTAGTTTGGTCGGGCGCGTTTCATATTTTTGGGGTGGTAAATCATCTGCTGTTGGTTGGGACGACCGATGGGGGCAATTGCGTCAGGTCATTGCGGCTGGCTCTAAATCAACGGGTACAATAATTCCTTTCGGGTTGGATTGCACGGGGTATCTCGACTGGATATTTTTAAATGCCGGCGTGGATACATACCCTGCTTTGTACGGCTATGATTGGGGAGAACACATTACAGCGGATGAGCTTATACCGGGTGATCGGGTTTTTGTTTCCGATAACAGTGCAAACGGCATATGCCACGTAGGACTCTATTTCGGAACAGATGTGAGTGGGGATCGATTATATCTTCACTGCTCCGGCTCGTCAGGTGTTGTTCTCAACAGTTATTCCGGTTTCGATCTGTATGCCCGGATGTATATCGGAGGGGAGGAATAAATTGAAACAATTGTGCTATCTTACAGCGGCGAAAAACATGCATAGGCTGGACGATCTCGGAAACGAGCTTGACATATCGGTTATCAGTTTTGCCGTTGATAAGGTGAAGTCCATTACAACGTTTTTAGAACAGCAAATACAGCACTTACAGCATTTCATCATTATTGATTTGACGACGACGGAAGTAAAATATTCTCATGAGCATATCCTTAAAGCTGTCCAAAAAGTGCGTAGCTTCTCAACTGCGGAGCTGATTTTTATCGCACCTGATAATGACGATACCGCGCTGCTCTACGGGAAGCTGGCTTCCTTCCGTGTCAACCGCCTTATTAAGCTACGTGAAAACACGGATTACATTGCGGAAGTCCGGCGGATGCTGACGGCCAAGGAAGAGGATTTCGCATTCCAAACGCGCATGGAGGCTGTGCAGGAGAGTATGGCGGTGAACGCCAAGAATATCGTCAGCCCGGTCACTATTCCGCCAGGGCTGGTACTGACCGTCTCGATTGCCGGAACCATGCAGCGGATCGGCACTAAGACGCAGACGTTCGCTCTGTGGCATTACCTGACTATGCTGGGATTTAAAGCTGCCGTTCAGATTGCCGACGCCAAGATGATGCGGATACTTATGGAGCTGTACAAGCAGGATATACAGGAAACGAACGGGTACACACTCATTCGGGGCATACCGTTCTGCTCCAATTTCGATTCAGGATTCAACGCGTATATCGCAAATCTCGGTGTACTGTCGGTGCGGAATGTGGCGCAGTTCTCGTCAGCGGATCTGTCCGTACTCGTGACCGGCGTAAAGCCCTGGGAGTTTGCGGAGCTGGGCAAAGCCATAACGCACCTGAAGGACTGCAAGCCGAGCCGCTGGGCAACGCTGGTCTCTTTTACTGGTGGTCAGGACTTGGACGCTTTAAGCGGTGTTCTGGACGGAACCGTCGCCGCCGCGCCGTATCACCCTGATATATGGGCAGCTGGGACAACGGCGGCATATCAGACGGCAATACTACCCCATATTAAAGACTGCTGTGGGGAATAGTATGATGGCCATTGAGATACTGGTCATATCGACACTAATTTGGCTGGCATGGGCGGACGGCAGATCACGCATGATACCCGACGTGGGCATTATTTTTCTCCTGCTGTGCGGACTCGTCTTAATATGTCGAGGTGAACTAAGTGGCCGTAATGCGATACTCGGCCTGCTTGCACTCGGCATACCTGTTTATCTACTTTCTATATTTATAAGGCATGGAACAGCCATCGGTGGCGGTGATGTCAAGCTATGTGCCGCCATTGGCTTTGTTCTTGGCCCGGTTTACGGTTACATAGCAATCTATCTTTCAGTTTTGTTATTAGCAATATGCGGACTCATACTTCGGCGCAAGGCGTTACCCTTCGCGCCTTTTTGTTTGCCTGCTTATTGCACCATAATTATTTTTAGGAGCGTGTTTCATGTTTAAAAAGAAAACAACTATGGATTTAGTCCGAGCAGACCGGAGATCCGGGCTGGACGAAACTATTGAGGAAAGCACACCGGATATCCCCGATGAGGAGGATGAGCCTATAAAAGTACACAGGGAGAGAGTGAAAAAAGAACCGCGCCAGAAACCGAGTCAGAAGTCAAGCCGGAATCCACATCAGAAGCTGCGGCTGACAGACGTGTTTCGCAATAAAAGCTTTATCGGTGGTATATGCATTATTGCCGCGCTGCTGATTGCCTTTGTTGTTGTCCCGCTGATTCAAAAGATGGTGACATCCGAAACAACGAGCGTGGTTATTCTCAACCAGGATGTCACTGTTGGTGAGCACGTCACTGAGGATATGGTAACGACTAAGGAGATGCCGACGTATAACTTGCCGGAGACAACTATACACAATGTGACGAATGTCGTTGGGAGTTATGTGATTGTGCCTGCTTGCAAGGGCGATATACTCACCATTAATCATCTGACCAATGAATATCCCGGAGGCAATCCGGAGTTGGCGTCACTTCCAGTCGGCAAGCTGGCCATATCACTTTCTTTGGACACGTTGGCACAAAGTGTATCCGGTAAGCTGCGCGCCGGAGATGTAATTCAGCTTTATGCGGTTTTCAGCGATAATGCTTCAGACAACAATGCAAGTGAGTATACCGCTGTAATAATTCCTGAACTGCAGTATGTTGAAGTGTTGTCGGTATCCGATGCCGATGCTGTTGACGTAACCGATCAAAGCGAGGATGTACAGAAGATCTCCACGGTGACGCTCATTGTTAATCAGGCGCAGGCTAAAGCCGTGGCGGGATTGGAAGCTTACGCAACCATTCATGCCGCGCTGGCCTGCAGGGGCGATGAAGCGATGAAGGCCGCGCTTTTGGAGGCGCAGGAAAAGTTTTTAGTTACACCGGTCATTGACAGTACGGATACGGACTCAAACAATACGGAAAACGAGGTGGACTAATTGAAATTAATCGCTGTTTGGGGCAGCAGCGGCGCTGGAAAAACAACAGTTGCTCTTGCGCTCGCTGCTGCTCTGGCCAAAAAGAAAGACGTACTGGTGGTTTCGGCGGGAAACAACGTGCCGGCACTGCCGATCTATCTACCCAACGAACCAAATCTAGGTACAAATCAATCGTTAGGAGGTTTGTTAGATACTCCTGGCAGCATATCTGAAGCAAGTTTAAAAGACAGGATACATCAGCATCCCAAAAACAACCGGCTTTATTTCTCTGGATTCGTTTCAAGCGAGTTACCCGGTATATCATACAAACCCATATCACGGGATGCGTCGAAGGCGCTCCTGCAGGTCTTGAATCTGACACCGTTTGCCTATGTGATTATAGACTGTGATTCAAATCCCGCGTATGATGCGCTGACACTAGCTGCTCTTGAATACGCTCAGACGGTGCTCCGTGTTCTTTCTCCGGATATAAAAGGCTATGAGTTTCAGAAAGCGCATTTAGCCTGGATGAGCGGAAGTAGTTCGCTCAGAGTGGAACGACACATAAAAATAGCAAATCCAGCATTCTCTCATACATCGCTGAACGATGCAAAAGCTTCGTTTGGCGGTTTTGATTTTATCCTGCCCTTTGCTTCACAGGTAACGGAGCGTATGGCTGCGGGACAGCTGCTCCAGGGATTCAGCAAAAGCGCGTCTATCGATTTTGAACGTCATATCAACGCTTTGGCAGCGCGGATCTGTGAGGGAGGTGTTAACGATGAATGATACCAATCGGCTGTTGTCTGACTTCTCAACGCTGGGTGACCTGCCTTATGCTATGGCGCTCAAGAACGTGCAGGAAGGTGTTTCAGGGCAGGTTGGCGGATTGTTAGAGGGCAAAACGGAAGAGGAAATGAAAGATTTAATCCTCCGTTATATACGTGAGCATGGTATTACGTGTTCGCTCACCGACTCTTCGACGGAACTGACCAATTATATCTACCATGATATGAGCGGCTTGTCCTTCATCTCCCGTGAAGGACTGTTTGAACGGGACGGATTCGAGGAACTGAACATCGACGCCTGGAATGATGTCAAGATTGTTGAAAAAGGCGTATGGCGGAAAACAGATTATTCTTTCCTTGATGAAGTACATGCGCTTAACATTCACGAACGCATTTTTAGAGGAACAAAATCACCCTTTGATGAATCGTCGCCCAGAGCGACGGCGGATATCGGTAACGGTGTTCGTATCACCGCTATCAGAACGCCGGTGGTGGATCGTGAAGTCGGAGTCATATCTTCCATAAGAAAGGTAAATACCAGTACGCTCTCTCCGGAGATTTTGGTTAAAAACGGTGTTTTGACACAAGAAATGCTGGATTTTTTATTATTAAGCCAACGGCATGGCGCATCGATCTGCGTCTCTGGTGAAACGGGAGCCGGAAAAACAACGCTGGCCGGTGCTTTGCTCACGGTCGTATCAAAGCAGCTCCGGACAATTACCATTGAACAAGGAAGCCGTGAATGGAACTTTGTATCTCGAGATGAAACTGGCACCGTCACGAACAGTGTGGTGCATCTCCGAACACGCTTCAACGAGAGCAATCCTTCTCAAAACATTGACCAGGAGATGTTGGTGGAGGATTCACTCCGGCTTGATCCAGACATTATTGCTCCCGGTGAAATGCGCGGCCGCGAAGCCTTTGAGGTCATGGCCGCTGCCAATACCGGGCATATCATCATGACTACTGTCCATTCCAATGGTACGGAAGATACGCCGGAACGCATTATTACGCTAGCTAAAAAAGCCTACGACATGTCCGATGCCAGTCTGTTTAAGATGTGCAGTCGGGCATTTCCCATCCTGGTGCATATGGAGCTGCTGGCTGACAAACGGCGCAGGGTGACGGAGATCCGCGAGGTCACGGGCTGTGTGAACGGTGAAATACAGTCTCAGATGCTGTATGAATTTATCGTCGACGACAATATCTACAAGGGAGATACCTGCGTTGAGACGGCTGGTGCATTTCGACGTCTGGCCCCCATATCAAAGAGTCTAGCACAGAGTCTACTGAAAAAGGGCGCACAGCGTTCTGCTGTGTCGCCCTATACAAGACCCGTAGCCCAATTAAGGGAGGTGATAAATTTTGAGTAGTTTTACAATACTTCAGCTCCTGGTCTTCTTCCTGATCCTGCTCGGCGTTTTTGCGTTGACTTCGATACGGCCAAAGCTTCACAAGGTGTCCAAGGCAAGCATCACGTCCATGGCCGGTGGCGCTAAGAAGCCGAAAAAAAGAGAAACCGCCAGGGAGTATGTTGACCGGATTAATGGCAAAACACGTGAGAGCGTGTTCAGCCGAAGTAAACGTGAAGCCAGACAGGTCTATAGTCAGACCGGGCAGATACAAGCCTATAAAAAAACACTCACATTGTCATGGGTTGTGACTGTGTGCGGTGCCGTAATCGGTCTTGTCATGCATAATGTTTTTCTCGCCATCGTCCTGGCAGCAGGCGGATATTTTCTTCCCCTGTGGTGGTCTCAATTCGCTTTGTTTCGGTATAACAAGTACATGAACGAGGAGCTTGAAATCGCACTGAGCCTCATAACAACCTCGTATACCAGGACTAACGATATCTTGAGTTCTGTTGAGGAAAACCTGGGCAACTTCAATCCGCCTGTTAAGGATGTTTTCGTCTCGTTCGTCAATAATTTGAAATATGTTGACCCCAACGCACCGGCGCAAATCGAGCGGATGAAGGACTCGCTGGACAGCAAACTGTTTCATCAGTGGTGTGATGCGCTGATCCTATGCCAGAATGATAATACGTTGCGATCCAGCCTACCGCCAATTGTCAACAAGTTTTCGGATCAAAAGACACAGCAGGCTGAAAACGAGACATTGATGATGCTACCGATCCGGCGCGCAATGATTATGATTATTCTGACACTCTCTTTCATTCCTATTTTAAAGTTGAACGAGGAATGGTATCTGAACCTCACACGCACGGTTTTTGGTCAGATATCGCTGGTTGCGACTGCTGTTGTGACGCTGATCACGATCAACAAGGCAATCCGGTTGAGTAAGCCCATTGAATATGACGTTTAGGGAGGATGGAAGATGAGATTATTCATTACCGCCCTTCTGACCTTGGGGCTTTATTTCGTTCTCACAGCGCATCTGCCTTGTGTGTACAAGCCCGCAGCCGCGGCGTTAAGAAAGCGCGCGCCCAAACCGCCCAATTTCACCGAGCGCTTGACAAGCAAAATGGCACACACGATTCTGCCGCTTGTCAGCATTGATGATCCGGCCAAGTACACGCAGATACAGGAAGGATTAAAGAACACAGGCAGCAACGATTCTCCGGAGATATATAAGGCGAAGGCGATATCAAGGTCAGCTATACTCGCCGGTGCCGTTGGACTCGTTCTCTTTCCCTTCTCTATCTTTTTTGGGATAGCACTCATGGCGGTACTGGTTGTTGTCTTTTACAAAAGCGAAATGAAGAGACTTAACAAGCAGCTCAAGGAGCGCCGACAGCGCATCGAGCGAGAGCTGCCGCAGCTGGCCAGTACCATCAGCCAGAGTTTGCGTTCCACAAGAGATGTAGTCTCCATTCTCACAAGCTACCGTAAGATTTGTGGGCCTGCACTGGCCGGAGAAATAGAGCACACAATTAATGATATGGTGACCGGCAATCCGGAGCGCGCGTTGAAGGCGCTGGAGGGCCGCGTCAACAGTTCTAAACTGAGTCAGATCACCCGCGGCCTGACGTCCGTCCTGCATGGTGAAGAACAGTCTATATATTTTCAAATATTAGCTTCTGAACTTCGTAAAGCTCAAGACGAAGAAGTCAGGAAAGAATTACAGAAACGTCCGGAGCAGACCTATCCATACATGGGCCTGCTTTTCGTTTGCCTCGTACTGATGCTAATAGCAAGTATCGGCGTCTACATATTCCATCAGATGGGATCATTATATTAATTTATTTTATTTTTGGAGGAACCAATTATGAAAAAGCACATCAAGAACATCGTCAGCGCTGTCCGTAACGCGCGCCAGAGAACCGAGTCAATATCAAAGACTAAAGCAGCGGCAAAGCTGGCCGAGCAAAATGGTCAGTTTATCGTCGAGCATGCCGCGGTATTCGCTGTTATTCTTGTTATCGCGGCCATTGCTATCACGCTGTTTGTATCTTATCTGCAGGGCGATTTCTCATCTTTGATAACTGGCAAAATTAACGACCTTTTCAACTGACGGTAGCCAACGAGTTAAAGGCAGAGGGGCGGCATTCTGCCGCCTCTATCTGTCCAGGAAGGAGAAGCAAATGAAGATCCTGAAAAATTGCAAAGGTGACTTCACTATTAACGGTGCGCTGATCCTGTTATTAGTAATGGTCTTGCTGGTAATATTTCTTACGACAATAAGCGTCGGCGTTCAAAGCGCCAAGCTGAACGCAGCGGCGTCGGAGCTGACTCGGTTTATAGAGATTCGGGGTAAGGTGGACACAGCTGTTACAACGGAGTTTGAGCGCCTGACGTCGAAGTTTGGGAACGAGTTGAGTATGACTATTGATGCGGATTATTTCTCCAGCACAGCGAAAACAATTCAATACGGGGACGCATTCACCGTTACACTTAAAGAGCAAATTACAATTGGTGCCGGAGGAATAGTCGGTATTCCCATCACGCTGACGGCGGACAGTCCTGGAAGGAGCGAACAGTATTGGAAGTCATAAAAAAGAAGCTGGCCGACCAGAAGGGCGAAGTTGCGGTACGCGGCGCTGTGATACTGCTTATCGCAACAATTCTCTTTATGGCCGCGTTGGAAACGATACATATTTACCATACGGTTTTGGACGTTAAAAGTAAGACAAGCGAGGTCGTGCTGGCTACAGCCTCGCTCAACGTGGCCGGGATCTACCAGGGTGTTCGTGAAAGCGAATGGTATGCGCGGCAGTATGACGATCCGTCGTGGAGTGCCAACGTAGACGCCACGCAGGTTATCTATCAGCTGGCAACGGCCACCGGCGGCCAGATAGTAGATGACGATTCTATCCTGAAGGAGGACTCGTATCGGATAAGCGACCTGCAGACAACTCACGATAATGCCGTAGGTGGCGGTTTGAATTTTACAACGACGCTGCACTTGGATATCTTTTTGAATATAGGCGGCATATTAAACGCGGCGATCCCGATAGATCTGGAGGTGCATACAACTTATGCGACGAAGTTTTAAGTCGTGCTTTTACGCTGTTATATCCAATCCGGTTCAGGTGGCCATGCTGATTGGTGTACTCATCGGCTTGGCCATATACATATGGACAGCGAATTTGCTCTTTATGTTTCTTACCCTACTGTACATACTTCCGTTTTATATTCTGGAACGAACACTGCCGAATGGCTATCCTTATTTTTTATCCAGGCGTCTTACTCCCATGTTCTTTAGTGTCCGCAGCCCGTCCGGACGCTTCTCTATCGTTCAGAAACGCCTGCCCGGTAAAAGTGACTGCCGAGCTATGATGCGCCTCATAGCGGCGCAGAGAAGGCGGCTTCCGGAGGCACTGATTAAAGCGCCGAGAAAATACAGGGCGATTACGCATGAATACGTTTTGCGCCGGATTGAGCGTATTCCTGGCGCTATGATTGAAAGCGCGAGGCCGGTCTACGTGGCTGACATGACGGCCACCCTAAACGCCCTAACCGGTGGGGCCTGTAAGAAATGCGCCGAGCATTGTCCCGCCGCTGCTAGCCGTCAGACCAGAAGGCAGTTTTACGATGTGCGCTTTACGATACACACAGAGTAGAGCGAGCGCTATGAGCGAGAACATATGAAAGGCTGCGTAGACATTGTAATTTACGCAGCCTTGTTATTAATCCAATCGTGATTTGGGATCAATTATCATATTATCTTTATTTTTGTAATATTTGGTTGTATTATATATAAAAAGCGTTTCAGCTCGACGAGCTGCACGTTTTGATCTTAGGAAAAAAGCGAAGTTCGGCGTAATAAATGCTCGACACGCTAAAAGTATCGAGCCGAACTTTGTTTTTTTGTCAGAACGAGATAACTGTAGCGGACGTGAGATCCTATGGGGATAATACGCACGCTCTTACTCATAAGAAACTCGAAATATCCGTGTTTTCAAACCAAGACTTCGTCCGATTAGCAGAAATCTGGTAAAACAGCCACAGCTTCCCCCTCCCCGAATTGGGCCAAGCTAAGTTTATTCACTTACATTGTTTGGCGGTGAAAGTCCAGTGACAGATAAATGAGATCCCCTGCCACAAATGGGACAGATCGCTATGTCTCGACCAGTGAGTTTTTGAAGTAGCTCTCTTGTAGATAATGGAGCTGATGGAGTGAATTCTACATGCAATAGTTTACGGCATAACTTCAGTTTTTGCTTTTTAACTGCAGGAGCCAAAAATCCATAGTGACGAATTTTACGAAACCCACTTGGCAGCACATGAAGTAAAAACCTGCGAATGAACTCATTGACAGCCAAATGCATAGTCTTTTTCTTGCTGCCATCTTTGTAATCCCTGTACGAAAAAGTGATCATATCGTCATTCATACTCAATATTCGATGATTGGAAATCGCAACTCTATGCGTATAGCGTCCGAGATATTGCAAAACAGCATCAGGATTTTTGAATGGTCGTTTACAGTAAACATACCAATCCTTGCCGTAAAGTGCAGTAATTAAATCATTCCACTCGCCTTCCTCTATAGCACCAAATCTTTTTCTTATGCTTTTGAGGTGGAATAAGAATTTCCCGCGAAAAAGCTTTGCCATCACCTTGACCGGCAAGAAAAACTTTTTGCTTCCAACAACAAATTTGCCGCAAGTTGTCAATCCGCCTGCAGGTATGACGATATGTACGTGGGGATGTAACACGAGATTTTGCCCCCAAGTATGCAGTACCGAAATGAAACCGGCCTCGGCAGAAAGATATCTGGGACTTAAACATAAGGTCTTTAATGTTTCGGCAGAGGCTCTCATAAGTAAATCATAGATAATAGCATTATCTATGAAAACAAGCATGTTGAGTTCTTGCGGTAGCGTAAACACCACATGGTAATACGGCAACGGCAGCAGATCATTCATTCTTGCCATCACCCATCGCTCTTTGGTAAGTGCTTGGCATTTGGGGCAATTCCTGTTGCGGCACGAATTGTAAGATATATTTGTGTGTCCGCAGTCGTAATGGTCAGCGTGCCCGCCTAGACTAGCGGTACGGCAGATAGCAATAGCGTTTAACGCCTTGTGCTGAACCGGAAGCAAATTTCTACTTTTAGTGTACCCAACGCCGTGTTCTTGAATGATGTCTTGCAGTTCAATCATCGGATCTCCCGATCCGATCCAATGGGCTTATCACTTGAGAAGCTGCACCTTCGGCATAGTGAAGATACCAAGATGTTGAACGAATACTACGGTGACCAAGCAATTTTTTGATGTGAAAAAGGTTTGTGTCATACTCAAGTAGATGCGTAGCAAAGCAATGGCGAAGTGTATGTACAGTTGCATTTTTGCTAATGCCTGCTCGCATCATCGATGCTTGAAACGCATTATTCACACTGCGAGGCGTAGGCTTTTTCTTAAGTCTCGTTAGAAACAAATCATCGGTTGGGTGGCAGGTATTCCAGTAAGATCGCAACTCATCTAGGGCTGTTTGAGATAATGTTGCATATCTATCTCGACCACCCTTACCTTGCCGGATAAAGATACGCATTTTTTGGCTATCAATATCACAAACCTTGATTCCAACAGCCTCTGAAACACGCAATCCTGACCCATAAATAGTCATGAGCAGCGCACGATACATGGGGCTTGGCGTATGCTCAAGCAACCTTGAAATTTCTTCTTGTGTAAGCAGTTGAGGCAATTCGCGCTCAGACTTACAGCGAGGAATTTGCCACACATTTAGAGGACGGTTCAATGTCACGCCATACAAAAATCGAATTGCACTATTGTATGTGTTGACACTGGATTTTTTCAAATTGCATTCTTCCATGAGGTATAGCAGAAATTTTTTCACATCTGCTTCGTCAAGTTCTTGTAAGGGGCTACTTGAATAAATCATAAACTTTCTAATACGATGAACATACTCGTCCATTGTATTATGACTGTGCCCCCGCAACCGAATATCCTGTCTAAGTTGTTCTAATAATTCTTCATCTATCATATGGATTCTCCTTCATAATTGGACTATGCCAAAGTATATAGGAGTAAGCGGTAGATGCGATTATTATTTTTGCAAACGCCGCCTGTTGGCGGTACACAATAGCGTAAGCTATTTCGTTCTAGCAATAATGCGCAGTTCGCTCCGTTAACGATCAATACTATCAACAAAATGAGGACCGGCAAAAAGCAACAGTAGAACTTCTGGGGAAAATCTGTTTTGCTTTGCAATGTACTTTGGATGATAAGATTTAATTTGTATATCTATACAAATTAAATCATTGAAAGTGAGGTATAGAAATGTCTGCAAATAATCCAGGTGTAATATATGATGCAACAAATAGCTGGAATGGTTATAATCATCAAGGAAAAATCTCTATGTGGTATGCTATATCAGAGATTTTAAAAATATATAATCCCTCCCTCTCTGAGGCGGATAATAAAGCCGAATTAGAAAACTATTTTTTGGAAATCGAATATATGGAGGACTTTTCTATTGGTAAAATAGAAAACGGAAACCCATCTTATATCTCAGTACATCAAGTCAAAAATCGTGTAGATAAGTCAATAAAGAGTTATGGCAGTGCTATTTTGGGATTGTTAGCACATTTGTCGGAATACTCCGATATTAAGTCGGCAATGCTCCATACCACAGAAGATGTTGCTTTAGCTGACAAGTCGTTGTTAGATAATGTGAAAGAATTTACAAAAACCCCTCAATATCTTATTGATGCCGAAAATGAGGTGAATGATAATAGAAATGATCTAACATTTAGGGAAGCATTAACTATCAAAAGAAGAGGACGCCCTACAACGCTGAAAACGAATTTAGTAAATGCTCTCACAAAGAAAGATTCAAGTTCTAAGAAACTGAATGGTAGTAATTTGGACGAAGCTTTTGATTTGTACTTAGCTGATATAAATGCTGAAAAAGCTAAGTTATTATCGCTATCTGATGAACAGTTGAAAAAAGTTTCTATCTGTACATACACGCTCAATGGAACTACGACAAATTATTGTTGTGTTGATTGTGCGGTTGAGTTGCTACAATCCGCAATAAAAGATTTTTATCAAATGATATCGCCCGGAAGTTATCGGGCTACAACCGATTTTGCAAAAACAAGCTATCTGTGGATGCTCGGTAAATTAGATGATCATATAATTGAGCGAGATTTGCACTATGACCTTTATGCCAAAGATAGCTTAAATCGCAGGATCTCTTTTTCAACAATTTTTGATTGGTTAAATTCGAGTGAAATTGATCAACAAAGCACTTGGTATTATCTTTATCATATAAAAGAATCATTTTCTAAAGAAATAGAGTTATTCTGCGAAAACTGTAATAAAAAAAGCGGCGAATGTGCCCACTGCGATATCGTTGAATGCAAGAATAAAATGGGGATGTTAGACAAAGCGGATTTTAAAAAATTCATTCACATAACAACACCTATGGTATCCGGTGAAATTGACATGGGAACATACTATAAATATTTGCAATCGGGTATAAATGACCCTTTTATTAAGGGACTACGAGATATCCCTCAAGATTTTTCCACAACTTCTACTGCAATAGCTTATAAGAGTGTAGATAATACTCAAAGCGCATTGACGACTATTGCACCTAAATACACTGACAATGATAATGGGATCATTGCGTCAGAAATATTACGCAACTCTAACATATATGAATTGTTAATGGATTATAGTTGTTTAATTAGCAAGGATATTGCTATTGATTCTATTAAAAGCGAACAAATTTTTCAAACGCCACGCTTTGATAGGTTTGATTCTTCAAAAGAATCAGATCATATTATGCACTGCAAAGATGTAACAATTGTACCTTTGAATGCATTTATTGAACAATTATCAGAATCAAAGGAGGACACAACATTATGAATATACTGTATGAGTTATTAAACGAGTTGAAATATAATGCCGAAGAGAGCTTTTCATATGATATTGTCAAAAACGACGAAAATATAAATGTTGTTGTTAATCCTTTTGTATCGGTTGAACATCCTTGCCAAACTTATTTGGTTATTGAAGCAGGAAACGATAAATTGAATATGGTTAATAATGAATATCTTAGAGCTCTTGCTCATGCATTCCGAAAAGCAGATTTTCATGAATCTGATATGGATAAAAACACTACGCTTGTAATATCAAGCCTTCGTGCAGATACGGAATCATTGAATAGTTCCTCCAAAGTTATAATTGAGGATGATCCATATTATTTTAAAAAATATGTTTTTTCGCATACCGATGCAAGCCAACAACATGCTACTGAATACCTTGAATACAGAAAAGCGGAGACTGGAGATGCATTTTCATATGTCGAAGAATTACTTAAATATCTATTAAATGCCGAATATTTTGGCTCATATAAAGACAACAAGGATGAGCTGTCCGCTTACAGTTATTTTATTGAATTAGCAACAAAGATTCCGGTATTTCCGTTGAATGTGCAAACCTCAGAACAAATTAAATCAGTGGATGATTTTATGAAAGAAAAATTAAACAACATAAAGATAAATACTGGTATATTGGATCGCCTTGTTTTAAGTGATATTAATTTCAAAGAAGATAGTGTTGATTCTATCCTATCTATATATGAATCGCTTTTAGCTGAGTAATCTTTTGGGGAGGAACTATGAGCATAGAAATTAAGAAAGTTTATTTGGAAAACTACAAATTATTCACCACTAAAGAGATCGAATTTTCTGAATATCTATCTGTGTTTGATGGTCCAAACGGATACGGAAAAACAAGTATATTTGATGCGATAGAATTTTTGATAACTGGTTCAATCAGCCGCATACAGGAAAGTGATTTAATTGCAGCTAATATTAGTTACTCACAAAATTGCTTGGCAAAAGATTCAAAAAAGGATATGCGATTAAAAGCAGAATTCAAAGTTCATAATTCTGAAAATAATATAGTTATAGCACTTCGCATTCCTGCATCCACGGGTACTACCAAGCAAAACAATCCCAAAAATATAGAATCTCAAACAGAGTTATTTGTTTTACCACAGTATGATATACCAGTCGAAAATTGGGAAGATTATCATGTTTCTACCGAAGAAATAAGTACAAAGAGAAACGATTTTTTTGGAGAACAAAATATTAAACTGTTCAAGATGTTACATTACATCCATCAAGAAGACCGCCTTGCATACTTTAAAAAATCTGAGATTGAGAGATCAAAAACCATAACTGATTTGTTTGGTATTGAAGAAGATATATACAAATTGGCTAAGTTGAATGAAGCGCAGCGGCAGTTATCGACTAAAGTTAAAACATTGCAGACGGATATCGAAAAAACCGAAACTGAATTGCAAACACTTTCTAAAAGCGAATATAATGATGTCGCATATGAATCGATATTTGGGGGAAAACACATATGGGACAAAGAGATATTGGGGTTTAATGGACCTCCAAGTAAGCCTTTGTTCGAACAAATAAAAGGGCAAATTAGAGACATAAGCGCTTTTATCAAAAATAAAACCTGGTATTTTGTTTCAGCAGCGGTACAACGATTTGAAAGAATCCCGCAAGGCGAACAGTCTTATGCAATAATGGGATGGATTTTGAGCAAGAACTCTGATGATGTTCTTGACATTATTAGAAAAAATAAAGGAACTTTGGACTTTTTAACAAAGCAATCGGAATTGCTCAATAACAATGATTTTGTTAATGCTGATTGGAAAAAATTGTGTTTCACACTTGAGTGTGGAGATTCATTGGAGACAATTTTGGGGTACGTTGAAGATCTCAAAAGAGCTCAACAAAACCAATCGGATCTTAATCAATTGGCCAATTCTCTTTATCAAGCCCGCGAAACACTTAAGCAAAGAAACAAGCAAATCGAAACACTTGACAAGGGACTGTGCCCATATTGTGGATTCCAATGGGAAAACGAATCTCAATTGCAAGCACAATTTGCAAGTACAAAGCCTTTGTTAGAAAATCTTTTGGGTGATGGAAATATTATATACGATCAAGCCGTTCAACGATGTCAAAAGTATTACAAAGATATTTGTCAAGGTAAATTAGAAGAGCACATAAAAGCACTGCATAATAATTTTGGTGTTCAATTACTTAGTGCATTTAATAGCTATAAAGAATTCAGATCTTCTATTGACAACTGTGACTCAATTTTAAATTATCTATCGACATCTCACTACAAATATGTTCTGGAAAACTCTGCTATATCAGATATTGATCAAACTGGAGATGTTATAAGTGAGATTATCAAAATAAAGGAATCCATACCTTCTAATTATGATGCAGTATCCGCCGAGCATGAGTTCGATAAAGTTTACAATGATTGTTTTAGCGATAATACTTATTTAGACTCACTCACAATTGATCAATTAAAGAACAAAGAAAAATATATAGAGGCGCAGTATTATACTTCCTTCAACCAGGCACGTCAGAACCTAGAATTACTGAAAATTCAGGAAGGAAAGCTTTCAAGTCTTCACAACGAAATAAAGAAATATCATTCAGCGTTAAAGAAATCTATTGACGCATATCAGCAATTGGTCATTAAGCAGATTGAAATTCCTTTCTTCTTGTATTGTTCAAGATTGTTGCAATCGTATCAAGGCGGTCAAGGCGTTTTAATTGAGAGCAAAGATAGCAAAATTCGCTTCACTGCCCCCGGAGCAGAACACGATGTTTTGTATACAATGAGCTCTGGACAGCTGTCTGCTGTATTACTGGCATTTTCTCTTGTTTTAAATAAAATATATTCTGGAGAAAAGTTCTGCACATTACTAATTGATGACCCTATCCAATGTATGGATGACATTAATATGATATCCTTTGTTGAGCTCTTAAGAAGAGAGTTTTCCGATTCCCAAATTATCCTCTCTACTCACGAAGATACATTCGCAAATTATATCAAATATAAGTTTTCGAAATACAATTTGAAAAGTCAATCGATAACACTAAAAAACGATAAATAATCATATTTGCGTATATGTAGATAACTATTTCAAGTAATAAGAGACAGTTTATCCTCAATTTAGCTTATACGGAGACAATTAGATGCTTCAAAAAATCTTAAAGTACTGGTATGAACAAGAGTTCTTTAATCCATGCTGGCCAGTTGACACCTGCAATGATACTGATCTGACTAAGAAAGATATACCGTGGCAGCAGCCGCAAAACGATCCCCAAATCCGGGTAAGTTATGATGTGTACTTCGGCAAGGCTCGGTCTAACGACTTAATTGTATGGATGCTTAATACCCTAAATCTTCATACAGAAGATACATCCATAGAAAACGACAATTCACTGGTTTGTCTCTGTGCTTTAAAAATTGACGAGAACGGTATGTATGTTGCTGATTCATTCGTCATTTCGAGTTTTGTATGGGCAATCTGCGAATTGATTTGCGCTAATTCACTAAATATGGAATTAGATGAATCAGAGCTCGAAAAGTTGCAACAAGACATAAATGACAAGCTAATGACAAGTAATGAAGACGTTGATATACCGCCCATCACAAAAGAGTATTTGGGCATAATCTACAAGTCAGTCTGCAAAAAAATCAAGCTGAAGGATAGTTTGTTCAGAGCTGAACTTTGGTCGCGAAAAAAGGTCCAGCACGCTAACAAGGAAGGCAAATTCCCGCCGTTGGACCCTTCCACCGAAATGATGCAAAGCTTTTATCTTAAGGATCTGAAAAAAATAAAAATGTCTCCTACACAAAGGATTACCAGTTATACCGAAGCTATGATTAAACCTGCGACAGAAAAGCAACGTATACTGATTGATACCGATGTTGCACAGATACAGCACTGGCTGAAAGCTGCTTCCTATCCACTTGGTGCATGGCCATCGCAAAACAGTCCTAGTCTAATGCAACAACTAGGGATAAACATCGCCATAACTGGTAAACAAAGTGTTTTTTCAGTTAATGGCCCGCCTGGAACAGGTAAAACGACATTACTCAAAGAAATTGTGGTTTCAAACATCATACAAAGAGCGATCGTTATGACCGGTTATGATTTACCTGAAAAAGCATTTAAAAAGGAAGAAATTAAAAACCCACCCGACCAGTATAATCAGAGTTACTACAAGCTCGACAAAAAACTATCTGCTTATGGCATGATTGTAGCCTCTAACAATAATGCAGCGGTCGAAAACATATCAGTGGAGTTGCCCAAAGCAATAGAAAAAGATAGAACCGGAAGATTCTGCAACCTAGATGTTGCATATAAAGATACATATTTTGCTGATGTTGCAACCAAGCTTCTTGGCGAGCCTGCGTGGGGGCTTATCTCAGCCAAATTAGGAAAAAAGAGCAATTTGAATGCACTTAAAGATCGACTTTGGTGGGCGGATGACGAGGTAACGCTAAAGCGTTATTATCAAGGAAAAGCGCCAGATTGGAATATGGCACGAGAATCCTTTAGTGCGACATTAAAGGCAGTGACTGATGAGCAAATGGAGATTGCAAAGGCGCAATCTCTGCTAGTCGAGCAAGAGACAGCAACGGCAGATCAATTGGCTGCAAACATTAGACATGCTGATACATGGGCCGAACTCTGTCGACAACAAGAGGGTTTGCTGGCTGAACAGCACGAACTGAACAGACTAGAAAAGAAGTTGGCAGTACAGCAACAAAACATTATTACTTTACGATCCAGCCTCTCGTTTTTGAAACGTATTTTCTGGCAGTTGTTCAAGAACAGCTCTGTTATTCAAGAATGGAAGAAAACTGAACAGGAATTACAAGAAACAGCCATTCAGATTACCCAACAAAGAAATGCTTACCAAGCACAGAAAGAAGCCGTAGAGGCGGCGCAAGCACAGCATCTGTTCTCCGAACGAGATATGCAGCAAGCAGAGGAAAACCTTCATGCTATCAATGTCGCGATCGCTCCATACCAAACACGCTTTGGGGTGAATTGGGCGGACGCAGAATTCTGGCAAAATATTAGTGAAAATAAGCGCTCCCAAACAGTATGCCCATGGATCTTTGCTGAGTATGACAAACTGCGGGAAGAACTATTTTATCAGGCTCTTATGTTGCACAAAGCGTTTGTTTTGAACTGTGATAAAGTTAGGCAAAATCTGATGAGACTCTTTACCTTGTGGGATGGCAAATTAATGAAAAGCGATTGCGAGGTTGTGTATGGTGACTTACTTAACACCTTGCTGTTGGTAGTACCAGTAGTATCAACGACCTTTGCCTCTGTGCAAACCTTTTTGGAGGGTATACAGGCTGAGGAACTAGGCATTTTGGTGGTTGATGAGGCAGGGCAGGCTACTCCACAAAGTGCGTTAGGTGCAATTTGGCGGACCCAAAAGTCAATTATTGTTGGCGATCCATTGCAGGTAGAACCGATCGTCACTATTCCTGCTGAACTTCTGAAACGCTTAGCTGATGAAAATGTAATGCCTCCTATCTATCGGTTGCCAGAGCTATCGGTACAAATGCTGGCGGATCAACTTAATACATACGGTGGTATTCGAAATGTGAATGGCGTAAATTTGTGGCTAGGTTGCCCGTTAGTTGTACATCGTCGTTGTCTCGATCCCATGTTTCGGATATCCAACGAGGTGGCTTACAACAAAAGGATGTTTAACAAAACAAAGGAACCGGATTCTGAGACCAAGTTCTTATTATCGCGATCTGTATGGTTAGATATAAAAGGTGCCGAAAAAGGCAACAAGAATCATACAGTAGCACAGCAGATTGACGTCGTAACAAAACTAATTAGCGAGGCAATAGAAATTTATGGTGGGTTACCTGATTTGTACATAATCACGCCATTTACTTCGGTGGAGCAGGCGTTGAAATCTGCAATTCGTCTTGTAATTAAAAGAAAACTACTTCAGTTAGATTCTCAAGACATTGCTGACTGGCTTAAGAATAATTGCGGGACCATCCATACATTCCAAGGGAAAGAGGCAAATGAAGTGCTGCTGGTCCTTGGTTGTGACGCACAAAGCGGAAAAAGAGCCGCCCAGTGGGTGGGACAGAAACCTAACATCATCAATGTTGCCGTGTCTCGTGCGAAATTTCGTTTGGGCGTTATCGGAGACTACAGTTTATGGCAAAACATCCCGTATGTACGCATAGTTTGTAAATACTTGACCTGCAGCAACATTTTCTAAATAAGTAATCAGACAGCTCAATAGTTGATA
Source organism: uncultured Sporobacter sp. (assembly GCA_963675425.1). Taxonomy (GTDB): domain Bacteria; phylum Bacillota; class Clostridia; order Oscillospirales; family Oscillospiraceae; genus Sporobacter. The sequence goes on along the minus strand of OY776214.1, from coordinate 710,426 downwards.
TAGGCTGCGCATTATCCATATGATACATACTGCGTACGGCGGGTGCGATTGCCCCCCACGCTGTCAAATCGGTACCGCCGTATTCACATACATGAAATGAGCTGCGTTTCGTAGTTTGTATAAAACAAGTGCTGCATCAAAGTCTGCCCATTATTGCCCTGAATGTAAAAAAATAATTATGGAAGTTGACTAAATTGCATTTGTTCTCGTTGGAACTTCGCTTAATGGATATCGAATTATTCCAGCAAGGCAAGAAAAAATCAGCCAAGAAGAAAACTCTCGACTGCCTTTGGTTGGATAATTCCATAGCACGAAACCGCTGTATAATGAGACTTATTTATATACTGCACATCAACGTTGAGATCGGAGGTACAGAAAGTGGATTTAACCGGAACGAGGCCAGATATAGCTCGAAAAATGAAAGAGTTGGCTGAATCCAGAAGAAACATGGACGGAACAGCATTAAGCGCAGCATTTATGAAAGACGGCGAGCTTATAGCCGCCTTCGCTTGCGGTACGCAAGACGGAAACGCCGAAAGACCGGCGACGGTCCATGATGTATACAACATCGGCTCAGTATCCAAGGTTTATTGCGCTCTTGCGGTAATGAAGCTTGTTGAAATGGGCAAAGTTTCCCTTGATATACCCGTAGCGGAGTATCTGCCGCGTTTCACCATGAAGGATGAAAGGTACAAACAGATCACGCTCCGTATGTGCCTCAATCACAGTTCCGGATTGCCCGGTTCTATGCTGAAAAATAGGATATGTGAAAAATGGGTTAATGAAACAGTCACTTGTCAGCAATTCTACGATTATTTAAAAAACTCGAAATTAAAAGCCGATCCCGGTGATTTTTCTGTTTACTGTAACGATGGCTTTACCCTTGCTGAATTAGTTGTGTCGGAAGTTGCTGGTATGAGTTATATCCGATTTTTACAAGAAAGCATAATGAAACCCGCAAACGCGCCTTCGGCTTGTTCCGGGGAAAGCATACCGGGCAACTGCGCTCATATCAGGGAAAAGAAAAAACCGGAAGAATATCTTCCCCATATAGGCGCAGGCGGGATTATATCGGATTTGGCCGATTGCGCGAAAATAGGCAACTTGTTTTTAGATCCACAAGAAGTCTTTAAAATAGGAACCCTTGATGAAACAGCCCTTCCGCAGGGAAAGTCTTTTATTCCAAGCTTTACATGGGAAAATATAGGGTTGGGATGGGGTTGCGTCAATTATACAAACACAGCATACGACTTCGGCGAGAATACGCTGGTGAAGGACGGCGGTACGATCTCTTTCGGCTCCTATCTGCTGGTGAGCAAAAAGTATAGCCTATCAGCCGCAATTTCAACGACTCATGATAATAAAGTAGATTACCAAGCTTTATTATGTGAGCTTTGCGCTATGCTGTTAGATGAATACGACATCGACATACGCAGGGAAGTAAAAAATGAGACGACTAAACTCGCTGAAACTAAAACGCCTGTCTCCATAGAGTATTCAAAAAATTATTCAGGGATATACTATAGTAATCATGAAATCTACCGCGTGGATTTTAACGCCGACTCGGTTTGTATCCAAATCCGGAATTTAAGAGGAGACGGGTGGAATGATTATCTTAAGGGTGGAGATTTTGACGGGCGGCGATTCTGGTCGGGTGAAACATCATATGCGTTCGAGGAATACAGAGGCAGTACATATTGTATTATTGAAAATTCACCCAGAAGGGTCCCGATAGCGCAAAAGCGCGATTATTTTCCACCCTTAAACGATGCATGGAAAAGTCGGCTGGGTAAAAAATACTTGATATGCGACGCTAATCCGATTGAGTATTTATTAACAGACCTGGGAACCGCTCTGACAATCCGCGAACTCGAGCAAGGTGTGATGAGTTTTATATTCGGGGGCGGAAAAACACCATACGCCGTTGCCGCGGTTCCGGCGGGAGAATATGAAACCGATATGTTTGTAGACGCGACTGGTCACGGCTCAAGAGATGGGTTTGCCCCCTTTATATACGAAAGAAATGGCATCGAATACTTATATTCTTGTGGGTATACCTATATTGACGCGGCCTATTTAAAGCCCCTACAAACCGGGGAGGTTACTTCCGAAGGAGGTGAACAAAATAGGCTGTACAGCGTAACTGCCGGAAATAAGCTCAACATTGATATACCAACTGGTGTCCGCATCGTCATGCTCAATTCTGATTTAAGTTTGTATTACGATAGCGTTTCCGGTCAAGAACTTCCCGAAACTTGCGCCGGCTTTATACTGTTTATCAACGAATGCCCGATGAGGGTTTGGGTTGAAGTATGTGGAGTATAAACTGAGCGGCTCGGCGGCACTCCTGGACTTCGCATTATCCATATTTTGTGAGGTGCGCTATGGGTTTTAACATAATAGCATTTATATGCACGTTGGGTTGTTGCCTTATATCAATTATCATTGCCGGTAGATCCCAGAGCAAGGATTATCAGGAATGGTTTGACAGCCTGAAGCACCCGGATAACGCATTGCTGTCGAGAATAATGCGTTATTTAGGTGTTATTGTCTATCTGATGTTTGGCTTTATTTTATACAATGTTATTGTAAACAACGATATTGTTTCCATAGTCCTGACGGTTGTTGTTATCCTACTGTTGGGCTTATCCCCTTTATTACTCCAAAAAACAAAAAATCTGAAAGTGTTTTTCTATGCCATGCTCATATTCCCCGCTACTCTGCCGGTATTGGCATTGTTTTTACTGCAAACCAACCTTGTCTTTGCAATACTGGTCACAGCATACTTTTTATGGATATTATACGAGATGTCATACTTTTACCGTCTTATGAAGCTGAACAAATAGTGTTTTAGAACGCACACTATAAGCATAATTGACGGATGCTCGTTAAAATTGAGCTTCACAGTATGTTAAGACTCTGCGAAGAAGGCAAAAGGTTGAATAATGTATTTTATATGCAGGAGGTTGCCAAATGAAAATGAAGAAAAATATTCTGGCAATAGTTTTACTCGGAATTGGAATTGTATTATTAATGTGTTACGTCGGAGGCTTATATTATATTTACAATGTTAATGAGTATAACCTCTATGCTTCTGCAGGAGCTGATCTTGATGCTTTAATTCACAGCGTATTGTTTTTGCCTCTAACTGCAATATGCTTAATATTATCTCTTAGATCACATTTAAAACAAAAAAATAAAGCCCAGCCATAAGCATTGACTATTATGACGAAGAAAAGTATATTGAGCCATCATATGATGAAATGCTTGCCGCCTGCCATGTCCTTGAATTTGTGATGCTGGCAATTATTTATCATGATGTTGGAATTTCGGACAAACATATAGAATCTTGTAGACATAGAGTTCAATTTCAAAGATTTGACGAGTTCATCGAAGTGCTGCAAAAATACTATTTGAAAGATGGCAGCATGCATTAAGAATAATTATGCTTCACAGTTTGTTTAATTTGGCAGCGGGACAAGCTTATTCGAGTTTTGGAGAAATGTGATGGATATTGATAGCATTATAACTGGCATCCCTAATCATGAGAAATTCGCAAAAATTGAATCTATTGATAAAGGATGGTCAAATGATAAGAAGTATTACATTGAGACACTGGATAAGCATCGCCTTTTACTACGAGTTAGCGAAATTTCTGAATATGAGATAAAAAAAGCTGAGTTTGAGATGATGCGGCGCGTTGATGCGCTAGGTATTTCAATGTCACGCCCCCTTGACTTCGGCGTTAGTAACGATGGTGAAAGTGTATATTTACTTCTCATGTGGTGCGATGGTCAAGATGCAGAAATCATCCTGCCTATGCTGACTGAAAATGAGCAATATATTCTCGGTAAAAAGTCAGGAGAAATCTTGAAGAAGTTGCATTCTCTCACTGCACCAAAAATACTGGAGAATTGGGATGTTCGCTTCAACCGCAAAACAGATATGAAGATAAAGAAATATCTTGAATGTGGGATACGTTTTAATGGCGATGAAAAAGTACTTGCATACATACAAAACAACAGAAGTCTTCTTACTGATAGAACTCAATGCTATCAACATGGAGATTACCATGTTGGCAATATGATAATTTCTCCTGACGGCACCCTTTCTATTATCGACTTCAATCGTCCTGACTATGGCGATCCATGGGAAGAATTCAATCGTATTGTTTGGAGTGCCTCGGTTAGCCCGTACTTTGCAACCGGCCAGATAAACAGCTATTTTGGCGGAAGACCGCCGATAGAATTCTTCAAGTTGCTGGCCTTTTATATTGCTAGCAATACGCTCTCTTCTATTTATTGGGCAATTCCGTTCGGTCAAAGTGATATTGATATAATGATTAAGCAGTCACAGGATGTGCTAAGGTGGTTCAACAATATGAACACACCTATGCCGACCTGGTATCTTGAAGAATTATCGATTGAGCATATTGACAGGGATGTTTGAGTTCTGAATTACGCCTAATGTTTATGATATTCCTATCTATTTTTTAGAACACGAAGGAGAGGGGAAATGACGCCATTTGAAGAAATGCAAAAATTTAAAATCGGAATAGAAATGGGATTGTATGATCTAACCGATTTGTCCTCCTTCCTAGATGAAGAAATGGCAAAAGACAATGATATTCCGTATATTTACATAGATGTCTCCTCGAAAATTTCGCATGGTATAAAACCAGTTCTTGATTGCATCTTTCTAAATTTCTCAGATGAAAGATATATTGAGGAGAACAGTGTGGATTGCGTGATAGAACGGCATATTATCGGCGATATATGCAAGAAATATAAGGCTGTTCAGATTACTCTGAAACAAACCTGCGAATTTCTATGTAAACTCTCTTTGTATTTTGAGCCATATTCAGCAATGAATGCAATCGACGATTATTATGATTTGGCACAGGATGGCGTAATATATTCTCCGGCACAAATAAAAGACATGGTTGAAGATATACTGAAACGAGGATTATGAGCTTTAAGAACGTCTCTTAATGTTTAGAAATGCAAATAGAAATGAACTGCTAGTTATCCATATTAAGACGTCATTAGCCCGGAAAAATAGCCCTCTCCAAGAATCTATTGGTGAGGGCTATTTTGTGCGCACACCGGAGACCGGCGTGCGTATATATTTAATTATTACGATCCAATAAAATTAGTCTTCCCAAACCTTCTTCATTAAATCTGAGATTGCGGCTCGTCGCCGTTCCGTTCCCTCAACATCAAACTCAATAGAGAGTACGCTTCCTTCCCCCGCGCTTGCGGGCACAAGCTGTCGGGACATATTAACGAATTTCTTGTCTTCCGTTTCAACAATAGCAAAATCGCCCTCAAATCGGTCAATAATTACTTTCATAAATCCGCCTCTAATAAGTATCAATTAGCTGCCCGGACGAGTCGTACAGCTCCGCTGGATCGCTGCTTGAATTATTCCAAATGTTTGCCGTCGTCCATTTAAGATCACCCGATGCATCACCGCTTGCCACTGTTACTGAGGCCCCCGCTTTAAGCGTATACGATGGGAATGTATAACGCTGGTTACCCGTCACCGAGACGAGAACCCATCCGGTCATGTCTACATCGGCCGAACCGTTATTTGCGATTGTAACGATCTCACCTTCTTTGTCTACGCTACTGATAATAACATCAGTGGATGTATTAGCCGGAGTATCGTCAGCAGCTTCTCCTTTGTATTGGTTAACCTTGTCGACTGAGATGGTTGTCCCGTCTGACGTGAAAACAATTGTCCCATCCAAGTCAGTACGGTAAATGGCCGAACCTGCAGCATTTAGTTTATCCAGTGTTGCATGAGTCGGATGGCCGTAATCGTTGCCGGTACCCACAGAGATAACTGCATACGATGGATTGACTTTACTTAAAAACGCATCTCCAGTCGACGAGTTGCTGCCATGATGCCCGACCTTCAGCACATCTGCGGATACATCGCCTGTGATTTCATTTTCAGACAACTTTTCGGCATCACCCATAAACAAGAAAGCTTTTTCATTGTAGGTTATCTTAATTACAGCAGAGTAATTATTAAGATCGTCGTACTGCTCTTTATTCGGAGCAAGCATTTTGACCGACAGAGAGGCCGCGCTGACCAAATTGACCCCTGCTTGTGCCGTTTTTACGGTCAGGCCCTTATCCAATATGGCCGTTAACAGTTCCTCATACGTCTGTGTTGTTGACGTGGCCTTCGGCATATAAATATTGCCAATAGTTAAATGATTGATTACATAAGCCATACCACCAATATGATCCGCGTGTGGGTGCGTAGCAACGAGATATGTTATCGCATCAAACCCCAAGGCTTTCATGTAGCTGACGATCTCTGCTCCGTTTTCCTCATTACCCGCGTCGATCAGCATTGTCTCGCCGTTCGGCAATTCAATAAACGTCGCATCACCTTGGCCGACATCAATGAAGTGTACAACCATGTTATTAGAAGTTTGCGTGTCTTCTGAATATCCAATTGCAGTCTTAATACTTATGGTGCTTGTCTCGTCATTCCAGCCAACACCGAAATCAATAGCTGCGCCTACATCTCTCAGTTTAAAGTAATTATTGCCTGCTATGTTGTACGCCGTGAGATGAGCCTGAACACCATCAATATATACTTTGGCTGTTGATAAGGTGCCAGATTGTTGGCCGGTCCTTCCTGATGCTTCAAGCTCCCCGCCAACAGATGTATACGCCGATCCGGTTGTTATGCTAATGGCGTTATTATCAGCGTCCCAACCGATCTCAAATTGCTTTTCAGTCCCATTCAGAGAATGCGCTAAGTCTCGAAGTTTAAAATAGTTATTACCGCTTATGTTATATGCCTCAAAAGAAACACCCTCATCGTTTACAAGGACAGAGGCGGCGGTAGGTGTCGCCGAAATAGCGGCAAATGATCCTACACCGATAATGGAAACAATTAATACTAATGCCATACAAAAAAGTAATATCTTTTTCACAAATATCCCTCCAGATTTTTTATATCACCAGTTTAACCCTAATTATGCCAATGATCAACAAAAACAGCCACAGGCCCCGGTGATTTATCATCCCGAGCTGTGGTCTTGTATCTGCTCATCCTTGGAATAGGAGAGCGTATCCGCCTTTTCTTTTTTATTATACAAATAATAGCAAATTATGATACAATTACTAATATCCAAAAATCCCTTATATGGATAAAGAAAGGAAATACATATGAAAATCAAGCAAATCCTACAGACAAAGCTCATTCCCATCGCCTTAGTGGCGCTCACGCTGCTCATTCTGCTAAACATAACCGCATTCGCGGAAGACAGCTGGACGACGGTGGCATCCATGTCACGTCCTCGCTGTGATCACCAAACAGAAGTGATCGACGGCAAAATCTATGCTATCGGAGGGTATGGATCCGGTACATCTACAGAAGTTTATGATCCTGATGCTGATACCTGGACTACACTGGCGCCGATGTCTACATCACGGCAACATGTTCAAACTGAAGTTATTGACGGCAAAATTTACACTATCGGCGGACGTGACGAACATGATTTCATATCATCAACAGAAGTCTACGATCCAAATACGAATACATGGACAACGTTATCGTCCATGTCCCAAAATCGTGGTATGTTGCAAACAGAAGTGATCGATGGCAAAATCTATGCTATTGGTGGACGTGAACGATATGATACCTTATCCTCAACAGAAGTCTACGATCCAAACACTGATACTTGGACAACGCTGTCATCTATGTCCGAAGATCGGAGGGACTTTTGTACAGAAGTAATAGATGGCAAAATCTATGCTATCGGCGGACATGGCACAACTGGTGGTGCATCTTCATCGGTCGAGGTATATGATCCTGATACCAACACTTGGACTAGTCTGGCGTCTATGTCCACACCACGGGATTATCACATTACAGCTACCATAGACGGTAAAATATATGCTATCGGTGGTCAAGGCACTTCTGGTCTTCTATCATCAGCAGAAGTCTATGATCCGGTTACCGATACATGGACGCCCCTGTCCTCTATGTCTGAAGCCCGTTCAATGATCCAAATGGAAGTCGTGGACGGCAAAATATACGTCGTTGGTGGTTATTATACTCAAGTCTATTTAGCAACAACAGAGGTCTATGATCCGGTAACTGATTCATGGACAACTCTGGCGTCTATGACGGAAGCCCGATCGGCTTTCACAACGGAATTATTGGACGGCAAAATCTATGTTATCGGTGGAACTGGTAATAGTTCTGTATGTTTATCATCCGTTGAACGCTATACCGTCTCATCCTCCACCACCCCTGACGACCCCACCGATGGTAATGCGCTTTTGCGTATCACGATGATCACGGGAGAAAGCAAGGAATATGACATGTCCGGCAGTGCCGTCAACGCCTTCATTTCATGGTACAACAGCGGCGGCGCCAGCAGCCCCTCCTATTCCATTGCTAAAAACTTTAATATCGGTTCGCTGTCCGGCCGCACGGACAACATTGCTTTTAAGAAAATTGCCTTCTTTGAAGTCATGGCCTATAATACCTCGTCAACACCAGATACGAACACAAAAACCGCGCTTCTGAAAGTGACAATGGCAACGGACGATGTCATGGAATATGAAATGAATGCCGCTGAAATAAGCGCCTTTGAATCATGGTACGACGGCGGCGCATCCGGAACGCCCGCCTACTCGATTAATAAAAACTTTAATATCGGCCCGTTTGCAAGCCGTACCGATTATCTGGCATACGACATGATATCCGATTATGAAATAATGACATTTTAGATCTAGCAATACATAAAACCATTATATTGCAAGTAAATAAATAAAGACTGAAAAACAAAATACAAATATGGCACAAAGCCCTCTGCTGTTTGCCCACAGCAGAGGGCTTTGTGCATGGAGGGTAATACGTGAAACGGAACCACATTAAAGTGCCTAATCGTCTCATCACAGACGATTCACTGAGCTACAGTGCGCGTAAACTGGGCGCTGTGCTCTACAGCCACCGTAACCATTTTGGGACAGTCAGCATGAGCCTGAAGGATATGGCCAGACTCTCGGGATTATCAATAGCCACTGTCCGGAAGGCCCTGGACGAATTGGAACAGTCGAAGCATCTCACGCGGTGTAAGCAGTACAAGTACGATACGCAGAGAGAGCGTTATGTCTATGCGACAAGCCTCTACTCTCTCGATCTGAGTTTTGAGGGCGGATTTACGTTTGTTCCTCGCGTACAGCTCCGGAAAGCTGCAACAATGGGCGGAAGCCAATTTACGGTCTGTCTTTACCTCTTTTTTCAGACGGGCAATAATCATCGTGCGTTTCCAAGCTTGAAGAAGATAAGTGCGGATCTCAATATGGCCAAATCCACTGTATGCCGGGTAATCAAAAAGCTTGGCGCTATCGGCATATTTCTTGTCCAAAAATGCCTCAAAGTAAATAAAGCATTCTCGCAGAATTCCTATTTCTTCATTCGCAACTCGGAAAGCAAGAAACTTACTACTGTTGTACTTGATGCCACACATAGTGAGCGCTCTAACGTTTGCCGGCCAGCGCGGCACAAAAAGATGAAACACAAGCTGGTATCCAGGCGGTTGTTTTCCCTCCTACCTGTAAATATTATCCGCCGAATATCAAGGGAAATCAAGACTTTTTTATGTGGGAGGGTAGTCCGAAAATTAGCAAACTTAAGTTTAGACTTAGATAACGTAGGAGTATACGTTAGGAAAAGAAAGATATATAGGCCGAAAATAAAAGACAGCTTTTATACTTTCACGAACATGCATAATAATCCAATCCGTCGGGAGAAGTATCAAAAACATCCCCCATATCGTAATTAATCCATCTTTTGCGTAAGTCTCCTGTTAGAATCACCGGCATACGGTCATGGATAAATTCAATGCCCGGTGCTGCCTGCCGGGTAAGAATGACGAAGAGTGGTATTGGTGACGCTGTACTTTCTTTATACAGGCCAGCCATGTAAAAAGGCTTGCCTAGGCCGATTGAATATTTCTGCTTCTGAGCGCCGTCCTTCAGCCACTCGAAATAATTTGATGCAGGGATCAGGCAGCGCTGACTGGCATACGCCTTGCGAAATATGGGTTTTGCTGACGTCGTTTCAATCCTGGCGTTGATTATTTGTCCTTTGCCTTTGAAGCCAGGGAAACCCCATCGCATCAATGTTGGTACGGTTCCAGCGTAAACCGGGACAATATTCGTTGGGAAGATCTCGCCACGCTTCATCTCGGCCAGCAACGGAGAATTTTCGTATAGGCGCTGAATCTGTTCGTAAATGATTTGAAAACCATCGTCGTCATCATCAGGGATATAGTACCGTCCGCACATAAGAAAACCTCCGTTTCAAAGTACTGTTTATTGTACCAGTATTATGATAATACATCCAGATATTTCGTGTTGACTACAGCCTATCATCGTGTTATTTTGGTGAAGTTAGCGAAGTTAATAGCGCTAATTAATAATAAACTTCGCAAAAAAATGCGAAGTTATAGGAGACAGAGGCCGTGGGAAAGCGCATAATACTTCACAGTGATTTGAATAGCTTTTACGCATCAGTGGAAATCATGCTTAATCCTGATTTGCGCGGCAAAGCGGTGGCTGTCTGCGGGTCAACGGAAGATCGCCACGGTATTGTGCTGGCTAAATCGGAGCTGGCTAAAAAAGCGGGTATTAAGACGGGGATGGTTAATTGGGAGGCAAAGCGGCTATGTCCTGAGCTTATTATATTGCACCCGCATTATGGGCAATATGTAAAATATTCAAAACTGACACGTGCAATCTATCAACGGTATACCGACTGTGTTGAACCTTTCGGGATGGATGAATGCTGGCTGGATCTGACCGGATGTAGATGTGCCGATGGATTGTCAGTGGCCAACGAGATCAGAAACACTGTGAGTGAAGAACTTGGATTGACGGTCAGCGTCGGCGTGTCATTCAACAAGATATTTGCCAAGCTTGGCAGTGATATGAAAAAGCCCGACGCTGTTACGATGATAAGTGAAGATGATTATAAAGAGAAAGTTTGGCCGCTGCCAGTATCAGACCTGATTTATGTGGGACGAGCGACAAAACGCAAGCTAGCGAACTATGGCATACGGACAATCGGGCAGTTGGCGGCTTCACCAACTGATTTTTTGAAACGTCTGCTTGGCGTCAATGGTTTAGCGATATGGCGCTACGCATCGGGACTTGATCAGTCGCGCGTTATGCATCAAGATTATGATGTGCCGATTAAGTCCATCGGTCACGGTATCACCTGCGTCGAAGACCTCTTGAACGACGAGGAGGTATGGAAAGTGATGCTGCAGCTGGCACAGGACATAGGTCATAAGCTCCGTGAAAATGATTTTAAGGCTGGTGGTGTTCAAATTACGGTTAAAGACAAAGAGTTGGTATGGAAGCAGTACCAGGGGCCGTTGGAGGTACCCACACAAAGCCCCCTGGAGATTGCGCGTCGTAGCCGCGAGCTGTTTAAAAAGAATTATGATTGGCATCTTCCGGTCCGGTCTGTGACCGTACGCGCAATAAAACTGTTGCCGGTGTCTCAGCCGACACAGACGTTATTATATGACGATCCGGTTAGGCGGCAAAAGCGTGAACGGATTGATGATGCCGTTGAAGATATCCGGTTGCGTTTCGGTAAGAGCGCGATCTACCCGGCCTGCCTGATGGGCTATCTTAAAATGCCCGGTCTGGATGTCCATGAGATTAATATGCCGGGTATAATGCATCAATGATAGTAGCTTATAAAAAAAGTACGCTGGAGTATAGATGACTTGGTTTAGTTATTATTATGATGGGCAGGTGTTGAATGATTTTTTTCAAGTACTGTTTATTGTACCAGTATCATAGAAATCTCCCTCTTCCTATAAAACTAGGAAAGAGGGAGATTCATATGTCTTAATACTTACGTGAAGCTAATACTGCCAGTTGAAGTACTATTGGTAACGCTACCTCCAATCTGGGTTCCAATGAATCCACTTGCAGTTATAGTATCGGCATTTCCTGATATTGATAGTGATCCTGTTGCGGAGCATTCTGAAATTGTTGTTTCAGATGTTTTTCCAATAAAGCCACCAGAATAAATACTATTACTGCCAGATGCCGTAATAGTTGCTGAAGACGAACACGATGAAATTGAGCTAGATGAGACATAGCCTGCAACGCCGCCAACATATAGAGTGTCTCCTGTCGTAGAAATTGTTCCCGAAATCGAGCAATTTGTAATAACACCATTATTTATAATTGAACAAATTCCACCTGTATAACTGTCGTTGCTATCAGACGCAGCGGTATCAATTGAAACACTTATATTCAGATTTTGAATAGTAGCGCCATCAACATTTCCAAAAAGGCCTGTATATTCATTTATTTCGCTGCTTTGCAGATTATCAATAGAATGATTATTTCCTTCAAATGTACCTGCAAAATAGTGTGTGCTACTATTTCCTATTGGAACCCAGTTATGACCGCTTAAATCGATATCATTCGCTAACTCTATTGTATAACCTGAAAAAGCATTACCGTTATTAGCCTCGTAAGAAATCCAGGCTAGTTCCTGCGCATTAGTTACTGTATATGTATCGTTAACTGGAGAAATAGCTGTTATGTGAGATGTCCATAAATTATCCCATTGTGCATATAGCGTCATATTATTTTCAATTATGAGTGTATCTCCCGCTGTGTAGCTAATGCCACTACCATCGGCAGCAGTGTTCCATTCTGAGAAAGTATACCCAGTTTTTTCGAGGTTTCCAGTATTATCGGCGACAATTGCACTGTCTCCTAACACATATGCAGTACTATCCAATGGTTCATTACCAGCGGTGTTTCCGTTTCCGTTGTAAGTTATTTGGTAATATGAAGTAACCGCCCAATTTGCATAAAGAGTAGTATTGCCTGTTATTGTATATGGAAAAGTCACTTTATTTGTTAAAGCTTCATCCGAATACCACCCCTCGAGCGTGTATCCAGCCTTTACAGATGTGGGCATTGAATTAATCGTTGAGTTATAACTCTGTGTTACATCAGCTACTTCACTACCACCGTTTTCATCAAAATTAACGGTATATTCATTAGCTGCCCATTGTGCATAGAGTGTTGTATTTGGTGAAAGCATAATATCCGAACTTTGACCACTACCATCAGCAGCGGTATTCCATCCTGAGAAAGTATAACCGGTTTTTTCGAGGTTTCCAGTATTTCCTTGGACTGTTGCAAAAGAACCACGCATGTAGTAGCTATCATCAACTGGGGTTGTTCCACCCGTACTTCCATTTCCGTCATATGTAATTGTACATAATGCATAGGTAAATACAGGATAGCCGCTATTTAATGCACTTACATTTTGCCAACTTGCTGAATTGCTAATACTACCTGCTGCATCGTTAAGCGCCTCAATGAGTGTTGATGTAGCATATGTACCGCTGCCTATAACCTCTGTACTTTTAAGTTGTGATATATATAGCGCAGTAAGACTTGTTGCGGGATTTCCTCCAATCCCATATCCCGTACCGCTTGCAGTTCTCCAATAGCAGTTAGTTATTGTTGATGTAGATGTTGCGTTATAACCTATTAAACCATTACGATATAAAGCATTACTTCCAGTAACATAGCCCGTAGAATAGCAGTTATTGATTGAAGAACCATAGTTTTCTCCTATCAAACCACCTGCTGCGACAGTGCCAGTAGATGCGGTATGATTAGCCGAAGCCGTTGCAGTAGAGTAACAATTATTAATTGTCCCGCCTTTAAAAAACCCGACGAGACCTCCTACGTAAGCATCATAATTACCTGTAGCACTGGCTCCACCAGCAGTATAGCAGTTAGTTATTGTGCTTGTTATTGCGCTTTTTGGATATACACAGCCAAAGAGCAATCCAGCATAAGCGCCGCCTGCTTGATTGCCGCCGCCTTTTAAGGCAGTGATGTTTATCGAGCAGTTTGCTGAGCAATTAGTACATGTGCTTTCGCACATATAGCCGGATAAAATACCAGCATATATATTTTGATTGTTCGTTACATGAATACTACAATCTCTAAAATTGACATTACTAAATGCAGCACCATTTGAATACCCAAATAATCCGTAATAAGATGACGTATTGGCAGTGAAGTTCATACTATAAATTGTTTTACCACAACCATCAAAGGTTCCAGAAAAACAATTGCTACTTGAAATTCCAATAGGTATCCAATAATGGCCCCCCATATTGATATTGGAGTTTAGTGCAACTGTATATCCAGAAAAATCATTACCATTATTGACCTGTTCTGCTATCCACGCTAGTTCGGCTGCTGTATTAATTGTATACGTTGTACCATCGGGTGTTACCGGTTCTGCATAGTATGTCCAATATCCCGAGGTTGCTGAGGCGGTTAGAGGGACTAAGCTACATAATAGGCAAATGCTTAATAATATTGATAAAATTTTACTTATTGTATGTCTTTTTTTAACCTGCGTTGACATTTCTTTTGTTACCATAACGAATTTCCTTCCTTTTTGATTAGATATTATTTTTTATTAATGGTTAAATCTCATCGCCTTTCATACAATTTTTATTAGAGTTCTATATAATGAATATCGAAACATATTAGTAATAATATAACAATATTGTTTGCAACATCCTATAATGAAAATGAAAGCAGCCGCCTCCCCCTTTAAAGATTAGGCGACTACTATAAATAGCTAGTTTAATACGTTATAACAGCGACATTATCCTCCCGGGGTGATATCAGATGCAGGAAGTCAATTTTTTGAGAGTTTAGCTGGAATATTGTTATAGCGTTCTGATAATAAAATCATCCCATCATTTAAGTAAGTGATGGGATGATTTTAGTTATTGTAATGGTAGGCAGAATTAGAAGGATTGCCAAATACAGTATTTTATTTCCTCGTTTAAGTAAAAAGTGCTAGATTTTCGAATTGCGGTATGGTAAAATGGTGTTTGCGGCATGTCCGTAAAAAAGCCTCTGATGTTGTGGAGCAACATCAGAGGCTGGCCGGAACTCGTCCGGCAATAATATTCCCACTAAACCTTGTGCACCTTGACAAATGAACAAAGTCCAGCATTGCTACAAAATTCGTAAGAGCAGAACTGAGCCGTAACCTTCCTGCTTGCAGATTTCAGCAAGTTTATCTCATGAATCATATAATGGATGAAGGTAAGGAAGATAGCCAGGGGATTAGATTGGTCATCAAAACCAGCTCACGCGGATTATAATGATACTCTCCGATCAGGCCAATAACACACGTGTAATTCGTGGGGAGGGCAAGAGCAGATGTATGACGATCTTACAAATCACATCTCTGCTTCCCTGGGGTTGCTCCATGACCAGAGCCGGTAATGCTGGTGTTTACATTTATTACTTTAGTTTAATATATCTGCGTTCTATTTTCAAGCAGATGTCAGTTTGGTAATGGCAGGAATTTAGCTTTCATGGTTATATTCCTGCTTATTATCAAGCTTTAATGATAACTACAATTTTGAAACCACTCTTTCCGTTCACACTAATTATCATTATTACGTTGTATGATACATCCGAACGTGCCGTTTACGAATATGAATTGCATGTTCGATTTATTTGTAATTTGGTGGAGGAGGGTGGATTCGAACCACCGAAGTCACTGACAACAGATTTACAGTCTGCCCCCTTTGGCCACTCGGGAACTCCTCCATATTAAATTGACGACGAGAGCTGGTGGACGGATTCGAACCCCCGACCTGCTGATTACAAATCAGCTGCTCTACCGGCTGAGCTACACCAGCATATCGTTTCTCGGTGTCTGAAAGGGTTTTGCGCATTTTAGCTTCAATGGGGCTGACCTGTAGAGCAGATAATATCCACCGTTGAAGCAGAGTGTTTCCTCAGATGCCTGATTAGAATAACACAACAGAAAGTCCGTGTCAACAGTGTTTTTTACAAATTGCCGACGGGATTATATGGGCCCTCTGGCAGCGTTTAAATAGATCATGAGCAGCTTCGGGGCGCGCCCGCTATTATGATGGGCTGTGGCAGTATTATTCCTGTAAACAGGATCTGATCTGTCATTCGTTCCGGCGCCAAAATATTACGCCTTATATAAGTAGCGCGACGGATTTAGTTGTCAGACTTTTTCATTATTATAAACAGGACGTCCAGCAACTCCAGTACTTCTTGTTGCTCATGGGCGCTTAATCTGTTAAGTTTGCTGATTATTATTGGCAGCACAGTGTTTTCATTTGCCGTATTGGATGGTTGTACATATTTGAAAAAATCTTCAAAGGTTACGTCCAGGGCGTTTAATATTTTTCCAATACTAAGTAAAGAGCAGTTTTTTTCCCCTCTTTCGATTTTTCCTATATAAGAAGAGCTTATCCCTGCTTTAAGGGCTAAGGATTCCTGGCTGATGTTTTTCTGGGTTCTCAGACCCCGGATTCTTTCTCCAACAATTCTTGCAATGTCAATCATCACACATCTCCTGGTTCTGAAATTGGAATGGAAAAAAATTAAGTTATTATAGTGCATTTTCTTAAATAATGTGCACTATAATAAACACGGGAAACATGGGCCGGCTGGAAGACAGACATTGATACTTTTTCTCTGGTCTGATTTTGCTGAATTTGTCCATAAGTCAATGGGTAACAAGGGATGACGCTTATGAGCACAGACGCAATAATTCTGGCGACGGCATGGATATTGACAATAATGGTTCTTATTGTGTTTGTGCCAAGAACAAAAATCAGGGAAGCGCTCGTCATTTTCCTTTCCGTGCAGTTAATAACGTGGCTTTTCGGCCTGGCGGTTGTACAATACGGCTTGATTGAATATCCTGTGAGGCTCTTTGCACATGCAAATAAAACCAGTTTTTCTTTTGAGTATTTTATTTACCCGGCTATTTGCGTGTTGTTTAATCTGCATTATCCAAACGGGAAAAGCCGCATTAGACAGCTTTTGCATTACTTTTGCTTTTGTTCTCTTATTACAGTTGTTGAAGTCTTGTGTGAAAGATACACTCATATCATAAAATATATTTATTGGTCTTGGTATATAAGCTGGATAACGCTGTTCATTACAATGTTTGCATCAAGACAGTTTTACCGGTGGTTCTTCAGACTAAAAGAAAAACAAGCGTCTATGATTAATAACAACTAAGCTGGATAAACGCAACAGATGTGATTATATTTACAAAATACATGGCAGAATGAAAATATCCCGTGGCTGCTCTTTATTGAGAGAAGACACGGGGTATTTCGTTCTAAAACCAGAAAAATGAAAAATGAAGTCGTTAATCATCCGCTTTTAAAGCGGATGATTTCCCCGGATGCTTAGTGGATTGAGATAATTGCCTCGAGCTTACAGTAACCTTTAAGCAGACGCGGGCAGGCCTGGCTTTTTTGATATGGATTTTTCATCACGTATCTTTTAATGTTCACATTATTGTGCTATAATACTTTGATCGATAAACGATCCGGACAAACAGGAAAGGCAGCCGTGTGAATAATCACACGATTTGGCTGATATACCGATATATACCGCCCCGGGCGGTTTGCACGGCGGCCAATAACCTTCCCTGCGGGAGCCCCTTATAATGACCAAATGTGATATTATGCGCGTGAGCGCAGGTATAATGCGCTTTGCGCATAGGAGGTTTATATGCTTAAAGACGTGGTAGCCAAAGTTTTCGGAACGCACAGCCAGCGGGAGCTCAAAGCGGTCGCTCCGATTGTAAGCAAGATCGAAGCGCTGGAAGAGGACATTAAAAAGCTCTCCGATGAAGCGCTGAGGGCGAAGACCGGCGAGTTTAAAAAACGCCTCGGCGCGGGCGAGACGCTTGACGACATTCTGCCCGAGGCCTTTGCCGTCGTGCGGGAAGCGGCAGACCGTGTTTTGGGCATGCGGCCGTATAAAGTTCAGTTGATCGGCGGCATCGTCCTGCACCAGGGCCGTATTGCCGAGATGAAGACCGGCGAAGGCAAGACACTTGTCGCCGTATTGCCGGCCTACTTAAACGCGCTGTCCGGCAATGGCGTGCATATTGTTACCGTCAACGATTACCTTGCGCGACGCGACAGCGAATGGATGGGAAAGGTCCACGACTTCCTCGGCCTTAACGTCGGACTTATTGTCCATGGCCTGTCCAGCGCCGAACGGCGTGCGGCGTATAACGCCGACGTCACTTACGGCACGAACAACGAGATGGGCTTTGACTACCTGCGTGACAATATGGCGCTGTACAGCGCCAACATGGTCCAGCGCGGTCACTCTTTTGCCATCGTCGACGAGGTCGACTCGATTCTCATTGACGAGGCCAGAACGCCGCTTATTATTTCCGGTCAGGGCGACGAATCGACGGATTTGTACACCAAGGTTGACGCGTTTGTCTCGAAGCTGCAAAAAAAGGTCTACGCGACCATTGACGACAAGGAACAGGAAGAAGCGAATATCGACGCCGATTACGTCGTGGATGAAAAAGCCCGTACCGCGACGCTCACGGAGCGCGGCGTACAAAAGGCTGAGGAATATTTCGGGCTTGAAAATCTGGCTGATCTGGAAAACAACACGCTGTCCCATCATATTAACCAGGCCGTGCGCGCGCACGGCGTCATGCAGCGCGACGTCGACTACGTCGTCAAGGACGGCGAGATTATTATCGTCGACGAGTTTACCGGCCGCTTGATGCTGGGCCGCCGGTACAACGAGGGCCTGCATCAGGCCATTGAGGCCAAGGAGCACGTTGAGGTCGCCCATGAGAGCAAGACGCTGGCTACGATTACGTTCCAGAATTATTTCCGCCTGTACGACAAGCTCTCCGGCATGACCGGTACGGCGCTGACAGAGGAAGAAGAATTCAGCTCCATCTATAACCTTGATATCATCGAGATTCCCACGAACAAACCACTGGCCCGTATTGACAATCCGGACGTCATTTACAAGACGGAAAACGGTAAACATAAAGCCATCATCAATCAGATTGAGGAGTGCCACAAGAAAGGGCAGCCGGTGCTCGTGGGTACTGTTTCCATTGAAAAGAGTGAGCTTTTAGCGTCCATGCTTAAAAAGCGTGGTATACCGCATAACGTCCTCAACGCCAAGCACCATGAAAAAGAGGCTGAGATTGTGGCACAGGCCGGTAAGTTCGGCACGGTTACAATCGCCACGAACATGGCCGGGCGCGGCACCGACATCATGCTCGGCGGCAATGCGGAATATCTGGCGATTAACGACCTGAAAAAGGCCGACATATCCGATGAAATTATTGTCCAGGCCACGGGCCACGCCGATACGGACAACCAGGAGATTCTTGAGGCCCGCCGGATGTTTGCCGACAGCATGAAAAAACACAAGCTCGTAACGGCGGCCGAGGCAGAAAAGGTCAAGGCGGCCGGCGGACTGTATATACTCGGCACAGAACGGCACGAATCGCGCCGGATCGACAATCAGCTGCGCGGTCGTTCCGGCCGTCAGGGCGATCCTGGCGAATCGCGGTTTTTCATCGCGATGACGGACGATATTATGCGCCTGTTCGGCTCGGAGCGCATCATGGGCATGATGGACTCGCTGGGCCTCGACGAGGATACGCCGATCGACCAGAAGATCCTGTCCAATGCCATTGAGCAGGCCCAGAAGAAGGTTGAAAGCCGCAACTTCCAGGTTCGTAAAAACGTCCTGGAATACGACGACGTCATGAATACGCAACGGACGATCATTTACGAGCAGCGCCGCAAGGTTCTCGACGGTGAGAACATCAAGCCGGTTATCCAGGCAATGATCGGAGAAGTCATTGAATCGGCCGTCCTGTCGGCTGCCGCCGAGCATGAACAGCTGAAGAATCAGGCCGACTTAGACGAGGTCGTCAAGCCCTATGAGCAGCTGTTCTTAAAGAAAACCGAGGTGCCCAAGGTTGAAAATGTGACGGACCCCACGGCGCTCAAAGAGTATCTGTATGAAAAAGCCATTGAAGCATATGAGGCCAAGGAGGCAGATCTGGGCATCATGCCGGGGACTGAGACGCCGCTCATGCGTGAACTCGAACGCGTCATTATGCTGCGCGTCGTCGACGAATACTGGACGGAGCACATCGACGCGATGGAAGAGCTGCGCGACGGCGTCCGCCTGCGCGCGTACGGCCAGATCAATCCCGTCGACGAGTACAAGCGCGAAGGGTACGACATGTTTGAGGCCATGATTAACGGCATCAAGGAAGAGGTCGTCCGCCGCGTGTTTATTGCCCGTGTCAAAAAAGAGCAGACGCTCGAGCGCAAGAGCGTGGCTAAAAATCAGAACGCCGTCAATGCGGCCGGCGGTGACGCCTCCGTTAAAAAGCAGCCCATTAAAACGGGCCAGAAGATCGGCCGTAACGACCCCTGCCCCTGCGGCAAGAAGCGCCCGAACGGCCTACCGATGAAATATAAGGACTGCTGCGGCAGGGAAGCCTGATCCATGCCGTTTAGGGAGCAAAAAGCCGGCGGCCTCGTCTATATGACCGCCGATACGATTAATACCGCACACGCGTTCACCACGCGGCTGGGCGGCGTGAGCACCGGGGTGCATACCTCTTTGAATTTGGGCTACAAAGAGGGCGACGCGCCGGAAAACGTCCGGCACAATTATGCCATTTTAAGCGCGGCACTCGGCTTTGATCCAAATGGCATGGTGTTTTCACATCAGGTCCATAAGGACGGTGTGCGCGTGGCAGAGCGCGGTGACCGGCGCGGACCGTTCGACCCGGTCCCGTACGAGGCCGACGGCCTTGTTACGGCTGAAGCAGACCTGCCGCTCATTATTTTTACGGCCGACTGCGGGCCGATTCTCCTGCATGATCCGGTGCGAGGGGCCATCGGCGCCGTCCACGCCGGCTGGCGAGGGACGGTCTTAAATATCGCCGGGGCCGCCGTCGGCAAGATGACAGCCGAATTGGGATGTCGTCCGGCGGACATTCGCGCGGCGATCGGGCCATGCATCTCAAGGTGCTGCTTTGAGACGGGAAACGACGTCCGAGACGCCGTAAAGCAGCTGCTGGGGGGCGAAGCCCCGCAGTACGCCGAGCCGCGCGGGGATAAATACATGGTCGATCTAAAAGGGATCAATACCCTGCTGCTGGAGCGCGCGGGGCTTTTGCCGGAAAATATCGACGTATCGCCCGAATGTACGTCGTGCCGGAGCGAAAAATATTGGTCTCACCGTGTGACGAAAGGACAGCGCGGCAGCCAGGCTGCTGTAATTATACTGAAAGGAAAGCTGTATTGAACCCGTTATTCAGACGTGCCGCCGCCGGGCTGGTCGCCATGACGACGCTTCTCGTGACGCTCAGTGCCTGCCATAAAGGCGCCTCGGCCGATGATCCCGCCGTCAGCGAGGATATCCAGCCGTCGGCGTCGGCCAGTGTCGTGAGCCATACCGACAGCCGATTCACGGTCCGGTATCACGCCGGCTATTCATTTAATCCCCTGACCGGTACCGACCCGGATAATATGGCGCTTACGCCGCTTTTGTACGAAGGGCTTTTCGTGCTGGATGAGGATTGGACGCCGCATCCCGTTTTATGCGACGAGTATGAAACGTCCGACGGGCTGACATATACAATGATGCTCAAACCCGATATCACTATGACCGACGGTTCGTCGCTTACCGCGCAGGACGTGCGCTATTCTCTGGAGCATGCAGCGGAGGTGGGACGGTTTTCCGGCCGGCTGCACAATATTAAAAGCGTCGATGTTGTAAACGACTTAACCGTCAAAATCACGCTCAAAACGGCCAGCTACAAGCTGCCGGCCCTGCTCGATATACCCATCATCAAGACCAATACCATTGGCTACAACAATCCAATCGGGACAGGCCCATACTATTATGATGAATCGGGCGAGCCGCGCCTTGTGGCGTATTCAGGCTACCGGGATTACGGCAGCCTGCCTGTTATGACCGTTTATCTGAAAGAGTGCAGTAACATTGACCTGTCGGTGGCGTTTTCCTCTCAGGCCGTCGACCTGTTTTGGGACGACCCGGCCGACGCCTCCGAGATCAATATCCTCAGCGACCACGAGCTCCGCTATTATGACACTAACATTTTGCAGTTTGTCGCCTTTAATACAAAAAATTCGGTCCTGGCGGAACCGGCAATGCGGCGTGCGCTCGGCCTGACGATTGACCGGGACGAGATTGTGGACACGCTTTATTCCAATCACGCCGACGCGGCGCAGCTGATTATGAACCCCAATTATCCGATGTATGACGAATCCTGGGAATTTAACGTGAAGGATCCGCTGGCCGAAATCTCATCTATTTTTTCCTCACTCGGGCTGGCCGACGACGACAGCGACGGCTATCTGGAGTATCCGGCTTCCGACGGTCAGCACGTCCCGTTTAAGCTGACGTTTCTTGTCAACGGCGATAATAAATATAAAGTGGCCGCTGCCGAGGAAATTGCGCTGTCCATGCGGACGATCGGGATCAACGTTGAGCTCGAAAAGTATAGCTGGGACGAATATATGACGAAGCTTGAACACGGCCATTTCGATATGTACTATGGTGATGTCTCGCTGCCGGCCGATTATGACCTCTCGCCGCTTTTAACCCCGGGCGGCGCAATCAATTACGGGCATGTCGGCAATGAAACGTATACCCAATACATTGAGGCGTTTCTCGCGGCAACCGACGACGATTCGGCGCGAGAGGCGGCCCGGCAGCTGTGCGTCTATGCGTATGACGACGCGGCGATCATCCCCGTTTTGTACCGGCAGTACGCCGTGCATACAAACCGAAACACGGTTAACGGACTGACGCCGTCACAATCGAGCATCTTTTATGACTTTATGGACTGGACGATCAGCCTCAGCTGAGGCCGATTGAATATAACACAAAATAAAGGCCGGATGATCCGGCCGGCTCCGACGGAAGGGACATCCTATGCAGGTATTCAGATGCTTTACGGAAAAAAGGCCGGGCTTTGATGTTGAAGCCCGGGGACTCATGCATGATTTGCGGGATTATCTGGGGATCAAAAGCCTCGACAGCGTGCGCCTGTTTAACCGGTATGACGCCGAGGGGCTGACGCAGGATGTTTACCAGGAAGCGAAGCGGACGATTTTTTCCGAACCGCAGACAGATGACTGCTACGACGAAGCTCTGCCGTCATTTGACGCGGCGCACTGGGTTCTGGGCGTTGAGGCACTGCCCGGTCAGTTTGACCAGCGCGCCGATTCATGCGCGCAATGTATCCAGATGCTCACCTGCCTCGAGCGCCCAAGCGTCAAAACGGCTAAGTTTTATGTTTTCTTCGGCGCGCTTACACCGGAGGAAAAGGACAAGCTGCGTGCGTACCTTATCAACCCCGTTGAGACACAGCAGGCGTCGCAGGAAAAGCCCAATACGCTTGCGACCGTGACGGCCGAGCCGGCCCCGGTTACCGATATTGAAGGCTTTATGTATGCCGATGAAGGTGCGCTGGAGGCCATGCTCGGACAATTTGGCCTCGCGATGGACCTTGACGATCTGCGGTTTATGCAGGCTTATTTCCGCGATACGGAAAAACGTGACCCGACGGTGACAGAGCTGAGGCTTGTTGACACGTATTGGTCGGACCACTGCCGCCACACGACGTTCGGTACGCATCTGGACGGCGTTAACATTGAGAATGAAAACGTCAGGACGGCGTACGAGCTTTATCTGTCAGGGCGACGGGAGCTTTACGGCGCTGCGGCGGATGACCGGCCGCAGACGCTGATGGATATAGCAACGATTGCCGCCAAGCTTCTGAGAAAGCGCGGCCTCTTGCAAAATATCGATATTTCAGAAGAGGTTAACGCCTGCTCCATCCACGTTAAAGCATCAGTGGACGGCAAGCCGGAAGACTGGCTTTTAATGTTTAAAAACGAGACACACAACCACCCGACGGAGATCGAGCCGTTCGGCGGCGCGGCCACTTGTATCGGCGGCGCGATCCGCGATCCGCTGTCGGGCCGGTCGTTTGTCTATCAGGCCATGCGCGTAACGGGTGCGGGAGACCCGCGGGCGCCGCTTGAGGAGACGATCCCGGGCAGGCTGCCGCAGCGAAAGCTCACCGTAACGGCCGCGCAGGGCTATTCGTCCTACGGAAACCAGATCGGCCTTGCAACCGGACTGGTCCATGAGCTATACCACCCGGGATATGTCGCCAAGCGGATGGAGGTCGGCGCTGTTGTCGGGGCTGTCCGGGCCGCCGACATCCGGCGTATTGAACCGGCACCGGGCGATCAGGTCATCCTCCTGGGCGGGCGGACGGGCCGCGACGGGATTGGCGGGGCTACCGGGTCGTCAAAGACTCATAACGATTTATCGCTGACAACAATGGCCTCCGAGGTCCAGAAGGGAAACGCACCGGAAGAGCGCAAGATCCAGCGCCTGTTTAAAGATCCCGGGGTGACGCGGCTCATCAAACGCTGTAACGATTTTGGCGCAGGAGGCGTTTCGGTTGCCATCGGCGAGCTGGCCGACGGGCTTGACATCAACCTGTCGCTTGTGCGGAAAAAATACGAGGGACTAGACGCCACGGAAATCGCGATCTCTGAGTCTCAGGAACGTATGGCCGTTGTCGTCGCGCCGGAGGATGCCGATATTTTTATAAAAAAGGCCGGAGATGAAAATCTGGAGGCTTATATTGTGGCCGAGGTTACGGCTTCGCCGCGAATGGTCATGCGGTATAAGGATAAGATTGTTGCAAATCTGAGCCGCGCGTTTTTAGCGTCCAACGGCGCGGAGAAGCATACGTCTGTGTTGGTGCCTGGCAGTTCTGAGGCTAAGCGGGAAAATGATATGCGTTCAATGACGGAGCGGCTGCGCGAACTGGTGAGCGACCTGCGCTGGTGTTCCCAGCGCGGACTTATTGAGCGGTTTGACAGCTCCATTGGCGCTCGCAGCGTGTTGATGCCTTACGGCGGTGCGCGTCAAAAGACGCCGGCGCAGTCGATGGCGGCACTTTTGCCCGTTCCGGACGGCGAGACGACGACGTGCTCCGTCATGTCGTTCGGCTTTGACCCGTATCTGTCGGAGCAAAACCCCTACGAGGGCGCAAAAACAGCCGTCGTGTCCTCGGTGAGCAAGCTGGTTGCCGCCGGGTGCGACCCGGATGGCGCGTATCTGTCTTTTCAGGAATATTTTGAGCGTCTGCGAAAGGACCCGGAGCGCTGGGGAAAGCCGTTTGCAGCGCTTTTAGGCGCGCTGGAGGCACAGCTCGGCCTCGAGCTGGCCGCTATCGGCGGCAAGGACAGCATGTCCGGCTCCTTCAACGAGCTGGATGTGCCGCCGACACTCATCTCTTTTGCCATAGCGCCCAACGACGCGCGGTATGTCCTGTCGCCGGAATTTAAAGAGCCGGGCCATACCGTTTCGCTCTTTGAGGCCGGCGGTACGCTGCCGGAAATCAAGCGCATGTGGAAATCGGTCCGGTCGCTTGTCCAAAGCGGGGAGATCGTTTCAGCCTGGTCCGTGACGGACGGCGGCGTTCTGGAGGGGCTTTTCAAGATGGGCCTCGGCAACCGGCTGGGTTTTGCGCTGGCAGAGGGCGCTGACCCCATAAGTTTGTTGGACGCGCCGGTCGGTTCAATTCTTGTGGAGACGCGGCAGCCGGTTCTCGGCGCACGGGTTCTCGGGCACGTAACGGACGAATATGTCCTGTCGTTCGGCAATGAGACGGTCCGCATGGATGAGTTGGAGCGGCTCTGGGACGAGACGCTTGAGGATGTGTTCCCCACCCAAGCCGGTCAGTCGGAGCCTGTTGAGGCTATTTCCAGTACTCGGCGGCGGCCTACAAAGCCGTCCGGCGCTATGTTTGCGAAACCGCGCGCCGTCATTACGGCATTTCCGGGCACCAACTGCGAATATGATACGGCAAGGGCTGTTGAGCGCGCCGGCGGCGCGCCGGATATAAAACTCGTAAAAAACCTGACACCGGCCTTTTTAGAACAGTCGGTGGCGGACGTGGAGGCGGCCATACGGCGCAGCCAGATGATCATTATCCCCGGTGGCTTTTCAGGCGGCGACGAGCCGGACGGCTCGGCTAAATTCATCACCGCCTTTTTCCGCAATCCGCGTATCACAGACGCCGTGCACGAGCTGCTTTATAAACGCGACGGCTTGATGCTCGGCATCTGCAACGGTTTTCAGGCGCTCATAAAGCTTGGGCTTGTGCCATTCGGCGAGATCCGCCCGATGGACGATACCTGCCCGACGCTGACGTATAATCTCATTGGCCGTCACCAGTCAAAATATGTTATGACGCGCGTGGCCTCCGTCCATTCCCCATGGCTGAGCCAGTGCGAGGTTGGCCAGGTGTTCGAATTGCCCGTATCACACGGTGAGGGCCGCTTCGTGGCATCCGACGCGTGGCTTAAAAAACTCGCCGACGGCGGGCAGCTGGCTATGCAGTACTGTGACCGGGCCGGAAATGTGTCCATGGATATCAGCGTCAATCCGAATGGTTCGGCAATGGCCATTGAGGGCATCACCAGCCCAGACGGGCGTGTGCTGGGTAAAATGTGCCATAGTGAGCGTCAAGGACCGAATGTGGCTAAAAATATCGCAGGCGAAAAAAATCAGCCGATATTTGAGGGCGGCGTGAAATATTTCAGGTAACGAGCGCCAATAATAAATCAGTTCCGGCAAATTCTTCTTGTAATCGGAGCGCGCCGTCAGAAGACGCGGCTGTCCCGATTAGAACTGCCGGGCGGGGGGACTTATGACAGACAGAAACCTGATAGAAAAGGCCATGGATGCCCTGAAAAATGCTTACGCACCCTATTCGCGCTTTCCCATCGGCGCGGCGCTGGAATGTGACGACGGGTCTGTTTTCACCGGGAGCAAAATTGAAAACGCCGCGCTGGAATGCACGCTTTGCGCGGAGCGGTCGGCGCTGTCAGCGGCTGTCAGCGCCGGATACAGGCGATTTAAGCGCATTGCCATTTATGCCGAATCGGCCAACTACTGCTTTCCCTGTGGGACGTGCAGGCAGGTGCTTTGGGAGTTTTCACCGCATATCGAAGTGCTGTGTGCACGGGTCGACGGACGGTATGTCAGTTACCCGCTGACAACGCTCTTGCCGGAGGCGTTTGGCAGCCAGTCTATGGACTGAGAGGCATAAACGCTGTTGTTTTGGTAATAATTTGTCATGATATTGTAATATAACCAGCTTTACTCTACCGTTAGATTTGTTATAATAAAAGTGATATCACTTAATCCGGAAATAAATGGGCGAGGAGGGCTGAGTGATGGATGGCTATACGAGAAAATTTGATGTTGTAACAAGCAGAGCCGAGACGCGCGAAATCCTCTCCTCTGTTTATGAAGCGTTGCGCGTGAAGGGTTATAACCCCGTCAACCAGATTGTCGGATATATCTTGTCGGAAGACCCAACGTACATTACCAACTATAATAATGCCCGCAGCCTGATCTGCCGTTTGGATCGGGACGAGCTGATGCAGGAGCTTGTCAAGTATTACCTCGAAAAGTGACAGAAGTCTGAATAAATACTAAAACGCACCGCCGGTACACATAATAATGTATCGG
This sequence comes from uncultured Sporobacter sp., assembly GCA_963675425.1. GTDB lineage: Bacteria > Bacillota > Clostridia > Oscillospirales > Oscillospiraceae > Sporobacter. Next base: position 682,905 of record OY776214.1, on the reverse strand, counting down.
CGGTATTGTTTTCTGTAATATTTAGCGATTATTGCAATAATTAGAACTTACGCACCGAATTCACAGGTAATCTATAATTATATTGTATGTTATGACCATTTATTCCAGATTGTCGTTGACAATGGGGAAACAATGTGTTACAATTTCGTTACATTCGCACTGGAGGCAAAGTATGGCCGAAATAGAAACCGATAAGAATTATGATCTTGAATACAAAGGGCATCCGCTGCGCCGGAAGGATAACCTTATTTACTACGGCAGCATGGCGGATAAATATATCATCATGATCCAGATAGCCGAAACAAAAAAGGTTAAGGATATGGATGTGGCGACCAAAGTAATCATTCAGCTTCAGCTGACGGATCCCAACTTAAAATCCCGCGACAGAGTCGTCAAGAAAAGCGAAAAAACAAGCTTATATGCAGCCATAGACGTTGCAGCCGTATGGCTTGATCGGGCGTTGAGCTCAAAATAATCAGAACCGAAAGGCGTGAGATTATTGAGAATTCTCAAAAAGCTTTTGATCGTACTGGCAATCCTGGCGGTCATTGTCCCGGCGCAGTACATAACTTCCTTGGCGGGCAATATCGCTTACGGTGCGGCAACGGTTGGAGCCACTTCGCTTAATATCCGTACCGGTCCCGATACAACGTACGACATCGTATATACTATCGGCGCTGATGAACGGATGGTCATTCTCGAAAAAACGAACGACGAATGGTATCACGTTAACTACCATGGCAAGGTGGGCTATGTCGCGGCGTTGTATGTAAAGGACGTGCTGACGGCGGAGAACTTTGACGCCGTGGGGATGATCGTAGGAGACGACGTGTTCATGCGGGACGAGCCGTCGACTACCGGAGACGTGCTGATGGATGAAGACAACGGCACGATCGTGAAGGTTGTCGGCATCAATAACGGTTGGTATAAGATTGAACATGACGGTGTGACCGGTTACATACGCTCCGATTTCCTGAACATTATTGAAAATGAGACTGGTAATCCCACAAAGGTCAGCGTAACGCTTACACAGCTGTCAGCCGAAGAAAAGTCCATGCGTCAGCAGGTGGTGGACTTTGCGCTGCAGTATGTTGGATACAGCTATGTATATGGCGGTGCGTCACCATCCAGCGGATTTGATTGCTCGGGTTTTGTCCATTATGTGTTCAACCAATTTGACTACAATGTGACACGTACGGCGAACAGTCAGTTTGCCTTCGACGGCGTCGAAATTTCCAAGTCAGAACTCCAGCAGGGTGATTTGGTGTTCTTTTCCTCAAATGGCGGTTATAGCGTGACACATGTTGGTATCTACATAGGAAATGGTCAGTTTGTGCACGCATCCTGCCCAAAGGTCGGTCTTGTAATCTCAGACTTGAACAGTGATTACTACACCCGAGCCTGGTACGGCGCGAAAAACGTCCTCGGTTAATACATAAATTCTATAATCAAACACGGCGTATACGAGAGTATACGCCGTGTCAGCCTGTCGAAAAAGCCGCACCCGCGGCTTTTTCGACATATTAAGGCTCTCGACCTGCGGGCCTCGTAAAGTAACGATTTTCAGAAATGAATTCCTCAGAGTGTTGCTATCAGACAATTTCCGCTGCCGAGATCAGACAACTCGCCGTCGCGAAGGTTCTATTTATCTAGCAGCGGCCTTAAAAATTTTCCGGTGTAGCTTCTTTCGCAGTTAACGATTTCTTCCGGCGTGCCGTCGCAGACAATCTCGCCGCCGTTATCGCCGCCCTCAGGCCCCAGGTCAATGATGTAGTCGGCTGTTTTGATGACCTCAAGGTTGTGCTCGATGACGACGACGGTGTTGCCGGCGTCCGTCAGGCGCTCGAGCACCTCAATAAGGCGATGTACGTCCGCGGTGTGCAGGCCGGTCGTCGGCTCGTCCAGCACGTAAAATGTGCTGCCGGTGGAGCGTTTGGAAAGCTCTGTGGAGAGCTTGACGCGCTGGGCCTCGCCGCCGGACAGGGTAGTGGACGGCTGGCCGAGCTTGATATAGCCGAGGCCGACGTCCAGCAGTGTCTGCAGCTTCTGGCTGATCTTTGGCATGTTTTCAAAGAAGCCGAGAGCCTCCTCAATAGTCATGTCGAGGACCTCGTAGATGTTTTTACCCTTGTAGCGTACCTCCAGCGTTTCGCGGTTGTAGCGCTTGCCCTTGCAGACCTCGCAGGGTACGTAGATGTCCGGCAAAAAGTGCATCTCGATTTTAATCAGGCCGTCGCCGGAGCAGGCCTCGCAGCGGCCCCCGCGCACGTTGAATGAAAAGCGGCTTTGGGTATAACCGCGCGCCCGCGCGTCCTGCGTCGAGGCGAAAAGTGCCCGTATATCGCCAAAAACGCCGGTATACGTGGCCGGGTTGGAGCGCGGTGTGCGCCCAATGGGCGACTGGTCGATGTCGATGACCTTGTCGAGGTATTCCATGCCCGCGATGCTCTCATGCTTGCCGGGGCGGACCTTGACACGGTTGAGCTCGGCGGCAAGCGTTTTATAGACGACCTCGTTGATGAGCGAGGATTTGCCGCTGCCCGATACCCCCGTAACGCATGTCATAACACCGAGCGGAATATTAACGTCGATGTCCTTGAGATTATTTTCCGACGCTTTTTGGATGGTGAGGAAGTGTCCATTGCCCGGCCGGCGTTTTTCCGGGACAGGTATCTTTTTCGCACCGCTCAGATACTGGCCGGTCAGGGAGGCTTCACAGGCCTTGACCTCGTCCACCGTACCCGCCACGACAACCGCGCCGCCGTGCACGCCGGCCCCCGGGCCAATGTCCACGACGAAATCGGCCTCGGCGATGGTCTCCTCGTCGTGCTCGACGACGAGCAGCGTGTTGCCAAGGTCCCGCAGGTGCTTAAGCGTTTCCAGAAGCCGCGCGTTGTCGCGCTGGTGCAGCCCGATGGACGGCTCGTCCAGAATATACAAAACACCCATGAGCGACGAGCCGATCTGCGTGGCCAGCCGGATGCGCTGGCTTTCGCCGCCCGACAGGCTCCCGGCCTGGCGGCTGAGCGTCAAATACTCCAACCCGACGCTTTGGAGGAAGCCGAGCCGCTCGCGTATCTCCTTGAGGATGCGGCTGGCGATCATTTCGTCCTTTCCCGTCAGCGTTAGCTGATCGAGGAAATCAAGCGCCTGCACAATAGACTTGTCTGTAAAGTCGACGATATTAATGCCGCCGACGGTAACGGCCAGCACCTCTTTTTTCAGGCGGCGGCCACCGCAGTCCGGGCAGGGGTGCTCGGACATATACTGCTCCAGCTCCCAGCGCATGGACATGCTCTGCGTTTCCTTGTAGCGGCGCTCGAGATTACGGACGATGCCCTCGAACGGCTGGTTAAGCGTACCCTTGCCGCGGGGCTGGTCGTAATGCAATACGAGCTTTTCGCCCTTTGTGCCATACAGGATGATATCCAGTACGCCCTCCGGAAGGTCCTTGATGGGCATATTGAGGTTGAATTTATATTTCTTGGCCAGCGCCTCGAAGTACATGCGGGAAATGCCGTCGTTTTTAATATTGCCCCAGCCGGAGGCGGAGATACCCCCCTCCATGATTGACAGGGACGGATTCGGGATGATGATATCGGGGTCTACCCGCAGCTGGGTGCCAAGGCCCGTGCAGGCGGGGCACGCGCCGTACGGGCTGTTGAAGGAAAACAGCCGGGGCGTCAGCTCCTCAATGGAAATGCCGCAGTCTTCACAGGCGTAATTTTGGGAAAAGAGCAGTTCCCGCTCTTCACCGACGATATCAATAATGACGGTGCCGCCGGCGAGGGTGGCCGCCGTTTCAACGGAGTCTGTGAGGCGGCGGGCAATATCATCCTTAATGACGAGCCGGTCCACAATGATTTCAATGGTGTGCTTTTTGTTTTTGTTGAGTTTAATGTCCTCGGTGAGATCGTAGGTGATTCCGTCCACGCGCACGCGTACATAGCCGCTTTTGCGCGCGTCCTCGAACACCTTCTGGTATTCGCCCTTGCGCGCGCGCACGACAGGCGCGAGCACCTGGATACGCGAGGCCGGCGGCAGAGTCAGCACCTGGTCGATGATCTGGTCAATCGTTTGCTGCTTAATTTCCTTGCCGCAGTTCGGGCAGTGGGGCACGCCGACACGCGCCCATAAAAGGCGCAGGTAATCGTAGATTTCCGTAGCCGTACCGACGGTTGAGCGCGGGTTGCGGCTCGTGGTCTTCTGATCGATGGATATGGCGGGGGAGAGCCCCTCAATGTAATCGACGTCGGGTTTTTCCATCTGGCCTAAAAACTGGCGTGCGTAAGCCGACAGTGATTCCACATAACGGCGCTGCCCCTCGGCGTAGATTGTGTCAAACGCCAGCGAGGATTTGCCGCTGCCGGAAATGCCGGTCATGACGACGAGCTTGTCCCGGGGAATCTCGATGTCGATGTTTTTTAAGTTGTTTTCCCGCGCGCCTTTAATAAAAATGTTATCACGCATTTATATGTCCTCTGTATTCGGTATCAACGGGCGCAACGTCCGTTAATGTAGATAGTGTTATGTATTAAGGTTTCGTTATTTTCTGCGTCCGGCATCAAAACTGTCCGGCGCATGTGATTGGTATGGTATTTCGGTATTAAGGTATTCTGTATCTAAAACGGCGTATAAGTATACATCGGCCCAGGCCTCCGGCTCGACAAAACGGATCGGATCGCACTGCTTAAAGAGCCCCTCGCGGCGCATGCCGTATTTCTCCATGAGTTTATAGGAGCCGTGATTTTCAACCCGGGCGTGGGCGTATACGCGGTGCAGCCGCAGGTCTTCGAAGCAGAAGCGGAACAGCGCGCCGGCGGCCTGGGTCATGAGGCCCTGTCGCCACCAATCCCTGTGCAGGACCCAGCCAAGCTCGCCGCAGCGCCGGTTATTCTCCAGGTGCAGCCAGCACGCGCCGATGAGCGCGCCGGTTTCCTTTAGCACGATTCCAAACTCATAATTCATCTGCGGTGCTGTTTTCCAGTCGGCTTCACACTTTTCGAGATACCGGATGGTTTCCTCTTCGTTATAATCGCCCCAGACCATGTATTTGACGATGTCCTCATCGGACGCGATGTTGGATATGGCCGAGTAATCGGCCGATGTCAGCGGCCGAAGAATGAGCCGGTCTGTTTCAAGCTCGTGCATGGTTGTAAGCCTCCAGATATCTTTCGGCCTCCCGTCGGGACCGGAGCCGGACAACGGGCTTGCCGCAGTCGCACAGCAGGTCCTTTAGCCGGCGTCCCTCGGTGTTTTTAAAACGCCAGGTGTAAAGGACGAATTCCACATTAATTCTTTCGGGGCAGCCTTCGCCCATGTCGGGGCGGGTTTGTCCGCGGTTTTTTACCGAGCGGCTCAAGATGCCGGTCATACAGACGGGACGGGGCAGATCAAAATAGATGACCGCATCGCAGTATCGCAGCCGGAGCGGGAGCGAGCTGCCGTAATTGCCGTCCATAATCCACGCGTCCTTTAACAGCTCGGCCTCCAGCTTTGAATAAAATTCTTCCCGTGTGGGCTGGACCCAGCCGGGCTTCCAAAAAAGCTTATCCAGGTGGACAACCGGCAGGCCGGTTAATTCGCCGAGCTTGAGAGCGAAGGTTGTTTTACCGCTGCCGCAGCAGCCGAGGATGAGGATGCGTTTTCCGTGCATACAGTATCCTCCTTGACCTGTCCGATAATCCGGTCCGCGTTGGCGATCATCAGCTTAATGCGGTTTTCCTGATTGATCTTCGTCGCGCCGGGGTCGTAGTCAATGGCCACGATATTGGAGTCCGGATGATCGTCCTTCAGGGCGCGGATCATACCCTTGCCGACGACGTGGTTGGGTAAACAGCCAAAGGGCTGCGTGCAGACGATGTTTTTCGTGCCCGTATGGATGAGCTCGAGCATCTCGGCGGTGAGAAGCCAGCCCTCTCCCATCTTGTTGCCGTAGCCGAGATAGCCCTTGATGAGGCGCTGCAAGTCGGAAAACCGTCCCATCGGGCGAAACGACGGCTGCGTTTTAACGGCCTCGATCATGATATCCTGCAGGTCCTCGATGTATTTCTGGAAGAAGCCCACGATGAGCTTTTTGATTTTCCGGCCCTTATATAGATCCACGTCCACGACGCGGTTATTGATCTTGAAGATCATGAAGTCTGTCAAACCCGGCACGACGGGCTCACAGCCCTCGGTCAAAAGAAATTGTTCCAGACCGTTGTTGCCGAGTGGGGCGAACTTGACGTAGATCTCGCCGACGATGCCCACGCGGGGCTTTTGCGGTCCCTGCCGCTCGATTTTGGCGTAATCGGCGGTAATCTGCGCCATGAGATGGCGCATTTCCTTTTTACGCATGCCGTGCCCTTCGCCAAACAGCGTGACGAGCCGGTCCGTCCAGTGGGTGGTAAGCGTGTCGGTCACGCCGTTTGTCATCTCGTACGGCAGGCATTGATTTTTCAACCATACGAGCAGGTCTCCGTAGATCATCGCCGTTGCCAGCCGGCGCAGCGTTTTGAGCGGGATGGAAAAGCCGGGGTTTTTCTCCAGGCCCGATAAATTGACGGAGACGACGGGTATGTATTCCAACCCGGCCTTGACGAGCGCTTTTCGCAGCAGGTGGATGTAGTTGGAGGCGCGGCAGCCTCCGCCCGTCTGCGTAATGAGCAGGCCCACCTTGTGCTTGTCGTAGTTGCCGCTGTTAACGGCTTCAATCAGCTGCCCGATAACCAGGAGCGCCGGGTAGCACGTGTCGTTGTGCACGTACTTGAGGCCCGTGTCCACGATGCCGCGGTGGGACGTTTCGAGCATGTCAATCTTGTATCCGTCAAGCTCAAAGACCTTTTTGAGCATTGTAAACGTGACGGGCAGCATCTGCGGCATTAACAGCGTGTAGTCACTTTTCATCTCCTTTGTAAAAAGGAGGCGTCCTGTTTCGTCGTATGTAAGTTTAGCCATACTGTCTCTTTCCTTATACGGTGGCCTTCGCCGTTTCCGTCATGCGGGAATCCATCGCGGCGATAAGGCTGCGGATACGAATACGCACCGCGCCGAGGTTGTTGATATCGTCAATTTTGATTTGTGTGTAGAGCTTGCCGCTGTCCTCCAGAATGCTCCGGAGCTCATCCGTTGTGATGGCGTCCGTGCCGCAGCCGAAGGAGACGAGCTGGACCATTTGCATGTCCGGCTGGGTTACAACGTACCGCGCGGCGTTATACATCCGCGCCTGATACGTCCACTGGTTTAACACCTTGCGGCTTTCCTTTTCCAGCAGATGCGACACGGCGTCCTCCGTGATCAAAACGAGGCCGTAGGAGGTGATCAGCTCGTCGATACCGTGGTTAATCTCCGGGTCTATATGATACGGCCGTCCGGCCGCAACGATGATCCGCTTGCCCTTTTCCCGGGCATATTGGATCATTTTTTCGCCTTCGCGGATTATATCCTGCCGGTAGGCCTCGTAAGCGTCATACGCGCTCAGAGCGGCTTTTTTCGTTTCTTTTTTGGGGATATTGAACTGTTCCAAAAAGTATTCGCCGGCTTTTTGCATAAAGCCCTTTTTCTTGTGCGGCCCGAAGTACGGGTTTAAAAAGCGTGCGTCCTTCAGCCGCGGCATGTTGGCCGCTAAAAGCTCGGGGTAATAGGCCACGACGGGGCAATTATAATTGTTATCACCGATACCCTCGTCGAAATTGTAGGGCAGGCACGGATAGAAGATCGTGTCCACGCCCCAGTCGACAAGATGCTCAATGTGGCCGTGCATCAGCTTGGCCGGGTAGCAAACCGTGTCGGACGGGATGGTGCGCTGGCCCTTGATGTAAACCGACCGGGACGACTCCGGCGAGAGCACCACCTCAAAATTGAGTTTCGTAAAAAACTCGAACCAGAACGGCAGATTTTCATACATGTTAAGCCCGAAGGGGATGCCCATGGTCCCGCGGGAGCCGTCCCCCGTTCCGACGCCTTTCATGGCGCGCAGCTTGTTATATTTATATTTCATGAGATTGGGCTCCTTGGCCTCGGCGTAGCCCAGCGGTTTGGAGCAGCGGTTGCCGGAAATAAAGCGGCGTCCGTTGTCAAAAGTATTAATGGTCAGGCTGCAGTGGTTCGTGCAGCCCATACATTGAGTCGGCTTGGCCGTATGGGTAAACTGCTCAAGCGCCGCGTTGTCTAAAAGCGTGGAGCCGGTGCTGCACAGATCAAGCGCCGACAGCGCCGCGCCGTAAGCGCCCATCAGCCCCGCAATCGTCGGGCGCGTTACGTCCCGGCCGATCTCGCGTTCAAAGCCGCGCAGTACGGCGTCGTTTAAAAACGTGCCGCCCTGTACAACGATATGCTCACCCAGGTCGTCGGCGCTGGCCGCGCGGACAACCTTGTACACAGCGTTTTTAACGATGGAGATGGAGAGCCCCGCCGATATGGCAGATACCGACGCGCCCTCCTTCTGCGCCTGCTTGACGCTGGAGTTCATGAAAACGGTGCAACGCGAGCCGAGGTTAACGGGCGCGGGATCAAAAAGCCCCAGCTTGGAAAATGCCGCGATATCGTAGCCGAGCGCGTTGGCAAACGTTTCGATAAAGCTGCCGCAGCCGGACGAACAGGCCTCGTTGAGCAAAATGCTGTCCACCGCGCCGCCGCGTATTTTAAAGCATTTGACATCCTGACCGCCGATGTCGATGATGAAGTCAACGTTCGGGTCAAAATGGCGCGCGGCCCGGAAATGCGCCATTGTTTCCACCAGGCCGTTGTCAACCCGGAAGGCGTTTTTAATCAGGTCCTCGCCGTAGCCGGTGACGGCGCTCGAGCGGATGTTAATCCGGCCGCCGAACTGCTTATAAATGGCCTGCAGCTGCTGCTTGACGATGGAGACCGGGTCGCCCTTGTTGGAGGCGTAGTAGCTGTATAAGATACCGCCGTCCGGCGTGATGAGCGCCAGCTTCGTTGTTGTGCTGCCCGCGTCGATGCCGAGATAGGCGTCGCCCTTGTACGAAGCGGCGTCAACCGTAACGGGCGTTGCTTGATTGTGCCGCGCTGCAAATTCGTCGTAATCCGACTGGGTGCGGAACAACGGCTCCATCACGTCCGTCAAAACCGAAGCGTCAACCGAGCGCTCCAGCTGCGAGAGTAAATCCTCGAAGATGGACACATCGCCCGTGTCCGCCGTGAGCGCTGCGCCGAGAGCGGCGAAGCAGTCGGCGTTTTCCGGGAAGACGGCATGCTCGTCATCCAGGGCGAGCGTTTCGACAAAGCGGGCGCGCAGGCCCTTTAAAAAGGTCAGCGGGCCGCCGAGAAAAACGATCTTGCCGGTGAGCTCCCGGCCCTGGGTCAGGCCGGTGACTGTCTGGTCTACCACGGCCTGAAAGATGGACGCGGCGACGTCCTCGCGCCGGCCGCCCTGATTGAGGATCGGCTGGATGTCGCTTTTGGCGAATACGCCGCAGCGCGAGGCGATGGGGTAAATTTTTTCATGGCGAAGCGACAGCGCGTCAAGCTCCGTAATACTGACGTTTAAAAGGGTGGCCATCTGGTCTATAAAAGAGCCGGTGCCCCCGGCGCAGGAGCCGTTCATCCGCTCCTCAAGGCCGCCGCCAAAGAAGATGATCTTGGCGTCCTCGCCGCCAAGCTCAATGACGGCGTCCGTATCTGGAATATATTTTGTGACGGCGGTGGCCGTGGCGTAGACCTCCTGCACAAAGCTCATGCCGGACGCCTTGGCGAGGCCCAGGCCGGCCGAGCCGGTGACGACGGCGCGCACGCGCTGGCCTTTGAGCGTAGCTGATGCCGAGCGCAGCTGCTCGGCCGCTTTTTCGCGGACCTTGGAAAGGTGCCGCTCGTACGCGCGGAATATCAAATTGTCATTCTCGTCGAGGACAACGGTTTTAACGGTTGTGCTGCCGATATCAATGCCGATTTTATAGCTCATTATTTCACCTGTATGTAAATATCCCACGAATGGCTGATTTTGTCTTATCTGGCTTTTTCGGGGGCGCATTTTGCGCTTTTTTCGCCCCTTTCAGGGCCTGTGCGTTAAAGATTATTATACATCCGAATGCGCGATAATTCAACATTTTAGGATGATTTGTTTTTGGTAAAAGCATTGAACGCCTAAATGGGTAATGATATAATAAATTTTGATTTAAAAATACTGGAAGGGGCTTTTTATGAGCCGCACAAAAGAGTTTATTGATTTCATGGCAGGCGCGGGCGTTTTGACCTTTGGAGACTTTACGACGAAGAGCGGACGCCGGACGCCTTACTTCATCAATACCGGCCATTATAAGACCGGTGCGCAGATCACGCAGCTGGGCGATTATTACGCCGACTGTATCGTCCAAAGCGGCGAGACGTTTGACGCGCTGTTTGGCCCGGCGTATAAAGGCATCCCCCTGTCGGTCGCGGCGGCGTCCTCGCTGTACCGCCATCACGGGCGGGATGTGCCGTACTGCTTTAACCGCAAGGAAATCAAGGATCACGGAGAGGGCGGCGCTATCGTCGGCTACAAACCGAAGGACGGCGATCGTCTGGCCGTCATTGAAGACGTCGTCACAGCCGGGACGGCGGTGCGCGAAAGCATCGAACTTTTGTCCGGCATCGCGTCCGTCACCATCGCGGCGCTGTACGTTTCGGTAGACCGGATGGAGCGCGGGACAGGCAGCCTGTCGGCGCTCGACGAGCTGCGTGACACGCTGGGCATCAAGGTCTACCCGATCATTACCGTCCGGGACATTATAGCTTCCATTCCCGACAGCGACGCCCGGAAACAAAAAATGCTGGACTATCTTGCCGAATACGGGGCGGACCGGAAGCCATGAGCGTTCACGACGGGCATCGGGAGCGGATGAAAAAAAGGTTTTCAGAGCACGGACTTGAAAATTTCGACGACCACAGCGTTTTGGAGCTGCTGCTTTTTTATGCGCTACCCCGGGGCGACGTCAATCCCATCGCCCACGAGCTGATGGACCGTTTCGGCTCCCTGGCCGCCGTCTTTGACGCGCCGGCCGACGAGTTGTCCAAGGTGCCCGGCATCAGCGCCAATTCGGCGCTGTATATCAAGCTCATACCACAGGTCAGCCGGCGCTATCTGATGTCGCGCACGAGCCTTGAGGATATCCTCGATTCCACAGAAAAGGCCGGGCGATATTTGCTGCCGTATTTCTATGCCGAACGTGATGAGACGGTTTACATGGTCTGTCTGGACGCGAAATGCAAGGTGCTAAACTGCAAGCTGCTGTTTCGCGGCAGCGTCAATTCGGCCAACGTCAGCATCCGGAAGATCGTCGAAAACGCGCTTTTATATAATTCCACCAGTGTTATCCTCGCCCACAACCATACGAGCGGGATAGCCCTGCCGTCCCAGGAGGACCAGCAGACGACGCGCCGCGTCGAAAGCGCGCTGAGCGCCGTTGATATTGTTTTAGCCGACCATATTATTGTGGCCGACGACGATTTTGTTTCACTGGCCGACAACGGCTTTTTTCAGCAGGCTTAGGATTATTAACGATACGGAGATTATTTTGGAACAATTACTCAAGGAAACCATTCGCATCGCGCGCCTGGCCGGAGAAAAGATCAAGCAGCTCCGGGACGAGGACGCGCTGACGGAGGATATGAAATACGGCGTTGAGCTTGTGACAAACGCCGACCTCATATCAAACGATATCATTAAAAGTGAAATACACAAGCTCTACCCAAACCATATGTTCCTGTCCGAGGAGGACACGGAGCGCAATTACGATCTGCATAAGCCGACCTGGGTCATCGACCCCATTGACGGTACGGTGAATTACGCCAACGGCCATTTTATGGCGGCCGTCTCCATCGCGTATGCCGATGCGGGGCGGGTACGGGCCGGCGTGGTCTACAATCCGTTTCTGGACGAGCTGTTTTACGCCGCCGAAGGCGCGGGCGCTTATTTAAACGGCAGGCGGATTGGCGTAAAGGATACGGATGATTTGGCAACCTGCCTGATAGCGACGGGTTTTCCCTATGTAAAGCACGACGTTAAAACGCTGACAGAGCGCATCGAGCGGGTCCTGCCGCATATCCGGGACATCAGAAGGCTCGGCTCCGCCGCACTCGACATCTGCTGGGTGGCCTGTGGGCGTCTGCAGGGCTATTACGAGGCGACGCTCAGTGCCTGGGACGTCGCGGCGGCCAAGCTGATCGCCCGGGAGGCCGGAGCCGCGGTGGGTTATTTTAAAGCATCGAACGATAGCACTCCTGAAAGCATCCGCAGCGACCATCTGATCATCACGAGCCCGAAGGTGTTTGACGCGCTGCGGGAGCTTTTGGCGTAATACCGGGGCAGGCATCTGTAAGACATCTGTACAATCGCCCGTTGGGCACATTTGTTACGCTGTTGTTTTTGTTATGCATTGAGGTTAGATATGCCAGAATTTAAAGTTATAAGTGAATATAAACCCTCCGGCGACCAGCCGGAGGCGATTGAGGCGCTGGCGAATGGCGTCGAGCTGGGGTTTGAGGAGCAGACGCTTCTCGGCGTCACCGGCTCGGGCAAGACGTTTACAATGGCCAAGATTATCGAAAAGCTCCAGCGGCCGACCCTTGTCCTGGCGCACAACAAGACGCTGGCCGCGCAGCTGTGCAGCGAGTTTAAGGAGTTTTTCCCGGAAAACGCCGTTGAATTTTTTGTGTCGTATTACGACTATTATCAGCCGGAGGCCTATATCCCCCACACGGACACGTATATCGAAAAGGACAGCGCCATCAACGACGAGATTGAGCGGCTGCGCCACTCGGCGACGTCGTCACTTTTTGAGCGGCGGGATGTCATTGTTGTCTCGTCTGTCAGCTGCATCTACGGTCTGGGTGACCCGATCGATTACGCCAATCTGGTCGTGTCCCTGCGCGTCGGCCAGACGCGGGACCGTGACGCGCTTCTTAAGAAGCTTACGGAGATCCGCTACGGCCGCAACGATATAGCCTTTGAGCGCAATATGTTCCGGGTTCGGGGCGACACGGTGGAGATTTTTCCGGCGTACGCGCGGGAAAATGCCATCCGCGTCGAATTTTTTGGCGATGAAATCGAACGAATCAGCGAAATAAACGTCGTAACAGGTATGCCGGTCCATAATCTGTCCCACGTGGCGATCTATCCGGCCTCGCACTATGTTACGACGGAAGAGAAAATGGAGCGCGCCATCAAGGAGATCCAGAAGGAGCTTGTGGAGCGCATCGAATATTTCGAGAGTCAGAACAAGCTGGTGGAGGCCCAGCGCCTGCATCAGCGGACGATGTACGACATTGAAATGATGCGGGAGCTTGGCTACTGTACCGGCATCGAAAACTATTCCCGCGTAATCAGCGGACGGCCGCCGGGCTCCGCGCCCATGACGCTCATCGATTACTTCCCGAAGGACTTCGTGTTGTTCGTCGACGAAAGCCACGTGATGCTGCCGCAGGTTCGGGCCATGTACAACGGGGACCGTGCGCGTAAGGAAAGCCTTGTGGAATACGGTTTCCGCCTGCCGTCGGCGTTTGACAACAGGCCGCTGAAATTCGATGAATTCAACGAGCGGGTGAAGCAGTTTGTCTACGTATCGGCCACGCCGTCGGAATACGAGAAATCGCGCTCGTCGCAGATCGTCGAGCAGATTATCCGTCCGACGGGACTGTTGGACCCGACGATTACCGTGCGGCCTGTGGACGGACAGATTGACGATCTGATCGGGGAGATCAACGCGCGTACGGCAAAAAAAGAACGGACCCTCGTCACGACGCTCACGAAGAAGATGGCGGAGGACCTCACCAATTATCTGACCAACGCCGGCATCCGCGTGCGGTATATGCACCACGACATCTCGACGACAGAGCGCATGGAGATCATCCGTGACCTGCGCCTTGGCGAGTTCGACGCCCTCGTCGGTATTAACCTCTTGCGTGAAGGGCTGGACTTGCCGGAGGTGTCCCTCGTGGCTATTCTGGATGCGGACAAGGAGGGCTTTCTCCGAAGCGAGACATCCCTCATACAAACCATCGGACGTGCGGCCAGAAACGCCGAGGGTACCGTTATCATGTACGCCGACAAGGTTACGCGGTCCATGCATGCTGCCATCGGCGAGACAGAGCGGCGGCGCGCCAAGCAGGCGGCCTATAATGAGGCCCACGGCATCGTACCCAAGACGATTGTCAAGAGTATCCGCAACCTGCTTGAAATTTCGCAGGATGAGCAGACCACTGCGGAGCGCGCAGGCGACGTTAAGCTGACGCGGCGCGAGCGTGACGAGGCCATCGCCAAGCTGGAAAAAGAAATGCAGAATGCGGCCAAAATGCTGGAATTCGAATATGCCGCCGTCCTGCGCGACCGGATCATTAAACTTCGCGGTCAATAATTAACGGTATAGGAGTTGTTTTATTGAATCTGCTGGATTTGCTGCAATCGTCTGAGCTGGGTAAAATTATCATCACCTTTTTTGTCTCCATGCTGCCGATTGTCGAGCTGCGCGGGGCTATCCCGCTGGGTGTCTCGCTTGGTCTCAACCCGCTATTGTGCCTTGGGGTGAGCCTGGTGGGGAATATGGTGCCCATCCCGTTTATTATTATCTTTATCCGCCGTATCCTGGATTGGATGAAAACGAAGAACAGTCGGCTGGTCCACTTTGCCGAACGTCTGGAAAAGAAGGCGTACAGCAAGGGCGACCTTTTGTATAAAGGCGAGATCATCGGGCTGATTCTTATCGTCGCAGTCCCGCTGCCGGGCACCGGCGCGTGGACAGGGTCTCTCATCGCGGCGCTTTTAAACATCCGGCTTAAGGCCGCCATTCCGGCCATTGCCGCGGGCGTTGTCATTGCCGGCCTGCTCGTTGTGGGGCTGACGTACGGCTTTACCAAGGTAATAGCTTAAAAGCGGACGGAAGGTGGCCGTCCCTACGCATGAGATTGAATATCTGCGGGGCGGCTGCTATGAGGCAGCCGCCTTAGCTTGTCCAAAAAGTCTTTTGTCCTTCTTTTGTGCGTCCAATCGCCGTGCGATTTAATTTTCGTCGATGACGGCGAGTTGTCTGGTCTCATCGGCGAAAATTTTTGATTTTAATGCTTTGAGGCATTCACTTCCGAAAAGCATTACTTTGCGAGCGCCTTAGCGTGAGAATCCTTTATTTGTCGAAAAAGCCGCGAATGCGGCTTTTTCGACAGCCTAGGGCGGCTGCTAGGCAGCCGCCTTATAGTGCAGCCTCGCAGAGTTGCCGCCGCGCAAGGCGGGAATAAAGTTAAATCGGTCATTTCCAGGGACATGCGCATCAGAAATGACACTTATCATGGCGGATGTGACTGAGCATCCGCCATGCAATCCCTTTGTTGAAAAAGCCTTTAGGCTTTTTCAACAGCTTAAATCGAAAAGCCTCCGACTTTGGGTCGGAGGCTTTTCGAAAAGAGAGGGAGTTATTCGGGATAAATCGAAGCGTTCATTACAGCCGAGGGGGGTGGGGAGGATAGTACGGTGAATGGTAGGGACATCTGAAGTAAATGGTTGGGAAATTTGCTGGCTGGTAATGTTCGTTTCAACATCTTCATAATAAGCCTAAAATAAGTTCTTTGTGTGAATAGAATTTTAATAAATTGTAAATTAGAATTTTCCATTTAACAGGACTAACTACACCTGGTGTGAGCGCGACAAAAGCCGCTTTTTTACGACGCGCTTTTAGTGCTGACAACCGTCAGGGTAAACGTAAATTTAGTGAAGCCGCCGCTGCTGGTGACGAAGATATCCTCGTTGTGATTGTCTAAAATGGTTTTGACGATATAAAGGCCAAGGCCCGTGCCGTCCCGGTTCTCGCTGCGCGAGCGGTCCGTTTTATGAAACCGGTCAAAGATCAGCGGCATTTCATCGGCCGGGATATTGTCGCCCTTGTTTTCGATTGATACATAGGCTTTCTGGCCCTGCTTCCACAGGCTGATGCTGACGGCCGAGTCCTCTTCGGCAAACTTAATGGCGTTGTCAAGCAGATTGTAGACAACCTGCGTAATGGAATCCTTCTCACCGCGCGTGATAATCGGCTCTTCAGGGAGCTCAATGTCGACATCGAGGCTTTTAGCCTCTATTTTTCCGCCCAGCCCCAGGAGCGTGACGCGGATAATCTCCGAGATGTCAAACTGCCCGCGCAGCAGCGTTTCCGTCGAAGTGGACTGGATGCGCGACATGTCGAGCATGTTTCGTACGAGGCGGGACAGACGCTTGGTTTCCGAGGAGATGACCTCTAAATATTTTCGCTCGCTGTCATGGGGGATCGTGCCGTCCAGAATTCCGTCTGAAAAGCCGGAGATAACGGTCATCGGTGTTTTCAGCTCGTGAGAGACGTTGGCGATAAAATCCCGCCGAAGACTTTCAGACCGTTCAAGGGAGTCAGCCATTAGGTTAAACGCGTCCGTTAATTGGCCGATTTCGTCGACGCGCCCCGTGTCCTCAACACGCGTGGTAAAATCGCCCCGGGCGAAGCGCCGCGCGGCCAGCGACATCTCTTTGAGAGGCTCGGCCTGACGTTTGGTGGTGATAAACGAAATGACAAAGGTCAAAAACAAGACGCTGACGGAAATGAGCAGAAAGACGGCCGCGAACTGCCGCCAGATCATGTAGATTTCACCTGTCCGGCTGGATAAAAAGACGTAGCCGACAATGGAAGAATCTGAGCCGCTTCTTGTCAGCGGGACACCCAGCACGTAGCGGACTTCGTTATACAGGCCGCCCAGATCGGAGTTTTTATTAAAGCTGCTGTCAGGCATAACCTGAGAAAGGATACTCTCAGGCACAGACTTGCCGATATATTCCGAAACGACCGACAGATCGGAGCTGGTTACGACGACGCCGTGGAGATCCGTTACGAGGATATGATAGCCGGAGGACAGGGCGGTATGCCTAATCAGCGCCCGCATTTCCGGGCTGTCCACGGCCCAAAGCTGGTCGAAGGCGGAGACAAAGCGCGTTGTGGCCGTGGCCGTCACCGACATGGATTCCTGCTTCTGGTTAATAACCAGACGGTAGCTCCAGAGAAAAAACATGGTGCCGAGAATGAGAAAGCTTAAAAAGACAATCCCGGCCGTCATATAAAAGTTGCGGATATAAATACTGTGCTTCATGTTTCATTCAACTCAAATTTATAACCGACGCCCCAGACAGTTTTAAGGGACCACTTGTCGCTGACGTTTTCCAGTTTCTCACGCAAACGTTTGACATGCACGTCCACCGTGCGCGAGTCCCCGAAATAGTCAAAGCCCCAGACCTCGTCCAGCAACTGGTTGCGTGTATAAACCCTGTTGGGTGTTGAAGCCAGATGATATAAAAGCTCCATTTCCTTTGGCGGCGCGTCTACTTTCTTGCCGTCGACGATCAGCTCAAAGGAATCCATGTTAATAATAAGCTTGTCAAAGACGAGCTTTTTGGACTGCTCGCCCTCGTCCGATTCATACCGGCGCATAACGGCATGTACCCGCGCTAGAAGCTCCTTGACCTCGAAAGGCTTGACGATATAATCATCCGCGCCCATCTCAAGGCCCGAGACCTTGTCAAATGTTTCGCCCTTGGCCGTGAGCATAATGATCGGGACCTTTGAAAGGCTTCGAATCTCACGGCAAACGCCCCAGCCGTCCAGCACGGGAAGCATGATATCCAGCAGCACAAGGTCGGGATGCAGCCTCTCAAACTCGGTGACACCCTTGCCGCCGTTGTCGGCGATATGCACCTCAAAGCCGTCCTTCTCAAGATACAGGCGCAAGAGCTCGGCGATATTGATATCGTCTTCAATAACGAGCACTTTTTTAGGCATATTCGTACCCCCATACAATGATTATTGGTCTTTTTACTGCGGTTTCATTAAAAAATCATTGCATATCTTCAATATAAAGCTATCATAGTACACTTTTATTGACAATGGTTGAACAATTTGTAAAAAACGATGAAATTACCGCGCCGGGCGGTGTTGAACAATTGCATCCGAACGTGTATGCTGAATATAACATGTGTAATCAGGAGGCCGTTGCCTGTGATGTGGAATTTATGGCACGGCTGCCGGAAAACGTCGCCCGGCTGCCAGAATTGCTACGTTTACCGCACCGATGCGCGCTATGGAAGAGACAGCAGCGTTGTGGCCAAAACAAAAAGCTTTGACCTCCCCATCCAAAAAGATAGGCTGGGTGCCTATAAGGTCCCCTCCGGTGAAACGCTGTATACCTGCTTTACGTCGGATTTTTTGGTGGAGGACGCCGACGAATGGCGCGCCGAGGCCTGGCGGATGATCCGTGCGCGGCCGGACGTTCATTTTTTTATTATCACAAAGCGGATTCATCGTTTTAATGTTTCGCTTCCTAACGACTGGGGAGATGGCTACGACAACGTCACAATTTATACGACGGTTGAAAACCAGGCGATGGTTAATTTCCGCCTGCCGCTGCTCATCGAGGCGCCCATACGGGGAAAGGGGATTGTCTGTGAGCCGCTGCTGGAGCGGCTTGACCTTTCCAGTTATCTCGGTGTCTGGACCAGCGGCGTGGTCGTGGGAGGCGAGTCCGGGATGAATGCCCGGGTCTGCGATTACGACTGGGTGCTTGATATTCGCCGCCAGTGCGTTGCCGCGGGCGTGCCGTTTACGTTTAAGCAGACCGGGTACCGGTTTAAAAAAGACGGGCGGCTTTACACGATCGACCGGCGGTATCAGCACCAGCAGGCGCGCCGGTCTGGTATCAGCACAGCCCCGAGGCCCTGATAAAAAACCGCGAATGCGGCTTTTTCGATAAGCTGAGCCCGCGCTACCAGCGCGGGCTTCAAGTATGTCACGGCTCGTTCCGCTTTTTGCGGAAAACCAAAAATTTGCTGAAAATATAATTTAAGATGATGACGATGACGATGGCCTCCGCTTTGCCGATCAGACTGTTTTGTCCGATAATAACGACAAAAAGATGCACGCCGCCGATCTCCACGACCATCGTAAAAAGGCGCGAGCCGATAAATTTTAAAAATTCAATGAGAAAATCCGAAAAGCAGCCGCTGCGGCACTTAAACACATAGAATTTGTTTGCCACGTAGGCAAAAAGGATGGCCAGCACGGTGCTTGTGATATTGGAGACGGTGAGATCGATAAGCAGGATGCGGTCCATCAGATAAAACGACGCGTAATCAATGAGCGTCGTGCATCCACCGATAACGACGTACCGGACGGCTTCACCGCGGGAACTGCTTATATAATCCATCGCTTTTTGAATGAGCGCTCTTATTTTTTGTATCATTTGTCGATGGTGGCTTCCCTTCAAGAGCATTTCGTGATTTGGGACAAAGGCCGGCTCCTGTTTACACGATTTCCCGATACATTGTGGCGGCGTCGGCCTTTGTCGCATTTTCACTAACGGCCGTCACCTCGACCTTGAGTGTGCGCTGACCGAAGCGCAGCTCGATCACATCACCCTGCTTAACTGCATAAGAGGCCTTGGCCGGCTTGCCGTTAACCGATATGTGCGCGCTGTCACAGGCCTCGTTTGCTACGGTGCGGCGCTTAATCAGGCGCGATACCTTCAGATATTTGTCAAGCCTCATATACATCCCCGCCTTTTTGTCGCGTGTTTTATTCAAAATGAAAATAACGGCACGAAATACTCCGCGCCGTTATTATATCATAGCCAAATAAAGATAGCACTATAACTGTACTGTAAATCGTGCTGCGATCAGCTTATTTAGCGACAGCGTCCTTCAGAGCCTTGCCGGCCTTGAACTGCGGCGTTCTGGATGCGGGAATCTTGATAACTTCTTTCGTTTTTGGGTTGCGGCCCGTACGCTCAGCGCGCTCTTTAACGTCAAAAATGCCGAACCCGACCAACTGGACTTTTTCACCGGCTGTCAGGGAAACGGTGATCGCGTCTATGGTCGCGGCGAGCGCTTTCTCGCTGTCTTTTTTAGATAATCCGGCATTGGCTGATATTTTGCTTATTAAATCTGCTTTATTCATCTGTATTGTCCTCCTAAAAAATCTGCTGTATTTTTATTTTAAAGAATAAATCCGAATTTTAATCGTCGGTCTTACTCTTTAATCGCTGTTTGGCTTCATTATAGAGCTTATCCAGCTCCTCAAGGGTCATGTCCGTCATGGCCCGGTTCTGACGGACTGCCGCTTCCTCCACTAGGGCGAACCGAGCGATAAATTTATCGCAGGAGCGGGTGAGTGCGTCTTCGGGGTCGACGTTTAAAAACCGAGCGACATTGACGGCTGAAAACAGAAGGTCGCCCAGCTCCTCCTCCGTATCGCCGCCCGTTTCAGAGGCCTGACGGAGTTCGCCGATCTCTTCGTAGAGCTTGTCCATTGCTCCGGAGATATCCGGCCAGTCAAACCCGGCCTTGGATGCTTTTTTCTGGAGCTTCTCGGCGCGCCACAGGCCCGGAAGGCTCCGGGCGACGGCCAACAGCGAGTCGGCGATCGTTTCCTGATTTTTTTCAGCGCGCTTGATGACGTCCCAGTTGTCGATAACCTCACTGCTTCCGGAGACCTCGACGGTTCCAAAAACGTGTGGATGACGGGTAATGAGCTTCTTGACGGACCGGTCAGCCACGTCGTCCAGATCAAACCGGCCGGCGTCCGACTCAATGTCCGAATGAAACACCACCTGCATCAATACGTCGCCGAGCTCCTCGCACAAATGCGCGCTGTCACCCTCGTCGATGGCCTCAACGGCTTCATAGGCTTCCTCCAGGAAATTACGCCGGATACTCTCGTGTGTCTGCTCGGCGTCCCATGGGCATCCGCCCGGCCCGCGCAACGCTGAAACGACCTTTTTTAGGTCATAAACGTCATAATTTTCTTTGTTATCAAAATTTACCATACTTTCCCCTGTTCCGCAAGCAAAATATCAACTTTTTTTTCTAAAAAACCTTGAGTTTACTTGATTTTAAGGAATTCGGCTATTTTGTCACCCTTAGGTATATGCCGCATGTCGTCCTGGGTGATTGTTTTGGTGGCGACAATCAAAACAAGATAGACAATGATGGCCGCGATAATGGCTGCAACCATATAAACGGTCAGGGCCAGATGGCCGCCGCCAAGCGTATTATAGCCGACCTTGTAAAGCAGCTCATAAACAGCCTTGGCCGCCACACCCATGACAGCGGTGCATAAAAGCGGTTTGACAAAGATTTTAGCGAAATTCGGCTTGCTTTTAACTTTAAATGTAAAGAAGAGAAGATTGACAATCGTGATCGTAGCATAGCAGGTCAGCGTCCCGACCGGAGACCCGAGAATATTGATATTGGGATTGCTGACTAAAATATAGTCGACAACAATTTGCCCAAAACCGCCTGCCGCGTACGATAAAATGGGAACGCGCTCATGCCCGTGCGCCTGCAGAAGCGCCGTTGTGATCAGTTGCATACATACGAAGTAAGACGCGATGCCAAACAGGGACAATATGGTCGATCCGATGGCGACTGCTTCATCACTTGTGGCGAACAGTACCGAGTATATGGGGAAGGCCAAAACGGTGATACCAACGCCGGCCGGCATGGCAAAGATATTTGTGAGCTTCAGGGACGACTCCGTTACATTGCGCGCCTCGGCATGATGACGTTTTGTTATGGCCGCCGCTATGACGGGAATGATGCTTACACAAATCGGCATGATCAGCGCCGACGGCAGATTTAAAAGCGTCAGACCTTTGGAATAAATGCCGTACAGCGCGTCCGAACCGTCCTGCGAAAAGCCGGCGCCCGCGACCAGCCGCCATTTAACAATGATCGTGTCGATGGTCGACATGAGGCTGATAAAAGCCGAGCCGAGCATGATGGGGATGCTTACCTTCAGGACCTGCTGGAGCGCCGCCCGTCGGCCAGTCAGGCTGTGAGATATTGAAGGGGCTTTTAAATGATAGGCTTTGTCTATTTTTCGCTTGAAATAAACCATAACGGGGATACCGATGCCGAGTCCGATGACACCGCCGAGCTGAGCGCCGGCCGAAATAATTGGTTTCTCAAAACCGTTAGTGATGAGATACCATGCGATTATCAGCCCGAAGACCGCCTTGCAAATAACCTCAATGAGCTGGGATACGGCGGTTGGCAGCATTTTATTGTGGCCTTGCGTATATCCTCTGTAAACGGCGACAATACAGCCGAAAAATATGGCCGGGGCCAGAATGCGGATTCCCGGCGCCGCGTCCGGGGTGCTGAGCAGCCCGCCGGCAAGAGGGTCGGCAAACTGAATGACAAGCAGCATTAATACGAGGCCCAGTATCGCAAAGGCCGGCAGCGCGACCGCAAAATAACGTTTGACGAGCCGCTTGTTGCCTTCTGCGCTGGCTGACGATACCAGCCGGGACAATGCCACAGGGATGCCCGTTGTAGATACGGCAATCAGCAGCATGTAGATGTTGTAGGCGACCTGGTAATAGCCTGCTGTACTGTCGTCGAGCATGCTGAACAGCGGGACTTTATAAAGCGCGCTGATGATTTTTGATAGGATCGCCGTGGCCGCCAAGATTGCGGCGCCGCGCATATACGTCTGTTTTGTTGAATCTGACAATTCCGTACCACCTTTGCCGGTAACCATCACCAAATTATTGACCTTCCGCATTAAACTATATTCGCCGGCGGCAAATTTTACACCAAAAAGAAGGACTTGCGGCCAGGCTTGTGAATAATTTGACAAGCGCGTAGACATAACGCCTGTGGAAAAGTCCGTGGATAATGTGTAAAACTCTTGTAATATCAATGAATATTCCCCGTGGGAAATATTCACAGAACATTATGCGTTATTCAATCGTCCGGATAAACCCGCTATAATCCATTTCTTAGCAGCCGGATATCGCTGCCATAAAACTTCAGGACAATATATTCGCCCTTGATGCGCGAAGCGATGGGCATGGAATACCGCCCGGTCAGCTCCTCGACCGTCAGATTAGAATTAATAATGGTTTTTTTGAAATTAATGAGACGGGCGTTTATAAGCTCGTACAGCGCGCTTTGCGTAAACGACGTCGTCATTTCCGTCCCCAGATCGTCGATAATAAGAAGGTCGCAATCGAGGTATCTCCGGATCTTGTCGCGCAGCGCGGCCATATCATCGCTTTTTGAAAACTTGGCATCCTCAAACACGGAGAAAACAGCGCCGGCCATATCATAAACAACGGAATAGCCCTTGTCGGCCACGACACGCGCGATGCACGCCGATAAAAACGTCTTTCCAAGTCCTGTACCGCCGTTTAAATACAAATTCGTAGATTTGTAGCTGAATTTGTTGGCATATCGGTAGCACATCTCGCACACGCCCTCCATATGGTCTCTCGGGGACATGCCGAGCTCCGGATCATACGTGTCGTCGTACCAACCGAGATCAAAGCTGTCAAACGTTTCGCTGCCGAGCTTTAACAGGCTGCTCAGCGACGATTTAAGTTCTGTTTTATACAGCTGCATCAGGCAGGAACAGATATCTGTGCCGACATAGCCGGTGTCGTGGCAGCGCGGGCACATATAATCTTCGCCGAGATAGTCCGGCGGGAAGCCTGCCGACATCATGGCCTGGATGCGCTCGGACTGCAGATTGAGATTTTTGTCGGCGATATCGGCAACAGCCGCATAAGTATCCCGCCCTTTTTTCAGAGCCAGGCCAACCGCGTCGATCACCGTGGCTTTAAGCTCCCGGTCAATCGCAGCCACGCGCGGACATTTGGCATAAACCTCGTGAAGACGCTTTTCACGCTTACTATTATAGTCTGATTTTTGCTCTTCCAGTATGGCTTTCGCTCTGGCAAGAGTTCTGCCGTCAATGGACACGGTTACTCCTCCCTCAGCTTTTCCAGAAATCTTCGCATGTGGGCCAGCTCTGCCTGAGACGGCTTTGACGTCCCGGATGGTCTGGCGGGATTGGCTTTTTTAACAGCCGGAGATTTTTTGCCGTCTTTCATGCGGATATCGTCCGGAGTATGAAGGCCCTTGGCATGCCAGCTGCCGATAATTGAATCCATGTAGCTCCAGGCGAGCTTTCCCGTTTTCAGCACCGTCCGGTCATAGGCCAGCTCCAGCGCTTCGGGAGAGTACCCGAGTGCCAGCCATGAATCGACATATTTGCGCTCGCTTGCCGAGAGCGACCGGCCGCTGATCTGCAGCACGCGTTGGACCTGCCCAACGAGGCTTTTCTTTTCTTCCCGTGCCTTTATGTACTGCTCGGCCAGCTCCAGCGATAAAATGCCCTCACGCTCCCAGGTGTAGGCGGCTTTTTCAATATACCGCAGGGTCGGCACGCGGCCCGTCCCGTCGGGCTTTTTATTTTCCTGAATACAGTAGCTTACAAGCTGTAAAATGACCTCCGGCGGCAGACCAAGGTGGTCGTAGATACCGAAGAGCTTGATCAAATCGTCCGACGTGAGAATTTTGTTTAACAGCTTTTGAATTTCTTTAACGAGCGCTGAAAAAACGCTGCCGTTTTCCAGCTCATTTTTAATATCGGCCGCCGTGTAGTCCGGCAGCTCGTCCTTTTGCACGGGCATGGCGGGTGCCGGCGCTGCCGATTCCTCATATTTTAAAAGACCTAGCTTGCCTAAAAGCTCCATCGAAGCGGTAATTTCCTTCTCGCTGCGGCTGAAAAGCTCGGATGCCTGACGCAGGGAGACGCTGCCGCCTGTTCGCAGCGCGTACAGATAAATTAGAGCGGCGACGCCGTCGCCGGCCCGGATGAGTGTGTCGGCGGTCTGGCCGCTGAGTGTGATGGTGTCTGAACCGGGCAGGATATAGCGCATATCGGCCATGACGTTTCCCCTCCTTCCGCATTTGGGCCGCTTGTTAAGAACTGGCTGCGCGCTGCTGTCAGGCGCGCCGGCGGTCCTGATGCGACAGGCTTGTTTTGCTGTCCCGGCCGTATAGCTGGACTGATTATAACAGTTATTCCCCAGTGGGGCAATGAGGCAGAAGATTAAATGATGATAAATTTGTCAAGATTATTTAGTGATTTTGTTTAGGTTTGTACGGTTTCCTGCTCGGCCCGTTAACCGGCGGCGGCCCCGTGCTCCCGAAGTTTCGGCGCGGTTGAAGGCGTGTCGGTATTTTAATTAGTAAAACGGTTTTGTCGATGGGGCGTGGGTTTCTCTCGGGCCGCAGCTGCAGGCGGCCGTCGGTACCCGCCTGCAGCTAAATGTAAACTATTTGTGTGTCTGTTGAACACGGGCATTTCTTCTGATATAATTAATAGTCACAATTTTTGTTTAAGTTACGGGTTATTTATAACGGCCGTGTTAGGCTATTTATTATAGAGGAAAGCCCTGTGAAAGGCAGATGGGAATATGTTGGAAATATTGTCCCCGGTGGGTTCTCCCGAGGGGATCATCGCCGCCGTTCAAAACGGCGCCGACGCTGTCTACGTGGGATTCGGCGACTTTAACGCCCGGCGCAACGCCAAGAACTTCACGCTTGAGGATTTTAAGAAAGCAGCCGAATACTGCCGCGTACGCGGCGTCAAGATATATGTCACCTTCAATACGCTCTGCACCGACCGGGAATTGCCGGCGGTGGCCGAGCAGGCCAAGCTGGCCTGCCGTCTGGGGGCTGACGCGTTTATTGTTCAGGACCTTGGCGTCATGAAGGCCGTCCGGCAGGCAGCGCCGGAGGTGGCCGTACACGCCAGCACACAAATGAGCATCAATAATCTCGAAGGCGTCAAGATTGCCGCGGCCATGGGACTTAAGCGTGTCGTACTGGCCCGGGAGCTGCCTGAGGCCGATATCGCGCATATATGCCGGTATTCGCCCATTGAAACGGAGGTTTTTGTGCACGGCGCGCTGTGCATGAGCTATTCGGGCCAGTGCTACATGAGCAGTGTGATCGGCCGGCGCAGCGGCAACCGCGGGCTATGCGCCCAGCCATGCCGGCTAAACTACAGCACCGGCGGCCATGCCGCCGAATATCTCCTGAGCCTCAAGGACAACTGCCTGATCGACTATGTCGACACGCTGGAGAAAATGGGTGTGACCAGCATTAAAATCGAAGGGCGCATGAGGCGCCCGGAGTATGCCGCTGTCGTCACAGGCATCTATTCGAGGGCCGTCAAAGATAAAAAACCGCCGACGGCCGACGATATTCGGGCGCTGGAAAGCGCCTTTTCAAGGCAGGGTTTTACGGACGGCTATTTCAAAGGTCAAAAAGGCGCCGCGATGTTCGGCGTGCACGAAGAGGAAACGCCCGGCGATAAGGTGATATTCGCAACGGCGCGCAAAAACTACTTAAACGGCGAATATCAAAGAGTGCCTGTCCGCTTCGCGAGCGTCATTCAACGCAATGAACCGGCCAAGCTGGCGGCTGCCGACGATGTGGGAAACAGCGCCGCTACGGAGGGCCCGACGCCGGAACTGGCGTTCTACAAGGAAATGACGAGCACAACGCTGCAGACGCAGCTGCATAAAACAGGCGGCACGCCATTTTGTTGTATCGGTGTAAAAAGCATCATTGATAAGGGCCTGTCGTTGCCGACGTCGGCCATTAATGAAATGCGGCGCAATGTGCTGGCGGACCTCATGGAGCAGCGCAAGGCGCTTGAGCCGCGTGCGGAGGGCGAATTCGTCCCCGGGTATCGCTTACTCAACCGGGAGGACAAGCCATTTCTGACGGTGTCTGTTTTAAAGGCCGCCCAGCTGTCAAAAGAACTGGCGGCGCTGAAGCCGCGCGTGCTTTATATTCCCGTGGAGGAACTGGTTAATAGTGCACAGTTGTTGGAGCCGTTTTTGCAGGACCCCGATATCACTGTGGCTGCGCGCCTACCACGCGTTATATTTGACAGTGAAAAAGAGGACGTCGCGTCCTATCTGGAGCTGGCCGGCAGGCTGGGCATACGCGAAGCGCTTATCGGAAACCTCGGCCATTTACAGTTTGCCAGAAGCCTGGGCTTTGTCCCCAGAGGCGATTTTGGACTGAACATTTTTAATTCCCATTCGCTCCGGGCTGTGAAGGATCTGGGCTTCTTGTCGGCTACGCTGTCGTTTGAGATGCGTGCCGAGCAGCTCCGGGACCTGTCAAAGCCCATTGACACGGAGCTGATTACCTACGGACGGCTGCCGTTGATGCTGACGGAAAACTGTATTATTCAGTGCAGCACCGGCGTGCATGCCTGCGATAATTTTTCCGGCCTCAAGGACCGGCAGGGCGCGTCATTTCCCGTCGTGCCCGAGTATAAACACCGGAATGTGGTGCTCAACTCCAAAAAGCTGTTTTTAGCCGACAAGAGAAAAGTGGTTGGCAAGCTGGGCCTATGGGCCGAGCGGCTGATGTTCACAACGGAAAATGCCGTGGAATGCGTCACCGTCATGAAACGATATCTGGGCCAGAGCGAATACGAGCCGGCTAGCTACACGCGCGGCTTGTACTTCAGGGGGGTTGAATAATGCGTCTTGTGCTTGCCTCGGCGTCCCCGCGCCGCCGCGATCTTGTTAAAATGCTGGGCTTTGAGGATTTTATCATCCGGCCAGCCGACACGGATGAGAACAGCCCGGCTTTGCCGCCCGAGGAATCGGTCCGGCATATCGCGCTCCAAAAAGCCCGTAAAGCGGCCGAAGGCTGCCGGGAAGACGATTTGGTGCTCGCCGCCGATACGCTGGTATATCTGGATGGGTCGGCGCTTGGCAAACCGGAAAGCCAAGCGGACGCCAAAAATATGCTGCGGCGGCTGTCCGGCGTATCACACACGGTTTTTACGGGCGTCGCCCTGATAAAAGCCGGGCGGGAAGAGACTTTTTACGAGCAGACACGCGTTTTTTTCCGTCCAATATCGGAACAGGAAATAAGCTCGTACGTCAAAACGGGTGAGCCTATGGACAAGGCCGGCGCGTATGGCGCGCAGGGGCTCGGCGCCGTTTTTATCGAGCGCATCGACGGTGATTTTTTTAATGTAATGGGGCTGCCGCTGTGCCGCCTTGTACCGATGCTCCGCGCTTTTGGGGCGGAGCTGCCCGCGCTGCGCGGATAAAGGAACAGGCGCCCACTGTGCTGAAAGGCGAGATATACCATGAAAAGATTTTTTAAATTCAGAGTTTTCGGTTTTTTTGTGATCGCGGTCATCATTGCCGCCGTGACGCTCATTACCGTTAATACGCGCGGCAATCCCGGCATCTTCACCAATACGCTCACGTCTTTGTCCAAGCCCTTTCGAACCGTCGCCGTGTCGGTTGCCAAGACGTTTGAAAGTATTTACGGCTATATCTACAAATACGATACCGTTCAGGACGAAAATGAGCGGCTGAACGATGAGATTGCCCGTCTCCAGAAGGAATACCGCGACTATATCGATGTCTCCAACGAAAACGAACGCTTGCGAGAGCTTTTAAATCTTAAATCGCGTTACCCCAATTACGAGAAGTATGATACGGCGTCCGTTATCAGCTGGAACGCGTCCATCTGGGTATCGTCTTTTACGATCAATAAGGGTTCCTACAACTCCGACGTTAAGTCCGGCGACTGTGTCATCACCGAATATGGCGATCTGATCGGCGTCGTCAGCGACGTCGGCCCCAATTCCTCAACCGTCGTCACCGTCGTGGATACCACCTTTTCCGTCGCCGCCTACATAGAGCGCAACGACGAACGGTCCATCGCAACGGGCGATTTTTCACTGATGAAAGACGGCCTTTTAAAGTTCGACATTTTTCTGGACACAATGGATATTATTGCGGGTGACATTATCATCACCTCCGGGAGCGAGAGTATGCTGCCGGCCGAGCTCGTTGTGGGAACGGTGCAGGAGGTGCTGACAGACGATACGGGCCTGAGCCGATATGCGACGGTTGAGCCCGCCGCGGATTTATCGAGTCTGTCCGATGTTTTCCTGATCACCAGCTTTGAGGTTGCCGATGATGAAGGGTAGGTGGACGTTTTCAAAAATAAAGATACCCTTTGTTTTAATCGCGCACCTGTTGTTTGTTTTCGTCATATACATTTTGCAGTCCATGGTCTTCACGTTTTTGCCGATAAACGGAATTGTCCCCGTGCTTCTGCCGATTGCCGTCGTAGGCATCGCCATGTTTGAGGGCAGCTCCCGAGGCGGCGGATACGGGCTTTTTGCCGGTATGCTGTGCGACGTGGCTTACAATCAGCCGGTCATTATTTTGACAGTTGTTTTAACGGTTGTGGGGATTCTCGTCGGCATCTTATCCGAAACGGTTATGGCCCACGGTTTTCCGACGTTTGTATTGTGCTGTCTGGCCGCCTTGATGCTCACCAGCTTTGTGTCGATGTTTTCACTGCTGTTTTTTTCGGGTGTCGAAATCATGGCGCTGCTGAGCATTGGACTGAAGCAAATTCTGTATTCCATGATATTTACGGTCCCAATTTATTTCGTGGTCCGCTGGCTCGGACAACGGGCCCTCTATTCATAAGAAGATAGCTTCCGGCTCTGTTGGAAAGGGTTAAAATGAACAAGTTTTACAAGCCGTCCAGGATCATCCTGCTGTTCGTCGTCATGGGGCTCATAATCGCCGTTTATATGACGGCGCTTTACAAGCTTCAGATATTTGACGCCGATGCCAGCGAAGACGCGATGCTGGCAACGAACACAACCAAAAAGACCGTCACCCTCACGGCCGACCGAGGCGATATCCTGGACCGTAACGGTATGCCGCTGGTGTCAACACGCGCGTCGTACAACGTCACAATCTCGTATAATGCCCTTAAGGACCGGGAGGACATTAACGATATTATTCTTGAGCTTGTCCATGACGCCGTAGACTATGACGTCAGCTACACCGATACGTTTCCCCTTACGTTCGGCGCGCCGTTTACGTACGTTTATGATATGACGGGCACGCAGGAAAAAAATCTGAAGGCGTATCTTGACCGCTTTGGTTTGGATGAGGACATCACTGCTTCCGAACTGATTGTCTGGATGAAGGACCACTATAAAATCGGTTATACAACCAGCCTGCCCGATGCCCGCCTAATCATCGGCGTACGGTACGAAATGGAGCTTCGGGCGATTGTCAGCTTGAATCCGTATGTTTTTGCAAGCGACGTTGGTACTGAATTTCTGACGTTTTTAAAAATCAATAACCTGCCGGGCGTCGATATTGAAACGTCCGCCGTGCGTGTGTATCACACGAAATACGCCGCACATCTGCTTGGCTATATCGGCCTTTTAAGTCCCGAGGAGTATGAAAAATACAAAAATCTCGGATATTCCTACAGTTCGACCATCGGCAAGGCCGGGGCGGAGCGGGCGTTCGAAGATTATCTGCACGGGTCGGACGGCTCGCAGGACATCACGACGAGCGACAACGGCACCGTCATCGACGTCACCACGACGCTCGAGCCGACGCCGGGCGAAAATGTGTTTTTATCCATTGATCTCGGGCTGCAGGAGACCTGCGAGGACTCCCTGGCCGCCAAAATTGATTTGATCAATTCTGAGCCGGACCGAACGGAGAAGGACCGTGTGACAGGCGGCGCCGTCGTCGTTCTGGACGTCCATACCGGCGAGGTGCTGGCCTGCGCCTCATACCCGTCGTATGATCTGGCGAATCTGTCGAGCACTTATAACGATTTGCTGGAAAACGCGAGCAATCCGCTGTTTAACCGCGCCACCCAGGGAGAATATAATCCCGGCTCCACGTTTAAGATGATCACGGCGCTGGCCGGACTACGAACCGGGACGATCACGGCCAACACGACCTACAACTGCACGGGACTCTTTACAAAGTATGACGGCTACGCGTACCGCTGCTGGATTTATGGCGTAACAGGCGGCGGACATGGGCCCGAAAACGTCGTGACCGCGCTTCGTGATTCCTGTAACGTTTTCTTTTACACGCTGGGTGACACGCTGGGTGCTGACAACATGGCCGACGCAGCCTATGATTTTGGCTTCGGCGCTAAAACCGGTATCGAGCTGCCGGAATCGGCTGGTAATGTAGCCACGCCGGACTATAAAAAGGAAGTTATTGGGATTAAATGGTTTGCCGCCGACAACGTCTTTACGGCCATCGGCCAGGGCTACAGCTATTTCACGCCGATTCAGCTGGCCAACTATGTGTCTACCATCGCCAACGGCGGCGAACGCCACGGCCTGACGATTTTAAGTAATATCCGCAGCGCCGACTTTACCTCGGTGGTCTATCAGCCGGCGGTCAAGGACCTGGGAACGCTTCCCGGCAGAGAATATTTAGGCCCCATCCAGGAAGGCATGAGGCTGGTAGCCTCCGAGGACGGCACCGCGTCCATGTTCAAGGATTATCCGGTGCCGGTGGCCGCGAAAACCGGTACGGTTCAGACGTCGTCCAACAGCGAGACGATCAATAATGGTGTTTTCGTCTGCTATGCGCCTGCCGATAATCCGGAGATTGCTATTTCGCTTGTTGTCGAAAAGGGCAAGTCCGGCGGTACGATCATGGAGATTGCCAAGGATATTATGAATTATTATTTTAAAAACAAGGCGGATGTTGTCATCTCTCGGGATAACGTCATTCTTCCCTGACCGGTCGGCCCTCTATGGCCGGGGCACTTTCAGCACGGTTCTGTTTAGAAAACTGCCCGATTTGTACAGAATTGTGACTTGTCAACACTATTGCTGTTGTATATAATGGTAAAATAATAATACGGCAGATTGGAGAAAGACATGGGTAAGGTTATCGTCGTTGCCTCCGGCAAAGGCGGCACGGGCAAAACGACATCTGTCGGCGCCATATCCTCCTGTCTGGCCGCATTGGGGTATCAAACGCTCTGTATCGACTGCGATGCCGGGCTTCGCAATCTCGATATTATCATCGGCATGTCCGAATACGTTGTAACGGATTTTTCGGATGTGCTTGACGGACAGGTCGACCTCGTTGAGGCCTGCAGCGAGCATCCGAAGATTAAGGGGCTCTATTTTCTGCCCGCGCCGGCGTTCAGAGGGCCGGAGGACATTGACCCGGAGGGCATGAGCGAGCTGATGGCGCAGGTAAAAAAACGCTTTGACTACTGTGTGATCGATTCCCCGGCCGGCATCGGCCCCGGATTTCACCTGGCCGCGCAGGACGCCGACATGGCGCTCGTCGTCACCATATGCGACCTGTCGAGTATGCGCGACGCGCAGCGCGTGGCTGAAGAGCTGCACGTGCTCGGTATCGAGGAGGTGCGCCTCGTTGTCAACCGCGTGAGCATCCGTAATTTCCGGCGGATGGGCGCGACGGTAGACGACGTGATCGACACGGTCGGCGCACAGCTTGTGGGGCTCATTGAAGAGGATGAATCGGTTTTTTTGGCCTCAAACGCCGAGGTGCCGCTCATCTTATATGAGGATAAACGAGCGGCCGTGGAATTTTTGCAGATTGCCAGGCGCATCACCGGAGAGCGTATCCCGCTGTCAGGCAAATGGTCCCGATAATCCGGGTTGAAATATTGAATTGAGAAAGTAGGCGGTTGTTTTGAATATAGCATTGATGGCGCATGACCGGAAAAAGGAATTGATGGTACAATTTTGCATCGCTTATTGCGGAATACTGTCGGGACACTCCCTGTGTGCAACGAATACCACCGGCCGCTTGGTGGCGGAAGCTACGGGTCTGCCCATCACGCTGTATCTGTCGGGAAATCAAGGCGGAGACCAGCAAATCGGCGCGCGTATCGCCTATAACGAACTCGACCTTGTGCTCTTTTTCTGTGACCCGTCATTGCCGGAAGGCGCCGGCAACGTTAATGATATCGCGCGGCTGTGCGATCAGTATAACGTTCCGTTCGCGTCTAACGTGGCCACGGCCGAAGTCCTGATCCAGGGCCTCAAGCGCGGTGATCTCGACTGGCGTGATATCGTCAATCCCAAGCACTGAGTCATATCGTGAATGAACGGGCGGGGGCGTGCCCCCGCCTGACTTGTCGTGAAACCGGTGTAAACGAAAGAAATTCAAGCTTTAATGAGGACGGGGGGGATGATAGGACCCCGCCCGTTTGCTGTTATGAAGGAGACTGTCTGATGGAAAAAATCAGCCCGCGTACTTTATCGGGTTTTATGGAGCTTCTGCCGCAGAGGCAGGCGCTTTTTGACAAAATGGCGGAGATTCTGCGCACGAGCTTCTCGCTGTACGGCTTCACGCCGCTGGACACGCCGCTCATCGAGTCGGCCGAGGTGCTTTTGGCCAAGGGCGGCGGCGAGACGGAAAAACAGATTTACCGCCTGAAAAAGGGCGACAGCGATCTGGCCCTGCGGTTTGACCTGACGGTCCCGCTGGCCAAATACGTGGCGCTGCACGGAAATGAATTGACGTTTCCGTTCCGCCGGTATCAAATCGGCAAGGTCTATCGGGGTGAGCGCGCCCAACGCGGCCGCTTCCGCGAGTTTTATCAGGCGGATATTGATATCATCGGCGACGGAACGCTGGATATCATGAACGAGGCCGAGATCCCGAGTATTATTTATCGCTGCTTTACGACTCTGGGCCTTCAGAAATTCGTCATCCGCGTCAATAACCGCAAGGTGCTCACAGGCCTCTTTGAGCTGTCGGGCGTGGGCGATAAGGCCGGCGATGTGATGCGCATTATCGACAAGCTCGAAAAAATCGGTAAGGACAAAGTTTTGAAGCTTTTAGAAGAGGATGCCGGCCTCGGCGCGGACCAGGCGGAGCAAATCGTCGACATCGTTACCTGCCAGGAGCGGGGGGATGACCCCATTGAAAAGCTGACCGCGCTTAAAGGCCGAAACGAGACGTTTGATCTGGGACTTTCCGAGCTTTCGGCTGTGACGAAATATATGGGCGATTTCGGCGTGCCCGCGTCGCATTATAAAATTGACCTGACCATCGCCCGCGGGCTGGATTATTATACCGGCACTGTTTATGAGACGATGATGACCGATCAGCCCGAGGTCGGCTCCATTTGCTCCGGCGGGCGCTATGACAATCTGGCCGGATATTATACCGATCGGAAGCTGCCCGGCGTTGGAATCTCCATCGGCCTCACACGCCTGTTTTTTGTGCTGGAGGACGGGGGATACTTGAATGACGAGGTGTGTACGGCGCCGGCTGATGTGTTGATCCTCCCAATGACGGATGATTTAAGACACGCCATTGCGCTGGCAACAGCCATGCGTCAGGAAGGGCTGCGCGTGCAGATGTACGCAGAAAATAAAAAATTTAAGGCCAGGCTGTCCTATGCCGACAAGCTTAAAATCCCATACGTCGCCTTTTTAGGCGAGGACGAGATCAAAGACGGTTTTGTCACCGTTAAGGACATGGCGTCCGGCGAGCAGACGACGGCGTCGGCCGCAATGATCATCACGGCACTCAAAGATAATATCCGCCGACTGAGCGAGGGCGTGCCGATCCGGGAGCCTAAAAAATAAACGAACGTATTAATTTTAGAAAAATCTCTGGGGTGTAATATGGAATCTCTAAATGGCTTTAAGCGCACGTTTTACTGCGGTGACGTCCGTATGGACGATGTCGGCCGGGAAATAGCCGTTTGCGGCTGGGTGCAGCGCCGGCGCGACCTGGGGCAGCTCATCTTCATTGACCTGCGCGATCGTACGGGTATCCTGCAGCTGGCGTTTAACGACTTAACAGACCGCGAGGTCTTTAAAAAGGCGTTTACCGTCCGATCGGAATTTGTATTGGCGGCAAAGGGGACGCTCCGGGAGCGTTCGGCCAAGAACAAGGACCTTCCGACGGGCGACGTGGAGCTGGAGGTGACGGAGCTTCGCCTTCTTGCCGAGGCCGAAACGCCGCCGTTTGAAATCCTCGACAATACGGATGTCAACGACACGCTCCGCCTGAAATACCGTTATCTCGATCTGCGCCGGCCGGAAATGCAGCGCGCCATCGCCGTGCGTCACAAGGTGGTCAAAGCCGCGCGCGATTATTTTGACGACAACGGTTTTTATGAGATTGAAACGCCGATGCTCACGAAATCGACGCCGGAGGGCGCGCGGGACTATCTCGTCCCCAGCCGCGTACATCCCGGCAAGTTCTATGCGCTGCCGCAGTCACCCCAGCAGTATAAGCAGCTTCTCATGCTTTCCGGTTTTGACCGGTATTTTCAGATTGCCCGCTGCTTCCGCGATGAGGACCTCCGGGCGGACCGCCAGCCGGAATTTACCCAGATCGACCTGGAGATGTCGTTTGTCGATACGGACGACGTTATTGCCGTTAACGAGGGCTTTTTAAAAGCCGTCTTTAGAAAAGTGCTGGACATCGATATCGAAACGCCGATCCAGCGTATGCCGTACGCCGAGGCGATGGCGCGTTATGGCTCGGACAAGCCGGATATCCGTTTCGGTCTGGAGCTTTGTGATTTAAGCGGCGTTGTGAAGGACTGCGGCTTTAAGGTTTTTGCCGAGCCGGTTGCCGCGGGTGGCAGCGTACGCGCCATTAATGTACCCGGCGGTGCAACGCAGTTTCCGAGAAAGCAGGTCGACGCGCTCGTTGAATTCGTCAAGACCTACGGCGCGAAGGGTCTGGCCTGGATGAAGCTCGGCGAGGATGGTATGACCTCCTCGTTTGCCAAATTTATGACGGACGACGAAAATAACGCGATCATCAATGGCGTCGGCGCCAAAACAGGCGATTTGATCTTGATCGTGGCGGACGCAAACGATAAGACGGTATTTGCCGCGCTGGGCGCCCTCCGGTGCGAATGTGCGCGCCGACTCGACTTGATTAAAAAAGACGACTTTAAGTTCCTTTGGGTCACGGAATTTCCGATGTTTGAGTATTCCGAGGAGGAGGAACGGTATGTGGCGATGCACCACCCGTTCACAGCTCCTATGGATGAGGATGTCTCACTTTTGGAATCGGACAAGAAGCGCTGCCGCGCCAAGGCGTATGATATTGTGCTCAACGGCACGGAGCTCGGCGGTGGGTCTATCCGAATCTCAACGCCCAATATGCAAAAGACCATGTTCCGTGCACTTGGATTTTCCGAAGCCGACGCCGAGGAGCGCTTTGGCCATTTGATCAATGCTTTCAAATTCGGCGCGCCGCCGCACGGCGGGCTCGCGTACGGGCTCGACAGGCTTGTGATGCTGCTTGTCGGCGCTGATAGTATCCGTGACGTCATCGCTTTCCCAAAGGTGCAAAACGCGTCCGAGCTGATGACGGCCTGTCCCGATGTTGTGGACCAAAAGCAGCTTGATGAGCTGGATATTACGCTGAAAGGCGAGACCAGATAAGGAAAGTTGCCGGCGTTAAGCTTTATTATTTGTGGTTAAAATGGAAAAAAATGGGCGGGAAATGTTTTCCCGCCTTTTTTCAGCTTTTTTTGCCCAATATATAGTGTATTATAATGACGATAATACACTATATATACGAATGGATGTGGCGACCATGATGCTGACAAAAAAACGTGGGCTATATGAGGCCAGCCGGATTATCTATTTGCCGACTGGAGACATTCTCCCCAATCCCGGCCAGCCACGGCGTGATTTTGAGCCCAACGCGATCCGGGAGCTGGCCGGCAGTATTGCCCGGTACGGCATTTTACAGCCGCTCACGGTGCGCCGGATGGGCGGCGGTTACGAGCTGGTGTCGGGTGAACGGCGGCTTCGCGCGGCAAAGCTGGCCGGACTGAAGGATCTCCCTTGCATTGTAATTGATGTCGACGCGGATAAATCCTCGATTTTAGCGCTCGTTGAAAATCTGCAGCGTAAAGACCTTAATTTTGTTGAGGAAGCCGATGGTCTTAGCAGGCTTGTTGGCCAGGGATATAAGCAGGAGGAGGTCGCCCGGCTTGTCGGGCTGTCCCAGTCGGCTGTGTCAAACAAACTGAGGCTATTAAAGCTCCCGCCGGAGTTTTTGAATATGCTCCGTGATGTCGGACTGACGGAGCGGCACGCCCGAGCGCTTTTAAGGCTGGAGGAGCAGGAGGAGCGTAAATGCGTCTTTGAGCAGATCATCAAAAAAAGCCTCAACGTAGCCGCTACCGAGGAGCTTGTCGAATCATACCTCCAGAAAAAAGAGCAAAAAAAAGCGCAGAGCCGGTCCCTGTATGTACTTAAGGACGTGCGACTATTTCTCAACACCGTTACGCGCGGGATGAATATGATGCAAAAATCGGGCATTGACGCCAAATATGGGCGGGACGAGACGGAGCAGGAGATCATCCTGACGATCAAAATTCCCAAGTCAAACAAGTAGTAATTGAGTTAATAAAAAAGCCGCCGGAAATTCCGGCGGCTCAAGCTTGTCGACAAAACCCTCTGGGCTTTGTCGACAAGAAGTTTGCATGACGGCTGCTCAGCCGCAACCGTCATGATAAGAGTCCTTTCCGATGCGCATGTCCCCGGAAATGACGGATATTACTTTATTTCTGTCGTGCGCGACGGAAACTCTGCGAGGCTTTTTGCGCTTTACGCACTTTGTCTACAGTCTAAAGCCGCCGGATATACCGGCGGCTGGCGATTTACGGATGTGTTTATCTCTGATTCGAAAAACAATCGCTGCAATACACAGGACGGTCGTCTCTCGGCTGAAACGGGACCCTGGCTTCGCGGCCACATTCAGCACATACTGCGGTAAACATCTCCCTGGGGGATGAGCCGCCGCTTTTCCGTGCCTGACGGCAGCTTTTACATCTTGTGGGCTCGTTTGTAAAACCTTTTTCTTTAAAAAAGTCCTGTTCGCCCGCAGTAAAGATAAA
This sequence comes from uncultured Sporobacter sp., assembly GCA_963675425.1. Lineage (GTDB taxonomy): Bacteria > Bacillota > Clostridia > Oscillospirales > Oscillospiraceae > Sporobacter. Next base: position 645,368 of record OY776214.1, on the reverse strand, counting down.
TTCTTCTCCGCAGTCTTTGCAAATGAGCGTCTTGTCTTGTGTCATGGATGTCATTAAAGTAATATACCTCGATTTAATATATCTACTGAAAAAGCTCAGTGTAATATATAATTATATAGATAATCTAGTAAAAAGTCAATAGAATTATGGGCGATGCCCGTATAATTAATGAAACCTGAGCCGCTGAGCGTCTATAGAAAAATGAAGCCAGCCGTGATAATCATAATCTGCAGGCATAAAATCGCCGGTACACCCACGGTAAAGGAAGCGTGCCGTGTTTTATGGCGGTAGACGCGCATCCCCCAAAGGCTTCCGACGCTGCCGCCGAGCGCCGCGTATAAAAATAGCCGTTTCTCAGGCGTGCGCCGGCTGTGCGTCACGGCCTTACGTTTGTCCTGGCGCATGCTCCAAAAGCCGATGCTATTGATTAAAATCAAATAGGGAATTATAAATTTAAGCATTGAGAAAATCACCAGACTTATCAGGTCGTAAAATATAAATACTGCCATAGTGCGATTAACACAATGAGCTGCCGGGCGGCAAGACAAAGCGCAAGGCAATGGCCTTGCGCCGGGATGACGGACGTATGGCTATTAAAGACGATTAACCGCCTCATTAGTTTGCCCGGTTTTTCCGAAGATAAACGTTACCGTCCGCCACGGCGGCGGGGGCTTTTCTTGTCGGCATACTGACGCAGGCCCGAGATTTTGCTGTCAGAATCCTGCATGAAGCGCTTAAGCTTATCTTCAAACGATGCCTCGCCGCCGGAAGAGGAGGATGCCGTGGGCGCGTCCTGCATACGGCCCGTAGACGGCCCGTTCGGGCTGCTTCTGCGGGGCGTATAATTTTTTTCCTTTGGCGGGGGCGGTGGCAGCACCGCTTTGATCGAAAGGTTGATCCTTCCGTTGTTATCCAGTCCGATAATCTTGACGGTAACCTCTTGGCCTTCTTTAAGATGCTCTTTGATGTCGCTGACATACGTGTTGGCAATTTCAGAAATATGTACAAGACCCGATTTGCCCGGCGCTAAAGACACAAAAGCGCCGAACTTCGTGATTCCGGTTACCTTTCCCGTTACTATTGAGCCTACTTCAAACTCCATACGAAAAGTAAAACCCTCTCATTGTAGTATAATACGGACTGTTAATTTCCAGTGTCATAGAATACCTTTTCGCCGGGCGCGACCAAGCCAAGATCATCCCTGGCGACGTCTGCAATGGTATCCTCGTCATCTTTGTGATCGATTTCGTACTTGAGTTCGGCGTTTGAAGTCTCGATTTCCTCGACCTGCTGCCTGAGGACTTCCTGTTCCGAACGGGCGTTGTCTATCTGTGTCCTGAGGTTGATAAGAGTCACCGACGCGTAAACGATCAGAGCGAATATGACGATTTTCGTAATGATACCGGCTCTTTTCAGTTTCATGACCGACTCCTGTTCCGCGAGGTATTCCGCGCTTTTTCGCATGGTGTGGCCGCGGCTTGTTTATGGCATACATTCTATACCATTTAAACGAATAATGAAAGATGTTTTTGAGAAAATCCATTAATTTTTTAACAGCCAAGTATACCCAGACAAACGGCCGCGTCAGGCAGTAGAATAAAAACACAATGGTGTCGGCTAGAGCGTTGCATAAAGCGAGCGAAAACCGGCTGAGCGTCAAGAAATATAATAGCGCGCCCAAGACGACTATAATATTCATAAAGATGTGTTGGCGGCCGCCCCCTAAGGACAAACCAAGCAAAAAAATGGCAAGGCCGGTAATAAGCCAGAAGAGAAAATCCGTGATGGCGGTAACGGCTCCGGATTTTGCCCGCTGACGAATGACGCGGAAAAAATCGTATAAGAAGCCGGCAGCCGCCCCTAAAATCAGGGAAGAAGCCGCCTGAATCAGCTGATTAGAGATTGTCATCTCCATCGGTTACTTAAATAGACGGGAGAAAAGGCCTCCGCCCTGGGTCTTGATGTCATCCTCATATTCCAGCTTATCCAACTCGCCCTCCAGCACGACATCACCGCTGTCCAGACTTAGTTTCTCGACCCGCAGACCGCTGCCGCGAACAATCAGAATACCCTGGGATGTGCTCATGACGACTTCGTTTTCATCGAAGCTCTCAACGTCGTCCACGCCGGATACGGACAATTTTTTGCGCCCTTCCATAATGACGTTGTGCGGCAGCTCGACAGTCTTGAATCTTTCTTCGTATGCCATAACTCTCAAATCCTTTCCGTAGCCGGCGGACGGCATGCCCTGCTGCGTCGCTGGCCGTATCGCCCGCGCGCCGGTGCCGGCGCTGTCTTATACCATATATATTGTCCGTGCCCCCAAATTATTAATGTTTCGGCTATTAATAGGATTGGATTCAAATCGCGGCTTCTGAAATTAAAGGTGCTGAAATCTTACTTTACATGCCGGGTTGTTTCTGATATAATGGCTCACGCCCTAATAGGGCGATGCGCGCCCGTAGCTCAGTTGGATAGAGCGTTGGACTCCGACTCCAAAGGTCGCTGGTTCGAATCCAGTCGGGCGTATTAAAAAGAGAGCAGACAGACGTCTGCTCAGACTGTCGAAAAAGCCGCACCTGCGGCTTTTTCGACATATTAAGGCTCTCGACCTGCGGGCCTCGTAAAGTAACGCTTTTCAGAAATGAATTCCTCAAAGCGTTGCTATATGAAAATTTTCGCCGATGAGACCAGACAACTCGCCGTCATCGCCGAAAATTAAATCGCACGGCGATTGGACGTTTAAACGAAGGACGAAAGACTTTTTCGACAAGGAGAGCAGACAGACGTCTGCTCTCCTTTTGGCGCTGTTGTCTCAGCGAAATTTGTTCATCAGTTTTCTTATTACATCGTCTATATTGTCCGGCGAAATATCGTATTGATCGCAAATCCGATTAACGGACTCCAGCAAATCGCTGTTGTAGAAATCTTCGATGCTGTTCATAATCCCGGTCCGACGGCCAACACGGAAAAGAAGCTGGTCGTTATCAGGCAGATTCAGATACCACTGGAGCGCGGCGAGCATTTTGTCCCGGTCATCCGGAAGCTTCCCGTCAAGCTCCTGAATCAGATTCACCATGTGGTCGCTTTTAATGACACTGGTGATCCCGGCTAAGGTCTGTGTCAATAAAAGCAGTTCCCGGACCACATCCGTGTCGTTTGTCCTTGTGAAAACGCCGTCCTCGTAGTCTTTATATAAAAGTGCACGGCGCGGAACGGTGAGCGTGCGAATGCGGATAAAATCCGGATTGATCTGGTTGAGCGCGTCGGCCGTTTCCAAGGCGTTTTCACGCGAATATTCCTTGCCTCCAAGGCCGGGAATAAAATATTCCGACAGCTCAATGCCTGCTTTTTTAACCTTCTGGCCGGCGGCAATGTGTGTCTGTTTATCCGCGCCCTTGTCAATCAGACGCAGGACCGTGTCCGAGCCGGATTCCATGCCGATATGTATCCTGTTAAGTCCTGCCGCGGCGATCCGGTTTAAATTTTCGTCAGTAATACGGGCAATGGTATGAGACCGCCCATACGATGTAACCCGCCGGACGTTCGGGAACAGAGCGCGTAAATACTCCAGTATTTCAACTAGATCATCGGCCTTGACGAGCATCGTGTTCGCATCCTGCAAAAAAACGGATTCCATGTCCGCCCGGTACCATGATACAGCGGACTGAAAGGCGTACTTCCCGTCTTCACCCAGTTCGGATATTAGATCGCGATAGCCTGTTTCTTTTTCGTTTTCCGTCAAGCCCGGCAGCTTTTCAAAAAAATCCACACAGGCCCGGATGGCGTCCAGGTCGGCCTTGACGTCTTTAGTACTTCGGATGCTGAACGTCTGCCCTTTGTATAAGGTGCAGAATTTGCACCGGTTCCACGGGCAGTTCCGCGTAACCCGCAGAAGCAGGCTGGCATGCTCGCTTGGCGGACGGATCGGGCCGGTCTCAAAGCCCTGATAATCTATTTTACTCATGATTCTCCTCAAAATCTTTTTTTATGTGCATACACGTGGTATGATATATCAAACGGTAAATAAAGGAAGAGTAAGTATGAAAAGCTTTAATTGGTCGTTATTTTTAGGCAGCTGCGTGATTGGTATAGCTATTATTATAGCAGGAATATTAATCTCGGGCAATTTACCTAGTACCCCCGTCATACCCAGCAGCCTAAGTGTCACCACTTCAGATGTTTCAACAGAGCCTCGTGAGTTTATGTCGGCATACGAAGCGTCTGCTTTCTTGATGATCGGCATTGATGATTTTGACGCGTTTGTCGACAGTGGACAGCTTGGCGGCACGTTTACGGTGATTGAGGGCAACCGTGTATTCAGCAAAGAAAAGCTGACGCAGTGGCTGGACAGCCAATTTAAAAATTAATAACTATGTTTGCTAAAAATAACCCGCGTTAAGAACACGGTGTTGATTATTCATCATACTTTCATTATAATAACACTGTGTACATTATCAATGAGCAGATCGAGCGCAGCTGACCGGTAATATACAGGCAGGGGCTTCGGGTCCGTTATCTCCGGGAAGAGATGCAAATTATTTGTAAACGGGTGGTTTTTGAATGGAAACGAACGAGCGTAAAAACGACCGGCGCGTTAAATATACAAAGGCGGCGCTTAAGCAAAGCCTGTTGGAACAGATGCGGGACAGGCCGATCGAAAAGCTCACCGTCAAGGACATCTGCGAGCGGGCCGACATCAACCGAGGGACGTTTTACGCGCATTATTCAGACCCCCGCGATCTGCTGTCGCAGATTGAGGAAGAGCTGATGAGCGAGATCCTCAAATCCGTTGAGCGGTCACTGCAGATTGGGGATATTTCACTGCTCCTGGCCGACATCTTTGAGTCGATTGAAAAAAACCGTGATTTATGCAGTGTTCTGTTCAGCGAGTATGGCGACAAGGCCTTTTTAAAGCGTGTTATATTTATAGCCCGCGACCAGAGTATTGCTGAATGGAAACGGATCATCCCCGGGGCTAAAAGGGAACAGCTTGAGATGCTGTACATGTTTTATGCCAACGGCTGCATTGCCATCATTGAAAACTGGGTCCAAAACGGCATGAAGGAAAGCCCGAAGGAGCTCACGACGTTTATTGAAAAGATATCGACAAACGGTTTGCTCGCGTTTCAGTAATTAACCGGCAGTAGTGTCGTCAGACAGGCCGCCGGCATAGTATGCACTAGAGAGAGTGTAGATAAAATAAGTGAAGAAGACATAAAAACTCCCCGCCGGCGGCGGGGAGTTTGCGTTGGCTTAAGTGAGAAATGTTCAGGGAATTTTCACCTGAAAGAAGTAGACGTCCGTTGTATACTCGTATTCTTCCAGGGCATCAATGTAATTACCGTTTGTTGTTACATAGATTTCCGTCTGATAAATACCGGAAGACAGGCCGTCAAATGCTTCGCGGGTCAGCAGTTCCTCCCCGCTCCGGGCCGTTTCGGGACCGGTTATTTTATACCATGTTTTATCCGAGGCCTTGCTCCAGACCGTAAAATCATCCGACAGCGCCACCGTTTCAAGCTGATCGGTGAAATCACCGATGCGTGGAAGGGCGTCTGCATAAAGGCCGGCGTCTATATGGTAGGTCATTGAACTGACGAAAAGCGCGGACGGCCAGATCGTCTCTCCGCCAGAGGTGACGGAGAAAACGCCGTGCGTGCCGAACTGGCCGTTGCGGGCCGTTTCAAGCTGCGCGTAAGCGTCGGCGCCGATTTTTCCAATACAGGTGTAAAGGCTAAAAAAACGTTTCAGGACGTACCCGGACCCCTCTGAACGAATTGCCTTATACCACTGGTTGTATGGATAGTCCGTTCCGGTCAGCCAAAATGTTATCGTGGCTTGCGGGTCGGCAAAGAGCGGGACGGTATCAGGGCACGGGCTTGTTTGAAGGATGTTCATGAGTGCTTCCATGTCCGCCTGCTCGTAGACGGCGCCTGTCCCGTAATCGGGAGCGTCAAACAAGATCGTGTAAACGGGATCGGGAAAACCCGCATTGGTATAATCTCTGTAATAATACGAGCCGTCGGACAGATTGATCTTATCGTCCATGAAGCCAATCGTCACCGTTTCACTGTTATTCAGGTGGATTTCATATATCAGTGTCGCTGCAGCTTCGTCCGCCGGCGCTTTGTCCAACAGTTCTATACAGTGCAGCGCCCGAAGCGCCGCCGCCTTCTCGCCGGCATCCCAAATCTCATACATTCCGTCCGTAATCCCGTTGGACCACCAGAGCATATCGCCAAGGTCCGCTTCTGCCACCTCTTTCAGGTCGGGTATGGGGTTCGGATTACGTTCGACAATGTCCGCAGTTTCGGTAACGTCGGCCGGCGACGGGGCGCCTGAGTCGGCGCTTAAGGTGGAACCGGCCGGCGGCGGGTCCACGTTTATATTCCCGACGACGGCTTCGCAGCAGCCGCAGAGAAAACAGAGTGCGAGGCTTAAACAGATTATTCTCTTCATAAGTAAATCCCCCAAGTCAGCCGCCGTTTAAGGTGGTGCGGTTTAAGACGACATCGGGTCCGGTTGTGTTCCATAAAAAGGAAAGCGCTGTGACGCGGCGCTTAGACAGTCTGAAGCTCCCCGCCGGCGGTGGGGAGCTTCAGACTGTAGACAAAGTGTAAAAAGTTCAAAAAGCCTCGCAAGAGTTTCCGTCGTGCACGACGGAAATAAAGTAATATCCATCATTTTCGGGGACATGCGCATCGGAAATGACTCTTATCATGACGGTTGCGGCAGAGCAGCCGTCATGCAATGTCGGCAAAGCCCGGAGTGCTCGACAGTTTAAAACTCCCCGCCGGCGGCAGGGAGTTTTACATTATTTCAGCCTCAGTGTCCGGGATATCGGCGTTATATCGCCAGCTCCGTACGGCGGATTAAATCGTTCTGCCCCGTTTCATGCAGCTCGACGAAGTAGGCCGAGAAGCCTGCCACGCGTACGACAAGGTCTTTATACTTTTCGGGGTCTTTTTGCGCGTTACGGAGCGTGTCGGTGCTGATGATATTGATCTGCAGCTCCATGCCGCCCAGATCGAAGTACGTCTGCATCAACTCGGCAAGCTTCTTCCAGCCGCCTTCGCCCGACAGCGCCGTTGGGTGGAATTTGAGGTTCATGAGCGTCCCGTTGGGGAATTCATCCTGCTTGATGGCGGCAACGGACGCGATGACGCCCGTCGGGCCGTTTTTGTCCATCTGCTGAGGCGCGGCGATCCCGTCGGCCAGCGGCTCGCCCTTAAAGCGCCCGTCGGGCGTTGCGGGCGTTACCATGCCGAACATAACATTAGTTGTGACGGGGTACAGCCCGGCGCTGCAGCGGCCGCGCGGGCCGGTGAGAGTGTTGACGGCGTCGGCAAAGCACTGAGCGGCGAAGGTGGCGAACCGGTCGCACTCGGGCAGGCCGTTGCCGAAGTGGGGGGCCTCGTTCAGGATATAGCTGTGGAGCGACTCATGGCCCTCCCAGTTGTTCCTAATGGCGTCATACAGTTCCCGGGCGGTACAGATTTTCTTTTCAAAGACGCAGTGGCTAATAATATTCAGGCTGTCGGCGACATTGCCGATGCCGACGCCCGAGTCGCCGGTAGAATTGTATTTGGCGCCGCCGTACATGACGTCCGCGCCCTTTTCCATGCAGCCGGCCATTGTGGCCGATACGAGTGGGTTGGGCAGGACCTCCCGTGCCACATACTCAAAGGAATTGATGTTCATGATATGCCAGCGGACCCACGTTTCAACCTGTTTTTTATAAGCTTCCATGACCTCTTCGATGGAGTTCATCTCATAGAGATAGCCTGTGGCGGGGCCCATGCGCTCGTTAGGCGAGCCCTTCGGGGCCGGCATGAAGGAATTTAGCATCGGCGTAAACGTATAGCCGTTATTAATGGCCAGGATCAGGGCGTTGGCGAGGTTCATATAGCTTTCGGTGCCGGTGCCGCCGCAGGCCGGCCATTCCGTGCCGCAGCCGGCGGGCTCCACACAGCCGATCAGCGCGCAGTTGCGCGCGTCTTCAAGGGACAGGCCGCGGCTCATGAGCGCGGGGATGATGACCTCGTCGTTTTCAAAGGTCGGCACGCCGCCGGCAATTTTCGTCGTTTCAATCGCCGCTTCCCACAGCTCGGGCGGCGTGTTTTTATGGATACGCAGTGCCTGTGGGGGATCGTGCAGAACGAGGCGCCCGACGGTCTGAAGCATCATATAGGTGACGGCGTTGGACGCGTCGTTTCCGTCCTTGTCGACGCCGCCGAGCGTCATCAGCTGGCCGGACGTGTAGCCGGGATTGGCCTGGGTGGCGCCGTAGCTCCAGGGCTTGTTCATTTCGGCGATCTTAAGGTAGAAAAGGTCCAGGATCTCCTGGGCGTATTCCGGCGTGATGGTCCCGTTTTTAATGTCGTTATCATAGAAGTCGCCGAGATACTGATCAATGCGGCCAAAGCTCATGCCGTGCATATTGGCGTCCAGACAGAGGGCCGTCTGATACATAAACAGGCACTGCACGGCGTCCACAAAATTACGCGCCGGCTTTTCAACCGTCCAGCTCAGCGTATCGGCCATCATTGCCAGCTCTTTTTTGCGCGCGGGGTCTGTTTCGGCGGCCAACTTTTCCTCTGCCAGCCCGGCGTAGCGCTTGGTGAGCGTGATGATTCCGTCGCAGACGATGGACACGGCCCGGTAGAAATTGTACTGGTCGATCGTCTGGCCGGGCAAAGCCTCGTCAATGAGCACCTGCATTTTTTCCTCCGCTTCGGCCTTGATCGCGGCGAAGCCCTTTCGGACGGCGGTATCGTAGCCGGTGCAGAAATGGCCGACGGGGGACTGGCACTGGCCGCGCGGACCGAACTGTGTGACGCCGTTACCCGCCAGCTTTTTGTACTCGTCGAGCATGTTGGCGTCGGTCTTGGCGCTCATGCATTCCTTCATCCAAAAATCGATGGTTGATAAAACATACTGTCTGTCCTCCTCGGCGATAATGTACGGGTCAATATCGCGTGTGGAGATAAAGCCGCTTTCCAGCTCTTCCTTAAGCCAGCTGACAGAATTTTCGGGATACAGCGCACAGGCGCGGTACTTGGCCGATTGAGCGCCCACGATCACCTCGTCCTCGTCGATGCGGATGGGGATGTTTTCTAGAATGTTCCGAAGATTTTTGGCGCGTTTCAGTATCCCCGTCATATCGGGGTTCTGCATGTAAAATTCCGTGATGAGCCGGTACCGGCCAATGCAGATTTCCGGCTGCGTTGTGCGGTATTTCTCCCGCATTTTTACAACGCGCGGCGTTATGGGTTTGAGTGTATACATGGCGGACCTCCTGTTAGGATAAATTGTATATGTCTTCTTGCTGAATATGCTATTTTCTTCCTTATAGTATAGCACGCCGCCCCGGCGTTTTATATACACTTGGCTGTTTCAACCTATTCTATATTGTTATCGGTCTGTTGATATCGTGTATATTCTTCAGCCGAAAAAGCGCGGGGGTAACTTTTAATCAGGGAAAAAATCCGCCCGTTTTCCCGGACGGATTTTATTGAGGGGGGGCTTATATGGTTTTTGGGTAATTACATAGCCAGCTCGGTTCGCCGGATCAGGTCGTTCTGGCCGTCCTTGGCCAGCTCCACAAAATAGGCCGAGAAGCCTGCCACACGCACGACCAGGTCTTTATAGTCGCCGGGGTCCTTCTGTGCCGCCTTAAGCGTGTCGGAGCTGACGACGTTGATCTGCAGTTCCATGCCGCCCATGTCGAAATACGTCCCGATCAGCTGCGACAGCTTGCGCACGCCTTCCTCGCCGGCCAGCGCCGTGGGATGGAACTTGAGGTTCATAAGCGTCCCGTTCGGGAAATCGCTCTGGTCGATGTGCGAAATGGAGGAGATGACGGCGGTGGGGCCGTTTTTATCGTAGCCCTGCGGCGCGGCGATGCCGTCGGCCAGCGGCTCGTATTTTTTTCGTCCGTCCGGTGTGGCGGCTGTGATTTTTCCGAACATGACGTTGATCGTCACAGGATAAAGCCCGGCGCTTGAACGGCCGCGCGGCCCGGATGTTGCGTTGACGGCGTCGGCAAAAACCTTGGCCGCCCAGCCGGCCATCTCGTCGGCTTCGGGGATGCCGTTGCCGTAATGCGGCGCTTCGTTCAGGATGTAACTGCGCAGCGCCTCGTGGCCCTCCCAGTTATTGATCAGGGCGTCGTACAGCTCGCGGGCGGTGCAGATTTTCTTGTCGAAGACGCAGTGGCGAATGATGTTGAGGCTGTCGGCAACATTGCCGATGCCGACGCCGGAATTGCCGGTGGAGTTATACTTCGCGCCGCCGTACATGACGTCCGCGCCTTTTTCCATACAGCCGGCCATCGTGGCGGATACGACGGGCTGGGGCAGGACCTCCCTGGCGACGTATTCGAAGGAATTGATGTTCATATGGTGCCATTTGACAAACCATTCCACCTGCTTTTTGAAGGCTTCCTTCACCTCGTCAAAGCTTTTCATGTCGTACAGGCGGCCCGTCGGAAGGCCTACGCGGTCCTTCGGCGGTTCGGGCGTTGGAGAGCCGGCCGGCAGCCGCTCGATGACGACAGGCGGCATGGGCAGATATCCGTCGTTGATGGCGGTCCAGAGTATGTTGACGAGATTCATATAGCTTTCCTGGCCGGAGCCGCCGCAGGCGGGCCACTCAGTTCCGCAGCCCGCCGGTTCGACGCAGCCGATGAGCGTATAGTCCCGGGCGTCCTCCAGAGACAGCCCGCGACTCATAAGCGCGGGGATGATGACTTCGTCGTTTTCAAACGTCGGGACGCCGCCGGCGATCTTTGTGGTCTCGATGGCGGCCTCCCACAGCTCTGGCGGCGTGTTTTTATGGATCCGGAGCGCCTGTGGGGGATCGTGCAAAATAAGGCGGCCGGAGGCCTGCAGCATCATATAAGTCACGGCGTTGGTCGCGTCGTTCCCGTCCTTGTCGATGCCGCCGAGGGTCATCAGCTGGCCGCTGTTGTATCCGGGGTTACTGAGTGTCGGCCCAAAGCCCCAGGCTTTGTTCATTTCCGCCACCTTCAGGTAAAACAGGTCCATCAGCTCCTGCGCGTAGTCCGGCGTGATACGTCCGGCTTTTAAGTCGGCATTATAAAAATCGCCGAGATACTGATCAATGCGGCCGAAGCTGATGCCGTGCAGATTGGCGTCCAGGCACAGGCACGTCTGGTACATAAACAGGCATTGGACCGCCTCGTGGAACGTACGGCATGGCTTTTCCATACACCAGTCAAGCGCTTCGGCCATCGCCTCAAGCTCTTTTTTGCGCGCCGGGTCCGTCTCGGCCGCCGCTTTCTCGGCGGCAAGCCGGGCGTAACGTTTTGTCAGAATGATCATACCGTCGCAGACGATGGAAACGGCCCGGTAGAAATTGTACTGATCGATGGTGTCGCCGGGTAGGGCTTTTTCAATAAGCTCGGCTCTTTTTTGCTCGGCCTCTTCCTTGATGGCGGTAAAGCCTTTGCGAATGGCCGTGTCGTAGCCGGTGCAGAAATGGCCGACGGGTGTGTTGGTCTGGCCGCTGGGGCCGAAATTGGTGACGCCGTTTCGGGCGATGGGGAAATATTCGTCGATGATCTGAGCATCCGTTTTGGCGCTCATGCATTCCTTGAGCCAGAAGTCGACGGTGGACAGGATATAATCCCGGTCGTCCTCGGCGAGGATATACGGGTCGATGGAGCGGGTGGAGATAAACCGGCTTTCCACCTCGTCCTTGAGCCACTGAACGGTGTTTTCCGGATACAGCGCCGTGGCGCGGTATTTGCCGGACTGCGCTCCGACGATGACCTCGCCGTCGTCGATGCGCACCGGAATGTGCTCGCAGATATTTTTAAAGTTTTTGGCGCGTTTCAGAATCCCGGTCATATCGGGATTCTGCATATAAAACTCGGTGATAAGCCGATAGCGCGCCGTGCAGACTTCAGGCTGCGTTGTGCGGTATTTTTCGCGCATCGCGGCCACGCGGTCGGATATTGGATTTAGTTTATACATAAAAATACCTCCCAAAGGTGCGTTCATACAGTAATACTATATACTAATATAACACGGAAGCCATTATTTTTAAATCGGATACGGTGCGATGATATATGCAAATTATAGATGAGGTTATGTTGAATCAGGCATAACATTATAGGAAATGGTCTGAACCCTTACATATCGTGCAAATAAACGGCAGCTTTTATAAGACGCTTACATCCCGAAGTCCCATTTTCCCTCTGAAATATCTATCCGCTTTGCTTACATGCTCTAAAGCTGCGCACAGCACATTATGGTTGGTTTCGAGGGGTGTTTTGCCGTGCCGACATTTTGCCGCAATGTGTCAGGGAACAACGGGGGCTATTTATTGTTTCATCGTTAGAAATATGGTACACTTAAGGTAGCGGTTAATGTGGAAAAACTCTGATATTAACGGAGGGATCGGCATGAATACTTCTCAGCTTAAGTGCTTTTTAACCGCGGCGGAGTGCCGTAGTTTTACGCGCGCGGCCGACAGGCTTTATATGTCGCAGCCGGTTCTCAGCCGACAGATTGCGGCGATGGAGGACGAGCTGGGCATGGAGCTCTTCATCCGGGAAAAAAAGACGATTCGGCTGTCGCCGGCCGGGGAGCTTATGGCTGAAGGCCTTACACGGCTGAACGAGGAATATCAGATGCTTGTGGAGAAAGCCAGCGCCGTCCATAGGGGTTTTGCCGGAAATCTGAATGTCGGTATGATAGAAGGACAGCTGATCTGCCCGCCGTATTCCCTCGCGTTGGAAAGCTTTCATGAAAAATATCCCAACGTCCGGGTGAACCTGTCCCGCCATACTTTGGCGGATCTACGCCGGGGTGTTACAAGCGGAGACGTGGACTTGGGTTTTACATCGTTGTTTGAGCTGAACGATGAAAATGCGTATGACTATCTTGCCGTCGGAAAAGCCAGAACCATGCTGGTTATCCCCAAAGCGCACCCGCTGGCCTCGAAAAAAGAACTCCGGCTTATAGATTTTCAAAACGAAACGTTTTTGGCGCTTGGGGAAAATGAATCTCCCTATATCGCTCAATCGCCGGATCGCTTGGAGAAAATTGCCTTCAGGCCGAAAACCCTCGAAGCGCCAGATATCGGCACGCTGGCCTTATGGCTGGAGGCGGGATACGGGATCTTCGCGCTCAACGAGAATCACGCGTTACGTAACAATCCCAACTTAAAGTTTGTCTGGGTACCGGAGTATCCGGATGTTATTGAAATTGTTCTGTGGAAGAAAAATCCTAGCAATCCCGCCGTTGCGTTGTTTGTAGAGCAGTTCAGGGATATTCACGAGCAGAATGATAATACATAATGTTTATAACCATATGCAAAATAGATACTTTACGCCTTTTGCTTTTTCGTTTAGAATAAGATCAATTAATTATATCCCCGCAGCAAAACTGCTTATGGAGGAGATTATGGAAAACAAAGAACTGACCGGGAAATTCTACGATATTCAGGGCTTTTCCGTCCATGACGGTCCCGGTATCCGCCTGACGGTGTTTATGAAGGGCTGTCCGCTGCGCTGTCTGTGGTGCCACAGCCCGGAATCGCAGGAATTCCCGACGGAGCTCAACTGGATGGAGATCAAATGCGTCGGTATAGAAAAGTGCGGCAACTGCCTGACCGTCTGTCCGCACGATGCCATCTCGCCCGGTAAAAAGAAAAAATCCCTGACGGGCGACGAGGAAATCACGCTCGTTACCGTAGACAGGAACAAGTGCGACAACTGCGGCAAATGCGCCGAGGTCTGCACCTCGAAGGCGCTTTACATGTGCGGAACGGACTACACCGTGGACGAGATCATGGAGCGTGTACGGCGCGACGTCCCGTTTTTCAAAAAATCCGGCGGCGGTGTTACCGTTTCCGGCGGCGAATGCCTCAGCCAGGGCGAATTCACACTGGAGCTGTTAAAGCGCTGTAAGGCCGAGGGCATACATACGGCGGTGGATACCACGGGCTTTGCCGACTGGAAATGGATTGAGAAGGTCCTGCCGTACACCGACCTGTTTTTGTATGACCTCAAGCATATGGACAGCGAGATGCACAAGCGCGGCACCGGCGTCCCCAACGAGCTGATTCTGGAAAATGCCCGGAAGATTGCGGCGGCCGGCGGCAAGTTCCAGCTGCGTATCCCCGTTATCCCGATGTACAATGATTCGGTGGAGGATTTTGATAAATACGGCAAATTCATCAAGGAGCTCGGCGACGCCGTCGAGGTGGTGCAGCTGCTGCCGTACCACGCGCTCGGCGTCACGAAATGGGACCGCCTCGGTCGCAATAAGCCGGTCCTGGAAGCTACACCTCCGTCCGACGAGCTGATGCAGGCCCGCAAAAAGCAGCTGGAGGACATGGGTTTGCCCGTCATCATCCATTGATTCGCAGGCCAAGCCTGTAACGACTATAAAAGTCCGTCCTTTATTGGGACGGGCTTTTTTATATTCCGGATGCGTCCATACCGCTTTTGCGGCATACTTGCAATTCTTGACAGCGCTCATCTGAGTGATAAAATAATATTATAGAAAAAATTACCAGAAGGTAAAGGAGGCCGGAGTTTGCGCAAAACCGTTACAGCGAAAAATTGATAAAGGAGACGTAACAATGATTGACTATGGTATAACCGGCAAAGTGGCCGCCGTTACGGGTGCGGGCAAGGGTATCGGGCGCGAAACGTCAATCCAGCTGGCGAAGCAGGGGGCTGCAGTTGTTCTGATCGGGCGCGGGCAGCCGTCCATTAGCAAGGTTGAAAAAGAGATCCGGGCCTTTTCGGACCAGGTGATGAGCATCGTGTGTGACGTTTCTGATGAGGCAAGTGTTTTAAGGGCCGTCAGCGAAATTGTTGAAGCGTATGGCAGGATCGACATTTTGGTCAATAACGCCGGCGTCGAGGCCGACCGGGAGCGAGGCCAGATGGGCGGCGATATATTGATGACGACGTCTGTCGAGCAATATCACAAGGTACTGGATACGAACCTCATCGGCCATTATAACTTCATGCGGGCCGTCATTCCGCATATGCAGAAAAAGGGCTTCGGGCGCATCGTCAACGTCAGCTCCGTTACGGCTTACGGCGGCGGCGTCGGCAGCGCGGCCTATGTCGCGTCGAAAGCGGGCATCATCGTCCAGACTAAAAGTTTTGCCCGCCGGTTTGGCCCGGACAACATCATTATCAACAACGTCTGCCCCGGCATGATTGACACGCCCATGCACGCCACAACGCCGAAGGAGCATTTTGATATGGTGGCGAAGATGAATCCGCTGAGGCGCGTTGGCCAGCCGATCGACGTGGCTAAGATGATTTTGTTTCTCGCACAGGAGGAGTTGTATATGACCGGAGAAACGATTGCCGTTGACGGCGGAGGAACCATGCGCTGAGCATGATATTATGGAAGGAAGGTGCGCCTGATGAAATGCAGAGTAGCTGTTGTTGAGGGCATGGGCCAGCCGTTTTCCATAGAGGTTATGGAGCTGGCCGAGCCGAAAGAAGAGGAAGTCCGCCTGAAGGTGATGACCTGCACAATCTGCCATAGCGATATCCACGGCGTGCGCGGCGAGCACGGCTCGTTTGAGGGCTGTGCCACGGCCGGACATGAAATCGCCGCCGTTGTGGACGCCGTGGGTCCCGGTGTTACATACGTAAAGCCCGGAGACCGGGTTGTCTGCTGCGTAATCCGCCAAGGCTGCGGGCAGTGTGACCCCTGCTTGCACGGGCGGACATGGTACTGCGAGAAGCTCCCAAAACTGGGCTTCAAGCAGCCGGGGCCGTACACGCGCGCTGACGGGCGCGTACCAATTCAGACCAATCTCACGGCGACGGGATTTGCCGAGTACTGCAACTGCCATGAATCGGCTTTGTGTAAAATTGATGACGATATTCCGTATCCCGCCGCCTCGGCGATGGCCTGCGGCTTCATTACAGGCTTTGGCGCGATTTTGAACCGCTGTCAGGTAAAGCCCGGTGAAAAGGTCGCCGTCATCGGTTGCGGCGGCGTTGGCTTGTCGGCGGTGCAGGGCGCGCGGGTATCGGGCGCGTGCCCCGTCATTGCCATTGACATGGTAGACAGCAAGCTGGAGCTGGCCAAAAAGTGCGGCGCGACGCATACAATTAATCCCAGGGCATGCGATCCTGTTGAAGCGGTTAAGGATATCTATAAATACGGCACGGATTATACGGTTATTGCCGCAGCCGGTAAGGGCATTAAGCGCCAGGCCATGGACATGACGGCGCCCTGGGGCGCCGTATGCGTTATTGGCCACGCCCGTATGGAGGACGAGATGATGGACGATTTTTGCGCTATGGAATTTTTGTCCGGAAAAAGTTTTACAGGCAGTGTCATGGGGGCCTTGAATCTCCGTCGCGACCTGCCCGTTTATATGGACATGTACCGGAAGGGCATCGTTGATATCGACAGCATGCTGACACGCCGCTTTTCACTGGATACGCTCAACGAGGCGTTTGCGGACGCCGAGCGCGGCGCGCTGAAGAATGTCGTCGTCATCGGTGGAGAAACATAAGGGCGTACAGCCGTAAATTACGAGCTTTTTAAGCTGGATGAGCCGGTATTTCAATTCGGTATAAACGTATAACATGAGCCACATGGCGCTTTGTCCGTATAACCATTTGTTATATGATACGTTTTCGTCGGATTTTCTGAATTCGTCGATTCCCCTTCGCGTTTCTTGACAGTATACCGCGTTTTTTGTACACTGAACTCAAATTCTTATTGTCGAGAAAGGAACGGGTTATATGGTCGATTACGATAAAATGCCGCCATCCCGGCAGCCTGAAGGGACCTTTCCCTGGATTCAGCAGCAACCGCCAAAGCCGCTTTACCCCGGTAACAGGCCGATCACGGCCAAGGAAAATTTGCTTCGTATCTACAAGGGCGAAAAGCCGATGTGGATGCCCATCTGGCTTACAGACAGCCAGTACTGCTGGCCCGACGTCTATCAGGAGCATGCCTTGTATGAAGGCACCGGCTACGACTGGTGGGGGCAGCATTGGACGTATGAGCCAGGGGTCCAGGGGCAGATGCCGACACCGGGCTACCGTGTCATTACCGATATCACCAAATGGCAGGAGGAAGTAAAATTCCCCGACCTGGACGCGCCGGACTGGGAAGGCGACGCCAAATTCCAGAAAGCCCGTTACGATCCGGACCGGGCGCATCTCTTCCACGTCGTGGAAGGAATATTTGAGCGTCTGCACGAGCTGATGCCGATGGACGAAACCCTTGTGGCCATGTATACGGACCCCGAGCAGGTCCATGCGTTCTTTGAGGCGATGGTACATTATAAGATTAAAGTTATGGACATTGTCTTTAAGCATTACGCACCTATTGACTACATTATTTGGGGGGACGACTGGGGCACGCAAAGATCCGGTTTCTTTTCAAACGAAATGTACCGTGAATTTATCATGCCGTATACAAAGAGATGCTGGGACTGGGTGCATAATTCCGGACGGTTCATTGAGCTGCACTCGTGCGGCCTGACACAGCAGTATATCGAGGAATTTGTTGAGATGGGCCTCGACGCGTGGACACCCCAGCCGATCAACGACCTGGATATGCTTACGCGGAAATACGGCGAGAAAATCGCCCTCACCGTCATGCAGCCGGAGATTCCCGAGGCCAAATCCGAAAAGGAAGCCCGTGAGATCATCCGCAAGTTTGTTGACAAATACGCCCCGCGCGGCAAGGTCATCTCCGGGCCGATCGCAAACCAGGACGAGCGCATCCGCAAGGCGGCCCTCGAGGAGCTCTACAATTACTCCAGTGAGTTTTACGCCAAGAGATAAATATCGCCAGCCAAGCAGCCCCGCCGGTTTAATCCAGCGGGGTTTTAATTGGTCGTCAATCTCTTCGTTTTTTGGCCGGGCTTGTACTATTTTATGAATAGCAGGTCGAAAAAACGGCAGTTCCTCTTTTGACAAACAGGGAAGTAGCTCCTTATAATCAGGATAAGAGCACTTGAATGAAAGGAGAAAGCGCAGGGGACGCGCTTAGGAAAGAAATGAAGGGCTTTAAGTATCCGCATTTGTTTGATCCGATCCGCATTGGCGGTACGTATTTTAAAAACAGAATATTCGCCGCGCCCACCGGCCATCAGGACTTGACACCGGAGGGGTGTGTCAAGCCAAACGTCGTGGCTTATTATGAGCGAAAGGCCATCGGCGGGGCGGCAGCCGTCACGGTCGGCGAGGGGATTGTCGATTCTAAACGCGGCAAGGGCGGCCTGTATCACGTTACGCTGGACGACCCGATGGCCGAGCATGGGCTTTTCAGCCTGACGGACGCCGTTACGCGCCACGGGGCGGTGGCATCCGTGGAGCTGCAGCATGCCGGGATGTATGCCAACCGGGCGCTGGCTGTTTACGGCGGAGAATCCCGCGGGCTGGCCTACGGCCCCGTGGAATGCGAGATTGACGGACGTCACATTCTGCCAATGACGGAGGACATTATCGAGCAGACCATCGAGGCGTTCGCCAACGCTGCGCTGTTTGCTAAAAATTGCGGCTTCGGGATGGTCACCATCCACGGCGGGCATGGCTGGCTTATTTCGCAGTTCGTATCGCCCTTTGTTAACACGCGCACCGACGGATGGGGCGGCAGCGTGGAAAACCGCGCACGTCTGCCGGTCACCATTGCGGACGCCATACATAAAAAGTGCGGCCGGGGGTTCCCTGTCGAGATCCGCATCAGCGGCTCGGAGTGTCATAAGGACGGCTATGGCATTGAAGAGGGTATCGCCCTGTCCCGGCAGCTTGACGGCCATGTCGATCTGATTCACGTTTCCGCCGGCAGCCACGAGGTCCGCGAGGTCTTCGCTGTGACGCATCCAAGTATGTTTTTGGAGGACGGTGTCAACGTACGGTTTGCCGCCGAGATTAAAAAGCATGTCAAAACGCCGGTTGCCACCGTCGGCGCGCTGAGCGACCCGGCGCTGATGGAGGAAATCATCGCGTCCGGTAAAGCCGACATCGTCGAGATTGCGCGTGGGCTTATTGCCGAGCCGGACCTGCCAAACAAGGCGCGGGCCGGCAGGGACCAGGACATTAAAAAGTGTATGCGGTGCCTGGCGTGTTTCTCGTCTCTTCTGACAAACGGCCAGTTTTACTGCGCGATCAATCCGGAGACCAGCCGCGAGCTTGACTGCCGGTACGAAACGCCTGTCCGTTTGAAAAAGACCGTTTTAGTCGCCGGAGGCGGCATTGCCGGCATGCAGGCTGCGCTTACGTGCGCCGCGCGCGGGCATGACGTAATCCTTTGCGAGAAAAACGCGCGTCTGGGCGGCACGCTTCGCTGCGAGGAAAAGGTGCCCTTCAAGAAAAAGCTCGACGATTATATCGAGTATCAGATCCGGGAAATCGGAAAGTCGGCTATCGACGTACGTCTCAATACGGAGGTGACGCGCGCGCTGGCAGATGAACTCGCTCCCGATGTTATTATCGCGGCACTGGGCGCGCGGCCTGTCGTTCCGGATATTAAGGGCATTGACGGACCGAATGTTCTGGGCGCGGAGGAGGCGTATATCCATCCCGGAAAGGTCGGGCCGCGCGTGGCAATTTTAGGCGGCGGGCTTGTCGGCGTGGAGCTGGGTATCTATCTGGCGCAGCTTGGCCGTGAGGTATCCGTCATCGAGATGATGGATCATTTGGGCGACGGGGGCAACTTCCTGCATATGATCGGCCTGGAGGTCCAAATTGCCAAGTATAATATCGGCATCAACCTGAGCACAAAGGCTGCTGAGATCAACGGAAAAGGTGTTGTCGGCGTCCCGGTTAACGGCGAAGCGGACGATGAGAAGCTGTTTGAGGCCGATACCGTCATCTACGCCCTCGGGCAAAGGCCGCTGTACGCTGAGGCCAGTGCGCTGCGCTTTTCCGCTCCGGCGTTTTATCAGATCGGCGACTGCAATGTTCCGAAAAATGTATCGGCTGCTACGAGCGCGGCGTATACGATCGCCAAAGACATCGGTGTGTACGGATAAAACGGCGTTTAAAACAGAAAACGATAACTGTGAAAAGCATTCTCCCTTTGGCTCAGGCGCTGAAGGGAGAATTTGATTTATGCCAGGTATGTAAATTTATGGTATAAATTTGCTAAGCATTATTGTAAATCTGAGGATATTGCTGTATTATTTTAGTAAAACATATTTGGGGGAGATTGCGTGAGATGTCATCGATGCGGCGCGGAAATTCCGGCGAATAATACCTTTTGTCCCAACTGCGGGGCAACGTTTCTATATGAATTCAACCGGGTCCAATTTAAGTTTGATGCCAGGGAAGCCCTGCGTAACACATACTGGAACGCTTTTATTGTTTGCCTGATCGAAGTGATCCTTGTGGGGCTGTTCAGCGCTGTTGAGCAGTTTGGGCCCAACAACGCTTGGTCCATCCACTGGCCGGCGGTGGTGTTCCCGCTGTCGTTTTTCACTTCGGTGGCGCAGCTGTCACTGATTTATACGATATTCGTTTCCAATCCCATACGCGTCGGCTCCTCCAAGTACTTCCTCAACAATCGTTTCGGCTATGGCGCTATCGAGAATATCTTTTATGCCTTTAAAGGCGGATATTATCTTAAAATCGTCGGGGCGATGGCTTGGCGAGCTTTGTTCACATTTTTATGGACGCTGTTGTTCGTCATCCCCGGCATTATCAAATACTATTCGTACATACTGGTCCCGTATATTCTGGCTGATAATCCGAACATCGGATATGATAAAGCGTTGAAGCTCAGCATGGATATGACCAACGGGTACAAAATGGAGATTTTCATCCTGCAGCTGTCGTTTATCGGGTGGTACCTGCTGGGCGCGATTTGCCTGGGTGTCGGCGTGTTGTTTGTCAATCCGTATTACGGCGCGACCCTGGCGGAAATGTATTTGATGCTGAAGGATAACGCGATAAAAACAGGCATCTGCTCGTATCAGGACCTAACCCCGTATCCGTCCTCAACGTAAACGCTTGTGATACATTCAAAGTATCAGAAAAAGCCGCGAAAGCGGCTTTTTCGACTGTCCGGGGACAGCGCTTGGGCGCTGGCCCGTTGGTATTGCTACAAGTTGCCTTGGCAATGCTGCTATTGTGGTGAATTCAAAAAGTTTGATAAAGGCTCGGTCCCGTCGCCGGTGTACGTAACGCCCGGCGGGAGCATGACGATAACGCACTGAAAGCCGCTGCGGCTGAAATTGTAGTCCGGCTGGTCGCCTTGGAAGAAAAACGGAACGGCGTCCTTATCATCGAATTTATAAAATTCAAGCTCTAACCGTGGCGGCTGTTTAAGATAGAGCGTTTGTCTTGGCAGCTCGACAATAGGATGCTCACTCGTCAGAAAATTGTAATACTCCCCCCGCAAGACGCCGTAGCCGCCGAGGTAGCTGTAAACATCAATCGTCGTACTGCCGTTGTCGGGCGCGTCCACGCCTTTCGTGCCGACATAGACGGACTTATAGATATAGAGCATCGAGTCGGCCTGGATGTCAATATGGCTTCCCGTAAAGTCAAAGCTGGAGATTGTTTTATCAAAGCTTTCCGGGGCGTCAAAGCTGCCGTCGCGGATGCTCTGCCGGAGTGCGGCATCACCGTCTTCAATGGTTTGCATGGCTTTTTCCGGGTCGGCTGCCGGAATGAGCGGTCCGGTGGGAAGCACATAGCACACGGCTGTCAGTATAACGAGGACCGCGAGATAACAGCCCGCAATAATAAAGTTGACCTTAATGCTCAGCCCACGGCTGCGCCGGACGCGCGTGCCGCGCCGGGCGCGCGACACAAGCAGGAGTATGGCGATAATTACGAGCAGCAAGAGAAGGAACGTTGCGGCCATTATTTTTTCACCTCCATGCGGCTGGATATAACGGCGGCCAGGGCATACAGGAGAATGGATATTCCCAGCATGGCCCAAATAAATGTTATCGGCAAGCCGCTGCCGGAGGACGGTTCGTTAAGGGCTAATAATGAAAAGGCATCCGAGCTTAGATTGCTGAGATACAGCAGGAAGAAGATAACGGCGCCGATGGGGATGATAAACAGCGTACTGATCCGGCAGAGTGTTCCGGAGAAATAACCGGCCGCGGAAAATACCAGCATATAAATAAAGCTTGCAAATCCAACGATACCCAGCTCGGTGAGCACCGGATAAAAGCCCTCGGCCAGAATGTTTCCGTGAATAAACGGCAGCAGGACAATACGAAGCGCCGGGCCGGCAAGCGCCGTGGTCATAGCGCCAAACAGGCAGCCCGTTAAAAGAATGGCGATATCGGACAGGCTGTCTGTATCCCGGTTGCCGGGAAAAGAGAAAACAGCATCTTTACTGGCCCGTGAGGATATTAAAATAGACAGCGCAAAGGCCCAGATCACCGTAAACACGACAATAAGCTTGGCAGAATAGGTATGCAGATTGATAATATAGCTGTTGCCGCCCATCGAGCCGTTGACGGAGCCGGAGTATGCCAGAAGCATACCCAGTATCTGAGCGAGGACCAGGCCGCTTATATATCTTGAGTACGCCCGCAGTTTGAAAAGGTACTGCCGGATGGTCCACGCGGTGAAGCTTTTCTCTTTAGCTTCGGATAACATGGTCGATTCCTCCCTTGCCGTTCTCAGTCAGATAAATGCACAGATCGTCGGGCTTAACGGGCAGCAGCTCCAGCCCAAGCTCGCGGACCAACAGCGTCTGTTCATCGCGCAGCGGCGCCTTAACCGCTACATAGACGATGCCGGGCGAAAGCTCCTCATGATGGAGTATCTCGGCGCTCCCAACCATTTTTTCGATATGGGCCGTCGCTCCGCGCAGGCCGACGGCATATGTTTCGGCCTCGTCGGCCGAAAGCTTTTTAACAAGCCGGCCGCGGTCCAGCAGGACGATTTGCTCCAGCAGATTGGACAGCTCGCCCAGCAGGTGGCTGGATAGAATAATCGTCCGGGGATGTGCGATGTATTCTTTTAAAAGCAATCGGTAAAAATCCTTCCGGACAGCCGCGTCCATCCCGGTTGTCGGCTCATCGAACAGTGTCACCGGCGTCCGTGCGGCGATGCCGAGGACAGCAAAAAACGTGCTGCGCATGCCCTTTGAAAGCTTTGCCGTTCGGGTTCTGAGATCTATGCCGAAATAGTTCAGCAGCTTTTCGGCCAGCTCGGCGTCAAAATTGACGTAAAACCGCTTCATTTCCACCAGTATTTCACGCAGTCTCATCGTCGGGGGAAACTGCATATTATCGTCTACAAAGATTAATTGGCTTGAAACCGTCAGGCTTTTAAAGGGATTCTCTCCGAAGACGGATACACTGCCGTCCGACGGCCTGTAATAACCGGCGATCAGCTTTAATAGCGTCGTTTTACCGGAGCCGTTGCGGCCGATCAGCCCGGTGAGCCGGTTTTCCTCAAATTCCAAATCCAGGTTGTCTATTGCCTGTGTATGTCCAAAGGCCTTTACAAGGCCGCGTGTTTGAACAATGTCCATTCTTACCCCTCGCTCTCATAGATCTTGCATATTGCATCCAGCAACTCGTCTTTTCCGATATCCAGCTTTTTGGCCTCAGCTACAAGCTGACGCACTGTCTGATGGAAAACCTCGGTCTTTCGTTTCTGAATAATAATATCTCTGGAATTCGGCGAGACAAACATACCCAGGCCGCGTTTTTTATAAATTGTCCCATTATCAGCCAGGATGTTCAGGCCCTTGGCCGCCGTCGCGGGATTGATGTTGAACATTTCGGCCAGCTGGTATTGTGAATAGACGCGCTCGTCCTCTCGGAGCGTGCCGTCAATAATCCCGTCCTCCAGCCATTGGGCAATCCGTACGTATATGGGCGACAATTCGTCACTATGCAGTCCCATCCAAGTCACCGCCTTTGTAGCGCAATAGTACATTACTAGTGTAATGCACTATATCAGCGTTTTGTGATTTTGTCAACAGCCAATTTCCCCAATGCTATGAATAGGGATTATTGCGGCTCATTTGACAAAAAAAGCCCTGCGGCCGGCTGGCCGCAGGGCTTTTAAAGATTAAGATCAAATGCTTTTGTTATGAATTACAGCTTATTTCGCTGAATTTTGCCGCTGATGGTTTTCGGCAGCGATTCGCGGAAGACGATGACGCGCGGGTATTTATACGGTGCGGTGTGTGTTTTGACGTATTCCTGGATTTCTTTTTTGAGTTCCTCCGTGGGCTCGGTGCCCTTTGTCAAAACGATGCTGGCCTTGACGACCTGGCCGCGGATCTCGTCGGGAGCGGGGGAGACGGCGCACTCCAGAATATACGGCAGCTCCATCATGACGCTTTCAATCTCAAACGGCCCAATGCGGTAGCCGGAGGATTTGATGACGTCGTCGGTGCGTCCGACGAACCAGAAGTAACCCTCCTCGTCCTTCCAAGCCGTGTCGCCCGTATGGTATAGGCCGTCGTGCCAGGCGGCGTTTGTCAGCTCGTCGTTACGGTAGTACCCGGTGAACAGGCCGCAGGGAATGCTCTTATCGGTCCGGATGACGATTTCGCCCGTCTCGCCGACCCCGGCCGGGTTGCCGTCGGCGTCCACAACGTCGATGTCAAACAGCGGCGACGGCTTTCCCATTGAGCCGACGCGCGGCGTCATGCCGACGAGCGTACCGAGTGCGAGGGTTGTCTCCGTCTGGCCAAAGCCCTCCATAATGGACAGGCCCGTGGCTTTTTTGAACTGGGTAAAGACCTCGGGATTGAGCGCTTCGCCCGCCGTTGTGGCGTATTTGATGGATGTGAGATCGTATTTCGACAGGTCCTCTTTAATCAAAAAGCGGTACATTGTCGGCGGTGCGCAGAACGTTGTGATATTGTGCTTTGAAAAAAGCGGCAGGATATCGGCCGGGTCGAACCGATCAAAATCGTACGTGAAGACGGCCGCCTCGCACAGCCACTGGCCATAGAGCTTGCCCCAGACGGCCTTGCCCCAGCCGGTGTCTGAAATGGTGAAATGAATGCCGTCGGGGTCGGCGCAGTGCCAGTATTTAGCGGTGATGAAATGGCCGAGCGGGTACGTGTGCGTGTGCGCGGCGATTTTCGGGTATCCGGTTGTGCCGGAGGTGAAGTACATGAGCATGGGGTCACTGCCGCACGGCGCATCCTCTGTTCGGGAGAACGAGCTTCTGAACATCTCATACTCGTTGTCAAAATCGTGCCAGCCCTCGCGTGACCCGGAGGCGATAATCTTTATGGTTACCTGTGGGCACTTTTCCATGGCACGCTCGGCCTCGACCGGCGCGTTGGATTCGGCGGTGCAGACAATGGCGCTCACGCCGGCCGCGTCAAACCGGTAGACAAAGTCCTTTTCCAGGAGCTGATCGGTTGCGGGGATGACGATTGCACCCAGCTTGTGCAATGCGATGATCGAGATCCAGAACTGGTAATTACGTTTGAGGACGAGCATGACGCGGTCGCCCTTTTTGATGCCGAGAGAACGGAAATAGTTGGCCGCGCGTGAAGACATTTTGCTGATATCGCCAAAGGTAAAGCGGCGCTCTGTCTTATTATGGTCAAGGTGGAGCATGGCCAGTTTGTTGGGCTTTCTGCGGCCCAGCTCGTCTACGACGTCAAAGGCGAAGTTGAAGCGCTCCGCGTTTTTAAAGGAGATGGACCGCAGCGCGCCGTTTGCGTCCTCGACGGGCGCGATAAAGTCGGCGTAGACGCGCGGCTTCCTTTCGGCAGCGGGCTCAATAACAGCGGCTGCTTCCTCTTCTTCCGGCTTTCCGGGTATGACAACGGCGCAGAAAACGCAGTCACGTCCGTCGACGGCGATCATGCCGTGCGGCGTGGAGCTGTTGTAATAGATGCTGTCGCCCTCGGTCAGGATTTCCGTGTGGTCGCCGATCTGAACCTTGAGCTTGCCGCTGAGTATGACGTCGAATTCCTGCCCGGCGTGCTTGGCGAGCTTGATGGGCTCGTTCTGCTGTGCCTCGGAATACGTATACGTAACCCAGAACGGCTCGACAAGCTTATTGCGGAAAAGCGGCGCAAGATCGCGGATCTCGATGCCCGTTTCGTGGGCTGTCAGGCGGCCTTTGCCCTTGCGCGTAACGGTATAAGACCGGAGATGGGCGCTGCTGCCTTCTAAAAGCTCTGTGAGCTCAACGCCGAAAAGCTGGGCGCACTTGTGGATGAAGGTAAACGGCAGGTCGACAACGCCGGACTCATACGCCGTGTATGTGTCAGCGGTGATATCCGTTTTTGCGGCCATCTCTTCTGATGTAAAACCCTCAATTTCGCGCAGTTCACGGATGCGCGAGGCTACCTCCAGAAGCATCGTCTTTGTTTGTTCGTTTGGTGCCATGACAAACCTCCCATGCGTCAAGCGCATTGCGCTCACACGCATTGAAATAATAAATGATTCTCCCCCGCAAGGGAGGTTGTTGTCCGTTCGTTTCAGTCCCGTCGAAGGCGGGGAGAAAGTGGGACGGTTTATGTCAGCGTGAAGTATTCACGTCAGCCATCTGAAATCTCAGGCCGGTTGCCGGTCCGGCGCAGGGCAGAGCAAGTGATAATAAAAATCCGCCTCAAAGACTCTGGTCTTTGAGACGGACTGAATCCGCGGTACCACTCAAATTGCCGGCCCTTTACGCAAGTTGCACAAAGTGGCATCAGCCTCTTAAAGGGCTCGGAGAAGCCCTCGGCTTTAACGCAGCCATACGGGAGGCGTCTACTGACCGATGAATTTATCATTGGCTTTCGGGCCCCGGCTCGGAAGGGATAAGTATACGGACCGCCTGATACCGGCTTTCACCACCGCCGGCTCTCTGGGAAAAGGACAGACCAACCGTCTTCGTCACAGCCTTTATTATAATAAGTAATAGCATAAACAAAAATAGCACATCCCTATACGCTTGTCAATACAGCTATACGGCGGTATTGACATATTGACAAAAACATGTAGATAAAATATAATCTTACAAAACATCTGTCTCCGAGCTTATGGTCTAAAAACTGCGGTTCATGACTAAAAAGCCTGAGTACTTTTACTCACAGGGTCCTGTTGGAAACGATATGGCCTTCCGTGTTTGAAAAGGGGACAAAGCAGCGTATGGCCATAAGGCGTTTTTCAGCATAGAAACGTTCTTTCGGACAGTCTGTTTTGCCCTGTGCAAGACAGACTGTTTTTCATTACCGGCCCTGTGCCGGAATCTGGAAAGAAGGTTATAGAATGCTGAAAAGAAGAAAATCCATTGCCGTGCTTCTTGCCGTGCTTTTAACGCTCGGACTATTGCTCACCGGCTGCGCCCAAACCGCGGGGACACCGGACGTCTCCGTAAGCCCGTCGCAGTCGGCCTCGCCGGAAACGACAATGCCGGCTTCGCCGGAAGAAGAAACCTCGCCGGAAGCGTCAGCCGAGCCGGTCGAATTGCTTGTCTATTCCGGGGCGGGTCTGAAAAACGCCATGGAAGCCGTCAAAACCGCCTATGAGGCCGAGCACAACGTCGTCATTACCTACGTCTATGCCGGCTCAACCCAGCTTATTTCCCAGATCGAGCTGTCCGGCAAGGGAGATGTGTTTATCGTCGGGTCCGAAAACGCGTATAACGCGGCAAAGGAAGACGGCTACGCCAGCGATACATATTATCAGGTGGCACACCATACGCCGTGCATTGCTGTACAGGCCGGGAATCCCAAGGGGATCACGAGCCTTGCCGACCTCGCCAAGGAGGGCGTCACGGTTATCCTCGGCGACCCGGAGGCCAACGCCATCGGCCAGACGGCCAAGAAGCTGATCGAGAAAAACAACCTTCCCGGCATTAACGACAATACTGTTTCGCTGGCGGCGACTGTCAATGAGATCGTTACGCAGCTGGCCAGCGGTCAGGCCGACGCCGGTATCGTGACGTATGACAACGTCCACGCAAACGCCGACATCGAGATCATCCAAATCCCGGCCGACCAGAATATAGACCAGATCATCCCGGTGTGTACGCTGACCCTATCGGAAAATCCCGACGAGGCGCAGGCGTTTGTCGACTTCATTGCCTCGGACGCGGGCAAGGCGCTGTTTAAGGCCAACGGCTTTGAGCCGGTTTAATCCGCTATTTAAGGGTTTAAGCTGCCGGCGGCCACAGATGGAAGGGACGAGAGCATGGGCAATAAGCTGTTCAAGGCATTCTTCATATTGATAATGATCGTCACTTCGCTGTTTTTGATCGGGCCGCTTGTGATGCTGGTTAAGGAGGGCGCGGGTTACATAGCGCCCTCCCTCCGTCATGAGGAGGTCATCTTTTCCATTCTGCTCAGCCTCAAAACAACGGTCATCGCCACGCTCATCTGTATCGTATTTGCCATCCCGACGGCATACAGGCTGTATATTACCGGCGGCCTGTTTCAGCGCATTATGACGAATATTCTGTATCTGCCGATGTCTCTGCCGCATCTTGTGTCCGGTATGGCGCTATTATTGCTGTACGGCCGGCACGGAATCGGCGATTTTTTATTTAATACGTTTCACATTGATTTCATATTTACACGGAGCGGTATAGTGCTGGCGCTCGTGTTCGTCAATCTGCCGTTTGCGATCAATATGGTTTTGACGACGCTGGAAGACAGCAGCCGGAAAATGGTTTTCGTGGCCCGAACGCTCGGCTGCAGCGAGGTGCAGGCGTTTTTCCGCATCACACTCCCGACCATCAGCCGCACGCTGATTTCAACCATCGTGATGACCTGGTCGCGCGCGCTGGGCGAATTTGGCGCGGTAATCATGGTAGCCGGTACGACGCGGCTCAAAACCGAAATCATGCCGACGGCAATTTATTTGAATATGGCGACGGGCGACCTCGATCTGGCATCGGGGATATCCGTCATACTCATCATTATATCGCTGACGTCGCTGTTGATTTTTGAGCTTTTAATGCCCGCAAAGAAGAGAAAGCGGAGATAGGAGCCATAACGATGCTGAAAATATCGGAGCTTGTCGTGCGGGTTGGAGATTTTGAACTCCGGAACGTCAATCTTGACATCGCCGACGGCGAGTATTTTGTTATATTGGGCGCGAGCGGGGCGGGTAAAACGTTGTTGTTGGAGTCCATCGCGGGGCGGTATCGCCTTGTCGGCGGACGCGTTGAGATGGATGGGCAGGATGTGTCGGCTCTCCTTCCAGAGCAGCGGCGCATCGGCTTTGTCTATCAGAATTACGAGCTTTTCCCGCATTTAAATGTGGCGCAGAATATCGCCTTCGGGCTTAGATATAAGGGCTGCTGCAAAAAAGAGCAGAAGGCCAAAGCACGTGAGATGATGGATATCTTATCCCTGGGGCACGTGGGCAAAAACTATCCGGGCACGCTCAGCGGTGGTGAAAAACAGCGCACGGCCATCGGCCGCTCGCTTATATTGTCGCCGAGGCTGCTGCTTTTAGACGAGCCGATGAGCTCGCTTGATTATATGACGAAGCAGAGCGTCAAGAATACGATCAAGCAGGTGCATCGCCAGTTTTCACCCATGGTGCTCCACGTCACGCACGATATTGAGGAAGCCTTGTTTTTTGCCGACAGAATCGGTATCATAAAAGACAATACCATGCCCGTTGTTTTGGGCCCGGACGATATTGCATCCATGCAGAAGGGAGATTTTTATGACTATCTCTGAAAAGACACCGGAAAAGTTCTATAACCGCCTGAAGGCCGGTTTTATGAAAATTATCGGGGAAAAAGGCCTCACGGCCGAGCGGATCAATATCCGCTCAAAGTCGCTGACGTCCGAGGAGGCGATCGGTGTCACGAAGCGACAGGACTTCCCAATCATCACCGGTAAGGAGATCATGCTGCAGGCTGAATATAAGGGTGCTTGCGGTCAGGCCTTTACCGATTCGCCGGCTGTTTTCAGCGGGACGCTTGAGGACATACTGGAGCTGGATATTGTAAACGATGCGCACGCGCGCAGTCTTTTTATTGCCGCGCTCAACGCCGTCATGCGGTATCTGGGACTGGCGGAGGGTACCGTCCACTGTAAAAACGACGAGCCGGAAATCTGCGCGAGAGATATGGCCGAGTACATCAAGGCGCATTACGGCCAGCCGAAAATTGCGCTCGTCGGTTATCAGCCGGCGATGCTGGAAAAGCTGTCATCCGAATTTGAGCTGCGTGTGCTGGATTTAAATCCCGACAACATCGGCAAGGTCCGATACGGTATACGGGTGGAGCATGGCATGGATGATTATCGGTCGGTCGTTTTAGACTGGGCGGAGCTTGTGCTGTGTACAGGCAGCACGCTGTCCAACGGGTCCATCGTAAACTTTATTGATATCGGCAAGCCCGTTGTGTTTTTCGGCATCACCATTGCCGGCACGGCCGAAATCCTCGGTTTGGAAAGAGTCTGCCTGTGCGGCGCCTGACCTGGCGATGAGTTAATAGCAGAATAGAACATTGAAACCCGTCTCGTTTTCGAGACGGGTTTTTGTTATGAGATCACGTTTTGCCGGCTTAAAGCCTTCCCCTTGAGGGGAAGGTGGCACGGCTTGCCGTGTCGGATGAGGTGACGTTAATGTGTGGCATGAACACCTCATCAGTCGCTGCGGCGACAGCTTCTCCTCAAGGAGAAGCCTGGACAGGATTGCGTTTTTGGCATAGCCGGCAGTCAATTATTTGGCATGCTAAGCAATTATTTTACGTAACGTACGTTGTTTTTGGAAGTGCCCTTCATCACGTGGGCCTTTGGATCGTCCGTGTAGCCGATAGCCAGTGATAAAATGATGTCCTCACTGCGTGACAGACCGATCAGGCCTTTAAGCGCGGGGCCGTCAGGGCCGTCAAATGCGTGACGGATGGACGAAACGGTAACGCTGCCGAGTCCCAAGGATGTTGCGGCCAGGATCATCATACCCACGGCAATGCCCGTTGTAACATGGTCAAACGGATTGCCGTGCCGACCATAGATCATGATAACAGTCGGTGCGTGGTAGAGGGGATGATAGCCCGTTGTCATCGCACGCGACCGGTTCCACCCGCCGCCTTGAATCATTTTGTTTTTAGCGGTATCCGAAATGAGGCGGATCTTTTCCCGGTCCTGCAGGACAATGATATCAAGACCGCCGATCCTCGGCCCGCGTTCCGCCGCGTGAAGGATGGCCTCCAGCTCTTCATCCCGGATCTGCTCACCCTTAAACGAGCGGATACTCTCCCGCTTTTCAATCGCTTCAAATACGTCCGTACGATCAGCCCCTTTCAGAAAGTCCTAACGCCCGAGTGTACGTCTGCTCCATGTATATTGTATATATACCACCGATAACGTGTGAGAGTAAATAACCGGGGATTTTTATACGGTTCCCGTCGCATTAAATTGGATATGCGGCGTGCCTATGTTCAGGTTGCGCAGGACGATGCACGACCACAGGATATGTAAGCGCTCGTCGGCATCATCCAGGTTCATTTTGGTGAGCTTTTTAATGCTGTCAAGGCGGTATGTCAGTGTACTTCGGTGAATAAAAAGCTCCTCTGCGGCCAGCTTCAGGCTTTTGTTGTGCTTAAGATAAACCTCCAGCGTCCATAGAAGTCTCGTGCCGTTTTCCTCGTCGTAGTCGAAAATACGCATGGCGTCCCGGCTGCACAGCGGAATAAGCGGTGTGTCGGCCGATACCGTGTCGATGAGATGATATACTATGATGTCCCGAACATACCGGACACGACTGGCCTTGTCGCCCAGCTGGATGGCCGTATCGGCGTTCTTGTACTGGGCGTTAATCTGGAGGATGCTGTTGAAGGGCATGCTCACGCCGCTGACAGCGCCGTGCAGCTTCAGCTGCTTTTCAAGCTTGGGTACACAGGTGTCAAGGACCTCAAGCGTGTCGTTGTGGACAATGAGCACGAGGCTTTCGATAAATTTAAAAGCCACGCAGTCCGGAAAGATGTTTTCGTACATATACAGGTACCGCGTCATCATTTCAGGGTCCTTGGATGTATCAGGAATGTGTATGACCAGGAGCCTGTAATCATCCTTTATTTTCCAGCCCGCTACGGCAATGCTCCGGCTGACAACGAGCGGGTCTATATTGACCTTGTTCAAGATGCTGACAAATACTGAGCGCAGGATCTCAAGGGAGCCATAGAGCGCGGAGTATCTCATAAACAGGCTCGGGCCGATAATGTCGGATATGTAATCCAGGATCTTCAGCTGACAGGTAAACAGTGGCTTGTTGTTTTCCGTAATCGTAATGGACGCCACACGCCGGTTGCTGTCATAAAACGAATTGGTCATATTGCGCGGAAAGCCGGTGCCAAGCTCAACGATCTCCGAGCAGGGCGTAGCCATGGGTTCCAGGCGAAGCATGTTTTTTTTCGTTTCCAGTAACATGGTTTCCGAGCGCTTCTTTTTGTCCAGCGTCTCCTTCCAGACGAGGTCCGTCTCGTCGGGCAGATAATTACCGCTGTATTCGATCAATTTCAGCTCCGAATCAAAGAGGATGGCATGGTTTTGAAAGAACTCGGCGCAGCAGTTCAAGATGATTTTTGTCGGCGCGCGAAGCATCACCGATTCCATCAGGCTTCGTTCGAGCTCATGGTAGCGATGAAAAATGCTCTGGATAATACCGAAGGCCATAAACGGGCTTTGCTCCTCCAAAATGAAGCCTGTGATATTGGCGCGCTTAAAAAAAGTACGAGCTTCCTCGCCGCCGCCAACGCAGCACAGATACGCCGGAACATTGTCGCTGAGCCCGCAAAGCTCGTCCCAAACGGCGAAATAAAGTATATCATTTGAAAAAAGGGTGTAATCCGGCGTCAGTACGCGGATATCGGTCAGTGTCAGGCCGTGGTCCGGATTTCCACAGATATATTGAGGCTCGCTGGGGAGCGCGTGGGCGATGATACCGGTATTGAGTTTCATATCAGCACCTCTTAGCCACAAGCTTTCGTCAGAATGGGTGTAACATAGTTAGTTTACTATACAAATCATACAAAATCAACTGTCAATCATGTTGCCAGTACGGTCAGTATAACCCAAATTTATACTGCCGGGGCATTAACGGGGCGTACAAGCTGATGCTATAATGAATCTGCGCGATTAGCCGGAGAGCTAATTGGTATAGTGAAAATGAGACGCTATCTTACGCCCCAAAGGTAAAAGGTAGCGGTTTTGCAGTTTTAGATATCCGTTTGATGTCAAATTTGAAAGGATGAAACAGATGAGGATCAGCAAGAAAATTACAGCGACAATCCTGACGGTACTTTTTGCATTCACCCTGTTTGCCTGCGCAAGCAATGATTCCGGCAACTCTCAAACATCCAGCGCGCCCGTAAGCAGCGCGCCGGTGCTCGCTTCACCGGAGAGCAGCTCGTCTGCGCGGTCGAAAAACACGCCCGCCCCGGAAAAAATGGCGGGAATACCCGGCTACTACGATCCCCAAAAGGACTACTTTGACAGAGACCCCTATAACATCGGCTTTGTGATTCTCAGTGTGCCGACCTCCATGCACCAGATGTTTATTGAAGCATACGGACGGTGGGGCGAAAAGCTTAACTACAAGCTGACGGATTTCTCAGCCAATGATAATAACGATACATATATCAGTATGCTCGAAACGCTGGCTGCCCAGGATTACGACGGCTTCTTTCTTGATTTCCCCACAGAGCTTCGCGACCGCGCCCTGGAGGTGTGTGATGAATATGACCTCATCTGGTTTCCTGGCCTGAGCATGGTTATGGACGACGACGGCAACCTCCTGCATCCGTCGCTGACGATTGATAACTACGGCTTCGGTTCGGACATGGCCAAATGGCTTTTGAAAACCGCCGAACAGGAATGGGGCGACTTTGATGTGAGCACGCTCGGCTTCATGTCGATTGATTTTTCCGTCATCGCCGATATCCACGTGCGTGAGCGCGGCGCTTACGACAAGCTTGCCGAGCTTTTACCGGACGTTGCCGAAAACCGGTACTTCGTAGCCGACGGCTCCACCGTCAACAGCTTCAGCGCAGAGACCGGTTACAATCTGGCGGGCGCGATTCTTGCCGCCCATCCAGAGATTGAGCACTGGCTGATTGCTTCAACGATGGACGACTTTGCCGCCGGCGCGGCGCGCGCCGTTGAGGCCGCCCAAAAGGACGACGTAACGCTCATTACCGCCACCGGCGGAACAACACTGGTGGCCGAATGGGACGCCGGCGCTCAAAGCTGCTGGAAATCCGCTGTTTATTACGAGGCGCTGCTCGCCTCAAGCACCATCTGCGCCGGGCTTGTGTCGATGATCGACGGCGAGACGACTTCGGAGACACTATGGCCGAACTGGATCAACAACGGCCAGACATATGCCAAGCTCATCGCACCGTGTTATCTGCTGACGCATGACAATTACACCGAATTCTTCGAGTGGGTCGACGAATTCACAGGGATGGACCTGCACAGCTACGATTACCACGGTACTCAATTTGAATACGACGTCTAAGCATCCGCTTAGCTTTGTATTGCCTGCTAATCACAGCTCCCTCCTTGCCTTTACCGGCACAAAAAAACCCGCCGTATGGCGGGTTTTTTTGTGTGTGGCGCCGCGCTGGCGGCAATAAAATATTGATTAATGACGTTGACCAGTCTTGTAAACAGCGGCTTTCATATTCTGTCGCAAAGAGCCGAGACCCCGCGTACGTTATTTTGATACGGGAGCAAAGGTGTAGTTTGAGGTGCTGTTGTTTTCCGCTGCCGGCTTTCTGTCCCCGGCAGGGGAGATGTAGAGAAAATACAGCAGCGAACCGCATACCGAAATATGAGTCAGTGAAGCGGACAAAAGCGTCAGCAGCAGGGAATCGGCATATCTAGTAACGACGGTAAACAAGAAGGCCAGCAAAAAGATATTGAGTAAAGTGGCCAAAAATAATTTTACTTTGCGTGAAATATGGATCATAACAGAACCTCCGTAAGTAATGCGTTAATAAGTTATTAGTCCGTTGGAAGATTTTCCGGAACGAGCGGCTGGCAGGCTGCCGACGATTCTCTGCGTCGTGTCGGTAAAGCTGGTAAGGGGTTCCCGGCTTTTTTGGGGTGAGATGCGTCACTATTTTGGTCGGCATGCGGATCTTTTTCAACAAACCGTTGGAGCTTATGCTGAAACAGCGTTGTAAAGATACCCAGGAATTTGCCGACGCCCAGGGCCGCCAGCACGGTGCCTTCGCGTACACCGTTAAAGTAATGAAAATAGCCCAGCGAAATGACGGCGGCGATGACGACAACCGCCGAGTCAAAGCCAATCTTGCATTTATGCAGGGGGATGTTGTATTTACGCGAGACCGCAAGCATAACGCCCTCGCCCGGCAGCGGCAAAATATTCGGCTCCAGATAAAAAAGGATTCCAAGTCCAACCAGCGCCATACTGATAACAAGGTAGACCAGGCGGAGCAGATACGTGCCCGGATCAGGTACGACAAGAGCGGTTAGCCAGTTGCTCAGATCCACAAAAGAACCAAACAGGAACGAACAGAGTATTTGAAGAAAGCACTGCGGCTTAAATTCCCGCCGGAGGATGAGCAGCTGAATCAGGATAAAGCAGCAGAAAATGATGGTGGTCCAGGTGCCCATGCTCAACCGGGTGAACACCTCGCTGAGGACCTTGGGTATCGAGTTGACAGGGGAAACACCAAGATCGGATTTAACCGAGATGGAGACGCCGAGGGCCATAATGAACAGGCCAAGGCAGTAAATAAACAGGCGTTTAAAATAAACCGGTTTGATAAAACGTTGCATTAAAGCCTCCTTTTAACGTTTATCCGGGCGGATTACTGCACCGGAAGCATATTCTGAATGATGTAATACTATAATGCTAATAGTGAATTAAGTAATGCTGTAAATGAATTATAGCGAATATAAAAAAATATGTCAACTGACGAAATGAACAGAAGGTATCCCGTTTGTTGAAATATAAATATATAAATGCTATAATTTAAATCTGATATATTCTGATGTAATTAATGAATAACATAGAAAGGTTCTGGGGGCAGCCAATGGATTTAGATCATCTTAAATATTTCGTTTCTGTCGCGCAAACCTTGAATTTTTCAGAAGCCGCGCGGCTCAACGGCGTACAGCAGCCAAAGATCAGCCGGAGCATTTTAGAATTGGAGACGGAGCTCGGGGCACAGTTGTTTTCCAGGACGAAACGGGATGTATTTCTGACGCGGGAGGGCTCGACTTTTCTGCCGTATGCCACAGACGTTGTGGCAACACTGCAGAAAGCGGCGTTCAACGTCGAGCAGATACACAGCGGGCGCACAGGCTATCTGTCGATCGCCACCGTTTCAACGACCGGATACATTCTGACAGGCTGCCTTTCTATTTTTGCGCAAAGATACCCGGAAATCCTGGTCGATATTACACAGAATACCGGCAGCGCGCAGGCGCAGGCCATGCTTGGAAACCGGTTTGATTTTCACTTTGCGCATCGGTCGATGCTTCCGGACGACGGCCGGATGGATTACCTTGTAACGCATACGGACAAGCTGGTTTTGGTTGTACCCCATGGGCATAAGCTGGCCAAGAAAGAACTCGATTATTCCGAGCTTTTAAGCGAACGTTTTATCATGATCTCTCAGCCTGAAAGCCCGCAGCTGCACAGCCAAATCATGGACATATTTGCCTCGCAGCACTTTGTGCCGAAGGTTGTACAGCGCTACGACAGAGCCGAGTCTGTTTTGTTGTCTGTGGGTTCCGGCCTCGGCGTATCGATCCTGCCTATGGGTCTGACAAAAGCGTTTGTATCCGACGCCGTGGATATTGTCCCGCTTGATATACCGGGCGCTGAGATTGTGTACGTCTGTGCCTGGCTGAAAAACCTGTCTAACCCAAGCTCTAAGCTGTTCCTGGACATAATACGCAGCTATTTTTCGAATCAAGAGGAATAACGTATTTTTCGTCCAACAGGTCTGGAAGTATAAACGCAAAGTAAAACCGCAGGGATTAAACTCTCTGCGGTAATTTTGTGTGTAAAAAAGGTTCCACATTTTCCGTACAGCCGGTCTTTCAAAAAACCAAATGGAATAATAACACGATAAAGTTAATATGTGGTAGAATATTCTTGGCGTTCTGCATCAGTTTACATAGAAAGGCTGGAATACATGAGCAAATCACTGGAAGCTTTTTTTGACAAGCTATATCTAGAAAATTATAACGAATTATTTAAATATGCATACAGGTTAACCTATGAGAAAAATATGGCCGAGGAGATTGTACAAGATACTTTTTTGGTAGCCTACAAAAAAATCGAGTTGCTTCATAAACATGAAAACCCGATTGGATGGCTATATGTTACGGTGAAGAATATAACAAAAACGCATATGCGTGAATACTTAAAAATAAAAAAGTGCTTTTCACTAGAAGATCATGAAATTGCAGTTAGGGACGAAGAAAGTGAAGAATTACTTTTACTCAATTACCTTAACGAGGATGAAACTAATATCATGATAAAATTTTACATTGAAAAAAAATCTCTGAATGAAATTTCGAAAGAATATGGGATTTCTTTATCTGCTAGTAAAATGAGACTTAAGCGCGCTCGAGATAAATTTAAATCCCGCTACGAAAAAGAAAAATAATTTGCCATCAAGTGTGACTTTTCAATGTTTTTATGACATTTATATAAAAAGGAGGCTTCCTTAATGAGTGTGGATAACGATCATTCTCCGTGCGAGGAGGTGAACAATAACCAAAACGATCAATTTAAATATTTAAAGGACCTGGATACTTCCAAATTGCAGGCCTTATTGCAACAAGAATCATTCTGGAGCAATAACGACCAGCTTGATATTGATTTGATTCAACATATCGTAGCGATACTAGATGAACGCGAGCCTATCGATTTTGAACCTGACGCAGCTGTGTCTTTAAAATCATTTAAAGAAGAAATTGCCCCGCATTTGAAACCCGAAGAAAAAGAATCCAGCAACGTTCCCTTGGCTGCGCCGGTTCAAGTGCCAATAAAAAGGAAAAGACTAAAACTTAGAATCGCTTCGGCGTTTATTGCAGCCGTTGTCACAGCATTGCTTGGCAGTACGCTTGTTGCGAGTGCGTTAGGATACAACATATGGGAGTACGTTGTCAACTGGGGAAAGGAAACCTTTCAAATTGGCTCCGGAGCACAAATAACACCTGAGCCCGACGTGATAGATTCCGATCATGGTGAGGCAAGCAATATCAATGCAAGTGAATTTCAGACAATAGACGATGCTGTGGCAGCGCTTAATAAGTCAATTGCCGTTCCGAATTGGGTCCCCGGCGGCTATAAATTCGACAGCGCTGATATTTCTGGCAGCAGCCAGCTAAAATCGTTAACAGCTGTCTATAAATCTGCCGAAAGTGTCATTTTCTTTTCCGCCGCAATATTTTCCACCGAGGATGCCGCGTATTCTTATGAAATTAATGAGGATAGCGGCGAATCCATTGTCATTCAAGGAAACACCTGCTATATCATGACCAATACGGATCAGAACAGAATTGTTTGGATAAAAGGCAACACTGTATACAGTATCAATGGCGATATTAACAAGGATGATCTGATCAAAATGGTGAGTTCAATATACGAAGGAGATTAATAATGAAGAAAAATATTAAACGCATTTTAATTATCATACTAATCATTTCAGTTTCGGCCACATCAGTTTTTACAGTAAGTGCCAGTGGCGTAAGTACTCAGTCCAGCTCCTATATCAACTACTACGCGTCTCAGATCACAACGGATTCCGGAGGCAGAATTCTAGTTGACGGGATCATAACCGGCACAAGGATCATGGATACGATCGGTGTCAAAACGCTTGTGATTCAAAAATATCAATCCGGTTCATGGGTTAATATGAAGACATGGAATTATCTATATAATTATTCAAGTGCGTCAAGTGTTTTTACATGTACATATTATGGATCGATTGGAGCTCAGTACCGCGCAATCATCACCTACTATGCATCGTTAAATGGCGGGTCTGACTCTCGTATCATGACAACAAGAAGCGTAACGGCTGTAAATTAAAAGATTAATTTTCATAATATGTGACTTTTCGACCTTTTTTTGACATGAACTATATAGAGGTCAAATTCCTCAATACGTCAAAGAAAGGGGCGAGACCATTAAACTATTCAAAAAGTTACGAACATATTAAATTTTAGAAAGGAAGAGAAGGAAACAAAATGAGTGAAAAATAGGGATTCAAGCCTATTTCTCTACGTAATTTTGAAACTAACGTTTTCAAAGGATCTGTCGACACAAATTTTTTATAACTAATAGGTTTCACGGCTTTCACTTTCAATAAAAGGAGAAAAAACATGAAAAAAATAATTAGTTTAGCTTTGGCTTTAATTGTTACAGCATTCTGTGTAGTTCCGGCATATGCAACCGCTGAAAACAAATATGAAGGAGAAGCGATCACAATTCTGGAAGAGCCCAGTGGCGAGAAAAAAATACTGGCAGACCCGAGCGTATCAGAAATATCGATGGTAAAACAGTTGTTGGAAATGAAGCTGAACAAAGAGGTAGACACGGTCGTTGCCATTCAAAGAGATGTCGAATATATCAGCGAGGACCTACGAATCGACGTTACTTATTATGTAGATGGTGAGACCGCGGAACGCCTTAGTAAAAACGCCGACATGACTGCACGGGATCTCGGCGGCAGCGCCGGAGGC
Organism: uncultured Sporobacter sp.; assembly: GCA_963675425.1. Lineage (GTDB taxonomy): Bacteria > Bacillota > Clostridia > Oscillospirales > Oscillospiraceae > Sporobacter. The sequence goes on along the minus strand of OY776214.1, from coordinate 605,757 downwards.
ATTTCATCTGTATTGTATCAGAGGCAAGGCGAAAGTGGTACGTGGTATGATACAATAAAAGGGCTTCTCTACGGACTGTTTACATACAATGGTTCAAGTGTGCTTTGTACAGACTATGACGTTTGGCAGGTAGAATATCCGAAACCTGTTTCGACTTGGCGAAATAGTCTTAAGCAATCAGTTCCGACCTATACTTCGGGTTCATCTTCCACATTAAAAAGCGTGTTTAAATATTCGCAGGGAAATTATAGAAGTAGTAAAACGACAGTTAAGGTCATTTGCACAAATACTGGTCTTGTGACAATAACAACCGATACACAGCAATTTAAATAAACCAATAAAATCAAAGGAAAAATTGGCACGGCGCCGCATAAATGAATGCGCTCGTGTCAATTAAAAAGGGGCTCGTAAGATTGAAAAATATTCACTTTTTAATAGCATTGCTATTGATATGTCTGACCTTGACGTCCTGCAATACCGGCGATGTCGCAGAGAAAAAACCATTATCTGCCGACTATACAAAAATGATTGAAAATCAAAATTTTTATTTAAGCGCAGCTTCATATTTTTATTCAGGCAGTAGCACGTATCCCAAAACTTATATCGAAATGGTTGCCGATCGAAAACAGATAGAATATAGTGAACTTCTTTATGGGAACCAAAAAGGACTTGGTAATCCGGACGTATTAGTTATACAAAAAGCAACGGATAACTACACTTTTGAGATGTACCACCCGGACTCAAAGACTTATCAGCGTTATACATACAACATAGAAGATTCCATGGATGAGGAAACGAGGGCGGCGATTGAGGCAGATGGAGGGTATACAGGGCCGTTCGATGATACAATTATTTTAACAACCGAGAAGATTGACTTCACGTTTACCCAATCCGGGAACACCACAATTTCATACTTAGCAGAAAACGAAAATAATAATACGGCGTATTATTATGAGGAATATACCTATACGGTAAACAACAAATGGTATAACGGATACAATGAAGAATATACCTATCCTGAAGGTTTTGAAAGCATCGCTACATTTTATTTTGACGAAGACGATCATTTGGCCGCCATTCAAGACGAGACGTATTTGTTTGTAGTTGACCAATTCACAGAAGATGCGCCGGAAGACTTTACGCATGTCGATAGTGATGAATACACTCAGGTCGATGATCTTTCAAAGTATACCGGCCTATAAACAGGTGCTTTCATTGTATTAGCAAAATCCAATCTAAAATCCATGTCGGTCCTTGCTTTTTGCTTTTTTCTAAGTAAAAAACGAATCTGAAATAGCTGCCTACCGGCCCGTGTTCGGTAGTCGTTTCCAGATTCAGACGACTATCACTCATAAGTGAATAACTAAGGATGATGATACTTATGAAAAAGATACTTATTCCCATGTTAATAATTTGTGTACTATTTAGCGTTGTTAGTTGTGGTTCAGATTTAGAGGACAATAGCGGCACCGTCACCGAAGCTAATGACGGTGAAACCACCGGGGCTATAAATGGAACTGAAACCAGTGAGACGAAGAATGAAGCTGAAATCGTTCCGCTCACTGCCGAGGAACTGGAGACGTATAACAAAACCTTTGAGTACCTGCTGTATGACGAGCAGGGGCACCCCGTCCCCGGCAACAAGCCGATCAACCAATTCCTCACTTCCTATTATAGCCGGCCGGAGGATATCAATTTGACCAACTTGCTGCAATATTTTCCCGATGACGGCCTGGTAACGGACGAGACTGAATTTGAGGCGCTCAAAGCTGCAGAGCACTTTCCCTTCTTTGATGTCGAAACACTGGACAGCATGCCTGTTCCCATTCATAAATTCTCAGCTGACACCGTGAATATAGCTTTAGAAAAATATATGGGCATTACGCTGGATGATTTAAGCGGCGTGGGAACGGAAAGCCTAGTTTATCTAAAAGCGTATAACGCATATTATAACTATACCAGCGATTGCTCGGGCGCCTATTTTGAATGTGTAAGTGTAGAAAAGCAGGGCGATATCGTCCGCCTATACAGCAAAAATGCAACACTCACGCTGAAGCTGCGGGATGACGGGTTTCGGTTCATATCGCATCAACTCTCTGAGAAAGACTCCGGAAAAAACGGAGGGGAGGACTCCACGCCTCTGTCAAATTAGAAGGACAATACCCCGAAGCCGAGTATACGGAAGAGCCGGGATTGCGGGGTGCGTTAATACACTGTTGGGAAGAGAAAGACCAAATTACATTGGGGGCAAAGAATAATTTGAAACGGAATGAACATAGCTCAACGATATTTATCGTTGGTACAATTGCCTCGAGTCTCGGGCTATTGATGTTGTCCTTTGAAATAATTTTCATGCAATCTTTTCGTTTTTATATGTGGACTAATGGTATCGTATACTGGACACCTGTGGCAAGTGACAATGCGTCGCATGGTACTTCTGCCTATGATATTATTTCCGTTAATTGGATCTATGTAGCATTTATAATTACTGGTATTGTTGCGTTGCTGGGAATAATTCTATTATTTGTTGGCGTGATAGGAAAGTTGTCCGGGAAGCTAAACGAATTCATAGAATCCCTGCGGAAAGCGTGAATGAAGCTTTAAAAAAATATATGGGCATTACGCTGGATGATCTGAGCGGCGCGGGAATGGATGACTTGATTTATCTGGAGGCGTATGACGCGTACTATACCTATACCAGCGATTGTGGGGACGCCCATTTTAAATGTGTAAGCGGAGAAAAGCAGGGCGACATTGTCCGCCTATACAGTAAAACGCAACGCTCACGCTGAAGCTGCAGGATGACGGGTTTTGGTTCATATCGCATCAACGCTCTGAGAACCCTGGAAAAAACGGAGGGGAGGACTCCACGCCGCTGTCAAACTAGAAGGACAATACAAATGGAGGCTATATAGGCCCGTTTGATGATACAATTATCTAGCCCATACAAAAAAGCACCGTTTCCGGTGCTTTTTATAGTCGGTATTCATTATTTCATGTAGCTCTCGCCAGTTTACAGCAGGTTTCGTCCTCGTGTACGGACAAGACGATGCAGGAATGATAGAGGCTCAGGTGCGTAAATAAATCGTAGGCGGTTTCAACCTGAGCCGATGAAAACTGAGGCTTGCACATTTTTATTTTTTTAACGGTTTCCTCTTTTTCCATCCTGTCCTTTTTAAACCAGTAAGCGACCGAAGCGACGAGCTCGTACCAATGCACAGTATTTAACCGGATCTTGGCCGCGTCTTCCTCAATGGCGTTAACGCAATCAATGACAGACTGATATTGAGGCTTCAGCTTTTTGCCGACAACGACGCGGAAGCCCTCAGGAATGATTTGATAGGTGGCGGTGGTCAGATCCGGCGAATAAGGGCCGTGCAGATACCAGCTGTATTCAAAGCCAAGAGGTACGCCAAGCTCCTGAGTCAGATAAACCTTTTTTTGCAGCATAATACGCTCGCCAATGGTTTCGATTGAGAGACATTTCAGGTCGCGTAATGCAATAACGGTTGCTGTACTGATATTCATATACAAAGTCCCCTATATATTGTATATATTAATATAATTATACTCTTTATTTAGTAAAATTCAATATAAAAATACAAAAAATTGCAAATATAGAGAAAAATATACTTCTGATAGCCTTCGAGCGGCGATGTTTGCCCGAAAAATGATGAAAACGGCAGACACAAGTGAAGTGTCTGCCGCTTGTCAGGCTGTATAAAGTGCCTAGTCGTCTTTGATAATAACCCCCAGAAATTTGGAAAGCCCCGTCGCTTGAAACGAATTGACGATGGCGCCCTTGAGCTCTTTATGCTCGTCGGAAATACAGATGGCTTCCAGGTCGCATGTTGTGAAATCAAGCGATTTAAGTGGCGTTTTGAAAAAATCCGTCCGGATGAATTTGGACGCGTCCAACACAACGGACTTAAAAACGCATTCTGCGAAAAACGTGTCGCTCATGTCGCTGTTTAATATGGCGCAGGCGTTGAATCCGGACGCGGAGAAATTTGAATATCTGAAATGGCTGTCGTCAATCGTCACGTCGAAGAGCTTGCTGTTCCGAAAATCCGCGCCGGCGTTTTTAACCGTCTTAAATTCGCAGCGGGTAAACCAGCTGTCGGAGAAATTGCATTTTGTCAAATTGCAGGTTTTAAACAGGACATTATCAAGCGACGCGTTTTTAAAAGCGACATTTGTAAACGTGCAGTGTTCAAAAAGGACGCCGTTAAACTCAAGGCCGCTGAAGTACCGGTCCTCTAAAACGGCGTCCTTGATATGCAGATGATAAAGATCATCTTCGGATTCCTGACGCTCTTCGAGCAGGGCCAGAAAATCCGACGGCTCGTCCAGCGGGAAATCCAGCCGCGGCTTTTTAATTGACGCTGGTTTTGACTGTTGGCTTTTCAAGTGAAGCTCCTTGTGTGTGGGGGGTAACTAATTAATTTTTAAAGCAGGGAAATAATACAATAATTCTTCGACATTATATAATAAAGTAAGTTGGTATTCTGAAATGATTGAGGGAGTGGCTAAAACGGCTCCGTTCCGTCGGTTCGGATGAATGAATTTTTGATCAAGTTTATTCATTGTATTATTACTGGCGGTCTTTTTAAGAGTATCAATGTTAACCGGAGAATACTGCTCGTATTCACCGATATTAAACGGTTCTGTAAGAACGAAATTATCTTTAAATACATTTGAATATTCGTCACCACTATTATCATATGTACAAGGAAACACGTAATTAATATAGAAAGGAGCTAAAGCTCCGACAGGATATTGCGGCATGAAGGTTGAATAATATCTGATTCCATCTATATTATTTCTGTCTTTTACAACCTGTAATAATAGTTGGGGAATAATGTATTCAGATTTAAACGTTCTCCCGTGTTCTTTAATTTTTATGGAGCACGTAAATATTAAAGGCCATAGAATAATTGTTTGTTCTAATTGAGTTGTTTTCTTAATGTCCGGATAGTGAGCTAAGTCTAATATTTTCAAGTTTTCATTTGACACTTCAAATCTGCTAACATAAAACTCATGATAAGACGGTTTACCCATTTCAAGCCAGCAATCATAAATAGAGCCGCCTAAATATAGACTTGGACATCCGGGGATGCTGTAACGCTGGGTCGATAAAATAGTTCTTTTACTATAGGGCATATGAAACATATCTTTTCTGCTTTCTATATCTGTTCCATTATGACAACGTGCCCTGAATAGCGATTTGTATTCCATGCCATTTTCAATATCACATATCTTTTTAATGATACTGAAATGTACGAGCTTTCCGTTTTCTTTGAAGCAGTCATAAATTTTATCGTATGCCCTTTTGGGCGAGCCGTTATAGTAGGTTTTAATAGCACTATTTATTGCTTTGCATATATGCTCAACCTCTTTAAATAAGTAGTTATACTTTTGATCATTTTTAACACTCTCAATATAATCAACTAAAATTTCTTCGACTTTTGTTTCGAAATACCGATCAAGCTCCAATACATAGGGGATTCTATTTTTATTAAAAAAATTCGATATATCCATATCTTTACCCCCCCAAAAAAAGCAAACGGCATCAATAACTAAAGCTGCATATAGATAAAACAATCCTCGTAAAAAATCGTTGCATTACGCACCCATATACGGTAAAAAGTGGGCGTCGAGAATATAATAAATGCGGCAGGCGAAAAGTGCGGCAACACTCCCTGCCCTGCGTAGGATGAACAGGCATCGTACACAACAGCTTAGCTGTAACACAAATGTATTATAATGTCACCCCGCTCTTTTGACAAGGGGGGGAGCGTGGCGTTGTCGTCATTGTGTCATGCCTTTTATGCGGTGTAGGGATACATCCTGCACCGCATTTGTTATAGCGGAGGGGATTTTTATCGAAGCAGACGTCGAATAAGCTTAGTGCCCGTCGCCCGCAAGGGTATAAGGTTATGTCCCCAAAGAGGAAGCGGAAGGGGCGCTGCCCGTTCAGGGGCTGCGCCCTGTGGCCCAGCCGGCGGCTTGCGGGTGAAGATAAATGACCACAGCGAGTTGACGCACCGGCGGCCACAGGGTACAATGATACATACTACGAATTAGAGGGTGAATACTATGCAAATGGACCAGATTGCGCTGATCGTGTTTGGGCTGTGCGTTATCGCCGTGGGCGTTGGGAACTTTTTGGGATCGGCCAGCCGATTTGTCATCTACGCGAATATCGTGCAGGAGCTGGACGGCGATACGCGGAAGAAATATCAGAGACTCATATCTCCGTCGTATGTGCTGATAGGATTGACGGTTACCGTTTTGGCAATGCTCCTGCCGCGCCTTCAGGGAACAAGCAACGCATCAGTTGCCGCTGTCGTATTGATTCCTATTTTCATCGGCGCCGCTGTCTGGATTTTCGTTTGCAATAAAAAATATCTCGGCCGCTTTGTCGTGCCGAATATTAAAAGACGGTAAGGAGCAGCCGGCGGGGGAAAGCCGGATATGAAAGGCGTGGTCTATTGGTTGCCGCAGTCATGGAAATCACACTGCACGCGCCCTGGGTGCATTCCCTCAAGGAAAAACGCAGCGAGGTCAAGCGGCTGACGGCGAAAATCCGTCACACGTTTAATGTCTCGGTTATTGAATCAGACGAGCAGGATGTTCATCAGACCATCGTGCTGGGCATTGCCGCGCTCACAGCAACCACCGCGCAGGCGGACAGCGTGCAGGAAAACATCCGGCGGTTTGTGGAGCAAAACAGCGAGGCCGACGTTGTTTCCGTCGAGACAGAGCGCCGGTAAACAGAATAAAAAAACCGGACAACGAGTTGCTTGTCCGGTTTTTCTGTTTACTTTTCAAGAATTTGCTGTTTTTGAAAGTAATGATTATTGGGAACGTCATTTTGATGAATAAACCCATTTTGCTGGGTTAATCCCCATATCTTGTAATTTTATCTTAAAATATGATCATTCTTGACTACTTGAGGGAAAATATGCACGGACAAGGAAACAATTGTAAAATAAGTAAATGTCTCACTATTTAATATAAATGTAAACATACTGTAAATATACTGTGAATACAACCTTTTTATCAGGGTAAAAATGTTAAATTTACTATTGATTTTCATTACAAAATAAGGTAATATTAGGTCGCTCTACGCCGAATCAAAGCAGATTTTGCGCGAAATGAGCTGTTTTTCTTTAACAACACGGTAAATTTCGGCATCCGTGATTGATCATTATAAATTTAATAACACTATTTTCTCGCGCCACGCGGCAGCAGGCCGCATTGATTTAAGAGCCAAGCTCTCAGTACTTTATGAGATTGGTATATGGAGGGAAAGAATGGTCAACTACGAGAAAATGTATTTGGTATTGTTCAACGGCATAACAGATGCGATTAGGGACATGGAACAGCAGAATTTCGGTTTTGCCAGATTCACCTTGGTCGAATCTCAAAAAAGAGCGGAAGAACTCTACATAGACGCGATCGATTCGACCGAAGACGAGCGTCTTGCTTAATCAATACCATAGACCAGAGGAAACCCCCGGAACAGCCGGGGGTTTCCTCAAGCTGTCGACAAAGCCCTCCGGGCTTTGTCGACAAGAAGATTGCATGACGGCTGCTCAGCCGCAACCGTCATGATAAGAGTCATTTCCGATGCGCATGTCCCCGAAAATGACGGATATTACTTTATTTCCGTCGTGCGCGACGGAAACTCTGCGAGGCTTTTTGAGCATTACCCAATTTGTGTCGACAGTCTGAGCATCCCCCGGCCAACGGCCGGGGGATGCTGCGTAATTATAGGGCTTGTTCCGTGCGGCGGATAAAATCGTTTTGTGTGACCTCGTTGAGCGTGACGAAGTATGTGGAGAAGCCGGCAATACGCACGACAAGATTTTTGTAGTCCTCGGGGTTTTGCTGAGCCTCGCGGAGCGCCGCCGTACTCACGACGTTAAACTGTACCTGCATGCCGCCGAGCGAGAAATACGTCTCGATGAGCTGGCGGAGCTTTTCGGCGCCCCGGTCGCCCTCAACGGACGTGGGGGTAAACTTGATGTTCAGCTGGTCGCCGTTCGTCAGGGCGCGGTGCGGCAGCTTGGCGGCGCTTCTAAGATACGCGGTGGGCCCGTTTTTGTCAAACCCCTGGCGGGAGGATATGGCGTCGGCAATCGGTTCTCCGGCCGAACGCCCGTCGGGCGTTGCTCCGAGCATCTGGCCCATATAGATGTGTGCCGTCATGGTAAATGTACCGCCGGAGAACTTGCCGCGCGGGCCGGTCTGCTTGGCCATGATGTCCGCAAAGCGGCCAAGCGCCCACGACGCCAGGCCGTCGACCTCATCGTTGTCGTTGCCGTAATGGGGCACGTCGTTGATGATGGTCTGGTGCAGATCCTCATAGCCCTCCCAGTTATTCTGGAGCGCGTCGTACAACGTTTTGAGGGATACCGACTTGTCGTCGAAGCAGAGCTTTTTAATCGTCATCAGGCTGTCGCCGACGTTGCCGGTTCCGCAGGCCGTCAGGCCCGTGCGATTGTATTTTGCGCCGCCGGCTGTAACATCCTTGCCGCTTTCAAGGCAGCCCTCCATCATGGACGACGCGGCGATACACGGGAAGTAGTGTGAATAGACCATCTCGAACAGGTTGGCGTAGGAAACCGTCCAGTCTAATACATATTTCATTTCGGTCTCAAATGACTTTTGGAACGCGTCGAAGCTGTCATATTCGTACAGCTTCCTGCACGGGACGGCCATCTTGCCGGAACGGGGATTGACGCCGCCGTTGATGGCCAGCTGAATGACGTCCATCATGTTCCAGATGGACTCGCGCCCCGTCATGCCGCAGGCCGGCCATTCACAGCCGGTACCGGCCGGTTCGACGCAGCCGACAATGCTGTAGTTATAGGCGTCCTCCTCGGACATGCCGGTATCCATGAGGCTCTTCACGATAATATCGTCGTTTTGAAGCTGCGGGATGCCGCCGCAGACCTTGCTGGACTCAATGCCCAGCCGCCAGATCTCATCCGGCGTGTTTTTATTGATCCGGAGGGCGACGGTGGGATCCGGCAGAGCCATGCGGCCGTACGTCTGCAGCAGCAGTGCCGTGGCGGGCGTTGTGTCGTCCTTGCCGTCGGGCGTCGAGCCGCCCAGCGTCAGGGCGATGCCGGCGGTGGCGGTCATGCCGTTGTAGATGGAGGTGAAGAGGTTGCCGCCGCTTTCGTTGATTTGAATGAGGCGCTGGTTGTTGATGAAAAAGCCGGGCAGTGCGATAAAGTCATAAATGCGCAGGATAAAGGCGTCCGAGTACTCCTGGGCCTGCTCCGGCGTGATCGAGCCCTCATCCAGCTGTTTTTGCAGCAGATGGCCGACGTACTTGTCTACGCGCCCCATGGACTGGCCGTGCTGCTGGCCGTCCGTGATGAGCATCAGCTCATAAAACAGGATCGCCTGCAGGCCCTCCCAATACGTTCGCGCCGGCTTTTCCATGATCCAGTCGAGAGAGTCCGCCATCTGTAAAAGCTCCGCTCGGCGCGCCTCATCGGCGGTCCCGGCTTTTTCACGGCAGGCCCCGGCGTAACGCTTGGATAAAAGCATCGCCCCGTCGCACACGCGTACGACGGCGTGGTAAAACATGTGTGACTCGGCCATCGTGTCGAAAATTTTGCCTTTTTGCGCCTCAATATGCTCGAGCGCTTCTTCTCTGACGGCGGCAAAGCCGGTGTTCACGACCTTGTTGAAGTTGGCGATGTAGTGGCCCTGCGGCATGCCTGACACGCTTGTCATGACGCGGTCGCCCATGCGCAGGCCGTTGAGGATGCAGCCGTTGCCGAACGCGTCCCAGAAGTCGTCCGTCATTGCGCCCTCTACCATGCGCGCGAGTGTTTTATCCTTCCAGTACGTATAGGCGTCACGGAATATCCCACGCTGCTCGTCGGTCATGTGGATGGCGTCGGATGCCTGCCACGCCCGCCGGAAGTTTTCGTCCGTGTCGTCGACGACGCCGGGAATCCAGTCGCAGCTCCAGTCGACAAAGGGGCTGAGGGACTGGGCGTCCGGCCCGGGCGTCCCGACAAAGATATCGTCGTCAAAGACGTTTGCCTGCTTTTCGGCGCACCAGGCCTTTAACGCGCCGGCGCGCTTTAAAATAGGATATTCATTGTCGTGGTTACGGCAATAATCGGTATAGATCTTCGTGCGCTCGGCGTTGAGCGTCATATATTTACCGCTGGTAAAGACATCCTTTTTCCCGCGGATGCGCCGGATGCGCTCTGATACAGGGGCGAACTGAAACATGGCTATTCTCCTTTACTCAATAGTGTTTTCTGCCAAAATTATAACACAAAAAGCAATTCGTAGCTAGATACCCATTGAAAACTTTTTTGCGTTTGGTATACTGGATAAAGAAAAATAAATGAAAAATATGGAGGTTGGAGCAATGCTGACAGCTAAAGAAAATTTCCTAAAATGCCTGCACGGGGAGGTCCCCGATTATATACCCCTTTATACGATGGGCATGATGTTTCCCGGCGACGGTCCGCCGTCCGATATGCTCGTCGAACCGCTGATTATCAGCGAGCACCGGGTCCGGGGCGGCGGCAAGGACATCTGGGGCGTGGAGTATGTCCCGACGGAATCGACGGGAAACGCGCTGATCCCGAAAACGTCCGACTTTATATTGGACGATATCACAAAATGGCGGGACGTGATCAAAGCACCGGACCTTACCGGCGTGGACTGGGAGCAGATGTGCAAAAACGATATCGAGGCTAGAAAGCTAGACCGGTCCCAAACGGCGGTCTGCATGAATCTGCATATGGGCTATTTCCAGACGCTTATGTCCTTTATGGGCTTTTCAAACGGTTTGTGCGCTCTGTACGAGGAGCCGGGCGAGGTCAAGGCCCTGTTTGAATATCTGGCCGACTTTTACTGTGCGGTTGCGGAAAAGTACGTCGATTATTGTAAGCCCGACGTCTGGACGCTGATGGACGACACGGCCGCCTGGGCCAATCCCTTTATCTCGCCTGAAATGTATCGGGAGTTTCTAATCCCCCTGTATGACCGGCAGGCAAAATTCGGACGCGACCGTGGCCTGCCCATTTCCATGCACAACTGCGGCATTTCCGAATGCTTTTTTGACGACCTTGTCAAAATCGGCGTTTCCATGTGGGACCCTGCCCAGACGTGCAACGACCTGGAGGCCGTCAAGAAAAAATACGGCCGGAAGCTCGTCATCGCCGGCGGCTGGGACGCGCGCGACCATCTTCTGTCCGACAACGTCACATACGATGAGATTTACAACTATACCAAGGGCCAGTTTGACAAGCTCGCTCCGGACGGCGGATACGCCTTTATCGGCGGCTACCTCGGCGCTGTCGGCGACGAGCGGGTTGCGGCCAAAAACGACATGCTCTGGAAGGCCGTCGAAGAACTCCGGTATCAATATTACTAAGGGTTTAGCGAAAAGCCTGGGCCGCGCGTTTATTCGCGGTCCAGGCTTTTTGTCCGTTTAGCCGGACTGCGCCTCTCACTTTTTACTTTGAAATCCGTTTGATTTAATGATACATTTAAATGGATAAGAAAAGCGGGGAAAATATTCGGGGAAAGTTATTGCAGATATTAAGCTGTTTGCGTGAGAGGCGGGTGAGTATATGGACGAGTTGTTTGACGGATTAAATGATGAGCAGCGGCAGGCCGTTATGGCAACGGAAGGCTGCTTCCGCGTTATTGCGGGGGCTGGCAGCGGCAAGACGCGGGCGCTCGCGCACCGTTTTGCGTACCTCGTTACGGAAATCGGCATCCTGCCGGAGCATATACTCTGCGTCACGTTTACAAACAAGTCGGCGGGGGAGATGAAAAAACGCATCCGTCGGCTCACCGGGGACAGCGACACGGGCTATATCTCGACGTTTCACAGCTTCTGTGTGTCGGTTTTACAGGAGGATATCTCAGCCGTCGGCTATCCCAAGAACTTTTTTGTGCTGGACAATCCAGATATTGACGCGATGCTGAAAATAATTTACGAGGAGCGCGGACTGACGCTCCGGGACAAAACGTTCGGGAAAGCGCGCGATATGATCGAGGAGCGCAAGCTTTTTCGGGATCCGGAGTATTACGAGCACATGATCGCCCTGCCGCTTGACAAGCTGCGGGAAAAATACGACAGCGCCGTATCGGCCGACGATATCATTTTCTGGGGGTACTTGTATCAGGAAAAGAAATGCTTCGGCCTTGATTATAACGACCTCATCAAATACGCGCTGCATATTTTTGATATCAGCGACGACATCCGGCAAAAGTGGCAAGAGCGGCTGGAATACATCATGGTCGATGAGTTTCAGGATATTGACGATTTGCAGTACCGGCTGATGCGGGTGCTGGCAGATCATCATAAAAACCTCTTTATCGTCGGTGACCCGGACCAGACGATTTATACCTGGCGCGGGGCGAGTGTTAAGTATCTGCTGGAATTTGACAAACAGTATCCAAACGTCGAGACCATTATGATGATGCGCAATTACCGCTCGACGCCGCAGATCACGTCGGTGGCCAACTCGCTCATTGACAAAAATGTCAACCGTATTAAAAAAGACCTCATACCGATGCAGCCGGACGGCGCGCCGTGCGTTTACCATCATGCCGGTACGACAGAGGACGAGGCCCGCTGGATCACGTTTCAGATTAAGGAGCTGGCCGCCGGCGGCGTCCCGCTCGGCGACATCGCCGTACTCTACCGCGCGCACTACATCTCGCGCGTGCTGGAAGAAGTGTTTCTTGAAGAACAGGTGCCGTACAAGATATATAGCGGGGTGCAGTTTTTCGGGCGTATGGAGATTAAGGACGCGCTGTCGTACCTGCGCATGATCGTCTACCAGGACGATTTATCCTTTATGCGTATTGTCAATGTGCCCAAGCGGAATATCGGCCAGCGCCGCATGACCTTTCTGCAGGATTACGCGGCGGAAAATAACTGCACGCTCTACAGCGCGCTGACCCGGACAATCGACGACGAAATATTTAAAAACACGAAAGCCAAACGCTTTGTCGAGCTGGTGGAGCGCTTTTCGTCGCTCTATCACGAAATGCCGGTTTCGGAGCTTTTAAGCAAGCTCCTCGACGAGAGCGGCTACGAAGCGATGCGCCGGACGGAGGGCAGCCAGGAGCGGCTTGACAATCTGGCCGAGCTCAAGCAGTCGGTCCATGATTTTGAGATATCCTGCGGCGAGGAGACGACGCCGGAAAGCTATCTCGGCTACGTGGCGCTCATGACCAATACGGATCTCGACTTGTCCCGTAGCGCTGTTAAATTCATGACGGTGCACACGGCCAAGGGCCTGGAGTTCCCGTATGTTTTCGTCTGCGGGCTGAACGAAGGTATCTTCCCGTCTAAAAAGACGTCGACCAGGGAGGCGATGGAGGAGGAGCGGCGGCTGGCGTTCGTGGCGTTTACACGGGCGGAAAAAGGGCTGTACCTGACGGACGCCGAGGGGCGCAATCACGACGGGTCGTACCGGTATCCGTCGCGCTTTATCTTCAATGTCGACCGGGAGCTGCTCCGGTATACAAACGAGCTGGACCCGCGCCTTGTCTTTGAGGCTGGCCAGATTATTGCCGGCAGCGAAAAAATGCTGGAACTGTCGTCCGGTACGCTGGGCTTTATACCGGGGGACCGCGTCGTCCATGCCGTTATGGGCGCGGGGGAGGTGCTGGAGCTGGACCGGGAAAAGAACGCATACGTTATTCAGTTCGACAGCCTCGGCACAAAGCGGAAAATCAGCATGAAGGCCAAGCTTGAGCCGGAGCGATAACGGTGCAGCGGCGGCGCATCGTAAACAAATGTAATTATTCGATACGTGTATACTGTTTGTTGAGGCTCTATAAAAGAGTAAAATCGGTATCAGATAAAACGCAGATATCACGGTGCTGTGCGCAAACGCGCTCGGCACTCAGGCAGCGAAAGGGATTAAAAGAATATGAGACGAATACTGGCGGTTATTTTGGCGGTTTGTTTATGCGCCGCAGCACTGGCGGGTTGCGGCAAAAATAAAGTAAAGAAGGACGAAAACGGCGATCCCATCGATACGGTCATCAAAATCGGTGTTTTCTCAGCGCTCACCGGGGAAGACAGTGACTGGGGTAAAAAAGAAGCGCTGGGCGCTGAGTTTGCCAATACGCTTGTGAATACGCTGGAGACGGGGGATATCGCTTATACGATAGAGCTTCGCTATGGCGACAACGCCTCGTCCGCAGGCACGGCTTCCGCCGCTGCCAACGGGCTGGTCACCGAGGGCTGTGATGTCGTGATCGGTACCAACACCGCGGATATTTCGCTGGCGGCCGCCGATGTTTTTGGCGGGGCCGGGCTCGCCGTGATCGGCACGCCCAAGCTGGACCCGTCTGCGGTTGAGAGCAGTGACAGCGTTTATAGTATCTCCTGCCTTGGCCCGTTTGAAGGCGCCGTCACGGCTGCTTATGCGGCCGGCCGCTATGGCACGACGGCGTATATCCTGATGAAAAACGGCAACACCGCGTCCGCCGCGCTCGGCGAAAGCTTTAAAAATGCCTTTACGGCGGCCGGCGGGGCCGTCCGGGAGGGCGGCTATCAGGACGGTACGACCGATTTTTCGGACTATTTTGACGCCGCTGTTCAGGCCGGCGCGGCGATGATCTTCGCGCCCATTCCCGTGGAAGACACCGGGTTGTTTTTAGCGCAGGCGAGTGAGCAGGGGGTCGCACTCCCGATTCTGGCCGGCTCAGGCTGGAATAACAGCGAGGTTCTTGAGGCCGCGCGCGGCACGTCGCTGGATATCAGCGTCCCCGCGGGCTTCGATGAGCGGATCGACACGGAAGCCGGGTCCGGGTTCGTCACCGCCTTCAAGCAGTGGCTCAACGACAACCCGGAAAAGCTGGCCGACAATGGCGGCGATGACGCCGTGTCGCCCGCTTCCGCGCTCGGGTACGACGCGTATATGGCGGCGGTCGAAGCGATTAAAAAAGCCGGCGGGGCCAAGCCAGCCGATATTATAACGGCGTTCGGCGGCACAACGTATGACGGCGTGTCCGGGACCATTACGTTGGACGCATCGGGCAGCGCGGTTTGTAACGGCGCCTGTATCCTGCACGCGGACACGTCCGGCAGTTCCTGGAGCTATGTGACGTATCAGAAAGCCGGATAGGCTGCATATAAATAAAACGGCGGGGGCAAAAAGCCCCCGCCGTTTTATTTATATGTGTATACTCGCCCGAATCAGTAAGCCACGCCCCAGATAACCATTTTGTCGGCGGGTTTGCCACAGCATACGCACGTGTCGGCAATGTGCTCCTGCTCAAACGGGATGCAGCGTGAGGAAACGCCGGCGTCCTCCTTCATTTTGAGCTCGCAGTCCAAATCGCCGCACCACATGGTTTTGACGAAGCCGCCGTGCTCGCTCATGACGGCTTTGACCTCGTCGAGGGTTTTGGCTGGGCGCGTGTTGTCCTGAAGGTTTTTCAGAGCCTTTTCATACAGGCCCTTCTGCACGTCCTCAAGGATTGCAGGGATTTTTTCCTCCAGCTCATTAAGCGCCACGGCAGTTTTTCCGCCGTTGTCGCGCCGGACGGCGACGCATTGGCCGTTTTCAATATCCTTCGGGCCAATCTCGATACGAAGCGGGACGCCCTTCATCTCGTACTGGGCGAATTTCCAGCCGGGGCTTTGATCGCCAAGGTCGTTTTTAACGCGCAGACCGGCGGCTTTCAAGCGCGCAGTCAGCTCGGCGGCTTTTTCAATGACGCCCTCTTTATGCATCGCAACGGGTATGACCATCACCTGGATTGGCGCGATTTTCGGGGGGAGAACAAGGCCGGAATTGTCACCATGCGTCATAATGATGCCGCCGATAAGGCGCGTGGTGACGCCCCAGGAGGTCTGATGCGGGTAGCTGAGCTTGTTTTCCTTGTCGGTAAACTGGATATCAAAAGCACGGGCAAAGCCATCACCGAAATAGTGAGAGGTGCCGCTCTGCAGGCCCTTTTTATCATGCATCATGCATTCGATGGTGTAGGTGGCGACGGCGCCGGCGAACTTTTCCTTGTCCGTTTTCTGCCCCTTGATAACCGGCATGGCCAGGTATTTCTCGCAGAAATCGGCGTAGACATTCAGCATTTGCTGCGTCTCCTGCTCGGCCTCTTCCTGCGTTGCGTGGAGGGTATGCCCCTCCTGCCACAGAAATTCGCGGTGGCGGAGAAAGGGCCGCGTCGTCTTCTCCCAGCGCAGGACGCTGCACCACTGATTGTACAGCATCGGCAGATCGCGCCACGAACGCAGAATGTGGCTCCAGTGGTCACAGAACAGCGTCTCAGACGTCGGGCGTATGCACATTCTTTCGGCCAGCTCCTCCGAGCCGCCGTGGGTAACCCAGGCCACCTCCGGGGCAAAGCCCTCAACATGGTCCTTTTCCTTCTGCAGCAGACTCTCGGGGATTAAAACGGGCATGGACACGTTTTCGTGGCCCAGTTCTTTAAAGCGCCCGTCAAGAACGCTCTGTATATTTTCCCAGATGGCAAAGGCATACGGTCGCAGGATAAAAAAGCCCTTCACGCCGGAGTAATCGATGAGCTCCGCCTTCGTGACGACGTCCGTAAACCACTGTGCAAAATCAACGTCCATATCAGTGATCTGTTCAACCTTTTTATCCTTTGCCATTTTGCTCTGCTCCTTATATCAAATATAAAAGTAACTAAAGTAGTTTATAGATTTTAAACGCGAATGTCAAGCACGCAAAACACAGCCCGGCAATACAATGAGGCAGGAGCGTTTTACAGGGAGTTGAGAAATTTGAGTTCTGTTGCTAAGTTTTATTTTAAGCCGTCGGAAGGCGAGCACGTTGAAACAACCGTCAATATTGAAAACGAGAAAGCGGCAGCCGTTTGCGGCACCGTGCGAGACAAGGAAGGCGCAACGGTCGCGGGCGCCCTGGTGCTGCTGTTCCGGTCGGGAGAAGGTAAAAAGCTGATCGACCGGCAGTTCACGGATGATGAAGGGCAATTTTCGTTCGGACCCATTGAGGGGAATATCCTGTATTTGATCAAGGTCTATAAAAACAGCATCAAACTGCGAGAACTTGAAATTATTGCCGATTGAGTACATAGTAAATACAAGGACCTCGCCGTCTGGCGCTGTTTTCCAGCGCCGGACGGCGATTGACTTTCCGGCGCTTATTCAGTAATATAACGATGGACTGTTATATTTTCGCCGGAGGTGGGTCGGTGCGCATCGGCAATATTACTATTAAATCAAAGCTGGCACTGGCGCCGATGGCGGGTGTGTGCGATCTGGCGTTCCGGACGGTCTGCCGCCGCTTCGGTGCTGAGCTGACGTACACGGAAATGGTGAGCGCCAAGGCTCTCGTCTATCAGGATGGCAAAACGCGTGGACTTTTACGTCTCGGCGAGGACGAGCACCCGGTGGCCGCGCAGATATTCGGGAGCGATATCGACTGCATGGGTAAAGCCGCGAAGCTCGCGTGGGAGATATCCGGCGCGGATATCATTGATATCAATATGGGCTGTCCCGTCGGCAAGGTCGTTAAAAGCGGCGACGGGAGCGCACTGATGCGCGATCCCGACAAGGCGATGCAAATTATTAAAGCGGTGCGCGATCATGTGGATTGCCCGGTAACGGTTAAAATACGCAAGGGCTGGGACAAGGGGAAGGTCAACGCCGTCGAGTTTGCTCAAAGAGCGGAGGAAGCCGGCGTATCGGCTGTGGCCGTGCATGGGCGCACCCGGGTGCAGATGTATGCCGGTACGGCCGATTGGGACATTATAAAGGCTGTCAAGCAGGCTGTTACCATTCCAGTGCTCGCCAATGGCGACGTTTTTACGGCGAAGGACGCCGTGCGGATTTTAAAATATACAGGTGCGGATATGGTCATGATCGGCCGCGGCGCGTTCGGGAACCCCTGGTTGTTCGCCGAGGCCCAGGCGGCGCTTAACGGGGAGGAGCCGCCGAAACGCCCCAGCATGTCCGAGCGGATGACTGTGGCGCTGTCTCAGTTTGAGCTGGCCCGGCAGTATAAGGGCGAGAAGATCGCCTGCCTGGAGGCCCGAAAGCATTTTGCTTGGTATTTAAAAGGCGTTGCGCACGCCGGGTATTTCCGTGAGAAGATTTCTAAGATCGAAACGATGGAAGATATATTTAAAATCGGTGAAGCGATCACAAGAGAGTTGAGGTGAGTGCATGACGGCTTTGGAAGAAAAAGCGGTCATCGACAAGGTTTGCTCCGGCGATGCGGACGCTTTTGAAGCGCTCGTGACGGACAACCAGAAAAAAGTCTATAACTTGGCGCTCAAGATGACAGGCAATGAGGAAGACGCTCTGGATATTTCCCAGGAGGCGTTTATCAAGGCGTATACGGGCCTTAAAAATTTTAGAGCAGAAAGCCGGTTCTCGGTTTGGCTGTACCGGCTTACATATAATATATGTATTGATTTTCTCCGGAAGAAAAAACGCCGGCCCGAGCTGCCGCTGACGATTACGGACGAAGAGGGCGATGCCCTGGAGCTGGAGATCCCCGATTTGCGGTATGAACCGTCAGGCGAGGCTGAAAAGCGCGAGCTGCGTGAGGCGGTGGAAAAAGGTATCGACGAACTGCCGGAAAAACATCGGGAGATCCTTGTTCTGCGCGAGATGACAGGCCTGAGCTATGAGGAAATCGCCCGAACGCTCGGCATTAATGAGGGCACCGTCAAATCCCGATTATCGAGAGCCCGTCAAAGCCTGATTATGATCTTAAACAGCTACGGAACTTTTTCTTACAGAGGCCGTCAAAAAACTGGCAAGGAGGTGGATCCGCGTGACTGAACACAATAAGCTCAAAGAAATGATCAACCGCTATGTTGACGGCGATCTGAATGAACAAGAAAAACAAGAGCTCGATGAGCACTTAAAGCGGTGCCCGTCATGCCGGTCCGTCCTGTCGGCTTTTAAGAGCATATCCGAGGCCACGGAGGCGTCCCTCAAGGAACCTCCGGCCGATTTCAAGGACAGCGTCATGGCGGCGATTAAAAACCTGCCGGCAGACGCGCCTAAGAGTGTCCCGTTTAAACCACACCGTAAAACAATTAAGACGATTGCCGTTACCTTCGCGGCAGCGGCAGCCTGTCTGGCCCTTGTGCTGATTGCCGCACCCGATCTTTTGGGCAAATCGGCCAGCACAAAGGACGCGGCAATGAGCGCTCCGGACGCGGCGCCAAAGGCCCATTATGAGATGGCGGAGGCAGCGGACGAAGAAGGCGCAACGCTCAGCGGGGATTCTACGGACCAAATGTACCCCGTCGCCGGCGGCGGCGGAGGCGGAGGCGTTGCGGCCACGGATGATTGTGCCTTGGACAATGCCGCCACAGATGATTCCGCAGATTTTACGGCGGGTAGTGCCGCAAGCGATGCCAAAGAGGATGATAACGCGGCAAACGAGGCTCCGATAGACAGCGCTGGGGTGGGAACGCTCCCGACGCAGAGCAAAGCGCCGGATACGGACGGCGGGATGGGGATGCTCATGGCCGTGCCCTCGCCGAACCCATCGCCCGACAACCGTATAGTTCCGGAGCGCTTACAGCAGTATTACGCGGTGTTTTACATTGACGGCCAGCTGCCGGAAATCGTCAGTGAAGAAGACGCGGTAACAGCAGAAGACGGGACGAAAGAAATCGTTATAACGGTGGAAACGGCCGATACGCTCTTAAATGACGGCTACGTGGCCGACCTGGGAAATCCGGACGCCGAAAATGCCCTCGTCGTGCACACGCTGTCGTCGTAAAAGCAGATCAGGGTTATGATGTTTGAACAGGCATGGGATGCAAAAAATGTATCCTGTGCCCTTTTTTTGCCGTTGACCGGTTTCGCTGGGTATGTTCAGAGAATTTAGAATTATTTTTCAAAGACCAATCAAAAACAGGTTCTAAACGATCTAATAAAAGAACAGCCATTCCGGCTTGGGGAAAGGAACAGTCTTTTGATGGATAAGCAGCAGTTTGCTGACAGAGTAATGGAACAAAGGCAGCGCTTGTACCGGACGGCATACCTTTATCTCGGCAGCGAGGCCAGCGCGCTTGAGGCGGTGGACGAAGCCGTTTATAAAGCGCTCAAGTCACTAAAAAGCCTGCGCGAGCCACGGTATTTTGATACCTGGCTGATGCGTATTCTTATAAACGAGTGTAAAAAGGAGCTCCGGCGTATGAAGCGGAGCTGCCCGCTCGAGTACATACCGGAGGACCGCTCGGAAGAGCTGGACTACGACGCGCTTGCGCTCCGGGACGCAATTGCGCGCCTGCCTCAGGAACTGCGGGCTGTCGTGATCCTCCGGTTTTTTACCGGGTATACGTTGGCGCAGACAGCCGAAAGCCTTCAAATCCCGCAGGGCACCACTGTCACCCGGCAGCGCCGGGCGCTGGAGCTGCTCAAACTTGAGTTATCCGAGGAGGAATGATTTATGACGCGACGCGATGAATATGAAAAGCTCGTCCAGACGCTGGCGGAAACGCCCGCGCAGCTTGACGATACCGTCCAGAAAGCCGAGGCCAGGCTAAGGTCCCGGCATCGTAAGCGCCTTTTCTTGACAATGCCGGCGGCATCCCTGGCTGCGCTGCTCCTCGTTTTTGTCATGCTCGTTAATCTTTTCCCAACGGTGGCTTATGCCTGCGGGCGTATTCCCCTGCTTAAAGACCTGGCGCAGCTTGTGGCCTTTTCGCCCTCCTTGTCCGCGGCGATTGAAAATGAATATGTGCAGCCCGTCGGTCAGGAACAGACGGCAAACGGCATTACCGCGCGTATCGAGTACGTCATTGTGGATCAGGTGCAGCTCAATGTCTTTTACTCCGTGACCTCGGATGCGTATGAATTTATGACGATGCGCCCTAAAATTAAAGCTGTCCCGGGCAGTGCAGAGCTGGAGGGATACTTCCTCTCACAGCACGGCGTAACCAACAAGGAAAACGGTCAGCTGAACTACTTCACGGTTGATTTTGTGAAGGATGACATGCCCGACGCGTTGCAGCTGATTTTGCAGGTAAAGGACACGGGCAGCCCGTTCTCGGTGGCGCATGAACCGGCGGCACCGGCGGACGCCGTTCCGCCGTCAAGCGAACCTGATGAAGAAGATTTTGCCGCCATCTTCACATTTGATGTCTCGTTTGACCCGTATTATACGGCGCAGGGAGAGGTGCTTGCGCTCGATAAGACATTTAAGCTGTCCGACCAGCAGTTGATGCTCAAATCAGCGGAAATTTACCCGACGCACAGCAATCTCAATTTTGAAGACGTTTCCGGCAATACGGCCTGGATGGTCGGCCTGGAGTACTATTTGGAAAATGAAAAAGGGGATCGATTTGAGCCGGGCTCAAACGGCATATTAGCCACCGGCTCGGTCGATTCGCCGATGATGGCGTCTCAAAGAATGGAAAGCGTGTTCTTTTCACAGAGCAAGAAATTAACGCTTTATATCACAGGCGTTACGTGGCTCGATAAGGACTTTGAAAAAGTCCGGATTGATCTGGCGGATGTGACGGCCGGTCAGCTGCCCCGGGGGATTGAGTTTGAGTCCGCCGAGAAAACACCTGTCGGCTGGGCCGTGACGTTTACCGGCCCGCAATATAAGCAGGGCAGCAGTTATCAGCTGTTTAGTTCCACGTATTATGACGAGTATGGCCATTCTTATATGAACAACCAGTGGTCAACGTTAACAGCCGACTATATTAATGAGGACGGCGCGGAGGACCCATCGCGGTTTACGGTGAGCTTTACGCTGAAGGATTATCCCTACGACGTTGTCTATCTTATGCCCAGCTTTACACGTATCGATATGCTGACGGAGCCCGTCGCCGTTCCAATTAAATAGCCGGGTGTCTTCATTAAAGCCAGGGTGCCGGCCGCGGAAGCGGCCACACCCCGGCTTTTTAACTTGGGTCTCCCGGCAAGGGTCTCCCGGCAACTGCTTCGCAGCAAAAGCCACATCAAATTAATCGCCGGAAATATCAATGCCGAGCGATTTGAGATAGGCGTTTGTCCTGAAAGAGTTCTCCGTAGGGTGGATGTCAAAACGCGTATAAACCTCTTCACGCGTATAAACCGCTTTCCGGGGAGTGTCGGGAGTGGAAAGGGTGAATGTAATAATCAAGCCGTCCTCGAAGGAAAATCCTTCGAGCAGCGAATATTGGCCGAGGGTTTGGTCCTCGATGTCCGGCAGGACGCACGATGTGTAAAAGTCCGCAGCTTCCACTGCCGAAAGGCTTTTTTCGCGGAACTCGTCGCCGTCTAACCAGCTTATTCTGGCGTTTACCATATCGTAGTCATTGCTTGGGGCCAGCTGCGCCATCCGCTGCGTCAGCACGGGACTGGAATTCCAGAAATCCTGAGTTTTTCTGGCAGACGATGTTTCGTCCGCCAAATTCCCTTCGGTTATCAAAACGGGATAGGACCGCGAGAGCGTTTTGCCGCTGTCCAGATGATACGAGATTTCCACGCGCGCTTGCGAATAGTTATTGGTGTCGGGCTGGGATTCGTTTTCCACTCTGGCGGAGAGGATGCTCTCATGCAGGCCGAGTACGGCTGAAATATCGGCCTCGTCAGAAAACGACACGTCGGTCCCGCGGATGGAAACCGTCGCCGTTTCGATGCTGCCGGCCTCGGGGATTTTGCGCTCAAAGCCCAAAAGATCAAACTCCAGCGTGAAAATCACCGCCAGCAGGATTAAAACGGATACGGCAAAGCCCCTCCATTTTCTAAAAACACGCAGCGATTTATTCAAAAGCATTTCCGAGCTGAAATAACCGATAAACGCGCCGATGAGGGTCGTTAAGATCAAGCCGGGCAGAATCGTTTTAAAAACGTTGTCAAAAAGCAACGTGTATAAAATCCCGCCCAGAATAACCGCGCCGCCCAATGTCATGGCATATTTGAACACCGGCTTGAGCGGTGCGACGGCAACGACGTCGGACGCTGTTTCCATGTGGCGTTTTCTGTAAATCAAAACGGCGAAAACGGCAAACAGGATGCCCGCGGCCGCGTAGACGGCAAGGTAGGCCCAGTCGCTATACTGGACGATACCCGGCGTGGGCGTACCGTTTGGCAATGTGATTATTCCCGTTTTGTAATCAAACATATAACCGCTTAAAGGGAAAACTTCGGTGCCGCTGTTTTCAGGCAGCAAATAAACATTTGACGTAAGCATCCGAATAAATGGTGAAAAGAGCTCTCCTAAATGGGCAAATGTAATCGCAAGTCCATATGTAATGAGGTTAAAAAAGAAATGCAGCAGCTCCTCCAGTACATACGCCAGAAGGTTTATCACCACAAAGAAAATCGGCATGGCGACGATGTGTCCCGTTAAAACGGCGCAGAAGGAGGCCAGCCCGTAAAAGAAAACGGTCTGCAGGACGACGGCTGCCAGCAGCTTCAGCAGATAGGCGGCCCCGAATACGCCGTAGCCGGCCTCGATGAGACCTGTTGCGATAAGAGCCAGACAGGGGGCTGCCAGCAGCCAGACAAGTCCCGAGAAAAAGCTCGTCAGAAATAAGCTTTCCCGTCGGATGGGGAGACTGGAGAGCATATTGGCGCTTTTGGCCGAATACATGTAGGCGTAGACCGCCATGGCGGCAAACAGGCTGCCGAGCGCCGTGAAAACACTTGCCATCGGCATTCCTTGCATTATCACATAGCCGATGCCCAGAGCCGTGTAGCCGGTCTCCCGGCCGAAATCCAGGGGGCCCAGCACGGTCGACAGCAAAAAGAGAAGCCAGGCGGCCAGATAAAGGCCCCATAGCGGCCAAAAGCGGGATGCGTTTTTAAAGAAAACGGTTTTATTAAAAAAGGATGTTTTTAACGGCATAATCAGCGCCTCCCAATTCGTGTATGAAAATTTCCTCCAGCGTCAGCGGAATGAGCTCATAAAACGTCGGCTCCGACGCCTCCATTAGCGATGCGACCGCATCCCGGCTGCCGCGCACGATATATGTCTGTATTTTGCCGCTGGCTTCTTTATGCAGCACGTCGCAGCCCTCCGGGAAAAAACAGCCCTGCGGATATACAAACTGGACCTTCTGGATGCTCTCCTGAAGGTCATCCAAGGATCGCTCCAGCATCGTTTTGCCCTTGTTGATGATGCCCACGCGGTCGCACACGTCCTCCAGTTCGCGCAGGTTGTGTGAGGAGATGAGGACCGTCGTGCCGTTTTCAGCCACGTCGCCCATAATAATGCTCCAGATCTGACGGCGCATCACAGGGTCAAGCCCGTCGACCGGCTCGTCCAGAATCAGGATGTCCGGGCGCATGGAGATAGCCAGCCAAAAAGCCGCCTGTTTCTGCATACCCTTGGACATCCGCCGCAGAGGAAGCTTCTCGTCCAGCTCAAATACGTCTCGCAGTTTGTCATACCGGCTCATATCAAAGCCGGGGTAGACGCCGCGGTAAAAACGCATCATGTCGCGGATGCCTGCCTGCAAAAAGAAATAGATATCGTCGGGAATGTACGCGATTCTGCTTTTACATTTGTCATTTTCAAAAACGGGCTCTCCATTTACCAGCACTTCGCCGGCGTTTTGCCGGTATATGCCTGTGATGTGGCGCAAGACGGTCGTTTTCCCGGCACCGTTGGGGCCGATGAGCCCGTAGATCGAGCCGTCAGGCACATTCATATTGAGCCCGTCGAGCGCGGCGAAGCCGTCGAATACTTTAAGGAGACTTTTTACTTCGATCATGAGTGCGCACCTCCGTTGCGGCGATTAAGGCCGCTGCTGTCGATTTTGCGGATCAATTCGTCTTTCGGGACGCCGAGAACTAGAAGCTCCGAGACGAGCTCGTCAAAGTTTTTTAGAAGCGTTTCCCGGCGTATACTGCCGGCGTTTTCTGTCATGGCCGCGAATGACCCCTTGCCGGCGACGGAATAGATATATCCTTCCACCTCAAGCTCCCGGTAGGCCCGCTGTATCGTGTTGGGATTGATCGCCAGGCTTGCGGCCAGCTCGCGCACAGAGGGCAGCTTATCGCCGGCCGATAGAGCCTTGGTAACGATCAGCTGACGAAAACCGTCTTTGATTTGCTCGTAAATGGGACGATGGTCCCTGTAGTTGAGATGGATCAAAGCGCCAACCTCCTTTCAGCAACTGTATTAATAGTGATAGTACAGATAATATAGCATGCCTTTCTGGTGCTGTCAACGTTTAATAAACTTCCTGTCTGGACGACGGCTTCGCAGGGTCATTTGATGCGTTGCCGGTTAATGGGGTTAAGCTGCGTCAAATTGGCAAAAAATAAAAGTAATTGCTCATAGATACCAAATATCGTATAATTACTCTGTGTCTGACTTGCCGGGACATATACTATTGCAGGCTTATGAGCCATAAAAACAATAAGGAGTCTCACTATGGTCAGAATTGTTACAGACAGCACCAGCGATATTACGCAGGCTGAGGCACGGGAACTCGGCGTCACAGTCGTGCCGCTGACAGTGCATTTATGCGGTGCGTCTTATCGGGACGGGATCGATTTATCCGTTGAGGACTTCTTCGATAAAATGGAAGCGTCCGGCGAGGTCCCGACGACGTCGCAGGTGCCGCCTGGAGAATTTACACACCTGTTTCAGTCACTTGTTGACGCCGAAGACGAGGTTGTCGGTATTTTCATCTCGTCGGAAATGTCCGGAACATGCCAGTCTGCTCAGGTGGCGCGGGAGCTGGTGGACGCGGAACGTATTCACATTGTGGATTCGCGCGTGGCCACGTTTGAACTGGCGCTCTTAGTCCGCGAGGCAGTACGTATGAAGGATGCGGGGAAAACGGCGGTTGAAATCGCCGAAGCCGTCCGGCTGTTAACGAAGAGAGTGCGGCTTTTTGCCGTTATCGATACGCTCAAATATCTTCGGCTGAGCGGGCGCATCTCCACAACGACGGCTTTCGTCGGCGGTTTGCTGGGCATTAATCCGCTCATCTCCGTCCGGGACGGCGAGGTTGTTTCCACCGGTAAATCGCGCGGACTGAAGGCGGGCCTTAGAATGATTGCTGAGCAGATGCGGGCCGATCCGCCGGATCTTGATTATAGGGTGAGCTTTGGCCATATCAACGCGCCGGCATTTTTACAGGAGGCCGTATCGTTTCTGGCCGGTGAGTTTGGTATTGAGGATTATTTCGAGGCCAACATCGGCATTACCGTGGGCACGCATGTCGGCCCCGGCGCGGCGGGCATCGCCTATATCGCCAAAGAATAAAGATAAATACATTGTTTGAAAGCGTCAACTGCTTTTAAACAACTGAAAGAAGGTACACACTAATGAAACTCGGCATCGTTGGGCTTCCGAACGTCGGAAAGTCCACCTTGTTCAACGCCATAACAAACGCGGGGGCGGACAGCGCCAATTACCCCTTCTGCACGATTGACCCGAACGTCGGCGTCGTGACGGTCCCCGATGAACGGCTGGATTTTTTGCGGGATATGTATGCACCGAAAAAATATACGCCGGCCGTCATTGAGTTCGTCGATATCGCCGGTCTTGTGCGCGGCGCGTCAAAGGGCGAGGGACTCGGAAACAAATTTTTAAGCAATATACGGGCCACCGACGCCATCGTCCACGTTGTGCGCTGCTTTGACGATGCGGACGTCGTCCACGTCGAGGGGGGCGCCGACCCCCGGCGCGATATTGAGATTATTAATCTCGAGCTCGTTATGGCCGATATGGAAATGGCCGAGCGGCGTATCGACAAGGCCAAAAAAGCCGCCAAGGGTGATAAAAAATTCCAGCATGAGGCGGAGGTCTTTGAGGGCCTGCTGGCCCATCTTAACGATGGGCGGACCGCCCGCAGCTACGAGTGTTCCGACGAGGACAAGGCGCTCATTGCTACCTCGGAGCTTTTGAGCCTCAAGCCGGTTATCTTCGCGGCCAATATGGATGAGGCAAGCTTTGCTGCCGGTTTTGAAAGCAACGCCTATTACAATGACGTCAAGGCGTACGCCGACGAAGACGGCTCACAGGTTTTGCCCATCTGCGCCAAGACGGAACAGGAGATTGCCCAGCTTGACGAAGAGGACAGGCTTTTGTTCCTGGAGGAGCTTGGTATGAAGGAGTCCGGCCTGGACCGGCTGATCCAATGCTCGTACAGTCTTCTGGGACTCATATCGTATTTAACGGCGGGCAGCGACGAGGTGCGCGCCTGGACGATTATAAACGGGACCAAAGCGCCCCAGGCAGCCGGGAAGATCCATACGGACTTTGAGCGCGGCTTCATCCGCGCCGAGGTGGTCAGCTTTGAAGATCTCAAGGCTTGCGGCACGATGGCGGCGGCCCGGGAAAAGGGCCTCATCCGCTCGGAGGGGAAGGACTATGTCATGAAGGACGGCGACGTCGTTACCTACCGGTTTAACGTATGAGTCCTATAGAGCGCGTACCGGACAAAAAGCGGATCGATCTTATTGACGCAGCCCGGGGGCTGGCCGTCATCCTCATGGTCATCCACCATCTGCTGTACGACCTGGTGGAATTTCTGGGCGCGCCGGTGTGGCTGTTTGAAAATCCGGTTTTTAATCCGCTGCACTATTTTTTTGCCGGCCTTTTTATATTTCTGTCCGGCTTGTCCTCGCAGTTTTCCAGAAGCAATGTAAAGCGCGGGCTAAAGGTATTTGCGATTGCCGTTTTGTTTACGCTTGTGACGAGTCTGCCGTTTATTGATATGCCCATCCGCTTCGGCGTGCTGCACCTTCTGGGCTTCTGCATGGTCTTTTACGGCCTAACAAGAAAGGTTTGGGACAAGATTCCGCGTGCCGTCGCGCCGGCTATTTATAGTGTGCTGCTTGTTGGAAGCACGTTAGCCACGCGTCTGATTTTTATCGACGTGCCATATTTATTTATGTTCGGCTGGCTGCAGCCGGGCTTTTTCAGCGCCGATTATTTTCCGATTTTCCCATGGGTGTTCGTATTTCTGCTTGGTACGTGGGCGGGCTCTTTCGTCATTGAGCATAAGCTGCCCGACTGGTTTTATAATAAACGTGTCGCCTTTTTTCCCGCTGTGGGGAAAAAAGCGCTTATCGTCTATATTGTGCATCAGCCGGTTTTATACGGTATCGTCATGGCAATATACTATTTGGGGGGCCGCTGAATGAATGGGCTGCCCGCATCTGAGCGGATTTTTTCCGCTGGTTCGCTTAAAAAACCTCGGTAATTCACACAACCGGGCCCGAAATGGGTTCGCCGTTTCCAAGCCCTTTAAAGGAGAAGCATTTATGGCCGAAACTGCCGGCAGGACGCTTCACGACCTGTCACCCGGGCAGAGCGGGATTATCCTGTCTGTCGGAAGTCATTCCGGCGCCGTCAAGCGGCGCCTCATCGATATGGGTCTCACGCCCGGCACGACGATCACCGTCAAGCGCATTGCGCCCTTCGGCGACCCAATCGAGGTCCGGGTGCGCGGCTACGAGCTGTCGCTTCGCAAAAGCGACGCGATTCATATTACCATCGGGGACGTGCCGCCGCCCAAAAGCGTAAAGATGGCCTCAACCGTTAAATACGGCGGACGCCCGCTCGATCCGGAAACGCTCCGGCGCATGCGCCAGGCACATGAGCATGAGCTCGACGACCATACGCAGCCGTACGACCGGCATATTCATGACCACCGCCAGATGAACATCGCGCTGGTCGGCAACCCCAACAGCGGAAAAACGACGCTCTTTAACGCGCTGACCGGCTCCAATCAGTATGTGGGCAACTGGCCCGGCGTGACGGTTGAGAAAAAAGAGGGCGTGGCCCGGTTTGGCGGCCGTTCCGTCAATATTGTGGATCTGCCGGGCATTTACTCGCTTTCCCCGTATTCCATGGAGGAAATCGTCGCCCGGGACTATATCATCGGCGCCGGGGGTGAAATGGCCCCGGACGCCATTATCAACATCGTCGATGCGACGAATATCGAGCGGAACATGTATCTGACCGTCCAGCTTCTGGAGCTGGAGCGGCCGATGGTTATGGCGCTCAACTTTATGGATGAAGCGCGAAATAAGGGCGATGTGATTGATATTGCGCGCCTGTCAAAGGAAATCGGTATCCCAGTCGTCCCGATCACCGCCAAAACAGGGGAAAATCTGGAAGAGCTCTTGCATACGGCACACCGGCAGATGCATCTGGGTTTCACCATTGAACCGGACGACCTGTATGATGACTTTACACATGAGATTCACCATCGCGTCGGCTGCCTTATTCACGATTTTGCCTACGCGGCGAAAATCCCGGCCCACTGGGCGTCCATTAAGCTCATCGAAGGCGATGCCATTGTGGAGGAGGCGCTCCATCTTGATGATAAAACAGCCGGAGAAGTTGCCGCTATCGCGAAGGAATACGGCGCGGCCAGCACGTACGGCGACCGGGAAACGCTGATCGCCGATAGCCGGTATCAGTATATCGAAAACGTCGTGCAGGCCGCCGTTCAAAAAGGCGCGGGTCACGGGGGCGAATCGGTTACGGACCGCATTGATAAATTCGCTACACACCGCTTTTTTGCCGTACCGATCTTTCTCTTGATGATGCTCGTCATGTTTCTCATCACGTTCGGGCCGATCGGCTCATTTTTATCCGACGGCGTGGCATTTGCGATTGACGCTTTTTCCGGGTGGCTTCAAACGGCGCTCACCGCCATTGGCGCTGCCGGATGGCTTGTCGGCCTTATAACGGACGGTATCATCGCCGGCGTTGGCGGCGTTTTGACGTTCCTGCCGCAGATCGCCCTGTTGTTTTTCTGCTTGTCGCTCCTGGAAGACTCCGGCTATATGGCGCGCGCGGCGTTTATCATGGACCGCCTGCTCCGTCATTTCGGCCTGTCCGGCAAGGCTTTTATCCCGATGATCATGGGCTTCGGCTGCTCGGTCCCGGCTATAATGGGCGCACGGACAATGGAAAATGAAAAGGACCGGCGCATGACAATCCTTTTGGTGCCGTTTATGAGCTGCTCGGCCAAGCTGCCTGTTTACGGCTTGATCGCCTCGGCGTTTTTCGGCGCGCGGGCGGGACTTGTCGTCTTTGCGCTGTATATAATAGGTATGGTTTTGGCTGTTGTTTCGGGCATTATCTTTAAAGGCACGCTTCTCGCGGGGAAACCGGCGCCGTTCGTCATGGAGTTGCCGCCTTACAGGATGCCGTCGCTCGGGAATACGCTCAACCATGTATGGGACCGGGTGAAGGGCTTTCTCGTCAAGGCCGGCACGCTCATTTTCCTCATGAGCGTCGTCCTATGGTTTTTGCAGAATTACAACGGTCATCTGCAAATGGTCTCCGACAGCGCCGACGGTATGCTCGCGGCTATCGGGACGTTTATCGCGCCGTTGTTTACACCGATGGGCTTTGGAACGTGGCAGGCTGCCGTCGCGTTGCTTACCGGGCTTGTGGCCAAAGAGGCCGTTGTGGCGTCGCTTTCAATGTTCTACGGCTTTTCTTTGACGGCGGGGAGCATCGTCGTAGCGGCGGCTATGACGGGCTTTACGCCCCTGTCGGCCTTCTCGTATCTGGTGTTTATCCTACTGTATGTGCCGTGTGTGGCGGCAGTGGCGACGATATATAAAGAAATGAACAGCTTAAAGTGGACGGCGTTTTCGGTGGGCTGGCAGCTGGTGATTGCCTACACCGTGTCGCTGCTGGCGTATCAGCTTGGCCATCTGCTGGGTTTTTAGCCGCCTTTTCAGCTCGGTTCGACGCCGGTTTTCGTCCTGATCCCGGATCCGGGTCTGTTATCGTATTAACTGTAAAAAGTTATGTATAATGAGACAAAAACTGCCTAGAATAACGCCTGTAAAATATTTTAAGAGATTTTCATTATTTCTATTGACAGCTGGTGTATATTTTGATATTCTGACAAAGCGCCTTGCGGGAAAGTACCCGCTTTGCGCGAAAATGCGATGATTCGGGAGATTGCAGGCCATGCGTCTGGTAACTTCCGAGGAGTATGTCCGGTATCGGCTTTTTGCCGGTACGCAATCGGGCGGCTGAGAAAGTGCTGTTTAGGCGTATATCGCCATGATCAGGAACAAACCGGCCGGAGTTCGCCGGTTTGCTTTATGAGCAGGAATGATACGCACGGTTAAGTGTACAGAAATTTCTCTTCCGTACGGTTTTTGCGGGCGTCGTGTCCAGACGGCCGCGCCAAAAAAACGTACATTGACTGGAGGAACCATGTTATGGCAGCAAAAAAAATGATCCGCATACGGCTCAAGGCGTATGACCATCAGCTTATTGACCAGGCGGCGGCCCAGATCGTCGAAACGGCCAAGCGCACCGAGGCGAAGGTGTCGGGTCCTATCCCGCTTCCCACAAAAAAAGAGATCGTTACGATCCTGCGCGCCGTCCACAAATATAAGGACAGCCGCGAGCAGTTTGAGCGTCTGACGCACAAGCGGCTCATCGACATTTTAAGCCCCACGCAGAAGACAGTTGAGTCTCTGATGGCGCTGGAACTGCCGGCGGGCGTCGAGATCGAGATCAAGCTGTAGGAGAATATTAAACTATAATGTAAATTTCCCATGTCGTTGCGCGTTCAACCCCTTTGAGACCGAGCGTAGCCCAGCGAAAGCGGGTACGCGAGGAGATGAGGAGCGACGGAGCGAGCGAGCGTTGCCGTAAGCGGTAATGCGAGACTTAGCGAAGTCCACGACGACGACGCGACGACGAGGGTCATGTTGGCGGACGCACCCGAACGCCGGACGGCGTCTGTCAACCAATAACCTTTAACGAGGAGGAGCATAAATGGATAAGGCAATCATCGGCAAAAAGGTCGGCATGACGCAGATCTTCGATGATAAGGGAAGAATGATCCCGGTCACTGTTATTGAAGCCGGGCCCTGTGTTATCGTTCAGAAAAAGAGCGTGGATAAAGACGGCTATACCGCTGTCCAGCTCGGTTATCAGGATGTCAAGGAAAAGAGAATGACCAAACCGGAGATCGGCCACCTGAAAAAGGCAGGCGTTTCCATGTGCAAATATCTCAAAGAATTCAAGCTTTCCAAGGCTGCGGAAATGAATGTTGGCGACGAGGTGAAGGCCGATATGTTCGCCGCGGGCGACAAAATCGACATAACCGGCACGTCCAAAGGTAAAGGCTTTGCCGGCGTCATCAAGCGCCACGGCGCGCAGCGTACGCCTACGAGCCACGGCGGCGGACCTGTCCACCGTCACGCCGGTTCCATGGGTTCCGGTACGGACCCGTCCAGGATCTTCAAGGGAAAGATCGGCGCGGGGCATATGGGTGACGAACAGGTTACGGTTCAGAATCTCGACGTTGTCCGGGTAGACCCGGAGCTCAATATGATCGTCGTCAGAGGCGCGGTGCCGGGCCCGAAGGGCGGCATCGTCTATCTGAAGAACACCGTCAAGAATAACCGCGTCAAGAACACGACCGTGACAGTGAGCACAAACCCGCAGAAGAAATCAGCACGTGGCTGAGGAAAGGAGACTTAATAGATGCCTACAGTGAAAGTATATGACATGGCGGGCAAGGTGACCGGCGAGGTCGAACTCAGCGACGCCATTTTCGGCATCGAGCCGAATAAACAGGCCATTTACGAATCCGTTAAAAATCATCTGGCGAACAAGCGCCAGGGCACGCAGTCGGCGCTCACGCGCGCCGAGGTCTCCGGCGGCGGCGCGAAGCCCTATCGTCAAAAGGGCACAGGTCGCGCTCGTCAGGGCTCCACGCGCGGGCCGCACTACACACACGGCGGCGTCGCGTTTGCCCCCAAGCCGCGCGACTACAGCTATACAATTAATAAAAAGCTCAAGAGGCTCGCACTCAGGTCGGCGCTGTCTCAAAAGGCACACGACAATGCCGTCGTCGTTGTGGAAGGCCTTGACATGGACGCCATTAAGACGAAGGATTTTGCCGCGTTTTTATCGGCCGTCGGCGCTAACGGCAAGGCGCTCGTTGTAACGCCCGAGCTTCGACAGACGATTGTGAAAAGCGCGCGGAATTTACCGGGTGTCCAGACGACCATTGCCACCATCTTAAGCGCATACGACGTCCTCAACGCCAAAACATTCGTTGTCGACAAGGCAGCGCTTTCCAAGATCGAGGAGGTATATGCCTAATGAAGTCTGCTTACGATATCATCCTTCGCCCGCTCGTTACCGAGCAGTCGATGGAACAGTCTGATATAAACAAATATGCCTTCGAGGTTGCCAGAGACGCCAACAAGATTGAGATCAAGAAAGCCGTTGAGGAAATCTTCGGCGTGAAGGTCCTCAAGGTCACGACGCTCAACATGCTCGGTAAGAAAAAACGGACCGGCAGGTATCCTCAAGGATCCCGTAGCGCGTGGAAAAAAGCCGTTGTCAGGTTGACCGAGGATTCCAAGACGATTGAATTCTTCGAAGGAATGGCTTAAGGGAGGGTTAATGCATGTCTGTAAAAACATATAGACCGACCACTCCGTCGAGACGGCATATGTCCGTATCCGGCTTCGACGGCATCGATAAGAAAGCAAAGCCGGAAAAAAAGCTCCTGGAGCCGCTCAAGAAGCATTCCGGCCGCAACAGCTACGGACGCATCACCGTGCGCCACAAGGGCGGCGGCAACCGGCGCAAATATCGCGTCATAGACTTTAAGCGCGACAAGACGGATGTCACCGGCACCGTCCTGCGGCTGGAATATGACCCCAACCGCTCGGCCAATATCGCTCTGGTCGAATACACTGACGGTGAGCGCCGCTACATTGTGGCTCCCGTCGGGCTGAACGCCGGCGACATGATTTCATCGTCTGAGCGCGCCGACATCAAGCCGGGCAACGCGCTGCCCATCAGCGCTATACCCGTCGGCACATTTATTCACAATATCGAGCTGTACCCCGGCAAGGGCGCGCAGCTGGTTCGCTCGGCCGGTACGGCCGCGCAGCTGATGGCTAAGGAAGGCGACATGGCGCAGGTTCGTCTGCCGTCCGGCGAGTATC
Organism: uncultured Sporobacter sp.; assembly: GCA_963675425.1. Lineage (GTDB taxonomy): Bacteria > Bacillota > Clostridia > Oscillospirales > Oscillospiraceae > Sporobacter. The sequence continues at coordinate 571,847 of OY776214.1, read as the reverse complement.
GCATGATCCGCATCAGCTGCATGGCGACGATCGGCCAGGTCGGCAATGTCGACCATTCCAACATTAGTATCGGTAAGGCCGGCCGCAAGCGCCATATGGGCATCCGCCCAACGGTCCGCGGCTCAGTTATGAACCCGAACGACCACCCGCACGGCGGCGGCGAGGGCAAAAGCCCCATCGGCCGTCCCGGCCCGGTTACACCGTGGGGCAAGCCGACGCTCGGTTATAAGACGCGCAAGACGAAGAACCCGACCTCGAAGTTCATCGTCAAGCGCCGGAATGCGAAATAAGCTAAGGAGGTCAATGTCAGTATGAGCAGAAGTGTTAAAAAAGGCCCCTTTGCCGCACCGGAGCTTTTAAAGAGGGTCGACGAAATGAACAAGGCGGGCAACAAAAAGGTTTTAAAGACGTGGTCACGCGCCTCTACAATCTTCCCGTCCTTTGTAGGACACACCATCGCCGTCCATGACGGCCGCCGCCATGTTCCCGTATATATCACGGAGGATATGGTTGGTCATAAGCTGGGCGAATTCGCGCCGACACGGACCTACAGAGGCCACGCCGGCAGTAAAACAACGAAATAAGGAGGTAGACTGTTAATGGATGCCAAAGCACATTTGAAGTACGCGCGCATATCCCCTCGAAAGGTCCAGATAGTCTGCGACCTTATCAGAGGAAAAGACACGAAGGCGGCACGGGCGATCCTAATGCAAACGCCGAAGGCTGCCTCGGAGCTGATGCTTAAGCTCCTGAAAAGCGCTGTCTCCAACGCCGAAAATAACCACAACCTCGATCCGGATAATCTCTATGTCTCCGAAACCTTTGCCAACCCCGGTCCCATCATCAAGCGGATCATGCCCAGAGCACAGGGAAGGGCGTATCGGATCAACAAGAGAACGTCTCACATCACGATCGTTGTGAAGGAAAAGGAGTAGGGGGTAGCATATGGGACAGAAAGTAAATCCGCACGGTTTTCGTGTAGGCGTCATCAAAGACTGGGATTCGCGCTGGTACGCCAGGGCCGATAAGGTCGGCGATCTCGTCGTCGAAGATTACAATATACGCAAGTATTTGAAAGAGCTTTTATTCTCGGCCGGCGTGCCCAAAATTGAGATCGAACGCGACAACGCCAAGATCAAGATTTATCTGCACTGTTCGCGTCCCGGCGTCGTCATCGGTAAGGGCGGCGCGGAGATTGAGCGTCTGAAAGGCGAACTGGAGAAAAAGCTGGGCAAGCCTGTTGCTCTGTCGATCGTCGAAGTTAAAAACCCCGATACAAACGCGCAGCTTGTGGCCGAGAGCATTGCCGCCAAGCTTGAAAAGCGCATCGGGTTCCGCCGCGCGATGAAAAATGCGATGAGCCGCGCCATGCGCTCGGGCGTACGCGGCATTAAAGTTATGGTTGCCGGTCGCCTGGGCGGCGCTGAAATCGCCAGAAGCGAATCGTACCACGAGGGCACGATTCCGCTGCAGACAATCCGGGCCGATATTGAGTACGGCTTTGCCGAAGCGGCGACCACCTACGGGCGCATTGGCGTCAAGGTTTGGATTTATAAAGGCGAGATTCTCAATCAGACGCTCCGCACAACGCCCAGAACGATGGACACGACCAAGCCGCCCAGAGAGCGCCGTGATCGCGGTGACCGTAAGCCCCGTTCAGGCGGACAGGGCGGGTATAACCGCGGCAATAACCAGGGCGGATATAACCGGGGCAATAATCAGGGCAATAATCAGGGCGGATATAACCGCGGCGGTCAGGGTGGATATAACCGCGGCGGCCAGAGCGGCAGCACTACCCGTCCGGGAGGCCAGAGTGGCGCGCCGAGCGGCGGACGTCCTGCCGGCCAGACTCCGAGAGAAGGAGGCACACGCTGATGCTGTTACCGAAAAGAGTTAAATATCGCAAAGTTATGAGAGGACGCATGACGGGCAAAGCCACGCGCGGCACTACCGTTACGTACGGCGATTTCGGCATGCAGGCCACGGAACCGGCTTGGGTCACGTCCAACCAGATTGAAGCGGCCCGTATCGCCATGACGCGTTACACAAAGCGCGGTGGTAAGGTCTGGATTAAAATATTCCCCGACAAGCCGGTTACTTCAAAGCCCGCTGAAACGCGCATGGGTTCCGGTAAAGGTTCCCCGGAATACTGGGTAGCCGTCGTCAAGCCCGGCCGGGTATTATTCGAGATTGCCGGCGTTTCTGAGGAAGCTGCACGCGAAGCGATCCGCCTTGCCGGACATAAACTGCCGCTCAAGACGAAATTCGTCAAGCGCGAGACCGAGACAGGTGGTGAATAAGATGAAGGCAAACGAGGTACGTAAACTCTCCGATACGGAGCTGGAGGAGAAGCTTACCGATTTGAAAAAAGACCTGTTCTTTTTAAGGATGCAGCATGCCACAAATCAGCTCGATAATCCGTTGAAAATCGCCCAAGTCAAGAAGGAAATTGCCCGAGTCAAAACCGTTATCCGCTTGAAGCAGCTCGAGCAGTAAGGAGGGAATCGAAGATGAATGAAATAAGAACCGCTTCCCGGAAGACGAGGGTCGGCCGAGTTGTATCCGATAAAATGGATAAGACGATCGTCGTGGCCGTCGCTGACCGCGTCAAGCACCCGCTTTATAAAAAGATCATGAAGAGAACATATAAACTCAAAGCCCATGACGAAAACAATGAGTGCGGTATCGGCGATACCGTACGTGTTATGGAAACGCGTCCGCTGTCGAAGGAAAAACGCTGGCGGCTCGTTGAAATCATAGAAAAGGCAAAGTAAGGAGGCGCCGTTATGATACAGCAGGAAACTTATCTGAAGGTCGCCGACAACACCGGCGCCAAGGAAATAAAAACCATCCGCGTTCTGGGCGGCTCCAAGAGAAAGTACGGAAACATCGGCGATGTGATCGTCGCGTCCGTACGAAAGGCCGCTCCCGGCGGAACGGTTAAAAAAGGTGAAGTCGTCAGAGCAGTCATTGTGCGTACGGCCAAGGGCGTCCATCGCGCCGACGGGACGTATGTCCGATTTGACGAGAACGCGGCCGTTTTGATTAAGGAAGATAAAAACCCCAGAGGCACCCGTATCTTCGGGCCGGTCGCCAGAGAGCTGCGCGACAAGGACTATATGAAGATCCTGTCGCTTGCGCCCGAAGTCATATAGGGAGGAACAGCGTATGGATATCAGAACAAACGATACGGTCATCGTGCTGTCCGGCAAGGACAAGGGCAAGGAAGGCAAAGTCATCGGTGCCATGCCGAAAGACGGCAAGGTCATCGTTGAAGGTATAAACGTTGCTAAGCGGCATACAAAGCCGCGCAAGCAGGGAGACCCGGGAGGGATCATCAAGAAAGAGACCCCCATCTATACCTGCAAGGTCATGCGCGTTTGCCCGAAATGCAGTAAACCAACAAGAGTCGCCCACGGCACTGCCAAGGATGGCTCAAAGGTCCGCGTCTGCAAAAAATGCGGCGCAGAAATATAGGGAAGGGGCGGATTTTTGATGACAAGAATGAAGAAGAAATATCAGGAAGACGTCGCGCCGTCCCTGATGAAGAAATTCAGCTATAAAAGCGTAATGCAGATCCCCAGGCTTGAAAAGGTTGTAATCAACGTCGGATGCGGAGACGCACGCGACAACGCCAAGGCACTCGATGCTGTGGTCAAGGATATTTCAGCCATCACCGGACAGAAAGCCGTTGTGACGAAGGCCCGTAAGTCGGTCGCGAACTTTAAGCTTCGTGAAGGCATGCCGGTTGGTGTCAAGGTGACTCTCCGTCAGGATAGAATGTGGGAGTTTTTGGACAGACTGTTCAATATCGCGCTTCCGCGTGTTCGTGACTTCCACGGTATTTCGGCAAACTCCTTCGACGGTCGCGGTAACTATGCCCTCGGCGTCAAGGAACAGCTGATTTTCCCTGAAATCGATTACGATAAGATTGAGAAGATCCGCGGCATGGATATAGCCATATGCACGACGGCCAATACGGACGAAGAGGCTAAAGAGCTTTTAGAGCTTCTCGGCGCCCCGTTCATTCAGGCATAAGGAGGAGATAAAATGGCTAAAAAATCAATGATCTTAAAACAGCAGAGAGACGCCAAGTTCTCCACCAGAAAGTACAACCGCTGCAAAATCTGCGGCCGGCCGCACGCGTATCTGAGAGACTATGGCGTATGCAGAATCTGTTTCCGTAATTTGGCCTATAAAGGCCAGATCCCCGGCGTTCGCAAGGCGTCCTGGTAATTTTTCCGGATTCTTTGCGTCGGAGCCTTGCAGTATAGAAGATACAGCGGCGGCTCCTCCGCTTCGACTGCGAAAAAATTCCCTAAGCTGCCAAGGTGCATTGGCGTACAACGGTAACCGTTCGGCATCGCCCGGCGAGATTCCGCCGCGGCGTGTAAACGGTATTTACGTTAAACAATGGGCGAATTTGTTTCACCCGACAAAACTCCCGCATATACTCAGAAAATATACAATAAAATAGGCGTTATTGATGGCGAAAGGTCTGTCCGTTAGGCCGGACAGAAACCTCGCCACGAAAACAGGCGGCGGCTTGGAGACATATAGTCTAAAGCCGCAGGCGCAGCAGTCAGCCTGTAACTTCTATTAAGGAGGAAGACCTATGCAGATTACAGACCCCATTGCCGATATGCTCACGCGCATACGCAATGCCAGCGCGGCAAAACATGCTACGGTGGACATCCCGGCTTCCAATATGAAAAAAGCCATCGCCGAGATTCTTCTCGAGGAAGGCTATATCAAAAACTTTCAGATCATCAGTGACGGCATACAGGGCGTTATAAAGATTGCGCTTAAGTATAATGGCACCGAACGGGCCATTGCCGGCCTGCGCCGCGTCTCCAAGCCCGGCCTTCGTATGTATGCCGGTGCGGAGGAACTGCCCCAGGTCCTCAAGGGACTTGGTATCGCTATTATTTCAACATCCAAGGGCGTCATGACCGACAAAAAAGCCAGAGCGGCTCATGTCGGCGGTGAAGTCCTTGCGTTCGTGTGGTAAGGGGGAGATCAAATGTCTAGAATAGGAAGAACCCCGATCGCCATACCCACCGGTGTCAATGTCAATATTTCAGAGAAAAACGTTGTAACGGTCAAGGGGCCCAAGGGTACGCTTGAAACAGCTGTCAATCCCAATATAAAGGTTGAGGTCGAAGGCAGCGAGGTTAAGCTGACACGGCCATCCGATATGCCCGAGCACCGGTCGCTTCACGGCCTTTCAAGAACGCTTGTTGCCAACATGATTACCGGTGTGACGGAAGGGTTTAAAAAAGATCTTGAAGTCAGCGGCGTCGGCTACAGAGCCGCCAAGGACGGAAAGAAGCTTGTTTTGAATATTGGCTTTTCACATCAGGTTATCGTTGAGGAGACGGACGACATCCAGATTGATGTGCCGGCGCCCAACAAGATCAGCATCAGCGGCATTAATAAGCAGGTCGTCGGACAGTTTGCTGCCGATATCCGCAAGAGAAGACCGCCCGAGCCTTATAAGGGCAAGGGGATCCGATATGCCAATGAAGTCATCCGCCGCAAAGAAGGCAAGAGCGGTGCTAAATAAAGGAGGTGTGCTTAGATGATTAAAAGACCGAATACAAAAGCTCAGCGCCATAAGCGCCATAAGAGAGTGAGAAGTAAGATCGCGGGCACGCCCGAACGTCCGAGATTCAACGTGTTCCGCAGCGAAAAAAATATCTACGCCCAGATCATTGACGATGTCAACGGTGTCACGATCTGCTCGGCCTCCTCGGTCGAGAAGGACTTTGACACGACCGGCAGCAATTGTGAAGGCGCTAAAAAGGTCGGCCAGCTGATTGCGGAACGTGCGAAGGCTAAAGGCATTGAAATAGTCGTGTTTGATCGCGGCGGTTATATTTATCATGGACGCGTCAAAGAGCTGGCAGACGGAGCTCGCGAGAGCGGCCTGACGTTTTAACGGGAGGAGGAAACAACGTGGCTTATAACAATAATAGAAGAGACAACAGAAGAGATGAAGTCCAATCCGAATTTACGGAAAAGGTCGTTTCCTTAAACCGTGTTTCCAAAACGGTAAAGGGCGGACGTATTTTTAAATTTGCAGCCCTGTGTGTCGTCGGAGACGGCAAAGGGCGCGTCGGCTTCGGTCTCGGCAAAGCGGGCGAAGTCTCCGAAGCGATCCGCAAGGGTATTGACGACGCGAAAAAGAACGTCGTTACCATCACACTTTCGGGCTCAACGATCCCGCACGAGGTCATCGGTGCTTTTGGCGCCGGCAGAGTTTTGTTAAAGCCGGCTCCGGCCGGTACCGGCGTTATCGCCGGCGGCGCGGTGCGTGCCGTCGTGGAAGCGGCCGGCATCAGCGATATCAAGACAAAATGCCTGCGGTCGCATAATCCGCAAAATGTGGTAGCGGCAACAATGGTCGGACTGCAGTCGCTTCGCGACGCTGCCCAGGTTGCCAAAACCAGAGGAAAAACAGTCGAAGAGATACAGGGCTAGGGGGCGCTTTTATGGCTAACTTAAAGATTAAACTTGAAAAGAGCCTCAGCGGCAGGCAGGAAAGCCATATTGCCACCGCCATATCCCTGGGGCTTAGAAAAATCGGCAGCGAAACCGTACAGCCGGATAATCCGCAGACAAGAGGTAAGATCGCGAAAATCAGCTATCTTATATCCGTAACTGAAGAGTAAGGAGGCGCAAAGCATGAGTTTACACGATCTCTCACCTGAAAAAGGGACGACGCGTACGGGTAAGCGCAAGGGAAGAGGCCCCGGAACCGGCAATGGCAAAACGGCCGGACGGGGGCATAAGGGCCAGAAAGCGCGTTCGGGCGGCGGCGTCCGGGTCGGCTTTGAGGGCGGCCAGATGCCTTTGGCACGCCGCGTGCCGAAAAGAGGTTTCAACAATATTTTCGCAAAGCCTCTTACAGCCGTGAACGTATCGGCACTCAACGTTTTTGATGACGGTGCCCAAGTCGGCGCCGAAGAGCTTTTATCAGCCGGCATCCTGTCAAAATGCCCTTACGGCGTCAAGATATTAGGGAACGGCGACATTACTAAAAAACTGACGATCAAGGCCTCTGCTTTTTCTCAGTCGGCGAAGGAAAAAATCGAAGCCGCCGGCGGAAAGGCCGAGGTGATCTAGGTGCTCCAGACCATACGAAACGCATGGAAAGTCGACGATATCAGGAAAAAGCTAGTTTTTATGCTTTTCATCCTGCTGCTCTACCGGCTTGGTAACGCCGTGCCCGTCCCGGGCGTTGATACGGTGTTGCTTGAGCAATATTTCAACGGGATGCAAAATACGGTTTTAGGACTGTATAATGTCATGTCGGGCAGCGCCTTCTCGCAGGCAACGATATTCGCGCTATCCATTCAGCCGTATATCAACGCATCTATCATCATTCAGCTTCTGACGATTGCTATTCCCGCCTTAGAGCGTCTTCAAAAGGAAGGCGGCGAGGACGGCAAGCGGAAACTCGAAAGAATCACACGTTACACAACACTGGCCATTGCCGTTATCCAGGGCTTTGCCTATTACATTCTGATCAAGAACGGCACAAACGGCGTATCGATGCTGACGGGCGATGCCACTGGTATTTGGCCTGCGATCGTTATCATCGCATCGTTTACGGCTGGCAGCTGCCTTCTCATGTGGATGGGTGAGCAGATCACCGAATTTGGTATCGGAAACGGTATATCGATTATCCTGTTCGTCAGCATTGTTTCGCGTTTCCCGAACAATCTCGTCAGAATGATTTCGAGTGTCGGCTCGGGTGCACTGACTTGGTGGGCGCTTGTGTTGCTGCTTCTGGGTGCGCTGGCGATTATCGTTTTGATCGTCATCGTCACGCAGTCCGAACGACGAATACCGGTCCAATACGCCAAGCGTGTTGTCGGGCGGAAGATGTACGGCGGACAATCGACACATCTGCCGATGAAGGTCAATATGTCCGGCGTTCTGCCGATTATCTTTGCGCAGTCGATTGCATCGCTGCCGGCCACAATCGCGGCCTTTGTGCCGAAGTGGTCTAACAGCTGGTTTATCAACGCCTTTAACACGAACACTGTGGTGTACGCCGTGATCTATTTCCTTCTGATTATCTTCTTCGCTTATTTCTACTCCACGATCCAGTTCAATCCGATCGAAGTGGCCAATAATCTTAAGAAGAACGGCGGGTTCATCCCTGGCTTCCGACCCGGCAAAGCCACGTCGGAATTCATCCAGAAGGTGCTTAACAAGATCACGATGTTCGGCGCGCTGTATTTGGCCGTCATCGCGCTATCGCCGATCATCATCAGCATGGCAGCGTCTGAAAATATCAAACAACTGGGTATCAGCATCGGCGGTACGTCCATTATCATTGTGGTCGGCGTCGCGCTCGATACAATAAGACAGATTGAGGCGCAAATGCTCATGCGCCACTATAAAGGATTCCTTGAGTAAGGAGGCTTCTCGATGAAATTGGTCTTACTGGGAGCTCCAAGTGCCGGAAAAGGCACACAGGCCGAAATCATTAGCCGGAAGCTTTGCATACCTGCCATCTCTACCGGGAGCATCTTAAGAGATGCTGTCAAAAATGAAACGCCGCTCGGACTTGAAGTGAAGTTTTATATGGAGTCCGGCGATCTCGTACCGGACAACGTGATTATCGGTATCGTCAACGAACGTCTGGAAAAACCGGATTGTAAAAGCGGTTATATTCTCGACGGTGTGCCGAGAACGATTGGCCAGGCTAAAGCGCTTGAAGAGGCCGGCATTGATGTTGATGTCGCGCTGTACCTCAAAATTGAGGATGCCGAGGTTATGGAGAGAATGACGGGACGGCGTATGTGCGCCGAGTGTAATGCGACCTATCATATCAAAACAAATCCGCCAAAACGCGCCAATACGTGCGACAGCTGCCATGGCGAGCTGGTCATACGCGAAGACGACGAACCCGAAACGGTTAAAAAACGGCTCAGGGTTTATCACGAGGAGACTGAACCGCTTATTGAGTATTACGCGTTAAAAGGCAAATTAAAATCGGTAGACAATCGGCCGACCATTGAGGCGACGACCGATGTGATCTATAAAACATTGGGGATCTGACATGATCAAGTTAAAATCAGCCAGAGAAGTTGAGCTTATGCGCCGTGCCGGTAAAATTGCCGCGGCTGCCCGTGCTTTAGCCGGGAATATGGCAACGGTCGGCGTTACAACCAGACAAATCGATAAGGCAGTCTATAACTTTATCCTATCAGAAGGCGCCCAACCCACATTTTTAAACTACAACGGCTTCCCGGCCAGCGTCTGCACGTCGCGAAATGAGCAGGTGATCCACGGTATCCCGGACGACACCGCGCTTAAAGACGGCGACATTATCAGTATCGATGTGGGTGCCACAAAGGACGGCTATATCGGCGACTGTGCCGCGACGTTCATGGTTGGTAATGCCGGGCCGGAAGCCGAAAGGCTCATCGCCGTTACGAAGCAGAGTTTCTTTGAGGGCATTAAGTTTGCCCGGGAAGGCTACAGAGTCTCCGATATTTCTCACGCAGTACAGGAATACGTTGAGTCAAACGGCTTCTCAGTCGTACGCGATTACGTCGGGCACGGTGTCGGGTCTGAAATGCATGAGCCGCCGGAGGTGCCTAATTACGGCAGCCCCGGCCACGGACCGAGACTGCTGCGCGGCATGACGCTGGCCATCGAACCGATGGTCAACGCCGGTACGGCAGATATCAGAGTGCTTCGTGACAAGTGGACCGTCATAACACGTGATGGAAAGCTGTCGGCACACTATGAAAACTCCATACTGGTCACTGACGGCGAGCCTGTCATCCTGACAGCTGTGGGAGAGACTTGATGATGGACATAGACAGAGCGGACATCGTCGTCTCTATAAGCGGAAGGGATGTCGGCAAATGTTATTACGTACTTGCCGAGGAAGACGGATATGCCTTTCTCAGTGATGGAAAAACACGGCGCGTTGAGAAACCAAAGCGTAAAAAGCTGAAGCATCTGCGCTTTGAATCGAAGGATGCGGGCCGGACAGCCATAAAAATACGAAACGGTGAAAAGGTTACCAATAGCGAAATAAGACGTTCGCTGGCAGAATATACGGTAACAGCAGAAGAAAAAGGAGGTATGTAAATTGGCAAAGGACGACATGATTGAGCTGGAAGGCATAGTTCTTGAATCGCTACCCAATACGATGTTCCACGTGGATATTGGAAATGGTCATACAATATTGGCGCATATCTCCGGAAAACTCCGTATGCATTTTATCCGCATATTGCCCGGAGATAAGGTAACCGTCCAGATGTCCCCGTACGATTTAACGCGCGGAAGGATTACATGGCGAAGCAAATAAAATAACCGTTTTACGGAACAGCAACGACAGTACTTATCGTTTTGACGGCGAGGGATGATAAGAATACAGTATCATCCGCCGGGAAGTATGCGCGTGTTGAAACGGTTCAGCACGGCTGCTGCGGTGGGTATCACAATAATCAGCATCTTATCATTTCACCGGCGAGAGATGATGAGAACGCCGAAAAGCACAAATCGCCGGAGAAATGGATGCTTAATATGAAAGTGAGACCGTCCGTTAAGCCCATGTGTGAAAAGTGCAAGGTCATCAAGCGCAAGGGCAAAGTCATGGTGATCTGCAGCAATCCCAAACACAAGCAAAGACAGGGCTAAGCTGCTGGATTTCCTCATTTGAACGAAAGGAATGATTGAACGATGGCACGTATTTCCGGTGTTGATCTGCCGAAAGACAAGCGGATTGAAATCGCTTTAACATATATCTTCGGCATCGGCAGAACGAGCGCCAAGAAGATCCTTGAAGAAACTGGTATCAATCCCGACACAAGAGTCAAAAATCTCACTGAGGCGGAGGAAACGGCGCTTCGTGAGTGTATCGATAAGAGCTACAGGGTGGAGGGCGACCTCAGACGTACCGTTGCGTTGGACATCAAGCGTCTGACAGAAATCGGCTGTTATCGCGGTGTCCGCCATAGAAGAGGCCTTCCTGTCCGCGGCCAGAGAAGTAAGACGAATGCACGCACCCGTAAAGGGCCCAAGCGTACAATCGCCAACAAGAAGAAGTAGGAGGAGGGTTTTTAATGGCAGCACCCAAAGGCAAACGAGTTGTTAAAAGACGTCGCGAACGTAAAAATATCGAGAGGGGCGCAGTCCATATCCGCTCATCTTTCAATAATACAATGGTAACTGTCACCGATACGGCCGGAAACGCCATCTCCTGGGCGTCGTCGGGCGGCATGGGATTCAGGGGCAGCAGAAAGTCGACGCCTTTTGCTGCACAGACAGCGGCCGAAACAGCGGCTAAAGCGGCCATGGAACACGGACTTAAGACCGTGGAGGTTTTTGTAAAGGGCCCCGGCTCCGGGCGTGAGGCGGCAATCCGCGCGCTTCAGTCGGCCGGGCTGGAGGTCACGATGATCAAGGATGTGACGCCCATCCCGCACAACGGCTGCCGTCCGCCCAAAAGACGCAGAGTATAAGGAGGTAAGATTTAATGGCAAGATATACCGATGCAGTCTGCCGCCTTTGCCGCAGAGAGAACCAGAAACTCTTTTTAAAGGGCGACCGCTGTTACACGGAAAAATGCGGCGTAGACCGCAGACCTTACGCCCCCGGCCAGCACGGTCAGGGCCGGCGTTCCAAGGATTCCGAATACGGCACGCAGCTGCGTGAAAAACAAAAGGCAAAAAGATACTACGGCGTTCTGGAAAGCCAGTTCAGAAGCTATTATGAAATGGCCATTAAAATGAAGGGCAAGACAGGCGAGAACCTGCTGTCTCTTCTGGAACGGCGCCTGGATAACACGGTTTACAGGCTTGGCTTTGCCATGAGCCGCGCTGAGGCAAGACAGCTTGTTTTGCACGGTCATTTCACTGTCGACGGTAAAAAAGTCAACATCCCGTCTTTTCTTGTCAAGCCCGGCATGTCTGTTTCCCTTAAGGAATCAAGCCGCAGCCTTGACAAGTTTAAGTCCGTGATCGAGGCCAACTCCTTCAGACAGCCACCCAAATGGCTTGAGTACGATGTTGCTTCACTGACGGCAAAAGTTGTCGGCATCCCGGCGCGGGAAGACATTGACCTGCCCATTACGGAGCAGCTGATCGTTGAGCTTTACTCGAAGTAATAATCAAGCCCTCATATTGGATAGCTGGAAAACCGCGGTGTTTTTTGCACCGATCATTGAAGGAGGGTATATATGGTAGAAATAGAAAGGCCGCGCATTGAATGCATCGAGACTCCCGGTGACGACTCCTACGGCAAATATATCGTTGAACCACTGGAACGCGGTTATGGTACGACCTTAGGTAACTCTCTTCGAAGGATTCTTTTATCATCACTTCCCGGGACTGCCGTTACGACCGTTAAGATCGCCGGCATACAGCATGAGTTTTCGACGATACCGGGCGTCAAGGAAGATGTCACAGAAATAATTCTCAACATCAAGGGTATCATCGCCCGCCTTCACAGCCAAAGGACCAAGACCATTTATATAGAAGCTGTGGGCGAGCGTGAGGTCAAAGCCGGCGACATTAAACCTGACGGCGAAGTTGAAATTTTAAACCCCGAGCTGCATATAGCCACGCTCAGCGCCGATGCGTCGCTGAGCATTGAGATGACCATCGGCCACGGCAGGGGCTATGTCCCGGCCGAGCGCAATAAACTGCAGCAGCCGATCATCGGCGTCATCCCGATCGATTCTATTTATACGCCAGTGCAGAAGGTCAATTACACCGTCGAGAATACGCGTGTTGGCAATATGACGGACTTTGACAAGCTGACTCTTGAGGTGTGGACAGATAAAACCATTTCGGCCAGAGATGCCGTGTCGCTTGGAGCAAAGATCCTGTGCGATCACTTTGTACTGTTTACCGATCTGTCGGAGACGATCAGCAACAAATCAACTGTCGTGGAAAAGGCTGAAACGCAGCGGGACAAGGTACTTGAGATGACCATCGAAGAGCTGGATCTGTCGGTGCGCAGCTTCAACTGCCTCAAACGCGCCAATATCAACACAGTTGAGGATCTTATATCTAAATCCGAGGAAGAAATGATCAAAGTTAGAAACCTCGGACGTAAATCGCTGGAGGAAGTCGTCCACAAGCTGGCGATGATGGGACTGTCTCTGGCAAGTGAAGAAAACACCTGATTTAATATTTCTGAACAAGGAGGCAGACGACATGCCTGGAGTACGTAAACTCGGCAAGCCGACAGATCAGCGCATCGCGATGCTGAGGCAGCAGGTCACCGATTTCCTCGACAAAGGGAATATGCAAACGACGATCACGCGCGCCAAGGAGATTGCACCCATCGCCGAGAAAATGATAACGCTCGGAAAAAAGAACACGCTGGCATCGAGGCGTCAGGCGCTGTCTTTCATCACGCGCGAAGACGTTGTGACGAAAGTGTTTGGCGAGATCTCGCAGCAGTATGCCGAGAGAAACGGCGGCTACACGCGGATTACGCGCATTGGCCCCAGACGCGGCGATGCGGCTGAAATGGCCGTTCTCGAGCTGGTTAAATAATCATCCTGCAGATAAAAAAGTGAAGGTGTACGCCTGTGAGGCGGTACACCTTCTTTTTGCGTTGCAGACAACGGGATGTCAGTGTACAAAACAGCAGAATAAACGTTCTGGCGTTGGAAAAGCTAAATAAGGAGGTTGACACCATGAAAATGACCCAAAAAGAATATGACAGTTATGTAAAGAAAAAAGCGCCGAAATCGCCGCTGGTTCCCAATATGCTTAAAGCCTTTGTGTCTGGCGGTATCATCTGCTGCATCGGCCAGGCGCTTATCAATGGTTATAAAGCCGCCGGACTGGAGCAGGACGGCGCCGGTACAGCGACATCCATTACGCTGATATTTGTCGGCGCGCTTTTAACCGGACTTAAGGTATACGACAATCTGGCGAAATTTGCCGGTGCGGGCACGCTTGTACCGATCACGGGATTTGCAAACTCCGTGGCCGCTCCGGCGCTTGAATTTAAAAGCGAGGGTATTATCACGGGCATGAGCGCGAAAATGTTTGTCATCGCGGGGCCTGTAATCGTATTCGGTATAGCGGCTTCCATTATCTACGGTATACTTTATATCCTATTTAAGTAACTGTAAAAATACCCGGGGGTTAAACCCCCGGATATTTAAAATCGGTTTTAGTGACCGCCGGCCGTTTTGAAAAACGGCTGGTCTCCCGTCAGACCGTCCTGCTGCATCAAATTTTCCAGCACATTGATATCAGATGAGATATCCAGTTTGTCTGTCATAAAAAGCTGATCCAGCTGTTGCTCGAATCCCGTGATCAGCGTATCAAGGATTCGCTCGATATCCTGCTTGGCGGATTGAATATTCTCACCGCTGACACCTTGCCGTTCAAGCGTCTGATACGAATGAAGAAGCTTAATAGTCGTCGGAAGATAAATGTTTAAAAACCGGCGGACCTGCGACTTTTTCTCCGGATGTTCTTCAACGGTTCGAAAGATCTTTGCCGTAAGGTCCTCGATACGTTGTATCTTAGCGCAAATGACGGGATCGACTGTCTGGACACAGAGCATATGAAGCTCATTAATGATGGTGACGTACGTGTTACCTCCGCCGTTCTCGCTGTCCCCTGGCTGACGCGCTGATGCGTCGCCAGCGCGTTGCTTTTCAGCCGCCGTATAAGAACGTACCAATCCGAGATTGTTGTCAATATACGCCTCGGCACCGAAGTATCCGGCGTTTATCATCAGCTGAACCGTCCGACGGGTTTTGCCGTCCGGATCACCCGCTTTTCTGGAAATGCCCGATATACTGGCAATATCAGCGTCGCCGATGATGGCGGCGTATTTTTTAAACCGGTTCATTCGCTTTATCAAGACATTGCGTGTTATGAAGCAGCTAAGGCCGCCGATCAGGCTGAATGTACCGAGTATAAAGACAAGCAGATTGGAAACACTCAGCCCGTACACCGCATATTGGCTGGCGCCGAGCGCCATCAATATGACGCCGCCTAGGCCGAGAAGGACACCGAGAAGCGACAGGGCGATGCTGAGGCCTTTTCTCGAGCGCTTCTGCTGTTTGGCGGTTTCGCCTGCATCAGCGGCTTGTTTCCGCTGCTGGCTGTAAGACTGGGACTGAGACGCCCCGCGGGCTTCCTGTGGACGCTGATGCGCGTTATGAGCCCTGTGTTCAGGTATGGGCCGGAGCGCCGGCTTTTCCTGCCCGGGCGCATACTGGTCCCGAGCAGACTGCTGCTGTGACTGCTGTTCCTGTTCCGGTTCATATGGCTGCCGATAGTAACCTTTGTACGTGGATGAAGCCTGGGACGAGTCGGCGGTCGTATTGAAAAGCGAATCAAAAAAACGCTCCACGCTTTTGCCCCAATTGCCGGCGCGCCAGTCCTGCCGCCATTTGTTGCTTTCAGTGCGCCACTGGTGACGCCATTTATCTGTTTCGGCCTGCAAGTCCTGCCGCCAGGCTGTTTGCCCGGCGTGCCGGTTCTCTGCGCGCCCGGCCGTATTTTCAGAATTGAGTTTTTTGATCAGCAGGACAAGACCCACCGGCCAAAATGCCAGAAGGCATATGCCGACGACAATCCAAGGTACCGTGTCGCTGGATGTGTTCTGGCCGTTATTATTATTATTGGATGTGCTCATCAACGCGTACCTTCTCAAAAAATTGACAGTATGGATTTCAACTTCAGTATAACAGAATATCAATTGATTTAAAAGAGTTCTTTTAGGGGCACAATCTTGGCTGATAAAACAAAAATACTATTATCATAATGTGTTTACACATAAAAGATCATGGAATTACGTGCTTTTGAGGAATCAGTTTGCAGATTGCCAAGGAGTTTTGTCAACATAAGAAAAGTGACAAAGTAAGGGATAAGATTGACACTGGAGTAGATTGAGAGATAATTATAGGGTCAAGCACAAGAAAGGGCGGACGCGCGCGGGAAAGGCGCGAAAGGGCCGCCGTAAAGATGAAAAAAGAGAAGATGAATTGATATACGAAAGAGGGACGAAGGGGGTCGCCAGGGGAGCGAAGGAGAATAGCCTGGGACAGAGAGAGCAAAGACAGTCAGAGCAAAAAACAGGAGGTGAGCTGGTGGAACAACAGTATGTTGAATTCAACAATTTAGGCAAGGCATTTCCGGGCGTACAGGCGCTCAAGGACGTGAGCTTCCGGGTCGAAGGCGGCCAGGTATGCGCGCTGCTGGGAGAGAACGGCGCGGGGAAGAGCACGCTGTTAAAGATATTGAGCGGAGATCTGCAGCCCGACGAAGGATATGTGAGCATAAACGGAAAGGAACAGAAGTTTGTATCACCGTATCAGGCGATCAAGGCGAGCATCAGCGTAATTTATCAGGAACGGCAGCTGGTGGCGTCGTTGAACGTCATGGAGAACATATTTCTGGAGGACCTGCCGTCAAACAAGCTGGGTGTGATCAACAAAGCGGAGCTGAGGAAGCGGACGCAGGAGATCATCGATATATTTGGGCTGCCGCTGAGGCCGACGGATATTGTCGGGCGGTTATCGGTGGCATACCAGCAGATGGTGGAGATCATGAAGGCGTACCGGCGCGACTCGGAGATCATCGCGTTTGACGAGCCGACGGCGCCGTTGACGGATTCTGAGATCAAGATACTGTTCCAGCTGATCCGACAGCTGAAGGAGCGGGGGAAGATCATACTGTACGTGTCGCACCGTATGGCTGAGATATTCCAGGTAACGGACGACATTGTGGTATTGAAGGACGGTCGTCTGGTGAAGACGTTCCGGACGGCGGAAACGAATGAGAAGGAGCTAATCACGGCGATGGTCGGGCGCGACATCGGGGACACATACGCGAACCTGAAGCGCAACGACAAAATGGGAGACGTACTTCTGGAAGTCAACAACCTGCGGACGGACGACGTGCATGACGTGAGCTTCCAGCTGCGGAAGGGCGAGGTGTTGGGCTTTGCCGGACTGGTGGGCGCTGGGCGTACGGAAGTTATGCGGGCGATCTTCGGAGCGGACCCGATCATATCGGGCGAGATCAAGATGGAAGGCGTGCCGGTGAACTTCAAGTCGCCGAAGGACGCGATAGACCATGGCATCGCGCTGTGTCCGGAAGACCGTAAGGAGCAGGGGCTCGTACTGGGACGGTCCATCCGGGACAACGTCACGATGCCGGTGCTGGAGAAGGTCAAAAAGGGCCTGTTTCTGGACGATAAGATCGAGGAGACGCTGTCGGTGGATGCCGTGAAGCGGTATTCGATCAAGACGCCGACGATCGACAAGCTCGTGCTGGAGCTGTCGGGCGGCAACCAGCAGAAGGTCATCTTAGGGCGCTGGACGTCCGACAAGATGGTTACGAAGATACTGATCCTCGACGAGCCGACAAAGGGTATCGACGTCGGTACGAAGGCAGAGGTCTACCAGATGGTGTGCGACTTCGCCAAGCAGGGCATCGGCGTTATCTTCATTTCGTCGGAACTGACCGAGGTCTTAAACGTCAGCGATAACATTATTGTAATGCATAACGGGCATATAACAGGCAAGGTTACAAGACAGGAAGCAACGGAAGAGCGTGTTCTTGAACTCGCTATGCATGATTAAGGGAGGAAGCCATGGAAACAGTATCTAGAGGAAGAAAATTCTTAGCCTCAAAGCTATTTACGTTGTTAATATTACTCTTTGTTATAGTTTTGTTTTTTGCGATAGCTTCAGGAGGATCGTTTGTAAGTCTCATTAATATCAAAAATATCCTCAACGCGATGGTTCTTTATACGCTTCTGGCAATCGCGGAAGGTTTGCTGATCATCTGCGGCGAGCTAGACTTTTCACCCGGTTATGTCGGTACGACTTGCGGTGTACTTCTAGCGGTAATGCTCGATGGCACAGGGCTTCCCTGGTTCATTGTCGTCATCGCATGCTTCGCGCTCGGCATTGGGTTCGGCCTGTTCAACGCGTTTCTTGTCAACGACCTTGGGTTTCAGAGCTTTATCGCGACCTTGGCGACCGGTTCCTTTATCGCCAAAGGTCTGACATATGTTATTGCCAATGGTAAAACTGTGGCTATTAAAGACCCGGTTATACTGTTTGTCGGCACTTATAAAATCGGGAAGTACGTCCCTGTTGCCATTATCATATCACTTGTGGCCATATTGATATACGGCATCATACTAGCTAAAACAAAATTTGGCCGCAGCATCTATCTCAGCGGCGGTAACCGCGCGGCAGCGCGTCTGACGGGTATCAATCCCAAGAAGCTTTCCTACATCCTGTTTGCCAACAGCGGTTTCCTTGGTGCGCTGGCCGGCATTCTGTTGGCTGGTCGTCTGAAGTCCGGCAACGTCAACGGTACGAACAACTATACGTTCGCCGCCATTACGGCTGTTATTCTCGGCGGCATCTCCTTCGGCGGCGGTTCGGGTGGTATGTTGGGCTGCTTTATAGGTCTTTTAATCATAAACGGATTTAACAATGGTTTGACGGTTCTTGGTGTCAACCCGTATTGGCAGTCTGTTGCATCTGGTGCTCTGTTGCTTGTGGCGCTTACATTTGACTATATTTCAACGCGCCGTAGAATGAAAATCCGCACACCTAAAGCATAGAAAGACCACTTATAGAAAATAAGCGACAAAAGGAGCCGGTTATTAAACCGGCTCCTCGGCTTGTCGAAAAAGTCTTTTGTCCTTCTATTATGCGTCCAATCGCCGTGCGATTTAATTTTCGGCCATGACGGCGAGTTGTCTGGTCTCGTCGGCGAAAATTGTTTGATTTCAATGCTTTGAGGCATTCACTTCCGAAAAGCATTACTTTGAGAGCGCCTCAGCGTGAGAACCCTTTATTTGTCGAAAAGCCGCGAATGCGGCTTTTTCGACAGTCTGAGGAGCCGGTTATTAAACCGGCTCCTTTCAGTATAATAAGTGTAGGATTGTCAAACATATTGGACAGTCAGGTTGACAAGAACTCAAGCGGAGATTTGTAACAGAGCGGGCGCATGGGTATAGAATTAGAACGACGAAGATGAACATTGAGCTGAGAATCAAAATCACAGAAAGAATAGAAGCTGTGTGATGAGTAGAAGCGCTTCTGATCTTCGCGGTGGCTTCGTTCGACCTTGCCGTTGTGACGTGGTGTATAAGGCCGGATGAGCTTATGGCGGATGCCCATGTTGGCGGCGGTGGCCTCAAAAAGTGTCTGAGAATTTCGTTTTGACTGAGAGAACCTGTTGGTAAATTCGAAGCCGTTATCGGTCTGCACACACTCAATATCAAAGCCGTGTTTTTTGAAATATGCCGCAGCGTGTTTCAAAAAATCGGCTGACGAATATGTAGAATTTTCCTCATACGCTTTAAGATAACGAAGCCGCGAGTACTCGTCGATTGCCGTGTATTGGTAGTATCTCTCGCCTTTGGTCGTAATACAGGATAACGGGACGAATTTCACGTCGAGCTGCACTCGCTGGCCTGGGCGTTGCATCTGCTCCATCGGCTTCGGTACGTACTTTTTCTTCGGCTTTCCGGCTTGAAAATATCCAAGCCGCTTCATGACACGGTAAAGGCTTCCTGGTGGACGCTGGTAGCCATTTAACGTCAGACGATACCAGAACTCAAGCATGCCCAGCTTCGGATTCCTTCTTCGGACGTCGCGGATCAGCTTGAGTTCTGCCTCTGTGTGTGCTGTCGGATGCCCATGTGGCCGGCGTGACTGGCAGGCCAGCGACTCCAGTGTGCCGTCATACCGTTTTAGCCAGAAGTAGATATACGACCGTGCCTTGTTATACTTCCGTGATGCTTTGGATACCCCATATTTTACCGTGTAATTAATTAGGGATTGCCTGTACTTCATATCCTGTGTTATCTTGTTCATGCAGGGAGAGGCACTTCCTTTCGGTCGAATTTGGGTGTGGTAACTTAATTCTAACCGATGTGCCTTATCCTTGCTCTTATTTTTTGCTCCCCTCCGTCCAACATGTATTGTAGTCCTACATAAACCGGCTCCTTTCAGTATAATAAGCCTGTCGACATTGCCAGCAGACTGTGATATAATACAAAAATTATCGTTTAGACTAGACTGCAAGTAAAGGTGATCTATTTGGAAAGCAGACTGAGCATCTTAATGGACAGCTTTGCCATAACGGGCAAGGATTTGTCAGGCTTACTGCATATTGACAGTTCGCTTGTCAGTAAGTGGCGCAGCGGAAAACGGCATCTTAGGCCGAATTCCCTGTACACTAACCAGATTATACGGCATGTCATGGCGCTTGACCGCAATAATCAGTTTGCAAAAATCCGTTTGATGCTTGCGCAGGAATATATAAATATTTTTAAAAGCACGGAAAATGAGATAGCGCTTTTTCTAAAGGACTGGCTGACGTCCGTACAGGAGCACACCGAAAATAAAAAGGACTATTTCGAGGAGATTAAGAATCTTCGAAACACGTCGCTTCTGACAACGTACAATTTGTCGGGCGCCACCGGAAGGCGCCAGGCCGTCCAGTTTTTTCAAAAATATGCGCAGCACTTGTCACCTGGCGTAGAGCTGTGGTTTTATACCACGGAAAACGCCAAATGGTTTAATGAAAACAGTGAGTATTTAAACGAATGGTTTATGCGGATTATGACTTTTCTCGGCGAGGATAACCGGATTAAAATTATTCATCCGCTTAGCAGTTCATATGAGAGCCTGGCCATATCGATGCTGACATGGGCGCCGATGCATATGACAGGGCGTACGACAGCCTACTTTATTCCGAAATATAAGGATGAGCAGCTCGTTTACACGTATTTTCTCGTAAAGGATCATCTGGCGCTGTATAACTGGTCCACGAAACAGTCGGTACGGGAGATTAGTACCTATATTACGCACGAGCCACAGTTTGTCAAAGACATCGAAGTCATTCTGCAGTGCCATTTTGATGAAAGCACACGCGTATTTGAGCAGTTCAGTTATGACTTGCAGGACGATTATATCAACAGTGTTGTAGCTACGCTTGAAAAAGGCAATAACGAGTACCATTGGAGTCTGCCCTTCCCAATCTCCAATATGTCGGATACAACGCTACGTGAAGTACTGATTGAAAACGGATTTGAAAATGAGGAATTTGAGCAATATTTTGAAAAACTGAGTCTTATAGGAGAGCTCAGCAGCAAGTCGACGCAGTGTTATTTCATTGACCTTGACCGACTGCGGCAGCAGTTGCAGTACGATACCATCGTTCTGAACAATTTGTCTTTTATGTGCGGACGTGATATCAAGCTGAAACGCAGCACTTTTATCCGCCTTCTTAGCGAGGTGTTTAGAGCCCTCATGAGCTCTGATAACATTAAATTGTGTCTGGCTACCACCGAGCTTCTCAAGCGGCTGGATGAAACGGAGGTTATTGCCAAGGATAATCTGCGCATACAGTTTTCCAGTACTCAAAGTCATGAGCCGAAGGTCCTTGTCACAAAGGAGCTGACCGTCGTTACGGCTTTATATCAGTATTTTGAGGAGCTTTGGAATACGACGCCGTATATTTGTAAAAACAAGGAATACGTTTATAAGCAGCTTAAAAAGCTTATTGGCGAATTCAGCCCACCCGAGGAATTGGTCGATTAGCTCCTAGTATCTTACAAGAGTTAAATCCCTGTGCCAAGTTTTATCTTGGTACAGGGATTTTTAATATCTTATTAAATTACTTACGGATTATTAAAAAAGTCACGCGCGTCGATAGCATCTTTTATGATCTGTTCGCGCAGTTCTTCAACACCGGCGAATTTTTTCTCCGGTCGTAGTCGTTTATAAAATTCCAGGCGCACCATTTTTCCATAGAGATTGCCGCTGTAGTCGAGGATGTAGGTCTCGGCTGTAACGGTATCCGTATGGTTGACTGTTGGTCTGACACCAATATTCGTTACGCCAATATGCTCGCCGCCGTCATCCAGGAAGACGCGCGTGGCATAAACGCCGTATGCGGGTATTAAAACGCCCGCAGAGAAACACATGTTGATGGTCGGCGTCCCGAGTGTGCGCCCAAGGCGGTATCCATAGTGGACGATATCGGTGAGCACGTGGGGATGGCCCAGAAATTCGTTGGCCTGCTCAATATCGCCTTCGGCAATCAGTGTGCGTATATACGTTGAGCTGCTGATGATGCCTTTGTACTTGACGGCTGGGATAATATCGCATTCAACACCGAGTTCCCGGCTTTTTTCCTTGAGCTTAACAGCGCTGCCCTCGCCTTTATAGCCGAAGCGGAAGTCATGGCCGGCAATAAGGTGCGCTGCATCGAATTCACCGGACAGCCGTTCAACAAATTCCGTCCAGGGCATGTGCATCAGTTCTTTGTCAAAATGAAGAATAATGACGCTTTGTATGCCGAATATCCGATGGATGAGCCCAGCCCGGTCCTCACAGGAATTAATCAGCGGGACTTGACGGCCTGTAACCATGCTCATGGGATGCGCGTCAAACGTAATAACAGAAGGCGTCAGATCCCGTTCCTTTGCGATTTTAAGAACTCTTTCCATCAGCGCCGAGTGTCCGATGTGCACCCCGTCAAAGAACCCCAGAGCAATCACACGTTTTTTATAGGTCATACAGCTATTCCTTTCAACTTCGGTCGAGCGTGGTGCTCCGCCTGACAGCGTCATACGCTAAAAAAGCTCTTTACAGTGCGCATTTCGTCGTTTTCGACGCGGCCGAGCATGAGAAAATGGCCGTGCTCATCATAAACCCTGTACAGTCCGTTGGCGCTTTGAATAGGGAATGCGTTGCCGTTTAAACATTTTGCTTTTTTTCTGCTGTCAATGCGGACAGACGGGTAAACAGCAAACAATTCATCGACGGGTTTAATCACACCGGATGTATTGCCTGACCGGACGGCCGCCTCTACATCAGACACGGAGACGGCTGTGTCGAGCGTAAAAAGGCCCGCCCGCGTACGCCGCAGCGAGCACATTGTCCCGCCGCACCCCAGAAGCTGGCCAATATCGTGACAAAGTGTACGTATATACGTGCCCTTTGAACAGGTTACTCGGAATAGCCAGTCATTTCCGGACTGGCTGAGGATGTCTATTGAGTGGATCGTAATCCGGCGCGTCTTACGGTCTGCCTCCAAGCCGCGACGCGCCAGCTCGTACAGGCGCTTGCCGCCGACCTTCACGGCAGAATACATGGGCGGAAGCTGCTCAATTTCACCCCGGAAATTTTGCAAAACATCCTCCAGGTCGCTTTTTGAGACCGCTACCTCGGAGGCCGACAGGACACTGCCTGTTATATCCTGCGTGTCCGTCGTGAGACCGAGCCGCAGACCGGCTATATATTCCTTGTCGAATGCTTCACAAAACGGTACAGCGCGCGTGGCGCGGCCTATAAAAACAGGCAGCACACCCGTTGCCATCGGGTCGAGGGTTCCCCCGTGTCCGACACGCTTTTCCTTCAGTATGCCGCGCAGCTTGGCCACAACGTCATGCGACGTCCAGTCCGGGGCCTTATCAATAACGATGATTCCGGTCATTTATACGGCTTGAAGCGGGAAAATGCCGCGCAGGGCTTCGAGCAGCTTGTCCCGCGTTTCCTCAACGCTTGCTTTGTTCGAAAAGCCGGCTGCCATGGCGTGGCCGCCGCCGCCGAACAGCGCGCACAGATCAGTGGCGCTGACGAGCGGCGTGGTCCGGACAGATACCTTGCAGCCTGCCGCGCCGGGCAGCTCCCGTATGGTAATGCCCACAACGACCTCTTCAATGGCGCCGGGTATGGACGCGATATCGTCCATCTCGTTTTCGCTTGCGCCGGCTCTTTCCATCATATCATTTGTGATGGTGGCAATGGCAACGGCGCCATCAAAATAAAATCCCATATCAGAGGTGATCATAGCTTCTATCAGAATGCGGCTTTTAGCTTTTTTACGGAATAGCTCCCGGTTAAGCTCGCCAATGGGCGCGCCGGCGTCGACAAGGGCAGCCGCTACGCGCAGCGTATTGGCCGTTGTATTGGCAAAAGCAAAGCAGCCGGTATCCGTCGAAACAGCCACATATAACGAAATGGCCGTTTCCGCGTCAATACCGCTGCCCAGTTCTAAAAGAAGCTCGTAAATGATTTCACCACAGGAGGCCCTTTCAGCGTCCAGACAGCGATTTTCGGCATATCCGGTGTTGGAGGGATGATGGTCGATGCTCAGTGACACCTTGTCGAGATAGTCCGAGGCGTTGACTTGAAAAACCCCCTCCGATGCCGTGTCAACGGTAATGACGAAGGAGGGTTTAAAATTGTCGGGGGCCCAATGCTTTTCAACGTAGGTCGTATAACGCGGCGTTGCCTCAGGATTTTTAAGGATATAAGCTGTTTTACCCGAACGAACCAGGCCCTTGACAAGTGCCGCTGCGCTGCCGAGCGTATCACCGTCGGGCCGCAGGTGCGTCAGGACCAGAAAGTTATCGCGCTCTGTGAGCCAGCGAACCGTATCGTTAATGGTTAGATCATTAATCATGGCGACTGTCGTCCTCCGAGGTTTCCAATTCGTTAATAATCCGGCTGATATTCGCGCCACGCTCAATGGACTTGTCCAGCTCAAAAATGAGCTCCGGCGTATAGCGCAGCGAGAGTGCTTCCCCCAACTCGTGCCGGAGAAAGCCGGCGGCCGACTTGAGACCTTTCATCAGCTCTTTTTCATTTTTAAGTCCCAAAACACTCAGATAAATCTTGCTGTAGCGCAAGTCGCCCGTTGTTTCAACAGCAGTGACGCTGATCATCCCTTGATTGACGCGCGGGTCTTTGATCGTGCGGAGAAGAGAGGACATGATGCGCTGTATGTCCTCGTTTGTCCGATCCAGTCTGTGTGTTGACATAGTTCAGTTCCACCTCAACCGCCCGTGAGGGCGGACTTGTTATTCCTTTATCTGTTCCATAATGAAGGCTTCTATAACGTCGCCTTCCCTTATATCGTTATATTTCTCAACAGAGAGGCCACATTCGTAATTGGTGGCGACCTCCTTGACATCGTCCTTGAACCGCCGCAATGATGCCAGCAGTCCTTCGTAGATTACGATGCTGTCCCGGATGACGCGGACAGAGCAGTGACGCATAATTTTTCCATCTGTGACATAACAGCCGCAGACGGTGCCGACATGCGAAACCTTAAAGACCTGCCGCACTTCGGCGTGCCCGATGACGGCCTCCCTGAATTTGGGCGTGAGCATGCCCTTCATGGCCGCTTCGATCTCATTGATGCATTCGTAAATGACGCGGTACATGCGGATATCCACATTGTTTCTGGCCGCGTTGTCGCGCGCGGCGTTGTCCGGCCGGACATTAAATCCGACGATAATCGCGCCGCTTGTAGAGGCCAACATGACATCCGACTCGTTGATTGCGCCGACGCCTGAATGGATAACGCGCACGCGGACCTCTTCGTTCGTGAGCTTTTCCAGCGAGGTTTTGATGGCCTCAGACGAACCCTGGACGTCTGCCTTGACGATGATGTTAAGATCCTTTAGCTCACCCTGCTGTATCCGGGAGAACAGATCCTCCAGCGAGACCTTGACAGTGGTCGCGCCCGCGTTTTTCTTTTCATTTTTGCGCTGCTCCACAAGTTCCCGGGCCATGCGTTCATCGTCAACAGCGTTAAAGGTGTCGCCGGCATCCGGGACTTCGGACATACCGGAAATTTCAACGGGGACGGACGGCCCGGCTTCTTCGACGCGCTCGCCGCGGTCATTTGTCATGACGCGGACATGGCCAACGGCCGTACCGGCAATAATGACATCATTTTGACGGAGCGTACCGTTTTGGACCAGTACCGTCATGATTGGGCCGCGGCCCTTATCCAGACGAGCCTCGATGACGGTTCCGCGTGCGGCGCGGTCCGGATTGGCCTTCAGGTCTCCCATCTCGGCTGTCAGGACAATCATCTCGAGAAGATGATCAATGCCCATGCCGGTTTTGGCTGAAATCGGGCAGACGATTGTGTCGCCGCCCCATTCCTCGCTGACGAGGCCATATTCGGTGAGCTGCTGCTTAATTTTATCTGGATTGGCGCCTGGGACGTCCATTTTGTTGATAGCGACAATAATGGGCGTTTCGGCGGCCTTCGCGTGATTTATGGACTCGATCGTCTGAGGCATGATCCCGTCGTCGGCCGCTACGATTAGGATAGCGATATCGGTTACCTTGGCGCCGCGGGCACGCATAGCTGTAAAAGCCTCATGGCCCGGCGTATCCAGGAACGTGATGGGGCTGCCGTTTACATTAACGCGGTACGCGCCGATGTGCTGTGTGATCCCGCCGGCTTCTCCGGCGGCAACGTTAGCTTCGCGGATTTTATCGAGAAGCGACGTTTTACCGTGGTCAACATGACCCATAACAACGACAACGGGCGCTCTGGAAACGAGCTCCTCCGCGCTGTCCTCCCGGTCGTTAATCAGCCGTTCTTCTATGGTGACAACGACCTCGTGCTCGACTTTACAGCCAAGCTCAATGGCGACGAGCGCCGCCGTGTCATAGTCAATGACATCAGACAGCGACGCCATGACGCCGAGCTTTATGAGTTGCTTGACGACCTCCGCGCCTGTTTTTTTCATTCGGGAGGCCAGATCACCAACCCCGATCTCATCGGGTATAAATACCTTGACCGGTGCTTTTTTCGCAATTTCAAACTGGAGGCGCTGCATTCTTTCGCGCTCCTCCTGCCGGCGTTTGGCGCCGGAGGCCATGGACGGACTGCGGTTTTGACCCTTCTTAGAAAACTTTTCCTTGCCGCTCTTGATGCGCTCGGCCTTTTCAGGTACAAGCTTGTCGAGCCGTTCGTCGTATTTGGCGATGTTGATGGTCGCGCCCGACGTGTCAATGACGCGTTTTGTCCGTTCCTGACGCGGTGTAAAGAGTTTATCAGGCTTTTTTTCGGCCGCCGGCGCCGCGTTAGGCTTTTGACCGGGCGCGCCGGCTTTGTCGCCCGGCGTGGGCTCCGTTTTTGTCGGGGCGTCCGCTTTTTTAGGTTCGGCTGTTTCAACCGGTTTCTGTTCCGCCGGTGTTTTGACGACTGCCGTCTCGGCTGCAGGGGACTCAACGGCGTAGACCTCTTCAATACTGCCAATCTGATGCTGCTGTGTCATATACTCAAAAATCAAATCCAATTCCTCCGCCGTCAGTACCTGCATATGGTTTTTCGGCGGTGTGGCATAATCGGTCAATATTTTTGATATGGTTTTCGTCGGTACCTTAAAATCTTTGGCCACCTCGTGGACCCTGTATTTAAACATCGTGCTCATTATGTTGTCCTCCCCCTGCCAGATCGTTTGTTTCGCCCCTGCTGCGCTGTTTTTTTCCGCCGCATTCGTATGCGAGCGGCTTTTTCTTCAAGCTGCGTTGCCGCCGGCCCGTACTTTTCCGGATCCGTCTGCGCGAGCGCCGCAGCATATTTGGCGGCCAGCCCCGCGTCGAGTATCGTTATCATACCGGGTGATCCTCTTCCGACGATGGCACCCAGCTCTTCCTTTTCCGAGGGCAGCACGAGATGTATAAGCCCGTACCGCTCGGCGTAAAGTCCGGCCCGGCGTTTGGAGCTGTCGGACGCGTCCCTGGCCGATAAAATGACCCGGGCCTTCCCCAGACGGGCCGCATGCTCGACGCTTTCCCCTCCGATTTCAAGCAGACCAGCCTTTTTAGCCAGTCCCAATAGCGTGTTATCCATCTCCACCCTCCATCTGCCGGCGAAGGGTATCGTATATGTCTTCCGGAATCGGCGCCGAAAGCGCTCTTTCCAGAGCCCTGGATTTAATGGCTTTTTTCAGGCAGTCGGCATTGAGGCATACATAGGCGCCGCGGCCCGGATTTTTACCTTTGGAATCCAGCGAAACGACGCCTTCCGGCGAGCGTACGGCGCGAATCAGCTCTTTTTTCGGCTTCATCTCACGGCAGCCGAGACACTGCCGCATTGGTATTTTCTTTTGCATGCCCTGCTGCCCCCCTTCCAAGTTTCAACTATCCATACGGTATTAAAATCCGCTTTTACGGGTAATGGGCGGATATGAAATCCGCCCTAAAAGTCAACCCTGCGATTCGGGTTTGATATCAATTTTATAGCCGGTCAGGCGTGCGGCCAGACGGACGTTTTGTCCTTCCTTGCCGATGGCCAGCGACAGCTGATTGTCCGGAACAATGACCCGGCAGCTTTTGCCGTCTTCCAGCACCGTCACGCTGACGACATCCGATGGGGCGAGCGACGAGGCAATGTATTCCTCCACAACGTCGCTGTATTTGACGATGTCAATTTTTTCACCGTGCAGCTCGTCGACGATGGACGAGACGCGCCCGCCTTTCGGGCCAACGCACGCGCCGATGGGGTCGACCTCGGGGTCTGTGGAATAGACGGCAATTTTTGTGCGACTGCCGGCTTCGCGCGCAATACTTTTAATCTCGACGATCCCTTCAAATATCTCCGGCACCTCCAGCTCAAACAAACGCTTGACGAGGCCCGGATGCGTCCTGGATATCAATATCTGCGGGCCGCGGGAGGATTTGCGAACCTCAACAACGTAGACCTTGATCCGGTCGCCCTCGCGAAGTGTTTCCGTCGGGATACGCTCGCTGGCCAGAAGCATTGCCTCGGTATATTCAGCGTTGGAGCTGATCTGTATGGACACGCTGCCGGTTCGCGGTTCCACACGGGAAACGATACCGGTCAGGATTTCATGCTCTTTTGAGGTGAATTCATCGTAAACGATACCTCGTTCAGCCTCCCGGATACCCTGGATGATGACCTGCTTGGCCGCCTGCGCGGCGATCCGGCCGAATTTTTTGGCGTCGACCGTTTCGTTAATGACATCGCCGACCTCGGCCCGCGCGTTGACTTTCCGCGCTTCGTCAAGGCTCATCTCTATGTCAGGATCGTCTACGGGGTCGGCCACAGTTCTTTGCAGATACATATGGACGGTTTTATTAACCGGGTCCAAATCCACCCTGGCACATTCCTGACAGGCAGGAGAATCCTTTTTAAGCGCCGCTAAAAGCGCCTGCTCAATTTTTTCAAGCATATACGACTGAGGTATGCCCTTTTCCTTTTCTATATCAGCAATCGCAGAGAAAAATTCAGCATTCATTGCCGTGCTCCTCCATATATCCTTTACTGCTGTCCGATGCGAAGACGGACGCTGGCAGCTTCATTTCTCGAAAATTTGTATAACGTACCGGTTATGTTTATTTCCACGGATGCGTCGTCGCCGGAAACAAGTGTGCCGACGAATTCCTTTTGCCCGTCTCTGGCTTTATATAACCGCACTTCAACCAGATGACCTGTAAATTTTTCGAAATCCGACGGGCGCTTGAGCTGGCGTTCCGCACCGGCGGAAGAGACCTCAAAGGTGTAGCTGTCGGCAATCGGATCGCGTTCGTCTAAAATGGGGTCCAGCTCACGGCTGATGGCTTCACAGTGTTCAAGCGTTACGCCGCCCTCGCAGTCTATAAAAACTCTTAAAAACCAGTTGCCGGCTTCCTTGACATATTCAACGTCCCAAAGCTCGCAGCCGTGCCGCTTAGCGACCGGCTCGGCTAGAGACGCAACAATCTCGGTTACTTTATTCATGCTCCGCTCCCACTCGTATCTAAATACTCATCTCTATTAAAAATGGGGATGTAGTATCATTGGCCATGCGGGCGCTTTGCGCCGGCGGCCTTTAATTAGGCTTTATACAACTCTACCTTTTAAAAGGGTGAGTTATATAAATCTTTCTGTACCATGGGCGAATAAACCGTGCGGCGCTCAGCCGCTTCATGGCTCACACCGTTTTCGGACGGAATTTTGCGCCCGGCTCTAGGCTATAAACGATAAATTACCAGCTATAGGAAATTTGACCCGTTTAAACAGTGCAACAAAAAGAGTGGGAAAAACCCACTCAGCGAAGTTCCAGCCTGTCTAACAGTGGGATTATACCACTAAACCGCACAAATTGCAAGCGTTTTACGCATTTAGTTTTGCTTATCGGCCATATATATTATGCGCCGGTAAGCTGGAAGGTTTTTCGCTATTTGCAAACGACCAAATTGCTGAAATAATGGCCGGCCTCGTTTCGGGCGTATTCTGATAACGTCATGGGTTCTGAGAAGAGAACCAGTATGAATTTGACGCTCGGCTTGAGCTCGCGGCTTTGAGATCGCTATAACTTATATTGACAGCAATGACTTTTTAATGGTGCTAATTAAATTAAGGTGTAAGCTGGTTTTTGAGTTTGGCTTAAATAAAATATTTTGCGCCCAGGCGCGTGTGTTATACCCCACGTAACATAACTGTAATATTAAAAACAGCCGTTTCGAATTGACAAGGTTTGGACGCTACTCTATAATCATCTTTGGAATAAATCAAGCAAATCTGTCAATCAGGTATTGCCATCCGCTGAGGGATAGCCGACCCGGCGCGGGTGCATACATAACCGCCGACCTCCTGAAACCGCAAATGATCCTTGCATGGTTATTAAGCGTCACATTCACCAAGCCGAAAAACGGCTTGGGCGCTTAAAGTTATGTGAAGGCATGCGGAAAACGGGGCTAGGTAAAAAATGCGCCAAAAGCGCAAAATTTAATGGAGGAAAATACATGAAGAATCTCAAGAAGCTTCTCGCTATGGTTCTTGTTGTGGTGCTGGCCTTTGGCCTTATGGCGACTGTCAGCGCTGCCAATGTATCCGATTATTCGGATGCCGACGACGTGACCTACACAGAAGCGGTCGACCTCTTCACTGCCCTTGGCTTCCTGCAAGGCATGGGCGACAATACGTTTGATCCCCAGGGCCTTGTCACAAGAGAGCAGGCCGCGAAGATCATCACCTACATGCTCATCGGTTCGGTCAAGGCTGACGCTCTGACGACGATGGTTTCCAGCTTCTCGGATGTCGCTGTTGACCGCTGGAGCGCTCCGTACATCGAGTATTGCGCCGCTCTGGGTATCATCAACGGTAACGGCGACGGCACGTTTGATCCTGCCGGCAACGTAACGGGCGCGCAGTTTGCCAAGATGCTCCTTTGTGCCATCGGCTATGGCGTGAACGACGAGTATACCGGTGCTAACTGGGCGATGAAGACCATTGCCGACGCCACAAGCCTTGGCATCCTTTCTCTGGATCTTGACTTCAGTGCCGCTGCGGCGCGCGAGGAAGTATCTCAGTACGGCTTCAACGCTTACACAAAATGCAATACGGTTGTGTACAACAGCACGACGCATGCCTATCAGCAGGCGACCAACATTGACGGCGTAAACGCCAAGGGTTCTCTCGCCACGCAGCAGAACGTCAACAACA
The DNA here is from genome assembly GCA_963675425.1 of uncultured Sporobacter sp. Lineage (GTDB taxonomy): Bacteria > Bacillota > Clostridia > Oscillospirales > Oscillospiraceae > Sporobacter. The sequence goes on along the minus strand of OY776214.1, from coordinate 540,591 downwards.
CAACCAGCACATACACCGCCAACGGTACAACCTACTACAGATGGACCAAAGGCGGCGTTGAAATGACCGGCGGCTATACAAAAGAAAAAGTCATCGGCACCAACACGATGGGTCTTCCGCTTTCCATGCTGACAGACTCCTCCAGTGCTTTCTACATCGCTACGCTGGATACGACCGTCGCTTATTACTACAATGGCACGGTACTGGGTCAGTATGCTGATGGCGCGGCAGGCGTTACGCTTGCGGTGGGCGCGGCCTACTACAACACAACGGTTAACAAAGTTATGACAGCTGCTGTTGCCAACACGATCAACTCTGCTGGTGATACGGATGTTCTTGCAGCGGGCGTTATTGTCAATCTTGTTAACACAGATTCCGACGCAAAAGCTGAAACAGTTCAGGTCATCAAAAAAGCAGTTGCCGTGCTGTCGGGTGACCCGATTGTCTCGAACAACATGGTGACAATATCCGCAATTTCCGGCCTGGCCAGTGTTTCTGCAGTTAAAGTTCCGGGTTATGACACCCTTAAGGACAAGGATGTTGTCCTCTGGTACAAAAACACCACGACCGGTACGTACTACATCGATAAGGCAGAATCTGTTTCTGGCACAGTGGCCAGCTACGTAAACACAACGAGTGTCACGCTCGGTGGCGCGACCTATAAGTACTCTGGCCTTGGTTTCCCTGGCTCGTTTACTAATACCTCGGTCAATAGTTGGGCCGGCCTTACCGACACCACGCTTTACCTTGACGATGGCGGCTACGTCTGCTACGGCGCTCAGGCAGTTGTAACAAATCCGGCTGCTGCTTATGCGTTTGTAACGAATGTCGATACAGCTGCTTTTGTAACATCGGCTAAGATCATCCTTTCCGACGGTACAAGTAAAACTGTCACGCTTGATTCTACAAGCGCACTGAATGGTTCAGGTGCTGCTACGCCCAATGCATTCTATAAGTTTGCTGTAACTACTGATGGCAATTATGTACTTACAGCCTTAGTGGCCCCGGCTACAACGGTTACCCTCGGTGCCAGTGTTAATATCACAAAAACGACGGTAAACTACTCAAGTGCCGCCACCGATCATCCGGCTAATTCGAAAACACGTTTCGTATATGAGCAAGTGACTTCGGCTGCCGGCGCTACCGCTCTGTATGCGTACACCGGTGTTGCAAATGTTCCGAATTTCACTGGCACTGCAGCAACAACTGCATATGAGCTTACTGATGGCACAAATGCTGTTTTTGTTATAGCTATATCGCCGTTCGGTACCTCAGCCTTTACGCCGAGCACGACGACGGGTGATTGGGTTTACATTATGAGCGCCAACAGAACGGTTGAATATGTTAGCGCGAGCCTCACGACCTATACCTATCAGGCCATGGTAAATGGCACTGTTGGGACAGTTACTGTGGCTTCTTCGAAGGATGCTGCAACCTTTAACGGTAATGTTGGACTCTATATGGTTACAGGCTATGACTCCAACGGCTATGTCACCATTGCGACGGCTAGCGGCAGCACAACCCCGGCCAGCTTCCACGCTTGCCTTGGTGCCGACAACCTTACTGCTTCCGGTGGCAACATCACTGCAGACGGCACAAATTACAAAGTTCTTAATTCTAGCGCGAAAATCTACTACATCGACACAACAGCAGCGAACACCACAGGTGTTATTGCCTATGAGATATCCGCTACGCAGGCAACTGAACTTGCATCGATTGGTTACGTTGTTGACTTTGTCCAGACTTCCGGCACAGACACTTCAATCTCAACCGTTTATGTCTATAGGCCGATAACTCTGCCGACATACACTTCAGCTCAAACGGTGACACCTACTGATGGTAATGCTGGTGGCCTTACTGCGACAGTCGTGCTTCAGAGCTTGACTGGAACAACAGCTACGTACAAAGTTACAATTTCGGGTGCAGACCTTGCTGGTGGTACAGCTTCTACGCTTCTCCTGACAGCGGCTGATGTAAATGTTAAGTGGACCTCTGTTTCAGATGGTACTACTATGTCGATTACCACCAGTGCAACCGCCAACGATGAACTGACGATTGCAACCGGCGCTGACTACAGCACAACGTCCGTCACTGCCACATACACTGTGGAGCTGTCGGGCAATGGTACGCCATCTGCGGCAATTACTGTCAACGATGTTGCATAATTCTATTATTTCCTAAAGTTATAGACACACTAGTCAGATAGAACTGAGGAAACCCCCGCCAATTGGTGGGGGTTTTCCTTTTGCGTCAAACCTAAATCTCCGTCTGTCACGTCCTGCCGCTTGACACGGATATGCCCCGATGGTAATATAATGTCAATTAGTATAGTGAAACACCGCTGTGAACGGAAAGAGTAAAGCGATACCGCGCTGATAGAGAGAGCCTGCCGACGGATAAAATGCCGCGGCTGAAAGCGGGCTTCGGTACGGCTGCTTGAAAGTGCGTCCGGGAGCGGGGAGCGTAACGGCTTCCGTATCGGCTGCGTTAAAGCCGTCAAGGCGTCCGAAACGAGTGATATATTTGGCGTGTCATAGGGGCGGTTTCATGCCCGGCCGTTGTATTATGGATATTCAGGACGCAAAACGAGAGTGGAACCGCGGTTAACGCCGCCTCTTGCAGAATGCAGGAGGCGGCTTTTGATTCTTTATTTTAATATTTCCATGAAATCTACGAAAATTAAGATGGATGGTTAATATTGTAGATGCCGCGGGTGAATGAATGCTTATAAGGGGAGTGAATAAAGTGTTCAAACGTCTGCGGGAGACAATCAAGGCCTATCAGGCGCGTGACCCGGCGGCGCGCGGCGGCTTTGAGGTATTCCTTCTTTATCCGGGGGTGCACGCGGTGATGAATCACCGGCTGGCCCATTGGTTGTACCGCCATAAGCTGCTGTTTCTCGCGCGCTGCGTGTCCCAGTGGTCGCGCTTTTGGACGGGAATAGAAATCCACCCCGGAGCAACTATCGGCCGGCGTTTTGTTATCGACCACGGGATGGGCATTGTGATAGGGGAGACGACGGAGATTGGCGACGACGTTTTAATTTATCAGGGGGTCACCCTCGGCGGCACCGGTAAAGATAAGGGCAAACGCCATCCGACGATCGGCAACAATGTTATGATCGGTACCGGCGCCAAGGTGCTCGGCCCTTTTAGGGTGGGCGACAACGCACGCATAGCAGCAGGCGCCGTGGTACTAAAAGAGGTGCCGGAAGACGCGACGGCTGTGGGTGTGCCGGCTCGTGTTGTGAGTATTGCCGGCGAGCGCAGCTGTTACGCCGACGCTGTTGACCAGATCAGTGTGACAGATCCGGTCGCGATTGAGCTCACGGCCATTTACGCACAGCTGCAGGTGCTGGAACAGGAGCTGACACGCCAGAACAAGGAGCCATGACGCCATTCAAACGTACTGAATGAACGCTCATTTAATAAAGCAGCACAGCCGGTATATATTGAAGCGGTGCTACAATTTATAGATGCACAAAAAGCAGAAAGCCGGCAAAAAAGAGAAATACCTGTCGGGAGCGGCCTCTTATTTAATCGGGGACGCAAAATAAGCCCATGAAAGGGATGGTCATAAGAATGAAACTCTATAATTCCATGACGCAGAAGAAAGAAGACTTCGAGCCGCTCGAGCCCGGAAAAGTCTCGATGTACGCCTGCGGGCCTACTGTGTACAACTTTATACACGTGGGAAACGCCCGCCCGCTTATTTTGTTTGATGTACTGCGGCGCTACTTTGAGTATCGCGGTTATGACGTAACGTTTGTCCAGAATTTTACGGACGTCGACGACAAGATCATAACTCAGTCCCATAAGGAAGGCACGACGTCCGAGGCCATCGCGGCTAAATATATTAGTGAATACTACACGGACGCCAAAGGCCTGGGCGTCTGCGAGGCGACGATCCATCCCAGGGCTACCCAAAACATTGCCGAGATCATCGGCATTATTGAGATACTGGTTGAAAAAGGCCTGGCCTATGAGGCGAAGGGCGATGTGTATTACCGCACAGAGCGGTTTGCGGATTACGGCAAGCTGTCGCATCAGCCGCTTGAAGAGCTTAAGGCGGGCGCGCGCATCGACGTCAGCGACGTCAAGGAGAGCCCCATGGATTTCGCCCTATGGAAGGCCGCAAAGCCCGGCGAGCCAAGTTGGGAGTCTCCATGGGGCATGGGCCGGCCCGGATGGCACATTGAATGTTCGGCCATGGCGGGAAAATATCTCGGCAAGACCATCGATATCCACTGCGGCGGGCAGGATCTTATATTCCCGCATCATGAAAATGAGATCGCCCAGTCCGAGGGAGCCAATGATGCCGAATTTGTCCGCTATTGGCTCCATAACGGTTTTATCAGCATCGACAATAAAAAGATGTCCAAATCACTCGGCAATTTCTTTACGGTTCGGGAGGCGGCGGAGGCTTATGGTTATGAAAATATCCGCATGTTTATGCTGATGAGCCACTACAGGAGCCCGCTCAACTACTCCGGCGAAATATTAATGCAGGCCAAGGGTGCGTTAGACCGGCTGAAAACGGCACGGAGCAATCTGCAGTTCCTGACGGAGCACGGCGACAGCGATTGCCTCAAGGAGGCTGAGCGCGACTTTACCGAACGGCTGCCGGTTTACCGCGAGCGGTTCATTGAGGCGATGGACGACGATTTCAATACGGCTGACGCTGTTTCGGTCATCTTTGAGCTTGTCCGTGAAGCCAACGCCATGACGGCTGCTGAGAAAAAGCCGTCCAAAGCGTTGGCGGCCAAGGCGCTTGAAATCTTTGACGAGCTGGCGGGCGTGCTTGGGCTCATCTATGGGGAAACGGAGGATGACAGCCTGGCTGAGGAGATCGAAGCGCTGATCGCGGCGCGTCAGGCCGCGCGTCAGGAGAAAAACTGGGCCGAGGCCGACCGGATCCGTGACGAGCTCAAGGCCAGGGGTATTAGCCTTGAGGACACACCCCAGGGCGTTAAATGGAAAAAGGCGTAAATTAAACGGCATCGCTGTGCAACAAGCAACTTAGTCGGAGGGATATAGTTATGAATATATCTATTGATGAATTGTTGGACCTTTCGGCGTTTGAGCCGAACGCTATTTTTGACGGTTTACGATATCCTTGGGAGGTTTTAAGCAAAATCAAGGCTTTTATAGTGGCATATTCAAAGAAGCTTCCCGATGATTACGAAAGAATCAGTGAATTTGTCTGGGTCGGGAAGGGGACTGTGATCGAAAAGACCGTGACGATTAAAGGCCCGGCGATTATTGGTCATGATTGTGAACTCAGACAGTCGGCCTACATCCGGGAAAACGTCATCATCGGCAACGATGCCGTTATCGGCAATTCAACCGAAATTAAAAACTCTATTCTGTTCGATAATGTACAGACGCCGCACTTTAACTATGTCGGCGATTCGGTTTTAGGATACAAGGCTCATATTGGGGCCGGCGTCATACTGTCCAACTTGAAGTCTACCGGCGGACTCGTCAAAGTCAAATGCGGGGCGGACAGCATCGAAACCGGTTTGAGAAAAATGGGCGCGATACTGGGCGACCATGTGGAGGTTGGCTGTAACAGCGTTTTAAATCCCGGTACGGTCATCGGGAAAAACAGTATCGTCTATCCGCTCAGCAGTGTCCAGGGCTACATTCCCGCGCAGAGCATATACAAACGTGCGGGTGAAATTGCGGAAAAAAGAGACGATTGAGATCAAGGTGTAAAAATTAAAGGTATTTTAGCGGGCTGCCACGGCAGCCCGCGACCTTTTAGGTTTTATTGTCCGTATGACATTAAAGCCTATAAGTGGTATAATATCGGTTAGATATGGATGAAACTCAACTGGCGGAGGTTATTATGAAACTCATGGTGCTCGACGGTAACAGCATCATCAACCGGGCGTTTTACGGTATCCGGTTGCTGACAACAAAGGACGGTACGCCCACAAACGCCGTCTACGGCTTTTTAAATATCCTGCTCAAGCTGCTTAACGACGAAAATCCGGACGCTCTGTGCGTCTGCTTTGACCTGCCCGCGCCGACCTTCCGCCACGAGCAGTATGACGCCTACAAGGCGCAGCGCAAGCCCATGCCGGACGAGCTGGCTGTACAGATGCCGATTTTAAAAGAGGTTCTTGACGGTATGAACGTGCCGCGCTACGAGCTGGCCGGCTGGGAGGCCGACGACCTCATCGGCACCATCAGTAAAAAAAGCGAGGAGCTCGGGTGGCAGTGTGTTGTTGTTACGGGCGACAAGGACAGCCTGCAGCTCGTGAGCGACGCCACGCGCGTGCTGCATGTAAAGACGCGGATGGGCCAGTCCGAGACGATATCGTATACGCCCGAGGCGTTTAGTGAAGAATACGGCTTTGAGCCAAATAAAATGATTGATCTCAAGGCGCTGATGGGCGACCCGTCCGATAACATACCGGGCGTTGCCGGGGTGGGCGAGAAAACGGCGCTGGACCTGGTGCGGCGGTTTGGGACCGTTGAAGAAATTTACGCCCAGCTCGACGCGCTGGACGTGAAGGACAGCGTTAAGAAAAAGCTGATAAACGGACGCGAGGCGGCCGATATGTCTTACGCGCTGGCGACCATTTGCCGGGATGTACCCTTCGAGTTTACGCCGGCGGACACCAAGCGCCGTGCTGTCAATAACGACGTACTGTACACGCTATTTCAAAAATTGGAGTTTAACAAGCTCTCCGATAAATTTAATTTATCGTCCCCGGAGGGCGCGGAAGCGGGCCCTCGGGCCTTTGAGCCCGACTGCCTGAGCAAGAATGTCGTTTCGGCGGCTGATAGGGCTGACATGGAAAAGGCCCTGCGCGGCGCACCGAGTGTCGTGGTACGTTTTAACGAAAGCTTTGACACACTGGCTGCTTTGGATGACGCGGGCAAGACGTGTTATATACTCAAGCGGGGGGTTACAGAAGGCTTTGCGGACGGACTGCGCGCCGTCATGAGCGGGGACATTAAAAAGGCCGGCCATGATATTAAAGACACGGAGCGCCGCTTGCTGGAGCTGGGGATTGCGTCCGGCGGATGGATGTTTGACACAGCGCTGGCGGCGTATTTGCTGTCGCCGACGGACAGCTCCTACGAGCTGGAAAAGCTGGCGAAAAAATACTGCGAGCTTGATATTGCCGCCGGAGAGGACGAAAACGGCCAGCTGTCGTTGCTGGATGATACGGCGGCGCTGGGGCGGCTTATATCGGAGGCCGCCGCCATCGCACTGCTTTGCCAGACGCTGGAGCTGAAGCTCCATGAGGTCGGTATGGGCGTGCTCTTAAGCAAGATTGAGCTGCCGCTGTGCAGCGTTCTGGCGGATATGGAAAAGGCCGGCTTTTTCGTGGACAAAAAGGCGCTGCGAGAATTCGGCGATATGTTGTCCGGAAAAGTCGCCGAATTGGAAGCGTCGATTTACGAGCTGGCCGGCGAGACCTTCAATATTAATTCACCGAAACAGCTTGGTGTGATCCTGTTTGAAAAGCTGATGCTCCCCGCGCCGAAAAAGACGAAGACGGGTTACTCGACGAATATTGACGTGCTTGAATACCTGCAGGATAAGCATCCCATTATTCAGAAGATCATGGAATATCGCGAGCTGTCCAAGCTTAAAAGCACGTATGCGGACGGACTGATGAAGGTGATTGCCACCGACGGACGCATCCATACTCGCTTTCAGATGACGGTGGCGGCAACGGGCCGCCTGTCGTCCACGGACCCGAATTTGCAAAACATCCCCGTCCGGAAAGAGGTGGGCGGAGAGCTGCGGAAGATGTTCGTGGCCGGTGAGGGCTGCGTTCTTGTGGACGCGGATTATTCGCAGATTGAGCTGCGGCTGCTGGCGCATTTTGCCGGCGATGTGGCGATGCTGGAGACGTTTAAAAACGGCGGGGATATCCACGCTACGACGGCGTCACAGGTCTTCGGCGTGGCGCCCGGTGACGTTACGCCGCTCATGCGCTCACGCGCCAAGGCCGTCAATTTCGGGATTGTGTATGGGATATCGGCGTTCTCCCTGTCGCAGGATATCGGCGTCACGGTCGCGGAGGCAAAAACGTATATTGAGAATTATTTCACCCGCTTCAGCGGCGTGCGCGCGTATATGACCGATATTGTGGCCCAAGCTAAAAAAGACGGCTTTGTGACAACACTTTTTGGCCGGCGGCGGTATCTGCCGGAGCTCAAGTCCTCTAACTTTAACGTCCGCTCTTTTGGCGAACGGGCGGCGCGAAACACACCCATGCAGGGCACGGCTGCCGATATTATTAAGCTGGCGATGGTGAATACGCATCGGCGGCTGAGGGCGGAGGGGCTTTCATCCCGGCTGATCCTGCAGGTGCACGATGAGCTGATTGCCGAGTGCCCCGAAGGCGAGACGGAGACGGTAATGAAGCTCTTGACGCAGGAGATGGAAAACGTTGTGGACATCTCTGTGCCGCTGACGGCGGAGGCGCATAGGGGCAGGAGCTGGTACGACGCAAAATGATTGAAATTATTGAAGCCGAGCCTACGCAGATCCCCCAGGTACTCGTCATTGAGCGGGCGGCGTTTGACCCGCCCTGGTCGGAAAGCTCGCTGATGAGCGAGGCTAGCCGGGATGACGCGTATTTCGGCGTGGCCGTGGAAAGCGGCGTGGTGCTGGGCTTTTGCGTTCTGCGCCTGATATCCGGCGAGGCGGAGCTGTTTCAAATTGCTGTTGATGAGGCGCGCCGGCAATTAGGACTCGGCAGCAGGCTTTTACAGGAAGCGCTGCGCTTTGCCGAGAATAACGGCGCGCTGGCTGTTTATCTTGAGGTCCGCGCCGGTAACGCGCCGGCAATCGGGTTGTACAAGAGGCATGGCTTTGTGACAAGCGGCCGCCGAAAAAAGTATTATTCAAATCCCGTCGACGACGCCGTTATTATGGTTTTGGAACTGAAACGGCCCGAGACGTACCAAGGTGACTTATGATTGTATTTTCTATTGAAACCTCCTGCGACGAGACGGCTGTTGCCGTCACGCGGAACGGCCGAGAGGTCCTTGCCGACGAGGTGTATTCCCAGGCGGATATGCACGCGTTGTACGGCGGCGTTGTGCCGGAAATCGCTTCGCGCAATCACATCGCCGTCATCAGCCGGCTGGCTGACAGCGCAATCGATAAGGCCGGCATCACGCGTGATGAAATAGAGGCCGTTGCCGTTACGTACGCGCCGGGCCTCATCGGGGCGCTGTTGGTTGGCGTCAACTTTGCCAAGGGTCTGGCGCTTTCTCTGGGCGTGCCGCTTATCCCTGTGCACCATATCAGAGGGCACATCGCTGCTAATTATATCGCGTACCCGGCGCTTGAGCCGCCATTTTTGTCGCTGATTGTATCCGGCGGCAACAGCCTGTTGGTCGACGTGCGTGGCTATACCGACATGCGTATTATCGGCTCGACGTGTGACGACGCGGCAGGGGAGTGCTTTGACAAAGTCGCGCGTGTGCTGGGCCTGCCGTATCCGGGGGGCAGGCCGCTTGATGAGTTGTCTCAGGGCGGCGACGACGCGGCGTTTACTCTGCCGCGTGCTAAAATTGACGGTCGGCCTTATGATATGTCCTTTTCGGGTCTTAAGACAGCCGTCGTCAATATCGTCCACAACGCTGAGCAAAAAGGCGAGGGGCTTGATCAGGCATCTCTGGCCGCCAGCTTTACGCGGGCTGTCAGCGATACGCTTGTCCCACGGGCGATGATGGCAGCAAAAGAGTATGGCCATGATAAAATCGTCGTGGCCGGCGGTGTGGCGGCCAATTCGCGGATCCGCGCCGATTTTGAAAAGGCGGCAGCCAGCGCGGGCCTCACGCTTTTTATCCCGCCGTTGAAGCTGTGCGGTGACAATGGAGCGATGATCGGCTGTCAGGCGTACTATGAGTTTCTCGACGGTGTCAGAGCCGGTATGGAGCTCAACGCATACGCCACCATGGACACTGAAAAAGCTTATTTTTAATGTACAGGCAGGCTGCCGGACAATTATCGACGCGAAGCTCGTAAAACAGTGCGAAAAATGGCTCGGTAATGATACGTTTGAAGGCCGGGAAATTGTTGTTATGTCAATGGAAAAAAGTACGTTAAGACCCATTGGGATGGAGTCCGCACAGAATGTTAAAAAATAGAAATTAAACATCAAAGCTTTGTAACTGCAAAGTATTATACATGTGGATAAACCTGTGGAGATTGTGAATAACTCTCTGTAGAGATAGTAAAATGGCACATTTACGTAAACCCAATAAAATGAAACCGGCATGCAAATTGCTGAAAAAACTGTCGACTTTACAAAAACTTAACATATAAATATGGCTGATGTTATGAATGTGTTGCAGAGAAATATGGGATATTATAACATTACTAGGCGAAGCCGGATGTGTCCAAAAGCTATTATACTGAGCGTATTATTCGCGGCTTGTATTTTCCTCTAATAACGCATAAACGGCGTCGTTGAAAGCCTTGCTCTGTTTCGATGCAATGAAATGTGTGCCGTTCAGGATCACAAGGCGGCTGTTTGGCAGATATTGCGCAATCTTCTTCGTGTGACGCCGGCGGATCATATCGCGGTTGCCGACGATTACCAGCGATGGTGCAGCGATACGCCGGAGCGATACCGGACGGATGTTCGGCTCGGCAGCCATCAGGTTCAGCAGCTCCTTTTGACGTATGGCGTCTTCTGAAAACAGCGCGCGCAGGGCAGCAGAACACCAGCCCAGCCATATGGGCAGCAGGACCGAAAGCTTTAAACCGAACGGATTAAGGTTTGCTCCGTTTAAAATCAGACAACCGACATGCTCGGGATACTTCAGCGCGAACAGCAGCGCGATATTGCCGCCGTCGCTGAAGCCGAGTATATGGGCCCGGGTAACGCCGTGCTCAGTTAAAAATGTAAAAAGATCGTCGGCAAACCGCTCCAGTGTAAAAGGGCCGGTCCCGCGCGGGGAGCGGCCATGCCCGCGCGTGTCGACGGCCAGGACACGGTAAAAGGCAGAGAAAAAATCAATCTGGCGCGTAAAATAATCCGAGCTTTCCCCATTGCCGTGCAGCAGGACGAGCACTTCTCCCTGGCCTTTATCGACGGCGTAAAGTTGATGATTCATTTAAAACCCCGTAAATCTTTCCCCAATTGAATAGCCTGAAAGTATTAGCACATTAATTATAACATTCACTCTTTACAGCGCCAATAAAATCTGCTATAATCGTCTCCACGCGATAAAATTATTTCGTGGACAGAGTTAACAGGGGGGCGTAGCTCAGCTGGGAGCGCAAGCGAAGCGTAAAGCAGGCCCCGATATCAGAAGGAAAGTTCCGATAGCGATACACGAAACAAGGCATGGTACGTTAGAGCGAAAACAGGGGAAATTGTGCAACATCCACAAAATGGGGGCGTAGCTCAGCTGGGAGAGCGTACGGTTCGCATCCGTAAGGTCGAGAGTTCGATCCTCTTCGTCTCCACCATATTCAAAAAGTTCGCAAAACAATTCGTTTTGCGAACTTTTTGCTATTATCTTGCTAAATATATTGTGGTCGTTTTGACGGACGAATTTTTCTATTCTTCTTGGGGGAAAACGCTCATACGTAATACGTCTCCAAATTTTGTACCAGTTACATGCAATGAACACAATTTATTGCTAATAACTGTTCAATTTGGTGCGTGACTCGGTTGATGGAGGCCCCGCAACCATGCGGTTCGCATCACATGGTTTTTAGATAATTTGCATAATCACGCAGGGGCGTGGTTTCATAGCAATTATGGGTAAGTCATGTACTAATGGAAAGAGAGTTTTCAAACAACGGAGGTTCAGCAAGATACGGGAGCGTGGGTCCGCTGTTTTGCTGAACCTTTTTCGTATACATCTTATAAACGCAAGCAAATCATTATGGAAAAAAGTCGAAATGGGGAATGGGAGGAAGGAAAACGATAAAGTACATTTAAAAGGAAGTGCTTTGGGAAAAGAAAATGCGTGCCTGGTCTGAAAAGCCCACCGATGTCGTGATCTCCCCGCCCGCGACATCAAATTCGATGACATCGGAGTCGACTGTGATTCCCTGTATGCCGCATTGGGCCTCAGCGTGAGCGTGGCCCCGCCCGCGCTATCCACGTCTAGCGTATGATTGTCCCAGCCCTGGCTCGGAAGCGTTTCAAGAGGCGGCAGGCTGGTATAGTTTGTATTGGCGATATATGCCATGCCCTTGTCGTTGAGCGTACCTGTCAGACCGTACGCGTAGAAGGTAACATATGTATTTTCCCACTCTCTTGTTTGCTTATCCTACGGTCCTTTCAAGCCGGTTTTCAGTATTATTCTGCCATGTTCTCAATAAACCGCTGCAGGATCGTCGAGACATGTACCCGCGAGGCACAGGGCCATGAGGACGCTAATGAGTCTCTTTTTCGTTGACTTTTTCTCCTTCATTTCCATTCAAACTGTAAACGTCGGGAGCGCGCCAGAGGCATAAAGGGGCTGTAGCAAAACAAAAATTTGCTACAGCCCCCAATTAATGCCCAAAAGCCACTTGTTACAAGAAAAAAGATAGCCGCATGTGGAAAACTGGAGACGAGAATTTGGAGGCCGGCCTTAAACCTGCCACGTTGTGGAAAAGTATTCTGTTTTTTTGTTGTTAAGCTAAAAGTTTTTGGAACAGCTGTCGTCCAGTGCGATTTTTTTGAATCTTGTTGTGAAACTTGTTAATATCGTAGCCCATCGCCATCAGGAGCATTTCCGTCAGAACTTTATGGTTGCCGCGATGCAGGAACTGCCGGAAACGGTAATCCTGCTTGATGACCCCGAAGGCCCCCTCCGACTGAATAGAGCGGTTCATTCGAAGCAGAATGCCTTTCTCGCTAGTAATACGTATCAAAGATCGCTCGCGTTGCTCAATGAATCTTTTCGAGATATTGAGTGTTCTGTTACCCATCCCCCGGGCACATTTCTTTTTGTAGGGACAGCCTTCACAATTTTCACACTCGTAGTAGGTAATATCGCTCTCAAAACCGGATTTGCTCTTCCGTTTACCAGTACGAACAACTCTAAGCTTTTTCCCGACCTGACAGGTGTACTCGTCTAAATCAGCGTCATAGACCATGTTTTCACGGAGCGCCATGTCACTCTTGTATTTCTTTGTTTTTGAACGCTCGTAATTCTGAGGTTTGATGTAGCATTCAGTGGATTTCCCCTCGAAATATGTGTAATTCTCCTCGCTCTCATAGCCGGCGTCCGCCGTCACATCCGCATAGCTTCTGCCCAGATGCGCTTCCATATCTTCTAGAAGTGGGATGAGCGTAAGCTGATCACTGCGTTCGCTCGAAACAAGGGCGCCTGTTATGTACTCGCCTTCAACCCCAAGCTGAATATTGTAGCCCGGCTTCAGTTGCGCATTGCGCATATGGTCGTCCTTCATGTGCATAAACGTTGCGTCCGGATCGGTTTTGGAGAAGCTGTTGCGCCCGTTAAACGTCTCCTGATACCCGGCGTACTTTAATTTCCGGTCGAGAAGTCCCTGGAGAAGCTCTATGTCCCTCTGCAGCTCACTTTTCCGTTTACCCCTGCCGTATACGAACGGAGCCGTCACACTGCTTTGAAGCGCACAAAGCAATTCCTCTGGGGAGTCCGCTAAGATGCCGTACCTGGAACAGAGTTCTGGCGTCAGCTTTGCCAGCTTATCATGCAACCGGGTCTCATATTTCGTCGTGCTTTTCTTCCACACGAAGCTATATTTGTTTGCATTGGCCTCGATTTTTGTTCCGTCCACAAACAGGTGCTCAAATTTGATCTCTCCGTGCATCGACAGCTTTTCTACCAACTGATAGAAAAGTTCTTCCATACACTCCGGCAGTCTCTTGCTCCGAAAGCGTGCAATCTCGCTATGGTTCGGTGCTTTTTCTCCATTTAACAGCCAAATGAAATTGATGTCCCGTATGCAGGCCGAAGCGATGGCGCGGCTAGATAAGATGCCCTGCATCATGGCATACACCAATATTTTCAGCATCGTGACGGGATTCGTTGCGGGGCGTCGACCTATGCGTTTGTATGCTCTCATTAGCGGGGTGTAATCCATCTCCTCCATAATTTCATCTAAGAGCCGCACACTGTCGTCCGCTGGTATTATCTTTTCCGCGACCATCTCGTCTATTTTCAGTTGCACATTCCGTTTTTCCGTGCCATAATTGACACGGTATTTATTTTGTTTCACACCTAAATTATACCAAAACAGAGCCGTTGTGTCTGCTTTCGCAGTCACTTCGGCTCTGTTTTTTTTCGGGCTGTTTTGCTACAGCCCCTCATTGATGCCGGTACTATTGCCGAAGCTAGTCCGAGGTGATCGTCAGATTGTGATCTTTTGCCAGAGCGGCAAGCGCCGTGTTAAAATCCGCGCTCTGCGTTGTGGCGGTCTGCAGCAGAGCTGCAGCCTCGTCAATTTTTGCAGCGTCGCTGTTCGTGAGGGCATCCTGTATGGTTATGTATGCATCATTGTAGGACGTGAGTGCCACAACATACTGATCATTCAGCGCTGTAACTTCTTTTGTGGCGGGGGTGATGGCCTTTGCAGCCGCCAGCGCTTCGGCTATTGTGGGAACGACGGTTTCGGTGAGTGCTGCGAGCATTGTTGCGTCATCCGTATAACTGTCTCCGGCCACGGCGTTATATGCGTCGAGCGACGTATCGTACTTCGCCTGCACGGCAGGCATCTGGTCGTTGATGTAGGACTTCAGGTCGTCTTGAATCGGGTCCGAGCCGCAGGCGGCCAGCATTGCAAAGGCAAGTGACAGGACGATGAAAATGCTTACAATTTTTAATTTTTTCATACGAATATCCCCTAACAGATTTTTTAAGTTGGTTGCTATAGATTTATTTTCATTCAAGTCCTAGTTTATCAATTTTATATGTAAAAAAATGCGGTTTGCACGAAACGGCATTTTATCGACATGAAATGATTTTGAGTGTTTACTGTTGAATGGTTATATTATATACTTTTTTAAGTATTTAACGATTAGGAGCGCCTTTATTATGTTGAAGATTGCTGTCTGCGATGATAATCAGGAAGACCTTTCAAATATTGTTATCATGCTTAATGACTATACGTCGGCGAAAGCAGACAGACGCTCAGTCACCTGCACACCGTTCAGCAATGCGGTGGATTTATTGTCAGCCATGGAGCACGACCAGTCCTTTGACCTGGTATTGCTGGACATCATTATGCCGTTGACGACCGGCATGGACGCGGCGCACGAGATACGTCAATTTAATAAAGAGGTCAAAATCGTCTTTTTAACCTCGTCATCCGAATATGCTGTTGAATCCTATTCGGTTAACGCATATTCCTATGTGCTCAAGCCCGTCGGCAAAGCAGCGCTGCACTCGATGCTTGACAGGGTTATTTCAGAGCTTGAAGATACGGTAGATACATGGTTTCTGGTGAAAAGCAAAACAGGATTTATTCGGGTGCCTTTCAAAAGGCTTGAGTTCGCCGAAGTGCTCGGGCATACCATTACCTATCATTTGACCGACGGTTCCTCACTTGAGGCCGCCGGAACGATGACCGGCCTTGAGGAGCTGCTTCTTGTTAAAAACGGCTTTATCAAACCGCATCGGTCTTACATCGTCAACATGGTACATATCGACACGCTCGGTCCGCGGTATATCAAAATGCGTTCGCAGGCTCTCGTTCCGGTGTCAAAGGTGAATTTTGGGGTAATCAAGAACTCTTACATAGCGTTCACTTTTACTCATGTCAAACCCCGGAAGGCGTGATTGCATATGCTCTTTGCGCTGAACTACTTCTGTGTTTTTACCTACGGCTTTCTGATTATGGCCTTTCTTCTTGATATAAAAAGGGATAAGCGCAGCGTTATCGCTATGTCCTTGTGTTTTGTTATTTGCCTGTTTTTTCAGGAGGCTCTTTATTTTATATTCGGATCATCCGTTCTTGAGAAGGCGTATCCCCTCGTCGTCCATCTGCCGCTGCTGATATTTTTTACTGCTTTTTTCAGGAGGCGTTTCGATTGGGTCCTCTTTGTCCTCTGCACCGCCTATATCCTCACCACACCGCGCCGATGGCTCGGTGATTTGATCGCGCTTCCTTTTAACAGCGACCCTGTCGTGGCCGTCGTTTCCAGTATCGTCATGTCCGTCCCGCTGCTCATTATCACATATAAGTTTATACGCCCGTATTTTATCAAAACTCTTGATTTTTCCCAAAGCAAAATCAATCTGATCGGTATCGTTCCTTTGATATATTACGTTCTCGCATACCTGACGACTGTGTATACGCATCTGCTGTACACCTCAAGGGTGATCGTCATTGGCATTCTGACAACGGGCTTGTCTGCCGTGTTTTATTACTTCCTGATCGAATATGTGAATCAGTTGACGAAGCGGTTTGCACTGCAGAACGAGCAGAATGTCCTGGCCGCTCAGATATCTGCCCTTCGGCTTCGCGCCGAGTCGATGATACAGGCGGAAGAAAAGACTAGGATTTACCGCCACGATATGCATCACCATTTGAGCCTTATCGGCGCCTATCTGGCGGACGATAACAAGGCCGCGGCGCAGAGATATATCGCCAAGGTCGGCAGCGCGATCGAGGACGCAGCCGTTCCGGCGTACTGCGGCAATTACACCGTGAATTTGATTTTATACTCTTATATCACCAAAGCTGAGAAAGATAAAGTAAAAGTCGAAACACAGATCGATCTCACTGAAAATAACGCCATATCTGATATGGACCTCTGCGTCATTTTCTCAAACGCTATTGAAAACGCCATAAATGCCTGTATGAAACTGACGAATGCCGAAGACAGACGGTTGAACATCATCTGCGCAAACAAAGACGAAAAGCTCCTTATACAAATCACGAACATCTATGCCGGGGATGTGATTTTTAGGGATGGGATACCGGTGCGTCCGACAGGAAATGATGGTCTGGGCATAAAAAGCATTGCCGCTGTGGTTGAAAAATACGGCGGATTGTATTCCTTTACCGCAACTACTGGGCTGTTTAAGGCAGAAATCATCATATAACTTAAACACTCACACAGGTATTCAATGATTGAATATTCACGTGTTTCGGCCCCAGATAAAGGCATAGACGTGCAGCAACCCATTATGCTGAAACCTGCTACTTGGATGTGACCTGTCTGCCTGGCACGTGAGCCGCATCCGTCTTCAAAATATGTGGGCGTAACCCGCGTGGCTGCCGCGCGTGCTACGCCCAAATTATGAAAATGGATTTGACATGGAGCTTTAATGCCCGAAAGAGTCTGCACTTCCGAGAAAGTCCTTGAAACAAGCCATTTTCTTCATCTTTTATATTGATTCATCGTGCTAAAACCGGCCCGCTTGGGAGAGTGTACGGTTCGTATCCGTAAGGTCGAGAGTTCGATCCTCTTCGTCTCCACCAAGTTCAGGAAAATCCGCTAAAAGTGGGTCTTTCTGAACTTTTTTATGCGGTATGCGTAAACTGTACCCCAAAGAATAGACACAAGCGGTTTTCAAAAACCCAAGAATTCGGACACGTAGGTTTTTGAAACCCATAAAACGGACAAATAGAGTTTTTGACTCCGGTTCAGATCGGTAATAGAATAGATTTGAACAAAACGGAGGAAAACCTGATGGCAAACAAGAAGTTTACGGTAAGAGAGATGGACACTCTGCGAGAGAGCCCATATGTGTTGGACGTATCACCCAGCATGGTACACTTCTCGGCGGAGTTCAAGGCACTGTTCTATAAGGCGTTGCAAGCCGGGACGGATCCGAGGGAGATCACGGCCGAATTGGGTATTGACCCGGAAATATTGGGAGAAAACCGGGTAAATGGTCTGCGTACGATGGTCAAAAACGAGGTCAAGGCAGGCAACGGCTTCCGAGACCTAAAGACCTACGGGAAGTATCTGGACTGTAAGCTGACGCCAGAGGCGAAGATCAAGCTCTTAAAGCAGGAGCTGGCGTACAAGGATCAGGAGATCGCCTTTCTAAAAAAAATAGCGTCGCTGGGCGGGGAGGGCTCATGAGAATCCCGGCCAACGCCAAGTATCGGATCATTCAAGAGACCGTCAGGCAGAACGGGAATCTTCTGAACATCAAGTGGCTGTGCTCCGTCGCCGGTGTATCCCGATCCGGGTATTACCACTATCTTGCCACGGAGGACGTTCGTCAGCAGCGTGAGGAACAGGACAGACGGGATTTCCAGCTGATCGCTGAAGCCTATCGCTTTCGCGGCTGCGACAAGGGCGCCAGAGGGATATACATGCGGTTGCTCCATATGGACCCGATGGTGCATATGAATCTCAAAAAGATACGGCGGCTGATGAGAAAATACGGGTTAAAATGCCCCATTCGCAAGGCAAATCCTTATCGACGCATGGCAAAGGCCATTAAAACGGCTCACGTCGCTCCAAATCTCCTCAACAGGGAGTTTGAAAGCCGCGGCCCTCGTGCTGTTCTGCTGACGGATATAACCTACATCACAGGAGGCAAAGCGCCTCACTGCTACCTTTCCACCATCATTGACGCCTGCACCAAGGAACTGCTTGCATGGAAGCTCAGTGATTCGCTGGAGATAGATTTCGTTTTGGATACGGTCAATGATCTTATTGCCAGGCACGGCGTTTCTCTCAATGCCGAGACGTTGATTCACAGTGACCAGGGCGCTCATTATACCAGCGTGAGGTTTATTCAGCTCGTGAAGGACAGCTCGCTGCGGCAGTCCATGTCCCGTCGAGCCAACTGTTGGGACAACGCCCCGCAGGAAAGCTTCTTCGGCCATATGAAGGATGAGATAGATATATCTTCTTGCGAGACCGTTCATGAAATATATGAGGTTCTTCTCGCGTGGACAGCGTATTACAATACCGATCGCTACCAATGGGATTTGGCAAGGCTCTCGCCGAAAGAATACTACGACTACCTTATGTCCGGTAAATATCCGCTGGCCTTTCCCGCACCAAAAACTAATTGACGTATTTCCTTTACCCTTCTGACTTTGCCAAAAACCCATCTTGTCCTTGACTTGGGGTATACTTCAGCGAACGCCGCGGTGTCAAATTCTCATCCGTAGATTCATCATTGCAAAAGCTCTGTAATTCTTCAAATGAGACGTTAAAATCAATCTCAATATTATAATCCCTGCCGACATGGACAGCTTGGATGAACTATGACACGATCATCTTTTTTGCTTCAAAGGAACTTTTGTCGTACATGTCGGCCCAGCTTAACAGCCGGTCATACTCACGTTTTAATCCTTCCGTGGTTTCAAGCAGCTTCCTTAACTCTGCATCTACCGTATCCGCGTTTAACTGTGCTTCTTTGATTTGGGCTTTGCCTCGGCCACCTTACCTTTCGGATCGTGGGCGAAAATACTCTTACCCTCTGCGCTGATTTCAGCGGAATGAACTGATTGAGGAATGTCCGTATTAAAGACCTTGAGCTTTGATCCGTAGGTGTCCCACAGCAGGGCGCTGATTTCTTTTGAATAGTTGGTACGGCTGTCTACCATCGTCAGTATGATTCCGTCGATTTTAAGCTTGGGATTGATCTGCCACCACCTTATTAATCGTCTGTAAAAGCTGTTCCGGGCCCTTGAACGGTAGGTACTGCGCCTGGACGGATAAGTACGCTGTCGGCCGCGGCCAAGGCGTTTACGGTCAACATCCCCAGCGAAGGCATACAATTAAGAAGCATATAGTCATATTTGCGTTTTTATGGTGTCAAGATATTGCTTCAGGACCTTCTCACGGCTCATAGCATTGACGAGTGAAACCTCCATACCGGAAAGCTCAATGTTGGCAAAGGGCGTCCCAAAAAGGAACACCCTCAAAATACGTGCTTATTTTGGACTATCTGTTTGAAAACATATGCACAAGGGATACAGTATTCAAGTTGAAATGCAAATACTGTAACAAACTCTATTGAAAGTCCCAGAATAAAGCCTCCAGCTGATCGTTGGTTAAAGGTTCCGGTATGGAAAAGTAAGTATTCTCATTTATAACACGAGCCAGCGACATATACTCTGATGTCTGTTTTGAATCGGGAAGATATTCCAGAACAGTCTGCCGGCGAAGCTCCGCATGCTGTACGTCGTTGTTGCGGGGTAGATAGTAAAGGAGTTTCGTATTGATCCTTGAAGCGAAGGCTTCAACCATTTCCCGCTCGCCATCCACCATGCGGGAGTTGCAGATCAGTCCGCCCAGCCGTGTTTTACCTGTAGCTGCAAACCGCTGAATGCTGCGGCAGATATTATTGGCGGCATACAGCGCCATCATCTCGCCCGAACACACGATATATACTTCTTGCGCGCGCCCTTCCCTGATCGGAACAGCGAATCCGCCGCAAACAACGTCTCCCAGCACATCATAAAAGACATAGTCCGGGTTTTCGTCATAGGCGCCCAACTCCTCAAGCAGGCCTAGTGCTGTTATGATCCCGCGGCCTGCACAGCCGACTCCGGGTTCGGGGCCTCCGGATTCCACGGCACGAATGCCCAAAAAGCCGGTATGCAGAACATCGTCGAGAACGATGTTTCCTTCTCCGCTTTCTCTCAGCAGGTCCATGACCGTTTTTTTCGGCACGCCGCCAAGGATGAGCCGCGTCGAGTCGGATTTGGGGTCGCAGCCAATAAGCATGATTTTTTTTCCCATTTTGGCCAGAGCGGCGGACAGATTCTGTGTCGTTGTGGATTTTCCGATACCGCCCTTGCCGTAAATTGCGATTTGCCGCATCTTAATACTCCTTTTATAATTACAGGATTGGCTATACAGACACCTGCCTACAAAACCGTGTCCAGCCAACGGTCAGCGTTTTCTCCGGTGAGCAGCGAAATATGATCCATGTATAATTTCGCAGATATCGCCCTGTGGGGAAAATCAATCCACTTACAGCCGGTAGGGGTGTAATAACGCATGAACGGGTCGCCAAAAACGACACCGTACTTCGTGCTGTCAAACAGTTCTTTTAACTCATTCTCACTTTTCAGTCGAATATCGTTTTCCGACATCAGCGCTTTTTCCATAGGGAAAAAGCTTGCTACACAGACATTGCGGAAGCCGAAATCCATTATCAGCGTATTTCGGAGTGCATTACAACAAAACTGCTCCCCGATAAGCAGTATTTTCACCCCGGTTTGTCCGGGCTCCGGGCATGCCGGCCGGCGGCAATGACGCAATGCGTCCGACAGCCGGTCACTCCAGTGTTTTCCAAAAGGCGTGCCAGCAATATATGGCGTTCCATATCGTTTTTTCAGCCATTGAGCCAAGCGGATACCGGAGCTTGTCACAACAAGATTGACCTCCGCTTCATCAGCTCGCATAAAGTTAACGGCAGTTTCCTGAGGCCCCCAATTTGATACAGCTGTAAATCCATTTTCTTGTATCCATGCCGATAAATCCGAAACCTGTGCGTCGCTCCAGTCAATATGATTGGCTCCGATAATGTTTACGCCGTGTTTTTCACCAACGCAGGGCCTGGTGAAAAGCCCGGCAAGGCACACCAGGGTGCGGTCTATTCCCTCGGCATATGTATTGTGGCCGTTGAGTTCCACATATGATGCGGGGATACCACCCTCCCGGGAGATTGTCCTGGCAACATCACCGAGGTCCGTGCCAATAAGGGATGATATAGGACTTCCGGATATCACAGCAAAGTTCGGATGAATTTTCGCCGCGGCACGCTTGAACCGGGCTAATATTTTGTCCTTTGTTCCCAGAACGATATCCTCATTGGAAATTTCTGAAGAAAACACCCGCCGCGTCAGCCCGGCACGTGATTCCTCGCAGGTGTAATGGTTGCCGCCGCAGCCGCGCACATCATCGATGATGCCGATACCGTCGGTGCCATACATGACGGTGGCAAAGCCGGAAGTGTCCGGCGAAGGGGGAGGTATATACTGCCAGAGCCCTTTCATACGCGCACCTCTTCTCCGACTTTCTCTAAAGTATCCAGTACGCGGTGAAACGCAAGATATCCATATGCCTGGGGTAACGGCTTTTCAAGATTCCTTAGCATGCGTGCATCTTTACCGGGCTCTGACGGGCAATATAACGCCTCATCAATACGAAATGCCGGCCAATGCGCCTTTATTTCCTGTTCTGCATCCAGATCCACGGTTGAAAAATTGTGAAGAGAAATGCCGGCCAAATCGAAGCCTCCGGCCAGCAGCCATCGGCAGATTTCCATCGGTGATTCCGAATTGCCGCCGTCGAGCACTATTTGTATTCCGGACAGCTTATCTGCGACTAATTGTGTGCGTTCAAGAAGTGCCCTTTCACGCATCCGGATATCAGGTGTGATGTCCAGTGCCCTGCCAAGCTCCGAATACCGAGCAGCAAGCTGTGTGGGATTGTAATCGTTATACAGCGGCAGCCACGGTATGCCAAGCTTCTTTTTAAGGAATTCACCTGTCGAAGCGTATTTTTTGTGAAGAATGATATTCAGGTGTGTTGTTGCCATTTTTAAGTATTCTTCGAAATCACCGCCGTCACATAGAGCTCGTACTGTTATACCGCCGCCCTGAAGCATGGAAATAAACTCACAGTCTTTATCGACCCCATAGGGCGAGCCGATAAGATTGACTGCTGTTCGCGGGCTTTTTGAGGCAGGAATAAGAAAATCGTATACGAGGTGATCCGTGGGCATGTTCAGCGAATCGCATTTTCGATTGGTGTACATGTTTAGCCGGTTGATTTCCAGCACACGGACTGGAACATTTGTCGCATTCTGAATACGGATCGTCAGATCACGATAATCGGTGCCGATTATGGCGTTTTGGCAACAGGTGATTATTATCATGCAGCTTGGTGAACGTGCCTCCGTGATTTCCCGGGCCGCCTCAACCGTCTTCTCAAGATATGCGCCTGTGATAACGTCTACATCGCTGATGCATAGAAAAGACAGCTGTTCCTGCAAATGAAGCATTGATGTATAGATGCCGTGGCGTGTGCATGAAAACGGGCCTACAAAAAGCATCTGCAGGCCGGGTATGCCCGCAAGCGTCGGAAAGATCGCAGGCGGGATACCCGGGAGCTGGATTGTACAGCTTTTTTTCATTTCAGAACACCGCCAGACAGGCGTTTCTGCGCACTTTTTCCATATAACTGATTTTTACTTCCGTATGATAAACGGACGACAGGCACTCCTCGGTTAATATTTCTTCTGTGGTTCCAACCCGCATATGCCCGCTTCCATCCATGATACCGATAGTCTCATCCAGCATGATTGCGTGATCAGGGTTGTGTGTTGTCATAATGACCGAATAGCCTTGGTCGGACAGATCGCGGACCATCCTGATTACCTTGATCTGATTGCCGAAGTCCAGTGCCGAGGTTGGTTCATCAAGTAAAATCAGTTGGGGATTCTGAACGAGAATCCGAGCGATGGCAACCTGCTGACGCTCGCCCCCGGATAACTCACCGAAGCTTCGATTGGTCAAATGGCTGATTCCCATTGTCTCAATAGCCTTGCAGGCAGATGCATAATCATCAAGCGCAGGTTTCCGCAGGGAACTGATGTAGGGTGCACGTCCCATAACGACATATTCGATAACGGGATAAGCATAAATCGCATTGATAACCTGCGGCACAAAGCCTTCGACCCGGGCGATCTCTTTACGCGACATGGTATGTATATCACACCCATTAAGGTATAAGCGGCCTTTGTTCAGCTTGTTAATACCGGCGATACAGCTCAGCAGTGTCGACTTGCCCGCTCCATTTGGCCCAAGGATAGTGAATACCTGGCCCCGTTCCAAAGAAAAGCTGATGTCGCTGAAGGTATCGGCAGCGGAAGGATATGCAAAAGCAGCATTTCTTACTTCAATAAGACTCATCGTATCCCCCTCTTACAATCTCGTACGGGTTTTCATCAGCAGCCAGAAAAACAGCGGGGCGCCGATCACGCCTGTCAGTATGGATAACGGTATTTCAGCTGTTATGATGGTTCGTGCCAGTGTATCAACAAAAAGCATGAAAACTGCGCCGGTAAAAAAAGAAAGCGGCATCAGCTTCACATTATCCTGGCCGATAATAAGGCGGGTTAAATGCGGTATAATAAGCCCCACCCAACCCACTATTCCGCTAATACAGACAGAACAGCCGGTCAATAATGTTGAAGCAATAATTAGAACTGTTCGTGTGAATCTTAGGTTTATACCCAAGGTCGACGCCTCGGTATCTCCTAAAGAAAGAATATTTACGCGCCAGCGCATGAGGATCAATATGATTATGGATAACAGCATGGCAGGAAAAACGGACAACACTTTTTCAGGCGTTACACCGGCCAGGCTTCCCATTTGCCAGTAGACAATCTCCGGAAGCTGCGTATCCACATCCGCAATGTATTTTAGAATGCCGATGACAGCATTCATTAAACCCGACACAATGACGCCGGACAGAACCAGCATCAGAGTTGAATCATTTTTAAGCATTCTTGGAATCATCATAGCCAGGAATACGGCCAGAAGGCCGCCAGTTAACGCAAACACCTGTATACCAACGCTGCTTAAATCCATAAGAATCGCCGTGGCAGCGCCGACGCAGGCACCGGCTGAGATGCCAAGCAAATCCGGAGCGACAAGCGGATTTTTGAATATACCCTGATACGTTGCACCCGACAGCGCCAGTCCTCCGCCGACTAAAATATCGGCGCAGATACGGGGAACCCTGACTCTGAAAATGACATTGCGCATCATGTCCGACCATGTATCGTAAGTGCCTGTTAAAGGAGAAAAAAGGATCTTTACCGTATCGGAGGGCGACAAGCTGTATCTGCCGAGGAAAAGACAGCAAAAAGCTGCCGCTACAGTCAGTACGACACCTAATGTTATCTTCAGATTTCCAAGCCTTATGCTATGAGCAACGGCTTGTTCGGGAAGGTTTCTGACTCGTTGGTTCACGGAAGCTCCTTTCCTTATGTGCCGCTGGAAAAGGCGGGAGAATCCCCCGCCTTTTCGTTGAGGTCACTAATACTTGAAGGTTAAGCTACGATTAAGGTCAACCGGCCGTTGGGTACAAAATGGAATTAATCTCATCATCGGTCAGGTCGAGGCCATAGAACTCGTTGTGGAAGGTGCGTGTTTCTTCGACCATATCGATATCGGAAAACAGCTCGGGCTGAATGACTGTCGCCGCCCATAACGGCTGGATAGCCTCGTCAGCACTCCGGACACACCAAACGTAAACACTTTTGGGATTGACATAAACACGGTCGTTTTTGACGGCACTCAAAGCGGACAGCGTGGGATCGTTATAATATTCGTCTTTTGTAGCGGCATCCCGGCAAATAATGACATCCGGATCCCATTGCATGAGCTGCTCCTGAGTAATATCGATAAACATACCGTCAACCCCATTTTCAGCGGCAACATTTACTCCGCCGGCCAGTTCGGTCCAGTCTTTCACTATAGAGCCGTTGCCCTCTGTGGTCGTCATTTTGCCCGCGGCGTAGAATACGGTCGGACGGTCGGCATCTGCTATTGAATCTGTACGTGAGGAGCACAGCGAGATATTGGCGTCATAATAAGCGATGAGGTCGGCAGCCTTCTGCACGGCATCACCGCCGAGAATCTCACCAATGAGTGTGATCACGAATTTCAGGTCGTCAATATTGGACATGTTGACAGCAACGGCGGCGAGACCGGCGCTGTTAAATGCATCCAGATTGCTTTGACCGGAAGTGATAATTATATCGGGGGCAAGACTCATTGCTTCTTCAAGATTGCCGGCCTTCAGGTCCGCAAAGGGCTGCGGCAAGGTTGTGATTTTTGGTAGCATGCGGATAAACCATTCGTTTGTCGAATTATAGCTTGTTGTGGCAACAAGCTTGTCGCCGCCGCCCAGCATTAAAACGATGGCATCAGCGGCGGGATATGTAGCGCAGATGGAATTAATGGTGTCTGGAATTTCAACTTCATTGCCGAGGGCATCCACAACGGTACGCTTACCTGTATCGGAGGGGGATGAACTGACCTCGGCTGATGGAGGAGTTGCAGATTCTTCTGCAGGCGCAGCCGAAGGAGCAGTGGAAGGCGATACCGGGGTTTCACCGCTGTTTGAGCAGGCGGCAAGGAGCGTTACGATCAGGCACAACGCCATCAACAGGCTGAAGAGCTTGCTTGTTCTTTTCATTTTGATCTCCTTATGTAAGTTGGTTTATTACCATGCATTAATTGCATAAATAATTTGTAATTTAGTTAAGGCATGACAAAAGGCATCTGGTTATCTCCCAGATGCCTGATTAATGACACAAACGTCATATTATTATCGCAGTAAAAAAGCGCTTAAATTATAAGCGCCTGGATTTCATCAACATGCGAAATTACAGGCTTCTTTCCTGGCGGGAATAAAAACCCGCGTCATGGGAGGTAACAATGTTTCCACTGCTGCCCTGTGAGGATAATCTCAGGATCAACCGGCATAGTCACCCTTAGCCGAAAAATCTCGAAGCTTTTTATTTAGTTTGATTTAGTTTATATTCTTTTGTTGATCCTTTGTCAATGTAATTCATTAACAATTCGTCTGGTTTTGTGCCGATTTAATCGGTTCCCCAGAATAAAAAAGTGAAATACAACTGTAGTTTTATACATTTACAACAAATAATCCAGAATCAACGAGCACTACAGAAGATTTTTTCGATATTATTTACAATTGACAGGATATGCACGAATAATCTAGACTAAAATAAACGGTAACAAAAAATGAATATTTATGCTTCGAGATAAATCGGCTACGGGCAACTACGCCGACTCATCCTGAGCAAAAGCGAAACATATATTCGCTTTGATCACAGGGTAACGGGGGAAACGCCGTTGCCTCCCATGACGCAGGAGTGATATCCTGTCAGGAAAGAAGCCTGTAGAATTTATCCGCAGAATGAAATTGCAGGCGTTTGATTTAACCAAATCAAGCGCCTATTTCATACAGTGTGATGAAGTTATACTATAACCTCCGGGGTTTGGTGTGATTTTGCTATTTACGGGTGTTTGACTGTGTGTCAAACACCCGTTTTTTGTCTGCCTCTGAAAGAAAAAAAGGAGAAACCATAAAAATGTTTACCTGTATTAGTCAGAAAAGAGAGCTGAAATATGCCTGATACATCGATTTCATTTTCTATAAATACCGGCAAATCCATGATATTTGTATCGTTGGCTTCAATTCCTCAGTGCCAGGTACTTTTTGTCGGTCCTAATGTTTGCACAAGACATGACATACTGTCGTCAATGGTGCTGATAAAGGATAAAATAGCGCACCTGTGCCTGGATGAAACCGATGTTGTATCAGGAGATTATTACCGTCATATAAGTACCGCAATCGGAGAGTTAATCGGTGAAGCCAAAGCAAAGGCTATCATACTTGTTACCGGATGCCAAAACGAACTGATCGGCACCGATTATGGATTGATCGAAGCAAACATCAAAAGCAGGTACGGAATACCTGTGGAATTCATCCAAATCAACAGACTGAATATGTACCGGGCGCGAAAAGGCGCTAAGCTGATCAGCGGAAGCGTCATTGATGTAATGTGCGGGCTTCTGAAAAAGAGCGCGCGAGCAAGACCAGACATACCCGATAAAGCGGTCAACATCATTGGTAATGTTTTGCCTGTATCACAGGAAAACGAGCTGGTAAGCTTGCTGAAAGCCGCAGGCTTTCAAGTCCGTCACATTTCATCCTGTGCAGATTACGCGGCTTTTGAAAAAATGGCATGTTCTTCTCTCAATATAGTGACGGATGCCGATGCGGCCGGTGGGGCCGGCGAAATGGAAAGAGCTTTGGGTATCCCATGGGTTGATATGTCATTCAACGTCTCGGTGAATGACGTGATAAAACAGTATAAAAATCTCACCACGGCACTGGGGACGGAGCTTAACATCGATCCATATGTGCGTGACATAGAGGAAGAAATTATGAACACGCAACGATTGCTAAACGGCATACCGATCCAAGTCGACGGCAGATTGATTTCTTATCCTTTCTCGGTAGCAAAAGCGCTCGTCGAGTATGGTTTTCGTGTTGAGAGAATTATTACCAACGAGTTCATCGCCGAAGAATCAGCCGGACAAGAGTGGATAAAAGAAAATGCTCCTGATGTATCGGTCGACTTCATTTCTTCAAGGAATCAAAGCGGAACGTCCCACCAAAACCGTTTTCAGGAATTATTAAAGTCAAAAAGAGCGCTTCAGGAACCATATCTGACGGGCTTCGCCCGGATATCTTGCATGCTGGACGCTTTAGCTGACGAATATATCAGAAGGGAAAATCTGTATGAGCAAGTTATGGAGAAAACTGCCGCCTCCGGCGCCTGACACTTCCGGCGTTGCAAACGTTTTTTATGGAATGAACGGGTTGCTGGTTTTCAACGATGTGCAGGGCTGCGCCACAAATTACTGTATCTATGACGAATCAAGAACAACGATACCTGTAAATGTCTTTCCTGCTCAGCTTGCGAATATTGATGTCATTATGGGCGCGGGCGGACAGCTTCGGCGTATGGTGAGCGAGCTTTATAAAAACGCTCCAGAGGCTGAATTCATAGCACTTGCAGGCAGCCCCATATCCGCGTTTATCGGTACAGATCTCGTAACAGAATCCAAGCTTATCGCAGATGAAATAGGCCTGCCCGTCATTCCGGTCGACGTAACAGGACACCGGCATTATGATACAGGAGCCTCCCAAGCGCTCCTTACACTTGGCCAATACCTGCTAAAAGGCGAGAGAATGGGAATAAAGCGAAGTGTTAATATCCTGGGCACTCTGACTATGGACTTTGGAACGGAAAATATCGAGGCTATTAGAAACTATTTTGAGCAAAACGGTTATTCTGTTTTGTCAATGTGGGGCTATTCCCGCTGCCTGGCCGATTTCAGAAAATCTGTTAATGCATCCTTTAATATCGTTGTCTCTCACAGCGGTTTGAGGCTTGCCAAAGAGATGAAAAAAACGTATGGTATTCCGTTTGTCATGGGTGTACCGTGCGGAGAGAGATGGTCGGCAGAGATTCTCAAAGCAATCAACAGCGGACAAACGGATACTGGGGCCCAGTGCCGAAGAAACGAACGGATTCTCGTGATTGGAGAACAAATTCTGTCTAACTCAATTCGTAATATGCTTCGGTATGATTATTCCTTTGAGCATGTTTCTGTTGCGGGGTTATTTGAAATGGACAGCGACTATATGGAGCCGGACGACAGAAAGCTGGATTCGGAGAAGGATCTTCAGTATCTTATGGACGGCGAGGATTTTGATATCATTATTGGCGATCCTTTTTTTGAACGGTTTTCCGGAAACAAAAGTCCGGCCCCGGCCTATATTCCACTTCCTCACATCGCCGTATCAAGCAGAATCTATGAAAGTACCATACCAAAACTGATCGGCAAATCGGGAAACGTATGGTTTGACAGTGTCTTAAGATTTAGCATTAAGACAAGTGGACGGGAGACGAACGCATGAGCTATCGCGATAAATCTAGTTCACAAGCACTTAATATCCCCGACACCGATTCCTTGGAAGAGCGGGAAAACAGAAGGAAACGAATCGTTGTATTATCCATGATTATTATACCGCTCGCGTTATTCTTTGCATCATTTGTCCTGGGCCGGTATTCAGTGCCGATTAAGCAGGTGTTCTACATATTTGCAGCGAAGCTTTTTAACCTGCCGCAAGCTTGGACAGATGCTGAATACATCGTCGTTTTCCAGGTCAGGCTACCACGAATTTTGGCGGCTGTTATGATCGGCGGAGCCCTCTCGATATCGGGTGCTGCATATCAGGGGCTGTTTAAGAATCCCATGGTTTCTCCGGACATTCTGGGGGCCTCGGCCGGCGCCGGCTTAGGTGCGGCCATTGCGTTGCTTTTTGATCTTAATTCTGTGTGCCTTCAGTTTTCTGCATTTATCTTTGGTATAGCTGCAGTAGCCCTGACCTACGTAGTAAGCAACATTGTAGGTCGTGGCAACAGTTCAATACTTTTGCTGGTGCTAACAGGGTTGGTTGTATCAACAATGTTTCAGGCGTTTATCTCAATTATTAAAACAGTTGCCGATCCAAATGATAAACTTCCCGCCATCACCTTCTGGCTTATGGGAGGTCTTTCATCTATTACGTATAAAGGGTTGCTGATGTTTCTATTCCCGTTCTTAATTGGTACAATTCCTCTCATTTTACTTCGGTGGAAGCTCAACGTTCTTTCTTTTGGTGAGGAAGAGGCGAAAACCATGGGTATCAATACAAAAAAGATACGAATGGTTATTATACTCTGCTCTACTCTCCTCACCGCCGGTTCCGTCGCTATCGGTGGAATTATCGGGTGGGTTGGCCTTGTCATTCCGCACCTGGCCCGGATAATTGTCGGTCCGAATTACAAAATACTGATCCCGACTTCAATCATACTCGGCGCAACGTACCTCCTGTTTGTAGATGATGTCGCCCGGACGCTGTTTGCCGTTGAAATACCAATCGGAATTTTAACGGCATTGATCGGCGCCCCATTCTTCATCTGTCTTCTTCTGAAAACGAAAGGAGGCGGATTATGAAGCTGGATATATGCAACGCGGTATGCGGCTATGGCTCCAGCGTTATTGTTGATAACGTCTCGATGAGTTTCAGCACCGGGCAGATTGTATGCCTTCTCGGGCCGAACGGCGTAGGAAAAACAACATTGTTCAAATCCATCTTGGGGATAATACAACTGCTCGGCGGCAGCATTTTGTTAGATGGAACAAATGTGGATACATTATCCCCGAAGTATAAGGCTCAAATTATCGGTTACGTCCCACAGGCACACACGCCGCCTTTCCCATTTAAGGTGCTTGACGTCGTTGTAATGGGCAGGACCGCACATCTCGGGATGTTCGCTTCACCATCAAAAAAGGATATGGCTATCGCCCAATCCGTCCTTGATGATCTAAAAATCAGCCATCTAAAAAACAAAATATATACGGAAATCAGCGGCGGAGAAAGGCAACTGGTGCTTATCGCACGAGCTCTTGCTCTGCAGCCTAATCTGCTTATTATGGACGAACCAACCTCCAATCTTGATTTTGGGAATCAGGTGCGTGTGCTTTCTGAGATTCAGAAACTCTCACAAAAAGGGCTTGGCGTGCTCATGACATCGCACTTTCCGGATCATGCCTTCTTATGTGCCACAGACGTTGTCCTGCTCAATCGTAACAGCAATTTGATAACAGGCCGCGTCAACGATGTCGTTACGGAAAATAATCTCAGGACGGCATATGGCATCGATGTAAAAATTACATATACGCATAATAAAGCCGGCGAAGTTGTCAAGACGTGCATTCCCATGCTGGACTGATACGTTTTACATATTACAATTTACAATATTAACAAGGAGATTTAGTAATGAAAAAAGTAACAACATTGCTGCTTGCGCTGCTGCTTATATTTACAATAACAGCATGTTCCCAGCAGACAGACCCGGCGACCCCATC
Source organism: uncultured Sporobacter sp. (assembly GCA_963675425.1). Classification (GTDB taxonomy): domain Bacteria; phylum Bacillota; class Clostridia; order Oscillospirales; family Oscillospiraceae; genus Sporobacter. The sequence goes on along the minus strand of OY776214.1, from coordinate 509,160 downwards.
AGCGTCGGAAAATTCCGTTGCACCTGTGACCTCCACCACGCCGGAGACGCCTGACGAAGCCTCAAATTCAGATACAAGAACAATCACTGATATGGCGGGAAACGAGGTAACTATTCCATCGGTTATTAAGCGATATGCGGATTCGTGGTTTGCCCATAATGAAATTGATGTGATGCTCGGTGCCGATGACAGAATCGTTGCAACTTCAATGAACGCAGAGAAATATCCATGGCTCTATCTTGTGGGACCGGGACTTACTAATGCACTCAGTACTTTTGGCACCGACTTTAATCTTGAAGAACTGGTTCAGAAAGATCCCCAAGTCGTGTTTTCTTACACCACTGATAAAAATGCCGAAAAAATAGCAAGTATGGGTATTCCTGTTGTTCAGTTTAGTTTTAAAAACTTTGATGAAATGATGGCATGTGTAGCCCTGACAGGCGAAATATTAGGCGGAGACGCTGTTGATAAAGCGGCGGCATATAACGCGTATCTATCCGAAAAAGTAGAGTCAATCACGTCCCTGACGGATCAAATAGCCGCGGCTGATCGCCCGAGCGTACTCCACGTCGTGTCCTTAAACCCGATTAAAGTTGACGGCAGCAATACGATTATTGATGACTGGATTAATGTGGCCGGCGGAATAAATGCCGCAGCCGAGCTGGAGTCCAATATGCAGGAAGTAACCATTGAGCAGATAATCGCATGGAACCCCGATATTATTATTGTCGGCGGCAGCGCCGGTACGCCGGAAGATGTACTGAATGATGCGAACTGGGCAAGCATTGCCGCCGTTAAAAACGGTGCGGTATATCAAAACCCATCAGGTGCTTTTTTATGGGACCGCTACGGCGCAGAAGAAGCGCTTCAGGTACAGTGGGCTGCGAAAACAATACAGCCGGATCTGTTCAAGGATTTTGACATCGCCGCCGAGACAAAAAACGTTTATAAGACATTCTTGAATTATGACCTTTCCGACGAGCAGGTCCAGAAAATTCTCCTGGCACAGAGGCCTTAATGCTTTTTGCAGACAAAAAGCATCGCACAATCATCATTAAAACCTAAAACGAAAAACGGATGGCGAAAAACAGCCTTTGAAATTGCTGAGGCGGATATCCGTAACGGCTAACATGTGCTGTATTCTGAAGAATAAGCAATGTGTACCAAAAAGACGCGGCTCACGTGCCAGGCGCGCGAGCCGCATCCGTCTTCAAAACAAATGGGCGTAACCCGCGTGGCTGCCGCGCGAATTACGCCCAAATGATGAAAATGGATGTGACATCGAGCTTGCATGCTCGAGAGAGACTACGCTTTCGAAAAAGTCCTTGAAACAAGCCGTTTTCACCGTCTTCCATGTTGATTTAATGGGGCTAGAACCGGCCCACGTGGTAGAGCATACGGCTTCCTCCGTAAGGTCGAGAGTTCGATCCTCTTCGTTTCCCCCAAATAGTCTTGAAACTGCAAGAGTTTCAGGGCTTTTTCTATGCCGTTTTAAAATGTACCCTATAGAACGGACAGCACGGGTTATCAAAACCCTTCAAAATGGACAGGCGGATTTTTGAGACCCTTAATGTCGGACAAAAGCGGTTTTGACTCCAGATCAGACAGGTATTAGAATTGAACTGAACTGGAGGAGTGCCAGATGGCTATTAAGAAGTTTTCAGAAGAAGAAATGAATCATCTCCGAGCAAGCCCCTACGTTTTAGAGGTAAGTCGCAACATCGTGCATTTCTCAGCTGAATTTAAAGAGCTATTCTGGAATTTAGCACTGGAGGGAAATGAGCCGCGAGATATTTTTATCCAGCTCGGCATCGATCCTGATATTCTTGGGGAAAATCGTGTTATCGGGATGAAGGGCATGATCCGAAATGAAGTCCGAGCAGGAAAAGGGTTCAGAGACTTAAAAACATATGGTTCATATCTCATAGACTACACAAATCCAGAAGCAAAAGTAAAATACCTCGAGCAGCAGTTGGCATACAAAGATCAGGAAATAGAGTTTCTAAAAAAAATTGTATCTTTAGGCCGGGAGGATGCGGAACCATGAATGTTCCCGCATCTGCCAAGTATGCAATCATCCGTGAGATGACCCGGCGGGACAACAACTTGCTGAATATATTCTGGCTGTGTGATGCTGCCGGCGTTTCCCGGTCCGGATACTACCATTACCTTGAAACGGAAGACCTCAGACGGCGCCGTGAGGAGCAAGACCAAAATAATTTCCTGATAATTCTGGAGGCTTATCGTTTTCGTGGTTACGATAAGGGCGCCCGCGGCATTTACATGTGGCTTCTCCACATGACGCCTCCGGTACATATGAACATGAAGGCATGCAGCATAATTCTGCTGCATGCCTTCACTCTCAATATTGAAAGCGTACTTTCAGCTACGTCATTGTCACTATAAGTACTAAACTTTTACCTCGCCATTGTTCTACAGCCTGAAGGTTAGCCGACAGACCGCAGCTACAATGGGTGGGTCAATTGGTCTGACGTTTTGACGCTTGGGCTAATACGTCCGCACGTAAGACTGTTAGCCATCTGTCCATTGCAGCGTTCGGTTTTCGCAGGTTGAGCCACCGGTAGCCGGAGCGTTCATGTCACCGAGTAGATTGAATAGGCAATGAGAATTATTTCATTATTGGACATACAAAGCGGTTTCGTATACGTGTAAAACCTCTTATTTCAAAGCCGCACAATTCAGAAAACGACGCAACCATCTCGTCCTTCACCTAGCATTTTCTCAAAGGTTAGGAGAGTCTTGAATTTCATCTTTAAAACTGCGGCTTACCATCGGCAACGCATTGTAGCAAATATTTATCTCGCCGCAGAATAGGTATTAGCCGCATGTCGCTTTCTATAAGCATCATTATCCTTAGCACTTAATTCAGATTCGATTTGAGACAACTGCTTTTTTAGCTCCTTGCACTTATCCTCATCGACGGTCCTTTTTATCTTCTGTTCAATCTGCTGTTTCTTCTCTTTTAGTTTCTTTATTTCTGTATCAACTTTATCGGTGTTGACACTACACCGTAGGTCTTGCTTTTTATCGCCGCTTTTCTCCGGGCCATCCTTTTCTTTTAGATTTTCATCAGCTTTCGTCTGGCCGGGCGCAACCTTTGACGAACCGCCATTATCTTTTCCCTGTGCCGCGTCGGACTGTTCACTTTTCACAGGCGAATCGGGCTTGTCAAACACTATTTTTTGCTGACCATTTTTATCCGTTTCCGGCCTGTAAATACCGGGCGTTTCGCTGGCCTTATCCCCTCCCGGGATATACTCATCATGCGGTTCGTTCGATGCTCCCGATATTTTTTGCGATTCCACTTTGGACGCATCATCTGCTTTGTCAGTAGCATCTGGTGTCTGGCGGCTTCCGGTTTTCATTTCATAAGAATTATGCTGAGAGATGTTGGTGTCTACTGTTCCTACTAGCATAAGGAATCCTCCTTTGTCATGTGATATCCGGTGTACATGCTTCCAATTTAACGAAAAAGACAGATGTTTTCAAGAGGATTGTTGCAGAATGTTCTCTGAGTGTTGTGGAATGACGAACAACACATTCAACTTAAATATACTATCCACAACTTCAATTTCCATTTTTCCGTTGTACTTTTTTAGCACGGCCCTGATATTTGACAGTCCTATGCCTTCTGCAGGCATTTTGGTATCTTCCCGGCAACGGTTTTCAATATTGAGCAGATACAAATTTCCTTTCTGCATGCCGGATAAATGAATCCATCGTTCCTGCTCAGCAATGGCATCACTGGCATTGATTGCATTATCAAGGGCATTGGATAAGACAATACACCAATCCATATCCGCTATGAAGCTCTGATTGGGGATACGGATGGAGCAATGAATGGGGATTCCTTTTTGTGCCGCAATACTTAGCTTACTATCCAAAAGTGCGTCTGCCGTAACGTTTCCTGTCTGAACTTGAAAGGATAAAGCATCAGACACTACCTTTATATTTTCTAAATATTTGTTGGCTTCCTTTGACTTTCCCTCATTTATGAATTGATGTAAAACAAGCAAGTGGTTTTTAATATCATGACGAAACGAACGGGTTTGTTCGTATCTTAGATTAGCTTCTCTTGCATATACCTCCTGGTTCTGTGTCTGCTGTTCCAACAGATGTATTGCCTGTTCCTGTTCAATCGACAGCCTCATTTTTTTATAAGCGGTCAGGATTGAAAATAATCCACCATAGGCAAGCATGCGCAAAACCAACAACTGTACATTGTTGACTATCGGGAATACCAGTCCCGCTTCCGTATCCCAGACAACCGTGTTTCCGTATATAGAATCAAATATCACAGCTTCTACCAATGTAATGAATAAAACCGGGACAATTAAAACCAATAAAATTGGTAGACGAATATTTTTTACGCCGTCTATAAAAGATTTTCTAACAGTATGGAATGTGAAAATCAACAATAGTATGACAAGAGTACAGTTAACAAAATCGGCAAACATTAAAACAAATCTGACGTTGGTTATAGAGGTAATCCAATAGGTAACGGACTGTATAATTCCGTCTACAATACCGTATACAGAAATAACCAGCGAAGATAAGGAAACCGCTTCTATTAATCTACACTTATGAAAAAGTGTACCGCAAACTGCCAGTAGTAAAATTCCTAAAATGACATACAGACATCCTCCTATTCCCACTTTTACCTGATAAAGGAACAAACCGCAAGATGCAGCCGCATATAACAGGCACCAATACCAGCGAAAGTCTGCATGACAAAGACGGCAGAAATTAGAATATAATACTACAGAAATAACGCCAGAATACAGCAAGCTTAATATGATCCACTCCATTTTATATTCATTTCCGTTTCATATATAACATCATAGCACCCATAAAGTCCTGGTGCCGAAGTCTCGAGGTTGGAACAAGCTCTCCATTTTTTAAAGTAATCTGGCCGTTTGTATATTCCAGTAAATAATCCAAATTAACAAGATAACTACGGTGGCATCGTACAAAACGATAATCAAGCTGTTTTTCAATGTCCTCTAATCTGCAATAATACCCAATAACGCCATTTTTGGTGTGAAGATAGATTTTTCGGTTAATCACTTCACAATAATAAATATCATCCAGTTTAACAGATCTGCACCAGTTCATAGTTTGAATAAACAAACTTTTATTTTCATTTTCACCTAATTTCTTGAATGTACGATCAAGAGTTTTCTGCAATCGAATCTCTTCAAAGGGTTTGCATATGTAGTCAAAAGCCTCAACTTCAAAAGCATCGTATACATATTCTGCCAAAGCAGTTATAAAGATAATCACACCCCTGAAGCCTTTTTTTCTTAATTGTTTCGCCAATTCAAGGCCGTCTTGTTCAGGCATTTGTATATCCAGAAAAAACATATCGTAAGTGCATGAAGTCCGCAAAAGCTCTGCGGCACTAAAAAAGCACTCTATTTCAAAATGCTCTTTCTTTTTTTCCGCATAAGAGAGTATTTTAACTTTTAAATCTTCACATGCGATTTTCGCATCATCGCATATCGCGATTTTTATCATAATTTTGACCTACCCATTCCATGCAGCAGCAAGTCGAACGTTTGCGCCGAAAGCGCTGTCAAGGCGTCCTGAACTGTGCGGGCTATGACAATATCAAAATCATTTCTTCTAAGCGAAAATTCAAGCCCGTCAATCAGGCTGATATCATCCTCCAGCACAGGTCTTTAATCCTTCCTCACATATATCTTGAATACAATTGGCAGTATACGAGGAGAATCTTAAGAACGACACATAAGAAATCTTAAATATTCTTAAATCATATAAATTTTATAGATTTTTAGTATATTGCATTATATACTAAAAATGTGATGGAGGAAGAATGATGGATAGAATTATGAATATTCTGATCGCGGATGATAACGAAGAAATAAGAGAAGTCGTCCGTGTTTTATTAGAGAGCGAAGGCTATAATGTTATTGAAGCTGTCGACGGCGAAGATGCTGTAAATAAAGTAGAAGAAGATATAGATTTAATCATACTAGATGTTATGATGCCTATAAAATCTGGTTTTAGGGCATGTATTGAAGCCCGCGAAAAAACAAGTGCACCCATTTTATTCTTAACTGCAAAAACGCAGGAGTCAGACAAATACATGGCATTTTCATCAGGCAGTGATGATTACCTATCAAAGCCGTTTTCCTATATGGAATTAGTTACAAGAGTGAAAGCTCTGCTTAGAAGGTATTATGTATATAAAGGAAAAGAAAGAGTTGACACCCCTGATACCATTTGTATAAATGAGCTTACAATAAACACCACAATGAATGAAGTGTCAATCGGTGAGAGAGAAATTATTTTGACTGAAATTGAGTATAAGATACTTCTGATAATGGCGCAGCATAGAAAGAAAATATTCTCAGCACAAAACCTATATGAAAGTGTTTGGGAGGAACCCTATTTTTACACGAGCAATAATACTGTTATGGTGCATATCAGAAATCTAAGAAGCAAATTGGAAAAAGATCCGCAAACCCCCAAATACATCAGAACAGTATGGGGGAGGGGGTATCGGATTGAATAAGTTATTTATATGGAGCAAGCTGAAAATCGAGCTAATACTCTGCTTGTTAGTTTCGTTTAGTGTTTCAGTAGCTGTATTTTTTTTACTGAATGCAACAGGAGAAGGTATACTGGATAGCTACTTTAATGAAACATCGTTTATTCAAAATCAAACGGATCTAGCCGTTTCTCAATTTAGAAACTTTGTATCAGATAATGGTTTGACAATAAATGATCGAGAAAAAATGGTAAGTTGGGTTCGAAGTGAAAAATATGTAATTATCTATATTTATAAAGAAAATAATCTGGTAACCATTATAGATAGTAACAACTCTGGCGGCAATCGGGAATATCCGGATGGTCTAATTCTATCACCGCTTTACAATATAGAATTCTCTGACACGAAGGCGCAAATGTATATAGAGTGTTTTTTTGAATATAAGTTCTATTACATTATTACCTTTTTTGGTGTAGCAATCTCTTTTTTCTTGTTCATACTTGTTTTTTTGTTTTTTATTAACAAAAAAACATCATATATTGGAATGTTAGAAAAGGAGATTAAGATACTAGAAGGAGGTAATTTAGATTATCAGATTTCAATAAAAGGAAAAGACGAGCTTTCTTCATTAGCCCAAAGCATTAATGAAATGAGACAATCCTTTATTAAAAAATTAGAAAATGAAGATAAAGCAAGGTCAGCGAACAGTGAACTGGTCACCGCTATGTCGCATGATTTAAGAACACCGCTCACTGCATTAGTGGGATATTTAGATATTATTGAATACAAAAAATATAAGACTGATGCGAATTTGAAGCAGTATATTCATAACAGCAGAGAAAAAGCCTATCAAATCAAATATCTTTCTGATAAACTATTTGAATATTTTACTGTGTCTAATGCGAATGAGGAAGATCTAGAGCTGGAGATCTTTGATGGAAATGAATTGGTACAGCAGATAGTAAATGAGCAGCTACTAATTTTGCAGAATAATGGGTTCCATTTTGAATTTGATTTATGTGACACGCCTTTTAATATAGAAGTAAACTTAATATCTATACGTAGAGTTTTTGACAACATATTTTCCAATATTATGAAATACGCGGACAAGTCCGTACCGGTTAAAATTATAAGCTATGTTGAAAAACAGTTGTTTTTTATTGATATTGAGAACCGGATCAATAGTAAATTAAAAGCGGTAAATGGCACAGGGCTTGGTATGAAAACATGTGAAAAAATCATTAAGGAACATAACGGAAAAATTGCTGTAACAAGGACCGCGGATATCTATTCTGTGCACATTAGTCTACACTTATAAATACAAAGTAATTGATGGAAGAACAATGGCGCAGGTGAACTGCTCTTGTGTGAGGTATGCACCCAATAAAAAGGGTAAGGTCATCATATAAACTAAGTTTGGCATCAAATTACATGCGGCATAGGACGCGATATGGTTCTTTGCAGCACAACGAGTATGCCAATCGCTTGAGCGAGCTATCAAAAAATGAATGTTGAGTGTATATACGTCTGCCCTATGTCTCCTTAATAAGGAAGCATAGGGCATTATATTTTGGATACTAATAAGGTCCTTTGCTGATTTGTGACCGACTAAAAATCCAGATAAAGAATAATTTAAGATTTATTAAGAAACATCCTTATAATGATTTAAGGTTTTGTTGATATAGTTTAAAAACAAAAGTTTCGAGCAGCTGAAAGGAACATACAAATGAAGCTGATAACTACCAATAAAAAGAAATTGCCCAAAATTCATTTGAGCAAAAGGAAAATTATTGTATCTGTTTTAATTTTAATATTTATCGGTTTAGGTTTATATCTATATATGAATATGAAAAACAAAAGCACATTAACAAATTCAATATATATTTCAGCACCCGTCGAAAAGCGAAATGTCATATCGCGCCTGAATGGAGCGGCACCGCTGGAACCGGTGGATTCGTACACTATCACAACGCTTGTTAATGGCACAGTGATTGCTTCTGATATCAAAGAAGGCGATACGGTGACCAAGGGGCAGTTGCTCTATGGACTCAGTGAAAAAACGTCAACCACAGGAATTACCAGCGCAGAAAATTCGCTGGAACAGGCACAGACTAATTATAAAAGGGTTCTTGAAGGTCAAAGTCGGCTTTCAGTAAAATCCGGCGTCAGTGGTGTTGTGGCTAGTGTATCTGTTAAAAAGGGCGAACAAGTTAGTGCCGGACAGGAGATTGCCAGAATAGAAAACCGTGATGTTGTTAAGCTTATAGTGCCTTTTTCGTCTGATGATGCATTAAGCTTTGTAATAGGTCAAAGCGTGACCGTAACTCTTGATGGTTCCTTCGAGAAATTGAATGGTGCCATAACAAACATTTCGACATTAGATGAAGTGTTACCCGGAAATCGAATAACTCGAAAAGTAACAATAAGTATAAATAATCCGGGAGGAATTAGCACTGGGCAAGCTGCCAGCGCTTCGGTAGGCGAAACCGGCAGCAGTGGAAATGCCAAGCTGGTATACGGTGAAACAGTAATAATTACGTCTGATATAAGCGGCAAAGTCGAGGAGATTAATACTCCTATAGGAACTCGAGTGTCAGAAGGAACCCAACTAATAAGGTTGTCAAGCGTATCTCTTTCAGACGAAATAAAAAACAGCCTAAATTCTATAAAAGTGGCAGAGCAAACACTTAAAGATCAAAAAACACAAGCTGAGCTTGAAAAGGAAACGCGAACAATCCTGTCGCCTATTGCGGGAACTGTAGTAGAACGTGCTGTGAAGGCCGGAGACAATGTAACGAGTGGAAAAACACTCTGTACGATATATGACCTTTCCGCGCTTATCTTTAAAATGAACATAGATGAAATGGATGTGAGCAAGGTATACGTTGGGCAGACTGTCAAAATTACGGCAAACGCTATCGAAGAAAAGGAATATAAAGGCACGGTAACTCGAGTTGGCATCAATGGGACATCAGCCAGTGGAATTACAACTTATCCCGTAACGGTAACAGTCAAGGATACCGAGGGATTGCTGCCGGGTATGAATGTTAAAGCCGAAATTGAGCTTGAAAAAGCGGAGGGCGTCCTTACTATACCGCGTGCTGCGGTACTGCGTGGTAATCTTGTGCTCATTACGAAAGATTCTCCGTCTGCAAAGAATGCAACCCTGGATGCTGCGCCTGAAGGATATGTTTATGTATCTGTTGTTTGCGGACTAAGTGACTCAGAATATGTTCAACTTATAAGCGGACTAGCTGAGGGAGATGTTGTCGCATATGAGCCTCCTGTTTCAGATAACCTTAACCTGGAGACGGAGATGGAGATGGGCGGTTTATTTTAATGGCGTATCTAATCGAATTCAAGGATGTATGCAAGCTATACTATATGGGAGACTCTGTTATAACCGCCGCAAATCATATTAACTTTGCTATTGAAAAAGGCGAGTTTGTAGCAATCGTGGGACAATCAGGCAGCGGGAAATCAACTTGCATGAATATCATTGGCTGTTTGGACGTTCCCACAAGTGGCACCTATTGCCTTGACGGTAAAAATGTAGGAGATCTAAATAAAAATGAGCTTGCAGAAATCAGAAACCGGCTTTTGGGTTTCATTTTTCAACAGTATAATCTCTTTCCTAAATTGACTCTTATAGAGAATGTTGAAGTACCAATGATTTATGCCGGTTTTCAAAAGAGTGAACGCAAAGACAGAGCCATTGAAGCGCTTGAAAAGGTCGGATTGATTGAAAAGCTTTGCCACATGCCGAATCAGCTGTCTGGTGGTCAACAGCAGCGAGTCTCCATTGCAAGAGCGCTTGTTGGAAATCCATCGGTTATTCTGGCGGATGAACCCACAGGAGCGCTTGATTCGAAAACAGGGCGTGAGGTGCTGGAATTACTTAAAAACTTACATAAACAAGGAAATACAATCGTTCTGATTACCCATGATCACAGCATCGCACGACAAGCACAGAGAATTATCCGCCTTCAGGATGGAAGTGTAATCTATGACGGCCCTGCCGATGCCCATGAAGCGGTGGTCGCTGCGCAAATTGAGGTGTAGATCATGCAGGGCAAAGAGTCCATTTCACTTGCAATAAAGAATATAAGGGCATCTAAGATGCGTTCTTTTCTCACTATGCTGGGTATCATCATTGGAATCACGGCCGTCATTGTTATAGCAGGACTAGGAAACGGAATGAAGGGCTTTATGAAATCCAGCTTTTCAGAAATGGGGACAAATACAATTGAAGTGAGTATATTTGATGATTCAAACAGCTCCAAAAGCATCACCGATGAAGAAATGTATAGTTTTGTAACAGATAACAAAGACAAAATTATAGCATTTTCACCACGCCCCGGGGTGGCGGGAAAGCTTAAAATCGGAAAGGAATATATAAAGACTACGCAGATGGTGGGTGTAGGTGAGGATTATTTGAAGATTAGGGGAATGAAACTCGCGCAAGGGCATAACATATTTTTTCTAGATGTAAAATACAGAAAGCAGGTATGTATTATAGGAGCATATTTGGCACAGAAGTATTTTTCCGGGAACCCGTTAGGACAGGAGCTTTTCATTGACGGTACTTCGTTTCAAGTGATCGGTGTCATTGCTACGAAAGGAACTTCGCCGCTAGCCGCCCGCAGTGCTGACGATATTGTTCTCGTTCCTTACACTGCGGGTGTAAGAATAGGTGAGCCCCGTCCTATTGGTGAATTTATAATGATGGCAAATCCGGAACAGTCACCGGCGGTGTGCCGTAATCTCGTAGAAAAAAAGCTCCGAGAATTTTATACGGCTGATAAATTTTATGTGAGCAGCATGGCCGAAATGTCCAAACAGATGAACAGTATGATTGGCATGGTACAGGCGGTACTGACACTGATTGCCGCTATTTCACTTATAGTCGGCGGTGTTGGGGTAATGAATATTATGTTAGTCTCCGTAACTGAGCGAACAAGAGAAATAGGAATCCGAAAAGCCTTGGGGGCAAAAGAAAAATATATCATGCAACAATTCGTGATTGAGGCTACGGTGACAAGCGGGCTCGGCGGAACCATTGGTGTGCTGATGGGATTTGCTCTGTCTGCTGCCGCTACTTTTATTATCCGTATGCTAATGCAAAGGAGCATAATCGTAATGCCTTCGTTGGAAGCTGTGCTGCTATCCTTTGGAATCTCAGTGTTTATCGGGATTCTATTTGGGTATCTGCCCGCGAAAAGAGCAGCACTGCTCAATCCGATTGATGCGTTGCAACATAATTAAAAGGAGCTGTTTGGCATGAAAAAGTTGATTTTTGCGATCTTTATAATATGTACAATTGTCTTCGCATTACCCGCTATAGCTTTTGCTGCAGAGATTTCAAGCACTGAACCTCAGGCGGTTCAGATTGCGCGGGCTCTAGGGATAATGACAGGTGATAAAAATGGAAATATGAATTTATCCAGTTCTGTTACACGAGCGGAATTTGCGAAAATGACAATTGCCGCATCAAAGTATAAAGATAGTGTCGGCGCTGGCGAAGGCGTTTCTGTTTACCGTGATGTGAAAAGTGATTATTGGGCTTCTCGATACATACAGCTTGCGGTAAATGAGGGGTGGTTAACTGGCTATACGGATGGTACTTTCCGTCCTGAAAACAGTATCCTGCTGGAGGAAGGCGCAACCGTTATGTTACGTCTTCTCGGTTACAGTGCAGAGGATTTCCAAGGCGCATTTCCATCAGCGCAGCTTACAAAGTTTAACGCACTCGGACTGAATGCAGGAATTAGCACAACAAAGGGTTCAAATTTATCTCGTCTCGATTGCGCAAAGCTATTTGCTAATTTAATGGTTACACCAATGAAAAACAATGAGATTTATGGTGTAAACCTCGGGTATGATATTAAAAATGGGCACATTAACTATTCGGCAATTGTTAATGCCAATACTAAAGGGCCGTTTGTCGTTGGAGTAAATGGGTTTGAGCCACCGTTTGAAGCCGGCGTTATTATGAAAAACAATTCTCAATCTTCAGCGGACGCTGTCGTACCATATGACGTTTTTTATTATAATACAGCCATGAACTTAATATGGGTATATGATAATAAGGTAACCGGCACTCTGAGCGGAGTCGCGCCCAATATGGCAGCTCCTCAAAATGTGACGGTTGCGGGAGATGAGTATGCCGTTGGGACACCAGAGGCAGCATATTCTATTTCTTCAAGCGGCAGTTTTAGGGCTGGGGATGTTGTCACACTGCTTCTGGGTAGAGACAAAGAGGTCGTCGAAATTGTTCCGGCTACAAAAGCATCAATGGAGTATTACGGGATTGTTATTTCGTCTGAAAAAGAAAGCGTGCAAATAAGTGGGATAACAAATGCTATGAATAAAGTTAAAATAGCCTGTACAGATGGGCTTGAACGAAGTTTTTTCACGAAAGCCTCTTATAGCAGTTCTGGCAATCCTGTTATGGTCAGTTACGAGAGTGGAGAAACAGTTATAAAGGCATTGCAAAACAGAAATGCTTTAAACGGCATAGTAACCGTGGAAAAGTTTGGAACCCACTGCTTCGCTGCCGATGTTAAGATTATTGATACAGACGTAAATGGTAAATATATTCGGGTTTATCCGTCAAGGCTTAACGATTCAAAAATAGACGGTAGTTTTGTTCTTGGTTATTCGCTAAATGATGCGGAGGAAATCGAACATCTGATTCTAAGGAATGCGACTGGCGATACTGAAACATATGGAATGTTAACTTCGGTTAATAACGAATCATCAACTACCGCCGGGGATTTATCATTAAGAGGAGAATATCATTGGATTATAGATGGTAAGCAGGAGTCTCTAGTAACTCAAAATGTACTCTATAACATTTCGACAGGAGGTGCGATGTTTAAATATGCTAAGGGGGAAATCTCGTCAATCAGCAATCTGATGCCTGTGTCGCTTTCTGATATCAAAACTCTGTATGGGCAAAGTGGAGATAAAAAGTATCGCATTTCCGAAAAAGCACAAGTTTATATTAATGAGATGGGCAGTTCCTATTATCTTGCCACCTTGAAATCCGTAATGAATGCAGAAAACTTTTATTTCACAGGGTATATAGATAATTTTGGGGCTCCCGCAGGTGGACAAATCCGTATTCTTATAGCTCATCAAAAAAATAACAATTAAATATTGATGCGCAGTCTGGAGATGGCGTTAGGTTCAAAATTACCGACACCCTCTCTGGCTGCTGTAAGTTCCCACTTTTAGAATTATAGTTAATCAGGGCTCGTTTTACGCATAACTCGGGAGAGCGTACGGCTTCCTCCGTACGGCCGAAAGTTCGATCCTCTTCGTCCCCATGAAACATTTGAACATCGTGAAAGTCATACCAACACGTTCCTAAAAAAGAATGTGTTGCTCGATCATCCGTGAAACGGGGCTTGCGTTTTTTTGTCAGGAACGCCATAGGCACTGGTAGTAAACTACCAGTGCCACAGACTGTCGAAAAAGCTGGTTATGCGAAAGCACAAACCAGCTTTTTCGTATTCAGTAGTGCGGGAAGGCGGTAGCACAAGAAAGATAAAAATGACTTCCATTTCCAGCCTGCCATTTTTTTCAGATTCATGGTCGCGAATTTAAGCTTCACCCAGTTCGTCACTTGAGTCAAGCCTCGGTAATGCGTATACCGCATAGCGTGTTTTTCTTTCGCATCGGCAAAGACACGTTCGATGGTCTCTTTGCGGCGGTCGTACAGCTCTTGATATTTTGGAGTATACCGAGCATCTTCTGCCAATTCGATGTAATCTTGCCATACATGCCGTGTCACGGTTTTCTCGCAGCTCTTGGATTCGGTGCAGAGGTGGCGGGTCGGGCATTTCTCACATATGTAGCTTCGGCTCTTGTATTCTCGGTACCCTTCCCGGTTGGTGGTGGCGTAGTGCAGGGCTTTGTATTCCGGGCAGATGATCCAGTCGTTGTACTCATCGTAAACATATTTGTACCACTCATGCCCGCCCTTCTTCGTCATAGGGCGCTTGTAGGTTGTTGAGATCACTCGTCCGTCGTCAAATATTTTCTTGCAGATATGCGATATCTTGTACGCGCTGTCGGCTACCACTGTTTCGATTTGAGGAAACGCTTCAGTCACCTTGTTGTACACATCGTCGAAGGCAACACTATCATGGACATTTCCGGCGGTTATGACTGTCTCTAACACAAAACCGTTCTTGTCGCAAGCTGTATGTGCTTCATAGGCAAAGCACCGTTTGTGCTCTCCTTTGTGAAACAATCCGCTGTCAGGATCCGTTGTTGAGCAGGTAACTTCTCTCGCCGCCTTCTTTCTCCGGGCTATCTTGTCTTTTGAAGTGTTATCGCGTTTCTTTTTCGGTCCCGGCGGTACATCATAAAATGGTGGCTTTCCGTGGGCCTCTCTGTCAGCATTAACCTCCGCCATCAGTTCCTCGCGGTAGCGAACCGCTGCTTCCGGCACTGTCTTCTTAATCTTGTTGTGGATGTTAGCACTGGCTTTAATGTGCGTCCCGTCAATGAATACTGCTTCGGGAGTCAGACACTTGGCGCTGTTGGCTTCCCATAGTATCCAGCGAAATACCCGTTCTATCGTCTCTGAGGTATACCGGTGCTTGAAGTTGTAGCTGATCGTGGAGAAATGCGGTAATGGATCGCTTAGGCTGTAGCCCAGAAACCAACGGTATGCCATGTTCATATCTATTTCTTGCATGGTACGCCGCAGGGATGGAATGCCGTACAGATGCTGAATTATGACAATCTTGAACAGTACAACTGGGTCGATACTCGGCCGTCCTTTGTCCTGACTGTAGAGCTGATCAATATTTAGGAAGTCGTATAGATGCCCGAAATCTACAGCTGCTTCTATTTGCCGTAGCAGATGATCTCTCGGGATTCGATCCTCTGTGCTTAAAAACTCAATCACATTTCGCCGCAGGTCTTGTTCCTTCGTCAGCATATATCATCACCACCTATATTTTACCACATCGGCGCAAAAAAGCCCAGCATAAGCTGGACTTTTTCGACAAGCTTAGGCACTGGTAGTAAACTACCAGTGCCATACGGTTAAGAGTATGTAGAGTATAAAGAAACGCTTGGGTAATCGAAAGAGATTACTTGCGGCCGACCAGAGCTTCGTCCAGTACCTTGCCGGCATTTTCTCTGAGCTTATTGTCATAAGTCTTGATGTGGTTGGGATTGAAGATAAGCATGCAGGCCAAGGCGATGACGCCGCAGACACCGACGAGAATGAACACACTGGTAGAGCCCTTGTAACCGGTCATGCCGAACAGCAATCCGGCGATAACAGCGGGAGATGCAGAGGCGATCAGCGAGCCGATGGGGGCGGAGATCATGAAGATACGACCGAAGTCCTCACGTCGCCAATACTGGGCAGCGCAGGAAACGCCGAAGTTGGAGGCAGCGCCCATGAACAGAGCTACGAAAATCATGGCGATCAGCAGGCTGGTGCCGGAGCCGATTGTGCCGAGGATGCCTGCGATGATCATCAGGCAGGTGGCGATGATCATCGCCTTTCTGGTGCCGATCTTGGTGTCCAGCAGGCCGAGGCCGAAGGAGCCGATAATTCCGAAGATCATGATCATGGCCATGACGATTGCATATTCGGGCATGCCTTTAGGAGCGTTGGTGACGATGGCCTGAGACTGGCTCATCAGACCGATTGCAGTGCCGAGCAGCAAAGCGTTGGTGATGGTGAAGAACCAGAAATCGCGGTTCTTTATGACGTGGACGATGGTCCAGACGGAGGTCTTCTTGTTCTCAATCTCAGCCATCATCATGGTATTGGCGACCTCGGGAGTCATGCTCTTATCATTGTCGCGGAAGGCGCCGACCTGTTCGGGATAATCCTTGATAAAGATGACGCCGATCAGCCAGCCGATGATGGAGACAATGAAGAAGGGCAGGAATGCCTTCATGATGATCTGGTTGGGATCAAAGGGAATGCCCTGTGCGGTCATTGCGCCGATGGGCCCGAAAACAGAACCGGCAAAGGGCCCGAGCAGGCCGTTTGCAATAGGGAATGCCAACGTGGCAATACCCATGACAGTGCCCTTACGGGTGGGGAACCACTGACCGACCAGCAGACCGAGGGTCATGGTTGCATACAGAACAGCAGTGACATTGATCAGGGAGTAGCAGATATACCAGATGGGTCCTACGGGCTGGCTCATGACAAAGAATGCCAGGACCAGAGTAACGCCGCCCAAAGTGCAGCAGAATGCCTTCAGGTTTTTCAGCCTGGAAATGGGGCCGACCAACAGCAACTGGATGAAAATGCCCACGACCGCGCAGATAGAGTAGTACTTGGATACCACCGTGGCACCGCCGTAGAAATCAGCGAGAATGTTCAGAGGATACTGGGTGAAAACCTGATAGGTGATATAAGCGATTGCCTGGAACAGGATCAGCATCAAGCCTCTAAAGCCAAAACCGATAGCCTTTTTCTGGTTCATTGTATTCTCCTTCAATTTTTTTTTACTTTTTACCTCTCTTGCTGGGAAGATTATAACCTTTTGTTTTTCAATTTCGGGCAAAAACAGACCGTGGCTTTTTTGGAGAAGTCGCCGCTGCATCGCGATTGAAAACCGCCGGGTTCTCACGCAGTCGGCGCGGTGCGCCGGCTGAATAAGACGCTTTTCGGACTCAGTCCTCCACTTCTTCGTAGCGGAGATCGTCTGTTGTGACAGCTCCCTCCCGTTCCAGTCTGACCGCTCGCCGGATCGATTGGAACTTAAAAAACGAACTTATCGTGATACTCTGCGTACACGTCGGGCAGGATGGCCGCCAGGTTGGTAAACTCCTTGATGTTGTGCATCAGCAGGGCCTTCAGCGGTATGTCGGGGAAGCGGACGCCGTCCGGCAGGATTTTCACCGGCTTGCCGCCGATGACGCTGTAACCGAACCAGAAACGGGTGCGCAGCTCGCAGCCGCCCTCCACCGGGCGCAGGAAGTGGACCATGATGCAGGGGCTCTCCTCGTTGCCGGCGCAGACGATGGTGCCCTTGAAGTTCTTCCACTTTGCCTCATCGAAGCCGATGTCGGTGGGCTTGCGGAAGTTGATGATAATATCCTCGGGGCCGAGGCCGACATCCTCTTTCACATCGTGGGTGGTATCCCAGTAACGCTCTTTCATGGAGAGCTTGTCGTTCAGTGCCTTGTCCATGTTTCGGGTCTGGCAGTAGAAGTGGTCATCGTGATCCCAGATCTTATAGCGCAGGGGAGCCACGCCGTGCCATGCAAACCACCAGTCGAACATCTCGGGGGTCACGCCGGGCATCTGGGTCAGGTTAGCCAGAACGCCGGCGCCGTTGGGCAGGATGCACCAACCCTTTTCAAAGGGGAGATAGCCGTCATCGAAGAGTTTGTTCATGTCCTCCGCGCCGAAGGCGAGGTTGGGATCGAACTCTTCCACAACTTCGGTGAAGCGATGCTTGGGGGCGGGGGTCATCTCACGCAGAAACCATTTCTTGTAGAGGTCGGTCTGCTTTTCCTCTTCCGTGACGGGAACCATGCCGCCGGGCAGCGGCTTGATGATCATCTTGTCCACGGGCACATCCTCGGTGCGGGTGGTCATTGTTCCGTTCTCGTTCTTGAGGACGATATATTTCAGCCAGTTGTCGTTATCCATCTTGGGGAAATCCTCACGCAGGAACCAGCCGCGGGACTCCTTGCGCATCTTCGCTGCGGTGAAGTGCATCTTGGCGCTCAGCACCATGGCCTCTGCCTCGTGGCAGGCCAGCAAATCGTGCAGGTCGACGGCCTTCAGATCCTTTGCCATCTCCGCGGCCTCATCCACGAGCTTCTCTGCGGCTTCCATGCGGTCAAGCTGCATGATGACGGAGTTTTCCATGGGAGCCATCCCCTTCTGCACCAGAGCGATCACTTCCTTGGCGGTGTGACCTTCGGTTCTGTTCAGCGGAGCAAAGGTCTCTTCGATGCACGTTTCCACGGCCTTGCCGCAGATGCCTTTAAATTCGCCCACGGGCTTTGACGCCAGATTCTCGGCGCAGACAATGGCGGAGAACACGGCGTTCAGGATACCGGAGCCGCGGTTGCGTCCCGGAGGTGCGGGCACTGCGCCGGAGGCGCCGGAGCCGCAGTAAGAGCAGTCGCCGATGGCGTACAGGCCGGCAATGGTGGTCTGCATATCATCCTCAACGCGGATGGGGGACTGCTCGCCGATGAGCAGGGGGCAGACCTCCAGATCGGAGTCCACCGTGCGGCCCGCCGCGGTGTTCAGGTCACGGAATTTCTTACCATAGGGGCGGTACCAGAGTTTCTCCAACGCGTTTTCATCGGCTCCGGGATCGCCCTTGAAGTCCAGATGGACGGGGCCGTGGCCGCTCTTCATCTGTTCATACCACTCCAGAATTGTGTTGGAGTTGATATCGGTCTCCCGCATCCAGCGGAAGTTCTTGGTGATGTTTTCGCCGTCGGCATTGTACATATAGTTTTCGCCGAAGACGACCTCGTTGTGGCTCTTCACCTTCATAAGCTGGGCAAAGTTGCCGAACTCGGCATTGCGCATCTCGGCGCCGGCGCGGTAAGCGGCGGCAATGCCGTCGCCGCGGCCGTTGGACCACATGGAGGCGATACGATAATTCTGGCTGCCGGTCGCCATGACGACGCGCTTGGTTTCAACGATGTAGAAGGTGCCGTCCAGAATGCTGTAAGCGCCAACGCCGGAGATCTCGCCGTCCGTGGTGAACAGCTCGGCAACGGCGGTCTTGTCATAGATCTTCACGCCCAGCTTTTCCGCTCTCCGGCGAATCTGGATGCAGAGATCCAGATCGACGCAGATCATGGAAGTGTAGGGCCCGGTGGGGCAGACGTTATAGGTGCCGTCCTGATTCTTGGGCACGTTCACGTCCCAGGAGGTGAGGCGATCCAGCATTTCATGGTTGCGCTGCATATAGGTCAGCAGCATCTTCTGGTTGCCGAGGAAGCAGCCGATGCTGTTGACGTGCATGGCCAGAAATGCCATGGGGTCTACATCATCGTTGAAATACTGCAGCACGCCGCCGCCTTTGTTGGCTTTTCCACCGTAGCCGGCAAACTGCTTTTCGATGATGATAATGTCCAGATCCGGGTTCTGCTCTTTCAGAGCGACCGCGCAGGAAAGGCCACCCACACCGCCGCCGGCGATGAGAACATCACAGGATAGATCAACTCTCTTAATATCCATTTTCTCTTCCTCCATCAGCGATACTGCTCAAAGGTCTGCTGGAAATGTTCGCTGGAAAAATCAGGACAGACCTCGATAGCTTCTTTTTTGCAGACGGACTGGCATACAAAACAGTGTTCGCAGTCCTCTACATATTTAAAAATCGGTTTTTTTGCTTTTTCATCCCAGCGAATGACATCGACAAAGCAAGCCTTGTAGCACAGCTTGCAGCCGACACATTTTTCAGCATCGAAATTGATCTTATGGTTCGTGTTGATCAAACAAATCACTCCTATTTACTGTATTTGGCGAAAATGCCGCACAGTTACCCGTGCATTTTCCATCATCCTAATACGTGTTTTTTGTGAAATTATAGGCTATCTCAATAGTTATTGCAATAGAACCGGCACTCCTTTTTGTCATAATAGCCATTCTTTATATTTATGAGCTCATTCTTAGCGTAGACTTGCACGGTTTTTTAGGCCTTAAACCGCGTATGGAAATCAAACATTTCATTGTCGAGGGCGATATGGTTTGCGTCAAACGTTTGATTAGATTGGCCTGCAATAGTTCGGTCTGACCACTCTTGCTGCCGCCGTGCAATTTATGCAGCATCTTGATAAACTTGACGTGGCTTCTCAGGTTACAATGATTTATAATAAAGTAGTACAACCCTTTGTAAACAAGGAGAAAACGCTGATGAATACCGGGAACGAATTGCTTTTAGTTAAAATTAATCCCCCCTTAATCGGCGCAAAAACCATTTGGAGAAAGCGGTTAATTGAGGAGTTTAGTGCATACGCGCATAATAAGCTGACGATATTATCCGCGCCTTCAGGCTACGGCAAGACAGTCTTGATTTCCCAGTTTGCCGCCGTTGCCGACACTCCTGTTGTATGGTATCAGTTAGATGAATTCGATAACGACCTTATTCTGTTTATTCGATATTTTGTCGCGGCGATTTCAAAAGAGATCTCTCGATTCGGCGTTCAGGTATTAAACCAAATTGAAAAAAATCAGGATGTATCAATGCGGACCATCGTTGCGCTGCTCACCAACGAATTGGAAGCAAGAGCGAAAGACGGGCTTACATTTATTTTGGATGACTATCACTTGATTCACGAAAAACCAATTCATCAGTTTATTGAGGAATTGATCAAATATCTCTCTGATGGTGTTCGTTTAATTATTTCCAGCCGTCATAATGTCCCAATTAATAAAACACGTTTGAAGACGCATGGTCTGGTGAATGAACTTAATTATAATCACCTTAGATTCAGTAACGATGAAATTAGGATGCTTCTTGATTTTTCAACGGATGTTTCGGAATCAGAAAAAGTAATTGAAAAATACCAAACAGAAACAGACGGTTGGGCAGCTGCGTTATCACTCATAAAAACTGCTTCAATGCAAAAGTCATTCAAAAATGATTTACCTCTTAACTTGGAAAGCCGTGATGCCATATATCGTTATTTTGCCGAGGAGATATATCAGCAATTGCCGAGTGATCTGCAAAAGTTTCTGATTTATACATCTATCCTTGATACATTAATACCGGATATTTGTAATGTGTTGACTGAAACAAATAACAGCAGCAACACACTGGAGAAACTTCTCGGGGAAAATCTGTTTTTGATGAGAATAGAAGGCGAAGAAGTATCTTACCAATATCATCATTTATTCAAGAAATTTTTACAGAATCATCTGGGAGAAAAAAAGAAAGCGCTTTTCAAAAAGGCGGGGGATTATTTTCGGGATAAGGAAAATGATGCTCAAGCTATCGAATACTATCTGTTTTCTGAAGCTTATCACAAAGTAGTGCCTATCATCGAAAGAATTGCAGTCAGAATCATTAAGGCTGGCAACTGGCGTACAGTTAATCGCTGGCTGGAGCAAATCCCCTTTGAGTATGGAGAAAACTCACCACACTTTATGTTGCTCCATGGAATCTTACATAATTACAAAGGTATGTGGTATGACGCGCTGACAAAAATCGATGAAGCGATAAAAATCTTTTCGTTTGATGAAAACACTGAAGAACTATTGAATGCGCGCTTCCAAAAGGCGATTGTACTTAGAAGAGCCGGACGACTGCCGGAAAGCATAACCGTTTTAAATAAAACACTTGACGATGCACGAACTCTGCCTATAACAAAATGGTACGATGTTGTTTTGGAAAAAGTAAATACGCTCCTGTGGATTGGAGCGTTAAGCGAAGCTGCCGAGACCTTGAAAAATGGACTTGAATTTTCAAAGCGAACCGGGTCGCCAAAATTGACTGCTTACTTTATGGAGCATTTGGGCGCAACGTACTACACATTGGGTGAGTATTATACGGCCATTGAGTATTACGATACCGCGAAAGAACTATTTTCGAAAGAGCAGGATGCTCTTTCGAATTTTGAAGCGGAGCGGTACTCGCAGAAAACCACGTTAGCAAAAATATACCGAGATTGGGGCGAATTGGACAAGGCGGTAAATCTGCTTAAAGAAGAAATCGATACAATGGAGCGGTTGGGACTTATTGACGAGCTGCCGCGCGCATACCATGAGCTCGCCTTGATTTATAGTGACTTAGGCGATAAAGAAGCAGCCAAAAAATATTTCAATGATGCCGGTGTGCTCTACAAAAAACTTGATCGAAAAGACTTTCAATATACTTGGTATCTTGCACTATACGGCAATATTCTGATGACAGATGGAAAAATCCCTCAGGGGAAAGCGTTGATACTACAGTCTATTGAATACGCAAAACAAAACTCTGAATTAAATCTTGCGGTCTGTGAGTTTGTGGGATGCATGGCGTATATCAATCACGGCAACCCGCAGGAGGGCCTCCAGCTTCTTGAACACGCCTTGGCGGTTGGCCGAAAGGTTCAGGCTAAAAATCTGATCTGCCAGTGCTGCTGGGTCTTATCCAATGTGTATGCGCAGGTAGATCGCGAAAAATCGATTCAATACGCAAAAGAGTGCTTTGATTTGGCTGCAAAGGAGAATTATATTCAAGTATTTCTCTCATATGGACACATTTCCGTGCCAATCATTCAGCTGGGAATCGAATTGGGTATTGAGGAAGAGTTTATAGATATGATTGTTCTTCGTATGGGAAGCCTGGCGACGGAAATGCTGCTTTCTCTTTCTCAAAGTCCAATGCCAACCATAAAAAAGCGGACAGAAAAGCTCCTCACGGAGATAAATGACCAAAATCGCAATGCCGATCAGGAATTGCGCCAAAACGCACTGGTATCTGTGCGTTTCTTTGGTACATTTGAAGTGTATGAGACACAGGAACAAAAACCGATTAAATGGAAAACATCCAAAGCAATGGAGCTTTTTGCTTATTTTGTGAAAAACATTGGCAAAGCGATTTATAAAGAAAAAATACTCGAGGATATTTGGCCCGAGATGGACCCGGAGCAAACTTCAAACTGGCTATACACCTATATCTATCAAATTCGAGCGGTTCTAAAAAATCCAGGTTTGCCAAAGGGACTTATATATAAAAACAAGGGGTATATTCTGAAAACAAGTGACATCAGCAGTGATGTGCAGCGGTTTCAAGCCTGTTCTAATAGATCAGTGGAAATGCCCGATTCTTTGGCGGCTGATTTATTGGAAGAAACCGCTTCTTCCTATCAGGGTGATTATATGGAAGGCTGCTATAGCCAGTGGGTCATAGACGAACGGCACCGCTTAGAGCAGATGTATTTTGAAATTTTGGTGCGGTTGGCAAACATATATTTGGAGAAAAGTGATTATGTCAAAGCGGCGGGACACTTGCGCAGCTTGCTGGAGAAGGACCCATTATCAGAGCAGGCGCATAGTATGCTGATTCATGCCTATGAAAAAATGGGTGACAGAATTGCCGCAATGAAACTATATGAAGCCTATAGAAAGACACTAAAGCAAGAATTGGGATTAAAGCCCCACAAAGGAATGGAAGAAGTGTATCACAGGTTGAAAGCGGAAATATGATAATTCAATATGATGTACGGAAGAAGTCAGGGCGAAAAACCTTGACTTCTTCGTTTATATTTAGAAATTATTCAGATTACAAATGTAAAATGTCGAATTGAGTAGAATGTGTTACATGTATGAATGAATGCAACATAAGGAGCGAAGAAAATGAAACTAAATAAACCGTCAAAATTTATTGCTGTTATCCTAACGTTGGTCATGGTAATCGGGCTTATGCCACAATTCTCATTATCGGCATCGGCAATATCGGATAGTTGGGACGGAACATCGGACACAAGCTGGTATAACGATACGGACACAAGCTTCACGATCTCAACGGCAAAGCAATTGGCAGGGCTTGCCGCACTTGTCAACGCTGGTACTGATGATTTCAGCGAAAAGACGATAACGCTGGGCGCAGATATCCAGCTGAATGACACGACAGGCTGGGAAAGCTGGAGTACCACGTCACCGGCAAGAACTTGGACACCGATAGGGGATACTACATATCCATTTAACGGAAGATTCGATGGTGCTGCACACAAGGTCATCGGAATTTATATTAACAATACCGCAATCTACCCGGTCGGCTTGTTTGGATATGCCGAAGGCGGCAGCACGATCGAAAATGTGGGCGTAACGAGCAGCTATATCCAGGGCGGAGCATACGTTGGCGGTATTATTGGTTCTATAACCGGTTCCGGTGCAACGGTATCAAACTGCTATAACGAAGGTATGGTAATTGGAACGCAGTACGTTGGCGGTATTGCCGGGATGATTTCTTTTAGCGCCCAGTTAGTAAACTGCTATAACCTTGGCGCAGTCAGCTGCGGCGGAGTTGCATCCGGTGGTATCGCTGGTGAAAGTATCGGCTCCACTATAATTAACTGCTATAATTCCGGCAGTGTTGATAGTACCGGAGACGATGCGGGCGGTATTGTCGGATACCACTACTCCAGCGCAAAGGTCATGAACTGTTATAATGTCGGCAGCATCAGCAGCACGGGAAATAACATTGGCGGTGTTATAGGTTATAACAAACAGACTGGCTGCACGGTTAAAAACTGCTATAATACAGGTTCTGTCGGCGGTGGCAGTGAAGTTGGCGGCATAATAGGACTTAACGAAGATTATAACGTTGTAAGATATTGCTACTGGCTTATCGGCACGGACGCAGTTGGAGCAAGTTCAGCGGCGATAAGCTACAGTTACTCTTTTTCTGGCAGCGGTACAGCATGGACGCTTGCCGACGACGCGGAATATACCATCGTGCCGGCCAGCGGATCGGCTTCGGTTACTGTCTCGATAAACGCCTCTCTTTTAGACGCTCTCAACACTTGGGCAGATACGTCAGACTATAACTCCTGGAAAGCCGACAGCGCCCTCACGAACAGCGGATATCCGTTCTATGCAGAAGCTTTGACAGGAACTGCTTCAATTTCCGGTAACGCGGTGTACGGAGAAACACTCACAGCGTCACTAACCGGCAGCAACAACAGCGGCACACTCTCGTATCAGTGGATAAGAACCAATTGGTCCGGTGATGCGGTTATCGCCAGCGCTACCGGAAACACTTACACGCTGACGGCAGACGATCTCTATTATACAATCAGCGTTAAAATCGCAAGCAGCGAACAAGGGGGCCGCGTTACCAGCACCGCAACATCATCTGTTCAAAGAGCTGCTTGTGAGACAACAGATATCACCGCACCAGTGACATCCGAAGTAACAGCAAGCAGCATTACATTAACTGCTTTGGATGGCTATCAGTACGTCTGCGTTCCAGCGGGGCAAACGTCACTCAGCGACTGGTGGCAAAGCAGCAATGTGTTTTCCGGGCTGTCCTCCAACACCGCGTATGACATTTATCAACGAGTAAAGGCAACCAGCACGCATAATGCGTCTGCAAACAGCGAAAAGCTGACCGTTACTACCGGCTTGAGTGACAACTGGGTCGATTATGTCTCAGAACCCGCACTGGATGGAACAACCTATACCATCACAAGCGCCGAAGAGCTGGCATGGATAGCAAAGCAGGCTCAGGATGGCAACCGGTTTATCGATTATACATTTGAGCTGACCTCGGACATTGATCTCTCAGCTCATTTTTGGGTGCCGATTGGGGATGAAAGTACAGGTATCTGCGCTACATTCAACGGCAATGAACATACGATTTCTAATATGAAAATTGATTCTTCAGAATACCCGATGGCGGGCTTGTTCGGCAATTCATTTGTATCTATTACCGGCGTTAAACTTGATACTGTGAGTATAACCGGCAATCCATATGACACCTCTTATGTTGGGGCGTTGTGCGCTGTTAATGCAGGTAACATCTCAAATTGCAGTGTTACCCAGTGCTCCATCCAAGTTTCAAGCCTTTATAATATACTTGCCGGCGGACTGTGTGGGGTGGCTTATGATACGGGAAATATTTACGATTGCAATGTTTCTGACTGCACGATCATCGTAAATGGTTTGGGTGATGAGGATTGCTATACCGGAATTTTATGCGGCTATTCAACTTGCATTTTGGTTAACTGCTATGCCGAAGGATCTGTTTCGGGAAGTTCAACACGCACATTTTTCGGCGGACTGGTTGGCTATTTCGACAGCAATGAAATCTATAACTGCGGGGCAAATGGCACTGTGATCATAAATGACAATGTTTCTCAATCCTGTGCCGGCGGCTTGGTTGGGCGTACAGAAGGTGCGTCGATATACAACAGCTATGCAAATGTTGCGGTGACCGGTGACGACGGCTCATATACAGGAGGTCTTGTGGGTTATGCGAATGGCGGCCAGCTCAGGAACTGCGCGGCATACGGAGCTGCAAGTGTTTCCGCAGCAGATTCAACACCATTTTGGGGCGGACTTTTGGGATACAATCCCACCGTTGAGGATGAGGATGAGGCATGCACACTTTCAGACTGTTATTGGAACATATCTGCTACACAGTCTTATGGCGGTTCGGCAAGAGCCACAGGTGAGATTATCGGAATCGGTAACAACACGCCTGAAGTGGATGCCGCAGATACCACGTGTATGGGGATAACCTCAGCTGATCTGAAAACAAAGACGCGATTGGATGCCCTAAACGGCTATGCTGATACTGCAAATGCCGGCGGAATGCTGAGTTATACCTTGCGCACATGGATTTTAAACACGCCTGACGGCTATCCCGGCTTTGTAGAAGCAAGTGTAAATCCTCCGGTCCCTCCGACAGATAGCGGCGACAACTCCTTCGGGGCAATCGGCACAGGTGTTACTAATAGTAACGGAACAAACGTCATTGTTAACGGCCAGTACCAGAACGCCGGTATTGCCGAAACGACGACAGAAAACGGACAGACGAAAACAACGATCACAGTTGACACGGACAAACTTGATGTAATGCTCGACTCCGCCGGAGATGGCGCAATTGTGACAATTCCCATTGCCGACGGAGCTGACATCGCGTCAGGCGAACTGACAGGGCAGATGGTCAAGAATATGGAAGATAAGGATGCAACGCTAATTGTCCAGACCGATTCTGCAACGTATACGCTGCCGGCTACTGAAATCAACATAGAAGCTGTGTCACAGCAGCTGGGAACAAATGTATCTCTAGCGGATATTAATGTAACTGTCAGCATTTCCACACCTTCGGATTCCATGGTTCAGGTGATTGAGAATGCAGGGGATGACAGCGGATTTACGCTGATGGTGCCGGCGGTCGCCTATACAATAACCTGTACTTACGGCGATCAGACTGTTAATGTCAGCAGCTTTAACGCGTATGTGGAGAGGACGATAGCGATTCCGGACGGCGTTGATCACACGAAAATAACCACCGCGGTCGTCGTTGAACCAGATGGAACAGTACGCCATGTCCCCACAGAAATCGTGGAAATAGACGGGGCTTATTATGCTGTAATCAACAGCCTGACAAACAGCGTTTATACGCTGATTCACAACGATGTTGAATTTGCAGATGTTGAAGGACACTGGGCTAAGGACGCAATTGACAACATGGCCTCAAGAACCATAATAAATGGCGATGGAAACGGAAATTTCAGGCCTGACCGCAACATTACCCGCGCAGAATTTGCGGCAATCGTCGTACGGGCGCTGGGCCTTGCCGAAGGAATGGGCGAAAATAAGTTTAGAGATGTCTCTAGCCAGGACTGGTACTGCGGATATGTTGAAACAGCAATCACCTACGGCATCATATCCGGATATGAAGACAATACATTCAGGCCGAACGTGCAGATAACCCGTGAACAGGCGATGACGATTATCGCAAGAGCTATGAAAATTACAAAATTGAATACCGAACTATATGACAGTGACATCACCACATTGCTTGATAATTATACAGACGCCGTTGATATATCAAATTATGCGCGGGAAAACGCCGCTGCGTGTGTTAAAGCAGGAATCATTTCCGGCAAAGGAAACGAGACCCTCGCACCAACTGACAACATGACCCGCGCCGAGGTATCGGTTATTGTACAGCGGCTCCTGCAGAAATCGGGATTGATCTAATGATTCGCAGCTGTTAAGCAGTTGAGGAAACTAGATATAAAGCATCGAATACATTAATAACAAGATCAATTTATCATTGATCGGTTTTTTGCTCAGTACAAAAAGGAACGGCGGCTCTGAAAATCAAAGCCGCCGTTCCTTTGGCGCGTGGGAATATGGCTACTGTACGACGGATTTTTCTTTTGCCGTCGTCGGGCAGATAGTAGAGCATTTAGTTCTGTTTAATCGTTGTCTCCGTTTTCATAAATAGCACCCTTACAGTTCATTGATTGTATCGGTAACTGCCATATTCCGAATTCGTTTTGCCGGAGCATAGACCGCAGCGATAGCAGCGGCAACAACAAACAGGAGAATTATCACAAGAGGAACAACAGGAATACTCCAAGTAGCGTAGCTATAATGAGCAGTAATAAGGTAGTTATATAACAGCTTACTGACCAACAGACCAATGGTGCAGCCGACAATACAGCCGGATACAGCATAGGTGAACGCTTCGGCCCCTATCATTTTTGTTATCTGACGTTCATCCATGCCAACCGCCCGCATGGCTCCATACTGCTTTATCTTTGCAGATACGCTCATGGAAATGCTGTTCATAATATTTAACACAGTGACCAAAGTAATAATAGCTAAAAACGCATAGACAAACAACACAAAAGCAGTATAAGTATTCGCTGTGCGTTGGTCTCGCAGATCGGAAAACGTACCGTTTTCGCCTGCGGCGCTGCGGATGGCGGCCACATTTTCGTCCGTTGCGTCTTTTGCCGTTTGGATCATTACGAGCGAATAATCGGAAATGCCGGTCAGCCGGGTAAACGTTTCGTCGGAAGTAATGACCGTTATTTTTTCGTCCAAACTGCCGTCGCTGCTAAAAAGGTTGTATTTCAGCGTCCCTGCGATTGTCAGTTCCTGACCATCCACATACAAGACGTCTCCTGCCTCCAAGGGATTGTTTTTACCGCAAACGGCAAGCACATACTTGCTGTCTCCGTAAACTTTCGCGATATCGCTGCCTTGTTTCAATAATTTATCTTTTGCAAGGCAATCCAAATCGAAGTCATCATAGGAAATCAGATCAATCATTTCTGCCTGAGAATTATCTTTTCCGACTTTCGCCGGAACATCAGATAGGTTACGGCGGGCAAAAACACGTTTCACGCCATCCATGCCCTCAAGTTTGCTCAGCAGCGCACTATCTATGATATTTGAACCGTCGCTGCTGGAAATGTTGATGTCGGAATCATCAGAGTATTGCGGCATGAGGTGGCCAACAAAATCGATCACAACTGTAAAGCTCAAAAAGAGGATAATGCTAAGTGCAAAAGAACCTGTCATAAGAATCAGGTTTTTCTTATTCGATACAGCATGGTGAACACCTAGGGCGGTTTCAATTTTGAAAAGGCGGGTACGCAACCCATGGTTTGCATTGTTTGCATTTTGGGAATTGCCCGATACCGCTGTTACAGGTGATACTTTAGCGGCCCGTTTTGCAGGAGAACTAGCGGCAATGAGAACCGTAATAACACCTACCAGGATTCCGCTGACAATTCCGATCATGCTGATTCCAAATAACGGTATGTTGGAAAACTCTTCCCCGACAAGGAACCGCAACACAGCACACAGCACCCATGTGATTACAATTCCAAGTACAACACCTATCGGAATAGCCGTTTTGCACCAGTTAAGCGCTTCTAATCTTACAAAACGGATAATTTGCTGCCTGCTCATTCCAATGCAGCGCATCATACCGAAAAACTTTGTCCTCTGAGCAACATTGCTGTTTATGCTGCTTGAAATCATCAATACGCCGGCAATCAGTATCAGCACAAACAGCGCCGCAGCGAGAAAAAAATAATTTTGTACCACAGCGTTGTTCATCATATTTTGAAGAGCCTGGCTGCCGTGTTTCGCCACTAATCTTGCAGTCTCCATCCTGACGCTCATGTCTGCCATAGAAAAAACAGCCGTTACCAAAAATACAGCAAAGATGATACATAGGAGCGTCATTCGGTTCTGCCGTCTATGTACCCTTGCGGAAATCGGAATAAGGCTAAGATAGCTTTTCATTCGCGGCACCTTCCGAAATCAGTCAGCACACCGTCCGAGACTTGCAGTACCCGATCTGCGGTTTGTGCGATACTCCGGTTATGGGTAATCATAACAATGGTTTGCTCATACGTCTTTGCGGCCTCTTTCAGTAAAGTGATTACTTCGCTGCTGTTCTGCGTGTCCAGATTACCCGTCGGTTCGTCTGCCAGGATAAGGGAGGGCCGCGTAATCAGTGCGCGCCCTATCGCAACACGTTGCTGCTGTCCGCCAGATAATTGGCTGGGTAAATGGCTGCGGCGATCTTTCAAATTAAGCACAGTAAGTAATTCTTCCAGATATTTTTTATTGGTTTTTTGGTAGTCAAGCAGTACCGGAAATATAATATTCTGCTCAACCGTCAGCTCAGGAATCAGATTAAAGCTTTGAAAAATAAACCCGATATTTCTGCGGCGGAAGATTGTCAGGCTGTCGTCTTTCATAGCAAAAATATCTTTACCGTCGATAAATACTGCTCCGGAAGTGGGATTATCAAGGGCACCCACCATATTCAAAAGGGTACTTTTTCCGGAGCCGGATTCTCCGACAATGGCGACAAACTCGCCTTTCGGGACGGAAAAGCTGACATCTTTCAATGCGTGTACGGCAGCTTCACCGCTGCCATAGGTTTTGGAAATTGATTTAACTTCCAATAAATTCACAGGTTGTCCACCTCTTTCTGCTTTGATATTGAAAGAGTATCACGTCAAGCCTACTGTCACATGACACGCACCCTACAATTGTGTAGGAATTAAAAAATTGATTGAAAAAGTAGTCCCGATACCAAATTTACTGTCAACCTCGACTGTTCCGTTGTGCGCTTCAATAATGGCCTTTGCAAGCGGCAAGCCAAGTCCTACGCCCTGCGTGTTTTTAGAAAAACGACTGCGATAAAATCTTTTGAAAATATGGTGCAAATCCTCCGGGTGAATACCGCTTCCGTCGTCTCTAATAATGACTTGCACAACAGACGCAAATTGTTTCCATTCAATGTAAATTTCATTCCCTTTTTTTGTATGGTCAAAGGCGTTTTTTACGATATTGCTGATTGCTTCAATCAGCCAATTACGGTCGCATAATAGAGAAATATCTTCAGCACCGGATAAAATTATATTTTTTTCTTCTTGCGAGGCACGAAATGCAAAGTGCCTTTCAATACTCCCCATCATTTCGGATACGTTTTCTTCGGCTTTTTCTATCACAATTGTTCCGGCGTCAAGTTTTGCGATTTTCAACAAGTTTTGGACAAGTGTTTCTATTCTTTCCAACTCTTGTTCTGAAAGGTCTGTGAATTCCTGGATCGTTGGTGATTTCTCCGCTTCACTATGCAAAATGCCATTATAGATGTTGAGTGCCGCGAGCGGCGTTTTGAGCTGATGCGAAATATCCGCTATCGTGTTCTTCAAGAATTCCTTTGATCTCAACTCGTTTTCTGCGTGGGCATTCAAAATGGAAACCAAAGAATTTACTTCGTGGAGCAGTCTGTATAGCTCGCCTTCCTCATCACACTGAATGCGGGCGTCTTGATTGCCGGCTACGTAATCTGTAATTTGTGCAGCAGCAGTTTCAATAATCATGTGCTGTTCTTTAAAATATCCATAGCAGCAAGCCAAAATTGCTGCGAACACACATGAAGAACATAAAAAGATATAAATTGCTGCTTTTTGAGCTGCAAAGTTCATAAGAACTACTGCAATAACCGCGAACACTGACATGCACATTAGCATTCTATAAAAGAGAGACTTAATTTTTTTATTTGCCAGTATTTTCATCCTGCACCTCAGTCCGCTGAATTCCACTTATACCCCATGCGCCGGACAGTAATTATCCTTTTGGGGGTGCTTGGATCATCTTCAATTTTTGTGCGTAATCTTCGGATGTATACAGTAAGGGTATTGTTGTCCACATAATTCTCACTGCAATCCCATAACCGGCTTAAAATCTGTTCTGATGACAGTACCACATTTGGATTTTCTATAAAAAGACGCAGCAGCTTATATTCACCGGCCGTTAATTCAAGCCGTTCATCTTTCTTGTAGACTTCTCCTTTTAGAAGTTGAATTCTAATACCGTTAGAACGCAGTTCGGACTCTGTCTGCATGAAATTATCACTTCTACGGAGCAACGCGTTTATTCTTGACATAAACACAGCCAACTTAAAAGGCTTTGTAATATAATCATCGCCGCCGATATCAAGCCCCATTATAATGTCGGTTTCTTCATCAGCCGCAGTTAAAAATATAATGGGTACTTTTGAGGTCTGCCGGATTTCTTTGCAAATATCAAAACCGGAACCATCAGGTAGGGAAACATCCAAAACCACCAAATCGTATTTCCCGTCTGCCCATATTGCACCGACCTCGCAACAGGTGCGGGCAATATTTAAATCATATCCCTGCTTTTTAACCGCAAAGGATAGACCCTTGATTAAACTTAAATCATCTTCAACTAATAAAATACGCTTCATTTACTTTCACTCCCTCTTGGTTGGCTGATCTTATATCGCTTATCAACGGGTTTACCCGTATCTTTCGGAATTAACCAGATTGTCGCAATCTTTATAGCTCCTGGAATGCGGCCCGCAGAGCTATAGTAATTTATCATACGTGGAGAAATGCCCCATAAGCTGCTTGCTTCTTTCAGCTTAACGGTAAGCCCGTTTGACTGAAGCTCAGCAGGTGGCGTGTTTACCATGCCCGCACGGCGCAAAAGCGCGTTGATTCTGGAAATCAGCTCATTGAGCCTGAACTGTGCGGGCTACGACAATATCAAAATCATTTCTTCTGAGCGAAAATTCAAGCCCGTCAATCAGGCTGATATCATCCTCCAGCAGCAAAAGCCGATTCATTCCTTTTTAGCCTCCTTTTTTCGCCCGTCAATAGGCTTTTGGGCGGATTTTGGTATCGCCCACGAACGGCCAAAACGGATCACACCTTCAATTCGCTTTTCCTCACAGAGCTTTTGTATACGGCGCTCAGAAATATGCCATTTGACCGCCGCATCCGCAACTGAAATATAGTCAAGCATTGTAATGAGCCCCCAACCATTTTTATTTGATTATATACGCATATCCGTATGTTATCAACTCCGCTGCGGTTACTTCGCGAGCTTTTTACTTCCACTAACAGTCCATGCACTCAGTTTAACAATAAGGAATTGGTGCCGTATTACAGTATTTTTTGCAACTCGTTCTTGATGATACCCGCGTTCAAATTATATAATTTTCTCAGACATGGTTTGTTTTCTTTTGGAGAATGCAAATGGCGACCTTGATTTATTCAAAGCCGCCTCAAAGTGTATGGGCATGTCAATATTCCTGCTGTACGCCGGCTTTTTTCTTTACCTGCCGTCCGGCGATGTCAGAAATAATTTAATTCTACTTGCTTGGCTCTTTTGGTACGAAAATTGAAAACAGAATATAGGCAACAAGCCCGCTTCCGTATGCCGCAAAAAATATTGCCCAGAGTAACCGTATCACTTTGGGGCTTACATCAAAGTATCTGGCAATGCCGCCACAAACACCGGCAAGGATTTTTCCTTCTCTAATTCTATATAATTTTTTTCTCATAAACAGGTACCTTTCTGGCCATTGTCCATCAGATTTACACTTTTAGTCTGGCTTTTTAGTTAGTGACCAAGCTTGCCAAGCCATTCAACTAACTGATCTGTTACCCCTTTAGGTGGGTCATTGCTAAATTTCCATTCGGTTTAACAGTGCGGCATAGCAAAGAGCAATACAAATATAATTTTTTTCTTCATATTGAGATTCAACTTTCTTCACTATGCTTTAAGCCCTTCAGTAAAAAGGCGGAAAGGCCGCCACATAGCAATAGGACAATAATACTTGCCATTCGATTTCCACAGGTGGTTTCATAGTAGCCGGAGACACCAAATACTGCTGTAATAGGATAGAAGGTTTTTAAGGTATCTGACATACTCATAAATAGTCCGGCAAAAGAGTACATTTCAGTGATTACCAGAGCAAGCCAATAGCTCTTTTTCATATGTGAAACCAAAGCAATAATGGGTGAGACAGCAAGGAATATACCTAAACCCTCCAGCAAGTATGTTTTCAGAAAACTTAAAACCATTCCCACCGTTAAATCGGAAAAATGTAAAATGGCTTCCACCAAAAATGTTATAGCAAACAGCAGCAAGTAGATGAGTATACTGAATATGAACGTAATAATCATTTTTGCAGCGGTTAATTTTTCTTCATCTACGGGAATAATCCGCAGAGACTTCATCGTGTCATCCTGTTCTTCACGACAAATCATATAACTGCCCAACAGGGCAATAATTGCTGGAAGAACAAACAGTGTTGCCCATGGTTGAACCATAGTCATATACCAGCCTGCATCATCTATATATTGGGAATTATAGTCCGCATTCTTTCCCCCAATAAAAATAATGGCTGCTACCGTAACTGTTGCAAAAACTGCAAGTAAAACAATATTTGAACGGCGAAGCTTTTGGCGTTCGGCCCAAAGTAATTTTTGCATGATTCACGCCTCACTTACGTCTTCTCAATGTGATGTTTGCAAGTAATACCGCAGCAATGTCCCAGGTAAAAATGCAAAGAAATGCTAAAGGAACGTTAATTGCTTGTGTAAATACAATGCCCGGAATATCTCCATTTCTTGCGATTATTACAGCCATACTTGATAAGGGGTGTATATACATATTTATCGTCATGATGAAAAAGCCAAGAAAACTATAAATCAATGTAATGCAAACCGGGAGAATATATCCCTTTTGCGACGCAGCTATTGCCAAAATCGGCAGCATTGCAAAAGCAGCAATAAAACCAATCTCCAAACACTTTTTCAGCAAAAATATTACGCTTCCCCATTCAAATGCGACACATCCGGAAAGTACGCTGAATATAACAGAAGCAACGGTTGTAATCAGCATGAAACAAATGGAATAGGCCAAAACTATAAAAAATTTACTGAAAAAGTACCCCATTTTGCTGACAGGCACAATCCAAAGCTGTTTAAGCATATCATACCGGTTTTCATCGTGCATAAGTATGGTACAAAGCATTCCCAGAACGAAGGGCAAGATAATTAAAAAAGTGTATCCGAACGCAGACCATTTATAAAATTGTACCGGATCAGCGCCTGTCTGCTTCGTATATTTAAATAATAAGAATGCTAAAAACGGCATGATGAGGGCGGCCAACAACATTAGCCAGACGAGTTTCCTGCGGCGCAATTTAAGGAATTCTGTTTGAATTAGTTTAAGCAATGCCTTCTCCTCCTGTGATTTTTTTGAAATAGTCCTCTAAGGTATCATTACAAAGCCCCGAACTAATTACGGTTACATCCTGCGTCACAAGGGCTTTATTGATTTCCCCCATATCCAGAGAGGTATCATAGAGCCGCAGCGTATGATCGTCCTGCACAGAATAATCCTTCAAGCCAAATTGACGTTCCAAAATCAGGGTAACTTTAGGAACATCAGAAACCTGCAGCAGAATATACCTGCCGCTTTTTCGTTTCAGCTCCTCCATGCTGCTTTCTTCCAGCAAAACGCCGTGGTCAATGATTCCAATATCATCAGCTAATAAAGATATTTCTGAAAGAATATGGCTGGAAATAAGAATTGTCTTTCCGTGCGTGGCGCTCAAATTCTTTATAAATTCTCTTACTTCTGCAATGCCGATAGGGTCAAGACCGTTTGTAGGCTCGTCCAAGATCAGCAGCTCCGGGTCATGCAAAATAGCGTTCGCAATACCAAGACGCTGCTTCATGCCGAGAGAATACTTGGCGAACAGCTTTTTGTCCTTATAGGGCAAGCCAACAACCTTCAATGCGTTCTCCACAGCGTTTGGGGCGGCTGTGCCGCGTAGATTTGCGAAAATTTCCAAGTTTTCCGTCCCGCTCAGATTAGGATAGAATCCCGGTGTTTCGATAATAGCACCAATGCGGGGATATACTCGCTTTTCACGGCCTTTAATATTCTTGCCGAACACATCCGCCTCGCCGGAAGTGATAGGGGTTAAGCCTAAAATCATTTTCATAATGGTGGTCTTTCCGGCTCCGTTGCGTCCAAGCAGACCGTAAATATGGCCTTTTTTTACATGGAGATTGACTGCGTTAACGGCTGTCTGCTCTCCGTAAATCTTTGTCAGTTGTTTTGTTTCAATCACAAAATCATTCATATAAAATTACCTAACTTTCAATAGTTTTACTTTTGTAATATAATACCGGCATAGCGGTAGAAACAATCACAGTAAAAAGTATAAAACATTAACCTTGCCAAAACCTTGCCGTAACCTTGCTTTTATCTTGTTTTAGCAGTAAGGAAGCCCCGCGCTACCGCAGGGCTCAGCTTGTCAAAAAAGTCTTCTGTCCGTTGTCTGTACGTCCAATCGCCGTGCGATTTAATTTTCGCTGACGACGGCGAGTCTTGCTGGTCTCGGCGGCGAAAATTGTTTAATATCAAGGCTTCGAGGAATTTACTTCCGAAAAGCATTACTTTGCGAGTGCCGCAGCACGAGAACCCCTAATTGTCGAAAAAGGTATCTCTAATACCTTTTTCGACAATCTGCGCTATCGCAGGGCTTTCGGAAATAAGATCGTAAATGTAGTTCCAGCTCCGGGCGTGCTGGCCGCTGTAATCGCTCCCTTGTGGGCACTGACAAGCTCTTTGGCAATAGAAAGTCCAAGCCCGTTTCCTTTAGCAGTCCGGGAGTGATCGCATTGATACATTCGCTCAAAGATATGGGGAAGATCGTCTGGAGAGATTCCTTTGCCGTTGTCTGTTACCAGGATTTTTACCTGCTGTGTATCCCCGGTAATGCGCAGCGTCATATGATCCGCCTCGCTATGAGTCACAATATTTTGCAGCAGGTTATTGAGGATACGGGTATAGGCGTTTGGGTCAACCCGGAGGGAATATTCTGTTTCAGGTATATCGATGTCATAATTTAAACCGGCATTTTCCAAAATGGGAATCCACTGTGCAATAATATCTCGGGATAATTCGTTGATGTCAAAAAGCTCAAAGTGAAAAATCTGTTCTCTGGCATCCAGCTTTACCCATTCAAACAAGGCCGTTACGAAATCTTTAAGGTGATGTGCTTTATCAGAAGCAACATGAACATATTCGTCTTTTTCCGGCCCGGTTACTAACCCGTTTTCGATGGCTTCCAGATAGCCCACAAGTGAGGCCAGCGGGGTCTTTACGTCATGGGAAAGACTTGTCATTAAGCGTTTGTATGCCAGCTCCGCCTGCCTTTGCTGAATAAGCCGGGATTGGCTGCTGATTGCAATTTCGTTGATGTCATAGCAAATCTGTCTTGTCATATCGCTTTTCCTCGCCAGAACACGGCGATTGAGATTACCGCTTTTCAAATCCTCCAAAGCATCTTTAATAAAAGAGAACTGCTCCCGTACGCGGTGCAGCTTCAAAACAAGATACAGGATAATCAGCAGAGTAAGGACAAATCCCAAAAGCAGATAAACGTTCGTATCCATATTCATGCCTCCTTGTTGAAACGATACCCCACGCCCCTCACGGTTTGGATATAAAACGGATGATCCGGGTCTGGCTCAATCTTTTTTCGCAATTTGCTGATAAAAGACATGATGTTGCTGTCGTCAAAGGCGTAATCTTCTTCCCAGACGTGCGTGTAAATCTGTTTTTTGGTTAACACTCGCCCTTTATTTGTTGCCAGAAAGAAAAGCAGATCAAATTCCTTTCCGGTAAGCTCTACCATATTGTTGTTCACAGCAACAAAACGCTTTGCATTGTCAATGACCATTCCTTTCAGCGTTATGCATTCCGTATCTGCGCCCGTCGTTGGGTTTAAGGTGGTATAGCGGCGAATAAGGGAATTGACACGAGCCATCAACTCGTTAATGCTGAACGGCTTTGTAAGATAGTCGTCCGCTCCCATCCGCAGGCCGGAAACCTTATCATCCTCATCGTCTCTTGCCGTGAGCATCAGCACAGGGACATTGCTGTTTTTCCTGACCCTTTGCAGTACTTGAAAACCGTCTAAATCCGGCATCATCACATCCAGGATGATGAGCGCAAGGTCATTTCTTCCATCCTCCGCAAATCGCAGGCCCTCGCAGCCGCTATGCGCGACCTCTGCAGTCAGATTTTCCTTCTCCACGCATTTTTTCATAAGGGCGCAAAGCTCTTGGTCGTCGTCTATAATCAAAACTTTATTCATCTGGTTTCCCTTTCTGCGGCCATCGGCGGGTTTCTTCGTATCTTTGGGTATCGGCCAAACAGCAGCCGCTTTGACCGCGCCGGGTATACGATCATTGGCGCAATAGTAGCTTGTGATGTGGGGAGTGATGCCCCCATTTCGCGCTTGCTTCTTTCAATGTCATATAATCTAATTCTCAGCACCACCATAGCAAAACGATTATATTTTGTTTTCTCGAATAAAACAAGCAAGTGTATTACAGGCGGTGGCTTTTACTTTTCAAAACCACCGCCTATAATAAGATTGACTGATACGCAACTTTTCTTGCCGACAAGAAGCTTGCAGGACGGCTATCTAATAATATAACAAGCCGCTCGAAACCCGAAAGGGGATATGCCGAGCGGCTTGAGTTCAATATAAATATTGTACGTTATTATTAGGTAGAGCAGAATAGGCCGGTTTTGGATTGTTGATAATTTTATTGGAAGTCTAGCTCAAAGTGGGCGCCGGCATCACCTGCAAAAACTATGGTACCGCCCTCAGGGAGTTCAGCCTGGGTATCGCCCCATAATACGGAGGAAGCGACTAGTTGTCCGTTATCATCATAAACGTAGAATCCAGCGTGTTCGGGCACAGTTACATCCATGGTTTTACCGGCTGCTTCACCAATCTCATACCAACGGGCATAGCCGTCAGGCTGAACTGTTGCGTAGGATTGGCTGCTGGCATAAATGCAAGGAACGCCTTCTGCCGACATATATAAGATGCTTCCGACTGTAATCCAGTTAATACCGTTTTTCTCATAGAAGCTTATATCATGACCGTCGCGTCCCCCGCTGCCGGGAATTTGAAGCTCGTACAGGGCGTTGCTTTCATCAATGATGCGGCATGAACCCAAATAACCGGGAATCATTTCCGGTATCGTACTGTTTTGGGAGGACAACGCCAGATAGACCTGTGAACTGTACTTCAAATTCATAGGTACTAAGTTAAGAGTGTTAACGGCATCCCAAGCCTTTTGGGTATCTTCACTGATAGCATTTTCATCCAGTTTTTCTGCTAAATAGTTGGAGGCGGGGAGAATGCCAAGCCCGGGTATTGGCGTTAATACCTTTTGATATAGGTAGGTTTTTCCATTGCGCTCACTGACAAACTTGACCATTGCCGAGCCTGTGGCATCCCGGAATGAACCGTCGCTGAAATAACTGAGTGTCTGCGGCGGCGTGTCGGGATAGGTCATACTTTTAAGAGTAAGAATTCCGTCAGAAGAGATATCTATTTTCATTTGTTGGGTAGTGGCGCCATAATAGCCTGCGTTTTGTAATTGTGCCTCCGGAATATCAGAGGTCTGTGCAGAGGGCAGTGACGGGACGGACTCATCTACAGTAATGCCTTTTTCAGCCAAAGCTGCAATCAAGATTCTGATGGCGGCCATTTCGTTATATGTAGATAAACCGCCTGAGGATACAACTGCCGCAGCCATATTATACTCAGGAATCACAACAAGACCGGAATGATAATAGGTGGTATCGCCGCCTTTGACCAGCGCTTGTATATCGCTCTGGCAGAAGGGATATATTTTGACGGAATCCCAGCCAAGACCAAAAGTAATCCAATCCAAATCATCTTCAGGCCACATGCCATTTTTATACTCGGAATCGGCCATAGCATCCAGAGATGCTTGGCTTAAAAGGTTTGTTGCTGTTAAGGCGCCGCCAAAGGAAGCAAGGTCGGAAGCAGTAGCGTATATACCACCGGTTCCCACAACACCAATACACTCCTGAGGCAGGGCACGGGTGTCCGTTCCGTTGTATATTTTGGCCAGACGGGCAGCGTTAAAGTCTCCGCCGGGCACAAAGGTGTCATTAAGGCCCGCGGGGGATAGGATCTCTTTTTGCAGGTATTCAGGAAAGGACATGCCTGATACAGCTTCTACCACAAGCTCTGCCAGTGTAAAACCATCGTTACAGTAGACACTGTATGCACCTGGGGCGGCTTTAAGCCGTTGGGTGGACAGACGGTCCAGAAGATTTTCCGTAGCTGAGCGTTCTGTGTCCTCAAAGAGAAATGCATTTTCAAGGGTTGAACCCATGAGGCCTGAGGAGTGATTCAACAGCATTCTTACAGTAATTTGCGTGTAACGCTCGTCGGCCATTTTGAAGGAGGGGAGGTATTTGGTAACAGGTGCGTCCAGTTCAAGCTTTTCGTCCTCCGCCAGCTTCATCACGGCAGAGGTTAAATACATCTTGCTGATTGAGCCGGCGCCGTAGAGGTTGTCGTCCGTCAAGGCGGTGTCTTCCGTGCGGGAATATGTGCCCACGTGTCCGGTAGTGGTTACAGCGCCGTCCTCCCACAGGGCGTACTGGAGGCTTTGGGTGCTGCCATACTGTGCGGCGTAAGCGGCTGCGGCTTGTGCAGAGGTTTCAAGGTTGGTTTCCTCTGCTGCGAAGGCTGTAATCGATAGACTTAAAACAAGGGATAATGCCAGAACTATAGAAGTTACAGGCTTTTTCAAGGTTTTCATTTATTCAATCCTTTCTGTTAATTAACTGTGCTTTAGGGTGGGGGCTGCTGCTTGGTAGAGGATGATAAGTAAAAATGGCATAAACTCAATAAGAGTACGCTTCTTGTCCTGTAAAAATACCTGAAAACACTATAAACCCGAAATTATGGTAAGTCAATTAAGAATATGTTACTCGGGAATAATGCTGTGCCTAAATTGTTGTTACAAAAAATAAAGGTAGTCTGCTAAGCTAAATGTTGTATAAGCAAAAAACCCGCTGCCAGGGAAAATCCGGGCAGCGGGTATACATTTTTTATGTTTGTTAAATTTCTATAAGCTTTAAGGGGCGAGCACCTCACTCATACATATTCACCTTTGTGACTGCTTTGAAATTGTGTGTTTAACATTCCTGCAAAGATACCTTGTTTTTCCGCTAAAGCCATAGGCGTTCCGGTTTCCGCAACAGAGCCGTCTTTGATCACGACAATCTTATCCGCCCCAGATACCGTTCTCATGCGGTGTGCAATGATCAAAACAGTCTTGTTTTTAATGAGCTCACTGAGCGCGCGCTGGATTTTGCTTTCATTTTCCGCGTCAAGAGACGCCGTGGCCTCGTCCAGCAGAATAATCGGCGCATCTTTGAGGATTGCTCTGGCTATCGAAATGCGCTGTCTCTCCCCGCCGGACAACCGTTCGCCGTTTTCTCCGATCAACGTGTCGTATCCCTGCGGAAGATTCTTTACGAATTCATCGCATTGCGCCAGCTGCGCAGCCCTGATTACCTCTTTATCCGGTGCATCTTTTTTACCCAGCCGGATGTTATCCATTACGCTGGAATTGAACAGCGTCACATCCTGAAATACGATTGAATAGTAGTTCAGCAGGGTTTCGGGGTCAAGCTGTGATATGTCTTCGCCGCCCAGTGTGATGAGGCCTTTATCAATATCCCAGAATCGCGCCGACAGCTTTGCCACTGTGCTTTTTCCTCCGCCCGAAGGCCCTACGAGCGCCGTCACGTCGCCTTGCTTTGCGGTAAAGCTGACGTTTTTGAGTGTCTGCACACCTTGAATATATGAGAAATCCACGTTATTGAACTCAATATTGCAATTCTTCGGACGAAATTCTGTTTTGCCCTCCTGCCTCGGCATTGCGTCCATCTCTTTCATACGCTTTATGCGCACGCCCAGATACAGCAGCAGCGCCAGATTGTCCATAACCTCCATGATCGGGTTATAAATACGCGCCGTTACAACGAGGAAAACAAGATAGGCAAATATACTCACGGACCCGGTGGATACAAGATACGCGCCGGCCAGTATGACACTGGGCAGACCGAGCTTTAAAATCACATAGGAAAAGTTGATCAGAGCGCCGAGCAGCAGTTCTCCTTTAATCAAAACCTTCTCGTAATGGTCCAGCTTTGTGTTCAGGGTGTTTGAATAGTCTTCTTCCCGATTATAGGACTTGATTTCATGGACAGAGTCAAACCCCTCCTGAATATTATCCGAGATATCCCGTTTGACGTGATACAGCTGGGTGTGCATCCTGTTTTGAAACTTTCTCGATAGATAAAAGACCAGAAGAGCGACCGGAACGACCCAGAATACGGCGAGGGACAACTGCCAGTTGTAGATAAACATCATGATGCCCATGATAAATATCGTCACAGCCGCCGCAAAAATCTGGGGAACCGCATGGGAAAACTGCTGCTCAATCTGTGTGGCATCCTCCATGATGGTCGCGCTTAAGTCGGCAACATCCTTTTTGCCAAAGAATGCAAGCGGCAGCTTTCGCAGCGTCTCAGCGAGGCTGATACGCCGGCGGGCACTTTCCTCGTAAATCCGGGTATACGTCGAGTCGTACTGGAAATAGGCAATGATAAACATGACCAGCAAAGCGGCTACAGCCATAATCACATAATAAAGAACGCTGCTTCCCGGGGGAGTTGAAGCGTTTAGAAGAGTCCCCAGATGCTCATCTAAGAATTGAAAACCGAGGATGACCGGGAACATGAAGCTGAGATCCATAATGGCCGACCAGACGATTGAAATGATGAGGTTTTTCGCCCCTTTTTCAGACAGTGCAAATTTATCCTGAAAGTATTTACGCATAGTGAACGCCCTCCTCCATGGCGTTTTGGACGCCGATTTTCCACGCGATGGATTGCTGATATTCATCCCACATGGTTTTATACAGGCCACCCTTGCCCATCAACTCCTCGTGCGTCCCTTCTTCCGCAATTCGTCCGTGTTCGATTACGAGGATTCTATCAACGTTGCGCACACTGGTCAGGCGATGGGCAATCATCAGTGTTGTTTTGCCCCGGCTGAGCTCCTTCAGAGCCTTTTGGATGAGGTGCTCATTTTCAGGGTCTGCAAAGGCCGTGGCCTCATCCAGCAGCACAATCGGCGCGTTTTTGACAAAGGCCCGGGCCAGTGCGATTCGCTGCTGCTCTCCCCCGGAAAGATATGTTCCTTTTGAGCCGATAACCGTATCCAGCCCATCCCGCAGGCCCTCTATGATTTCTCGAGACTGTGAAGAATCGACGGCGTTTCGGAGCTCATCCTGCGTGACGTTTTTCTTACCGAAGACGATGTTTTCTTTCAGCGTTCCCTTAAACAGTTTCGTGTTCTGGAATACAAAGGATATAGTGTCCATCAGCTCTTTTTTGGGGATATCCTTCACGTTGATTCCGCCGACCAGAACTTCGCCTTCGTCCGCGTCCCA
This sequence comes from uncultured Sporobacter sp., assembly GCA_963675425.1. GTDB lineage: Bacteria > Bacillota > Clostridia > Oscillospirales > Oscillospiraceae > Sporobacter. Next base: position 465,476 of record OY776214.1, on the reverse strand, counting down.
GAAGCGCGCGGCCAGACGGGCAATCGTCGTCTTCCCGCCGCCCGAAGCCCCGACAAGCGCAATCGTCTCGCCCTCGCTTAGCTTAAAGCTGATGCCGTCAACCGCCCGCTTTTCGGCGCCGTCATAGGAAAAAGCGACGTTCTTGAATTCCAAAGAGTGACTTTTGATATCCCGTGGGATTTTGCTGTAGCGCATGGCGGGATAGCTGAGAAGGTTATCCAGCCGGTCGATTGCCTGCTCTGCGATCACGCTGTTTTGCTGAAAGTACATTGATCTCATCAGCAGCATCGTAAAGATTGGCGATATCAGAAGGTAGAAGATAAAGTCTGCCAGCACAAGGGAAAGATTTTCGCCGTTTCCGATTAAAAATATCGCCATGGGGATCAAAAAAAATGCGGCCGACTGCATGATAATGGTGTAAAACGACATCGGTTTGCGCCAGAGCAGCGTATACGCATGCACCATCTCTTTATAACGGATGATGCTGTTATAAAACCGCTTAAAGGAAAATATGGACTGGCCGAAGGTTTTGACGACCGGAATACCGCGTACATATTCCACCGATTCTGAACTCATTTCCTCCAAAGAATCGAAGTAGTTTTTTTGAAACTGTTTGCCTTTAGCGGACATCATAAACTTCATGGTGATAAAGCCCATGATAATCGGGACAAGAGATGCAAGCCCCATTCGCCAGTCAACCGTCAAGATCAGTACGATCAGAATAATGGGGGAAACGATGGTACCCGCCATATCCGGCAGCTGGTGTGCCAAAAAAGTGTGGGTTGTTCCCGCTCCGTCATTGACGATTTTTCGCATTTTGCCGCTTGAATGCTGGTCAAAAAAACCCAGCGGCATGGACATAATCTTTTGCATGCCGACTTTCTGCAGCCCAACCTCCACCCGGAAGGCCGCGAGATGTGAACTCATCAGCGCGCAGAAATACACCACAACGCCTGCGATTGCGCTTGCAAAAGCCAACCATGCATACGTGCTGACATTTGAAACGTTGATGGCCTGCGGCGCGGATAATATATCACGCGTAATGTACCATACCAGCACGAAAGGAACGATATTCAGCACTGCTGAAAGCCCTGATAAAACCAGCGACAACGGTAAAAGTGCTTTTTTCTTGCCCATATAAGGCGTAAATCTTTTTAAGACAAACGCCTTTTTCTTTTTTTGCATTCTATTGACCTCCTTGATAATGTTCGTTATTTATTTTCTCTCAACTGCTGTTGGTGCGTTACTTTAAAGAAGTTGAGTTGTTGTAGAATTTCATATCGGTTATGATACACAAGTTAGATACATCTAACTTGCGGCGAAAAAAATACTGCTCACCGGATCTGATGCAAATAAAGCCTATCAATACCGGAGCATACAAAAATTGCCATCTGTACCGCGTAATCGTCTGCTTCCGTTCTGCTTGGTTCGTGCAAAACGAGCTCCTCTAAAAAGCTGATATAGGTGGCGGCAAGCGTATGCACAAACATCTCGCCAATAATGCCTTTACTGTTTTTCTTCTGAGTAAAATGAGAAAGACGTGTATAAAAATTCTGAGCATAACGCTGAATGATTCGCTCTTTATAGTCTTGTAGACTTGAACCTGCCGCGCAAAATAAAAGCAGCTTGAAGCTATCATAATTATCCAGAACGGCCTGCGTATGATTTCGAAAGCCTTGAACGTTGGATTCAAATAATTCAGAAGCGTTCTTTCTGGTTAGATCGACATAGCTGCTTTTATCATACTGAAATTCATTTTCAATAAAACGTACGGCCGGTGCCGTAAGTTCACAAAACAAGGCGTCCTTGTTTTCAAAATATGAATAAATGGCGCCCTTTGTCAGCCCCGCTTTTTCTGCAATGACACGGAGCGAAGCTTCCGCATAGCCATGATCCAGGAACTCGCTACGCGCAGAACATATGATGTTTTCTTTAATATCTTCTTTTTTTACCTGCATTCACTTAATACCTGCAACGATTCATATGAGTTTCAACTAAGGTGTTGTTTGTTGAATAATAAATACCACTGGTATTTATTATAACTCTTAATCTGTACTTTTTCAAGTAGCAACTTGAATTTTTAATTTCAAGATCGGACAGCATGAATACTTGCCCTTTTACAGCTCAATGCCACAAAGGGCCGTCCTCATAGAAAGACCGGCCCGGCAGCGGGCTTTCCCGCCGGCCGGACCAGTAAATATTATAAACGAGCGTTAATTGACGTGTATGTCTGCAACATAAACGTACTGGCTGTCAGGATAGAAGTCATATCCCGTTATCGTGCCGCTGTTCCAGGCCGCAAACTCCCGCGTATAGGATATGGGAATTAGCAGAGCCTGGTCGGCAATCGTCCCCAGCACATCGGCATAGATTTCCTGTATTCGTGCCAAATCGCCGGTGCTGTCCAATTCGAGAATCAGCGCGTTACTTCCTTCCAGCGCAGAGGCGACCTGAATGACAACGGGATCTGAGCCATCATCCGGATTTATGTTGCTCATAACGGAGCTTGGGTCATACGCTCCGCCATAGGTTCCGTACATGGTCATTCCATAATCCCCGGAACCAATCACGCCAAACCACGACATCATATCGGTGCCGCTGGGTGTAACATGAAAACCGATCTCAGCCAGCTGATTTGCAATGGTCAGCACCGCATCATCGATGCTGCCGATTTGTGTATAGTAGATTAGCGTAAACTCCAATTTCTGGCCATCTTTTTCCCGGATTCCATCTCCGTCGCCGTCGACCCATCCTGCTTTGTCCATCAACGCGTTTGCCTTGTCGAGGTCAAACGCATATGTCGTCTGGTCCACATCGCAATAAGGCCTATCAGCTTTAAACAATGTATCCGCCGGTTGCTCTATGCCCTGGAAAACAGCGGAACAAATCGTATTCTTGTCAATCGCATAGGCGATGGCCTGGCGAACAAGCACATCATCAAATGGCGCTTTGGAGAGATTCAGCCCGATATAACGGGTCATTGTGACAGTGTCATTTACGGCTGTCCCAAAAGAAGGGTTGCCGGAAAGTTCGCTGTAAGCGTCATAACTCAAACGGGAGGTACCAATAATCGCATCAATTTCACTGTTTCGAAGAGCCAGTACTTTGGCGTCATTATCTTCGATGACCTTGATTTTAAAACGATCAACCTCGGGAGCCTCTCCCCAGTAGTGGGGGTTACGAACAAAGGTATAAGCGGCACCATCAAAATCGCCGGCATACATATACGGACCGGTGCCCATCGTCTGATTTTTACAAAGCTCGTAAGGGGTCTGTTCTCCACTGAAAGCAGCGGAGCTGACAATTCCCAATGGATTACACATGGTTAGATCGTTGAGCGTACCATAATACGGCTGCGTCAAGATCATAACAAATGTTTGATCGTCCGGAGCCTCCACGGAAGAAATAATGGAAGTAAGTTTACCATAGGAGCCATTGAATTGCCCGAGGTTTTCGATGGCAGCTTCAAAGCTGGTTTTCACGGCCGAAGCCGTCAACTCAGTTCCATCAGAAAACTTCACCCCGTCGCGCAAGATAAAGGTATAGGTCAGACCATCGTTGCTGACATTCCAGTCTGTTACCAGTTCACCTTGAATATTCCCATTAGTATCATAGCATACCAGCGTGTTATAGAAATTCCGGTTCCAATACGTTATGCCTAAGTTATTCGAATTTGCCGATGTAATGATGGGATAGAACCCGGTGGAAAATTCCCAGTTTTCCGTTAGGGCGATGATTTTCTTTTCCGCTGAAGCATCGCCGGATTCCGTAGCAGACTGCGCCGCGCTGCCGCACGCAGCCAGGTTCAGGCAGAGAATGACGACCATAGCCGTAAAGAGTATATGTTTTAGTTTCAAAAGTGTGTCCTCCTTGTATTAATCAATATACAAATATTTACTCTCGATAGGGTGTTTAAGCATTCGTATTAGTTTCCGGAAGCAGCGAGTCGACAAGCAACCGGGAATAGGGATGCTTGAAGCACCCGATGTCACCGGTATAGCGGACGCTGTCCACAATCTTCCCGTGTTTCATGACCATGATGTTTTCGGCGATATACAAAGCGACGTCAACATCATGAGTAATAAACAGGTAAGTATATCCATGTTCTGTCTGCAGTCTTTTCAGCAGCTCAAGAATGCTTTTTCGGACGATGACATCCAGCCCGCTCACGGCCTCATCAAAGATGACAATCTGCGGCGAAACGGCAATAGCCCGGGCAATGCATACGCGCTTCTGCTGCCCGCCGGAGAGCTCATGGGAACGGCGGCGCAGCAAGGCGGGAGGCAGGTCCATTTGCCGTAGTAACGCTTCGACCATTTCCGTCTCTCGCTGCCGTGAGACATTTAGCAAATTCCGAATCGGCTCCGCAATGCTGTCATAGACGGTAAACCTGGGATCAAGCGCACTTTTGCTGTCCTGCAATACGAGCTGCATCCGGGTAAAACGCTGCTTTGCCGTTTTGCCGCTTAGGTAAAATAAGCTTGTTCCATCCAGAAACACATCGCCGGATGTCGGCGGGATGAGCCCCATAAGCAGCCGGGATAAGGTGCTTTTACCGGAGCCGCTTTCTCCAACCAGCGCGTAGGACTCTCTTGCCCTTAAAACCATATCCACGCCGTCTACGGCATGAATTACTTTCTTTGCGTTCTTTTCATCCCTAGCGCAATAGTCTTTATAAAGTGCCTTTGCCTCTAACACGCGAGGTCACCCCGCTTGGAAGCCGCGGCGGAAAGAGAAGAGGCTTCGATCAGCGCCCGGGTATAAGGATGCTTGGGCGTAGCCAGCACTTCGTGAATATTGCCCCGTTCAACAATCTGTCCATCCTTCATCACCAGAATATCTCCGCCCATACGGGACGCAACGTTAAAGTCATGCGTCACCAGAAGGATGGATGCGCCGTTTTCCCGCAAACGGCGCATATTATCCACCGTCTCGTTGCGATGCTCTACATCCAGTGCCGTGGTGGGCTCGTCGGCCACGATCAGCTTTGAACCCACCATTAAAGCCATGGCGACCAGCACGCGCTGGAGCATCCCGCCGGAAAGCGTATGCGGATAGCTTTTCATGACCTCTGCCGGGCTATTGAGTCCCGCTTCCCGAAGAGCTGTTTCTAGTTTGATATAAGCCTTGCCGCCCTTGAGACCGGTATGCAGACGCAGTGTTTCTACCATTTGGTGGCCTACCCGTACCGACGGGTTCAGTGCAGTCATTGGGTTTTGGGGAATCAGGGCGATTTGTCCGCCATAAATCTGCCTTTGATGTCTTGGCGGCATAGTCAGCAATTCCTGCCCTTCAAAAAAAATATTCCCATCCGTTTTGAAGTTCCGGCGGTTTAGTATGCCTGTGATTGTTTTGCATGTGAGGGTTTTCCCGCTTCCGGATTGGCCCAGAATAACAAGCGAGCTTCCTTTTTGCAGTGAAAAACTGATGTTTTGAACCAACGTTTCACCATTTTTACATAGGGTTATGGAAAGATCATCGATATTCAACAGCAATTATTGCACCTCCTCTGGTTCAAGCAGATCCCGCAGCGCTTCACCAAACAGATTGAATCCGGCGGCGGTGATTAAAATACATATACCGGGGTAAATCAAAAGCGCCGGATTTGAGTATAAACTGGAGCGGGCTTCGTTTAGCATGGCGCCCCATTCCGACACGCCGGACGGTAGTCCCAGTCCGAGGAAAGAGAAGCTGGAAATCATAATAATCGCTGAAGCTACGCCTGTGCTCACATAGACAAGAAACTGGGGTAAAATATTGGGAATCAGATGATGTATGATGATTTGAAACGTACTGCATCCCGATATACGGGCAGATATGATATAATCCCGCCCCATCTCTATGGCGGCATAGGAACGGACAACACGCGTAAACCACGCCCACATGGCCACAATGACGGCAACAACGATATTCTGCAGTCCGTTCCCCAGTACCCCGATGATGGAAACTGCAATCAATAAAGCAGGAACGGCGATAAAAATATCACAGATCATGATCAGAACGCGGTCTGCCCATTTACCGGCGCACGCGCTGTAACAGCCCAGAAGCAGCCCTATAACAGATAGCACGAGTATTGTGGGCAGGCTCATGCCGAGCGAATATCGCGCTCCGAATAAAAGCCGGGATAACTCGCAACGGCCCAGCTGGTCAGTGCCTAAGGGATACCCCGGACTGGGCTCCAGGTATTTATTACTGACGTTGATTTCCTCGGGATCATGCGGCGACAGAACAGGCGCTAAAACCGCCGCCGTCAATATCAGCAGGATAAACAGCAGCCCTATAACAGCCTGAGGGTTATGTAAAATTTTCCTAAGCATGCGTTTCCCTCACCATCCACGGACAGAGAAGCCGGTTAGTAATATCTCCCGCTAAATTGGCCAGTACAAAAATTGCGGCGATGATGACAACACATGTGGATACGGCAGTGACATCTGCGGCAACGACACAGGCCATCAAATAAGAGCCGATACCGGATAATGAAAACACACTTTCCACTACGGCGCTTCCTGCAATAAGGTAACCAAGATACTGACAAAAGAGCGTTACAATGGGCGGGAGTGAATTACGTGTCACATGGCGCAATATGATACGGCCGGGTGATAAGCCTCTGGATTTTGCATAAACAACGTAATCCCGGCTCAGCTCCCCCAACAGGGAAGAACGAAAAATCCGGATAAAAGCGCAAATCATTGGTACTGCCAGGGCAAAAGAAGGGAGCAGCAGTCCCTTGATACCCGGAGCGGGAAGCACGGTGAAAATCGGCAGCTTGACTGCGAATGCCAGCAGCAACAGAAAACCAAGCCAAAAGGTCGGCAGGCATATACCCAGCAGTGTGAACCCTCTGGTCACGTGATCAAAGATACCGTTTTTATGGTGTGCGCATAATAGGCTGATTGGTATCGAAACAACAATAATCCATGTCAAAGAGAGTCCCACAAGAGCAATAGTCGCTGGGAAATAGGCGGCAAGATCCTCGCGGATTGGGCGAAAAGAATAAACAGACAGTCCAAAATCACCGGTAAAAAATCCACCCAGCCATGTTACATATTGGGTAATCATCGGTTTATCAAGCCCGTGCTCAACCCGTATTTGTTCGATCATCTCATCCGTTGCGGCAATAGAACTCTTTCTAGCAATGAGCTCTGCCGGATCGGTGTTAGACAGCGCAATCAGCAGAAAGCTCAATATACTCACCCCAACAATGACGATTAAGAATCCCAGCAGCCTCTTCTTTATGTATACAGACAAGTCATAACTCCTTTCTTGTTAGACGTATCTAACTCTATGGCGTAATTCCCTAAGGGGCAACGATTCACCTGTCGGGGGTGCGCGACTTAAGCTTTGATATGTTTCGATAAGAGAATGTTTAAGCTTATAAGCATCTAACAGCGTATAGTCCTAGTTAGATAAATCTAACTAGGACTATACGGCATGTAGCTAATTTTGTCAATATTAAATATTATAGATAGCCTAATTTAAAAGGAGTTATCCTACGCTTGCGTTGTGACCGGCAAACTGTCGGAGAGCGTTTACCCTCTAGCAAAAAATGACTTTTACCATGCCGCCGCCTGTTGGTGAGGCGTTTGATATTACAAGGGTGCCCCCATGCTGCTTTACAATCGTATCGGCAATAAACAGGCCCATTCCATAATGCTGTTTCGAGCTGCGGCTAAAATCGCCCTGATAGAACTGAGTCGTCGCGTTTTGAATATCTTCAGGTGAAAAACCTTTTCCACTATCGGTAACAGTAAACTTGACGTTGTTGTTTTCTGACGACACGGAGATCCAAACCTCTCCATGCTTCGGTGAATAGTCTATCGCATTCGATGCAACGTTTATAATGGCTCGTTGCAATAAAGAAGCGTCAATGCTGATGCTATCCGGCAGGTTTTTCTCATCAAATTTGATTTTTATTTGCTTCATCGAGGCGAGCGCATTTATTTGTGCGTACAGCTCATCTAAAAAGGATCTTATGCTGACATCCTTTCGTTGCAGCAAGTAACCGGCTTCCGCTTTCGATATGTCAATCAGCATTTGAACATACTGCTCCATTTGATCGGCGTTTTTCATGATATATCGGGTATATTCTTTCTGTTCCTCCGTTTGTTCCGTGTCGTATAGCATTTCCGCATTACCCCGGACAACGGTAAGAGGCGTTTTCAGGTCGTGAGCCAATGCGGATATCTGTGTTTTCTTCGTCTGCTCCATTTTCCATTGTTTCTCCAGTGAGCGTCTCAATTCTGTTTTCATGCTGTCAAGGGATTGCAGCGCGGCGTCGATTTCCTCAATGCCGCTGTATTGAACTTCAAACGCAAGGTCTTGCCCTCGTATTTTTTCTGTGGCATTTTGCAGAGGAACGAGCTTAAGACCGATTTTTTTGCCGTAACGCCTGGAGAGAAGTATGACCTCAAATAGAAACGCCGCAAGAATCATACAAAACAGCAGAATCTCCGGAACAGGTAAGTGCTCCCGTAAAAGCTGCGATGAAAATTGAGACATGGAGGAATATTCGACGATACAAAATCCGTTTGGTCGCTCAATCGGAAAATAGCAATCCGCATCCAGTCCCGTGTACAGAAGGCTTCCCGAAATGGTCTTGCCGCTCCGGACAATATCCCACGCCGCGGCGGCTTCGGATGTTGTCATGTTTCCCGATAAGAACTTACCATTTTTGCTCACAACAGCGTATTTGCAGGTGCTGGGAATCAACTCCACGCTCACAGTTTCGGCAGACGCAATTGCGGCCTTTTGGCGTTCAATAGATGCTTCCACATCTCCGACAGAGAGTACAAAGCCCGTTTTCAGCGATATAAAAAGCAGCCCTATGCCGATGAGGACGATCAAGACGAACCCGGAAAAAAGCGTGAGTAAATACCGCGTGAAGAAGGTTCTCAACTTGATGGTTCTATTTTTTAGTCCCATTTATATCCGATCCCCCAGACTGTTGAAATCGGAGCCAATTGAAAGGCTGCGAGTTTTGCCCGGATGTTTTTTATATGCACGGCCACCGTAAAGCTGTCACCCTCCGCGTCATAACCGCAAACCGCTTCATAAATCTGCTCCTTGGAAAACACCTGACCATGATTTTTTGCAAGGAACTCGCAAATACCGTATTCGATTTTGGTAAGAGGAGCTTTCTGTCCGTTCACCGTTACTTCTTTTGCCCCAAGATTGAATTCCAATCCGCTCAGATGCAGCGCGTTTCTCTTTTCCCTCTGTTCTCTGCGTAAATGCGCATTGACCCTTGCCCTCAGTTCGCCGGTGCTAAACGGCTTTTTGATGTAATCGTCCGCGCCCAGCCCAAACCCATACATCACCTCGGATTCCATTGTTTTAGCGGTGAGAAACAGGATGGGGCAATCCACCAGATCCCGCACCGTCCGGCAAAAGGTAAATCCGTCCGTTCCCGGCATCATGACATCCAGCAATATCAAATCATAATAATTCAACGTCTTCAGATTGATCTGATCCGGCGAGTTGGTTGTTGTTACGGAATGACTATCCTTCTCCATCGCCCGCTTAATCAGCGCCAGAATATCCGGCTCGTCGTCAACGGCAAGAATGTTTGCCATAGCTGCACCTCCATTCACCGCATATGGATTTAATATATCACGCGGATTTTCTTCTATATATGCTATTGGCAGGTCGCGATTCGGTATTCCGAATTGATCTCTACCGCAACGGAATTGGATGCGTCCGTATTTTGAATCGCGTGAACCTCGCCGTAGAACCAATTATCACGTTTCTGCGTACTTAATCCGTTCCCATCCCAATCCATCGCCTCCAAATCTTTCTTAGGAATCTCCAGTTTTGTATTCCTGTCAAAGAGAATTGATTTCGCAATAATATCAAGATATTCACCCACCTGCTCGTCAGGGACAGTTTCATCGGTGATCTGATACACTTGATCCGCCCGGATAAGCTGCGTACAGTCTTGCGGATTCACCGAAAACCCTCCATCCGATGTGGCAGCTTGCTGCCGGTCATAATTAAAGACATCATCGGAGTCCGTTACGGAATCGGAGGGAATAGCCTTGTGATATTCTCCGTTTGCATCGACAAGCAGTTCCTGTACCGTTTTATCCTTACAAGCGTAAACATTGAAAAATGCAATCATATAGGCGGCGTCCGGCTGAGTATCGGCAATATCGGCCAAGCTCTTGAATGTGGTCTTTTCCGCATCCTGCTGAAGCAGAATTTTGCCGTTCGCGTCGAAAACGGCAAGCTTTCTGATGTAGCCCACCCAACTGCCGAGATCCTCTTTTGATACGGTATCCTCAAGAATTGTATAGTATTTTTCCTTATAAGTAAACTGTGTGACAGTATCAGCGTTAAGAGAACATTCTTCCTTGTCACTGGAGTATTGTTCTATCTTTTGACTTATTACGGAACAGCCGGATAACAAGCCGGTCAACAGCACGGCGGATAAGATGATAGCAAGCGTTTTGTATTTCATTGTTTTTCCTTTCATTGTATAACTATATAAACGATGATCCTATTCATTTGACCGGGAGCCTTCCCAGCGCTGAAACCAGAAAAGGCTTATTACAAAAGCGGCAATCGTCGCAGGTGTTGCAACCGTCAAGCATTTTTGTATTTCTGTGAAACCAATTGTTTCCGATGGGTTAAACCAGATGAAAACAAGGCAGTCACAAAGACGCGCACTCCACGTGCAGGGAATGTAATACCATATTCCGTCACCAAGGCCCGTCAGGGCCAACGCGGAAATCAGGCTTTCCACGATTCCGAGCCCTATGGATGCGCCCCTGCCATACTGGAGACTGATAAACAAATGCAGAATATATAGAAAAATACTTCCCGTAAATAGCAGCCCCCCGGCCTTAAAGTACATAATAACAGAAACGGTTTTAAACCCGACCGCAAAAGTGCCTGTTGCAATCGCCACTGACACTATTCCCGGCAGCAGCAGGACAATCAATTTGCTTGAATATGCCACGGCACGGGATTTTGTGCAGCTGAGCATAACTTGAAAGCTGCCGGCCTGTCCTTCCTGCTCCACGGCTTTCCCGCTGATGAGGCCAATCATCAAGGGAAACGCAACGCCGATCACCTCGAAATACCCGCTGATTTTTGTCTCCGAATTCCACGGTGAGACAGAATAATAGCTGACAAACAGGACAGCTGCCGCCAAAGGAATTAGGATGTGGATCCATGGCATGGAGGTATGCCTGAATTTTTGAAAATCGGAGCGAATGCACCGTATCAAAGTCGGCATTTTACTTTACCTCCTGCTTTTGAAACCATTTTGCCGTTGCGGCAAGCAGCAAAAGAAATAAAGCAATAGACAGAAAAATACCGACCGGAATCACGCCCGGATTCAACAAAGCGTCCCCCTGGGGAGCTAACGTGCCATTTGGCAGGATACCGAGTACAGGGCACATCAGCCGCGTCGCCCAGCTATAGGGACAAGCCCACCAAAAGGATTCTGTGGCTGCGAGAATACCCAGCACGATTCCTGCGCCTAAATTGATCAGCATCGCCGCCATCAGGCCGAATTTTTTAGACAGAAACAAACAAAACGGTATCTGCCAGAGCGAGACGACAATTAGAATCAGTGTTGCGCACATCATCTGACCGACTGTTATGGCGGATGTGGGGTTTATCAGGATTTTCCCCAAGCTGATTCCGGCGAGATGAAGGATGCAGGCGGCCACAGTATAAAATGAAATCAGCGAAACTTTTGAAACCCAAACCTTTCGCAGGGAAACCGGAAGCGCAAACACAGACCGATAACCGATCTTTTTTTCTTCGATCTGATTGACAAGCGCCGTTGTAAGCGTAATAAACCCGGGGAAGAGGATTGTATACCACCAGTTATAGCCGTTTTGTACAAGGTACATGCCCGATACACCTGCAAGCAACACCATAAGAAACGGAGCTATAAAAACCAGTTTTTTTGCAAAGGTTCTTTTGCATTTAAGATTTTCAGCTACTATAAAGTTCAGCATTTCAGGCACCCGCCTTTTGGCTGCTTTTTACTACGTCCATAAACAGCGATTCCAGATTTTCTCCGGGATTGATTTTAGCCTCGTATCCCAGCATGCCGCCCGCTATGATGCCGATGTGGTCCGCGATCAGTTCCACTTCGGTAAGAATATGGCTGGATAGGATCACCGTGATGCCCTGTTCGGGAAAAGAGCGGATCAGTTCCCGCAAATCCTGTATGCCGATCGGGTCAAGCCCATTCGTCGGCTCGTCCAGAATCAGCAGCTTTGGATGATTTAAAAGGGCGATTGCGATGCCGAGGCGCTGCTTCATTCCCATTGAAAACTGGCCTGCACGCTTTTTTCCGGTATCGGTCAGGCTGACGGCTTCCAGCACTTCGTGAATACGGGAATCCGGCAGGCCAAGCAGCAGCGCGCGAACCTTCAGGTTTTCTCCGGCGGTAAGGTTTTCATACAGCGGCGGTGATTCAATCAAAGCGCCAATGTTCGATAAATCGTTTCTGCTCCATGGATGACCTTCGAATATGATTTCACCGGAGGTTGGGCGCAGCATGCCGGTAATCATTTTTAATGTCGTTGATTTTCCAGCGCCGTTCGGCCCGAGCAGGCCGTAGACGGAATTTTTTGTAATGGAAAGTGAGATATCACTGACGGCGTGCTGCCTTTTAAAATCCTTGCACAGATGATGCGTTTGCAAGATATATGTATTCATAAACAGGTTCCTTTCGTTTTAATCTCTATTGTAGAAGGGAAATTTAAAGAATCCATAAAGAAATAAAACTTAAGGCATAAAGCAATGGCTGAACAATAAAACCCTGAAATCTTCTGATAAATGGAGAATTTACTGAATGTGTATTTTATGCTAAAATGTAGACCGTGAAAAGGAAGGATTATTAATGTTAGTGAATTCGAGCTGAATTACTGCGAAGACAGAACAGAATAGAGGAACAGGTCGTTCATATGGAGGTAAAGAGAATAATGACTGTAAAGAAAAAACAGATACCGATTTTCATCATGACATTGATGCTGGTACTATCCCTGTGCGCCTGCGGCGGAGCCGATGGCAGCGAGCCGCAAAATATTACCCCTTCAGCCCCAGCGGACAATTCGGGAGGCGGTGTTGACGAAGCCATACCGGATAACACGGACGCCAGCAGCAATGGCGCTACGACGGACAATCCAGACGTCAGCAATGAAGTTGGCACACCACCCGATATACCCCAGCTGTCTGAAGAGCCGTCTGAAGAGCCATCCGAATCACCGGTTATGGCTTCGGGTGACGACCATGAGACTTCGAGCGTGAACAGCGTTGTCGCTCTGGCCGAATCGCTTATAGGCGCGGAATTTGAGTGGGGGGCTGCGGGACCGGATACGTTCGATAATTCGGGCTTTGCGTACTACTGCTTCAAAGAAAACGGGATAACCATCCCAAGAAAAACGGTTGAGATGTTTGCTTCAGGGACAGCGGTGGAGCGGGAGGACCTTCTCCCGGGCGATCTTGTTTTTTTTACGTACAATGATGACAGAAGTGCTTCTTATGTGGGGATATACATGGGCGACGGGCAGTTCATCGCCGAAAATAATGAAGACAGCCCCGTTTGTATCCACGATATGACGCTTGATTACTATACTAAAATATATATCGGCGCGAGACGGTATCTCGCTTAAGCGATCGTTTGCCAACAGCTTCTTTAAGTTTCTACGCCCGGGTTGGCTGTGTTTCATATCACAGCCGAGCCGGGTGTCATAAAAACCCTGTCCGGACTGACCTTATATTGAATTGATAATATTTATGTAGTAAACTACACTCGTAGCTGACAGAAAGCTGGTGTCAAATCATGAAGCTGAATACCGCTATAATACAACTGTAGCAGCATAAAGCGGCCTGTGGCGTCAGTTTGCCCATCAACAGCATTTTGCAGATTAATTCGCAATACATTAATCTAGATGATCTCTCGGAACGGTTTCATTTTGCTGACCTGTATTGTTTTGTGCAATTTAGCAGTCTATACTCCAGCCGCATAAGCTGTCGGGATTTATAAAACTGTTAATTGAATGCCTGTTATACATCGATAAATAAATCAGCCTATGTTTAATGATTCTCTCGTCTGTACCGGAACATGTTTAAGCGCTTAAAGATCTATGAACCGGCGCGTATAAGGTGGGGACAGTTAATGGAAATACGGCAATTTATCAAACAATTTCCTGAAAAAGCATTTCAAAACGCCAAGGCCGTTGTTGGCGAGCAGGTGATGCTGATGAAGCCGAAAGACTTTTTAACGGGTGTACAGATTGAATGGACAGATTTCCATTTCTCGCTGCCCGTTATGACGCCGCCTCCTATACGTATCGGCCATAATGATTATTATTTCAAACAGGGACGGCTTCTCGTATTTCACCCCGATTCAACCGCTCTGGTGACGGCGGCCGCGCCATGCCGTGAGTATTTTGCCATTACGGTGGATAAAGACCTGATTCTTGACACCGCGCGGGACATGACCGGAAAAAGAGAGCTTCCAGCGGCAAATCTGGAGCATAGATACTCCCATCAGCTAATTGGCAGTATCTATAATTTTCAGCAGGAGGCGCTTAATATCAGCGACCCGTGTCCCCTGATGCTTCAAAGCGTCAGCCTGCAGCTGGTTATCCAGATCATCCGGGAAACAGCGAGAAATAACGGCTTGCGGGAAGGGACCGTGCCGGATAAATCCTACGCCGAAAGAGCCGCCGATTATATGAAGGCGTATTATGATGCCAATATTACCCTCGAAGACATCTGTGCGGAAATCCACGTGAGTAAATATCATTTTATCCGTCTGTTTAAGGAGAATACCGGCCGGACACCTCACGAATATCTTTTAGGTATTCGGCTTTCAAAGGCCAGGCAGCTGCTGGAAACGGGGGAGTGCTCCATCGCAGAGGCGGCAAAGCTGTGCGGTTTTGTCAATGCGGGGCATTTTTCCGCTGCGTTTAAGCGCTTTGTGGGGATGCCGCCGTCGGTTTACCGGAAGACGTATACAATGCTGCCGGGGCAGGGAAATACATAGCGGGTATAACACGGCAATTTTACAAACTATTAAGAGCAATAATTCCGAAAGGAATTATTGCTCTTGTTGCTATAGTTTAAAAATTGGGAGGCTTTGCTGGCAGCCTACCTGACGCGCCGTCGGCCGTACCGACGACGTTGTCCCAGCGGAGAATTGGTTCTGTTTTGCGCCGGTATGTCAGGCTGGTGCATAACTGTCAGCGGCATTTCAATCATTGTGAATTTGAAAGGGGATACATCAAATGAAGAAAAGATTACGGGCTGTTTTAATGGTACCGCTGCTTGGCGTATCGCTGATACTGACGGCAATGGCCGCGTATACGCCGCCGGCTACGTACAACGCGCCAACAAATGTGGGTGTCGTTTTCAACAGCGATGAGCTGGAATATGATGAAAGCGGCCGATGGAGTTTTGACGTTGGATTCGGGGCAACAGACGAGATTCGGCAGCTTGTGGCGGCCCATGAGGACGGGCGCCTGGAGGAAGCGGGTTATGACAGCTTCCACGTCGCGGTTCAAGGCGATTATAAGCTGGATAACGGAAAATGGCGCTCCGAGCAGCCGGGTTACGAAGACTGGGTCTATACCGAAGAAACCGGTTTCAGTAACGACGAAGGAGTCTGGGTATCAAGCTGGGGCATTTATGACGCCTATTTTGACGAGGTTATCCCGGACGGTGTTCTGCCGGGCGGCAAATCCTTTTTCGACAGCCATACCATGTCCTTCAGAGTTCGGTTTGACATCAGCTTTTATCATTCGGACAGCGGCAAGGATTATGAATACTATTCGCCTTGGTCCGCAGCTGTATCCTACACCAACAATCAGCGCGTCGAAGACCCCGCGGTACTTATAAACCACGCGCCCACACTTTTGTCTGCAACGTTAAAAAAGTACGATGACGGCAGCCCATATCTGGATTTTCGGGCCGGCGCGGCGCATAACGATATCCAGCGGCTTAACAGCATCTCCAATCAAAGGATTTATACCAACGTGTGGCTCCGGGTCAACGGCGGGGCGTGGGTGGACGCCGGTACCTATCTGTGGATGAAGGAGCAGTTTACCGTGGATGCCGGCGATTACTTCGACAATACCGGCAGCTTAGACGCGGCGGTGTATGAGGTTAAATTCCGGTATAGCTTTGATTATGACTACTACCCGGCAGCCGGAAAGAGCGGCGAGATATTTTCACCCTTCTCAAATGTTCTCTCGCATGGCATGCCGGCGTACGAGGGGGCGTCCGACTGGGCCAGGTCCGAGCTTGACAAGGCAGCTGAATATGGGCTGATCACCGAGCGGATTAAGGGCGACATGTCCGGCAAGATCACCCGTGAGGAGTTTGCGGAGCTTGCCGTCAGGCTGTATGAAAAATACACCGGAGAAACAGCGTCCGCCGGCAGCGCGAACTTTTCAGATACGGCGAATCCCGAGATTCTCAAGGCGGCCAATCTGGGTCTTGTCCAGGGCGTGGGAGATAATAAATTCGCGCCAGGCCAGATGGTAACCCGGGAGCAGATGGCAACCATCCTGTTCCGGGCGCTGCAGGTGATTGCGCCGGACGCTGATTTCACCGTCGGGTCTGTTAATTCGTTTGCCGATGACGGACAGGTGGAAGCCTGGGCGCGGGACGGGGTTTATTTCTGCTTTAAAAACAGAATTGTCACCGGTGTCGGCAACAACGCGTTTAATCCCGACGGCGACGCGACCCGCGAGCAGGCGGTATTAGTCTGCAAAAGAGCTTACGAGTATTTCAGCAACTAATTATTGGACCGTATGATTACCCGTTATAAAAAACCACATCCGTTTGGATGTGGTTTTTTATAACGGGTCTGGATGGGCCGTCGTATCAATCAGCTGGCCAGATTGTTGACATTCATAATGAGGCTAATCCTGCCGTCGCCCAGAATGGTACAGCCGGAGATGCCGTTGAGGTTGGCGGCCTTTTTCTGGATATACTCCGGCAGCGGTTTAACAACGACCTGCTGCTCACCAATGATCTGGTCGACAAGAATGCAAAACGTATTGATGTCCGAATCGATCATGATCAAAATGCCGTCGCCGATATTAGTCTTGGCGTCCTCAATGTTAAAGAATTTATGCAGGCGCATAATCGAATAGCATTCACCGCGGATCATGATCATCTCATTACCCTCCGGGTCGAAAAAGACATTTTCGGTGTCGGGCACAAATGATTCGCGGATGGAAATCATGGGTGCGATAAAGCTCAGCGGGCCGACGGTTACGCGCATGCCGTCGACGATGGCCAGCGTGAGCGGGATGCGAATGGAAATCGTCGTACCCTCGCCGACGGTACTGTCGACGGAAATAGTGCCGCCGAGCTTTTCAATCCCTTTGCGGACGACGTCCATCCCAACGCCGCGGCCTGAGAATTCGGTAACGACTTCCTTGGTTGAAAAACCGGGAAGGAATATGTACGAATAGGCCTCTTTTTCGCTGATTTCGTTTTCCGGCTTGTTGACGAGTTTTTTATCTTTGGCTTTTTTGATGATTTCCTTATAATCCAGGCCTTTGCCATCGTCGGAAACGATGATCATAACGTCTTCACCGGTGTTTTTGGCTTCAAGCGTAACGCGCCCCTGTGCCGGTTTTCGTTTTCTCTGGCGCTCTTCGGGCGATTCGATGCCGTGGTCGATGGCGTTTCGAATTAAATGCATAAGCGGGTCGGACAGGCTGTCGATGATATTCTTGTCGACCTCTGTCTCCTCGCCGATAAGGACGAGGTTAATGTCTTTGCCGACCTTCTTGCTGGTATCCCGCGCGATGCGCTGCATTTTAAAGAAGATGGTGGACACAGGCAGCATGCGGATGGACATAACGACGTTTTGAAGCTCGCTGGTCAGGCTTTTTAGCTGACGGGCGGCCGTTTCAAAGTTGTTGAGATGCAGTCCCGCGAGATCGGGGCTTCTGGTGACCATGGATTCCGTCGTTACCAGCTCACCGACCAGGTCCATGAGGCTGTCGAGCTTATTGACATTGACGCTGATGAAGTTCTGTTTTGTTATAATTTCGGCCGATGACTGGGAGGCCTCACTTTTGACGTTGTTTTTTGACGCCGCCAGCTTTGGTGCGCGCAGGGATTCCGGCAGCTCCTCGTTGTCACCTTCGAAGGGCAGCACACTGTAGGTCCGCACAAACAGCGTTCCGTCCAGCAGCTGCTTCATTTTATCCGGGTTTTCGGCGGTGCGGACGAACACCGTAAAGCCGTTTTCAACAATCTCGGCGCAGGCCGTTTCGCTGTCGAGGTCCTCGGGAATATGCGCGAATTTTGAGCACAGCTTTTTCAGGCCTTCAATGACGCCGACGGCCCGGATGTTTTCCATCCGGCAGTCCGGCTCAAAAACAACTTTGATTTTATAGCAGGGTTGGTCCAGCGCTGCGGCGTCGGACGTGCCGGCTTTAACCTCGCCGGCTTTAACCTCTCCGACTTTCGGCGCAGGAGCCGGCGAAGCCGGGCTGGACATCAGCTTCAGATGCTCGGCAATTTTATCCATGAGCAACTGCGGGTCGCCGTCGTTGGTTTGTCCGGCCTGAAGCTTCGAGAATTCCGTTTTAACAAAATCGACGGTGTTTAAAACAATATCAAAAACGTCACCCCAATTCGGGCAGTTCCCGCCGTTGTCCCGGATTAGTGAAAACAGATCCTCAACCGAATGCGTTATGTGAAAAAGATTGTCAAAAGACATCATGGACGATGCGCCCTTGATGGTGTGCATGATCCGGAAAACTTCGTCGATTTCACTCAGCGACAGGGCCGAGCCTTTTTCACCGTTTAACATTAGGTTTTCAAGTTTTTCTAAAAGCTGCTGGTTTTCAAAAAAATAGACCTCGAGCATGGAATCATCGTAGCTCATCATTTCCACCCCTATAAAATTTAATAGTACACCAGTACATTGCCTGCTGACTGAGTCTTTAGCCTGTAAAGCTGCCGGAAAGTGGCTGGCTAGTTGATTTTGCTTAATGCGGACAGTAGGCCATCTTCCTTAAAGGGCTTGACTATAAAGCCCTTAGCTCCGGATAAAACGGCGTCACGCACCATAGCCTCCTGGCCCATGGCGGAGACCATGATGATCTTAGCGTCGGCATCAAGCGCCATGATGGCCTTGAGCGCGTCAAGCCCGCTCATTTCCGGCATAGTGATGTCCATCGTTACGACATCGGGCCGAAGCTCCTTGTATTTTTCAACGGCTATTGCGCCGTTTTCCGCTTCGCCTATAACCTCAAAACCGTTTTTCGTCAGCGTGTTTTTTATGGATATTCTCATAAAAGCCGCGTCGTCCACAATTAAAACCTTTGCCATTAGTAATGACCCCCAAAAGAATAATTGAAAATAATGTGTGATATTTATTTAGCCGTTTCACCCGGCGTAATGCGAATAACTTGCCTTATATATATTTAATGCCGTGACCGATCGTCTTAATCAGCAGCTGTCCGTTTTCCGTATTGAGCACGATCGTGCGCCCGTACGTGCCGCCGGTATCGCTGGCTGCGAGCCGAATGCGCTGCTTCATTAAAACATCTTTGCACATCTCCACGTTGCGCTGCCCGACCTGAAATATGTTGGAGTTGCTTTTCATGGAAAACATGTTGGCACCACCGGCTATTTTGGCGATCAGCGCGCCGCGCTTGGCACCCATGGAAACGAGTTTGTCAATCAGCGCGGGTATGCCGCTGTCGGCATATTTAGCCTTGTTGGCCACGGCGTCCCCGTTGCTGGCGGGCAAAAGAACATGTAACAGCCCGCCAATTTGTAATTGCGGATCGAACAGTGTCAAGCCTACGCAGGACCCCAGGCCCAAAGTCGTCAGGTTATGTGGCTTCTTTGCTGTTTGCATGTCGGCGATCCCTACTATAATTACGCTCATCAGTCAGATTGCCCCTAACAAACTCATCAATTTTTTATATGACTCTTTGTCGGGCAGAAGGAAGAAATTACAGGTCATATCATCTTCTTCATCCAGGTAACGTGTCTCAAAAAAGAGGGCCGAGTCTCCCGTTGCACCGCATTCGATTGCGATCAGGCTTAGCAGCGCGCCGGCCATGTCGACGCTCATGTGCGGTACGGACGGGGAGATGCTGAGATCTGTCAGTGATGCAATTGCGGACAAATAAGAACCGGACAGGATATTCGTCACCTCATATAAAGCTGAGACATCAAGCTCCGATAAAGCTGAAAAATCCACATCGTCTATGTCAGCCGTATCGCGCCCGCTCATTATGGAAGCGACGATATAAGCTTCGCGGATACCAAGTATCAGCATGATCTGGCCCGATAGGCCGCCTTCCATATTTACCATCCCGCCGACGACGGGCTCTTCTGGTGCGCCTAAAATCTCGGGTACCGAAAAAAGTGGGATTACTTTAACCTCAGGGACGCTCATGTCGACTTTCCGGCCGAGGATCTTGGACAAGGCGGTGGCCGCGTTTCCGGCGCCGATATTTCCAATCTCACGGAGAACGTCCATTTGCTGCGGCGTGATGTGATCAGCCAAAAATACACCTCCTTCAATGCCGGGAAAATCATAAATTTTCCCATTTCGCACAATGCAAGCTGCTAATTTTCAAAAAAATAATCTCAACTGTTAAATAATTCGTCATTCTTGATCGATATATTTAATGGAATTTAAAATTACTTTTTCCGGACGCCGGGATATGTTTTCCAAATAACGTTAGCGCGGGGTCCATAATGCAGAGTATTTCTATTCAATCAGCCGTGTCTGAAGAGGTTCTTGGCGGTAATTTATTATATGGTGTTGCCGGACAAAGCGGTGATACACTTGTCCCGGGACAGATTGTTAAAGCGGATGTTGTTTTTTCTACCGAGGATACGGCCAACGTCAAGCTCACAAATGGGTCTATTGTCAGAGCGCGGCTTGATAACGGCGTATCCCTTTCTCAGGGCGATACCGTCTGGTTCACTGTTAAAGAAAACGATGGGAAAAGCCTTGTGCTGCAGATCATGAACAGGGCAGAAACTGAAGGCACGGCCAAAATGCTGACGGATATGCTGGTAAAAGCCGGCTTGCCGAATTCGCGGCTCAACCTGGAGCTGGCGGCGGTGCTGGTGGAAAATGAGTTACCAGTGGAGCCGGCACTTATCAAACAGGCCGGCGATATTTTGGAGAACTATCCTGACGTGAGTATACAAGCGGCCGTATTTGCAGCGGCCAACAAGCTTGAGGATTTCGGAACGTACATGCCAAATCACACTTGCGCGGAGGCTACAATGCAGATTAGCTCAATTTATACGGCCGCGCCTGAAGAGCTTCTTCGCGGCAATTTGTTAAATAGTGTCGGCAGTGCCGGTGACGCGCTGTCACAGGGGCAGGTCGTTGAAGCGGAGGTTCTGTTCGTGTCGGAGGGTATGGCCAACGTCAAGCTCGAAAACGGATCTATCGTCAGAGCGCGGCTTGATAACGGCGTATCCCTTTCTCAGGGTGATGCCGTTTGGCTCTCCGTAAAGGAAAACGATGGTAACAGTATCGTACTGCAGGTTCTGCGGCCGGCTGAAAGCGGAAGTCCCGCCAACACCCTGGTGGAGCTGCTGGCTAAGGCCGGCGTTCCAAGCTCGCGGGTCAACCTGGAACTGGCGGCGGCATTGACGGACAGCGAGCTTCCTTTGGAGCCGGCAGTCATTAAACAGGCCGGCAATATCCTGGAAATGTTCCCGGAAGCCAGTATGAAAGCGGCGGTGTTCGCGGCGGCCAATAAGCTGGAAATCAGCGCGCAAACGCTCCGCGTCCTGGATTCCTTGCTACAGTCGGATTTTAAGGCATCCGATCTGATTACCCGGATATTCAAGCTGCTGACCGCGCCGGTATCATCCAAAACGCCTGCGCCGGTGTCGGACACACCAACGCCAATCATTATTCAAGGTCAGGCATCCCGGCCCGCGGAGAACGGTTTGCCCGCTGCCGCTACACAGCCCGGGGCTACAGACGCGGGTGAAAAAGCAGCTCAGGCTCAAAATGTCCTGGAAACAGACTTGGCTCAGGGCTATCCGGCCGGTGAAGAAACACAGGCAGCGCGTGTGTCGGGTGGGCTTATCCATAGAAACGGTACGGGCGGACAAAGCCCGCAGCCATCACAGGAAAGCAATGCTGCTGAAAACGCGGTGCGGCCGGATTCCGGCGAAGACGACGGCTGGCAGCAGCTCCTGAAAGCCGGTACGGACCGTACGGGAAACGCCAAGCATCAGGACTGGCTGAAAACCGCGGAGAAGTCCTTTTACGCCGAAATTGAAAAGCCTGAGGATGCCGCCGCTCTGAAAAAAGCCGCCGAAGGGCTTATCGGACGGCTGGAGCTTTTGAAGGCCTTTACTGACGGTGCGGAAAGTACCAGGCACGCGGCTTCGGAAACAGATAAATTGCTCGGCGGACTGAGACTGCTGGACTGCATAGACCGGTATACCTGCATGCAGATCCCCATTATGACGGGCGGCAGGCCTTCAACCTTGGAATTATATGTGTTCAATAAGAAAAAGAAGGCCAGAAAAGCCGGGCCTGACAGCACAACGGTTCTTTTAGCTTTGGATACCGAGCATTTAGGCCGCGTTGAAGCGCTCGTCAGTATCCGGAAAAACAGCTTTGCTATCCGCTTCAATCTGGAAAATGATGCGGTGAGTAACTATCTCAGGGAGCGCACGGTTGCGCTATATAATATGGTGTCGGCCCGGGAGCGCCATTTGTCTGGCGTCCAGTTCCAGACGGGCGGAGAATCTGTGACGCCGATGACAGCGCCGAAAATCGCGGAGCAATATGACAGCGGCGTGAACAGAACATTTAGCGTTTGTATCTGATAACGGGGAAGGAGCGGCGAAAACGGATGAGTGCGCAAAAGAATAAAAATGGCAGTCCGGAGGACGCCGTGCCTTTTATGCAGAATGCGGCGGAACCGTCCGGCCAGGCTTTGCCGGATGAATTTTACGGACTGTTGACACAGATCATGCTGTATGTCAGGAAAATGGACGAGGAATATGCCCGGTGCGGAAATAAGGAGCGCGACAGATGAGCGAAATCTCTTTCGATAATTTAATAACGTCAGCCGCAGATGTCACCACGGCAGGAAATGGCGCGACGTCAGCGCCGTCAACCGGGCAAAGCGGCGATGCCAGCTTTGCCAGCCTGTTTTCCAATATTATTGAAAGCCAGGCGACCGCACAACTGACGGCGTCGGTCTCCGGCAGCTCGTCCGATTCGTCTGCCGGCTATCTGGGCAGCCTTGGGTCAATGGATGCCGGCGGCTCGCTCGGTGCACTTCTGGCGTCCGGTACGGCCGGAGAGGATATGGATTCCGATCTTGGCATGCTCCTGCTGTATATGCTGATGAATATGGAATCCGGCTCGGGCTCGGATTCCAGCATGATGATGCTGTCATCCCTTCTGTCGGCAGCGTCCGGGGAAAGAAGCTACACCGCCGCCGGGCAGCAGGCGGGCGGGATCGGCAGTCTGTTTGATACGCTTGTCGGCGATGCGGCCGCTATAAAAGCCGGCTCGGGCACGATTTCAAGTCCGGCGGCCGGCGGGAATCTTGCGCCGCTTAACTGCTGGGTGCCGACGAATCCTCCTATCCGGGGAGACGCAAGCTGCCGCAGCGCCGGGATGCTTAATCAAATTATCGGACAGTTTGATGTGGAATCGACAGCACGTTATACGCCGCACAAGTACGGCAGTGATACCTATTGCAATATTTTCGTCTGGGATGTCACAAGCGCACTGGGCTGTGAGATCCCGCATTGGATCGACGCCGAGACGGGCGCGCCGAGGCAGTATCCCGATATCAAGGGCGCCGTTGAGTTGGGGGCCAACGCCACCTACGGCTGGCTGAACAATCACGGCGAAGAGTACGGCTGGCATGAGGTCAGTGCCGGAGAGGCGCAGATGTATGCCAACAAAGGATATCCGGCCGTTACAACCTGGAAAAATCCCGGCGGCGGAGCCGGGCATGTCCAGATTGTGCGTCCGGCGGCGGACGGCGCGTATGACGCATCCCGCGGCGTCGCGGTGGCGCAGGCGGGTGGACATAACTATGAATACACCTATACCGGGTCCATCTACGGCGGCAACAGCCTGCCGCAGGTGCGTTATTATGTCCACGCCTGATTAACATGGACACACAGCAAACCTCAGCACGGCTTTTGTGATTTTATTAAAGCTTCCCGGCTACATGACGATAATAAAACCAGAGGCAAAATTATTGGATCAATTTACGATATTATATAAGCGTATGGAACAGGGAGGGAAATTAAATGTCGGATGTCAATTCAATTTATAGCAGTTCCTCCAGAATAACCGGCCTGTATTCGCAGCTCGATACTGATAAAATGGTTAAGGATATGCTGAAAATCGAACAGGGCAAAATAGACAGTAAAGACCAGACCAAAACGAGGCAGGAATGGTATTACGATAAGTTGGGAAGCGTCCGTGATATTGTCGAGGAATTCAAGAGCGCCTATTTAACCTCGACGGGCGATAAAAGTATGGTTTCGTCTGATACGTATAAGTGTTATACGGCCGATGTCGGCGATGCGACGGCGGTATCCATTACAACGACGTCCGGTGCGCTGACAGGCAGCTACACCATCAACAGCATCACGCAGCTGGCCAAAAACGCCGGCGTTTCAAGCTCCAGCAAGATTTCAGCCGACGGGACGAGCATATCTACCAGCAACACGACAGCTCTTGATCAATTGAGTTTTGCTAATAAACTTACGTTTGATGCCAGTGGGAAGATCTCCTTTAAAATCAATGACGTCAGTTTTACGTTTGGTAAAGATACGACGTTGCAGAATATGATCAATACTGTCAACGCCAACGAGGATGCGGGCGTTACGATGAAATACAGCCGCCTGACGGACGGCTTCACAATCACAGCCGACAAAGGCGGCGCGGACAGTTCTGTTGCGATCAAGAATATTTCAGGCAACGCCTTCGGCTCAAACAGTGCTTTCGGTATTGCAGAGGGGACGACGGACGACGCGTACGCCGCGAGAGTATCAAGTTCGGGAAGCTTCGTCGACAGCGGTGTATTCGTCACGGCGGGGATTACGCAAAATTCAAAACTCGGAGATATGGATTTGGCCGCGTCGGGCGCTTTGTTTAACGGGGAAGGTTCATTGGGCTTTACGATTAACGGAGAGAGCTTTTCCTTCGACAGCAATGCCACGATAGAAGATGTGATGTATGCCGTCTACAGCAGTGATGCCGGTGTCAGGATGTCGTTTGACGGCTCGACCGGCGTGTTTTCCCTGAAGTCTGTTGAAACGGGCGAAGATGCGGAGATCACTATAACAAACGAACGGGGCAACGCCTTTGGAGCAGCCAGCGTATTCGGCATCGACGTAGGTACCGTGTCCGGCTCCAATTACGGAGAAATGGGGCAGGATGCCGTTTGTTCGATTGAGGGCGTTGCGGTCACACGTGACAGCAATGACTTCACAATTGATGGCATTAGCTACACGCTCAAGCAGACGACAAGCGAGGCCGTTGATTTTTCCATCACGAGAGATTTCACCGCAACGATTGACTCCATTAAGACGTTTGTCGACGCTTATAATGATATGACGGAGAAACTCAAAGGTCTTCTGAATGAAAAGGATTACTCCGACGACTATAAACCTCTGACGGCCGAGCAGGAAGACGATATGTCGGAAACCCAGATAGAAAAATGGAACGAGAAGGCCAAATCCGGCCTGATGCGGAAAAACGGCGATCTTAAGAGCTTCTTGGCCAATCTGCAAGATTCATTTTTTACATCTCTGGGCGGGACGGGAAAAATGATGGCGTCCATCGGTATCACCGAAGGCAGCCGCTACTCTGACGATAAGGGAAAGATTGTGATCAATGAAGATAGACTGAAGGCCGCTCTGGAAGAGAACCCGGAGACTGTCATTTCCATGTTTACGGGAGCAAAAAGCGGTTCGAAAGGTCTCATCTATAAGTTCACCGATAATGTCAATACCTATTTAGACATCACGGAGGAGGACGAGAAAGCAACGGCCAAGAAGGTTGACAAGCTCGACGAAAAGATTGATGAGATGGAAGACGATCTCAAGGATATGGCCGAAAGGTACTATAAGAAATTCTCGGTTATGGAGCAATCGCTTGCCAAACTCAATTCGATGACCGGCATGCTCTCTTCTTTGTTATCAAGCTGATGATCAGCATAGAATCTGATATGAATAAGATACTGCTGGTCGTATCGGCGGCTGCCGCGGTTACGCAGACGCAGTGCCGTCGCAACACCGAAACTCAAAGACCGCAGAGTTGGGAGGAATTGATATGATAGCAACTGATCCGCGCAAGGAATACCTCAAGCAGGAAGTGATGACGGCAAGTCCCGCCGAGCTGGTAGCCATGCTCTACAGCGCCTGCGTCAAAAACATGAAGCTTGCCGTTATGGCCTGGGAGGATTCCAAGGATATCGCGACGATTAATAATTGCCTTATTAAAGCACAGAAGGTCATTGTTGAGCTGATGAACAGCCTGGATATGAGTATCGAGCTGTCGGGCCAGCTTTTGAAGGTTTACGAGTTCATTCTCAAGGAACTGAGAGCAGCCAACGTCAAAAAGGATTTAAGCAATGTTGAGCCGCTGATCGCTATGCTCGAATCCATGCGCGATACATGGTACAGCGTGGCGCAGCAGCAGCGCAGCAGTATGGCGGAAGGGTTTTAGGATGGATTGTCAGAAAGTTACCGATAATGAGCGTCTGCTGGAGCAGAAGCATCAGACTGTCAAAGAGCTCCTGTCAGTTATGAAGACTTGGGGTGAAGCGGCGGATTATGAAAATACAGCCGCATTTTCCGAAAATATGGCCGAGCGGCAACGGCTTCTCGATCAGGTTATCCGCATTGACGCAGAGCTGAAGGCGCTGATACCGAAGGAGAACTTTAAAAGTCTGGAACGGTCCCGGGAAACAGACGAGCTGCTCAGGCAGATTCAGAACTTTATGACGAACGACATCCGGTCTGTTCAAAGCAACATGGACTTTTATCTCGGTGAAATTAAGAAACTCCGGAATGGCAAAAGCGGACTGATGGCATATTCATCCAGCTATATACCGTCTCAAACACAACGATATGATCTGATAGGATAGCGGCGTGACAAACGGCCGCGGGGAGATGAACGGGTGAAGGTAAGAAGTGCTCCGCCGCGAGCGGGTATCATAGACGGGCAGCAGCTCATTGAGCGAAAAATGGATTACTCGGGCGGTCGGCAGTCGTTTGATCAGAGCTTCAATTCATCGGCACGCGAGCTGTATGAGCAAAGCGTTGCCGATCTGGCCAAGAAAATTAACGAGCAGGGCGCGAAGCTGGCGGGTAAGATCAATATAGCGGAAATGGAGCGTTACCGCGCGCTGATTGCGGATTTACTCAATGAAGTCGTCAGTCATGCCTATGTGTTCAATAAGGAAAATACTTTTGACTCGAGAGGACGGCGCAAGGTCTACGCGACGATTATGAAAATCAATGAGAAGCTTGAGGAGATGGCTAAAGATATCCTGCAAGGCAATCAGGACGCGATAAGAATTATCAGCATGATAGATGATATCAGAGGTCTGATCGTAGATACTCTTCTTTAAAAGCTAAACCAACATTTTTTCGGTGGAGGGACTCATCATGGAAGATATACTGACAAATGAACAGGTGACAAACGACGAACAGTGGAAATACCTCATCTTTTCGGTGAACGGCGTGGATTACGGTGTGGAAATAGGCTTTGTCACAGAAATCATCGGCATCCAGCCAATTACGGCTATTCCCAATACGCCGGATTATATCAAAGGGATTATCAACATCCGCGGCACGATTGTACCGGTGATTGACATGCGGCTTCGCTTCAATTTTGAGCCGACAGAATACGGTGAGAAGACCTGTATCATCTCACTTAATAATGACAATGTGCATCTGGGGCTGATTGTTGACGCGGTCGTCGATGTCATACAGCTGTCGGCCGATACGGTGCTGATGCCGCCGTCCGACGGGATAGAAGCTAAAAACAAGTTTTTAAAAGCCATTGGGAAATACCAAAAGGGCGTTAAGCAAATTGTTGATATCAACAAAATATATGGCACAGACGAGCAAACATAAGGAGATAAAGCTACAGTATGAAAATCGGTGAACAGGACTTCAGACGTCTAAAAGATTATATGCTCGCCAACTACGGGCTGAATTTCGAAAACAAGATTACGCTTATTGAAGGACGCCTGTCGAATCTCATTTCGAAAATGGGATTTAAAGATTTTCATGAATTTGTCGACTCCATTCTCAAGGACCCGACGGATAGCCAGCTGAGCATGCTCGTATCAAAGCTGACGACGAATTATACGCTCTTCATGCGCGAGCCGCGGCACTATGAATTTCTGACAAATACGGTTCTGCCCGAGATGAGCGAGCGCCTGCGGGGCGGAGAGCTGCGTGTTTGGAGCGCGGGCTGCTCCTCGGGTGAGGAGCCTTATACCATCGCCATTACACTTAAAAAATTCCTGGAATCGCACCAATCCAGATTTAACAGCAGGATTCTGGCCACGGATATATCGGACAATGTACTATCGCTGGCGCGAAATGGTATTTATGGGCAGATGCAGCTTAAGGATCTCGATCAGGCGACGAAAGACCGTTTTTTCAAGAAGCTTCAGGACGATAAATATCAGGTTTCCGACGATCTCAAACGTATGATTCGGTTCGACAAATTCAATCTCATGCATCCGTTTGCCCATTCTTATCAAAAGTATCACATCATTTTCTGCCGTAATGTCATGATCTATTTTAAAAACGACACGAAGCAGGAACTGGCAGCCAAGTTCTACGATCAGCTGGAGCCGGGCGGGTATTTCTTCGTTGGGCTGAGCGAAACGCTTCATAATATTGAGACACGATTTGAGTTTGTCAAACCGGCCGTTTACAGAAAACCCGCTGTATCACAAAAAAAGATTTAAGGTTTTCATTAAAACCGCCGATATATAAAAAGTGATAGGTAATGGCAATCGCGGATGAGAGGAGCCTTCGTTATGTGGGATAAGCTGTTTCAGACAACCGATTACCTTCAAAAAGGCCTCGATGCCACTTGGCTGCGGAATGAGGTGATTTCCAACAATATCGCCAACGAGGACACACCTGGCTACAAAGCCTCGGAGGTCCGGTTTGAGAATGTTCTTGTTTCGGCAATCTCCGGCAGTGAGTTGGAGCTCAAAACGACGAGAGAAGGCCATATAAAAAAGGGGTCTCCTGATCTTTATGAGCTGGAGCCCAAGGTCGTTACCGAGGAAAATACCAGCTACAGGTATGATGAAAACAACGTTGACGTTGAAGCGGAAATGGTATCACTGGCGCAAAACACTTTGCAGTATTACACGATGGTCAGTAAAATTAACTCGGAATTTAATAAGCTCAATATGGCAATCAGAGGCGGCTAAGAGAGCTTTTTGTGAGAAAATGGCATGCAATTGAAAAGACAAAGGATCGGCGTACAGCGTCGGTCCGTTTTGTTGTTTTAGTCAACATATACCAAAATTAGACGTAGAAACTAGTCATAATGCGGGGGATGTTTTGGACATTGTCAAAAAAAGCTAAAAAAATGTCAAAATTATTGAAAAAAACCATTGACGAATGAGAAATTTTCCATTATTATAACAACGCAACATAATGAAAAGGCAAACCAGCTGAAAGGCTGGGACGCAAAGCCAAGGGTCTAAAGTCACAAGACTATGACAGCCGGTTGCCAAAATGTTTTCTGGAAAATGAACTCAGGGTTAAAGAAAGAAATTTCTTGAACTATCAGCTCATAAAAAAAGGAATCCATTTGGACAGCCAAATGGATTCCTTTTCTTTTTGCAAAATAAAACTGAAAGGAGATTAAAAATGGGATTTCTGGGATCATTGAATATCAGTGCGTCCGGTCTGACGGCCCAGCGCCTGCGTATGGATGTGATATCCGAAAACATCGCGAATATCGATACGACGAGAACGGATAACGGTGAACCGTATCGCCGGAAGTATGTCGTTATGAACGCTATGGAAAACAATCAGCCCTTTTCTGCGTATCTAGATGCATTTGGTGAGAATTCTCATGTAAGTGGCGTTTTTGTTTCGCAGATTGGTGAGGATCAGTCGGACTTCAACTACGAGTACAACCCGACGCATGTCGACGCAAACGCGGACGGGTACGTGGCCAAGCCCAATGTGGATCTGTCTCAGGAAATGGTCGATATGATCTCGGCCTACCGTTCCTATGAAGCTAACGTCACCGCCTTCAACGCCTCAAAGGATATGGCGGTCAAGGCGCTGGAAATCGGCAAGTAATAACACGGGAGGTTTATAATGAATATTAATTCGCTATTATCAAGCTCGGTCTCGGGGCTTCCCGGGTATCTGGGCGAACTCGGCAAAGCGCAGGAAGGCGGTGACGCCAGCTTCTCCGACATTCTGGGCGATATTTACAAAATGGCTGAGAACACGGAATCTGAGGATAAGGCGTCTACGCTTTCACTGCTGACCGGCAACGTGGATGACCTTTCAGGCGTGATGATCGATTCGGAAAAAGCGGAAATTGCACTTAACCTGACAATCGAAGTCCGCAACAAGCTTCTCGATGCCTATAACGAAGTCATGAATATGCAGGTATAACGGCCGCCGGCAGCGGGCCAGCGGAAAGCGCGATGTATGATGAGGGATAAATAGATTCGGAGGACTTAAGAGATTGGAAGGGATTACGCAGGTTTTGGGATTGCTTGCCGTCCTGGGTTTGGTGATATTTGCCGCTTATTTTATGACGAAGTACCTGGCGAATAAAGCCGCGGGCGGGCGTGGAAAAACGCGTTACTTCAATGTGATTGACCGCTTTTCCGTCTCCAAGGATAAAATGTTCGTCCTCGTTGCTGTTGGTCAAACCGTTTACATAATCGGCGTGACGAATCAGGGCATGACACTCCTTGATCAAATAGCGCTTTCCGAGCTGCCCGCTGAAGACGAGCTGATGAAGAAAACGGCTTTTCCGGGGTTCTTATCCGGACTGAAAAGCACCCGGCCCTTCGGCGCGAAAAGTGACGGCGTCAGCTTTTCGGACTTCATCCGACAGGCCCGGCAGAAGGACGACGAACATGATCAGTAAAAAACAAACTTTAATACGGCTTGGCATGAATCAAAGTGCCAGACGCCGGGCAAAAAAGATACTGGCTTTTGCAGTAATTTTTGTCCTGTGTATGTGCTGCTTCTCGGTATTTTCGCCCTATGCGTCCGCAGCAACCGACGACGTTGTAAAATCCGTTTTCGGCGACAATACGCAAACGCTCGATATCGTACTGCTTTTAACAGGCTTGGCGCTCATCCCCACGCTGCTTATCTGCCTGACGGGCTTTACAAGAATCGTGATTGTTCTGGGTTTTGTCAAAAATGCGATCGGCATGCAGAATGTGCCGCCGACACAGGTGATTATAGGACTGTCGTTATTCCTGACCTTTTTTGTAATGAGCCCGATTTTCGGTCAAATCAAGGATGTGGCTTACGAACCTTACACAAACGGCGAGATCACCATTGAGGAATGTGCGCAGGAGGCGATGGTGCCACTTCGGGAGTTTATGTTGGAGCAGACGTATAAATCAGACCTGAATTTTTTCTGTGAGCTGGACGGGACCGATCAGGTCGAGGATGTAAAAGACGTGCCCAACCACGTTGTCATTCCCTCGTTTT
Source organism: uncultured Sporobacter sp. (assembly GCA_963675425.1). Taxonomy (GTDB): domain Bacteria; phylum Bacillota; class Clostridia; order Oscillospirales; family Oscillospiraceae; genus Sporobacter. The sequence goes on along the minus strand of OY776214.1, from coordinate 433,763 downwards.
TAACAAGTGAGCTCAAGCGGGCCTTTCAGATTGGTTTTCTGATCTACATACCATTTATTGTAATTGATATGGTGGTGGCCAGCACGCTGATGTCCATGGGTATGATGATGCTGCCGCCGGCCATGATATCGCTGCCGTTTAAAATTTTGCTGTTTGTGCTGGTAGACGGGTGGCAGCTTGTATTCGGCACGCTCGTTAAAAGCTTTGGGTAGCAAGGCTATAAATGTAAACGTGCCGAAATCAGAGCCCGTAATGAAATAGTGAGAGAATGCCGCACAGGCCGGAGGTCAATTATGTTAAACCAGACGGAAGTCATCAGCATCCTTCAGGATGCCATCTCAACCACCATCCTCGTCGCCCTGCCGATGCTCGGCGTGGCGCTGGTTATCGGACTGCTCGTATCAATCTTTCAGGCCACGACGCAGATCAACGAGCAGACGCTCAGCTTTGTGCCGAAGATCATTGGCATATTCCTGGCTATTCTGGTATTTGGCGGATGGATTCTGACAAAGACCACGGATTTTACATACCGGCTTTTTGAGTCCATTAATATGTATGTCGGTTAAAGCCCATCCGGCATGCTATTTAATGTATCGTTCGGTAACGCTCGATACTTAAAGCACAAGTTTTGGGGTTTTTAACAAAAAAGGAATGGAGAGGCAATGACGGAAATTATCAGCCTGATCATGCATAATTTCGACTATATGCTGCTGTTGTTTCTCCGGGTAACAGGTCTCATTTGGCCCTCGCCGATATTTGGCCGGAAAACCGTGTCTGCGCCTATAAAAATCGTCTTCATATGCAGCCTGACCTTTATATTCATGCTGTCCTTCCCGGCTCCCGACGAGGGCGTCGCCTATGGCACCGTGCTGGAATATATCCTGATATGCGCTAAAGAGCTGCTTTTTGGACTGGCCATGGGTTACGTTACAACGTTGTTTTTCAACCTCGTGTATTCGGCCGGACAGATCATGGATATGCAGATCGGCTTTGGTATCGTAAGCGTCTACGATATTCAGAACAATTCGCAGGTGCCTGTTATGGGAAATATCCTGAATTTAGTTCTGCTGATCGTGTTTTTTAGCGTTAACGGGCATCTCAAGCTGATAGCCATTCTGCATACCACTTTTGAAAAGATCCCGGTCGGACATGTGATGCTGTCTATAGATTTTATCGCGGTGATGCTGGAGACCTTTTCGCGGACGTTTGTACTGGCCATCATGGTAGCCATGCCCATCCTTGCCGCCGGCCTTATTTTGGAGATTGCTATGGGCGTACTTATACGTTCGGTTCCGCAGATGAATATGTTTGTCATCGGTATCCCGGTTAAAATCCTTGTAGGCCTTATTGTCCTGCTGATTTCAATGCCCGTTTTCGTCAATTTCAGCAATACAATTTTTACAGAAATGTTTAATTCCATCGGAAAAGTATTCAATACGTTTGGAGTACTTCAATGAGCAATCAAAGTGGAAGTGAACGCAGCGAAAAACCGACTCAAAAACGGAAGGAAAAAGCCCGGGAAGAAGGGCAGGTTGCCAGAAGCAACGAGTTGAATATTGCATTCAGCGTCGTGATGCTCTTTGCCGTTTTATATATTGTCTGGGACAAGTTTGTCGAAACGGCGTCGAGCATGATGCAGAAATATCTGTCCTCAGGCTTTTTGGCTGTCAAGTCCGTATCCATCGATAAAGCGGCGGTTATGAATATCTATCGGGGTGCCGCGATGGATATCCTGAAAATTGTGTGGCCGATCCTGCTGCTGGCGATGCTCTTCGGCGTGCTGGTCCACATTATGCAAACAGGATTTTTGTTCACAACAAAAGCGCTCAAGCCGAAAATGAGCCGGATCAATCCGCTGGAAGGCGCCAAGCGGATATTTTCCTCACGGACTTTAATTGAGCTTTTTAAATCCATTGTTAAAGTGGTCTTCCTGGTATATCTTGTTTATACCGTTTATAGCGGCCTCTTTTCCCAATTTCCTGCCATGATGGGTGTGGATATTAAAGAAGCCTTTTTAAATATTATGCATACAGCCTTAAAGATGGGTATCCAGATGGGTGTTGTGCTGGCAGCCGTGGCTGCGATGGATTACTTCTATCAGCGCAAGAAGCACGAAAAAGACCTCATGATGACAAAGCAGGAGGTCAAGGAAGAGTACAAGCAGCTTGAGGGAGACCCGCAGATTAAGGGGAAAATCAAGCAAAAGCAGCGGCAGATGAGCCGGATGCGCATGATGCGGCGCGTGCAGGAAGCCGACGTCGTCATCACAAACCCGACGCACTATGCCGTGGCGATCCGGTATAAAGACAAAGTGGATAAAGCGCCGATTGTGCTGGCCAAGGGTAAGGACCAGGTGGCGCTTAGGATCAAGGAAAAGGCCAGAGAGTTTGGGATAGAAATCGTCGAGAACAGGCCGGTCGCTCAGGCGCTGTATAAAAACTGCGAGCTGGAGCAGGAGATACCCAAGGACCTGTATCAAGCAGTTGCCGAGATCCTTGTATATGTTTACAGAATGAAAAACAAGACGGTAAAAGGGGCGCGCTAATGAAAGCAGCGGATATAATCATCGCCGGTATTGTGCTGGTGATCGTCATACTCATCATTATCCCTGTTAATACGGGACTGCTGGATATACTGCTGATCATCAACATCACCATATCAGTTTTTATACTGATCACAACGCTGTACATAAAAAACCCGCTTGAGTTTTCCATACTCCCGACCATCCTTTTAATCACGACGCTGTTTCGCCTGGCGCTTAACGTGTCGTCCACGAAGCTGATCTTAGGTCACGGCGGCAATGCCGGCAACGTTATCAAAACGTTTGGAGATTTTGTGACAAGCGGCAATCTCGTGGTCGGGCTTATCGTATTTATTATCATTATCGCCATCCAGTTCATCGTTATTACCAAGGGTGCTGAACGCGTCTCAGAGGTTGCCGCACGTTTTACGCTCGACGCTATGCCCGGTAAGCAAATGGCCATTGACGCCGATCTCAACACGGGCGTGATCGACGAGGCGACCGCCAAAAAACGCCGCGCCGAGATTCAGCAGGAAGCAGATTTCTACGGTGCGATGGACGGCGCGAGCAAGTTCGTCAAGGGCGATGCCATAATTGGCATTATCATTACGCTTATCAACATTGTCGGCGGTTTGATTATCGGCGTGGCGATGGACGGTAACGAGTTTACGGAAGTTTTGAATATTTATACGGTCGCCACAGTCGGTGACGGCCTTGTCAGCCAAATCCCTGCGCTGCTCATTTCCACGTCGACAGGTATTATGGTTACGCGGTCGGATTCGGATGACAGCTTCGGCGTAAGCGTATCCAAGCAGCTGTTTAGCAAGCCGTACGTCATGATCGCGGCAGGCGCTGTCCTTGCTTTTCTGGCGCTGGTGCCCGGGCTTCCGCATCCTCCCATGCTTATACTTGCGGCACTGCTTATCTTCTTTGGGTATCGTTCCATCAACAAAGCCAAGAAGAAAGAAGTGGTAACAGCCGAAGAAGAGGCTCAGACGATTGCCAAGGAAAAAAGAAAGCCCGAAAGCATCACAAATCTGCTGCAGGTTGAGCCAATTGAGCTGGAGTTTGGTTACGGGATCATTCCGCTGGTCGATGCCAATCTTGGCGGAGACCTCCTGGAGCGCGTCGTCATGATCCGGCGGCAATGCGCCATGGATATGGGTATCATTGTACCGTCCATCCGGCTTCGGGATAATGTCCAGCTGGGCGCAAGCGAATACGTACTTAAAATCAAGGGCATGGAAATTGCGCGGGGAGAGGTCATGGCCGATCATTTCCTGGCCATCAACATGACCGGGGCAAAGGAGACCATTTCCGGTATTGAGACGGTGGACCCCACGTTTGGCATGCCGGCGCTGTGGATCACAAAAAACATGCGGGAGAAAGCAGAGCTTCTGGGCTATACGACCATCGACCCGCCGTCCGTCATCGCCACGCATTTGACCGAGCTCATAAAGCGGTATGGGCACGAGCTGTTAAACCGGCAACAGGTCCAGACGCTGATGGACAATCTGAAGGCACAGCAGCCGGCGCTGGTGGACGAGGTGTTCCCGAAAATGTTCTCGCTGGGAGAGATACAAAAGGTGCTCGTAAACCTGCTGCGTGAGGGTGTCCCGATCCGGGATATGGAAACGATCGTTGAGACGCTGGCCGATTACGGAAATCTGACAAAGGATCCGGAACTTCTGACGGAATATGTCCGCCAGAACCTCAAGCGGATGATCACCCGGCGCTTTATACAGGACGGCAAGGCCACCGTCATCACGCTGGATCCGAAGCTGGAGCAGCTGATTCTCGAACGCACGAAGCAAAACGAAGCCGGCTCTTATGTTGCGCTGGAGCCGACACAGCTGCAGGCCATTATCAGAAGCCTTAAAAGTCTGGTTGAGAAGATTACCAGTCAGGGAAAGACGCCGATCGTTGTGACCTCACCGGTAGTCCGGCGGAAATTCAAGCGGATGATCGAACAAATCGCAGAGGATCTGACGGTCCTGTCTTATGGAGAAATAGAGCAGAATGTGGAAATACATGCGGAAGGCGTCGTCGCGCTGACCTGATACGGGAATTGACCGGCGCTTTAAGAGGGGGCGGTTCATATGAAAAAAAAAGTTATAGTTAAACTGGGAGAAAAGGTGCAGATCAAGGTGGGACAGGCCTGGTACAGCACAATTGTCGAACGTCTGGAAGACGAATCGGTCTTTTTTATCTCGCCGCCGCTGGCTAAGTTGACTCGGGTGAGGCTGGAGGTTGGCCAGACGTACACGATCAATATGATATCCGACAGAGGCTTATACGAGTTTGACGTTTGCGTCCTGGAAATGGACCTGAGTGAAAAGATTCCGATGGCCAGGCTGGAGATAACATCGGAGCCGCGGCGCAATCAGCGTCGAAACGCCTTTCGGATCGACACCATTGTGGATGTCAACGTGCGTGAGCCGGAGGATGCGGATAAACCTGACCAGCCGGTTAAAGCGTATCAGACGCATACGCTGAATATCAGCGAAAGCGGTATGCTTTTTGTGGCCAAGAAAAGCTATCCCGAGGGTATGCTTTTTAGTTGCGATATCATGCTCAACAAATTTGGGATGGATAAAATCATTAAGGATGTAAAAGCGGAGGTGGTATGGGCGAAGTACCCGGATACAGACGGCTTGTTGTATCAGATAGGCGTTGATTTTAAAGAGATACCAAAGAAGGACAAACGAGACCTGACGAAATTTATCATGCTCAGCCAACGGACCAAGTAGCGCGGCAATAAGGGATAAATTGCCGCGTGATGAAAACAGCTAAAAATATATGATGAAGGATTTTGAGAAAATGTATGAGACGACAGTTATAGAGAAATGGGGGTGCCGTATGGACGGCGCGAATAAGACGGAAATCGATAAGCTGTGGGAACTCTATGCACAGGACAAAGACCCGGAAGTAAAAAATCAGCTGCTGATCCACTACATTGATCTGGTTAAAAGAATCGTCCGCAGAATCATGCCGAAGTATAAAGAATACAATGACAGCGACGATTTGGTAAGTTGTGGCATAATTGGGCTAATTGATGCGCTCGAAAAGTACGATATTAATTATGGGGTGAAATTTGAAACGTATGCCTCCACCCGTATACGCGGAGAAATTCTTGATTATATGCGCAAGCAGGACTGGGCCCCGGCCAGCCTGCGCTCAAAGATTAACCGGCTTAATCAGGCAGCCGAGGTGCTGGAAAGCCGCCTGGGGCGGCATCCGACGGAGCGGGAGATTGCCGAAAACGTCAATATGACCGTTACGGAGGTCCAGAAAGTCCTGGAAAAAACGCACATCTTCAATCTGATGCACTTTGAGGACATGGTTTCGGAAACATTCAGTGCTGAAAAATTCTCCGATCCTGTTGACAACGATCCTGAAACCATTGTGCAGAACAAAGAAATGAAAAGAATTCTGGCCGATATCATTCAAACGCTTCCGGAGAAGGAGCGGCTTGTCATAACGCTTTACTATTATGAGGAAATGACGCTGAAGGAAATCGCGGCCATATTGAAAGTGACCGAATCCCGCGTATCTCAGATACATTCAAAGGTGCTGGTACGCATCGGATACAAGCTCAAGCGAGCGATATAATTACATAGGAGAAAACGCCGTGAATAACAATGCCGCACCCGACATGGAGCCCGAACACAACACTATGAATAGCAAAGCCGGAGCAGCCTCCGACTTGAATTCCATGGTTGACGCAGCGCCGGCCGTGGCGGCCTGCGCGCCGGAGGGTGACCTGGCGGCGGACGACACGCAGCCGTTCAGACTGACGTATGAGGAAGACGGCGTGTATCTCGAAACCTCTGAACATGCCAATGAAAAGCAGGCCGATATCATTTCGCATCTAAAGCGCAAAAACCTGCAGCAAATGAGCACGGTCGAGGTAGACAGAGCGCTCAAGTCGGCGCCCTGCCGAGTCTGGATCGCCCCTGCACAGGGAGAGCATATTTATGATGAAGAGGCGCTGATTACCATTTCATCCGATCAGATGGAGGCGTTTATTTGTCTGCTGCCGCCGGACAAAGGCGGCAATCGCCTGAGCTATCAGCAGGTTGTTGTTGCGGTTGCGTCGAAGGGCGTAAGCTATGGAATTGATGAAGCCATTTTAAAAGGAGTACTGGACAAGAAGCTCTATGGGGAAGAAGTATGCTTCGCCAAGGGCACTTACCCGGTAGACGGGGAGAATGGCTTGGTGACCTTCCATTTCAACAGGGAGCTTGCCGGCAAGCCGGCAGTCGACGAGATGACAGGGAAAGTTGATTATATGAACCTCAACCTGTTTGTGCAGGTTAAGGAGGGCCAGAAGCTTGTCAGCCGGACTCTCGCAACAGCGGGGACACCCGGGTGCTCTGTTACCAGCCGCGTACTTAATCCCATAAGCGGCAAAGAGGCGAAGCTGCCCTCAGGAAAAAATGTGACCTATGATGAAGACAGAAGCACGATGTTCGCAGGCATTGCCGGCAAAGTGGACTATAAAAACAACACGGTTTCCGTTTCATCGTGCTATACCGTTTCGGGAGACGCCGACCTGGAGACCGGGAGCATCATATTTGACGGGGATGTGGTTGTTAAGGGGAATGTTATATCCACTATTTCCATTGAGGCAACGAAGAACATCGAAGTTTATGGTGTGGTTGAGGGCGCCAAGCTCAAAGCGGGCGGATCTATCCTGCTGAGAAGCGGGATGCTTGGAAACGACAAAGGAACCATAGAGGCGGATGGCAATATCACGGCCAAATATATCGAACGGACCAGGGTGAAGGCCGGCGGGGATATTATAGTGGACTCGATGATCCATTGCGTGGCCGAAAGCGGCGGCAGTATTTTCGTGAAGGGCAAGCATGGCAGCTTGCTTGGCGGGTCCATTAAGGCCCAAAACAGTATTACCGCGCAAAGTATTGGGTCCGTTGTTAATGTACGGACAAATATTGAAGTAGGTATTGCTCCTGCAAAAATAGAGCGTATGCGGCATCTTACACATGAATTGAGCCGTATAGAAGCAGAGATTGATAAATTCGAAAAGATCATCAGTTATTTATCCCGCATGGAAAAAATGCCGCCGGAGAAAGAGCAGATGAAACGAACGGCTACCGTGGAGAAAATACGAGACGTAAAATTACTCAATGATTATACCAATGAAATTAAGACGCTGGAAGAAGACGTCAAAAAAGCTGAACTTGGAAAAGTTCATGTGACGGATACGATCTATCCGGGGGTGAAGCTAAAAATTTCGCTTGACGAATTAGTTATTACCACACCTATAAAATTTGCCACCTTCCACTGTAAAAACCGCGAAATAACGTATACGTCCTGCCAAATCTGACGGCGGGCGCAGGTATCAATTTATGAAAGGGGCATGTACATTATGGCACTTAGCGGGATTGACGCACAAATTGTGACACAGCGTGCCACGGATGTTGCAAAGGACGCAAGCGTTATCAATAAAAGAAACGATCTCATGCAAGACTACATGGCCCTGCAACGTAAAGCGGAGGATGAGCTCCACGATTCAATGGTTGCAAAGCTGGAGCGTAAGGATGACCCCCGGATCGCACAAGAGCACGGGGGGGCGGGTCAATTTTACGAGGAAGGACAGCCTAAAAAGAAGGCCCAGTCTGATGCTGACGGCGAAGAAGAGGATGAGGAGCCCGGCATCATCACCAGCAATAAAGTTGATATCAGGATATAACGTTTAAAAAAAATATCAAGTTAACGGTTGAAATGACGAAATTACTAAAGAGAAATGTTTTTTAAGTGACAACGGGATTTCAACAGCTACTGTTTTAAGGAGTATCGCTATGCTCAGAGGACTCTATACCGCAGCTACGGGTATGACGGTCCAGCGCGCGAAGATGGATGTTTTAACGAATAATATCGTCAACGCGTCAACGACCGGATATAAAAAAGATACGCTTATCTCCTCAAACTTTGCGGAGGTTTTAGTCGAGCGTATCAAAGATCCATATGTCGTCAATTCAGGCAATGATGTCGGTCCTTACAGTTTCGGTACGCATATCGACGAGATCTTTACGAATTTTACGCCCGGCGGATATGAGGATACCGGTGAGCAGACAGATCTGGCGCTCTCGGGCGAAGGGTTCTTCGCCGTGGAAACGCCGGACGGGGAGCGTTACACACGAGCCGGGCATTTTACCGTTGATCAGCAGGGCATGCTCGTGACGGATGACGGGTACTACGTGCTGGGAGAAAACGGCCGTATCAATATTGGGGCGGGTAGCTTTAAGGTTGATTCCGAAGGAAATATTACGGCGGACGGCACACCGGTCGGCACGTTGCGTATCGTACAGTTTCAGGATGCGGCCGGGCTGCGCAAGCAGGGGGATGGCCTGTATACCTCATTCAATGGCGAGGCGCCTGCAAACGCTGAGAACAAAGGTGTCATGCAGGGCTATCTTGAAAGTTCCAATGTGGATATCGCCACGGAAATGACCGACATGATTTCAGTTTATCGGACATACGAGGCCAACCAGAAGATTTTGACGATGACGGATGAGACGCTCGGCATGGCCGTCAACAATCTGGGAAGCTTGAGATAATGGCGCGGATAGCCAGCGCGCGAATCGCAGTTTAACGGTTTATTTTGCTCGCGGAGCGAACGGAGGGGAACAAAAAATGATGCAGTCTCTTTCAACGGCGGCTACGGGCCTTTCGGCTCAGCAGCAGAAGATCGACATCATTGCCAACAATATTGCCAACGTCAACACGGCAGCTTATAAGAGTACGGATGCGCGTTTTCAGGATACTCTTTATACGGCTATGGAAAATCCCGATCCCGACGCGGCGGCCACAAACCTCCAGAGAGGGACCGGCGCGTTGTTGTCGTCAGCGTCTGTTAACTTTACCCAGGGCAGCGTCGTGTCAACCGGAGAAACGCTGGACCTGATGATCGAGGGCGACGCGTTTTTTAAACTGGAACGGCCCGACGGAAGCTATGCTTATACAAAAGACGGCTCCTTTGGCCTCTCGATCGAAGAGGACGGCACATACCTTGTCAATGCCGACGGTTATTATGTCCTCGACGAAAACGATGAGAGAATGCAGGTTTCCCAGGATGCCGGCAGCTTTAACGTTCACCGCGACGGAAACATCATTATGGGAGATACCGAAGCGCAGCTCGGGATTTATACCTTTGATAATACCGAGGGCCTGCTCGCGGCTGGCGGGAACTTGTATACCGAGTCAGCGTCGTCCGGCGCGGCCGCGGCGGCCAATCCCGACGATTACAAGGTTGAGCAAGGCATGCTGGAAGGCTCCAACGTCGATCTGGCCTCGGAACTCACGCATCTTATGGAAGCCCAGCGCGTATTTTCACTGGCCAGCCGGGCGCTGCAGACTGCCGACGAAATGGAGGGGCTCGCCAATAACCTCCGCCGGTAACGGGGATAGCGGATTGATTTGACCAGCGCGATGGGGTATACTGAAAGTAATGAAAGGACACTATTATGAGCACTCTTGAAATAAAAAAATGTGCGGTCTGCTCAAAGCTGTTCCAAAGCCTGGGGACAAATGTATGCGCGCCGTGCAGTGAGAAGATCGATCAGGACTTTCACACAGTCCGGGATTATATATATAACGCGGGGGAAGATGTCGGCGTAAAAGAAATTGTTGAAAACACAGACGTCGCCGAGAAGACCGTCTTGTATCTTTTAAAGGAAGGCCGTCTTTCCCAGAAAAACGTCAGGCTTGACGGGCGTCTCAAATGCGCCGTATGCGGCGCTGAAATCAGCAAAGGTAAACTTTGTTCAAAGTGTTCCGACGTCTGGAGTAACGAAAATAAAAGACTGACGGCCGACCGGGTTAATAATCCGGTAAACGGACCGGTGATGAAAACGGGCAACAAGATGTACACACATCATTCTAATATATAACAGCGTAAAATTAATCGGCCTATGCTATAAGGAGTGAGAATTATGAAAATCAATTCGATATCGTCAAGCAATATGGTGGAAAGCTATAAGGGGAAGCCAGTGAAGCCAGTACAAAAGACGGAGCAGAGCGCCAAGTCCGACACGGTCGAACTTTCTGAGGATGCTAAAAGCTTTGCCGCCGTGATTCGGGACGTCAAGGATAAGCTCGACACAAGGACAGAAGGCGAACAAAAGCATTTCGAGGACGTGGCCAGCCGTATTGAAAACGGAACCTACAGTGTTGACGGCACTGATGTTATCGACAAAATGCTGGGCGGCGGCTTTGATATTAAGGCTTGATGCCGCTGGAACAGCGTGTTAACGTATGCATCCGCTTCATAAAAGCTACAGCGCGTAAAAATATGCCTGACGGCTCGTGGCCGTTTTTGCGATAGAAAATAACGAAAGGGCATGACTTTATATGACTGCGCCCATTTTTAAAAATATAATCGATATTTTCAACAAAGAAAAAGACATTCTATCTCAGCTGTTAGCCGTTTCCGCGCAGAAGAAAGCCTATATCATTGCCGGAGACGTTGAGAAGCTGGGTGGTATTCTGGAAACCGAAACAGCTCTTTCTGTCGAGCTTGGCCAGTTGGAGGAAAACCGTTCGGCACTGACGGCCGGTCTGGCGCATCGACTCAGACAAGGCGACGGAAAACTGACGCTTGTCCAGCTTGCCGGGTTGGCAGAGGACGTACGGGTTCGGGATGAGCTGCTGGCGCTGCGCGCAGAACTGACGGAGCTGCTTAAAAAGCAGAAAAAACTTAACCGGACAAATCAGGAACTTATCAGCCGTAAAAACGACTATATCAACGTGATGCTGGGCGCGCTTATTCAGGAAGAGCCGCTCGACAATACCTATGACAGCACGGGCTGCGTCGGCGGCCGCTATCAGAGCACAGGGTTGTTTGACCAAAGCGTGTAGCGACGAGCTGCTTAACATCTCAAAGCTCTGCGGAAAGGAACGGTCATAATATGGCTTCGACATTTTTGGGGCTGCAGATCGGGAAATCGGGTCTGTCGGCCGCACAGGTTGCCCTCAACATCACTGGGCAGAATATTTCAAATGCGGATACAAAGGGCTATACAAGACAAAGAGTGAATACATCGTCCATTCCGCCCAATGGAGGAGGTTATCTGATTAACCAGATAACCCCGTCCAGCAACGTCGGACAGGGCGTTAAAATAAACAGCATTAAGCAGATCAGAAGCAATTATCTCGATAACCAATATAGAGATCAATATTCCGATTTCTGCAGCAGTGAATACAGAACCCAGGGCCTACGCTATGTGGAGGACCTGTATAAAGAACTGGACGACCACACCAGTCTGACGGTATCGATAGCGAATTATTTTGACGCGCTGGGTGTTTTAGCCAAGAATCCCGCGAGTGAGGCGGCCCGGACGACCGTGCAGCAGATGGCACTGTCCATGAGCGAAAATTTTAATTTAATTAACAACGAAATGGTGGATCTTTATAACAGCCAGAATACCTCGGTTAACACGGTGGCCTCGGAAATTAATCAGCTGGCCAAGAGTATTTCTGAGCTCAATGGGGCGATTTCCGAATACGAGATCTCAGGAGAGAGCGCGAACGACCTCCGGGATAAGCGGAACCTCCTGCTGGACCAGCTGTCCGGATACTCGGATATCACCTTTTCCGAAGACGACAACAGCATGGTAAACGTCACGATCGCCGGGCAGACCCTTGTGGACGGTAAGACGCACAACGACATAACGGTCACCACGGCAACCGATGAGATCAACGATATCTGTCAGCAGCTGGCGAATCTAAACCCGATCATCGCCGGCGGCGGCGCCACGGCCGATCAGCTGGCCGATCGCGATGCGCTGGTCGCCGCGCTCGGATCAATTTCCGGGAAGGTGGACTGCACCGTCAATGGCAACGGAACAGTTAACGTATCAATAAATTATGTCAATTCATCAACCACCGCCGTTACCGATCCACTGGTCAGCGGGAGCACATTTACCCCCACAACGAGCGATGCCGTGATTGAATACGTGGGCGGAAACGATGAATTTGTCTTGAAGCTGGGCGATACCTATCTGAATACGGACAGCCTTGAAAGCGGCGAGCTTTATGCGCACCTGTCGCTTCGGGACGGCAGCACCTCCTCGGAGGCCGGCATACCGTATTATATCGGCCGGCTGAACGCGCTGGCGCAGTCGATTGTCAAATCGGTCAACGAGTGCATGAATACGGGCTACACGTATCCGGACGCGGAAAACGGCAATACATCCGTGACAGGCGTGGACATGTTTGAGGATTTCGGTGACCAGTATTCCCTCGTCACAGCAGGCAATTTTACACTTTCAGCGGATGTGGCGAAAAGTGTCTGGAATATAGCGGCCTCCGATAAGCCCATCGATCTGTCCGCCAGCAACACGCAAAGCTCAAATAATAAAGTGGCGCTGCAGATGGCGGAGCTTATCAATACACACGATTACAGCAATTCGCTGGACGGGCTGATCTCGCATCTGGGCGTTGCGGTAAAGGCCAGCAAGACCACGCTGGAAACGCAGCAGTCCCTGGTGAAAAGCACGGAAAACCAACGCAAATCCATTTCCGGCGTATCGGTCAACGAGGAAGCCGCCAATCTGATCACGTATCAGCAGACGTTCAACGCCTGCTCCAGGATGATCACGACGATGGACGAGCTTCTGGAAAAGCTCATAAACGGAACCGGCACTGTCGGCCGGTAGAAAAACCGTTATACAAAATGATAAAGAGAGGTGAACGGCATGCGCATCACCAATTCGATGATGACGGGTGATTACCTGTCAAGCTTAAACGGCAATTTAAACAGGATGTCCAAATACCTCGAGCAGGAATCCACGGGAAAAGCGATCAACAGCATCTCGGACAATCCGGTTAAGACAACGCAGAGCCTGTCTGCCCGTAATAAGCTCAGCGGCATAAAAAGATATAAGGAAAACGTCCGCGATGCCGACAACTGGATGACCGAGGTTGAAGAGTCCGTCAGCCAGCTTAATGACGTTATTCAAGATGCCTATGAGCTGTGCGTCGGTGCGTCGTCCGAGACGTACAACAGCAGTGACCGTTCCATAATGGCTAAAGAGATTGCGGCCCTTCGGGACGAGGTGCTGTCGACAGCCAACTCAACCTTTGGCGACAGCTATCTTTTTGCCGGTTACAATACGACGGGAGCCTCCAGCGGAGAGCATCCGTTTACGGTCGACGCAAGAGGGGACCTTTACTATAACGGCATCAATATGAGTAACGAAGCCTCATTGGATAAAATCGACGCCGCCGTAGATACCGCTGCGAAGGCCCTTAACGATGCGACAGCGGCTGATACGACGGCACAGGGCGCAAATCTCTCCGAACGGAACAAAATTATTGCTTCAATCAAGGAAGCTGCCGGTTATATACAAAAGCTATCTGATGCCGCCGGTACAGCCGCGGAAAGTGCGGCGGATCTGGCCGGCTCGTCGGGTGTCTCGGGCACGACAATGGAGGACCTGTTGCTGGATGCATCCGGTACCTCGCAAACGGCTGCGGATGATGCCGCCGAGGCAGCGTCAAATGCGCTTACGCTTGTCAATACCGCACAGTCTGCTGTGGACGCCGAAGAAGAAGCCTATGCCGCGTGGCAGCAGGCCATCGGTACAGACGGTGAGACGGATGCGCATAACACTTATCTGGTTGCGCAATCAACGGCAGATACGGCCTTGCAAGACGCCCTTACCGCCTCTACGGATGCGCTTACAGAAGCAGGGACGGCCAAGACGGCGGTGGATACAATTAACGCGATGGTCGATGCTGATGATTCCATCGTGAGCGCGAAAAGCTCTGTGACGGAGACTGTGGATGCGGCTCAGGCAGCATTTGCCAACAGTGATTACAGCGGTGTCGCGGATGCTGCTACCTCAGCCGTGGATTTCGCTAATGCTGCTGCACAGGCTGCGCAGGTTTTTGCTAATGCCTCATCGGTTATTGGGGCAGCGGAGGCTGGCGATATTGCCAACGCCATTTCCACCCTGCAGACAATGGCGACGGCTGCCACGACGGCTGCCGCTGCCGTTGTAGACGGCCCGACTGCGACAACGGCCATGAACGCCATTGATGATGTGCAGACGGCCATCAACGATCTTGAAACCTACATTTCTGGGTATGTGGACGGGTACGACGAGCAGAGGCATACGTCGGCTGCACTGGATACACAGAGCGACGATGTGCTTTCCCTGCAGGTGGGAACCGGGCAAACCATGAGCGTAACGGTACCGGGTACGCAGCTGCTGGGCCGGGGCGATGAGAATCTGTACGTCATACTGGATGAGCTTCATAGTGCGCTGACGAGCGGCGCGGATGGTTCTGTGATCAAGGATTTCGTGACACGCCTGCAGAATGGCCAAGGCCGGGTGTTGGCTATAGACGCGGAGGTGGGCGCGAAGATGCAAAGAATTAACTCGCTCTCGGCACGGTATGACGCGAATACTTTAAACTATACGCAGATGAAATCCGATGCGGAGGATGCGGATATGGCCGAAGTAATTATGAATTATAAAACCGCGCAAACGGTTTATAACGCGGCGCTTTCCGCCGGATCTGAGATTATCCAGACCTCTCTCATAGATTTTCTGCGCTAGCGGCCGGCATGGACAGCGGGACATGCGGAGCCCGCCAATGCCGGATCATTGCTGTGATTAAAGGTGAAGCTTTATGAAATTAGTGCGACTGGATATTGAACAGCAAAGAGCCCAGCTCGATATTGATATTGTGCAGGCTCGTTTACATGTGGAAATGCCCGATCGGCGTATGCAAATGGAGCAAAAGCCGTCGGAAATGACCGCTACGAGCGAAAATCCGGAGGTCACGCTGGATATGGATTCGTTCAAGGCCAATATCGGCCTGAAGACGTATGAGCAGCTGACGGCCACGGCAGCAGTCAACGCGCATGCCGACGCGCTGCAGGGAATCAAGGATATCGTCAATCAGGCGAATTATGTCGGCGATGTGACAGTCCGCGGCAACGAAGTCGGCCGTCTGATGAAGAATCAGATGCTCGCGGCCCAGGACCCGGAGATGGGCCACAGCCCGGTACCGCCCGGCGCGCTGAAAATGTACGGGAAGCCCGGCATGCACGAGATTGAGTTTTCCGACTACGAGCTGTCCATCGACTGGGTCGGCGCAAATATGCCGGAAATCTATGTCGAACCGCCGAGCTCCGTCAATGTGGAGCTATCCACTCAGCCGGAACTGAATATTACCGTTTCGG
The DNA here is from genome assembly GCA_963675425.1 of uncultured Sporobacter sp. Taxonomy (GTDB): domain Bacteria; phylum Bacillota; class Clostridia; order Oscillospirales; family Oscillospiraceae; genus Sporobacter. The sequence continues at coordinate 418,023 of OY776214.1, read as the reverse complement.
AGGTTGAGATACCGGCCGCGTCCGGACGGTACTTGAATACAGAGGCTTAAGAACAAACGGTTAACGCAACGATTTAATGGGATGGTGAAATTATGATAATTAAAACGGCTCGTTTCGGTGAAATAGATATAGACGAAAAAAAGATCATCAGCTTTCCGCAGGGCCTGCCGGGGCTGGAACAGGCCAAGCGGTTTGCGCTGATTCATCATGAGAAGACGTTTCCGATCAATTGGCTCCAGGCCGTTGACGATGCCGACATTTCGCTGCCCGTTGTGGAGCCGTTTTTAATCATGGCTGATTATGAATTCAATATCAGCGACGCGGACACCGGAGAGCTGGCCGTCAGCAAAAGAGACGATCTGCATATTGTCAATGTGGTGGTTATTCCGGATAAGCTTGAAGACATGACGGTGAACCTGGCCGCGCCGATTCTCATAAATATCCGCATGAATCTTGGCAAGCAGATCATTTTTGACCGCAAGAACTATCAGATTAAATATCCGGCGTTCGAACCGATCTGTAAATACTTCAAGGAGGTGCAGGCGAATGCTGGTGCTGTCAAGGAAAACTGACGAGGCGATCGTTGTCGGCGAGAACATCCGGGTTGTCGTGCTGGGGATCGACGGCGACAAGGTCAAGCTGGGCGTTGAAGCGCCGATCAGTATGCGCATCTTCCGTGAAGAGCTTATTAAACAGACCGGCGAGGAAAACCTGAACGCGCTTAAGTCGCCGATCGTTACCTTTGACCTGCAGTCCTCCGCGGGATAGGCGGCAGCCGTACAGGCCGGGACTAAACCGGCATTCTATATATTTATAGGTATAAGAAACACGCTCCGGCGTGTTTTTTTGTTGTGAAGGATGAGGAGTTTATTGCACCAGGGCGGGGTCACCTCATCAGTCGCCTCCGGCGACAGCTTCCCCTCAAGGGGAAGCCTTGTGCGGTAAGTTTAGGATTGAATAGCCTTCCCCTCAAGGGGAAGGTGGCACGGCGTTGCCGTGACGGATGAGGAGTTTATTGCGCCGGGGCGAGGTCACCTCATCAGTCGCCTCCGGCGACAGCTTCCCCTCAAGGGGAAGCCCAGACTGTCAAAAAGCGGCGGAGGCGGCTTTTTGACAAATATGGGTTTTCGCGCTGAGGCGCTCGCAAAGTAATGTTTTTCGGAAGTGAATTTCTCAAAACATTAAATCAAACAATTTTCGCCGATGAGACCAGACAACTCGCCGTCATCGACGAAAATTAAATCGCTCGGCGATTGGACGTAAAGACAAAGGATACAAGATATTTATTGACAGTCCGGCCTTCCCCTCAAGGGGAAGGTGGCACGGCATTGCCGTGACGGATGAGGTGGTAATTGCTTCCGGACGCGGCAAGGCAGGAAGACCGGGGGATAACCGGGCTTCCTGCCTGCCGCGCGGGAAAATGTATGATGATGAAAAATGAGAGAAACGGGCTGAATGATTAGCCGAGCAGAGACAGCACGTTCTGCGGGAGCGAGTTGGCCTGTGCCAGCATGGCCGTGGCGGCCTGGGACAGGATGTTCGCGTTGGTGAACTTGGTCATCTCTTTGGCCATGTCGACGTCGCGGATGGAGCTTTCGGCGCTCGTCAGGTTCTGCGAGGACGTCTCAAGGTTGCTGATCTTATAGTCGAGTCTGTTCTGGATAGCGCCGAGGTATGCGCGCTGTCCAGAGACCTGGTTGATAGCGTCGTTGACCTTGTCGATAGCCTTGGCGGCGCCTTCCTGCGTGGAGACGTCGAGGCCGTTTACGCCGAGATATTCGGCGTCGGCGCGGTCAATGTTGATATCCAGCTCGTCGCCGGAGTTGGCGCCGACCTGGATGTTCAGGCCGGAGTTGGCTTTGACAGAGACTTCGATCTGGGAGGCTGTGTCGCCGAAGGTATCGGTATAGGCGTAATCGGCCTTGCCGATGGTGAATTTCAAACCGTCGGTTGCACCAGTACCTTCAAGACTGATATTGGCTGCACCACCAGAGAGGTTAGCCTTGGTAACAGCAGCGCCGGCAGTCATTTCAATGGAGAATGCCGTATCGGCCTCAGCCTCTGGATCCGCGCCGTATACGAAATTGAGCGTTTCTGTATCGCCGTTGGCAAGATCTGTAGCCGTCATGGTTGCGGAATAGGTCGTGGAGCCGCCGGTCGGGCTCTGTACGGAAGCCGTAACGGTGTATTCAGTAACAGCAGAACCTGCGGCTGATTCCACATCTGCAACGTTCGCAGAAACAGCTGCCGCCACAGCGCTATACTGTGTATGATCGGCAGTGGCTGTTGTGTTGTCAGCAAATCGTAATGTCAGAACATTACCATCACTGTTCGCAAAATTAACATCAAACGAATCTGCGGTTGTATCGTTTGCCAGGGCAACAGTGGTGTCGTCAAGCGAATCGCAGGTATATGTCTTGCCGTCGAAGTCAAAGCTGACGGATTTATCCGCGTTGACAGTCCAGTTCTCTACAGCTACTGCAGTATCAACGCTCTGGTTAACAGAACTGGAAGCTTGAAGTGTTGCCGTAAGATTAGTGGCAAAAGCAGTACTAGCGCCACCAGAAGTAACTGCATAGCTGGACTCCGTAACGGCCGTAATCTTACCGTCGCCGCTTATAACGTCGGAATTGGAATTGTTGACGTTGATCGTTGAGCTGATGTTTGTAGGATTGGCGGTCGCTTTTGTGTCGCTGGTGTTGAAGTTGCCGATGGTATCGAGGTCGGTGGAGGTCAGCTCGTTGAAGTTGACGGTGACGCCGTTGTCAAAGGTAACGGACGTATCGCCGGCTTTCAGCGTGACGGAAGACGCGCCCGTGAGATTGGCCTGGACTTCCTTGACCTCTTCCACACTGTCCTTGCCGCCTGCGATGGAGAAGCTACCGCCGACAAAGCTGTCTCCGAAGAGCTGCAGCGCCTGTGTGCCAATGCCCGAGGAGGTATAGTCTTTGCCGTTGACCGCGGCGGAATCGGACAGCGTATAGGTGATGTCAAAGCTGTTTTTTCCGTCCGTGAACTTGGCGGTGATCTCGTTCGACGTCGTGAGATCCAGGCTGTTCATATTGACGGTGGCGTTAAATACCTGCTCGCCGTTGCTGCCGCCGGTGGCCGAAAGAGTAAACGAACCGTCCTTATAAGAAACGTCCGTTATTTCGTAGTCGCCGTTGAAAAGGGACGATGCGGATAGTGTCGCATCTCCGGTCGTACTGTTTACGACAGAGCCTTTCGCGGAGGTAACATATGATTTGTCGAGGGTATTCTGGCCGACGGTAAGAGTATCGGCGGATTCGGCCGCTACAGCCGGGGTGGTTGTCACGACGCCGACGGAGAAGCTGTACAGACCGGACGCCGCGTTGCCCACGCTGGCGGAGAGGCCGCCCGTAGACATGGCGGTATTGCCGCCAATGGACGTGGATTTTGTGGACAGGGAGCCGTCCAGAAGCTTCTGATTGTTGAAGGTCGTGTCCTCGGAGATATCGTCCAGCTCGTCCTGCAGCTGTGAAAACTCAGCCTGCAGAGCGTCACGGTCGATGGCGTCCTCGTTCGTGTCGGAAGAGGCCTGAGTGGAAATCTCGCGCATTCTCTGCAGGATCTCGTCGGCGGAACTGAGAGCGCCCTCGGCCGTCTGTACGAGCGAGATGGCGTCCTGGCTGTTTGAGGCCGCCTTGTCGAGACCGCGGATCTGGGCCCGCATTTTTTCGGAGATCGCCAGGCCGGCGGCGTTGTCTGCCGCGCTGTTGATGGCGTAGCCCGAGGAGAGCTTTGCAACCGAGCCGGCAACTTTGTTGTTGGCTGCCGTGTAGGAATTAAAGGTGTTAAGGGCTGTTGCATTAGTATTGATACGCATGGAATTTTCCTCCTTGATGTATAGTCGCCCCGGCATCCGTGCCTTGAGCGTTTAATGATGGAGAAGCCTGTCCCGGCTGGCGCCTTCGCGAGACACATTTCTCGTTTACACCAGCAATATCGTCCGATCGCAAAGCAAACTTTAAATAATTTTTCATAAAAATTTTTTGCCGGCCGACAACGTGTGATAATTGTTATCATTGCGTAAAATCCCTGATATGGCCTGCATTTCTCTTTAATATATATTAAAAGCCGCCTTTTACTGACATAAGGACGGGAAAATAATCTAAAAATTCTGCCTGTTATTTTCAAAAAAAATGAAAAAAAGTGAAAAAAGCCATTGACTATGACACAGTATTATATTATTATAAAGGCCGGCACTCCAATATTATGTAAAAGAGTGTCGCAAAATGTGTACCTTTGAAAACTAAGGGCAAACTTGTCGAAAGACAAGGACGCAAAGCCAAGGGTCTAAAGTCAAAGAGACTATGACAGCCGGTTGCCGAAATGTTATTTAACTTTCGTTAAATGGACACTGGGAAACTGGGCGGCGGACACGAGATGTGTTTGGATGCTCAGCGTATCATGTGACTCAAAATCATTTAGGCAACTAAATGATTTTTTTTGTTTTTCTGAACTAAATTCAGTTTAAAGATATAGAACTATAATGCTGAATCCAGGGGTGTGTGATGATGAATGATTTTTTAAGCGCGATTAAAAGGCAGATTACGGCATTTTTCTCCAAAAGAAGCAAAACGCAAAAAGTCTTGATGGGCATTGGCGCGGCTGTTTTAGTGACGGCTATTGTCCTGGTGGCGGTTCTAAGCGGCAAAGAGGAATACGAGGTGCTGTATTCGGGCCTTGATGAATCGGAAGCCGGGAAGATTATGCAGCTGTTGGACGAAAAGGGCGTGAAGGCCCAGGCTCAGGGCGCCGGCACAATTCTCGTGGCAACCGACAGCGCCGATGAGATCAGGATGTCGCTGGCGTCGGAGGGGTATCCGGAAAGCGGGTTCAATTACGATATCTTTTCCAATTCGGCAGCGCTTGGCACAACCGACCTGCAGATGCAGACCTACCTGAAGTATCAGCTGCAGGAGAATCTGCGCGCGACGATCATGAAGCTCAACCGTATAGAGGATTGCGTTGTCATTATCAATACGCCGTCGGAATCCCTGTTCGTCCTGTCGTCCGATGAATCGGCGGCTTCGGCGTCCGTCATGGTCGAGGTTAAGGACGGCGAGAAGCTGGAGAGCGAAGAAGTAAGGGCCATAGCCTATCTGGTCTTAAAAAGCGTATCCGGACTGGAGCTGGAAAATATCAGCATCGTGGACTCCGCGATGAATCTGTACAGTGCAACGGATGAGAACGAGGAGGAGCTGTATACAACGACCCAATACGAGCTCACCCAGCTGACTCAGGATACCTATAAACAGCAGGTGCTGTCCGTACTGACGCCGGTATTCGGCGAAGACAATGTCTCAGCGGCCGTCAATGTCGTTTTAAACTTTGATAAGGAAACGGTCAACTCCGTCGAGTATGATACGCCCAAGGAGGAGGACGACAACGGGCTGGCCCGCAGCATGGAAGAGCTGTATGAGCTGAAGCTGGGCGACGGAACCGGCGCGCAAGGCACGCCGGGGACCGACGCCAACGGCGTGACGGTTCCGGAATATATATATGAAAACGCCGATATCAGCGATTTCCAGAGCATATCGAGAACGGTTAATTATGAGCTTAACGAGCTGCAGCGGCAGATCGTCAAAGGGCAGGGCTCAATCGATAAGCTCTCGGTCGCCGTGCTGCTCAACAGCGGCATCAACGATGAGGACTACAGCGAAAATATTGTCCGCCTGGTGTCCAACGCCATCGGCGTCGACGAATCGGCCATATCGGTGGAAAGCCTGCCGTTTATACAGCCGACGGACGGATCGGGTATCTCCGATGTTTTCGATGAGCAGGCCAACATGATGGACAGCCTTAAAAATAAGGAGCTCATTAAAACCGTTATCATTGCGGGCACGATTCTGCTGCTGGTGCTGGTTGTGCTGGGATTTCTTAAATCCGTGCTTCGCGGCAACGCGGCCGGTCAGGTCGCTGTGGCGGGCAGCGGAGATACCATCGATGTGTGGGTAGAGGACGGCGAACACCCGGCGCCGGACGAACCGGCGGATATCAATTTGTCCGGTAAATCCAGAAATGTTGAGAAAATCGAAGACTTTGTAGACAAAAATCCAGCCGCGGCGGCGCAGCTGTTACGCAACTGGCTTTTAGATGATGATATGTGAGGTCAATCGTGGAGAGAGTTGATTATAATTTAAGTTCAAAAGAAAAGGCGGCGATCCTCCTGATTTGTCTGGGGGAGGATCATGCCTCGCAGATTTACAAATACCTCGGCGAGGATGAAATCGAACAGCTTACCCTGTCCCTGTCGGCGGTGCATCGTGTTACCGCACAGATGAAGGAAAGCGTCATCGAGGAGTTTTACGAGATCTGTCTGGCACAGGAGTACGTTTCCGAGGGCGGGATCGGTTACGCGCGCACCGTCCTGGAAAAGGCGCTGGGCGCCGACCGTGCCGACGAGCTGATCAGCCGGATATCCTCCTCGCTGCAGGTCAGGCCGTTCGACTTTATCCGGAAGGCCGACAGCACGCATATCCTGAATCTCGTGAACAATGAAAACCCGCAGACCATCGCGCTCCTGCTGTCGTATGTGGACCCGAAGCAGGCGTCTGAGGTCATTATCAATCTGCCCCCCGAGGTACAGGTTGAGGTCATCCGGCGGATTGCGAATATGGGGAGCGTCCAGCCCGAATACATACAGGAAGCCGAACGGATTCTGGAGAAGCGGCTGTCCTCCATGGGCCTGTCCGACAAGATGGTTGTCGGCGGCCTGGATTCCGTCGTCAACATTATCAACTCCATCGACCGGGGTACGGAAAAGTTTATACTGGAAACGCTCGACGTCAGCGACAGCGAGCTGGCTGAAGATATCCGCAAGTGTCTGTTCGTGTTCGAGGATATCGTCAAGCTGTCCAATCAGGCCATCCAGAGAGTCCTCAAGGAAGTGGAGACCGGCGACGTGACGACAGCGCTCAAGGGTGCCACCGAAGAAGTCAAGGATGCCATTTTGTCAAATTTGAGCAAACGCCTGCAGGAAATGATTCTGGACGATATGCAGGTAATGGGTCCCGTAAGGGTCAAGGACGTGGAAGCGGCCCAGCAGCGGATTGTCAACACCGTCAGGCAGCTTGAGGACGCCGGGGAGATTATAGTCTCCCGCGGGGAAGGGGACGACGTTATTGTTTAGGATTGATAAAACACTCGTTTCTTATGAACGTGAACGGTTTGAAACGGCCTATACAAATGTAAGTACGTCGATCAGGTCTGCACACACCCAGGCAGAAAAACAAAAAATGATGGAAACCGAACAGAAGCAGAAGCTGCTTGAGGAACTGGAGCTTCGCCTGAAGGAGAAGCTCAGTTCCACCGAGGACGAAGCCAAGGCCATACTGGCGGCGGCTGAGGAAAAAGCCCGTGAGCTGATGAGTCAGACCGAAGCTAAGACGGCCGGTATTGAGGCGCAGGCGAAGGAAAAAGGGTATCAGGACGGATTGAATGCAGCGCAGCAGGAAGTGACGGCGCAGTTTCAGAAAAAAATGGATGTTTTGCAGGATTTAATGATGCAGGTCGGCACGGCCCGGGAGACCATGGTCGAGGAGCTGGAGGGCGACATCATTGCCCTCGTTTTGGATACCGCAAAAAAAGTCATTAACATTAAATTGCAAAAAGACGATAAAGTGTTTGTGGATTTGGTGCAAAACGCACTGAGCCAGATGAAGCGGGAGGGAAAAATAATCGTCCGGGTCAGTCAGGAGGATTATGCCAGCTTTTTCAGCGACGGCAGCGCGGAGTTTATTTTAAACAATGAACGCATTAAAACCACCGTCATTGACGAGCCGCTTTTTGAGAGGGGCGACTGCGTTATCGAGTCCGACGGCGGAACGGTTAACGCGGGCATCAATTCCCAGCTGAAGTATATTGAGCTGGCGTTCCGCAGCGAAGAGAGCCATATCGCATGAGCACGCTCAATATCAAGAAATACAACTCCATACTGCGCCGGCTTGATCCCCTTGAATACGGCGGCCGGGTCACGAAGATTGTCGGCCTGACAATTGAGTCCAACGGGCCGACAACCAAAATCGGCGATGTGTGCCGGGTGTATTCCTATAAAGGCGGCGACTATATCGAAGCCGAGGTTGTCGGCTTCAAGGATCAGAGCGTTTTGCTGATGCCCTTCGGCAAGGTGGAGGGCATTGGTCTCGGCAGCCGGGTGATTTCGACGAATACGCCGTTTCAGGTGCCGGTGGGTCTTAAATATGTCGGCCGGGTGCTGGACGCTCTCGGGCAGCCCATTGACGATAAAGGCCCGATTGAGCCCGACCACTATTACCCGGTTGAAAACGAGCCGCCCGCGCCGCTGTCCAGAAGCCGGATCAAGGAAGTGCTGCCGCTGGGGATTAAAGCCATTGACGGGCTTTTAACCGTCGGCCGGGGGCAGAGAATGGGCATCTTCGCCGGAAGCGGCGTTGGGAAAAGCACGCTGCTCGGCATGATCGCGCGCAACGCGGTGGCCGATATAAACGTGATTACCCTCGTCGGCGAACGCGGACGCGAGGTCAAGGACTTCATCGAAAAGGACCTGGGGCCCGAGGGGCTCAAAAAATCAATTCTCATCGTCGCCACGTCCGACCAGCCTGCTATGATGCGTCTCAAATGCGCGATGGTCGGCACGGCAATTGCCGAATACTTCAGAGATCGCGGGAAAAACGTGCTTTTATTGATGGATTCGCTCACGCGATTTGCCATGGCACAGCGCGAAATCGGCATGGCCGTCGGGGAACCGCCCATATCCAGAGGCTTCCCACCGTCCGTTTACGCCATTCTGCCCAAGCTTCTGGAGCGCACCGGGACATCTGAAAAAGGCTCCATAACCGGCCTTTATACGGTGCTTGTCGAGGGCGACGATATGAACGAACCCATTTCGGACACGGTGAGAGGCATACTGGACGGACACATTGTACTATCGAGGCTTTTAGCCTCGGCCAATCATTACCCGGCTATCGATGTGCTTTCGAGCATCAGCCGTGTCATGCGCGATATCGTTACGCCGGCGCATTACGAGCAGGCCGGCTTTGTAAAAAACAAGATGGCCGTATACCGCGACGCGCAGGATCTTATCAATATCGGCGCTTATAAAAAGGGCTCGAATCCCGACATTGACGAGGCGATTGCCTTAAACGGCGCGATTGAAGGATTTCTCCGGCAGGGGATCGACGACGAGGTCATATTTGAAGACGTTACAAAGAATCTCGATCAGATCAGGGGCAGTGACGGATGAAAAAGTTTACGTTTACGCTCCAGTCGGTGCTGCGTGTCAAAACCATACAGGAAAAGCAGATTAAAGCGGAGCTTGCTGAGATACAAGGCCAGCTCAACGACCTCTTCGCGCAGCGGACGGACTTTCAGCAGCAGCTTGAAATCAGCAGTGCGCAGTATGGCGACGAACTTCAAAAAGGTCTGTCGGTTCCTCGGATGGCCTGGTTCTCAAACTATGCCGACTATATTAACGGGCAGCTGAAACAGCTTGAGGTCCAAGTCCGGAAAACTGAGCAGAAGCTGGAAGAAAAGAAGGCCGAGCTGATAGCGGCGGTCAAGGAAATCAAGACCATTGAAAAGCTTCGGGAGGAACAGTACCGGGCCTATCTGGAAGAGGTTTCGAAGGAAGAGGAAAAAATACTGGGAGACCTGATTTCCTATAATAACACGGTTGAAGCGGCGGGCTGACGCCCTGGCCGGCGATATATGGAGTAAGGCTATGGCTGATAAACTCATCAACGATAAACAAAAAACCATTGCAGCCAAACAGAGTAAAGCACCGGTCAAAAAAGGCGGAAGCAAGAAAAAGGCGTTTATAGCCATTATCATCGTTTTACTGGTTGCTACGGCGATCGCCTTGTCTGTGATGGTTGTTACGAAGAATCTGCTCGGCGGGCGCGATGTCATTATTAGCTTTCTGACCTCCATGGACTCGTCCTATGAGACGTTGGAGGATCGGGACGCGGCCTTAAAAGCATATGAGGCGGAGCTCGTTTCAAAAGAAGAAAGCGTTGCAAAAAAAGAAAGCGCACTGGCCGAGAAAGAAACAGAACTGGGAAAAAAGGCCGAAGCGCTGGAGCGCGATAAAATTAACAGCTCGTTTGAGCTGTATATAGCCAGCCTGTCGGAAGAGCGGATCACCCAGTTTAAGCAGCTCGGAACGATCTATTCCAACATGGAAGCCGAGCCGGCGGCCGCCGCTCTGTCCCAGGTGGGAGACCCCATCGACATGGCTATTGTGATCTATTATATGAAGCCAGAGTTTTCAGCCGGCGTGTTAAACTGCATGGATGCGAAGCTGGCCGCTCAAATTACGGAAAGTCTGCTCAAATGAGCTTACTTTAGATATCACACACTGAAAGGAGGTGAATCAATGATATCAGCAGCATCAATTGATGCCGCCGGTTCAGTTTTGCCGGAAACACAAAGCGGGGCTAAAAACGGAGACACGACGGAAAAGGGCTTTCTTGATATATTTTCAACGGTTTCGCAGAAGTGCCCGAAGAAAACGGACAAAAAAGCTGCCGCGGGTAACGGCGAGACAAGCAAGCTTAAACCCAATGAAGAGGACACGGACAGCTCTGTCCGGGATGTGTTGGACCAAATACTCCAGCTCGCAGCGCTTATCGGGCAATACGCAAACCAGGCGGATCAGGAAGTCGTCTCTTCAGTTCAGGAAACCATCACTGGTGTTCTCGAGGGTAACGGAGTTTCAGACGATACGGATATCGCCTCTGTGCTGACCGGGCTGCAAACATGTTTTACTCAGCTCGGCAGTGAGGAAAAGGAAGCTATCTTGGCACGGATGCCGCAAGCAACAACGTTATTACAGGAAGTAAACAGGGCTGCAACAGGAAATCTCGATCAGATTGACAGCATTCCGTGCCCTTTGGAGAATTTCAGTGAACCAGCCGAAAACCCGGCCGGATCAGCGTCACAATCCGGCGTACAGCAGACAACGGCGGAACAGGCCGGTAACAGCATAACGGCGGCGGCTGCCGGCGATGCCATCCGCGTTACAGCCTCAGCCACGAGCGAGGCTAACGGTGGCGAAGCCGCAAGCAACGCCGATGCTATTGTCAGTCAAAACGGGACGCCCACCCAGACGGATACCGATAAAAATGTGTTCAAAGCACAGGACGCTCAGACAGCGGACGTAGGCGCAGCGGCTGAAACAGCGGGCGAGAACGCGGCAGCCGCCACCGAGGAAACCGGCGGCGAGGAGGCTTCAGCCGATACCGACGTCGAGGGTGACAAAACTCAAAACGCCCGAACCGGTGAAACGGAAGGCGCGTCAAGCCCGGATTCTGCCGAGACTACGGGAACGCAGGCAGCCTTTACGGCGGACAATACCGCCCAGTACACAAACAACGACCTCAGGACGGCGGCCGACAACGCGCTGACAAAGCTCTCGGACATTCTCTCGTCTTACGACGGGACGGAAAACAACCGGTTTGAAATCCAGCTGGAGCCGGAAAATCTGGGGAAGCTGTCCATCACGCTCACCATGGGCGAGGACGGGCTGCGGGCGCAAATCCGCGCAAAGGACGCGCAGATACAAAGCCTGCTGTCTAGCGAGATCAGCACGCTGGTTGAAAAGCTCAGCGAAAACGGCGTCCAGATCAAAAGCCTCGATGTCATCTGCGCCGACATGGGCGGCGAGCAGCTGGGCGGCCAGAGTCCCGGCGGTATGTTGGACGAGCGGGGTTCCGGACAAAACAGGGGCAGGCACCGGGAAGACATTCTGACGGCCTATGAGGAAACCGGCAGCAACCAGATCTATGCGTGGGCGGACGGGGAGCTTCTCGGAAGCACCGTGTCATACCGCGCCTGACCATTTAGGAGGACAAGATGCCAACAGCAGCAGAGGCTATCAGCAGCGCAAACTCAGTACCTTCAAGCACAACGTCCAGCTCGTCAAAAAGCAATTTAACGGTTAATACCGATGCGTTTTTAACGCTTCTTGTAGCTCAGCTGTCCCACCAGGATCCGCTTAGTCCGCAGGATGATACGCAATTCGTAACCCAGCTGGCGCAGATGACGACGCTGGAGGCGATGCAGCAGATCGGTTCGAGTATGTCGTCCATGCAGGCGTACAGCTTTGTCGGTAAATATGCTTATGCCGAGGTGACCAATCCGGAGACCGGTGATACCATGTGTTATCACGGCATTGTAGACAGCATTATAAAAGATAGCGGCAACTACTACGCAATTATTGGCGGGAACGCCGTGGATGCAGACAACATCGTGCAGATATTCGATGCCGGCCTTTTTGACGGTGACGTTACGGACCTGGTCGGTGAAATCGCCACCGGCACTTATGAGGGTGAGGACGGCAAGCCCGCAACTGTTACCGGCTTTGTAACCGATATCACGTATGAAAAAAGCGGCGTATACGCTGTTGTCGACGGGATGAAGATTCCTATTGACAGCATCAGAAAAATTGACCTGAGTGAACTGATCGGCCAAACCGTCACCGGCACTTATGAGGCGGAGGACGGCACCCCCGCTTCTGTAACCGGCGTTGTAACCGGTATTACACATGAAAAAAGCGGCGTGTACGCTGTTATCGACGGGATCAAGATTTCAATTGACAACATCACGAAAATCGTCGCCCCCCCGGAGAGCGAAGAACCGCCCGAAGGCGGTGAAAGCCAGGACGGCGATCAGTCCACAGAAGCTTAACAACATTAAAAAGGAGTAACTGCTTTATGATGCGATCCCTTTTTTCCGCGGTGTCCGGCCTGAGAAACCATCAGACGGCCATGGACGTCATCGGAAACAATATATCAAACGTCAACACCATCGGCTATAAATCCAACATGACCATATTTTCAGACATTTACAGCCAGACAGTCAGCTCGGCAACAGGCGCGACCGCCACTACGGGCGGCTCCAACGCCAAGCAGATCGGGCTGGGCATGACGATCTCCGGCATTCGGACAAACATTACCGAGGGCAGCAATATGAGCACCGGCGGAGACCTTGATTTCAAGATTACGGGCGAGGGCTACTTTATGATCAAGGCCTCGGACGGCAATACGTATTATACGAGAAACGGCGCGTTTGAGCTGGATAACAAGGGCAATCTCGTCACACAGTCCGGTAACTTGGTCCAGGGCGTCATGATCGACGAGGGGGATATAGGTAACCCAACAGTACCAACGCCTACGGGTTTTGATCCTGCCACCGACACTCCAACAACCATTAAAATAGACCCCAATTTATTCAAGGACTACAGCATTGACAGCAACGGCGTGATCACCGCCGTCGTCAAGGCGAAGTCATATATAGATACCAGCGTAACGCCCAACGTAACGCACAGTATTAACGCTGCTGCCGACGTGGGAGACAAGGTGGTAATCGGCAGGATTACGCTGTCAAGCTTTGTCAACGCCCCCGGCCTTGAAAAGGTGGGCGACAGCCTGTATACGGTATCGGCCAACTCCGGCGATCCCATGGTCAATTACGCCAACGAGGACGTTGGCAAACTTGAAGCGGGAAGCCTTGAAATGTCCAACGTGGACCTGGCCAACGAGCTGACGAACATGATCATCATGCAAAGGGGCTTCCAGGCCAATTCGAGAGTCATCACCACCTCGGACTCGATGCTTGAAGAGCTCGTCAACCTCAAGCGCTGACCAGCCCGTTAATTGATCGAAAACAGTGCCTGCTGAACACGCGTAAGCGCCCAAGCCGGCTATCCGGCCCGGATGAATGCCGTGTTCGGCAGGCACTGCCAGACCAGCGGACTTTAAGCGGCCCATATCTCAGCCAATGTCCTGACGTCAGATAACGGAAATAACCGGAAGGGCGATAAACCATGATCAAGGTAACCCGGCTCAACAAAATTGAGACTTTTTGGGTCAATGAAGATAAAATTGAGTTTATTGAGGAGACTCCTGATACGATATTAACATTAGAAGGCGGAAAGAAGATGCCTGTTGCCGAATCCGCCGAAGATGTTGTCCGTATGATCACACAGAGAAAAAGAGAAATATTTTGCAGGTTTAGCTGACGGTCCGTTTGCCTGTAATGCAATGGGGAGATAACAGTGGATATAACGACATTATTGGGAATAGTGGCAGGTTTTGCCTGTGTCGTTATCAGCATTTTGCTCGGCGGGGAAATCAAGGGTTTTTTAGATGTCAAGTCTGTCTTTATTGTTGTGGGCGGGGTTATCAGCGCGACGGTGGCGTCGTTTCCGATGAAAAGGATAACGAATCTGGGGAAAGCCCTGAAAAGCGCGTTTAAAAAAGACACAACAAATATCCAGGAAGATGTCGAGATGCTTATAACACTGGCCAATACAGCCAGAAGAGAAGGCATCCTTGCCCTTGAGGGCGCAACGGATGAGATTACGGACCCGTTCCTTAAAAAAGGAATTATGCTGATCGTTGACGGATCGGACCCGGAGCTGATCAAAGGGATCATGGAAACAGATCTCGGGTTTGTCAAAGAACGTCATGCCGAGACCCGAGCGGTTTTGGATGCCGCGGCGGCTTATTCTCCGGCGTTCGGCATGATCGGTACGCTGATCGGACTGATCAACATGCTGAAAAGCCTGTCGGATATGGCGTCGCTCGGACCAAGCATGGCTGTCGCGCTCGTTACCACGTTTTACGGCAGCATGCTGGCAAACCTGGTATTTCTGCCGCTGTCCAGAAAGCTCAAGGCGGTCGGCAACCGGGAGTATTTACGGAAAGAGCTGATCCTTGAGGGACTTCTTTCCATACAGGACGGAGAGAACCCGCGCATTATACGAGAGAAGCTGGATGCGTTTACCGCCCGCGCCGAGCTGAAAGGCGATAAGACGGCGGCGGAGAGCGACCAAAAGGAAGTCGAGGCTTAATGGCTAGAGGAAGAAAACCGCCGGACGACGAGGGCAGCAGCTATAACTGGATGGATACATACGGCGACCTGGTCACGCTGCTTTTATGCTTCTTTGTACTGCTGTACGCCTTTTCCTCGATTGACGCCGAAAAATGGCAGGAAATTGTCGGCGCGTTTACCGGCAAAACGGTTGCGTCTGTTGAGTTGATTGATCCCAAAAAGGCGCGGCAAGACGAGGTCGTTGTTGTCGGCGCTGAAAAACAGGATAAGGAAGAAGAACAGCAAGAGGCCAACGTGGTCGTCGACGAGTTCGAAGAAGAGTTTGACGCGCTGTATCAAGCGATCCGGTATTACATCATTACAAACGGTTTGGAAAGCAAGATATCGGTCCAAAAGGACGACAACGTGATCATCGTACGCTTTCTGGAAGTGATTTTATTCGATTCGGGAGAGGCATCTATCCGGCCGGACGGAAAAGTCGTTCTCAATCATATTATTTCGATCATCGAGGAAAATGTCAACGCTATACAAATGCTGCGTATTGAGGGCCATACCGATAACCGTCCCATACATACGGCGGAGTTTAACAGCAACTGGGAGCTCTCCATGGCCAGGGCCAACGCGGCGCTGAGGGTGTTTATTGAATCGAACGTGATTGAGCTGGACAAGCTTTCCACCGCCGCTTACGGCGAATACCAGCCGATTAATACGAACGATACGGTCGAGGGACGGGCTTCAAACAGGCGTGTGGATTTTGTGATCGAGAAAATCGAGCCGGATTCCTGAGAAACTGCCGGTCTTTAATATACAGAAAAAATAATAGGGAGACCTATTCGTAATGAAAAAAATTCTAATTATCATTCTGGCCGTTGTCATTATCGGCGGCGCAGCCTACTATTTTCTGGCAGTCAAGGGAGACGGGGAAGAAAAACCGGTCGAGCTGACAGCCTTCGTACCCGGGGAATATTTTGTGACGAACGTGGCGGACAGCAACAGTCTGTTCAAGGTGACCGTGGTGCTGATGCTCAATACGGACAAGCTGGAGGAAATGCTGGATAAAAATGAGTATGTTATTCGAGATACGATCATTACGCGGCTTCGCAAACTCTCGGAGGATGATCTTAAAAGCGCCAACATCCAGGACAGGCTGCGCTCGGATTTGAAGGATGAAATCAATAGTGTACTCGGTATTGATAATATTGTGAAAATTTGTTTCAGCGATTTCGTTGTGTCGTAACGTCGGCGGTCGGGCCGTAAGCCGTAACTTTTATTCTCCGCGAAGAGGTGAAGCAGTTGAGTGAAATTCTGTCTCAGTCCGAAATCGATAATCTAATAAAAGAGCTTGCGTTGGGGGACCAGACGACGGCCGATGAAGGACCGGGCGATGCGGAGGTAATTGTAAAGCCGTATGATTTCAAGACGGCCAACAGATTCCCCAAAGAACAGATGCGTACGATCAATATCGTAATGCAAAGCTATGCTCAGCTTTTGGCTAATTATTTCACCGGTGCGCTTCGAACACCCAGTGAAATTGAAATATTGTCCATTGAAGAACTCATGTTTTATGAATTCAACAACGCGCTTCCCAGTCCTGTTGTTCTGGCAGTTGTCAATACCGAACCGCTCGACGGATCTATATTGTTCCAAATATCCGCAGAAATCTCGGATGCGATTATCAGCCGGCTTTTGGGCGGCACCAGCACTAACATGATAACGAAGAAGGTTTTTACGGAAATTGAGCTGGCCATCATCGAGCGTGTTATCAAGCAAATCATACGTAACTTCGATGAAGCGTGGACCAAGGTTATTAAGACGCGGTCTCTACTGGACCGGATTGAAACAAGCAGCCAATTCGCACAGATCGTCGATATAAACGAGCCGGTCGCCGTTATTACTTTAAGCGTAAAAATCGGCCCCGATACCGGAGTTATCAGCGTTTGTCTGCCGCATATGGCGCTTGAGCCCGTGGCCAAGCAGATGAATACGCGCTCCTGGTATTCCAGCGCAAGCAAAAAGATCAATGCCGATACGGAAGCAATGGGAAAAAGGATATCCAACACAATGGTCGAGCTGCATGCGTTATTCAACGAAACGTCGGCAGCTGTCCGGGATATCGCGTATCTGCAGGTCGGCGATGTGATACAGCTGGAGCACCGGGTCGACGAGCCGCTGATGGTCAAGGTTCAAAGCATACCAAAATTTCGCGTCGTCATTGGCACGAAAGGCATGAAATATGCCGCAAAGATTACAGATATCATTAAGGGGGAAGAGGATCAATGAGCAATATGACACAGGAGCAAATAGACGCCATGCTGAACGGAACGGCTCTCCCCGCCGATGACGATTCTGCAGCGCCAAACGGCGAGGTGGATATATCAGCTTATGATTCGTCGGCATCCGGACAGGACGACGCGGCGGCAGCTGCCAACAGCGTACGGCCCTCTGTGACGACGGCGGAATCCGATATGGAGCGAATGGAACAGGAGCTTGTGGCTCTGGATAAAAGCGGCCAATACCTGTCGCCTGAAGAAATTGACATTCTGGGCGAGATGGGAAATATCAGCATGGGCGCGGCCGCGACAACGATGTATACCCTGCTTGGCCGGCGCGTTACCATCACGACGCCAAAGGTTTTTGTTTATACCTCCGAGGAGGTTCTCTCGGTTTATAATATTCCGTTCCTCGTTGTGACAGTGGAATATTGCAAGGGTATGGAGGGAAAAAATCTCCTCATCTTAAAAGAGAGCGACTCCGCATTGATTACAGACCTTCTCATGGGCGGAGACGGCAATATTGATTTTGAAAACACGGAGCTTGACGAGATCCATATGAGTGCCATGAACGAGATCATGAATCAGATGATCGGCGCATCCTCCACCTCCCTGTCAACCGTTCTGGGACACGCGATTGACATTACGCCGCCGACCGCCGTGTGCGTGGACCGCGATACGGATGTCAGCGATATGCTGGACGGTTCGCAGTTGGTCATCAAGGTCAGCTTTGATATGGAGATTGAAGGGCTTTTAAAAAGCAAGCTGATGCAGCTGATGCCGATTGAAGCCGGAAAAAAGCTGGCACAGGCCCTTCTGCAAAGTATGAGCTCACAAAAAAGCGAGGACGCCGTCCCGCCTCAGACGGAAAAAGCCGTGTCTGCCGGCAACAGCAAACCGCCTGAAAATCCGGCGATGCAGCCGGTGGCCAAAATGGCTCCGCCGCAGGAGAGGCTTATGAAGGAGGATGCCCAGCCTGTCAGAGTCAAGCCTTTTTCATACCAGGCCTTTGACGAGGAAGAGGCAAAATCCGCCGCCGCGGCCAATCCCGTTATCGACCTCATCAGCGATATACCGCTTCAGGTGGCTGTCGAGCTGGGAAAAACGAAAAAAAGCATCAATGATATACTCAACATGGGTATCGGCTCGGTCATTGTACTGGATAAAATGGCCGGGGAACTGGTCGAGGTTGTCGTCAACGGAAAACATATCGCACGCGGCGAAGTTGTCGTTATCGACGAAAACTACGGCGTTCGGATCACCGATATTGACCATGCATACTGCTAACTAGATATGACGGTATATAAAACGGCTCAAGACAGGAAGGATGGAAAAAAATGAAATCAAACGTGTTGCTGGAAACAGGCACCAACGAACTGGAGATCCTGGAATTTACCCTCGCGGGAAAAAGCTTTGGCATCAATGTTGCAAAGGTCAAGGAACTGATGCAGTATTGCGAGGTCCGGTCCCTTCCAAATGCGCATCCGTGCGTGGAAGGCGTGTTTCAGCCGAGGGACGAGCTTTACACCGTACTGAATCTGGCGTCATACCTTAGCCTGCCCGAATCGGATAATCAGTCCAAGGACATTTATATTATTACATCGTTCAACAATATGAAGGTGGCTTTTCATGTGCACGGTGTTGAGAGTATACATCGTTTTTCGTGGACAGAGATCGAAAAGCCCGACAGTATCATTTACGGCGGAGAGGACGGCGTTGTCACCGGCATTGTCAAGATTGACGGGAAAATCAGCGCCATACTCGATTTTGAAAAGATCGCTTTCGATATAAACCCGGAAACGGGCATCAAGCTGTCCGATATTGATGAGCTTGGGCAGCGCAGCCGGTCCGAGAAGCCCATTCTGATAGCTGAAGATTCCGTCCTTTTGAGAAAAATGCTTCTGGAGTCTCTGCATAAAGCCGGATACAGCAACATTCTGTCCGTGACAAATGGCGCCGAGGCTTGGGATATGCTGTCGAAAATCAGGGATACAACCGAAAACCTGCAGGAAGCCGTATCTCTTGTGATTACGGACATCGAAATGCCGCAGATGGACGGTATGCATCTGACAAAACGCATTAAAGACGATCCTGTCCTGCAGCAATTGCCGGTTGTTATCTTCTCGTCGATCATAGACCAGCAGATGAGCCTGAAATGTGAGCAGGTCGGCGCCAACGCGCAGTTGTCCAAGCCTGAAATAGGCAAGCTGATTTCGCTTGTCGACGGACTGATACAAAACTAGCAGAACCAATATACGTAAACCTCCAAGCCCTTTGCGGGGTTTGGAGGTTTTGCTATATTTGGCCATGTCAAAACAGCACAAGTCACAATTAAGTTATATATACAATAAACTACTAACAAAAATTATCCAGAATAACGATATATTTGGTAGAGCAAACATAAGGAGGAAGACAAGTGTTCCATAAACTCGGCAGAATTTTAAACCTGGGAAAAAAAGAAAAACTGGGTAAAAAAGACAATCTCGATAGAAAAGGCAACCTTGGCAAATTCGGCATCAAAATGAAAATGCTATTCAGCATCGCGCTGGCACTGGTCGTATCGTTTGGTGCGGTCGGATTTACCATCTTGTCTTCTTCGACATCAGCGTTGGACAAAATTTCGTACGAACAGGCCGTATCGCAAGCGGACGCGCTGGTTGCAACCATCAGAGTCAATCTGGAAAAACCAATAAGCACATCGGAGGCGCTTGCAGAAAGCTTTGCCAACATGGTGGAATCCCACACAACAAACAGGAATCTCGTTTCAAATATGCTGTATGGCGTATTTGATGGCAGCGCGGATATATACAAGGGAATTTTCACGCTGTGGGAGCCAAGTGCCTTTGACGGATTGGACGCCCGGTATGTTAATGCCGACGGCACAGACGGCACAGGCCGTATGATGACCTGGTATTACAAGACTGCCGACGGAGCCTGTAAGCTTAAAATGCATAATGTGGGCGAAACCTTTGATTATCAAAGCTTCTACGATAAAACAAAGGACAGCATGACAGATGTCTGCAGCGAGCCCTATTATACGACGGTTGACGGGGTTGAGACTCTATGCATCGCCATCGCGTGCCCTATTACCGTGGATGGTACGTTTTTAGGTGTCGTCGGCTATGAAGTGTCTGCCGAGTCTGTACAAAAGTCGCTGGAGAGCATTGCCGACAAGGGTATAACCGGCCAATGGTTATCCGGTGACGGCGTTTATGTTGCTTCCGCCGACGAGACGCAGGTCATGCAGACGGCCTCAGTCGGCATTGACTACGGCACGTCGATGACGGACAGTAATACATTTGAAGAGAAAACCGACGGCATGTACCGGGTTTATATACCATATACGCTGACAGATACGGGTACGCCGTGGAGCATCAGCATGAGTGTACCGCTCAAATCCGTTGAAGCCGGCAGAGTTATAACCCAGGGTGTGATTGTTTTTGCAGTGGCGCTTATATTAATCTTGGTCACTATCTGGCTGATTTCGGGTTCTATTGTTAAGCCGATCCGCAAGCTCGTCGGACATGCTGACAGCCTCTCAAACGGCGACATGGATTTTGAGATCGATATAAAGAGTAAGGATGAAACCCGGCAACTGGCCGATTCCTTTAAAAATGTGCAGCAGTCCATTCGGAAAATGGTTAAGGATATCAATAAAACCGCTGAAGACATCGTTGCAGGCAATCTGCTGGATCGCGCTGATGTATCCGGGTATGACGGCGATTACAGACTGATAATGGCCGGTCTCAACAAAATAATGGATTCAATGAGTGAGCTTGTAAAAAGTATTAAGGAATCCGCTTCCAACGTTGCTTCAGCATCGCAGCAGATCAGCATTGGATCCCAGGATCTGGCGCAGGGTTCGACAGAGCAGGCCGCGGCTGTCGAAGAGATTAATGCAACAGTGGCTGACATCGTTGAGCAAACAAAAGCCAACGCGGAAAATGCTTCGACAGTGAGTGAAATAAGCGCTAAGATCCATGTGGATGCTGAAAACGGCAGCGACAAAATGCGAGACCTTCTAACGGCACTGGAAGAAATCAATACGGCATCCTCAAATATCGCCAATATTATCAAGACAATTGAGGATATCGCGTTTCAGACTAACATCCTGGCGCTCAACGCCTCTGTTGAAGCAGCCCGGGCCGGTGTGCATGGCAAGGGTTTTGCCGTTGTAGCTGAAGAGGTGAAAAACCTGGCTACGAAAAGTGCGGAAGCGGCCAAACAAACAAACAATCTGATCAACGCCAACATTACGAAAGCAAAGGGCGGCGTCAATATCGGAGAGGACATGAACAGGTCTTTGTCAAGCATGGTGGAAGGTATCGACCGCGCCTTTGAAGCCACTAAAAAGATAGCTGAAGACTCCAAGCGGCAGGTCGAGACCATCGAGCAGCTTAATTCGGGCATTGAGCAGATCTCGCAGGTTGCGCAGAACAACACGGCAACGGCAGAGGAAAGCGCGTCCTCCAGCCAGGAGATGTCGGCGCAGGCAGAGCTGTTAAATAACATGGTTGACCGTTATCAGGTCAAATAACGCCTTGACAGGATCGAAGGCCGCCTCAAGCTCATCGTTTGAGGCGGCCTTCATTGATATAAAATTACGTTGCGACAGTTAGGTGCTTTCCCGGATAATAAGCTCCGGCGTGACGGACAGAAGCCGCGTGGTTTCCTTCTGCTCAAGCACTGTCTGCAGGAGCTTGACCGAAAGGCTGCCCATGATATCCGTCTTGTTGTCGACGGTCGTCAGCTGCGGATCACAGCAGATGGATGAGGGGTTGTTATTATAGCCGATGATAGCCACATCGTTGGGTACGGAATATCCCGCTTTTTTTAAGGCAAATAATCCGCCGGCAGCCGTAATGTCGTCACCGAAGATTAAGCCTGAAAAACTCCGGCCGGAGGCAATGATATCCTTCGCGGCGGCAATGCCGCCCTCGTAGCTTCGGTGGGTGCTGAATATCGACTTTTCATTTACGGGTAGGTCTAAATGCGTCATAGCCTCGCGGAAAGCTGTTTTCTTGCGCTCGCCGCTGTAAGTATCCGCGTCTTTAATGTAAAGGATATCTTGATGGCCTTTTTCCTTCAGGTGCTCGACACACAGCCGTATGCCGTGTATTTCGTCGATAACCACCGAATACGTATTGTCAGCCGGGATCTGGCAATGGCTGAGAATGAAAGGGACGTGCGAAAACTCGGATAGCATAATTGTTTCCTGAAGCGTGTTTTTGAAAACGGAACCAATGCAGATGATGCCGCAAACGCCGAGATTGATCAACATGTGCAGATATTCTTTATTATTTTCAATACTGCCGCCGGTGTTGCACAAAATGGAACTGTAACCAATTTGAAAAAGCTCGCGTTCCATGGCGGCAGCCGTTCGGGCATAGTTGGGCGCCGTGATGTCCGTGACCAGAATGCCGACCGTTTTGGTGTGCTTCAATACGAGGCCCCGGGCTATGGCGCTGGGACGGTAATCAAGCTGGTTGATGGCGTCCTGCACCTTCTGGCGCGTTTCGGGTGAAACCCGGCTTTTGTTGTTGAGGACGCGGGATACGGTAGCTGTTGAGACATTTGCAGTACGCGCTACATCATAAATATTGATCTTCATAAGCACAATCACCACAATTAGATTTAGTTACAGATGTTGCACGGCTGCACCGGGATAATGTCGTTCAGATCACTCTGACACATAATATTTGATTATAGAAGCAGACGGTTCCCTTGTCAACCTTACATTGGATTACTGAAAGAATTGCATTAAGAATTATAAAAATGCTGAATAAAGTAGCCTTGCAGCATGTCATAAATCACTATTCAGACAGCTGTTATTTGTGCAAGTTACACGGCACTAAGTAAAACAAACAATAATCGTGTACTGATTTTGATAAATGGCACAGGGTTTCGCAGAGCGCTCGACGGGAAACGCTTACACAATTGTGTTTACCAATTGTCACAATCTTATGCGCAGACTGGTAAAGCGTTACATAAATTGATGCTGACAATGGTTTATTTTCTGTCAATGCGAATCAGGCTGACGCTTAAACTACTAAAAATGTAAAAAGGAGACGCTTATATAAATATATCACGCCGTCTATATCCTTAACGATGAAGAAAACGCTGTTTTTTCAACAGCATGAAGCCGCTACAACCCCTTTTTTGATCCTTGACAGGAAAAAACCGGCAAACATAAAGTCTGCCGGCCTACAGCCCGTCTGATTTGGCGACAGACGGGCGGCTGCTCCTAACAATTAAGACGCGGTTTGTTGTAATGGACCCGGGCGGCAGTCGCAAAACCGCCCGGGCTATTACAGGAGAGAATGTATGTCAAAAAACAAGGAGTCGCAATGTGTTGAGCGGGCCGTTCCAATATCGGGTAATTAGACAGAGAGAAATTTAGTTCACCCGCGGGTGACGGCCCGATATCACCCGCGAGGCGATGAGGGAAAACGAAAGCAGGAAAGCTTCGTTCAGGAAAAATAAAACAGCTGTGATAATCAATCAGATTATCACAGCCGTATTCCTGCGTATCATCATTTGACCGCGCTCTGGTCGGAGCGCTAAGTCCATTTCAAGCAGTTCTTCTGGCTTACGCTTCCGGAGATTTCTCCATGGAGTTTGCTCTGCCTTCCCGGTTTCCCAGTGACCGACTTTCGTCGACGAGCACAATCCTAAAAAGCGCTTACAGCGGCGGCACCGCACGGGAATTTCACCCGATTCTCTATTCTCCCCCGAAAGCCTGACGCCCCAGGAGGCACTTGAAACTATATTTTATGAATACATAATAGCACGCGTCCGTCGTGTTTGTCAATACATAAATAAGCGTACCCGGCGTAATTTGCTAGGAGCACCCGGCGGCAACCTGGCTGCGGCCCAAATAAGCCGGGCTATTTGCCTTTTCTGATGCGGCGCCGTTTTAAGGGGTTTAGCTTAAGACCCCTTCGCGCTTCCTCCGGGAAAAAGCCTTTTCTAACAGATTTGGCGTCCTCTATGGAATAAAAAGCGTTGGATTGGCACGCTTCGATGATTTTAACGGCTTTGTCCAGATTCTTTCGTTTTATGACAGAAAACAGGATCTCAACATCACCGTTTCTACCATGTCCGTTAATCCGGGTGACGCCGAAGCCTGCTTCGTACAGCCGTTCTTTCATGCTGCAGTCGTCCTTTGGCAGAAAGATACGGATGATCAGCGTGCCCATAGCCAGCTTTTCCTCAATGTAAATGCCGACGAAATTACCCATGGCAAAGCCGGAGGCGTAGGCGATGAAGCATACGGCATTGTCCAGATTCTGCATGACCTGCCCCATGGCCAAAAGCCAGATCGAAATCTCGAAAAAGCCCAGGATCGGCGCCAGAAGTTTTTTGCCTCGGGATACAAATATTATACGGACTGTACCGACAGATACGTCAAATATCCTTGAAATAAAAATAAGCAGCGGCAGCACGACCCAGCTGAATACAGCGCTGTCCATAAGATGAGATATAAAATTCATTAAAGACCTCCTTGTCATAAACTCGGTTGTAACGGCATTTCATAATAATAGTTGTCTATTTACTGCTGTTATTGTATAATACGTTTGTTATTTATGCAATTAGGTATCAAATATTCATTGCCGGATTCGGCGGCGCAATTACTAAAAATTGCTGCCGGCCCAAGTGGCCGGGAGCTTTTAAGGGTGCGGTATGGATTCTTTTTTTAAGCGTGACGAATTGGACCGAATGGGCTTCAAATCGCTGGGCAAAGATGTCCAGCTCAGCCGGAAAACAAGTATATACGCGCCGGAGCGCATCAGAATCGGCGACCATGTCCGGATAGATGATTTTGTCTTTCTGTCCGGTGATATTATCCTGCACAATCACATACATATTGCGCCCTACTGTATGCTCATTGGCGGAATTGGCGGCGCCGGCGTTGTCATGCACGATTTTTCGGGGCTGTCAAGCCGTGTAACGGTTTATTCCATTTCAGACGACTATTCCGGTGAATTTTTAACAAATCCCACCGTTCCCGACGAATACCTGAACGTTTTTAAAGGGAAAGTGACCATTCATAAATACGCGATCGTCGGCACGACATCCGTCATACTGCCAGATGTTGAAATTGGCGAAGGGGCGGCTGTCGGCGCTATGAGCCTCGTATCCAAAAGCCTGCCGGCCTGGATGATTTGCGCCGGCACCCCAGCCCGGCCTGTCCGCCAGAGAAGCCGTGGGCTTGAAAAGCTTGAACAGCGATTTTCGGAGAAATACCGCCAAACGCATATAGAGGAGTAAACGGGGCTGATACATATGAATGAACAAGTATTGACAATCTCCCGGCCGATCCGGAATTTTTTGCAAGAGCATTATCTGTTCGGATACGCTGAAGACGAGTTTTCTGACGACGCATCGCTCATCGAGCACGGAATTCTGGATTCTTTAGGTATTTTAGAGCTTATCACGTTTCTGGAAAGTGAATTTAACGTCAAGATCGCCGACGAAGAGATCCTGCCGGAGAATCTCGACACCATCAGCCGCATCAGCCAGTTTGTCATCCATAAACTTGGGCCGGCACTGTAAGGGGTGGGTTTCAGCGTTGAAAGAATGCAAAAGCTGTACGCTTAACGATAATGTTTTCAGTGTCCACATCGGCGAGGACGGACTGTGTAATTACTGCCGTCAGCGCCAGACGCGCGGCAGCGCTTTGTCTTATACGCCCGACGAGGCGGAAAAACAGCTTTCCGAGGCCTTTAGCGCGTATAAAAAGCGTCCCTATCAGGTCCTGCTGGCATACAGCGGCGGGAAAGACAGCACTTATACGCTTTATCGGCTGCGCAAGGATTATAACGTTTCAGTCCTGGCCGTCACGTTTGACAACGGTTTTTTAACAGACCAGTGCCGGCGAAATATTGATACGGTAACGGCTGCGCTTGACGTGGACAGCCTCGTCGTCAAGCCGTCGCTTCCAAAGCTGGCGAAAATCTTTAGGCTGGCAGAGTCGGGCGATATATTCCCACGTAAAGCGCTGGAGAGGGCCAGCTCTGTCTGTACGGCCTGCATCGGCCTTGTTAAAACCGTGACGTACAGGGAAGCGATCCTGCGCGAGATTCCGTTTGTCTGCTTCGGCTGGACGCCGGGACAAGCGCCGGTAAAATCCCCTATTATAAAGCTTGATCACAGGATGATTGCAGCCAATCAAAAGCAGTTTAAAACACCCATCGTTTCCGGGCTCGGCGAGGCTTACGGCGGCTATTTTTTGGATGCCGGCTGGCTTGAGGCGCATACGGACGGTATCCCGTCGCTCGTTTACCCGCTCGTATTCGAAACCTATAGTGAAGATGCCATTTTCAGGGCAATCTCTTCGCTTGGCTGGGAAAGGCCGACGAACACGGACGTCAACAGCACCAACTGCCTTTTAAACTCCTACGCCAATTTTCTACATATGGAACAATACGGATTTAACCCCTATTGCATGGAAATTGCCGGCCTCGTCCGCGAGGGATATATGAGCCGGGAAGAAGGGCTGCGCAAGCTGTCGAAATCCGGCGAGCCGTCCGTAATTGACGCCGTGCGCGGCAAGCTTGAAAAATACGCCGGGTTGGACGTCTGATAATGGATAGCATCTTTTCATTTTTACGCGACAGTGCTGAAAAATACCCGGAGAGGCTATTCGCGTCGGACGAGAAGCGTGCGTGCACGTACGCCGAGGTATACAAAAATACGGGCGCGCTGGCCGAGCGCCTGGCCGGCCTCGGGTTGAAGTCCGGGGACCGGGCACTTTTATATCTGGATAACAGCGTCGATTACATCGAAGCGTTTTACGCCGTGCTGAAAAAGGGCGGCATTGTCGTGCCGGTTAATAAAAACCTGACACTCAATGTGATAGAGTATATCGCGTCGGAAACTTCACCTGTTTTTATCGTAACAAGCGCCGTTTTTAAAAAGCGGCTGCACGGCAGCCCGGCGCTGCAGGCTTATAAAATTCTCGACATTGCGGAGCTGAAAGCAGATGGCGCGGCTGTATCCGCGACGGACGACCCCGTTATCGATAAAACTCAGCCCGCGCTCATCCTATACACCTCCGGCACAACGAAAAATCCCAAGGGCGTCACGCTGACGCATCAAAACCTTTCGGCCAACACCGGCTCCATCATCTCCTATCTGTCCCTGAAGGAGACGGATTCGCTGTTGGGCATCGTGAATTTTTGTTACTCCTACGGCAGCTCGCTGCTGTTAACGCATACGAAGGCCGGTGCGTCCATCTTTATTGAAAACAGGGTTTCTTTTCCCATCAAGGTGATTGAGAAGCTGTACGACAGCCGGGCGACAGGCTTTTCTACGGTCGGTTCGTATCTCAATATCCTGCTCAAGCAATCCGTGCTGGATGCATCGCGC
Organism: uncultured Sporobacter sp.; assembly: GCA_963675425.1. Lineage (GTDB taxonomy): Bacteria > Bacillota > Clostridia > Oscillospirales > Oscillospiraceae > Sporobacter. Next base: position 390,544 of record OY776214.1, on the reverse strand, counting down.
CTTCAATACCTCCGGTATGTGACGTTTGCCGGGGAGAGCACCGATATGCAGGATATAAAGAAGCTCAAGGCGCTGGCCCCGCATCTGGATGTGTTTGTTATGTACGGGCAGACGGAAGCGTCGGCCCGATTGAGTTATCTGGAGCCGGATATGCTTTTTAATAAGCCGGGTTCCATTGGCAGAGGCATTCCCGGCGTCACGCTCCGGGTCGTAACGGAAAACGGCGAAGAGGCCCCGCCCGGCGTGGTTGGGGAGATGACCGCGCAGGGTGCCAACATCATGCAGGGCTACTGGAACAATCCCGAGGAAACGCAGCGCGTTCTCAAAAATGGCTGGCTGCATACGGGTGATCTGGCCGTGCGCGACGCGGACGGCTATTACTATATTAAAGGCCGCCGTGACGACCTGATCAAATATCTGGGCCACCGCATCAGCCCAGTTGAGATTGAAAGCGTTATTAACGCCTGCGGCGGCGTTTTGGAATCGGCGGTCGTCGCCGTACCGGTTGACGGGCGAACGCAGATTAAAGCTTATGTTGTGCCGGACGGCGGTGATCCGGATCCCGCGGACGTGGATGCGTTTATCCGAAAAAACCTGCCCGCATTCAAGCGGCCACAGCGCATTGAATGGACCGAAGCGCTACCCCGGACGGCGAGCGGGAAGATTATGCGAAGCGTCCTGCGGCAAAAAGGCGTGTAGCAAACCGGAGAGGATCATTATGTGCGGCATTGTCGGCCTTGTCGGCGGAGATAGAAGAGAATATGACGCGGTGCTGCGCGATATGCTTGGCAGTATCGCTTACAGGGGGCCGGATGAATCGGGCTTCTATTTCGACGATGCAGCCGCGCTCGCGCACGCGCGGCTGGCTATTTTGGACCCTCAAAACGGGCGGCAGCCCGCCGTAAGCGAGGACGGCGGCGTTGTCGTCGTTTTTAACGGAGAAATTTTTAATTTTATGGCGCTGCGCCGCCAGCTTGAGGATAAGGGACATGTCATCGCCAATCATTCCGATACGGCCGTGCTGCCGCACCTGTACGAGGAATACGGCCCGGAGATGTTTACGAGACTCAACGGGCAGTTTGCCATAGCGATCTGGGATAAGGCGCAAAAAAGACTCGTGCTGGCCCGCGACCGGTTCGGAGAAAAGCCGCTTTTTTACGCTCAGACAGATAAAGGCCTTTGCTTTGCCTCGGAGGCCAAGGCAATTTTTAAAAGCAGGCTAGTAAAACCGGCGCTCGCGCCCCGTGCGCTTCAGCACGTTTTCACCTACTGGACGACGGTCGGCAGCGAGAGCGTCTTCCGCGATGTTTTTCAGGTGACGCCCGGCAGTTATCTGGTTTTCGAAGACGGGCGGGTAAGTGTCCGGCCTTACTGGCGTTACGCGTTTAAAGCTCTGGTCCCGGGAGATGCGCGGCGGGATGCGTCTTTTTATGCCGATAAGCTTGAGGCCCTGCTTATAGGCTCGGTAAAAAAAAGGCTGGTTGCCGACGTACCGGTTTCGTTTTATATCAGCGGCGGGCTGGATTCGGCACTTGTTACAAGTCTGGCGGCCAAAATAACGGGGGAGCCGCTGCAGTCGTTTTCGGTGACGTTTGACGACGCGTATTTCGACGAATCCCCATATCAGGCGCTGCTCGCGCGCGAGCTGGGGACGGTGCACCGCAGCGTGCGATTCTCTTCTGAAAAAATGGCTTCGGTACTCGGGGAGGTCATTTGGCATACGGAGGTCCCGCTTTTACGGTCGGGTGCGTTTCCCATGTACGTGCTGGCCGGGCTTGTGCGGGACAACCGGATGAAGGTCGTTTTATCCGGCGAAGGCTCTGATGAGCTGTTCGGTGGCTACGACCTGTTCCGGGAGGCTAAAATCCGTGAATTTTGCGCCCGCGCGCCGGAAGATCCTAACCGGACGCTTTTATACCGCCGCGTTAATAATTTCGTCCGGGGGCTGGACGGCCAGACGAGCGGGAGCCTGTCCTTCTTTTATAACAACGCGGAGGCGTCTTCGCCGTTCGCTTCGCATCAGTCCCGATGGAAGCTCGGCGCATTCAGCCGCCCGTTTTTTTCGCCGGATTTCCGTGCTGAAATGGCGGGAGATGACGGAGAGACAATCTTCCGGGACCTGCTGCCGGCGGATTTTGACAGCTGGACGCCTGTGCGGCGGGCGCAGGCCCTGGAAGCATCCACGCTCTTTTCGGGCTATCTCCTCTCGTCTCAGGGCGACCGGGTCTCCATGGGCCGGGGCGTTGAATGCCGATATCCGTTCTTGGATTACAACATTGCCGAATTCGCCGCCGGCTTGCCCGACGACATGAAAATCAGAGGGCTGAACGAGAAATATATCGTCAAAATGCTCGCGCATAAATATGTGCCGGAGGCTATATATAAGCGAAAGAAATTCCCCTACCGCGCGCCGATCAATATCCGCGAACTTATGCGGGACGACTATGTCCGTTATATGCTCAGCAGTGGCTGCCTGAAGAGGTTCGGCATTTTCAGCGAAGACGCTGCCGGGCGGTTTTTAGCCGCCGCCGCGGCAAAGGATGCGCCGAACGAGCGGGACTGCATGCTGTTTATGGGTTTTTTGACGACGCAGATTTTATATGACCGTTTTATTGATCAAAAATGGTAAAGCCAAAAGTAAGCGGCGGAGAAATCCGCCGCTTCAAGCTGTCGACAAAGCCCTCCGGGCTTTGTCGACAAGAAGATTGCATGACGGCTGCTCAGCCGCAACCGTCATGATAAGAGTCATTTCCGATGCGCATGTCCCCGGAAATGACGGATATTACTTTATTTCCGTCGTGCGCGACGGAAACTCTGCGAGGCTTTTTGTGCTTTACACACTTTGTCTACAATCTGAAGCGGCGGAGAAATCCGCCGCTTTTAAAACCGGACAGGCACAAAGCAACTTAAAATTTTCTATAATGGTAGGAAGCCGTTTTTTCTGGGGCAGTACGCAAATAGACTGCCGGAGCGGCAATTTCAGGCATGTACCGAATTAAGCGCTAATAAGCTTGAAATTAGGCGAAAAGGATTGTAAAATATTATGAAGGCGCGGGCTAAAAGCTTTTTACGCCTTATTTGTGTCTGAAAAGGAGAAAATTATGTTTTGCTCAAAATGCGGCAACATAAATCCTGACCATTCAAAATTCTGTCGGGCCTGCGGTACGCCGCTTCAACCGGAAGCGCCCACAACGCCGCCACCCCCGCCGCCTCAAAATACCTACATACCACCTGCTAATAACGGTTATACGCCAAGCAATGCCGCCCCCAATCCGCCGTACCAGCAGGGCGGCGGGTACGTGCCGTCGGGTATGGGTTATAATCCTCAGCCGCCCATGCCGAATCCCCGGCCGCCCCGGAAACCAAAAACAGGGCTTATTATCGCGTTTGTCCTCTTAGGATTGGCGCTTTTCGCCACGCCGATTATCATCCTGTCGAGCCTGGACAACCTGAAAAGCAACAACGATGTCAACCCCAATATCAGCAGCAACATCGTTTTATCCGACGACGAGGAGAACGGCCCGTCGCCGGCCGATGCCAACCCGGCTGTGATAGGTCTAGCGGACGACGGTTTTCGCTATAATTACACGCAGGTTTTTGGTGGCGGCGAAGACATCGCCACCGTTATGATCTATATCTGCGGCGCGGATCTTGAGTCCATGTACGGGTGCGGTACGCTGGATATTAACGAGATTTTGGAGGCCGACCTCGGTGACAACGTCAACGTGGTTATTGAGACGGGGGGCTGCACCAACTGGGACGCCGGTTATATATCGGACGGCGAGGTGGAGCGGTGGGTCGTCGAGGATGGAGAACTCCGCTTGCTTGACAATCTCGGCGAGGCCAGCATGCTCGACACAACGGAGCTTGTGGACTTCATCGAATTTTCTGCGGAGAACTTCCCAGCTAACCGTTATGATCTTGTACTGTGGGATCATGGCGGCGGGTCGCTGTACGGCTACGGCTCCGATGAGATGAACCCGGACGGCGTGCTATACATAAATGAGATTGCCAGGGCCCTGAAGGCAACCGGCCTGAAATTTGATTTCGTTGGGTTTGACGCGTGCCTTATGGGCACGATCGAAACGGCCTGTATGCTTGAGCCATACGCCGACTACCTGATTGCCTCGGAAGAGACCGAGCCCGCCCACGGCTGGGATTATACGCCGTGGCTGGACGCGCTGGGCGCCGACTCGTCCATCGACACGGCAGATCTAGGGGCCGTCATTGTGGATTCCTTTATCCGCCACAACGAGCCGGCGAATGAAAACGGCGACACAACACTGTCGGTCGTCGCCCTTCGAGAGATCCCGTATGTTTACGACATGCTGTGCGCGTATATGTCCGACGCAACCGATGCGCTGTATAATCAAGAGTTTACAATGATATCGGCGTCTGTGGCGAACTCGAAAGCGTTTGCCGAGGGCTATAACCTCGATATGATCGATATTATAGACTTTGCCGAACGATCGGATCTTGAGGGAAAAGGCGAGCTGGAGCAGGCGCTCAACAGCGCCGTTAAATATGCCGACAGCAGCATGAGAAGCGGCGCCTATGGCTTGTCGCTGTATTTCCCGTATACAGACTTGTCGGTATACGGCTACGCCAAGGATATGTTCTCCGAGTTTGGCTTCGGCGACGAGATTTACGATTTCTACGATACCTTTGTCAACATCCTGGCTGAGGGACAGCTCAATTCCACCTCCCGCTCGCTGAAAGAAAATATGACCGGCGAGGAGGACGCCCAGACCGACTACTCCGAGTACGACTGGTACGACAACAGCGCTGCGCAGGACTACGCCTATGATAACATCGATTATACGGAGCTGGAGATTCTCTGGGACGACGCCAACGGCTATTGGTATCTGCCGCTGACGGACGAGGATTGGGACCTTCTGACGGCGGTGGAAATGCAGATCCTCCTCGATGACGGGGAAGGTTATATTGATCTGGGCAGCGACCAGTATTTTGAAACGGATGATGACGACAATTTAATTTTAAATTACGGCGCCGACAACACGTGGGTCGCCATTGGCGGCCAGATCGTTTGCTATTACGCTGAAGAGGTCGTCGATACGGGGGACGACAGCATTTTTATCGGATATGTGCCGGCGGTCCTCAACGGTACGACATACATTGATATTATCCTTGAGTGGGACGGCTCATACGCGGACGGGTACATTGCCGGCTACCGCAGAACGGAGAGCAACTCCGAATTCGGTGGAGCGGGAACTGTTGGCAAGGGGTATGATCAATTCGAATTAGGGGACACGGTTGACTTTATCTGCGATTACTACACGTATGACGGCGAATATGACGCCAGCTACTACTTCGGTGATATGATGGTCATCGGCGATACACTGCCGGCCGTCACATACGAGGACGTGGGTGACGCCCCGGTGCTGGAATGCTACATGCTGGTCGATATTTACCAGAACTATTCCTGGACGGAAACCATCGAGTTCAGCTACTGACATACCAGAGAAAAGAAACCGCGCTCAGCGCGGTTTCTTTTCATATAATCCGGATTCGGTTATCGGGTATATACCGCTTGATGTCTTGACAAAATACCCGGTTTTTACTATTCTAGTAAAAAAGACCAAGTTCGACTTGTTCCGCGCCGTTTTGCCTGATAACGATGGGGTATAACAGAAATTCATATGAATCAGAGCGGTAATCATCCTCTCTCAGAAATCAGCAGTTCGCCAGTCCGAATGGGGAAGCCGGCGCACGCCGCCTGAATTCCGAGGGAGTTTTATTATACCGGGGCGAGCTTGCGGAAATGTAACGACCAGGCATGGGCATAAGCAGTGCGTCTGATTTGGATAAGCGTACGAAGAAGCGTCGGCATACGGATCGTGAGAGGAAGATTTCAAATGCAGATTTTGATAGGCGTTGACGATACGGACAATATTGACAGCAACGGGACCGGGGAAACGCTTGACGGACTTCTGGTTGCGCTGCGTGAGCAGCAGTTGGGCAGCGGAAGCCTGGTTACGCGGCATCAGCTGTATATTCATGAGGAGATTCCTTATACGACGCATAACAGCGCCATGTGCTGCCAGGCGGAGGTTTTAAATCTGCCGGATGTGATTGAATTTAGCCGGGCGTGTATACGCGGGACCTGTGCGGCGGGCTCTGACCCCGGTCTTTGCATTATTGATCTGGAAAGGCTCCGTTACCAAAAAAGACTGATACGTTTTGGTCGAACCGCCAAAGAGACCATTCTCAAAAAACGAGATGCGCTGGATGTTGCGGTCCTGCACCGGCAGGCTGTTTATTTGTACGAGCTTGGGGGTACGGGCCTGGGTGTCATCGGTGCGTTGGCTGGCTGCGGCCTGCGGCTGTCCGGCTATGACGGCACGGTTAGGGCTGCGCTCGATCCTCCGTCCGTCGATCAGGTTATGACGGTTGGCGAGCTGTGCGTCAGGTTTTCGCTGGCCGGGGCTGTGAACGAACGGCAGTGTCCGGTAGATGCATTCGATTCCGTGCGGTTTTGCTGCCCGACGCACGCGGTTTTTTGGCGTCATGAAGCGGTGATTTGCCTGGCCGAGGATAAAAGTGGCGCTGCGCAGTGGCGTGTGTGCGGCCGGCAGGAGCTAAAGGGGTTGGTAGTCTAATGCGTTACGTAATTCGGGAAAAGGAAACGTTTTCATGGGGGGAATTTAATCAAGAACAAGCCGTTTCAGAAGCGAAAGCCTGCCCGTTTTTCGCCGAGGACAGCCCGGAGGAATGCGTCAGTGACTGTCGGCTCAGCTGCCTTAACTGCCGCTACCGGCGCTGGACAAGAAATAGTTATGTCTGTTTGAAGAAGGCTGTTAAGAAAAAACGGCCGACAGTTGCCGCGGAGCAGGGCGGCCGGATGATTGAATAAACGTTCTGCGGGAGGTTCGGTTACCGTCCGCCTTCCAGCGCTGAATTTACCTTCAAAACACCCATCGCCTCTTTTTTCCCTTTTCTTTGTGTGGTATACTACTGAGGATTCAGGAAGAGGTATTTTTGCTACATGGTTATTTATCTTATCAGACACGGACAGACCGACTGGAATTTACAAAACAGGCTGCAGGGCGTCGAGGATATCGAACTTAACGACACGGGGCTCAGCCAATCGATACAATGCGCCAGAGCGTTTTTGGACATACCGATCAGCCGCATCCTGTCAAGCCCGCTCAAACGCGCTAAGAAGACGGCCGATATTATCGCCGGGAAACTTGCAGCCACACCGGTGATTGTGGAGCCGGATCTGACGGAGCGGGACTTCGGCAGACTGTCTGGACTTACGCCGGAAGAGCGCCAGGCTCTGATTGACCGAGAGGAAGATCCCGGCGCGGAACCGCTGGAAGCGTTAATCAGTCGGTTTATGCATGTTTTATATCGATATGCCGAAGCGCCGGATGACGAAAATATTCTTGTCGTATCCCACGGGGCTTCCATTAATGCCGCGCTGTGGCATCTGTCAGGGGGCGAGGTCGGCACCGGAAAAACCATCCTTAAAAATACCTGCATCAGCAAATTATACGGAACGGGTAAGAATTTGGACATTGCTTTTTATAATTTATCGCCCGATGAATTTATAAAAAACAACCGCTAGACCACAAATGGTTTGCCGCAATAAGTCTGTCAGCGTGAGGAGAAAGCCTCGCGTTGTTTTTTTAGCGGTCCAAAAGACGCCCGCAAAAAAGCAGCGGTATGACGGGTGCGAATGGACGGGCGGGTTAGCCGAGGTCTCGTGACGACACAATCCGTGTTTTTTTGGCGGACGATGGATACAATATATTGTTGTTTTTTGCTGAAATTACTTGAAAAACACCATAAATGATGGTACAATGAAATGTGTGTAAATTTACCATTTTTATTTGGGATAATTTGACAATGCGGAGCGATATGATGAAGCGGCTCTGTTTTCTTGAAGTGGATGATTCTGATGGGGACCACTGTATAAGTAAAATGTTTGAAATGGTCTCGCCGAAAAAAAGGGAAAAGCTTAAAAAGTACCGTTGTGACATCGACAGGAAAATTGGTGTTTACGCCGATGTACTCCTTCGTCTGATGATCTGCGAGTCGTCGGGACTTAAATGCCGGGATATTGTGATTGAAGAGGGGAAGACAGGCAAGCCGTATCTAGCCGGTTCTCCTCGCCTTGAGTTTAATATCTCTCATACAAGGAATGCAGTAGCTGCAGCGCTTTCGGACAAGCCGGTGGGCGTTGACACCGAAAGAATCAGAAAGGCTGACATTTCGTTGGCATGCGATATCTTCACCCAAAATGAGTTTGTGTATTTAAACTCGGACGAAGAAGGCCGGCATCGTCGGTTTTTTGATTTGTGGACAAAAAAGGAAGCTGTCATAAAGCATAACGGGGACGGTCTGCCGGGTAATCTGAAAACAATTGATGTTATGTGCTGTCCGCCGCCGCTTGAGATTTCAACATTGTATTTCGGGGATTATGTCGTCTCAGCCTGCTCTGAGCACCGGTTTTCCAAGACGGACGCCGTTTCAATAACCGAGGCGGAATTGCTTGCACTGTGGCTGAAGTACTGCTAGCCGGATCCCGATTTTTTTGACGGAGAATGAGTATGAAATCAGAAATGGTTCTTCACCAACTGTCCGAATCACAAAAATCAATATGGTATCTGGAAAAAGCTCATCCCGGGACGAGCATGAATATAGTCGCCGGGAATTTGCACCTGACGGGCGATGTCAACTACCGGTTGCTGGAAAAAGCGATCCAAATTTTTGTTAAAAGAAACGACTCAATGAGGATACGCATCGTCGAAAAAGACGGCGACGCGTATCAGTATGTTGAGTCGTTTTCCAGCGTTAAGGTTGATTTTTTGGATTTCAGTGCAAACGGCGGTCTTAAGGCTCTTTTTGAGTGGGATGACGAGATTACAAAAAAACCGTTCGACATCACCCGGGACCAGCTTTTTTATTGTGCCATTTATAAAGTCAGCGACGATGAGAGCGGATTTTATATGAAGATGCATCATTTGATTTCAGACGCCTGGACAATGGGTCTTACAACGCGGCAGGTTATCGATACCTATTCCAAACTCAAAAAAGGACTCCCGGTGGACGAGACCCCCAAGCCGTCTTATATGGAGCATCTGCGTAAAAACGCCGAGTATGAAGCGTCTGGGAGATTTGAAAAGGATCGCAAGTACTGGTCGCAGAAGTTTGAAACACTGCCGGATTTAACAACGCTGAAGCCCTTGAAATCCGGCGATAATCCAATCCGAGCAAAACGAAAAACCATGATTACGCCCGTTAAATTTTCCAACAAGCTCCGTGAGTTCAGCCGGGAGAATAATCTGTCCGTTTTCACGTTGCTCATGGCGACTCTGGCGATTTATATCTATCGTGTTACGGGCAACGAGGACATGGTTTTAGGCACGACCATCCTCAACAGAGTGAACGCGCGTGAAAAGGATACAACAGGCATGTTTATCAGCGTGGCCGCGCCGATTCGTATTGCCATCAGCCATGAGATGGATTTTATAGCCTTCGCGCGTGAGATGCAGCGGGAAAGCACCGAGGTTTTAAAGCATCAAAAATACCCGTACAACTATCTGCTGCGCGACCTGAAAAAGAAACATAAGCTGACGGGCAAGCTATTTGATATTGTCCTCAGTTATCAGAATTCCAAATTTCATAAGGGCGAAACCGGCGAGGATTATACGGCCAAATGGCTTTTCTCGGGCTACCAGATCGAGTCGCTTGTTATCAGCATCAACGATCGCGAGGACGGCGGCAACCTAATTATTGATTATGATTTCCTGACGGATATTTTCAGCGCCAAGGAAATTGAATTCATCCACCAGCATATTCTTCGGCTTTTGTGGCATGCGCTGGACAACCCGACCCGAAGCATCTCAAAGCTGGAGATGATCTCGGAGAAAGAAAAAAAAGCCCTTCTGTATGAATTAAACGCCACCGAGGCCGATTATCCATGCGATAAAACGCTGCATCAAATCTTTGAGGAGCAGGTACTGAAGACCCCCGAGCGTACGGCCCTGATTTATGCCGGTAAGAAAATGACCTACGATGCGCTGAACAGGAAAGCCAATCGACTGGCGCATCTTCTGCGCCAAAACGGCGTTGGGCCGGACAGCATTGTCGCCCTTATGACGTACCGGTCCTTTGAAATGATCATTGCGATTCTGGCTGTTTTAAAGGCCGGCGGAGCCTATCTGCCGATCGATCCGGATTATCCGGCCGGCCGCAAAAAAGATATCCTGGACGACAGCCGTACCGGTGTTTTATTGACGCAAAATTGTCTGCTCGCCGGTGTCTGTTTTGACGGATTGATTATCGATTTGGAGGACGAAAAAAACTACCTGGAGGATGAAACAAATCTGCCGGGGATCAGCCGTCCGAAGGACCTGGCTTACGTTATCTACACCTCCGGCTCCACAGGACGGCCAAAGGGCGTCATGATCGAACACACCGGTGTCGTCAACAGGATCAACTGGATGCTTCATAAGTATCCGTTTAACGAAAACAGCGTTATTATGCAAAAAACAGCCTATACGTTTGACGTATCCGTTTGGGAGCTTTTTTCATGGGCTTTTATCGGGGCGGCCTTATGCCTGATAAAAACCGGCGAGGAGAAGGACCCCGAAGCCATGATTTGCGCGGTGGAGCGGCATCGGATCACAGCTATGCATTTTGTGCCGTCAATGCTGACGGCGTTTTTAAGTTACGTTGAGGCTACAAACGCCCACGGGAGGCTGGCGCCGCTTCAAAACGTATTCGCCAGCGGCGAAGCGCTGATGCTCAGCCAGGTTGGAAAATTCAATGACCTGCTTTTTAAGAGCAATGGAACGCGGCTGTCAAACCTGTACGGCCCGACGGAAGCCACGGTCGAGGTGTCGTATTTTGAGTGCTCCCCTGAGGTAACGCTTGACAATGTACCGATCGGGAAACCGATTGACAATATCAGCTTATATGTCTTTGATAAAAACCGGACCTTGCTGCCGGTCGGCATCCCGGGGGAGCTTTATATCGGCGGCGTCGGTGTTGCCAGAGGCTATCTGTATAACCCGGTGCTGACGCGAGAGAAGTTTATCGCTAATCCATATAAACCGGGAGAAATACTGTATAGGACGGGCGACCGTGTACGCCGGTACGCAAAAGGTGATATTGAATTCCTTGGACGTATGGATTATCAGGTGAAGATCCGGGGCTTTCGAATTGAGCTGGGTGAAATAGAATCCAGACTAGCGCAATACCCGACGGTACGGGAGGCTGTTGTTAAAGCGTATGATGGAACGGGCGGCTCGGCTTATCTCGCGGCCTATGTCGCAGTCAGCCGAAAAACCGACCCAATCGAGCTGCAGGCGTTTTTATCTGAGGCGCTTCCGGACTATATGGTGCCCGACGTCTATAGTTTTCTCGATCAGATGCCGCTCAACAGCAGCGGCAAGGTCGACCGCAAAGCGCTGAAGGAGCCGGAGCGGGGAAGTCTGCCGCGTGTTGAGTTTGTGCCGCCGGCCAATGAGATCGAATCGGAGCTCGTTGAGCTCTGGCGTGATATTCTCGGGATTGAACAGATCGGCGTCCTCGACACGTACTCGTCACTCGGCGGTGATTCACTCAGCGTGATAAAAATCATCACGCACGTACATAAGCGTTTTGGTGCCGAATTGTCTCCGCGGGAGATCTTTTCGTTACAGACTATCCGGAAGCTGGCGGAAAAGATCCGCCTGACAGCCGACGGCGAAAAAGTTTATACAGTGATTCCGCGCGTGTCCGAACGCGAATGCTATCCCGTGTCGTCAACACAGAAGCGGCAGTATATTCTTAATCGGCTTGACGGTGATATTTCGTATAATCTGCCTGGATCTATAGAGCTGGAGGGACGGCTGGATACGGTGCGGGTTGAAGCGGCACTTAAAAAACTTCTGGCGCGTCACGAGTCCCTGAGGACCGGTTTTGAATTACGGGACGGCGAGCCGGTACAGATTGTGCGGCCTGAAGTGCCGTTCAGTCTGGAATACATACAGGCGGACGGAGAAGATGCAAACGTGCTGATGGCGGCGTTTGTACGTCCGTTTGATTTGAGCCGGGCGCCGCTGTTCCGGGCGGGACTCGTCGGCCTGTCGGAGGAGCGGCACCTGCTGCTGTTTGATATGCACCACATTATTTCGGACGGGGCGTCCGTAGACATCCTGATCCGGGAATTTGGAAAGCTGTATGCCGGAGACGAGCTGCCGCCGCTGAAGATCCAATACAAGGATTACGCGGCGTGGCACAACGCGCTTTTGCGATCCGAGGTGATGACGGAGCAGGAGGCGTATTGGCTGGAGCGGTTTAGCGGAGAGCTGCCGGTCCTCAATATGCCGCTGGACCATCCGCGCCCGATTGCAAGAAGCGGCTCGGGGAGCCGGGTGCGCTTCACCGTTGACAAGGAGCTGACGGGCGGCCTCAAAAAGCTGGCCGCCGAGACGGGCACGACGCTGTTTATGGTGCTGATGGCGGCGTACAATATTTTGCTGTCCAAATATACAGGGCAGGAGGATATCATTATCGGGACGCCGGTGGAGGGCCGGCGGCACGCCGACCTGCACGGGCTGATCGGCATGTTTGTCAACACGCTGGCCATCCGGAGTTATCCGGCGGGGGAAAAAACCGTCTCGGACTTTCTGGAAGAGATACGAGACGATTTATTAAACGCCTTTGAAAATCAGGATTATCCGTTTGAAGAGCTCGTGGACAAGGCGGGGGTCCGGCGGGACGTGAGCCGCAATCCGCTGTTTGACACGATGCTGGCGCTTAAGAAGGCGGACTATTCGCAGTTTGAGCTGGGCGGGCTGTCAGCGCGCCTGTCTGAATGCGATCTGAGAACGTCGAAGTTTGACCTGACGATTGAGGCTGTGGACCGGGGCGAAACGCTTGCTTTGGGCGTCGAATATGACACAGCTCTGTTTGAACGCGCGACAGTTGAGAGACTGGGCGGCCATTTTATGAATGTTTTGAAGGCTGTGACGGAAGACCCGTCGAAGAAACTGCGGGACCTCACGCTTCTGTCAGAAGACGAGTGCCGTCAGCTTCTTTATGATTTCAACGATACGGCGGCCGGGTATCCGCATGACAAGACGCTGCATCAGCTTTTCGAGGAGCAGGTATCGAAAACGCCGGACAACATTGCGCTGGTGCTTGGCGATGAAACGATGACCTACCGGCAGCTGAACAAAAGCGCCAACAGAGTGGGCCGAACGCTGCGGGCTTGCGGGGTGGAGCCGGATACGGTTGTGGGGCTGATTGTAGACCGGTCGTTTGAAATGGTAATTGGGATTCTGGCCATATTAAAAGCCGGCGGGGCGTATATGCCGATCGATCCGGATTATCCGGCACAGCGCAAGACCTATATGCTGGAAAACAGCGGCGCGAAAGCACTGCTGACAAAAAGAGCGGTTGCCATGCCGTTTGCTGGAGTCAGCGTCTATCTCGATGACCCAACGGCGTATGACCGCGACGCATCAAATCTGGAGCCGGTGAACACGCCGTCAAACCTGGCGTATATCATCTATACGTCCGGCTCGACGGGCCGTCCTAAGGGCGTTATGACGGAGCACCGCAATCTCGTGGGACTGCTGTTCAACGACCGGTTTGGTTTTGAAATTAACGATAGCGATGTATGGACGCTTTTTCATTCATATTGCTTTGATTTGAGCTGCTGGGAGCTGTATAATCCGCTGCTCAGAGGTGGGAAGGCTGTTTTTATACCGCCGGAGGCCGTGAAGGACGTAAGCCTCTATCTGGACATCCTGAAAAAAGAAAAAGTGACGATACTCACGCAGACGCCGCAGTCCATGTACAATCTGATCCAGTTGGAAATGGAATCGGCATCAAAAGAGCTGTGCATCCGCTATGTTATATTGGGCGGTGAGGCGTTAAAGCCGTCGCTTTTAAAGCCACTGAAAGAGAGATACCCGCAGGCGGCGTTTTTCAATCAGTACGGACCGACGGAAACCACGCTGTATGTCACGCAGAAATGGCTGCGTGAAGGTCGTGATTTTGACAGATCTGCGAGCAATATCGGCGTGCCGAATCCGCTGACGAAGGCCTATGTAACGGATAAATACCGGAATCTCGTGCCGGTCGGCGTACCCGGCGAGCTGTGCATAGCCGGAAACGGCGTCAGCCGCGGGTATATCAACAATCCGGCGCTGACGAAAGAGCGCTTTAGTGATAATCCGTTCTTTGGTGAAGACGGGCCGCTGTATACGACGGGCGACCTAGTGAAACGAACCCTCGACGGAGAATTGTTGTATCTCGGGCGTGTGGACAGCCAGGTGAAAATCCGCGGCTATCGCATTGAGCTGGGGGAGATTGAAAGCGTCTTGCTGGAGCACGAAGCGGTCGAGGAAACGATAGCCGTCGCCTATGAGGCAACCGGCGGGAGCAAGCTGTGCGTTTACTACAAGTCTAAGACCGAACTGACAAATGAGGCGCTGACAGCCTTTCTACTGGGAAAGCTGCCGGAATACATGGTGCCGTCGATATTCATCCGGCTGGAAAAGTTCCCGCTCAATACGAGCGGCAAGGTAGAGAAGACGAAGCTGCCCCATCCAAACGAGCATATCAGCAGAGCGGCGTTCGTCCGGCCTTCAACCGAGTTTGAGAAAGCCGTTGCCGACGTGTGGGCGCAGACGCTGGACGTTACGGATATCGGGGTTAGCGACAACTTTTTCGAGCTGGGCGGCACGTCGCTCAACGCGGTTACCATGACGACCGTGCTGAATAAGCAGTTGGGCATCGAATTATCTGCGCGTCATATTTTCGAGCATCCAACGGTCAGGCAACTGGCAGGATTCATCGGTAAGCTGCCAAAAAAGGATTTTATCGCCATCTCAGCCGTTGATGAAAAAACATTTTATCCGGTTTCATCGGCCCAGAAAAGACAATATATTCTCAGGCAGATGGAGGGCGGAGGCGTCGGCTACAATGTCTCATTCGCTGTTTTGGTGGAGGGACGGCTGGATACGGCGCGGGTTGAAGCGGCACTTAAAAAACTTCTGGCGCGTCACGAGTCCCTGAGGACCGGTTTTGAATTACGGGACGGTGAGCCGGTACAGATTGTGCGGCCTGAAGTGCCGTTCAGTCTGGAATACATACAGGCGGACGGAGAAGACGCAAACGTGCTGATGGCGGCGTTTGTACGTCCGTTTGACTTGAGCCGGGCGCCGCTGTTCCGGGCGGGACTCGTCGGCCTGTCGGAGGAGCGGCACCTGCTGCTGTTTGATATGCACCACATTATTTCGGACGGGGCGTCCGTAGACATCCTGATCCGGGAATTTGGAAAGCTGTATGCCGGAGACGAGCTGCCGCCGCTGAAGATCCAATACAAGGATTACGCGGCGTGGCACAACGCGCTTTTGCGATCCGAGGTGATGACGGAGCAGGAGGCGTATTGGCTGGAGCGGTTTAGCGGAGAGCTGCCGGTCCTCAATATGCCGCTGGACCATCCGCGCCCGATTGCAAGAAGCGGTTCGGGGAGCCGGGTGCGCTTCACCGTTGACAAGAAGCTGACGGGCGGCCTCAAAAAGCTGGCCGCCGAGACGGGCACAACGCTGTTTATGGTGCTGATGGCGGCGTACAATATTTTGCTGTCCAAATATACGGGGCAGGAGGATATCATTGTCGGGACGCCGGTGGAGGGCCGGCGGCACGCCGACCTGCACGGGCTGATCGGCATGTTTGTCAACACGCTGGCCATCCGGAGTTATCCGGCGGGGGAAAAAACCGTCTCGGACTTTCTGGAAGAGATACGGGACGATTTATTAAACGCCTTTGAAAATCAGGATTATCCGTTTGAGGAGCTCGTGGACAAGGCGGGGGTCCGGCGGGACGTGAGCCGCAATCCGCTGTTTGACACGATGCTGGCGCTGCAGAAGGCAGACTATTCGCAGTTTAAGCTGGGCGAGCTGTCGGCGCGGCTTGTTGAATGCGATCTGAGAACGTCGAAATTTGACCTGACGATTGAGGCTGTGGATCGGGGCGAAACGCTCGCCTTGGACATTGAATATGACACAGCTCTGTTTGAACGCGCGACCGTTGAGCGCCTGAGTGGCCATTTCATGAATGTACTGGCTGGTATGGTCTTAAACCCCTTAAAAAAACTGAAAAAAATGACGATATTATCAGAAGGGGAGCGTTCCAGGATTCTTCATGATTTCAACGATACGGCGGCCGGGTATCCGCATGACAAGACGCTGCATCAGCTTTTCGAGGAGCAGGTATCGAAAACGCCGGATAATATCGCTTTGGCACTTGGCGATAAAACGATGACCTATCGGCAGCTGAACGAAAGCGCCAACAGGCTGGGGCGTACATTGCGGGCCGATGGTGTGGGGTCTGATACGGTTGTGGGGCTGATTACGGACCGGTCGTTTGAAATGATTATTGGTATTTTTGCCATATTAAAAGCCGGCGGGGCGTATATGCCGATTGACCCGGAGCATCCGGATGAGCGGAAGGCCTACATGCTGGAAAACAGCGGCGCGACAGTGCTGTTGACAAAGCGGTCGCTTGCCGTGCCGTTTGACGGGAACAATGTCTACCTTGACGACCCGACGGCGTATGACAGCAACGCGGCAAATCTGGAGCCGGTGAACACGCCGTCCAACCTGGCGTATATCCTCTATACGTCCGGCTCGACAGGCCGGCCGAAAGGCGTCATGATTGAACACCACAATATTGTGGGGCTGCTGTTTAACGACCGATTCGGCTTTAAATTCAGTGCCGACGATGTGTGGACGCTCTTTCATTCGTACTGCTTTGACTTTACCGGCTGGGAGATATATGGTCCGCTCATGCGCGGCGGAAAGCTTATTATCATAAAGCGGGAAATCACTTTAGATCAGGGCCTCTTTCTTGAGCTTCTCAAGAAAGAGCGCGTAACGGTCCTCACTCAAACACCGCAGTCTCTGTACAATTTAGTCAATCTCGAGCAGTCAGTGAAAAATGAGTTATATATCCGTTATGTGTTTTTTGGCGGAGAGGCCCTGAAACCCTCGCTTTTAAAGCCGCTGAGGGATAAGTACCCGCAGGCGGAATTTATCAATCTTTATGGTCCAACCGAAACAACCATATTTGTTACGTTTAAGAGCCTGGGTGAGGCTGATTTCAGCACCCACTTCAGCAACATCGGATCCGTTGTTCCAATGATAAAGGCGTATGTGACGGATCGACATTTGGAACTGGTCCCGATCGGCGTGCCGGGTGAGCTGTGTGTTGCCGGGAACGGCGTCGGCCGCGGGTATATCAACAATCCGGCGCTGACGGAAGCGCGCTTTATTGACAATCCGTTTTCAGATACGGACGGACCTCTGTATAGGACCAGCGACCTCGTGAAGTGGACGCCGGACGGCGAGTTGCTGTTTCTTGAGCGTATGGACAGTCAGGTCAAAATCCGAGGCTACCGGATTGAACTGGGTGAAATTGAAAACGTCCTGCTGGAGCATGAAGCGGTGGAGGAAGCAATCGTCGTTTCTTATGAAGCAAACGGCGGGAGCCAGAAGCTCTGCGCGTACATCAAGTCTAAGACCGAACTGGCAACGGGGGAGCTGGCGTCCTTTTTGTCGGGCAGGCTGCCGGACTATATGGTGCCGTCATTATTCATCCGGCTGGAGGCGTTTCCGCTCAACACGAGCGGCAAGATTGATAAGGCGAAGCTACCCCCGCCGGCTGAGGGATTGATATCCAGAGCCGAATATACAAAACCCAGGAATGTCATGGAGACGCTAATGGCTGACTTGTGGGCTGATGTCTTAGCGCTGCCGGCTGTTGGGATCGATGATGATTTCTTTGAGCTCGGGGGTGACTCGCTCAGTGCCGTCAAAGTGATTTCAAGGATGAAGCAGCCGCTCCGGATCATCGATCTTTATACGACCCCAACGATCCGGCTATTGGCTGAAAAAATATCGCAAGGTCAGCAGAAACCTGGGCTGCTGGTAAATTTGTCGAAGAGATACGATCCGAAAAACTGCAGTGTCATATGTGTTCCCTATGGCGGCGGCAGCGCGCTGGCTTATAAGGATTTAAGCCTGTCCGAATATCAGAAAAATGCCGGGATGAATATTTATGCCGTCAACTTGCCCGGCCACGATTTCAGGCCTTTCAATGAGCTGCTATCCATTGACAGTCTCGCGGTTATTCTGGCTTCGGAGATCAATGAAACGATTCCGGGGGATATTATTCTTTTCGGGCACAGCGCGGGCAGCACCCTGACCCTTGAAACAGCCAGATTACTTGAAAAAGACGGCAGAACAATAAAGGCTGTCTTTATTGGTGGACAACTCGCACCCCGGCTGACCAGGTTCTACAGCTGGTTTTACACACCCTGGCGTTTTTCTTCCGACAAGCAAATTATAAGAAAGCTAAAGTCTATCGGTCTGCCGGCTGAAGTCGCCGACAGCGAGTACGTGAGGCATTTCATTCAGGCGTATCGGCATGACGCGCTGTGTTCCGCCCGCTATTTTTTCGCGCTAAGCAAGGAAAATATTGAATTGGTTAAAGCGCCCATGTACTTACTTGCCGGGGATAAAGACCCGGCTACAAAACAATATGCAAAGAGATATGCCGATTGGAATAAATACTTCTGTACCGTAAAACTGCTGGTCCTCGAAAACGCTGAGCATTACTTCATCAATACCCATTCGGACATCCTGATCGACTATCTGTCAGGTATTTTATAGGGTCTTTGATCTGCTGAAGATGGGGGAATGAAACATGGATATTTCTTTTATACTGTTACATATTTCAACAGGTCTTACTTTTGTTTTGTTCCTTCTTATTGTTCGATTTAAGAATAAAAAGGCCCTTCATTTCTACTTTCTTTTTGCGTTTTTTGCCATATTCCTCTGGTCCGTATTATTCCTTATTCAGCAATACATATCGCCATTAAATTTAAACGCGACACTGTCGCTTAATAACTGTATCAATTCGCTGCTTAACTTTATATCCATACTCCTGTTTTTTATAGGATATGTTTACGCAAAATCGGGTTCCAAGATTAATAAGAAAATGAATCTTCTATTTTTAATCCCGGTAATAAATGTTGTATTGCTATGGACGAATGATCTGCATCAAGGCGTTTATACCTATACGCAGCAAGGTGAATCGATATACGGACCGTTGGCCTATGCAGCTACCTTTATTAATTACGTATTTCTTCTGCTTGGCCTGGCCTACTTAATCCGCTTTACTGTGAAGAACGCCGGTTTTTTTTCAAAGCAATCCGCACTGATAATATTAGGCGCTATTGCTCCGGTTATAGTTGATGTAGTATATTTTATTAATAGAAACATATTTCCCAGATATATTGAGGCGATTTCGTTTACGGTAACGGTGATCTGCTTTCTGATTGCCATATTCAGGTTTGAGCTTTTCAACATCGTTCCGGTCGCGCTGCAGACGGTCGTTGATCATATTTCAGACAGTTATCTCGTTTTAAATGAACATATGGAGCTCTCGGATTTTAATAAAACGTTTTCGGATACCTTTGGCGGGGTTCTTGAATTTAGAAGAAAACAAAAAATTGATAAAATACTCGATAGTGATACTGAATACGCCAGGATTATCATGAACAAGCTTGAGGACGCGACCCAAAAGCAAAAACCGCTCTATTTTGAAATCCATATTGAAAAAGAAGACTTTGACCGGTATTTTATCGTTGAAATAACGCCCGTTATCACCGCCGGCGCCATTATTTGCACCATCATTTTATTCAAGGATATAACCGAGCAGAAAAAAGACGCGGAGCTCATTGCCAAGACGCAGTATATGCTGATTGAAAGCGAGCATCTGGCCTCTCTGGGCCAGCTGGTCGGCGGTATCGCGCATAACCTGAAAACGCCAATCATGTCTGTTGCAGGCGGCCTTGAGGGTCTGACCGATCTAATCGACGAATATGAGGAATCCGTGGAAGACAGCGCGGTCACGGCTGAGGATCATCATGAGATTGCCGGCGATATGCGCGTCTGGATTGGAAAAATGAAAGAATATACCTCGTATATGTCGGATATCATCACGACGGTTAAAGGACAAGCCGTCCAGCTGACCTCGACGACGACCGGCAGCTTTGCTGTTAAGGAGCTTATCAAGCGCGTTGAAATTCTCATGAATCATGAGCTGAAGCGGTACTCCTGCCGTCTCGATGTCAAATGTACAATCGACAAAAACACGATCGTCAAAGGTGAGCTCAACAGTTTTATACAGGTTATTAACAACCTGATTATTAACAGCATTGAGGCTTATGAGGGTGAGCGGGGCGTTATAGAATTTCTCGTTTCGAGGCAGGAACAGATGATCTTGTTCGAGGTGAGGGATTACGCCTGCGGGATGCCGAATGACGTTAAGGATAAATTATTTAAAGAGATGATCACGACAAAAGCTAAAAACGGAACAGGTCTGGGCCTGTATATGTCGTATTCTACAATAACCGGACGCTTTGGCGGTAAAATGTGGTTTGAATCGGTCCGCGGAAAGGGAACGACATTTCATATTTTAGTACCGTCTCTGTAATGGAGGAGAAATCATGCGCAAAAGAAAAACGGATTATGTGCCGGAATTCAACATTCTTGCGCTCGATGACGAGATCGGCATCATCGACTCGCTGTCTGTTGTGCTCAAGAGAAATGGATATGGCTTTGAGGGCGTGACGTCTCCCGAGAAGGCGATTGAGCTAATTAGGATGGGCCATTACGACATGCTCATTCTGGACTACATGATGTTCCCCATCAACGGGGACAAGGTTGTTGAAAAGATACGGGAATTCAATAATGACTTGTACATACTGATGCTCACCGGCCATAAGGATATGGCGCCGCCGCTGGAAACAATCAAGGCGCTCGATATCCAGGGCTATTGTGAGAAAAACGATAAGTTTGATCAGCTTATATTGCTTGTGGAATCCGCCATCAAGTCGATTATCCAGAAGAAAACGATTATGCGGTATACGAACGGTCTCAATAAAATACTTGAGGCCGTGCCGAAAATTTACCAGCTCCAGCCAATCGGCAGTATCCTTGAGGGAATCCTTATCGGAGTAATGACGCTCGTCAACAGTAAAAATGCGTTTATTCTCGTTGATACGATGGACGACGTGACCAGTAAGCATAACAGTATCTTTAAAGGCATCGGCCGCTATAACAAGACTATTGAGGAATTCATGCCGATGCTCGATACGGAATTTATCGAGCATATTGGCTATTCGCGAACCATCAGGCAGTCTGAAAAAGTTAAGGGCGGCGTTATTTTGCCGCTCATCAACGAGCTGGGCCAGACGACCGGCGTGATCTATATCGAAAGTAATATGTACGAGGACGCACTGAAGCTGCTGGAGATTTATGCGGCGCAGTCGGCCTCGGCTATCAGTAACGCTTTTCTGCATTCCCTGGTCAATATTAAAAATGAAGAGCTTAACCGGACTTATGACGAGCTGCGAAAAACCTATATAGACACAATTGAGGCGCTTCGCCTCACAGTTGACGCCAAGGATGAATATACGCGCGGCCATTCAGACCGCGTGGCGTTTCTGGCCTGCCAGGTCGGCAAGGCTTTTGGCCTGAGCGATCATGACCTGGAGACGCTGCGGCTGGGCGGCATTTTCCATGATATCGGCAAGATCAGTACGTCCGACGATATTTTAAGAAAGGCTGATCCGCTGAGCAATCAGGAATATGATATCATCAAGCAGCATCCATTAAAAGGCGCGCATATCCTTTCAGCCGTGGCTATGTTTGAAGAAGCCGTGCCGCTCGTCCAATGCCACCATGAATGGTATGACGGCACCGGTTATCCACTGGGGCTTAAGGGTGAACAGATCCCATTTCTTAGCAGGATACTATCGGTGGCCGATGCGTTTGACGCCATGACGTCTACGCGGCATTATCGATCTAAGCTTAACATTACAAATGCGAAGGAGCAGCTGATCCGGGGCGCCGGGACACAGTTTGACAAAACGGTTGTCGAACTGTTTATCGAAGCCGTTATTAATGATTTTGACGCTATTATGCTGCAGTTTGAAGGAATGAAAAACGCTATTTAGCATCGGACCCAATAAAACAGCGCCGGATTTATTAAGGCGCCGGATTTGATGAGCAAGTAGTGTAACATGCTCGTACATTACTTAACGGGCCGCCAGTCAAATGTCCCGCATTGATTCATATGACAAAGCGGACGGTTAAGTAATCTTTTTTTAACCGGTTCGTAATTTCGACAAATTGGGCGTACGGCGGCGCGGTATACTTTCCTCAAACAAAAAGGAGGTTTTTTTATGCCGCGCGGTGTGAAACGTGAACGCAATATTCCGGAAGAGATTGCAACGGTCAGTGCTCAGATTGCCAAGCATGAATCGGTTATCAAGTCACTGAAAGGACAGCTGTCATCACTTCAGGAGGAATTGGAGCAGGCGGAACTCAAAAAGCTGAATGCTTACCTGAAAGAAAATGGCATAACGGCACAGGATGTCGTTGACACCGTTATGAAAAAGAAAGAAGAGGGAATTGCTTAAAGCATCCCATAATAGACCTCTCTGTCAGGTTCTGAACTGCCCCGGTATTTAGTAATCATACGGATGATAAATCACAGGGATTTGAGGAAAAACTCAAATCCCTGTTTCTTATGACGGTATCAGTTGCGGATTACTCAGGATTTTCTAATTCTGTACTCGCCAAAAAGCTGTAAAATGATGAGCGCCAGCTGGAGGTCGAAACTGACCTTATAATCCTGCAGATCCCGCCCGATAATCTTCTCAATTTTCTTCAGACGGTATTTTAGACCGCTGACCGACATATTGATTGTTCGGGCCGTTTTCTCCACATTGTTTCTTAGATACAAAAATTCCTGAAGTGTTTTTATAAAATCGGTGTGATGCTCCTCGTCGTATGTTAAAAGCCCGCCCAGAAGATTGCGTGCGTAATTATAAAGCTCGGCGGGTTTAATCGTGCTCATGAAAAGCGCGTGGACGGAAAATTGTTCGAAGGAACGGACTTGTCCTTCCGTTATCATATACGTGCCGATTTCCAGGGATTTTTTTGCAGAGAGATAAGATTTGGAGAAATCAGACAGCTCGCTGCAGACGTTGCCGATGCCGATATACATCTTTGCCCCGAACTGGTCGGCGACGAAATCAATGATGCTCTGGGACAGCGTTTTAATGCGGCTGACCGGCGCAGACACGGCCTTCAGGGGAACGAGCAGGATAATCTCATCGTTATGATGGCTGACCATCCCACCGGCCACCTGATTTAATCGGTTTTGAATGCTTTTAACGAGCTCTATTTTAAGATTTGGCGATTCTGACGCGTCAGACCGTTTGCTTAATAGATGTTTTAAATTCTCGATCTCCGCCACGAGCACGCGGTGCGGCAGTGAGATGTTGTATGCCAGCGCCCGCGCCCGATTCATAATGGATTCGGGGTCCGAATAATGCGTGGAGATCAGATCCTCAATAAAATTGCCTTTCAGCCGAAGCTCAATCTCGGCTATTTTTTTATCCTGAGACAGCCGGACAGCCATCAAGCCAACGGCATTCAGGATGACAGACTGATCCTCGTCCGTGAAGGGGACATTTGCCCGGATTACGGACAAGTACCCAAGGAAGTCGTTATCACTGCGGATACCGCAAATCAGCCTGTTAAAAGTCAAGCCGTCCTGCTCGTCTGATGTAAGCACAGGACTAGCCGCGCGGATAGAATAAGCGGAATTTTTAGCGTTAATGACATCCGCTTTGGACAGAAAGGTGCGTATCGCATCCTTTAACGATACGGTTATACCGCCGGCAAACCCGATTGACAAAAACGAAGTCCCGGCGTCCGATATCAGGACGCAGCAGTTCATGAACTCCGCGAGCGTTGCGGTCATACCGTCCAGATCACTGCCGTCAAGCAGACGCTTTACGAGAAGGCCGTTTATATCAAGCGAGCGCCGAAGCTCAGCCTCCCGCAGGCTGTTACCGGGTTTGTCCAATTCTCTCATCTCCTTAAATTATGGGTCGTGTTTAAGCTATAACAGCATGTTACCACCTGAACCGGGCGAAAATCAAGGCCATGTTAACCGGTTTTGTAGTATATATATAACTAATATATTGTGTTAAAATAGAAAAAAAGAATGATGTAGGTGCTGTATGAAAGCTGTAATTACTAATATTCAGGGTTACTCCATCCATGATGGTCCGGGAATCCGCACCGTTGTCTTTTTTAAAGGATGCGGTCTGGCCTGTTTATGGTGCGCTAATCCCGAATGTATCGCCCCGCAGATTCAGGTCGGTTATATTGAAAAGCTCTGCACGCACTGCGGCAAATGCCTCGCCGCCTGCCCGGCGGGCGCTATAACAGCCGATGAGCAGAAGCATCGCATTGATTACGGCAAGTGTACGTCTTGCGGCTTATGCGCCGAGGCGTGCCAATATAACGCGCTCACCATTTACGGCAAAGAAATGAGCGTGGAGGACGTATATGACGCAGTCCGGCGAGATAAGATGTTTTATGATACGAGCGGCGGTGGTGTCACGGTTTCCGGCGGCGAGCCCCTACTGCAAGCTCCGTTTGTCAAAGAGCTTTTTAGGCTCTGCAAAAATGAGGGCATTCATACGTGCATAGAATCGGCCGGATTTGCGCCGTCAGAAAATCTTCTGATGCTGCTGCCGCTGACGGATTGTCTCCTGTTTGACTTAAAGCACATGGACCCGGAAATTCACCAAAAATATACAGGACAATCCAACGAGCTGATCCTAAAAAATGCCCGGCTTGCCGCGGAAGACGGTGCGGATATCCTGTTCCGAATACCGCTCATCCCGGGCGTCAATGACACGCCGGATAATATCGACCGGACAGCCGCCTTCGTTAAGAGCCTGCCAATCCCGCCGCGTATCCAGCTCATGCCTTATCACCGCATGGGTGACAGCAAATACAAGGCGCTCAATCTGCCGAATGAAATGCACGAGGTGAAGGTGATGACGCCGGCGGCGGTCGAAGCGATCAAAGAAGCCTACATCGAACGCGGCGTGGACTGCAGCATATCCAAATAAATCCGTATAATAACTCAGTAAAGGGAGTATGAATATGAGTCAGATCAAAGTTAACGATGAATTACTTCAGCAGATCGACGGCATAGACTTGAGCGACCGGATAAAACGCTGGAAAAAAGCAATGCAGGCCGCTCCGTGGAAATTGTTTGCGGAAAGAGAAAAGTATACGGTTGCGTCCTGGCGTGAAACCGAAGGCGAAGACATCCAGCTTCGCCGGGCAAAGCTGGTTAAAAAAATTCTGGATAATATCACAATAGCTATCCTGGATTTTGACTACATTGTGGGCCGCTCAACACCGAGCGTGATTGGTGCATGCACCGCAATCGACGTCTGTGGCGACTATATCCCGGACCTTTGGAAGGACGGCGAGGTCAATCTGACGCTGAACGCCAACGCACGTCTGGACGACGAAAGCCGTAAGATCCTGCGCGAAAGCGTTCGAGTGTTCGGTGGAAAGACCGCACCGGAAATGGCCAACAAGGCTTGGGCAGACGTTCTGGGCACATGGCCCAAGGATGTTACCGATGCGAAAATTAAAGACCCGACGCTGGACGCGGGCATCTTTGGACAGGTCACCTCCGTGCCCATGTGGAGCAAGCTGCTGTCAAAAGGTCTCCGCAGTTTCATCGAAGAAGCACAGGGTCATATTGATGCTTTTAAGGCGGAGCAGAACCCGGATATCGACAAGTTCTATTTCTGGCAGTCCGCCATCATTGTTTGTGAAGCAATCATCAATCACGCCAAAAGATATTCTAAGCTGGCTGCTGAAATGGCTTCGGCAGAGACCAATCCCGAAAGAAAAGCCGAACTGATGCAAATCTCCGAAGCGTGCAATCATGTCCCGGAATACCCGGCGCGTACATTCCACGAAGCACTGCAGTCTATGGCTATTATCGGGGCGTGCAAAGTACTGGAGCATCCGATGCACAATAACCCTCACTGGGGCAGAGGCGATCAGTACTTATATCCTTACTTTATTGCCGACATTAACAATAAGACAATAACCATCGAAAAAGCGGCTGAGCTGCTCAGCGAATTAATCGGCAGATGGGGTACGCAGATTTTTGTTACAAACGAAACACAGAAGGAATCGCATCAGGTCAACTTCGGGCTCAACAATGTTTTGCTGGGCGGTCTGAATCAGGAGAAAACAGACGCGTCAAACGAGCTTAGCTATCTGTTTTTGCATATGGTCGGTCATTTACAGCTGTCGTCGCCGACGGTCGGCGTCCGGTGGAACAGTCAAATGCCGGACTGGATGATGCGTAAAGCCATTGAGACCAATCTCAAAACAAAGGGCGGCATCCCGCTGTTTGAAAACGACGAGAATATGGTCCAGCATTACGTTGATGACGGAATTCCGTACGAGGAGGCCTGTGAATGGTGCGGACTGGGCTGCGTCTATCCCTGCTTGCCGTCGCGTGCCGAGCACTACGGTGCGGAAGGTATCGGGGGCTATAATCTGGCAGCCATCCTGCATCTTGTTCTCCACAACGGCCGCGCAATCACGGGCAAACTGGTCGGGCTGGAAACAGGCAACGTCGAATCGTTTAAGACGTTCGATGATCTGTATGAAGCGTTTAAAGCGCAGCATCGTTATATTATGTACAGAAGCTTCTGGCTGGCGGCCATTGCGCGCAATGTTCAATTTAAGTACATGCGCCTGCCTCTGATATCCACGATCGGCCTTCAAGGCTGCATGGATTACGGTCAGGACACATTGATCCCGCATCCGGATTTCTCGATGTTCGGCATTTCAGACCGAGCCGTTATCGATGTGGCTGATTCGCTCATCGCTATTAAGAAACTCGTCTATGAAGATCAAAAGCTCTCAATGAGCGAGCTGATGGACGCGCTGAACAGCGACTTTGCAGGTCCCCGCGGTGAAGAAATTCGCCAAATGTGCCTTAAACAGCCAAAATTTGGAAACGATATTGACGAGGCCGACCTGATGGCTAAAGCTGTCAGTGCTGATTCCGCGGATGTTATCAAGAATTATGACAACTCACCCTTCCGCAATTATATGATTGCACGCGAGGGTCTGGCGTGGCATTATTTTGGCGGGCTGGGCGTAGGTGCGCTGCCTAACGGACGCAAAGCGCTTGAACCGCTTGACGACGGTTCCGCTTCTCCCATGCGCGGCGCCGATACAAACGGACCGACAGCCGTCATCCGTTCCGTGCTTAAAGCCGGATTTGAGGATTCCTATGCACACGTCCTTAACCAGAAGTTTTCTGCGTCGCTTCTGTCGAGCGAGGAAAGCGTCGGTAAGCTTCTGGCCTTTACCACAACATTCTTCAAAAACGGTGGCACCCACATTCAATATAATATCACCGACACGGCGGAGCTCATTGACGCTAAGGTCAAACCGGCCGAGCATAAAGACCTCATTGTCAGAATCGGCGGATTCAGTGCTTATTTCGTGCAGCTTTCGCCTGAAATTCAGGAAGATGTTATCAATCGCAGCGAGCAAATGCTGTAATAAAGGTAATGAAAAATGATTAAAGCGGCTGCGTTTTAACGCGGTCTCTGGCAGATAGCTGAAATTAGAGAGCTTGGATACAGGCTTTGCCGTATCCAAGCTTGCTGGCTCTCTGTCATAAAGCCGGATTGCCTGAAAGGAGGATATACCGGAGCTGAAATGGCAGTCCCGCGCAACCTTAAAATTCTACTGGAGGATATCAATTGAAAAAGTTCATTGCAATATTATTAGTTATGGTTCTGGCGCTGTCCGTCGTCGCATGCGGCGGCAGCGGTGACACAAGCGAACCGTCAACATCGACCAGCCCGTCCGATGAGGTGAGCGCCTCTCCGGCTGGCAGTGAAACCCCGTCGGCAGTTCCGAGCGAAGACGGAACCGTTGGTTATCTGACCGATTCGGTCGATCACTTTAACAGAGATCCGTTTAAGATCGCTTATATCTGCTATAACGCCAACACGTCGCTGCAGCAGGCGATTTCAACGAATCTTGAGCAATTTGCTACCGTTTTGAATTATGATTATGTTATGTACTCAGCAAACATGGATTACGACGCTATTCTCAACCAGATGGAGGTTTACGGCAGCCAGAGCTATGACGGCCTGATTGTCGGCACGGACGAATCCATTACGCAGCGCGTTATGGAGGTTGGCCAGGAGCTCAACATCCCGTTTGTAGCGGAGTCGACACCGTTCCGTGATGACAGCGGCAACTGTATCTGGCCAAGTGTGGCCCAGGATCAGTACTATAATGGATCGGCCTGCGTACAGTGGCTGGCGGATAACTACTCAAATTACTGGGACGAGTCCCTTGACGCGTCCACCCTTGGTATGATCGTACTGGACTTCAGCGTCGTACTCGGTATCCATGAGCGTGAACCCGGCGTCCACGATAAATTTGTTGAGCTGTTCCCGGAAGCCGCCGATAACTATTGGACAGGAGACCTTGTAACGCTTGAAAACGGCTTCTCGGTTGAGGGCGGCAATAAGATGACATCCACCATCATGACGGCGCATCCCGAAATCACAAAGTGGTTTGTTGTTGGTCTTGTTGATGACTGGAGCGTCGGCGCGACGCGCGCCATTGAGTCGCTTAATAAGCAGGGGGAAGCGCTGGTTGTGAGCGTTCAGGCCGACGCGTTTATCGGCGAGCTAAACAGCGGCGGAACAGGCGACGTTTATGTGGCGGCGTGCGCCATTTCGCCGGTGGAATTTGCGTCGTATCTGGCACTGAACCTTGTAACGATTCTGGAAGGACGCGCTACGGCAGAAACGATCTGGCCCGAATGGAAGGCTGAGGGCAGTGATTATGCCTGTGTCAAGATTAAGGGCACCATGATCACAAAGGACACGTATCAGCAGTGGCAGCAGGATTCGACCTTCGAGGCCATGACGGCCGGCATGAAACAGGGTTAAGTGCCATAATCAGCATATGAGAGGCCTACTCAGGCCTCTCAGTCTGTCTTTAGGGTCTGAGGCTAACACAAAGAAGGTGGTCAAGTGAACGACATTACACTGCAGCAGATTGAGGTCTTTCTCACGGTAGCCGAACAGCTTAACCTTTCCGAGGCGGCAAGAGACCTGTTTATTAATCAGTCTGCCGTGAGCCGATGGATACAGCGGCTGGAAACGAATCTCAACACAAAGCTGTTTGTTCGCAACAACAGAGGTGTTGAGCTGACCGAAAACGGTGAGTTTCTGTATACGGAGCTCAAGCCGATCTATGAAAAGCTCAGTGAAACCATTATCAATATGCGTAAGGTTTATGATATAAAGGAAAATATACTGCGCATTGGCTGCATGGATTCCACCGAGGTTATCAATGCTTTGATGGCTGCAGTCCGGGACTTTGAGAAAGTGTGCCCGGATACACTGATAAAAATGGAACTTTTTGAGTTTAAAGATCTGCGCGAGGCGCTCGTGTGCGGCAGAATTGATTGCATCGTATCCTATAGACTTGGATTTGGAGAATACTGGAATATACAGGAGATGAATATAAAGAAGCTCGACACCTATATTGCCGTTTCAGCGAATAGCCCGCTGGCTGACGGTGTTGATATTCCCGTTAAGCAGCTTGAAAATGAAACGTTGTTCTTACTGTATATTGCCGAGATGAAAGACGCCGAGATCAGAGCCATCGAAACCTGTAAGAAAATCGGTTTTATGCCCAAAGAAATTGTCTATATGCCGAATTTTTTTGCGGTTGAGCTGGCTGTGAAAAATGGTAAAGGATTTTCGATTAGCGGCAGTAATATATGTGACCGATTTGGAGCAGATATTAAACTATATCATGTTGTAAGGCCTTATAATGAGCAGTATGTCATCGCGGCATGGCGAACAAACAGCTGCTCGCCGTTGACAAAAAAATTTCTTGAATGCGTCAAAAAAACAGAGGGTCAATAGTCTTTGCGATCTCAATTGGACAAGCCGTAAATCAATAAGCTGGGGAATTCAGATTTTCTGAATTCCCCAGCTTATTGATTTTTTGTAGGGGGCGGTCTGCATTCTGATATGACTAAAAAGCATGGCGAATGAATGCTGGCAATTGACACAGATAATGCTATGTATTTATACTTTTGTTGTGTGAATTCACCAAGAGCGAGGATAAACTCCCTGATAAGTCCAGCCCTATCATGGAGGAAAATATTTATATGGAGGATATATAAATGAAAAGACTAGCAGCAGCAGTTTTGGCGCTAATCCTTGCACTGACCCTATTCGCTTGCAGTAAAAACACAACCGAGGCCCCATACGCAAACGAGTCGACAGCCCCATCCTCCGCATCACCCAGCATTGAACCGTCTGAATCGTCCGTATCAGACGAAGAAACATCACCCGGCGATACAGGCACAACCGGCTATGTAACCGATAATGTTGATCACTTCAACAGAGACCCCTACAAGCTGGTATCCCTTTCACTCAACACCGCTACAACCTATGTCCAGATGATCAACGACAACCTTGAAGATTGGGGAACGGTCCTCAATTATACCATCAACATTTTTAATGCCAATCAGGATTATGACGCTTACCTTAATGAGATGTACACACAGGCCGGACAAGGCGTTGACGGCTTTATCTGTGGCATGGACATCTCGCTGATGCCTCGTGTGCATGAGGTTTGCGAGGAACTCGGCGTGGCGTATGTCGGCGGGCCGACAGCGTTTACGGATGATGATATGCATATCATAGCACCCAGCGTCAATCAGGACGAGTACGGCAACGGCGCAATGACCATGCAGTGGCTGGCAGACAATTATTCCAATTATTGGTCCGATCCGATCGACCCGGCAACACTGGGCCTGATCATTATCGATTTCTCCGCTGTTGACGGCATCCATGCGCGTCTGCCGGGGGTTCAGGATACGTTCCTGAAGGAGTACCCTGAGGCGGCCGACAACATCTACATCTGTGATCTGCTGTCTCATCCGAACGGCTTTTCCAATATTGCCGCGAACGAACTGACGGCGGCGACCATTACCGCGCACAATGAAATTGAAAAATGGTTTGTCGTTGGGCTTGTGGACGACTGGGCCGTCGGTGCCACGCGCGCCGTTGAAAGCCTTGGGAAGGAAGACGTGGTTCTTGTTGCCAGCGATCAGGCCGACGCGTTTATTGCCGAAATGAACACGGGCTATGAAGGCAGCGTTTACGTCGCCGGCTGCGCTATTTCAACAGCACAGCTTTCCGGAGATATGGCGGCGTGTGTCGTTACGATGCTTGAAGGACGCGCCACGCCCGAAACGATCTGGCCTGAATGGGTCCGCCCGGGTGACAGTTATCCGTGTATTGATTTGCCGGGCACTATGATTACAAAGGGCAACTATCAGCAGTGGCTTAAGGATACGAGTTTTGAATCACTGTCTGCCGGTATGGAAACGAGCTGATAATAACCACACAAAAGAGGCCGGATGATTCCGGCCTCTCTGCTTGTCGAAAAAGTCTTTTGTCCTTCCTTTGTGCGTCCATTCGCCGTGCGATTTAATTTTCGGCGATGATGGCGAGTTGTCTGGTCTCATCGGCGAAAATTGTTTGAGTTCAATGCTTTGAGGCATTCATTTCCGAAAAGCATTACTTTGCGAGCGCCTCAGCGTGAGAACCCTTTATTTGTCGAAAAAGTCGCGAATGCGGCTTTTTCGACAGCCTGAGAGGCCGGATGATTCCGGCCTCTTGCTTAATGTGTGCGTCTGCTTACGGCACGTAAGCGACGGTTTTATCCTCACGGCCGGGAACCGTTGAAAATCGCGTATCCACGGCGTGCATATGCTCAATAAGGTCGAGTACCTTGTTGGAATAACCAATCTCGTTATCGTACCACGCGATGAGTTTGACAAACTGTTCATTGAGCGCGAGGCCGGCGCGCGCGTCAAAAATACATGTGTGCGTATCACCGAGGAAATCGGTGGAGACCACATCCTCGTCCACATATCGAATAATGCCCTCAAATTCCCCGAACGCCGCGCGCTTAAATTCTTGGCAGATATTCTCATAGGCCGTCGGACGGCTCAGCCGCGCCGTCATATCGACGACGGAGACGTCGATGATTGGTACGCGCATCGAGATGCCCGTGAGCTTGCCGTTGAGCGCCGGGATGACTTTGCCGACTGCCTTAGCTGCGCCCGTCGACGCGGGAATGACATTGCCGATAATTGAGCGTCCGGCGCGCCAGTCTTTTTTGGATGGACCGTCAACTGTTTTCTGGGTCGCCGTTGCCGCGTGGATTGTCGTCATCAGCCCTTCCTCAATGCCGAAACGGTCATTAATGACCTTGGCCAGGGGCGCCAAACAGTTTGTCGTGCAAGAGGCGTTGGAGACGATGTCCATGTCGCTCGTGTAAGCGTGATGGTTGACGCCCATGACAAACATCGGCGCGTCGACAGACGGGCCGGTGATGACGACCTTTTTAATGTTGCTGTTAAAGTGCGGACGCGCCGCGTCCATCCGTGTAAAAACGCCGGTGGACTCCACGACATATTCTGCGCCGGTTGAGCCCCACGGGATGTTGCCCGGCTCTTTTTCCTGAAAAACGGACGTGTTTTTTCCATCAACAATGAGATAGCCGGCTTTGGATTCAACGCGCCGGTTCAGCGTCCCGTGGGCCGAGTCGTGCCGGAGCAGATAGACCATATAGTCACTGTCGAGGAACGGATCGTTAATGGCGGTAAATTCTATATTTTTACGGTCGAGCCCGGCTCTGAATACGAGCCGGCCGATCCGGCCGAAGCCGTTGATGCCGATTTTAATAGACATTCGTAACCTCCCGTGCGCCACAAGCGCAGCTAGTAGTTTAAGGCCTTCCTCCGCGCGGGAGGTTTCAGCGCATTGTATTGAGCCACTTCGCAGCTATGCAAAGCGTAAATTTTGATCGTTTTTATTTTGCTCTGCGCCATCGCTAAAATTCCGAAGACCGCGGATTAAATTAAACCTGTAATGGCAATTTGTACGGCGGTAAAACGCGAATTTAATAAAGGAAATGCCGTAAATTTGTTCTGTCGCGGCTATTTTTGTAAAAAATCGGGCAGATGTTTCATAAAAGCCGTCAATTTAGGAAATCTCTATACTGTGCTTTTGGCAAATCAAAGACTGCTGTAAAGGGATTGAGGCTTATGAAAAAATTTCTGAACGTTTTGCTGGTAACGCTGTTGGCTTTGGCACTTCTTGGCGGCTGTAAATCGAATCCGGAGCCATCACCGTCCGGCTCGGAATCTCCATCCGGCTCGTCGTCGCCATCGTCGTCTGCGTCGTCATCGCCGTCATCGTCCGCATCGTCGTCGCCATCATCATCCGCATCGTCGTCGCCATCGGGTTCACCGTCCTCGTCGCCATCCACTTCGGCCGGCTCCGCCAAGGCAGGCATGGCTGTTTTGACGTCACTGAGCAAATCGACAGAAGCCACGGACAAGGCTGACGGTGTGGCGGCTATTGATTCCATGATCGTGGCGGTCACCGTCAACCAGGACGGTAAGATTATGGCCTGTGCGCTCGACGCGGTACAGGCCAAGGTGAAATTTGATCAAAAAGGCCAGCTGCTTACGCCGGCCGACACCCCGCTCAAAACGAACAACGAACTCGGCGAGACCTGGTTTGACCAGGCCGCCGCGTTCGCGCAGTATGTCAAGGGCATGACGGTCGAAGACGTTAAGAAAATCAAGGTTGACGAGGAGAATGTTCCCATCGAACCGGACCTTAAGGCCTCCGTACAAATGTCGATCGGCAGCTTCATAAAGGGCATCGAAAAGGCTGTCGCCAATGCCAAGGAGGGCGGCGCGGCCGAATCGGACAAGCTGAGTATAGGCATTGTGTCTACAATGGACCAGTCTAAAAGCGCGTCCTCGGGTAAGGAAGGTCTTGCCCAGATCGATTCATCCTATGCCGCCGTCACGCGCGACGCGGGTGGAAAGATATCCTGCTGTCTCATCGACGCAACCGAGGTCGGTATCAGCTTTACAGACAAGGGCAAAATCACGACGGACCTCACAGCACAGCCTCAGTCGAATTATGAGCTCAAGGAAGCATACGGCCTGAAAGATGCCTCTGGTATCGGTAAGGAATGGTTTGAGCAGGCCGACGCGTTTGCCCAGTATGTCACGGGTAAAAAACCTGAAGAGGTAGAGGGTATTGCCGTTGACAGCGAGGGATTAGCGGTGGCAGCGGATCTTAAATCATCCATAACAATCCCCATTATCGGCCTGAAGGCCGCCGTTATCAAAGCCGTCGGCGGCGTATAAGCCGGACGCGTTATGACCCGCTGCCATACAGAGAAAGGCTGTCGAATTGTTGTCGGCAGCCTGTTTTGCCGGATCTCGGACGCAGGTAAACGCCGGCGTTTGTCATCACCGCCGCCGGCCATTGACAGGTTTCGCGGTGATCTTACATAATACGGAAGCGTTTGCAATAAAAAGGGCGTTATGATATGATTTGTTATTATCAAACGCATGACGAATCTTATAAGAGAGTGATGCCGTTATAAGCATATACGAACAAATTGTCCGGCGCGAAGCGCGCCTGTCCGTTGTCGGGCTCGGCTACGTCGGGATGCCGATTGCCGTGGCGTTTGCTGAAAAAGCCATCGTTATCGGCTTTGACGTTAACGATCAAAAAATCGCGTTGTACAAAGCCGGCACAGACCCGACGAAAGAGGTCGGCGATCAGGTTATAAAAAATTCGTCCGTTCACTTTACATCCGATGAAAAAGAGCTGAAAAACGCCCTGTTTCATATCGTCGCTGTTCCAACGCCCATTCACGGCGATAAAACGCCGGACCTGGCGGCGGTTACAGCCGCCAGCCGCGCCATCGGCCGAAATCTTGAAAAAGGGGCCGTTGTCGTCTACGAGTCGACAGTCTATCCGGGCCTCACGGAAGAAATCTGCATTCCGGTTCTGGAACAGGAATCGAAAATGCGCTGCGGCGTGGATTTTAAGGTCGGCTATTCGCCCGAGCGCATCAATCCCGGTGATAAGGTCCACCGGCTGGAAACGATTGTGAAGATCGTTTCCGGCATGGACGAGGAGACGCTGGAGACCGTTGCCAGCGTTTACGAGCTGGTGGCCAAAGCGGGCGTCTACCGCGCGCCGAGTATCCGGGTGGCCGAAGCGGCCAAGGTCATTGAAAACAGCCAGCGCGACGTCAATATTGCGTTTATGAACGAGCTGTCCATCATCTTCAACAAGCTTGGCATCGACACCTACGAGGTGCTCCGGGCAGCCGGGACGAAATGGAACTTCCTGCCTTTTTATCCCGGCCTTGTCGGCGGACATTGCATCGGGGTCGACCCGTACTATCTTACATACAAGGCCGAGCAGACAGGCTACCATTCCCAGGTTATCTTGTCGGGCCGGCGTATCAACGACGATATGGGTAAGCATGTGGCTGAAAACACGGTCAAGGCTCTTATCCGCGCCGACGTGCCAATTAAAAAAGCTGTTGTAGCTGTTTTAGGCTTTACTTTTAAAGAAAATGTGCCCGATACACGCAACACCAAGGTGATTGATATTGTGACGGAGCTGCACGAATACGGCGTGACGCCCGTTATTTCGGACCCAACGGCCGACGCGGCCGAAGCCGGGCGGCTGTACGGGACGGATTTTACGCCTCTCTCCGATATTCAAGAAGCCGACGCTGTTATTCTGGCCGTTGCGCACGACGCCTACAGGGCCATGAACGTCAGCGACTTTGACCGCCTGTACAGGCAAATCCCCGGCCGGAAAAAAGTTCTCATCGACATTAAGGGCCTGCTGGATAAAAAAACGTACGAGGCGGCGGGTTACATATACTGGAGCTTATAATATGTATACAAAGCTTGGATTTCCTGCGGGGTCTGTCTTCCTTGTAACAGGCGGCGCGGGCTTTATCGGCTCGAACCTCGTCGAGGCGCTCTTGAGGCTGGGCTATGAAGTCCGGAGCCTTGACGATCTGTCCACCGGAAAAAAGGAAAACGCCGACGCGTTTCTCGGTCGGTCGGGGTATACGTTTGTTGAAGGCGATATACGTGATTTCAACACCTGCAAAAAAGCCGCTCAAGGCGTGGATTTCGTCCTGCATCAGGCGGCTTGGGGCAGTGTTCCCAGAAGCATTGAGAGGCCGCTGCTCTATGAAGAGATCAATGTCCGGGGCACACTCAATATGCTTGAGGCGTCCAGGCAAAGCGGCGTAAAGAAATTCGTCTACGCATCCAGCTCGTCTGTTTACGGAGACGAGCCGTCGCTTCCTAAAACGGAAGGGCGCGAGGGCCGGCTCCTGTCGCCGTATGCCGTCACCAAAAGGACGTGTGAGGAATACGGACGGCTTTATGCCTCTTTATACGGGCTCCAGACGTACGGCCTGCGGTATTTTAACGTCTTCGGTCGCCGTCAGGACCCCAAAGGCGCGTATGCGGCGGTTATTCCGAAATTCATTGGTTTGCTGCTCCGAGGCGAGCCGCCGGAGATCTACGGCGACGGCCGGCAAAGCCGGGATTTCACGTATATTGAAAATGTTATTGAAGCCAATCTTAAAGCCTGCGCCGCGCCGGGGGAGGCGTCCGGCGAGGTTTACAATATCGCCTGCGGCGGCCGGGAATATTTAATTGATATTTATAACGCTCTGAAAGACGCGCTCGGCGTCAGCATCGACCCGGTCTTTAAGCCGGCACGCCAGGGGGATATCCGTGACAGCTGTGCCGACATCTCAAAGGCGAGACGCCTGATCGGGTACGACCCAGTATATAGTTTTGCCGACGGGATCAGGCTGACGGTAGAATGGTATAAAAAAACACTGTCCTGACACGCCACTCCGGACGAGTTCCAAGTTAAATCGACTGGAAGACGATGGGTTTATTTAGCGCTTATTATTTAGGTGGGGGAGACATCGGGATGATTAATGAGATGGCCGTGCATCCGTGGCTGACAAAACCGGCGGAGCTCGGAGAAATCATAAGCGAGGAAACGTGCGATATTGCCGTCTTAGGCGCCGGTGTTGCCGGCTGTACGGCGGCGCAGGCGGCTGCGAGCGCGGGCGCGCGCGTCATCTGCTGCGAAAAATTCAGCACCATTACCGCGCACGGGACCGATATCGGTGCCATCGGCACCAAGGTTCAGAAGGCCGCCGGTGTTGAAATTGACAAGGCACTGGCCGCGCGGCTGATTTACGAATGGAGCCAGCAGCAGGCCAATTACTATCTGATCCGTACTTTTACCGAAAAGAGCGGGGAAATTCTCGATTATTACATCGACATGGCCCGACAGTTTGGACTGAAGGTCACGCTCAACGACGAAATGACGGCGCGCGCCGACTGGGACCGGCTTGAAGACAAATTCAAGCAGTTTAAAAGCGCCCATTTATTTGACGTCACGAAGAGCAGCGTGTTAAAAAAGGGCAAATGGAACGCGGCGTATTTTGTGGAAATGGTATACCGTTCGGCGCTGTTGTGCGGCGCTGATTTCCGGTTCAATACGAAAGCCGAACGGCTGGTTAAAAACGGACCGAACGTCACGGGCGTCATCGTTAAGGATGCCGAGGGCTGCAAAAAAATAAACGCCCGCCGGGGCGTCATTATCGCCACCGGCGGCATCACCGATAACGTGGAGATGAAGCGCTGCTGGTGTCCGCTGGCACTGCGGGCCGACAAGGTTGAAAATTTTCCGGTTGGCGGCAATATGGGCGACGGGCTTATGATGGGCGCTTGGGCGGGCGCGGCAATCACGCGGTGCAACCCCGCGCCGATTATCCATCCGGTAAACTTCACGGCGCTCGGCCCCGGGATGAATACAAGCTGGATGACGGTCAATAAGGACGGCTATCGCTTCGCCAGCGAGATGGCGTACGAGCCGGCGGTTACCAATGCGCGGATGAATGCGCCGGGCAACGTCATGTATGCTGTCTGGGACGCGGATTACCGGCAGCATCTTTTGAAGCAGGAGCCGCTCAAGGCGCGCCGGATGCTGGAAGGACTGGAGCAGCGCGTTGAGCAAAACGTCCAGTCTGGGGAATATATCAAGGCCGACACGCTGCGAGGGCTGGCCGTGAAGCTGGGAATTCCGTCCGACAATCTGCGTTACAGCGTCGACCGGTACAACGCCTGGTGCGTCAAGGGCGTGGACGAGGATTTTGCCGTGCCCGCGCGCTTTTTAAGCCCTGTCCGGACGGGACCGTTTTACGCGTTTAAAATGACATCGTGGCTTCTCTCCCTGCCCCACGGGCTTCATGTGGACCAAAACTCTCAGGTGCTCGCCGAGGATGACGAGCCGATCGGCGGCCTGTTTGCCATCGGCAACGCCCAGGGCGATTTCTTTGCTAACTCCTATCCCGTTACCATACCCGGCACGAGCCACGGGCGCAGCATCACCTTCGGTTATCTCGTCGGCCGCGCGCTGGCGCACGGGACAACGATCAACGGCTACAGCGTATTTTAAACTGTAGAAAAAGCAATTTCGATGAAAACGCCGCTGAACGGATTTGAGTTCAGCGGCGTTTAATATGGTGGTGAGCAAGTGAACTTCAGGGCTTCAGCTGACAGACTGACACAGAAGGCCGCGGCCCGTTATTTCTGCGCGTACGTCAGATTGTCAAAGCTTGTGATATCGACGACGGTGTTGGTGATATTCGTATATGTGAGTTTCACCGGGTCGCCTTCTCTCGTCAGGGATAGCTCCGGACTCGTGTCTGCAACGGCGGAAAAAATCTTGTCGGGCTTTTCAGCCAGGATGATATAGTAAACGGTGTTGCCGCCGGAAATCTCCGACGATATACGCTCAATAACGCCCTCCAGCGTCTCCTGCTGGCCGCTCGGGTTGATAGAGCTGCTGCCGTCGGAGTAGCTGATGACGGAGCGGAAATTGGCGATGGCGTCCGTGATGTTTTCCCCGGTGCCCACACTCGTATAATCCACGACCGATACGAACGCGTACTGCTTGATGAGCCCGCCGTAATCCTTGAGGGTCATGAAATAGGCCGCCTGCCCGTCGACATTTGTAATGAGCGGGAAGGACGCGGCGTAATTGAGGTGCTGGACCTTGCCCTCGGCCGACTGCTTGGCGGCATACTCCGTGGCCCCGCTGATCTGGTACAGGTACGGCGTTTTTGTCACCATATCCACCAGCATAAACCCGATGGTGCTCTCGTCCGAGCCGACGCTCGTGAGGCCTGTGTACAGATAGCACCGGTCATTGTTATACACGATGGCCGAGCCCTCGGAGGTCTGGAACTTATCGCGGTTGGAGAAATTGAACAGGCCGTGAATATACCGGCCGCGGTTATCAATCTGCGTCATGACGAAATCAATGGGCTGCACGCGATCGACCCAGGTGGGCACGTTTCCCATGGCGTAGCGCGTTGTTTCACCGGTCGTGGCATTGATGATGATAACCCCGTCGGCCTCGGGGAGCGTGATGCCCGTTAAGTTTTTATACGTTGTAATGACCCAAAAGGGTATACCCTCGTCGTTAATCTCAAAGGAGTAGTCGGTCAGGCCCTTGAAAAATCCGCCCGTCAGGCGCACATGCCGTTCAAGCTGGTCGAAGAAGTAGGCGTTGGGTTGATATTTGATAAGGAAATTTTCAACGTACGTGACATCCCGGGGATTTGTGGCGTTAACAAGAATGTAGCCGGGGGTACCTTCCATGCGGGACGCCCACTTGAAAAAGCCGGAGTGCTCGAGCGGGACGACCCACACAAGCTTGCCGTTGACCTTTTGGATTGTCGGCGCGCCCAGCGTTACCTGAGAGCCGAGCGCCGGCTTTTCGCCCAGCTTTTTATCGGCTAAAAGCGACGCGAGGTCTGTGTCGACAACAGGCAGCTGGCTGACGTCAATGGGCTGCACGTCGGAGGAAAACTCGCGTACCTCAGATTCCGGCATCTGATTTTTACAGACGTTTACATGAAACAATACGCTGGAGTAGATGCCCAGAAGAATCAGCACGGCCCACGGCGCCGCGGCCACGATCAGGTAAACGCGGCCTTTCTTCGGGACGTTATACTTGATGGTGCCGTCCTGCTGATAGACGACATTTCGGTCCTTCGTGCCGAACATCAAAAGCGACAATGAAAAAACGGATATGACGAAACTCCAAAACGCGAGACCTTCGCCGTAAATGGGGTTCAGGTTGGGCGAGGTGAGGAATATGATCGCGAGAAAGATAATAACGAGGACGATCACGATGGTGATTTTTCTCTTCATGGTAGCAAACCTTTCTTATACCTTGAGCGGTATACGGCCCTTACCGGATGTCTTCTAATTGGTATTATACCATAAATGCAGAGCGTTTATGGTATAAGATGTCATCTTTTTTGGTTGCCCCAAAGGGGTGAGAAAAAGGACTGAGTTTTATGTATAATGCCTGCTTTGCAGGCATTATACCATAATGTGATGGTTTCTCAATCATAAACGGGCATTAATAACCAAAGTTGTTTTATAAAGCAATGGGCGGTATAATATAGAAAATATGGCTATAACGATGAACCGGCGTTCAATTATAGGAGATCGGAGACGGCTCATGAATCAACAGGATATTATCAAAAAAGTCGACCATACGTTATTAAACCCGGCATGCACATGGGCGGAAATCAAGGAGCTTTGCGAGGACGCTATCAAATACGGCGCGGCCAGCGTGTGCATCCCGCCGTCGTTTGTCCGGCGGGCAAAGGAATTTGCCGGCGAACGCCTGAAGGTCTGTACGGTGATCGGGTTTCCCAACGGATATAACACGACAGCGGTCAAGGTGTTTGAGGCTAAGGACGCCGTTGAAAACGGCGCGGACGAGATCGACATGGTGATCAATATCGGCGCGCTCAAGGCGGGCGATCTTAAATTAGTTCAGGATGAAATCAGCGCTGTCCGGGAAGTATGCGGCAGCCGGATTTTAAAAGTGATTATTGAGACATGCCTTTTAACGGACGAGGAGAAGAAAACGATGTGCCGCGTCGTGACGGACGCGGGCGCGGATTATATCAAGACATCGACCGGCTTTTCAACCGGCGGCGCGACGTTTGACGACGTTAAGCTCATGCTGGAGCAGATCGGTGCCGGGGTGAAGGTGAAAGCCTCGGGCGGTATATCCGGCTTTGAGGACGCGGCGGAATATGTGCGGCTCGGCTGCGCGCGGCTCGGGACAAGCCGGCTGATCCGGATTCTCAAGGAAGAGGAGGGGCGCTAGTATGGATTACGCGGCGCTTTTTAATAAGGCGGCCGAGGCACGGGGCCGGTCTTACGCGCCGTATTCCCACTTCGCGGTGGGCGCGGCGCTGCTGTGCGCCGACGGCAGCGTCTATACGGGGAGCAATATTGAAAACGCGGCGTTCACGCCGACGGTCTGCGCCGAGCGGGTGGCTTTTTTTAAGGCGGTGTCGGACGGGAAGCGGGACTTTAAGGCCATAGCGATAGCCGGCGGCAAACAGGGCGCGGGTCCGGACGACGGCGTTTCACCCTGCGGCGTGTGCCGGCAGGTGATGACGGAGTTTTGCGCCGGCAAGCCGTTTGATATCATTTTGGGAAGCGGCGCGGACGACCTGAAGGTCTATCAGCTCCGCGATATTCTGCCGCTCGGCTTCGGGCCGGACAATCTGGCATAAATCTTGTTTGACACGTAAAAAAGCAGAAAGATCTCGCCTTTCTGCTTTTTAAGCTGTCGACAAAGCCCTCCGGGCTTTGTCGACAAGAAGATTACATAACGGTTGCTCTGCCGCAACCGCCATGATAAGTGTCATTTTCGATGCGCATGTCCTCGAAAATGACAGATTTATTTTGTTTCCGTCGTGCGCGACGGAAACTCTGCGAGGCTTTCTTTATATCTGTCAGATTGTTTTGGCGTAGATTTTAACGCTGTTTTCTTCTTTCCAGCGCAGGGACTTGTAAAACGCTTCGCCGATATCGTTTTCCTTCAGGACAAATACGGCGCTTTTTTTGATGTTGCAGGCCTTGAGCTGTTCGGTAGCCAGCAACACCAGCTTTTTTCCGACGCCTTTTTTCTCGTGGCGGCGGTCAACCGCCAGATGATGGATGTACCCGCGCCGGCCATCATGGCCGCATAAGATCGTGCCGACAATTTCTCCGTCGGCAATGGCGACAAAGCTCATGCCCGGATTACGTTCCAGATACGCCTT
The DNA here is from genome assembly GCA_963675425.1 of uncultured Sporobacter sp. Classification (GTDB taxonomy): domain Bacteria; phylum Bacillota; class Clostridia; order Oscillospirales; family Oscillospiraceae; genus Sporobacter. The sequence goes on along the minus strand of OY776214.1, from coordinate 348,455 downwards.
GATCCCGTCGACGGTGTCTTCTCCGTTTTTGTGAAGATGAACGCCGGGCAATCCCGCCAAAAATTCCAGGGCCTGGGCGCAGTCTTCCTCGGCAAACGGCCGGTATGTAACATCTAACAAAATGTACACCTCCAAGAAATATTACGATGCGCGCGACAGGTCTTTTTAACCTCACATGCGCTCTGCGTGCAGCAAGCATGGAGCATGATGAGCATGGGAGGTTATTGTCCAACTTTTTTTTTGCCGTCTAAACGGCGAAAAAATAGGACATTTTGATATTGAGCATGAATCCTTCACGCTCAATATTATATTAACACTGCATATAAGTCGTGTCGAACGAAAACGGCGTACAAATACTAAATTTGTTACAATAGCGCAATCCAGATACAGGTAATTTAGTTAAAATATTCACATTAAGTTATAGCGTTTTGTAAAAAGTAAGGGCCGGACGGACGAAGCCCTGATCGCCAAAAATAAGAAAGCCCCGCCAAAAACTGAGCATGGCGGGGCTTCACTTCAACAATATTTAAATGTGACGGTTTATTACACGTAGATGTAGACCGTGGCGATAGTTGTGTTATAGGACGTCTCGACGAAATCGATGGTCGCGCCGGTGCTGTCCAGCGCATTCACCAAAACGTCCGTCGGTTCGCTGAACGTGATGTCATAATCCGGCGGATTCGGTATTGTCGAGGAATCGATCAGGAAGATGCGGGCACTGCTGTTCAGGACGTACCAGGTGCTGCCGTCCGCCGTAATATTGCCGCTGACCATCTCCAGGGTATCACCCGCGAGAGTCCCGTAGTGATGGACCCCCGACGGGGTGTTGTCGGCTTCGGTTACATAGCCGTCCGAATCATATTTTGTCACCTTGTAGAGACCGACCGTGCCGTTGAAGGTCGTGGCATCGTTGATGGATTTGACCGTAACGGAATTCGGGCTCCCCGGGGCCCCGGGGTTGCCGTTGATGACAGCCCGGTAGGTGTATGTCGTGGTCCCGCCGACAGTGCTGACCGAGAACGCGCCGTTTGCGATATAGACCCAGTCGCCGGATGTCGTCGTGCTGCTTGCCGTACCGCCGACAGCGTAGACCATAATGGCCGCGCCGTCGATATAAAGCGCATAGACTTTTTCCGCGGCGGCGTCACAAACGTAGCTGGGAACGGCGTTAAGGCCTGTGTAGGCCGAAACGGAGGTGGCTGTTTTCTGATACAGGAACACAGTCTTGTTGCTGCCGGACAAGCTGGCGACGCCGACGCCGGTTTTGGCTAAAAAGTGGACTGTTTTCCGCGTAATGGTGACTGACTGTGCCGGATCGCCGGAATACACGTTATAAAATGCCCCCGTTTGTGTTTCCGAACCGGCGGCCTTGCCGTCGTCCGCGATGGCGGTGAGCTTGTATGCGCCGTCAGAGGTTTTGACGAACCGGAAGAACTGATTGACCACGGCCGCGTCGCCCGTGGGGTCGACGGTAACGATGGTTATCGACCCGTTGGAGAGTACAACTTTCGCGACGGGGTTAAAAGCAGCGGTTCCCTGATCGACACAGAACAGATAATCGGCGGCGGGATTTTTCTCCGGGGCCTGGACGGCAACCAGATAACCGCCGTCGTCAAAGTAAAATGTGGCGCCTGTGATGCCGAACGACTCTTCAACCGTTGTATGGCTGAGCGTGCCGGCAAGGCCGGAATAGTTGTAGGTCTTATTACCGACCGTGACGGTGGAGGCGGCATTGCTGGCGCCGGAAACGTATTTGGCCACAGAGCCGGTGACGGATGCGGCCTTTTCCACATTGTAAACGCCGAGGCTGTCCTTATACCAGAGGACGACGTCCTTTGCCTTAAGCTCCGTATGGCTGGGGACCTTTACCAGCGGCTGATTAATGCAGCCGTCCAATCCGGGGATCGTTACGGTGTCCGTACTCTTGTTGACGGCCGGCACGGCCGACAGGGTGGCAACGCATTTCACAGTGACGGAAACGCTCTCCGCTGCGGCGTCGGCGTCCGTGCTGAAGAGCTTGACAATAGCGCCTTTGGCGATATCGGCGGGATGGTCCGCGGCGTTGTTGGCCGCGGGTCCGGCGGCGATATAATAATGGCCGTCGGTATGCAGATAAATCTGTCCCTGATTAACAGCGGCGCCGTTGGCCTTCGGCGTAAACGAGGAGGCCTCAATACCGTTGTAATAGGTCTTCGCGTCGATGGCGCCGGTTTTGTCCCGGGAAAGGTTTGCGATGTATTTTGAACTGGCGGGGTCTGTCAGCTCGGCGATTGAAGCGCCGTCTGTGCTTGAGCCGAGCAGCTTGTCGACAGTATATTCGCCGGTGAGCTCAACACCGTTTTTTTGCCATTTGTAGAAGGTGACGCCGTTTAAAATATAGCGCGAGGACTTCTCAACGCCCTGCTGCCCGGAGAGATTACCCTTGGCGGATTGGCCGTCGATATCGACCGCCTGCTGATAGGCCTGCGTCGTGCTGTTCCAGACAACCGTGTCGCAGAGCGTGTAAGCGTTAAAGCCGTACTGGGCACACGCCTCGCGCGTTGCGGGCGCTGAATAGTCGAGCTCCAGCGACAGGATGCCGAGGCCGGCCGCGTCGGCCAGTGTCTGCATGGCCCAGTTGTCCCCGGTGTACTCGCCGTTTGCGCCGTAGCCGAGGGAGCGCAGAAGCATCTTGGCAAACTCCTGAGACGTCACGCCGCCGTTCGGGTCAAACGTGCCGTCACCGCGGCCATTGACGAGGCCCAGCGTGGCGCAGTACTCGATGAACGGTGCGCTCCAGCGGCCTGCGAGGACGTCCGTGAAGCTGGACTCAGCCGCCGTCAGCCCTTCCGCCCGGGCCGATCCGATGAGCATGTAGGTGATGAGCTTCGCGGCCTGCTCTCTGGTGACAAGGCCCTGCGGATTAAACGCGCCGTCGTCCATGCCGTCGAGAAAGCCCAGGGCGGTGAAGAGGTCTACCGCTTCCGTGCACGTCACGTCCTCGGCGTCCGTATAGTCTGATACGTTGGCCGCGCCGGCGGCCGGCGTGAGGCTGAAAGCCAAAACCACGGCGAGAAGCAGTGCGGCAAGTTTTTTGAGGTTTTTCATATGTTCCTCCAATAAATGATTGCTATATACCGCACACTATAAGCGTGGGGCGCTCTTTCCGGGGCAAAGCTTGGCTTTGACGGCTAAAGCTCCCGGATAAAGCCGGCAGTCACAGGCACTTTCGCCTATTGTCAATTATAGTCACAAAAGGAAATGATGTCAATTATACCGTCGAATTCTGTGCGCTTTTTTTGCCGCAAATGAATCTTCCCCAGGCCGGGCAAAAGCGGAAGCCCCCGCCGATTGGCGGGGGCTTCCTTGCGATGGGATTAATTTTGCTGATTGCCGTAGAGTAACGTTACTTTTAAGACGCTACTGCTGTAACTGAAGTCGCCTGGGTTGCCTGCGTGGAGCCAGGAACAACAACAAAGTTGTCGCTTCCGGTCAGTCCGGCTGAGAATGTTATGGTTACTTCTGTGTCACTCGCACGGCTAAATGTGCCGTTAGCAAGAGTAGTCGAGTCTGTTCCTGTGAAGATAAAGTCAGATGCTGCAATAGTAGATTTAAATGTTCCGTTAACCAATGTAATGGTGAGCGTGGTGTTTGTATTGACAAATGTAATGGCAGATGATTTTACGCTTGCGTCATCGTTAACGGTAACAATCGGTGAAGTGGTGGCTGGCAGTGCCACATTGAATGTGACTTCGTAGCCACCAGCAGGCATCGTAGTTCCATTATCAATCGTAAGCGTTGTATCGTTGGTTCTCGCCACACCGCCAAAAGACGGGATTGTGGCGGCCCAAGTACCATTTGCAAGCATAATGGTGGAAGGCTCAGTACCAGCAATTTCAGTGCCTGTGATTTTTACAGTATACACTGCCAGTGAACTGTTTTGAGTACTAACAAAAGACTGAACTGTCAAACCAGCAGAATTAGTGTCATTAACCTGAACCGCAGGCGCTTTGTTAAGCGGTGTGGTTTTTGGCATATAGAGATAGACAGCCGAAATGGTTGAGTCGGAATTGGATGTCTTGGTGCAATCGACAGTGTAGCCTGAGAAGTTGCTAATCGCATTGACCTCAGAAGCTGTCATCTCATACGCATAGGTGGACGGTACGTTCGGATCGATGCAGTAAATCTTAGCGTTAGCGTTCAAAACGCCATAATAGGGTGTTGTGCCAAACGGGATGCTGGCTGCGGCATAATTGACCGTAATCGTACCGCCGGATACCGAAACAGAGTCACCATTAGTGGACAGCATCTCACCCGTATGGTAACCGACAAGGCTAACCGCAGGTATTGCGGTATTGGTTTTGGAAGCTTCACCGGCAGGTGTAGCGATCGTGACATAGCCGTCTTTATCATAAGCGGTTACACGATACAGACCGACGCCAGCTGCGAACTGGTCGGAGCCCTGAGTCGTCGTGATCGTTGTTTCAGAGCCGTTGACAAGCGCCTTATACGTATAGGTCCTGAGCGATGAGCTGACGTAGTTCACAGACTTATCGTTGTTCATAATGTAGACCCAGTCGCCGGATGTGGTTGACGGAGTAAAGTCGCCGCCGGTGGCATACACAAAGACTGCTTTTCGGTTTGCAAAAAGGACGAAAATGTCTTCATTTATTAATGCAGCAGAATCGTCAGCAGTAAAGTCCGGAGCATTGGCGATGCCTACAAAGCCATAGTGCAAGCCTGAGGAGGCATCCGTATAAACAAAGCGTGTTTTGCCATCAGCGAGGACTTTTGATGTTGTACCATTGATCGTAAGGAAATCAACATGGCCCTGTTTGATCGTATTGGTATTTGTACTTGCTGATGCCTCTACATAGTTGCCGCGGCTCTCTTGCATCTTTGAATCATTTGTCTCATTTCCAGGCCCGTTGGGATCTTTCGGCACCTCTTTGAGCTTATAGATGTCATTGGTTACGCTGTAGCTAAAGAACTGGTTTTTAACAGGTTTATCACCAGTCTCATTGTAAAAAACAATAGAAGATGTGCCGTCGGAGAATATAACTCTTATACGGTTATCTAGGTTTGTGCTGCTGATATCGGTAACAAACAGATAGTTGGCGGCCGGGTTTGACACATTAGCCTGCGTAGTGTAGCAGACATAGCCGCCGTCATCTAAGTAGACGGTGGTATCTGCAAGACCGGCAGAGCTTTCGATCTTGCCATAGAGATCCGTCAGCGCCGTCGAGGCAAGAAGTCCTGTGTACTTATAGAGTGTATTGTCGACGGTGACAGAAGTGCTGGATACAAACTTATTCACTGTACCGGTGACGGAGGTCGCCAGGTCAATGTGGTACGTGCCGGCATTGTCTTTGTACCAGAGCACAACGTCCTTGTCTTTGAGGGTGTCATAACCCGGGACCTTGGAAGCGGCCTCGTTAACGATGCCGAGCGCAGGAATCGTCACGGTGTCGGACGATGAAACGTATCTCGGGTCGCCCGTAATAACGTCAACAGTTTTTTGGACAATCTTAACCGTCTCAGCTTTGCTGTCGAAGTCGGCGTTGATGAGGGTAACGATGACGCCCCTCAGTGCAGTGACGTCGACGCTGTGGGCAACAACATTGGCGATTGATGCACCAATACTATCAGGAGTTGTTACTTTGTAAACTACGCCGTTGTACAGGTAGGTCTGGCCCACTTTGGTGGCCGTTGCGATGTTAGTTGAATTTGTTTGATAGGCCAGAGCTGACTGAGCCGTGCCGTTGTAGAAGTAAACGGGGCTTTCGTCCAGCGACGCAATGTACTTTGAGTTGCTGGAATCGGTCAGCTTGGAAAGCGCCGTGCCGTCCGTGCTGCTGCCAATTACTTTCTCTTTTGTATAGCCGCCGGTCAGTTCAGCGCCCATTTTCGTCCATCTGTAGTACTTGACGCCGTTGGTGGTATATTCGCTGACATCATTTTTGACGCCCTGCTGGGTGGCGAGGGTGCCCTTGGCGGATTTGCCGTCGATGTCAGTCGCCTGCTGATAGGCCTGGTTCGTGCTGTTCCAGACAACCGTGTTGCAGAGCGTGTAAGCGTTGAAGCCGTACTGGGAAACTTCCTCGCGTGTCGCGCCGGCGGAGTAATCCACGTTCAGCGACAGAATGCCGAGGCTGGTTGCGTCGGCGATGGTCTTCATCGCCCAGTTGGAGCCGGTGTACTCGTCTTTGACGCCGTAACCGATGGAGCACAGGAGCATCTTGGCAAACTGCGCGCCCGTCACGTTGCCCGTGGGGTTAAACGTGCCGTCGCCCATACCGTTGATGATCCCCTGCGTAGCGCAGTACTGGATAAACGGCGCGCTCCAGCGGCCAAGGGCGACGTCCGAGAAATCGGAGACCGTCGTCGTCAGCGCGTCGGCTCTGGATGAACCGATGAGCATGTAGGTGATGATCTTCGCGGCCTCTTCTCTAGTAACAAGGCCCTGCGGATCAAATTTACCGGTGTCACGGCCTTGCAGGAAGCCAAGGGCGGTGAACAGGTCGACTGCTTCTGTGTAGGTTACGTCATCAGCATCCGGATAATCGGATACGTTGGCAGCGCTGGCAGGTACTACCAGGCAGAAAGCCAGAACGATGGCAAGAACCACTGACAGAAGCTTCTTCAGGTTTTTCATTTACAAACCTCCTTAAAATTTGCCTGCATATTTTGCAGGTGATATGTGCATGCTTTTTATAAAAGCATTGTCACCGATGATTTAAACGGCTTAGTTTTGGAGGACGGCGGAGCGGTAAAGCGCCGCGCCGCCGTACATGAAGAATCTCTTTGACCAACCGCATTTCGCGGCTTAGCCGAGGCCAAATAGAAGATTCATAAAAAAAGTGCATACCACGTCCCAAACGGACAATATGCAAAAACCAGCTTCGCAAAAAACTGTTTTTGCGATTGCTTATTTAATGTCATCATCATAGCGCACGTAAAACTAAAAGTCAATATACCGCAGTCTTTGTAACACAACTGAAATAATCGGCCTGAATCATTGGTTTTTTTAATGTATCACCAAAATAAATTCAGACCAGCAGCAACATAGCGACGATTTTTAAGGGGTTCAATGTTTATGACAGTTAGATTACGCAAACATCGACAATTACGAAATTATGAAACAGAAAAGACCACCGCCTTGCAAAACACCTATAAAAGCACCGTCAACCGGCAAAACTCCGGCCGAAGCATAGAAGCAGCAATTGTCAATCCATTTGATGTATTTCAATATAAGCCGTCGGTATTGTTTAATGACGTTTCAAAAAGCTGGCTTGAAAAGACAAGGTTATATATTAAAAAATCATCCTATTCAACATACGATACAATCGTCTCCACGCATCTTCAGCCAAACTTCGGGAATATGGCCATCAGCGAGATTACAACCGAGCAAATTTCCGCCTTTCTGGCAGACCTGTCAAGTCTCAAAGAACTGGCCCCATCAACCGTCCGCGGAATCGCATCGGTATTAAGAAGCATTATGAAATATGCTGAAACCGAGGGCCATGAAATCAAAACACAGGGGTGTGTCGTACGGAGGAAGGAGCCTCCGCATAAAGCGCGTATTTTAAGTGATCCGGAATGGAAGCGGCTGGAGATCAGTTTAACAAATGACACGGATACAATGAAGCTCGGAATGTTGATATGTATGTATACCGGACTACGACTCGGCGAAATTTGCGCCTTAAAATGGGAGGATATTTCATTAGACGAAGGAATCCTCACTGTTAACAGAACGATACAGCGGATCAAAAACACTGTGCAGCAGGCAGAACACAAGACCATTATAATTATCGACTCGCCAAAAAGCCAAAGCTCCATCCGCGCCATACCGTTGCCGTCGCTTTTGCTGGGTACTATGAAAAAGTTCGAAACAGCCAATAACTGTTTTGTGCTGACGGGAGATTCCCAGGCCTATGTAGAGCCGCGAACGCTTCAAAACCACTTTAAACAGATACTTCATCAGTCCGGGATTGAGGATATTAATTTCCATGCCATCCGGCACACGTTCGCGACCAAATGTGTCAATCTGGGGTTTGATATAAAAGCGCTCAGTGATATACTGGGCCACTCCGATGTCAGCGTGACGCTCAACACCTATGTGCATCCGTCTTTAAACGTAATGAAATCCTACATGGAACGGTTTAACAATTTATAACAGGCGTCCTTAACGGGATTTAAACGGGATTATAAAGAACCAGCTTCGCAAAAACAGTTTTTTGCGATTGCTTATTTTTGCAAGCGTAGAAACCGGATCGTTCATATGTAAATATATCCAATTATGTGAGCTCTTGCGAATGAAAATTGATATGGAGCATTAGACCGTAAATATTAATGACGTCGGGCGTGCCGAATTGTTCCATAAAAGTAAGAAATTTTTATGAATCTTGTGAAAAGACTGCTAGGGTATAGCGCAATGCGTATAAAAGAGAAGAAAAGCGCCCCTATAATGAACGACACCCCCAAAGTTAGACAGTATGGTGTACTGAAATAACTTTAGGGGTGTTTTCACAAGTTTTTGTTTGGATGGTAAAGTACCATCCACTCCTGCCTGTTCTTATAATGTGTTAGTCTAAAAATGGCCGATATCCCGGGCAATGGTGAAGGCCGTGCCCGAGGCGTTCATGATGTTGAGCGGCGCGACGCAGTCGCCGATCTGATAAAATTCCGGTGCGCAGAACCGCAGCGCTGCTGCTTCCTCCTGGAGGGGGCGCTGACCGACGGCATAGATAACCGTGTCGGCCTCGAAGAATTTTTCGCCGTCCGCCGTCTCACATAATACGCCCTTGTCGGTGATCTCTTTGGCCTTGGTGCTCAGATTGAGGTCCAGCTTTTGCTTCTTCATTTCGACTTTCAGCCCCAAAACGTGCAGGAAGTTGCCGCCGTCGGAGATGTGATCTAGCATTTCAATAACGGTGACCTGGCGGCCGAGCATGGACAGGTACAGCCCCAGCTCGATCCCGACGAGCCCGCCGCCCAAAATGGCGACCCGTTTACCGGCCTTTTCGGGGTGATAGTAAGCGTCCTCCGCGGACAGAACGATCGCGCCGTCAATGCCGGGGATGGGGGGCTTTACAGGCCGTGCCCCGAGCGCCGATATGATGACGTCGGCCCCAATGTGCTCAGCGTATTCCGGCGTGACCTCGGTATTCAGGCGCAGGTCTATGCCGGCTTTTTCAATGGCCCGGGCCTGGCCGTTTAAGTAATCGTCCAGCTTATGCTTGAACGGGACCTTTTCCTCACACCGGAGTGTGCCGCCAAGGCGGCCGGTTTTTTCACACAGAATAACGTCATGGCCGCGTTCATGGCAGGTGAGCGCCGCCTGCATCCCGGCAATACCGCCGCCGGCGATTAGGACCTTTTTGGCGGATACAGCCTTTGGAACGTCGTATTTCAGCTCCAGGTCCCGCCCGGCCTCGGGGTTAATAGCGCAGTAGTCCTGTCCGTTATCCAGCTCGCTGGAGAAGCACGCCAGACAGCGCATGCATTTGCGGATTTCGTCCGTCCTGCCGGTGCGGATTTTAAGCGGCAGGTCCGGGTCGCATATAAGCGCGCGCGCCATCTCAACCACGTCGGCCTGGCCGGAGGCGATGATCTCCTCCATGAGGTCGGGGTCTCCCAAGGCGCCGACGGTAGCGACCGGGGTTTTAACATGCTTTTTGATCTCGGCGGCGTATTTGACGTTGACGCCGTCGGGGAGGAACATGCTCGGATGCGTAACGGCAAAGACCTCTTCCACCTCGTGGCTGCCCGCCGAGACATGTATGAGATTGACGTGGCCGTCGAGCATTTTGGCAAAGGCAATACCCTCGTCGATGCCGTAGCCGCCCTCATAGACCTCCGAGCCGCTGATACGGATTTCGATAGGGAAGGCTGGGCCGACTTTTTTGCGGATGGCGTCACAGATGGCCACCGTCAGGCGTGCGCGGTTTTCGATGCTCGCGCCGCCCCATTTGTCCTTTCGTGTATTGAGCTCCGGGGATAAAAACTGGTGCAGCAGCCAGCCATGCCCGGCGTGTACCGTTACCATGCCGAAGCCGCACTGCTTGGCGAACGCGGCCGCGTCGGCAAATTTGTTGATGGTGCGTTCTATAATTTCCTCCGTCATCGGCAGTATGGTCCGCCCGTCCAGCTCGCACTCAACGGGCCCGTAGGCGATCCCCTTGGACGCGCCGCCCCAGACGGAGAGGTTGCGGTTGGCATACATGCCCGTATGCTGGAGCTCCTGGGAGGCCACGGCGCCATGGCGTTTAATCGCATAGGCGACACGCGCGAGCGAATGCAGCGTACCGGGATTGTCGAGGCAGACATGGTACTCACCGCCTTTACCAAGCTCGCCGTCCACGATTCCCTCGCAGGTTGTGACGGACGCGACGCCGCCGATGGCCTTGCGCTCATAATAAGCGGCGGCCCCATCAGTCAGAATGCCGTCGTTCTTGATATCCTGGTAACCGGTGGGGGAAGCGAACAGTCGGTTTCTGAACAGGGTGCCGCCAAGCTTGATCGGCTCGAAGAGATGCTTGTACTTAAAATCACTCATCATACCGGCCGCGCGGCGCTAAGGCCGCGCGCTCCTTTCACAAAATAGTTAGAGGGCTTATTTAACATAATCCATAGCGGATTTTAGTTATTGGTTCACCGGCACCCGTCGCGCCTCGTTGATGTGTTTATTTTTGTACATCAGGTCATCCAGATGTTTGAGGAAATCCTGTATGTTGTTCGTTGTTTGATTAATATAAAAGTCGTAACCGATACTCAGGCTGAGCATATAGGGCGCCGTTTTCCGTTCGTTGAACTGCCGGACGTTTTCGTGCAATCGCTCAACAGATGTGCTCAGATCGTTTTTTGAGGCGATTTTGATCACGACGATAAATTCGTCGCCGCCGTAACGCGCGATGAAATCATTTTTACGGAACGTTTTTCTAAGGATCTCCGACGTGTCGACCAGCGCCTGGTCCCCGGCGCTGTGGCCATAGACGTCATTAATATTTTTAAAGGAGTCCACGTCGATCATCAGGCCGCCCATAATACCGCTTTCCGCGCTTTGCAGATTGCTGCGCAAAAACCGGTCAATCTGGCGCCTGTTGGAAAGCCCCGTCAGATGGTCTGTGAACAGCTGCTTGTTTTGAAGGCGGATAAACACGATGAGAATCGCCAAGGTTGCGAGCGGCCAGATGATGGAAAGGCCGTAAAAAACGATTTGAAAAAAGGCGCCGACCACAGGCGGGAACATGAAAAAGTAGATGGGTATCACATCCTGCTTTTTAATACGCTTGCGATACCGGATCATAATGACGGTTGTAGCAACAATATAAAACAGCGGAATGATGATAAAAAGGTTCAGCGCCGTTCCGCGATGATAAATATTATTGCCGTCAATATAGAACATGTATTTCCATGACAGACTCAGGACTGAAAAAACAGCGTTGATACCGGCCGGTATGAACATCGGCAACAGTTTTTTCTTCAGCTGCGCCGTTTCCTCATGAATATAATACTCTATGTAGAAAAACCAGATTAAGCATATAACAGGCGTGAGTATATAATAGAGCGTGGCGGCCAGATTTAATACCACGCCAACACCGAGCCCGGGCAATCCGTCCAGGACCCACAGAAGCGTGTCGGAAATCAGCAACAGAGCATCCGTCAATAAAAGCCCGATAAAAAGCCTGAGATCAGGTGCCTTGAGGGCAGAGCGATGATAGACGTTAACAAAGATCAAAGCTAATATGACAAGTGAAAAACTATTGATTTCGATATACAGAATCGTTTCGATAAAAATCAGTCCTCATAAGTAGCGGCGTCACCCATAAAATAGCCTTCAGGACAAATAGCCGTCAGGAATATTTAACCGGCAGCTTTGTTTAAGTCCTTCGGTTCATGTTAGATGAACGCCTTATACCTGGTATGTCGACCAAAGACTGTTTGCAGTAGCTAATATCGGCTGATAATATTATACCATGTTAACTATTCAGTGCAATATTAATCTGGTCAAAGTTCGGTCAATGCTTATAAAATTCATGTAAAAACCGACAGAACTGACCGCCGGATAAGACGGGGAGAAAATAAAAAGGGGCTGTAGCAAAACAGCCTTAAAAAAACAGAGACGAAGTGATCTGCGAATGCAGACACTTCGTCTCTGTTTTGGTATAATTTAGTTGTGAACAAAAATAAATACCGTGTCAATTATGGCACGGAAAAACGGAATGTGCAACTGAAAATAGACGAGGTATTTGCTGAAAAGAGAATTCCGGCGAATGACAGTGTGCGGCTCTTAGATAAAGTAATGGAGGAGATGGATTACGCCCCGCTAATGAGAGCATACAAACGCACAGGCCGCCGCCCGGCAACGGACCCCGTCACGATGCTGAAAATACTTGTATATGCGATGATGCAAGGCATTTTCTCCAGCCGTGCTATCGCATTAGCCTGCACGAGAGATATCAATTTCATCTGGCTTCTTAATGGAGAAGAGGCCCCAAATCACAGCGAGATAGCGCGCTTTCGTAGCAAGCGGCTGACTGAATGCGGTGAGGAACTCTTCTATCAGTTGGTAGAAAAGCTGCATCATTTCGGCGAAATCAAATACGAGCACCTGTTTGTAGATGGGACAAAGATCGAAGCGAATGCGAACAAGTACAGTTTCGTATGGAAGAAAAGCACAACGAAATTTGAAACCCGACTGTACGGTAAGCTGGAAAAGCTGATACCGGAGCTGAACTCAAAGTATGGCATCCTGGCAGACACGCCGGAAGAATTGCTCAACGAGCTTAAAGGCCGGGTAACGGCACCGTTTGTATACGGCAAAGGCAAGCGAAAAAGCGAGCTGCAAAAGGACATTGAGCTTTTACAAGAAATCCTTGGCCGAAAGATGAAGTACGCTGGATATCAGGAGACATTTAAGGGACGCAACAGCTTCTCAAAGACCGATCCGGACGCGACGTTCATGCACATGAAGGACGACCACATGCGTAACGCCCAGTTGAAGCCGGGGTACAACATCCAGCTTGGGGTGGAGGGCGAATATATCACCGGCGTACTTGTATCAAGCGAACGCAGCGACCAGCTTGCGCTCATCCCGCTTCTGGATAACATTGAGGCGCATCTGGGAACAGCTTATGTGGATGTGACAGCGGACGCGGGTTACGAGAGCGAAGAAAACTACACATATTTTGAGAGTAAGACCACTGAGTGCTACATTAAGCCTCAGAATTACGAGAGCTCCAAAACGAAGAAATACAAGAGCAACATGGCACGCAGAGAGAACATGCCATATGATGCGGTTTTGGACGAGTATACTTGTCAGGCCGGGAAAAAGCTCAAGGCGGTCTATGTAGGCAAGAAAAAGAGCAAGACGGGCTTCGAGCGAGAGGTTACCTACTACGAGTGCGCGAGCTGCGAAGGTTGCCAGTACAAAAAGAAGTGCACTCGCTCGAAGGGCAACCGGACGATGCAGGTCTCAAAAAAGTTCATAGAACAGCGCAAACAATCACTGGAGCGTATCACCAGCGAAAAAGGCATCCTGCTTCGGATGAATCGCTCCATCCAGGCTGAGGGGACTTTCGGAGTCATTAAGCAGGATTACGGTTTTCGTCAGTTCCTGCTTCGGGGTAACAAGAAAGTTTTGACTGAGATCCTTCTGGTAGCGATGGGGTACAACATCAATAAATATCATAGCAAAATTCAGCAAAACCGCACTGGAAGACAGTTGTTCGAAAAACTTACGGCTTAACGCCAACAAAAACAGAATATCTCTCCACATTATGGCGGGGTTTTGAACCGGGCTGTTGTCTTTTGCCCTCTGTTTTTCCATAGAAGGGCTCTTTTTATGACTTCGCAGCCAGATTCAGAGCATAAATCGGGGGCTGTAGCAATTTTCGTTTTGCTACAGCCCCTTTGCTGGTCAGACCGTGCTTACCGATTTTTCGCTGTCCGTTTCATCCGTATAAACGAATTTACACGAGCAGCTGTAGCAAGCGTTTCTGTTAGCCATTTGCGGCTTGTCGCAAACGGGGCATCGGATCGTACCGATTGATCTGGAGGGGAACGTGGCAGTGTTTGTCGCTTTGTCATAGGTTTGGTCGGCCATTGCTTAATCCTCCTTTATAATCAAAAAAAATACAGTTGGCACTAGTTAGATTTTACCATTTTGTTACTTAATGTAAATAATTATTCTTGAGTATTTTAAGTGTGATATAATACAAACATCATCTTATCAAACTGTTAAACATCACTAATACGGAGTTCAGCTATGAAAGAGTTGCTTTTTCAGGGTGTCTTGCTCGTTTCCGACCTGGACGGGACGCTTGTGACGGACGGCGGGCTCGTCCCGGCGCGAAACGGCGAGGCCGTCGTGCGGTTTATGGAAAAAGGCGGCCGGTTTGCCTTTGCCACAGGCCGTTCTGTCATGGGGACACAGAAATATTACCAAAAGGTACCGACAAACGCACCGTCCATCGTCTATAACGGTGGCGGTATCTACGATTTTGCGGCCAAAAAGCTCTTGTGGAGTAAAAATCTGCCGGATACGTATATGCGTCTGATCCGGGCTGTCCAGGAAAGCTTTCCCGATGTCGGCATCGAGGTGTATTCCGGCGGCGGTGTGTACTGCCTGAATAAAAACGAGTATACGAAAGATCATATCGCCTTTCAGGGACTCGACGTATCGGACGTCGAAACGGACAAGGTGCTGCCGAACAGTAATAAGGTCCTGTTCTGCGGCGACGTGGAGCGGATACGGGACGTCGCGGCGCGTCTTCAGGGGCTTGAGCACACAGGTTGTGTCTTTGCCTCGTCCGCGCCGGTTTACTTCGAGATTTTACCTGAGGGTATCTCCAAGGGCTCGACGGTCCGGGCGTTAGCTGACCTGCTTGGTATTTCCTATGACAGAATAATGGGTATCGGCGACTATTATAACGATTTGGAGCTCATTAAAACAGCGGCCGTCGGCGCGGCCACGGAAGGCGCACCGGACGACGTTAAAAGCGCCGCCGACGTCGTCGTCGGCCGGAGCGGGGACGGGGCGGTGGCTGACTTCATTGAATATCTTGAAGAGCGGTTTAATTAAAAGATTACTCCTGAAAACCTGTAAAACCAGCCTAAAAGGCCGCCCACGCGGATGCGTGGGCGGCCTTTTCTGGAAGTAGGTTTTCGTCATTCGTCTTTTAAAAGCTTTTTAAACGCTGTCGGCAGGGGATACAGGTCTGAAAGAGCGCGTTGGTCCGCCCAGATAAAACAAGGCGGGCGTTTTACGCAATCGATGTGGTAACACAGTATGTCCCATTGGATATGTGTAAAAATGTGTCTGGTGCGTTTACTGCCATGGACAACGGACGGCTGCGTGCCCCAGCTTTCAGCAAGCATCAGAGCTTCCTGTTCGGTCAGATGCCCGTCCATATTTGGAAATTCCCATAAGCCGGGCAAAAGGCCGCTCTCGTCCCGCTGACGGATGGGGAGATGTCCGTCGCTTTCCAGAATCAGCACGGTAATGTCTGTGCGCTTTCGTTTCGGCTTATCTTTCCGGGCGGGGAGGGAAAAACTGCCGGACTTAAAAGAAGCGCACGACGCCTGGACGGGACAGGCTTCACACTTGGGAGCACCGTTCGGCACGCATATGAGCGCGCCTAGCTCCATCAGGCTCTGTGTAAAGTCGCCGCGTCTTTCTGCCGGATAGAGAGCGGCCAGCGCGGTGGCCGCCGCTTGTTTCAAGTCGCTTTTATCGTCGAAGCGCTGACCCGAAATCCGGGCGGCAACCCGCGCAACGTTGCCGTCCACCGCCGGAGCGGGTAGTTCAAAGCAGATGGAGGCAATCGCGCCGGCCGTGTACGGGCCGATGCCGGGCAGCTTGCGGATCTCATTATACGTATCCGGGAACTGCCCGCCAAGGTCACGGACTATGATCTCAGCCGCCTTTTTAAGGTTTCGCGCACGGGCATAGTAACCCAGGCCCTCCCAGAGCTTTAAGACCTGCTGCTCATCGGCGTCCGCCAGTGCGCCAACGGTTGGAAACGCCGCTAAAAACCGCTCGAAATACGGTGCCACGGTACGAACGCCGGTCTGCTGGAGCATGATCTCCGAGACCCAGACGCGGTAGGGCTTTTTGTCATCGCGCCACGGCAGCGCCCGGGCGTGTTGATCGTACCACGCCAGGAGCAGCGCGGGTAAATCCGCGGGGAGCGGCAGGGACTGATCCGGGGATATTTTTTTTTGCTGTTTCTTATGCGTCATTTTTTCTCCGCCCATGCTTTACAGGCCTTTTTCTTGGAAGAGTTGGTTGTATTTGCGTATCTTTGTATTTGAACGATTGTTCATTTGCCTGCCTTGGTTTTCATATAGCGCCAGTTGATCATGCCGCCGTCCAGGACGACCATCGCGTTTCTGAAGCCGGCCTTTTTAAGGATCTGCGCGCCCGTCGTGGCCCGGTGGCCGGATCGGCAGATGACAACGATCATTTTGTGATTATAGCATAATCGGACAAAATATGAAAAGCGCCGCTCGTATTTGAGCGGCGCTCAAGCTGTCGAAAAAGCCGCATTCGCGGCTTTTTCGACAAATAAAGGGTTCTCGCGCTGAGGCGCTCGCAAAGTAATGCTTTTCGGAAGTGAATGCCTCAAAGCATAGAAATCAAACAATTTTCGCCGATGAGACCAGACAACTCGCCGTCATCGCCGAAAATTAAATCGCACGGTGATTGGACGCACAAAAGAAGGACAAAGACTTTACCGACAAGCTGAGCGGCGCTTGTGTGGTTTTATAGTCCGCGCAGTAACTGAGCGGCGGTTCAGAGGTAATAACTGTTTAATTGACGCACAGCAGACCGCCGTCAAATGCCCAGTTGACGCCCGTGACCATCGCGCCGGCGGGGGAGGCCATGTAGACGCACAGGCCGCCGATTTCGATAGGCTCGCCGAATCGGTGGGAGGGCAGCTCCTTTTCGATGGTCTCGATAAAGCTGGCCGGCAGGTCCTTGTCGAGATCGGAGTGGATGGGGCCGGGGGCGATAGAATTGACCCGGATGCCGTGGTCGCCCAAAACGACGGCGAGGTAGCGCGAGAAAATGTCGAGCCCGGCTTTGGAGGTGTTATACGGTGCGTTGTGGTGATTCTTACTGCCCGATACGCGCTGGCCGCCGACGGATGTGATGTTAATGATCGTGCCGCCTTTGCCGGCGTCAACCATATGGGGCGCGATCTCGTGTACGACGTTAGCCGGGCCGTGCAGGTCCGTATTGATGACGCGGTGCCATTCGTCAAGGCCTTCCTCGCTTAAAAACGGCTTCGTCGTGGCGACGCCCGCGTTGTTGACGAGTACGTCGACAGTGTCAAAGAACTTGAAGACCTCCGCTGTGGCGGCTTTTACGCTGTCGATATCGGCCACGTCGCACTGGATGGCCGTATAGCGGCTGCCGAGCTTTTCGATCTCCGAAACGGCCTTTTTACCGCTGTCGAGATTGCGGCACAAAACAGCCACGTTCGCACCCGATTCGGCAAAGGCCTGCACAATGCCGCGGCCGATGCCTCTGTTGCCGCCGGTGACGACGACATTTTTCCCGGAAACATCATAAGCTTTTGTCATATCCGGCATGGGAGTTGTTTTAATAAACATGGTTATCCGTCCTTTCTGATGGTTGAACTAAAAAAACGTGTCCAGCTGCGGATTTTATGACTGCAGGCGGAATGTGTCCTCGTGTTCGTCGTCGCGCCGGGCGTAATCGCCGCCGTTGCCGCCGGAGAAGTGGATGATGGACCGGTCGAGTCGCGGCACAAGGATGGGGCTGTGGGTAACGCCGCGGGGGATATAAAGTACGCAGCTTTTCGTAAAGGGGACCGTCTCGCCGTCGAGGAGGATCGTCAGCTCGCCATTGAGCTCCTCGGGATTTTCGGGGTCCGAGCCGAGAAAGCCGATGAGCTCGTCAAATTCATGGAAATGATTTTCCGGGCCCGTGTCATTGGCGGAGTGGAACCAAACCGCCTCCATGTACGGCGCGCCTTTGAGCTTGGCGCCGTCAATCCATAAAAGCCGCGTGAGAAAGCCCTCCGGCGCCGGCGGCAGGAAGCCGTCAACCGGGGCGTATTTTTCAACATGGTTCTCAGCGTATGTGCCGGCGGGCGCCGTGGCCTCGGCCGGTTCCTCGACGCAGTAGCTCGAGGTCATCAGGCAGCTGTAGGTGATGACGGGTTTCGTGACGTTTTTAACCGTCAGGCGCCCGTGCGCCACGCCCTTGGGCACGAAAACGATGCACGTTTCTGTCAGCGTAAGCTTATCGTTTTCAATCCACAGCTCGATTTCAGCGTTCAGATTCTCGTGATCGTCCGGGTTAGAGCCGATGAAGATCATCAGCTTGTCGGAGTCGTTTTTAAAAAGACCCTTTTGCTCAAAAGGCTTCACGATCCAGTTGGCTTCGTAGAAGATCGTGTTTTCCACAATGTCGCCGTCGAGACGAACGATGGGGCGTACGGCGTCCTTCGGGACGGCGTGGTTTTGAAGCGGCGTGCTGTCGTTGGTGAATGAAAAATACTTTAGGTTTAACATATTGACCTCCCATGCGTTTTGGCGCACTAATAAATTTTAAGTTATACCGCTCAATCAGTATCTGGGATGGAATCGATAAATTTCTTGGCTGTATCGTTGCATCCGCCCTTACGCCAGGCGATGACCATGTACTGATTGGGCCGGACGTCGTCGATTTGATACAGCTTGATCTCGTCGCCGAAGCGCCGGCCGAAATTCGGCCCGTTGATGCTGAAGCCGCGCATACCCCGGACGGCCATTTCAATGGCCAGCACGCTCGGAAGATACACGATCTCCTTGGGTGTGAAGCCGTTGGCCCGGCAGAGGCTGAATGCCCGATCCTCCGGACCGCGCATCTCAGCAAGCGTCAGTAAAAACAGCTTTTCATTGCCCAGCTGTTCCGTCGCGAGTTTGTCACCGGCGGCCAGAGGATGATGCGATGAGATGGCGAAGTAAGACTCAAGTCTTTCGATTTTTTTGGATTGAAGGGTGTGATATTCTCCAAAGCCGAGGTAGTAAGTGATGGCGCAGTCAATCACGCCTAATACGAGGTTTTCCCGCAGGTCCTTGAAATTGGACGGCTCGATTTTGACGAGGACATCGGGATGGGTGGTCTCAAACCGGTTGACGAGGTTTTTAAGCAGCTCCATGATCTCCTCGCTGTCGAGACAGCCCACTCGGATAATATTGTCGGGCATGTCGTACAGTGAGCGCATGTTATAAAGCGTCGTGCTCAGCCGCGCGTAGATCGGCTTGAGCTCGGCGTACAGAAATTCCCCGTCCGGCGTCAGCTCGACGCCGCGGTTGTTGCGGACGAACAGCCGTGTGTTGAGGCTGCTTTCAAGACGCTGAATCCAACGGCTCACGGCCGACTGATTTAAAAACAGGTCCTTGGCGGCCTCGGAAAGGTTAAGCTGCTCGGCTACCGTCAAAAATATTTCGATTTGCTGCAGGGTAATATCGGTCATATCCTCACCCAGGTTGAAGTCAGTTTACTTACAGCATCTTTTTGCCGACGCTCCGGGCGACTGAAAAAGCCGTGCTGGTAGCGTTCATGATGTTTTTCGGCAGGATACAGTCGCCAATGGGATAAAAGTCCGGCGCGCACAGGCTCAGTGCCGCCGCTTCTTCCTGCAGCGGCTTTTGGCCGACGGCGTAGATCACGGTGTCGGCCGTAAAGAGCTTTTCGCCGTCCGGCGTCCGGCATACGACGCCCTCATCCGTTATTTTCAGCGCCGTTGTGTTAAAGTTCATATCTATACTATACTTATTGATCTCGACGTCAAGCGCCCGCACGTGAAGGAAGTTGCCGCCGTGGTTGATTTCACCGAGCATTTCCACAACGGAGATTTTTTTGCCGAGGATGGACAGATAGATCGCCAGTTCCACGCCGACAAGGCCCGCGCCCAATATGACGGCGGTCCCGCCGATCTTTTCGGGATGGATATACGCATCCTCTGCGGCCAGCACATTTTCGCCCTCGATGCCTGGAATCGGCGGCTTCACCGGCCGCGCACCCAGGGCCGCGATGACGATGTCCGCGCCAATGGATTCGGCGTAATCCGGTGTGACCTCCGTGTTAAGCCGTATCTCAACGCCGGCCTCCCGGACCTTCCGGGCCTGCCGGTCTAAGTAATAATCCAGCTTTTCCTTAAACGGCACGTGTTCCTCGCAGCGCAGCGCGCCGCCAAGCCGGTCTGTTTTTTCACACAGGATGACCGTATGCCCGCGCTCGGCGCAGGTGAGAGCGGCCTGCATACCGGCCACACCGCCGCCGGCGATCAGGACTTTTTGCTTCTCGGCCGGCGGGATAGAGAAATTCATCTCCGCCTCGCGGCCTGTTTCGGGATTGATCGCGCAGTGGAACTGGCCGGTGCTAATGAGGTTTGAGAAGCAGGCCAGGCATCTCATACATTTGTTGATGTCGTCGGCTTTGCCCGTTCTGATCTTGCGCGGCAGATCGGGGTCGGCAATGAGCCCGCGGGCAATTTCCACGACGTCGGCTTGTCCGGAGGCGATGATTTCCTCCATAAGCGCGGCGTCGCCCAGCGCGCCAACTGTTGCCACTGGACAGCCGACGTGCTTTTTAATCTCGGCGGCGAACTTCACGTTGACGCCGTCGGGTAAAAACATGCTCGGATGCGTCACGGTGAACACCTCTTCAACCTCGTGGCTGCCGGCCGAGACGTGGAGCAAATCGACGTAATCTTCCACCTGCTTGGCGAATTTAATGCCTTCCTCAATGCCATAGCCGCCGTTGTAGCATTCGCTGCCGCTGATGCGCAGTTCGATGGGGAAGCGGGGGCCGACGGCCTGGCGTATCGCCTTTAGAATTTCGACAGCAATCCGGGAGCGGTTTTCAATATCCGGGCCGCCCCACTTGTCCTTGCGGGTGTTGAGGGACGGTGATAGAAACTGCGAGATGAGCCAGCCGTGCCCGCCGTGCAGCGTTACCATGCCGAAGCCGCACGATTTGGCAAAGGCCGCGCCTTTGGCAAATTTATCTACGATGTACCAGATGACGTCCTCCGGCATTTCAAGGTACGGCCGGCCGTCCACCTCGCCGGCGACGGGGCCGTAGGCGACACCGGACCCGCCCTCATACCGGTTGGCGCAGTTGCCGGCGTGCTGCAGCTCCGCCGTGCACACGGCGCCCTGACGGCGCACGGCATCCGTTACGCGAATCAGCCCGTGCAGGGAATGAGGGTCGTCCAGATGAATGGCGTAGCGGGCACCGGTGCCGAGCTTGCTGTCGACATTGCACTCTCCGACGGCGACACATGCCGCGCCGCCCATAGCCTTTCGCTCATAATAAAACGCGGCCTCCGGTGGGAGAATGCCATCCTTATCCATGTCCTGATAGCCCGTGGGGGAAGCGAAAATGCGGTTGCGAAATAATGTGCCGCGAAGAGTGATGGGGGTAAATAAATTCAGGTACTTAAAGTTATTCATGAGTTTACGTTGCGCACAGTTCGTGCGCGTTTCCTTTCTGGGTATTAAGTGAGGCGATAAGCTTTTAAAGTATTGTCTCGTCCGTGTGTTTAGGGTCAGCGCTCTTTGGTGCCGACGAGCTCGCGCGTTTTACGCTTCTCACCGGCCCGCGCTTTGCGCGGCCTTATAAGACCCTGCGCCTTACGGGACGTATAGATGTTCAGCGCGATGGCCGCAAGTATTACGACGCCCTGTACGAAGCCCTGATAGTCGGTAGAAACGTCAAGCAGGATCAGGGCGTTATTGATAATGCCGACAAACAGCGCGCCAAATACGGCGCCCGGTATGCCGCCTTCACCGCCCATCAGGTTAATGCCGCCGACGACCATGGCCATGAGCACCTTGCCCTCGTAGCCGCGGGCCGTACCGGCATAGGCCGACATGTTGAGCGATGCGAGCACGATCCCCGTGAAGCTGGCTGTTACGCTGCTGATGACATAAGCAATAACGGTGTATTTTTTGGTGTTGATGCCCAGGAGCTTTGCTGCGTCGGGATTGCCGCCAACAAGGTACACGCGCCGGCCAAATGTGGTGCAGCCGAGCACCAGCGCGCTGATAATGACGGCGATGAGAAACCACACGATGGTCATCGGGATACCGAGCAGCTGGCCGCTGGCCACCTGATAAAAGATATCCCCCGTGTTTTTATTGTAAATGAAGCTGCCGTTCGTGAAGTCCAGCATCGCGCCGTATATGGCGTACTGGGTGGCAAGCGTTACGACGAAGGCCGGCAGGCCGAAGTACGCGGCCTGCACGCCATGAAACAGGCCGAGCAGAACGCACAGGCCCATTGCCACGGCAAAGCCGATCAGCAGGCCATACGTCGAGTTGCCGTTTGCCGTTAAAATCTTCAGCATGAAGCAGCTGGCCAGGGCGGCCGTGGAGCCGACGCATAAATCGATGCCGCCCACGAGAATGACAAACAGCATGCCGCAGGCCATAACGCCATACAGGCTGATAGAAATGAGGATGCTTTTAAAATTATCGAGCAGAAAGAACTTCTGGGCGAAGATGGCCATGACGATAAATATGACGGCCAGGATGGTGATGCGCTGTCCCCACGCGTTGCCCAGGAATTTCTCTATCTTCTTCATAAAGCTCGGCCCTCCTCCGTGTGAACGCCGGAGGACGCGAGCAGTATCGCCTCCTGCGTGGCGTTCCCCCGTGAAAACTCCTCAAAGAATTTGCCGCCATGCATTACGAGTATTCTGTCGGAGACATAGGTCAGCTCTTCAAGGTCCGATGAAACCATGAGGACGATGGCGCCGGAGCGCGCTAAGTCCCAGACGTAGTTGTACAGGTCCTCCTTGACGCCGACGTCAACGCCGGCTGTGGGCTCGTCGAGTAAAAGAACTTTCAGCTCGCGCGACAGCCACCGGCCCAATACGACCTTTTGCTGGTTGCCGCCGGACAGATTGCTGACGGGCAGCCGCCGCAGTGTCGGGCGCACATCGTAATCTTTGATGGCTTTTTCCGCGTGGGCAATTTCGCTTTTTCGGCTGACGACGCCGGCTTTTGCCAGGATGTCATAACTGGCGGCCGTCAGGTTGCGCTCGATTGATAAAACGGGGACATAGCCCTCGCGCCGCCGGTCCTCCGGGACGAGGCCGAAGCCGTTTTTGATGTTCCGGCCGACGGTTTTTTTGATGGGCTTTCCGCCCAGTGTAATCGTGCCGGCGTCCGGCTTTAAAGCGCCGTAGATGCATTTGATGAGCTCCGTCCGGCCCGAGCCGACGAGGCCGCCGATGCCGAGTACTTCACCGCCGTACGCCGCAAAATCCACGCCGCCGAGGATTTTTTTATATGACAGGCCGCGGACTTCCAGACAGACGTCTTTATTAATAACAGGCGTGCTGCGGTCGGAAATGCGCCGGATTTCCCGGCCGATCATCATTTTCGTTACCTTGGGCGCGTTGATATCGGCTTTTTCCAGTACGCCGACATTTTCGCCGTCACGCATGACGGTGAGCCGGTCGGCGATGCGGTAAACCTCCTCAAGTCTGTGAGATATGTAGAGGATCGCCGCGCCCTTTTTTTTCAGGCCCTCGATTGTATCAAACAGCTTTTCCGTCTCGGCCGCCGACAGCGACGCCGTAGGCTCGTCCATGATGATGAGCCGGGCGTTGGCGGATAGCGCCTTGAGAATCTCCACCATCTGGCGCTTGGCCATACCCAGGCTTTCGACGGAGGAAGTGGGCTTTAAGTCAAATTCGTACTTGTCAATGAGCGCCTTCACGGCCGCGTTCATCTTCTTCTTAGCCAGCACACCCTTGTTCGTGAGCTCCTGACCGAGGAAGATATTTTCCGCTACCGTGAGCGCCGGGATAAGGCTCAGCTCCTGGTAAATAACAGAGATGCCGAGCTCGCGCGCGTCCTGTCGGGAGTTTATATCCACCGGCTCGCCGTTTATGAATAGCGCTCCGGCGTCCTTCTCATAAAAGCCGGTTATGATCTTGATAATGGTGGATTTGCCGGCGCCGTTCTCGCCCATAAGGGCGTGGACCTCGCCGCTTTGGATTTCGAGGTCGATGCTTTTTAAAACCTTGATGCCGTTAAACTGCTTGCAGATGCCTTTGGCATATAAAAGCGCGTTGTTCATAGACATATGGTGACCTCCCTCGTCACAGCCGGCCGCGCAGCTCAAGCCGCTTCATGCTCAAGCGGTTAAACTGCCCGTCAAAGCTCATAGCCAGAAGGATCACGATGCCCTGCATTGCGTATGTACCGCCTGTCGTGAGCCCCAGCTTATAAAGGCCGTTTGTGATCAGCGTCATTAAAAGCGCCCCCAGAAAACCGGATATCGGGTCGCCCTTGCCGCCGCCCAGCATCACGCCGCCTACAACGCAGGCCGCTATGGCGTTGAATTCCATCATGTTCCCAAGCGTCTGGTTTGTGCCGGTCTGATACGCCACAATCATGGCTGCGGCGAGGCCCGCGAACGCGCCGCTGATCATAAAGGTCAGCACCTTGATGCGCCGTGTGTTGACGCCGGACATCTCGGCCGACTTGGCGTGAGAGCCGCCCGCCATCACATGCAGCCCGAATTTCGTGCCGCTCATGACAAACTGCATCACAATGGTCAGTACGAGCCAGACGATGATAATCCAGTAAATGCCGCCCACCGTCTTGCCAAAAAATATAAATCCCGGATTTTTAAGCGTGACGGAGATCATCCGGCCACCGTCCCGAAACTGCAGAAGGAGCGCAAGGCCTGAAAAAACGGCGCCGGAGGCCAGCGTTGTCACAAATTCCGTCATATGAAGACGCGTGGTGACAACGCCGTTAAAGAGGCCGCAGGCCGCGCCGGCGAGCAGGCCGACGGCTATTACCACAAGGCCCGGCAGCCAGAGCGTTTGTGCCGTGCGCGCGACAATGATGCCGACGAGACAAATAACGCCGCCGGCCGACAGGTCAATGCCGCCGCCGACCATGACGAAGCAGATGCCGCAGGCGACGAGGCCCGTATAGGCCGTTTCCCGGAGCAGTTGTATCAGGTTTCGGCTGGAGAGAAAGGAGCTGGACGTCAGCCCGAAGACCAGGCCGAGCAGAATGATCAGGACAACCGAAACCAGCCTTCGGGTGTTTTTACTGTTCATTTAGGGTTACCCTCCCTTTATCCTTTGAAGAAAACAATGGCGTAAAGCGGCTTGCGGGGCCCTGCGTTATGAAGGGCCCCGCAGGCAAACACAGTTTATTTATACCTATAAATTACCAGTATGTCAAGCGCCCCTGCTATTAATAGCCCGGCCAGCGCGTCAGTGGGAGCAGCTCGTTGATATTGTCCTGCGTAATGGCTCTGAAACGGACATAGGTTGTCGGTGTTTCCGTGTATCCAAGGGATTTGGCGGTAATGCCCGTCTGTGCAAAATACAGCGCTGTAGTAAACGCGGCGTACAGGCCGGAATACCGGTCGGACCAGCAGCTGCCCGCGAGGTCGCCGGCTAGAATGGCGTCAATGCCGCCGGGCTGCAGATCGGTGCCCCAGACGATGATGCCTTCGTCGAGACGTCCAGCCTCCTGAATGGCCTGGACGATGCCCAGGCCGAAGTTGTCGTCGGGGGAGTAAACGCCGTCGATAGTATCATACTTGGTGAGCAGGTCGCGCATCGCGTTATAGGCGTCCTCCTGCGCGTTGCCATTGAGATTGATGTATTCGAGGATGTTGACGTCGGGATTGTTTTCTTTTACATATTCCTCAAAGCCCTTGCAGAACGTTGTGGAAACGGCCTGCTCCGCCGGGACGTCAAGTAGCAGGATATTACCCTTGCCGCCGAGCATCTGCATCATGGCTTCCGCGGATACCCAGCCGCCGGAGTAGCTGTCGCATTTGATATACATGGTATGTACCACGTCGGTGTTAAGGTTGACCGTGATGACGTTGACGCCGGCTTCCTCGGCCTCGGCGATGACAGGGCCAACGGCGGTGGCATCGGCGCATTCCATGACGATTGCGTCATAGCCCTGGGTGATGCATTCGTTGATAAGCGTGATTTGTGTATTGGGGTCGAAACTGGCGTCGAAGAAGTTGATCGTGACAGTGGCGTACGTCGCCATGATCTCATCGGCTGCCTGCTGCACAATGGTATTGACCTGCCCGGCGGTACTCATGGGAATCCAAGCGATCAGAACCGGGTCTGAGAAAACGTCCTTGCCGTCAAGGGCAACGGTGCCTCCGGCGCTATCGGGACCTGCTTCAGCGGTCTTGCTGCCGCAGCCTGCCATAAAGGCCATCATGAGCATTAGCGCAAGAATGATTGCGATGGTTTTCTTCAATTTTCTTCCTCCTTATAAAAATTAGTTTTACCGGGTGGCGGATTGCGCCGTAAATCTACCTAAAAGAGAAACAGAAATCGCAAAATCACTTGTATAAACAGCACAACCCCAATGCTATTAATATATTTGTCCGCTTCGTCGAAGTCAACAATTCAGACCCCAATTTGGTATGTCAAGTTTGTATATCAGACAATATTAAAGGTCCGCTTAGTAAACTGACTCGATTAAAGGGAACGGCGTGCCGAAACATTAAAAATGCTAATGGGAGTAAATATTCAGTTAGAAATTATACGATATTTATTAAGCCGCAATTGTTTTTCGTGGAAAACTTTGTTAGGATTATACAAGATTATGATATTGAATAAAGAGGGTGAAGGAGCCTTGGTGCGTATCCAACCCGAGATAAGCGTGTATACAAAGCAGGCCGGCGAAGTCGCCGCCGGTCTCCCGTATAAAGTTCCAGTCGCATTTGCCGAGCGCCTTTAAATTTTGGATAAATTAAAAAGGAGAGATAATATGGCTACGAACAAGGAATTGTACGATCTCAGGCTCAAGCGCTTAAACGACAGCATTGCGCTCAAGGAGCCGGACACGATCCCGCTCATTCCCATCGCCCAGTGCTATCCGTATATCCATGCCGGATATACGATGGCGGAGATTCTCTACGACAACGATCTATCAAAAACACGCGAGAGCATTTTCAAATTCCTCGACGAATACGAGCCCGACTATATGATCGGCCATTCATACGTCAACGCCGGCTGCGGCCCCATCTTTGAGCTGGCCCAGCCCAAGACCATGCGCTGGGCCGGCATGCCGGGGGCCGTCATCGACAAAAACTCCATCCATCAGTTTATTGAGTTTCCCATTCTGGAGGACGATGAGTTTGACGAGTTCATGCGAGACCGGACGGGCTGGTTTGTCACGAAGGCCATGGCACGCACGACGGGGCTTTTAGAGCCCATGGCCGGCTGGAACCTGACGGCGAACATGATGTTCGGCGGCCATAACGGCATGGCCGCCACACTGAGCCAGCCGGAAACGAAAAAAATGATCGAGACGCTCTGGAAGATTAATGAGATGAATACGGCCATCGCCGGGCTGTCGCAGAAATTTGACGAGGACATCGAAGCCAAGGGCTATCCCGTGCTGGCCAAGGCGCTGGCCGGCGTGCCGTACGACAATTACAGCGACATGCTGCGCGGCACCCTCGACGGTATGATGGATATGATGCTGCGCAGTGAGCTGGTGCTCCAATATTGCCAAGAGGACCTTGAAAAAACGAAGGCCTATCTCAAAATGCTCGGCACGGTCATGCCCGGAAAGCACGTTTTCATGCCGCTGCATAAGGGTATGGATACCTTTATGAATCCCGAACAGTACCGGCAGTTTTACTGGAAGGACCTGCGCGAGATCATTCATACCATTATCGACAGCGGCCTTGTGCCGTATATCTATACGGAGGGCGGATACGACAGCCGCCTGGAGTGCCTGAAGGAAGTGCCAAGGGGCAAGGTGCTGTATCACTTTGAAAAAGTGGATATGCTGAACGCCAAAAAAGTGCTCGGCGATACGGCCTGCATCACCGGCGGGTTTTCGACGAATCTGCTGGATTACGGCTCGAAGCGGCAGGTTATCGACGAGGTCAAGCGGCTGATCGACGGCTGCGCGCCCGGCGGCGGTTACATTTTCTCAACGGCGTGCGGCATCGACTACGCCAAGCCGGAGAACGTCGAGGCGATGGTGGACACCGTGCGTACATACGGCAAGCGTTAAATTATCCGTCAAGCAGTGCTGAATGCGCGTTCAGGCCCATTGCAGTGTTTTGAAATCCTGTTTAAGCTCGTATAATAAAGCGGACGACCATTGGTCGTCCGCTTTATTATTACTGGCAGTTTTGCATCGGCTATAAGAGAAGGCTTTCGTACTATCAGTTCAAATTTAAAATCTCCGAAATCTCCGTTTGGATCCTATCGGCCTGATACCGCGTAACGCCCAGATCAAACAGATTGTACGCGGCGCTCACGAGCTTATAAAAATCGCAGTTGCCGGCCCGCTCGCCGATGCCGCGGATTGTCGTGTCGAGATAATTGGCGCCGGCCTTGGCGCCCATAATCGTGTTGGCCACCGCCATGCCCAGGTCGTTATGCGCGTGCAGCTCTACCTCAATGCCGGAATAATCAATGATTTCCTTGACGGTTTCATACGTTCTGGCCGGGGACAAGACGCCGACTGTGTCGGCAAAGCGGATGCGGGATACGCCCAGCTCCTTAAGCTGACGGGCCAGTGTCGTCATAAACGTGATATCGGCGCGGGAGGCATCCTCAAAGCCAACGGTGACGTCAAACCCCTGCCCGGCTGCGTACTCCACGCAGGACAACAGGCTTTTAACGACCCAGGCTTTGTTTTTGTTCAGCTTGGAGTAGATCAGCACGTACGAGACGGGCGCGCTGATATGGATAATGTCCGGCCGGCAGAGAATGGATTTCTCAATATCACCCATCACGATCCTGTTCCAAACCGATATTTTTGTTGTTTTAACACTGTCGACAATGGCGCTGATCGCATCGATCTCGTAATTACCTACAGCGGGTGTGCCGGCCTCAATCTGATAAATGCCGGCATGATCGAGGATGCCGGCGATTTGTAGTTTTTCGGCTTTAGTCATGGCAATGCCGGGACTCTGCTCGCCGTCCCGCATGGTCGTATCCACAATATGTTTAACTGGCTTCATGGCCTCACCACTCTATAACCGGTATTTCTCCGCGATTTTAAAAAATTCGGCGTCCGTCAGGCTGGATCGCTTGCTGACACTTTCCTTGCGTACAACGCCCAGTATACGCTGAATATCAAAATTTCCGGCCGTATAACCCATTTCGGTCAGTTTTGCCGCGATGGATTTTCTGCCGGAGTGCTTGCCGATGACAAGCTTTCTGCTGCGCCCCACAAGCTCGGGGAAAAAGGGTTCGTACATCTTCGGCTTTTTCATGATGCCGTCGATATGTATGCCGGACTCCACGTCGAAGATCCCGCGCCCGATCACTGCTTTGCGGTCCTCGAAGCGCCGTTCGACGATCTCCTCAAGAACATCGGCGGCCTCGGGGAAGACGTCGTAAGACGCGCTCGGCTTATACCGCCGACCAACCCGCAGCGCCATGATGACCTCTTCAAGCGCGGCTTTGCCGCCGATTCCCCCGAAGGAAGCGGCGAGGTCTGTCCCGCCGGCTGCGATCCACTCCACGGCGGCTGCCGTTGCACAGTAGGACGAATCCTCCGGGCAGAACTCCACGCGGCCTTTGATACTGCTGAGAATTTTGGAAAACGCTTTTTCGTAATCATGACATAAGACATCGTCCAGGCCGACGAGCCGGACATTTTTGTGCGCGCCGTTCTGGCCGAGAAACGTCAGCTCCTTGATGTCGTTAACCTGAAGCTCCGTCATAATATTGGCTGCGGCTTCAAAGCCCGTCTGCCGGCAGACAAAGCGGCGAAGCTCGGGATAGGCTTCCGCTTCGGATGGCGTCGTGATCCGAAGGATTATACCGTCCGCCGGATCCGGCCGCAGGCTTTCGTATGCGCGGGCAGGCATCTCGATAAAATCGGGACCAATATGCAAGAGCAGCGCGTACATCCTTGCCAGCTGCTCTTTTGAGGGTTTATAGGCCTCAAGGCAGCTGAGTGTCATATCAGTTATGCGGATCATCGGCTTTCCCTCCTGTCAGCTTATGCCATTTAGCAAGGAATGTCAAATCTGATATTTCGTCGCGATTTCGCCGCCTTCAATGTGGCTGTCCATGATCTCCTCAACGGCTTCCGGTGTGAGCCCGCCATACCACGTACCCTCGGGATATACCACGGCAATGGGGCCGCGGCTGCAAATGCCGAAGCAGCCGGTATTGTTCACCATACAGTCGCCGGATAAATCGCGGTCCTCAATCTCTTCCATGAACTTCTCGATGATTTTAACGCTGTCCTTTTGATGACAGAAGCCTTTTTGCATGCCGTTAGTGCGGCAGCTCGTACAGACGAAAATGTGATACTTCGGGCTGACCATAATTAAATCTCCTTTTCCTTGGAGGTGCTGATACAATCGTGTTTGGATGACTGAGAGAGGATTTTTCGTCAGTTTGCTTGAAAAACGCAGGTAATACTTTGTGTATTAACGAGGCTTTTCGAGTGAAGTGGCGGGAAATAATCCGTTCAGGCGCCGAGCGGCGATTGTATCAGCACCTCTTGTATTATTGGGAGGATGCAGCTTTTAAAATGGCGTCCTCAATGCGGTCGTACGTTGATATAACGCGGATGCCGCTGCTTTCGAGCTTTCGGGACGGGGCGTCGCCCGTCCGCAGGGCCAGAACGCCCTGACAGTCCGATACGGCGGACAGGATGGATTCGATGCTGGCTTTCTTGTCGTCGCCGCAGCTGTCCTCGCCGGTGCAGTAATTTTTAA
This sequence comes from uncultured Sporobacter sp., assembly GCA_963675425.1. Classification (GTDB taxonomy): domain Bacteria; phylum Bacillota; class Clostridia; order Oscillospirales; family Oscillospiraceae; genus Sporobacter. The sequence goes on along the minus strand of OY776214.1, from coordinate 317,734 downwards.
CGAGGCGCTTTTCAACAAAACGGACGGTTTCGCCGTTGGATTCGTAAATATAAAATTCCGTGGCCTTGCCGAAATGCTGGTCTACCAGCATGCCGCTTTTGGATGCGACGGCAAATTTCTTCGTCGGCTTATCCGAAGCGCTTGGTGTCTCGGCCGGATTTTTCGTGGCGCTGGGGCAGCCGGTGTATTCGATGGACCAGTCGTTATCAAGTGTTCCGACGGCGTCGGCGCGGCACTGGCGGCAGTGGTACATCTGGCGCAGCTCCGGCGTGCATTTTTCGCGGATGGCCATGATCTCCTTGTTGCTGACAAGCTCAAGATTTTCGAAGGCTGAGCCCTTGACGGGAATGAGCTGCATGATGTTGGAGATATACGCGCCCAGGCTGCTGACCTTTTTGACGACGTCCTCAATGTGGTCCTCATTGATACCTTTGAGCATAACCGTGTTGACCTTGCAGACGATGCCCCTTGAGGTGAGATAGCGGATGCCGGACAGCTGATTGGCCAGCAGGATGGATGCGGCCTCGATGCCGGTGTACGTTGTGCCGAGATAGTTGATATGCTTATAGATTTTTGCGCCGATTTGAGGATCCACGGCGTTAATCGTAACGGTAACATGCGACACGCCCAAGTCGATGAGCTCCTGCGCATGCAGGGGCAACATCAGGCCGTTGGTGGACAGGCAGAAGGTAATGTCGGGGTCCTCGCGGCGGATCATTTCCAGTGTCTTTTTCGTCTCGGGGAAATTGGCTAGTGCGTCGCCCGGCCCGGCGATACCGACGACTGTGAGATTATCCATTTTGCTTTTGGCCTGCATGTAACGCGCGAAGGCGTCCTCCGGGGACAAAACGGCCGTCGTAACGCCGGGCCGGCTTTCATTTGGGCAGTCATATTTGCGGACGCAGTAGTTGCACTGAATGTTGCAGGCCGGTGCAATTGGCAGGTGTATACGGGCATATTTGCCGCCGGAACAGTTAAAGCACGGGTGTTTTTCCGTTTTTGTGCGGATGTCCGGCAGGTTTATAATGTCGGGCTGTTCACTGGGCTTTGAGGCGCAGGCAGATTTTTCGTCACCGCTGCCGAAATACTGATCGTAAATCGTTTCGCGGAACGTTTCCTCCTTGTGGGCAAGCGTCTGGTTGGCAATCTGGTCGAGAATACCAAGCGAGCCCTCGTACAGGAGTGTTTCGACACGCTGGCCGCCGACCCGGTCGTGGATGGGGAAGGCACAGCGGATGATATTAAGCCCCAGGCGTCCGGCCATGCGGCGGCCGTCGGAGCTGCCGATTAAAACGTTGACGCCGAGCCGCTCCGATTCCTGCTCCATCCGGTCAAAATCGCAGTCGTCTAAAATGACGGTTTCGTTGACGAACAGGTTATCCGCCGTGGCCTTGACGTCGGCCTCCACGGCCGGTTTCAGTGCGGAACAGACGCTGCCGGTAAAAACACCGACGGGCACCGTGCCGTTTTCACAGCACAGCCGCGTCATGGAATAGACGAAATCGGGCTCGCCGAAGATGGCCGCACGCCCTTCCGCGCAGTACTTGTGCGCGTCGATCATGGCGTCTAAATACCGGCCGCGCTCCTTGGTGATCTCTTCCGTGACGGTTCCGCCGAGGGAGATGAGCTTGCCGATAAAAGCGTCCGTGTCGCGGATGCCGACGGGCAGGGCCATTTTCGTATAGGGTACCCCATAGCGCTCGCTGAGAAGCTTTGCCGGGGAATATTTATCGTCGTTAAAGAGCATGAGCTCAATGGTGTGCTTCGCGCCGGCCATGGATTTGATGTCGCTCAGCGATGTGCCGCCGCCCTTGAGCCGCTCATATTTTTGGGCGTGCACACCATCGAGATTATCCGACAGGTCGGGCAGCAGGACGTAATCGATGCCCATGCCGTCAAGCAGGTGCTTTAGCCTCCGGCAGTCGGCCGGAGAGATCATGGGTGTGATGATGTTGACGCGTCCGTTCGGCGTGGGGTCCATTGGAGCCTGGGAGACAACGGACCACAGCGTCTTGGCAAAGCCCTCGTACTGCGTGCCGCCGTAGCCGGCGGATGAGACATTGATAATCGTGACGCCGGCGTCTGGATTGCGTTCGTAAAATTCCTTGACAATCGCGTCCACATCCTCGCCGATTGTCTCAGCCAGGCACGTGGTGGATATGCCGATAATCTCGGGATCGTAAAGCTTTATCAAATTCTCCAGACCCTTAAGAAGGTTTTCGCGGCCGCCGAACACGGTGCCTTCCTCCGTCAGGGACGACGAGGCAATGTCGATCGGCTCGTTATAATGCGTGGCCATATGGCGGCGAATATAGGTGGCGCAGCCCTGTGAGCCGTGGAGAATGGACATACAGTTTTTGATGCCGCAAAAGGCGCTGACGGCCCCCATTGGCATGCACATTTTGCAGGGATTAACATTCAGATTAACGAGATTAGCGCCCATAAAATGATCACGCCTTTCATCTATATTTTAAGGCCCGGGGTGTCGCTCGTCAGGAGCGGTTCGGGCGTTGTTGACGATTTTATCCGGCGGCGTTCATTCCGCCGCCCCGGCTCAGGCTGGTGTCAGCCTGAACCTGTTATTTCTAGCGGCAGTAAGCCCAAACGGGGCTGTTGATCGATAAATTGACTTCCTCGGTGAAATTGCGGATACCCTCGAAGCCGGCCAAGGCGTGCTTGCGTTCATGGTTGTGGTCGCAAAAGGAGATGCCGAGCTTATAGGCCAATGGCCGTTCCTTGACGCCGCCGACCAGAATGTCGGCCCCCTTGGCAAGCATATATTCCTCCAGCTCGGACGGGTTGGCGTCGTCTAAAATAATAGTGCCGGGGTTTACGAGCTGCTCGATGATTTCATAGTCCTCGGCCTTGCCGGTCTGTGTGCCGACGACAACGGTCTCGATGCCCATTTCGTTGAACTGCTTGATAAGAGAGATGGCTTTGAAGCCGCCGCCAACGTAAATGGCGGCCTTCTTGCCCTCGAAACGCGGGCGGTATTTCTCTAAAAATATTTCGGCTTTCGCGGTCTCGGCTTCTGTAAACGCGCGCGCTTTTTCCATGGACTCTTCGTCGCCTAGCGCCTGTGCGACCCGCAGAAGCGACATGGATGTATCCTCTGCGCCGAAAAAGCTGACCTTGATAAAGGGGATACCCATCTCTTCCTCCAGACGGTTGGCCAGATACGTTGACGAGCCGGCGCACTGGACGATGTTGAGCTTTGCCGACGGCATTTTAGTGAGGGATTCGTAGCTGGCGTCTCCGGTGGCCGTGGATACGACGTTGACACCGATTTTTTTCATATAGTCTTTGATGAGCCACATCTCCCCGGCCAGGTTAAAGTCCCCGAGGATGTTGATACCGTCGACCTTCGGGATGTCTTTGTACGGGGAGATCAGCTGCATGATGGCGTCACATGCGAGCTTGTAGCCCTGGGATTTCGTCCCGGAAAAGCCGGAGGCCTTGACGGGGATGACGCGGATCCCGTATTTCTCCTCGGCCTTTTTGCATATGGCCTCGATATCGTCTCCGATAACGCCGACGATGCACGTGGCGTACACAAAAATCAGCTTCGCGCACTCTTTTTCAACAAGCTCGTCAATGGCGGCCGCAAGCTTTTTTTCGCCGCCGAAGATAACGTCGGTCTCGCGAAGGTCTGTTGAATAGCTGGTGCGGAATGTATCCGCACCGCTCGTCAGGCTTCCGCGGATGTCCCAAGTGTAGCTGGAGCAGCCGATGGGCCCGTGGATGATATGGTAGGCGTCGGTAATGGGGTTTAGCACAACCCGTGCGCCGCTGAAAACGCAAGCGCGCTGGCTGACGGCCCCGGAGACGCTTGACTTATCGCAGCTGATGCCCTTGCCGTCGCCCTGACAGCAGCCGGCCCGGTCGATAATGGATTTTTTCCGTTCTTCCAGAATGCTTTGCTTTCTGACCATAAGGACGCCTCCTTTTGAGTTGCAGACATTTTTGTGGTTGGAATTACATGACGACCTCGAGGTCCTCGTCGTTGCACGTGGCGTCCTGGCGGTCCATCAGTGCGTTGGTGATCCGCTCGACCATGCGCATCATGCCGAAGTAACCAACCAGCGGCATATAGGAGTGCACATACCGGTCCAGGATCGGGAAGCCTGCGCGTACGAAGGGGATATCCTCGGCTTTGGCGATGGCCTTGCCGTAGCTGTGGCCGATGAGGATGTCAACCGGCTCGTTTTTAATGAGCTGATGCAGCTCAAACAGGTCGGCGTTGGCCTTGACAATGGAATCCTCCACGCCGTAGCGCGCTAAAAGGGCTTTGACCTCACGGGTGAAGTCTTCTTTCGGCGTGCCGGTGATGACGTATTTGGGCCTCATGCCCATCTCAAGGCACATGGCCGTGAGGCCCACGACGATATCGGGATCGCCGTAGATGGCCGCCTTTTTCTCATAGGTATAGGCGTTGGAGTCCAGCAAAATGTCGACGAGCTGGCCGCGCTGCTCTTCCAGCTCGTACGGCACCTCGTTTTTGGAGATTTTGGACAGCTCCATGATAAACCGGTCGGTGGCTTCCACGCCCATGGGCAGCGGCAGAAGCTTATAGGGAACCTTAAATTTCTTTTTCATCAGCTCGGCCGGCTCAATGCTTGAAATAGAGCCGAGCGCGAGGATGCTGTCACAGTCACCCAGGCCGCGGATTTCGGGAATGGTGGTGCCGCCCTTGGGATACATCGCGAAGCGGCCGGTCATCGGGGCGTCCAGCACGCCGCTGGTGTCGGGGAACATGGTAATCGGCACATTCATCAGGGCGGCCAGGTGTTTGAGCTCGCGCATGTCGCCGGGATTGACGAAGCCGGGAAAAATGGCGGTTTTGCCGTTGGAGACCTCGGTTTTTTCAGCCAGATAGTTGATAAAGCCGCACATCATATTAAAAAAGCCGTTGATGTGGGAGCCGGCGTAGCTTGGCGTGTTCGTATGCACGACGAGCTTGCCTTCGGGGATATCCATTTCCATGATGTATGAGCCCACATCGTCGCCGATTGTCTCGGAAAGACAGGTTGTGTGCACGGCGATGATGTCCGGGTCGTAGATGTCAAAGACGTTTTTGACGGCCGTTTTCAGGTTGCTGCCGCCGCCGAAAACAGATGCGCCTTCCGTAAAGGAGCTTGACGACGCCATGGCCGGTTCCTTGTAATGGCGGGAGAGAAACGTGCGGTGATAAGACGCGCAGCCCTGGCTGCCGTGGCTGTGGGGCATGCATTTATGCACGCCCAGCGCGGCGTACAGCGCGCCGACCGGCTGGCAGGTTTTGCACGGATTGATCCGGAGCGCTGAACGCTCGGACATGGTTTTTGGCGTATGATCCAGCATTACTGCTCACCTCCGATTGCGCCTTGCAGGATCGGTTCCGACTTCCAGGGCGGAACGACGAATCCCCAGGCATTTGTATAGATGGCCATTGAGATGTCCTTGGCGAAGTTGACGGCGCCCTTGAAGCCGGCGTACGGCCCGGCGTAGTCATACGAGTGCATCTGGCGGGACGGTGTGCCGCCCTTCTGGATGATATATTTGTCCTTGATGCCCGAAAAGAAGATATCGGGCTTTAAGAGCTTGATTATGAGCTCTGTTTCAACGTGGTTGTAGTCGTCGATAACAACGTGGCCGTTTTTCATTTCCGGTATCATGCCGTCGTACTTGTCGAGCGGGATTTCCTTGGCCAGTGCCTCGCGCTGCTCGTCGGTCAGCCTTGGGCTGTAAAGCTCCGGGTCCGGCCCAACGGTGAGGTTTTCGATGTTCTTGCTGTCGGCGTCCTCCTTGATGTTCGGAATGACGTCGCGCCCCTCATAGTCGTCGCGGTGGGCGAATTCATAACCGGCGATGATGGTTTCTACGCCGAAGTCACTCAAAAGCGCCTGATAGTGGTGCGAGCGGGACCCGCCGACGAAGATGCCGGCCGTCTTGCCCTTGAGGCGGCTTTTGTAATACTCGACGTCGTCATAGATGGCGGCCAGCTCATCCTGGATAACCTCTTCTGTGCGGGCGATGAGCTCGGGATCGCCGAAATATTTGGCGATATCGCGTAAAGACTGGATCGTGGATTCCACGCCGATGAAATTAACCTTCAGCCAGTCGGTGCCGTATTTGGCTTTCATCATTTCCGCCACGTAGTTGATGGAGCGGTGGCACATTACGAGGTTAAGCTGCGCCATGTGGGCGTTTTTCATGGTCTCGTACGAGCCGTCGCCGGTGAAGACGGTGATGATGTCGTAGCCGATGCGTTTGAGTACGCGTTCTTCTTCCCAGCCGTCGCCGCCGATATTGTACTCGCCGAGGATGTTGATGGTGAATTTGCCGGTTGGCTTTTTATCGCCCGTGCCAATAATGTGCTTCATCAGGCCGTTGTTAGCGATGTGGTGGCCGCCCGATTGTGAAACGCCTTTATAGCCCTCGCAGGAGAAGCCGACGCATTTAATATCGTATTTTTCCTCGGTGCGGCGGGCCACGGCTTCAACGTCGTCGCCGATGAGGCCGATGGGGCAGGTCGAGCAGATCATAATGGCCTTGGGATGGAAGATTTCTATAGCCTCATCAATGGCCTTTTCAAGCTTTTTCTCACCGCCGAAGACAATGTCGGGCTCCTGCATGTCTGTGGAGAAGCAGTAGGCCAAAAAGTTCTGGCCGCCCTCCTCGGCGATGCCCTTGTTGCGGCGGGTGCCCCAGCTGTAGTAGCCGCAGCCGATGGGCCCGTGGGTGATAATAAGACAATCTTTTAAAGGTCCGATGACGACGCCCTTGCAGCCGGCGTAGCAGCAGCCGCGGTTTGTTATAATGCCGGGGATGGTACGGGAGTTGGCGGCGATGGTCTGCTCGGCGGGATCGCCCTCAAGCTGCAGTACGTGCTGTTTTCTGTTTTTATAAACGCGGGATGAATACGTATCCAGCATTCGTTCTCTTTCATTCATATTTAGCTCCATGAGCCGCGGACGGATATTCCTTTAATGGAGCTTCAAGGCTCATGCCGCGGCTGCCGCCTTTATCGGCGGGCGGCGCGCCGAAATCGCTGTTCGGTCTGTAAGGGATTAATAGGCGTCCTTGGTTGATTCTCCGGTACGGACCGTGTAGGCTTCCATGATGGGAAGCACGAAGATTTTTCCGTCTCCGGGGTTGCCCGTTTGATTGGTCTCGATAATAATCCCCACGGCTTCGTCTACCTGGTCGTCGTCCACGATGACGGTGAACAGCCGCTTGGCGATGAGCCGTGCGTATTCCGTCAGGTGCTCGGCAACCGGCTTGTCGGGCTGCTCGCCGGTCTGTAAGATAGATTCGACCAGATTCATATCAACGCTTTTCTTGCCGCGCCCGAGGCATTTGCGGCAGGAGAAGGCGGGAAAGCCCGCGTTGGCCAGGGCCGTCTTAGTGGGGTTCACCATATTCATGCGAATAATCGCCATAATTTCTTTCATAATTATGATCATGCCTTTCGCTTAAATTTATGGCACAAAACAATCATGAAGGTATGATCATTTTGTGCATCATTTGCGGTTTCGCTAAGCGAGAGCAAATGGCACATTCGGGCATGGTTTGAATTTTTTCAAACGATGCCTCCGCCCTTACAGGCCTTTTTTGCCTGTGCTGACCGTATAGGCCTCCTCAACAGGCGAGATGAATATACGCCCGTCGCCGAAAGTGCCTTCGCCTGTTTTGGCATACCGCATAATAACGCGGATGATATCGTCCTTGTCCTCGTCGTTGCAGACGATCATAAGCATTTCCTTGGGGATCTCGTCGTAATGGATTTCGCCCACGGTAATGCCCTTTTGCTTACCGCGTCCGTATACGTCCATTTTCGTCAGGGCCGGGAAGCCCGCCGCGACGAGCTCCGACATGACGAGTCCTGTTTTCTCCGGACGGATAATGGCTCTTACTAATAACATGTCAATTCTCCTTTTACTTTATTGGCTCGCGCTCTCAATGCCGCACCGTCGCTTAAATCGCGCCAAAGGAGGCGAGGGTTTTTAACGTCAGATTGTGTCGGGGAAATCTGCCAATCCTTTGTGGATGAAGGATTTCCACGGCGCGATATGGCGGTAAAAAGACCGGCGAACTGGTGTGACTTTAGCGGCGGGATGGCATTAAATATCAAGAATGCCGTGCTCCATGAGGATTTCTTCCAGACGCTCCTGCTTGAGAGGCTTGGGGACGACGAACATGTCGTTGGAATCAATTTTGCGGGCCAGCTCCCGGTATTCGTCGGCCTGATTACAGGCGGGATCGTACTCAATGACGGTTTTCCGGTTGATTTCCGCTTTCTGCACCATGTTGTCACGGGGAACGAAGTGGATCATCTGGGTGCCCAGTTCCTTGGCAAAGGCTTCGATAAGCTCCGCCTCGCCGTCGACCTTACGTGAGTTGCAGATGAGACCGCCCAGCCGGACGCCGCCGGTGTTGGCGAATTTCATAATACCTTTTGAGATGTTGTTGGCCGCGTACATGGCCATCATCTCGCCGGAACAGACAATGTAGATTTCCTGTGCCTTGCCCTCGCGGATCGGCATTGCAAAGCCGCCGCAGACAACGTCGCCCAGAACGTCGTAGAAAACGTAATCCAGATCCGACTCGTAGGCGCCCAGGCGCTCGAGGAGATTGATCGAGGTGATGATGCCGCGTCCGGCGCAGCCGACGCCCGGCTCCGGGCCGCCCGATTCCACACACTTGATGCCGGAAAAGCCCTCTTTTAAGACGAGGTCCAGCTCAATATCGTCGCCTTCCTCCCGGAGCGTATCCAGAACGGTCTGCTGGGCCAGGCCTCCGAGAATCAGCCGGGTGGAATCCGCTTTCGGATCGCAGCCGACGATCATGATGTTCTTTCCCATTTCACCCAGTCCGGCATTTAAGTTCTGAGTTGTGGTCGATTTTCCGATGCCGCCCTTGCCGTATATTGCAACCTGTCTCATAACGTGACCTCCGTCTCATTAAAATTTAAAGGGGCTCGCGCAGCATTGCTGTGCAAACCCCTTTGTTCTGTTGCCGTTTATGATTGATTGTGATTTCAGTATACGTGACGGCACCGGCTGTCACAATACACCGAACTTGAAAAAAAGCCCATGTCCCTGTGGTGTTTTTTATGTAACATCAACAGAAAAGCAGAGATCCGTCTGCTACCGGTCACATTCAGTGGTAAAATAATGTAAATGAATAATGTTAAAGCGGATAATTCAAAACGCATTTAAATTGCCGGGGTAAAAATAGAATAGAGCTAAAAGTTGCAATTTGTTAAACGTGATTATTCAAATAATATTTTCTGTGGAGCTGGAAAGTGACTGAATAATTTTATAAAAAACGGAAACAAAAGTAACGGAGTGACTTCGTTATGTAAACACTATGGCAAGGGTGACGGTTATGCTATAACAAAGCTCACGCAAAATACCGGAAATCATGAGATATGATTTCCGGTATTTTTAAGCGTGTATTTAATAAGGTAAGGTTAACGCTGGTTTATTTGCCGCCGCCCCAGTTCATCCCCGCGGTGGACACGGCCGAACCGCACGGGTCGACGATGCACGCGCCGCCATCCACGGTGAGCGTTGTTCCGGTCATGAACGTGGAGTCGTCGCTGGCGAGGAAAACGACAGCGCCGGTGACCTCGTCAGGTGTTGCGGGCCGTTTAAGCGGCAGGAACTGGGTCAGCGTATTGAGCGCGCCGGTGATATCGGTGCCGGTGGCCGTGGCCAAATCTGACATGGCGTGCTCAAGCATTTCGGTCCGGATGGGGCCGGGGGCCACAACGTTTACGCGGATATTCGACGGACCGTAATCAAGGGCCGTGGCCTGCGTCAGGCCGATGAGGCCGGCCTTTGACGCCGTATAGGCGGGCATGGCCGGGATGCAGCGCAGAGCCGCCAGCGATGCGATGTTGACGATGGATCCGCCGCCGTTTTTTATCATATGAGGAATCGCGGCCTTCATCATGAGCATGGGGCCGGTGAGGTTAATATTAATAACGCTCTGCCACTGCTCGATGGGAATCTCAACGACGGTAGCCGGGGGATCGATGCCGGCGTTATTCACCAGCACGTCAATTTTGCCGCCGAATTTAACCGTGGCGTCTATCATGGCCTGCGCCGAATCCCAATTGGATACGTCGCCCTGGCACACTAAAACAGAGCCCTTCGGCAGAGAATCGGCTACCTTTTCAAGCGGCTCCTTCCGCCGCCCCGTGATAACGACCTTTGCGCCTTCCTCAACAAACCTTTTTGCAAAATCGGCGCCGAGGCCGGTGCCGCCGCCTGTAATCAGCGCTACTTTTCCATTCAAATGACCGTTCATATTCAAAAGCCTCCTAAGTCAAAGATTTAATAATTCATGATCATTCATTAGATAAGCCCTATTATAGCCGATTATTTTTTTGTTGTATAGACATATGGTTATATTTCTTGTCCGCGCCGGTCTTTTCCGTGTTTTTGAGACGCTGCTTTCGTGACAAGCAGGCCACTGGGAAGCCCGTGTCAACAGCCTGTAACGGTTAAAAATGACTAACTCAAATATGAAATATAAAAATCGTGATATTTCAAATATTATTTACCAGATTGTTTGCCATGTGGCGGCGAACTGCAAAAATATCCTTGAGTATCAGGGGGTTTTGGCTGAGGCGGCATGTCCGGTGTGGGGGCGTTAGATTGGGAAAATGGCTGAATTGCAACTAACGAATAGACAACTTGCATAAAAACGAAAAGCAAATATGTATATTTTTATTTAACGAGCTTATTGCTTTTGCCCGATTTTTAAGCTATACTCATGCATATCGAATGACCGGTGGAAGCCCGGTATCAAACAAAACAAATATTTCAACGAAGAAATGCACACAGCAACGACGCTAATGGACGATGTCGCTGCTGTGTGTATTTTTATTTGGAGGAACGGCGAATGACCGGCGAAGAAATACGTTCAACACAAAAACAATTTAATCTCCAATCCTGGAGCAAACAAAAAAACATTAACCCCACGCCCATTGAAAAAGCGGAGGGCATTTATTTTTGGGACACGGACGGCAACCGATATACCGATATGTCTTCGCAGCTTGTGAATATGAATCTGGGCTTCGGCAACAAGGCTATAGGAGATGCTATAAAAAAGCAGGTCGATCAATTTTGCTTTGTCGGTCCGTCCTATGGTGTGGAATCGAGAGCGACGCTCGCCAAAATGATTATCGAGCGTATGCCGGACAACATGGGTAAGGTCTTTTTCACAAACGCCGGGGCCGAGGCCAATGAAAACGCCGTTAAAATGGCGCGCATGTTTACAGGGCGCAACAAGGTGATGAGCCGCTACAGGAGCTATCACGGCTCGTCCTTCGGTGCCGGGAACCTGACGGGAGAGCCGCGCCGGTTTGCTTTGGAGCCGGGCGTTCCGGGGTTTATCAAATTCTTTGACCCGTATATCTATCGCGAGCCCATTGAGTTTGAATCCGAGGAAGCGGCGACAACCTATTATTTAAAGAAGCTGGATGAGCAAATCCAGTATGAGGGCACAAGCGCTGTCGCGGCCATTGTTCTGGAGACGGTCACCGGTTCAAACGGCGTTATTATCCCGCCCAAGGGCTATCTGCCGGGTGTGCGCGCCCTGTGTGACAAATACGGCATTCTCATGATCTGCGACGAGGTTATGACGGGCTGGTGCCGGACGGGCAAGCTTTTCGGCTTTATGAATTTTGATGTAAAGCCCGACATTGTAACATTTGCCAAGGGCGTAACCTGCGGCTACGTACCACTCGGCGGCGTTATCGTCTCCAAGGCCATCGCAGAGTATTTTGACGACAACGTGCTCTCCTGCGGCCTGACCTACAGCGGCCATCCGCTCGGCTGCGCGGCCGGCGTGGCGGCGGTCAGCTACTACGACGAAGCGAATATCTGCGAGAATGTCAACAAGGTCGGCAGGGTGCTCGGTGAAAAGCTGGAGGCCATGAAGGAAAAGCACCCCAGTGTGGGCGATGTCCGGTATATCGGGCTGTTCGCGGCTATTGAGCTTGTAAAAGATAAGGTGACTAAGCAAGCGCTTGTGCCGTACGGCAAGGACCCGCAGGGCGTTATGGGAAGCATACTCGGCCTGCTGGCGCAGAAGAAATTTATGACGTATTCGCATGAAAACGTACTGATTGTCGCGCCGCCGCTCATCATTACGGAAGAGCAGCTGACGGAAGAGCTCGTCAAGCTCGACGAGGTCCTCACCGTCGTAGACGAAAAATACATATAAAGGCGGTGGGAGCAATGGCTTATCAATTTCTGCTGCCGGGCCGAACCGTCGTCGGCGAGGACGCGCTGACAGCCTGCGGCGACATTATAAAGGGCTTTGGCAACAAGGCGTTTATCGTCACCGGGAAAATTGTTACGAAAACGGGGCTTTTAAAAAGGCTGACCGACCGGCTGGACGAATGGGGCCTTGCTTATGAAGTATTCAACGACATCACCGGCGAGCCGACGGATGAAATGATCACAGCCGGCGTCGCGGCTTATAAAAGCGCGGGGTGCGATTTTATCGCCGCCATCGGCGGCGGAAGCCCGCTGGACAGCGCCAAGGCAATCGGTGCGATGAGCGTGCTGGACGGAAAAATATCCGATTATATGGGTAAGGAAATCGCGGGCGATTTTCCGCCCATGGTCCTTATCCCGACAACGGCGGGGACCGGCTCGGAGGCCACCAAGTTCACGATCATCACGGATACGGAAAAAGACGTCAAGATGCTTTTAAAGGGTGATGCGCTTTTGCCGGATCTGGCCGTGCTCGACGCGTCCCTGACGCTGACGGCGCCGAAGGACATCACCGCCGCGACCGGTATGGACGCCTTGACCCACGCGGTGGAATCGTATACGTCGCGCCGGGCCAACACCATGACCGATATGTACGCGCTTGACGCCATCAAACGCATTTTCGCGTATCTGCCGGCGGCTTATCAGGACGGCAGCGATCTCAAAGCGCGGGAGGAGCTCTCCATCGCGGCGTACGAAGCCGGCGTATGTATCAACAACGCATCCGTAACCCTTGTGCACGGTATGTCGAGGCCCATCGGGGCGCTGTTCCACGTCAGCCACGGCATCTCCAACGCCATGCTGCTCAAGGAATGCCTGACGTATGCCTTGGATGGCTGCTACAAACGCTTCGGCGATATCGGCCGGGCAATCGGCGCTATCGGCAGCGACGCCGGCGACGAGGAAGCCGCCCAGGCGTTTATGGCGAAGCTTGATGAGTTGTGTACAGTGCTGAACATACCAACCTTAAAGCAATACGGTTTTGATCAAGGCGAGTTTGACGCTGTATGCGACAAGATGGCCGGGGACGCAATGGCCAGTGGAAGCCCGGGGAACACCGTCAAGGAGATCACAAAAGAAGATCTCATTTATATTTACAAAAAGCTTTGGTAACAAGGCAAATAATAACGGACTCTTTACAAAGGCGTAAGGCGATAAGCTTTGCGCCTTTATGTTTTTGGAGTCACTGAACAAGTTCGGTTATTAAACTTCGGCTTGCTCAATGGCTCCTACGTAGAACGCGCTGGTTAAGAGGCGGCGCGCGATACTGCAATAAAGGCGGGATGGGGGAAACAGTGCCCGCCGTTTAATAGGAGGTCACTATGGCTGCTGCTAAGAATATGGAAAGCGAATTTCTATCCAGGAATTTTTCTGCGCCCAAGGCAGAGGAAACGGAAATCAAAATAGAAAATCTTTGGATCAAGTTTCCCGACAAGGACGGGGGAGAGCCGGTAACGGCTCTGCAGGACGTTAACCTGACGATCAATCAGGGCGAGTTTATTTCGTTTGTCGGTCCGTCCGGCTGCGGAAAGACGACGCTACTCAGGACGATCGCTGATCTCCAGCAGCCGACGTCCGGGAGCATTACCATAAACGGACAGACGCCCCGGGACATCCGGCTGCAGAAAAAATTCGGCTTTGTCTTTCAAAGCCCGGTGCTCTACGAGTGGCGCACCGTACGCCGCAATGTCTGTATGCCGATGGAGCTTATGGGTCTCCCTAAAAAATACAGGACCCAGACCGTTTCGGAGATGCTGGAGCTTGTCGGATTGTACGACTTTGGCCTGAAGTATCCGCACGAGCTGTCGGGCGGTATGCAGCAGCGCGTGGGCATCGCTCGGGCGCTGGCTATCAAGCCGGAAATCCTTTTGATGGATGAGCCGTTTTCGGCCCTCGACGAATTTACGAAGGAAAAGCTGCACGAGGACCTTTTAAAGATCTGGACGAAGACGCATAAGACGATCCTGTTCGTCACGCACAATATATCCGAAGCCGTTTTCCTGTCCGACCGCGTTGTGGTGCTCTCGCCCCATCCGGGCCGGGTGTCCGCAATTGTCGATGTCAACATCCCGCGGCCGAGATCGCTCGACGTCCGGGATTCGCCGGAATTCACGGCGCTCGTGGCCAAGGTGCGAAACAGCTTCGAGGGGGTATGAGCGTGAGGACGTTGAAAAAAATCCTGACCTCCAAGCAGATGGTCACCGTCGTCTGGGTGCTTGGCCTGATGATTTTGTGGGAGATTGTTGCCACGATTGTTGCCAACACCAAAAGAACACCGGAAAACATCCTGCCGCATCTGTATCAGATTGTTGAATCTGTTTTCAGCACCAAGCTTGTCAACGGACGGCAGACGGCCTTCCAGCTTGTTTTGTCCAACGCGGGCATCACGCTGGCAAGAGCCGGGATCGGCTTTGCCATCGGGGCGGCCATCGGCTTTCTGCTGGCGCTGGTGATGCACTTGTTTCGCCCGGTGGAGAAGATCGCGTTCCCGTATCTGATGATCATCCAGATGATTCCTATCCTCGGCATGGCCCCGATCATTCTGGCCATTACGAAGGACATCAACAAAAGCCGGATCATCATAGCCGCCATCCTGACGTTTTACCCCGTGGCGACCAACACGCTGGCCGGCTTTAAATCGGTTGAGAGGGAGAAGCTGGAGCTCATGCACTCGCTCGCGGCGAAGAAAAGTGAAATTTACACCAAGCTTCTTATACCGACGTGTATCCCGTACCTGTTCACAGGCCTTAAAATCTCCGCGCCCATGGCGATCACCGCTTCCATCCTAGTTGATACGCTGCAGGGCGGGAGCGGGCTGGGTACGATGCTCTCCCAGTCCCTGAAGCACGCGATGACCATATACGTCTTCTGGCAGATCGTGTTCCTGAGCGCCGCCATCGGCATTTTGAGCTTTTATCTTATGACCGTTATCGAGAAGCTTGCCATGAATCGGCGCGGAAAGAAACTGAGGGCAGTCAAATGAAGAAATCAAGACGCTTCAGCAAAGAGTCTCTTACAACAATTTTATTCCCCGTTGCCTTTGGCGTTTTGATCGTCATCCTATGGCAGACGCAGATATTACATAAGATCATCGGCGCGGATACGTTTACCCTGCCGCTGCCGGGACGCATCTTTGCAATCATCGGCGACAACTTTGGCTCCATCATGGAAAACGTCCTGGCCACCGTGATTGTCGCCGTGGGCGGACTGATTCTCGGGTCCCTGCTCGGATATATTCTGGGCATCGTCGCCGCCGTCTTCACCAAATGGGGGCGCGGCGGCCTCACGATCGCCTCGGCCTTCAACGCCGTGCCAATTATCGCC
The DNA here is from genome assembly GCA_963675425.1 of uncultured Sporobacter sp. Taxonomy (GTDB): domain Bacteria; phylum Bacillota; class Clostridia; order Oscillospirales; family Oscillospiraceae; genus Sporobacter. The sequence continues at coordinate 302,138 of OY776214.1, read as the reverse complement.
ATCGCGCCCATCCTCAATAACCTCACGAAGGATTTCAGCGATGACCCGAATATCCGCAGCATGATCGCCAAGATGCTCGTCGTCATGCTCACGTGTACTGTTGCCATGAGCATCAACTCCTACCGCGGCTTCACGGAGCTCAAGCCGTTCTCGGTGGACCTGCTGAAGTCGTACGCGGCCAGTAAAAAGACGATCTTTTTCAAGCTGCGCGTGCCCAACAGCGTACCGTATATCTTTACGGCCCTGCGCGTAAGCGTTCCGGCCAGTGTCATCTCGGCGCTCGTCAGCGAATATTTCGCCGAGTATATCATCGGTATCGGACGCCAGATACGCGAAAACATTGTGCTTGCGCAATACGCCACAGCCTGGGCCTACATCGTTGTAGCCTGTGCCGTCGGAATTATCCTGTATGCCGCGCTTCTTATTTCAGAAGGTATTTTGCTGAAGGGCCGACGACATTAAGCGGCCCCCGGCCGGAGACGGCTATCAGCTCAATATATAAAAAAGTCAGACAGTATTTAAAATTTAGGAGGAAAAATCAATGAAAAAGGAAAGCACCAAGAAGCTTTCAAAGCTGTTTGCGCTCATTATGGCGCTGACCCTTACGGTTATGACCTTTGCCGGCTGCGCGTCCAAGGAGGAGCCAGCCACATCCCCGTCAACCGATGCGTCCGCTCCGGCCGAATCGCCGTCAGCCGACGCGTCCGCCCCGGCCGAGTCAACAGAGCCGGAGGGCCCGTACTATAACGCCGGCGCTTCCACCGAAAGCATCGTAACCGACGCCGCCGGTAAAGGCAAGGTCGGCAACTGGGGCCTCGGCAACGAATATGAGATCCAGGCGCTGCTGTCCAAATACGGCATGCCCACTGATTATCTCAGCCAGGCCTTCGACATGAACGGCTTTGACGACGATACCATCGCTCTGGCCTCGGCTATGACGTATAACGAGCTCGGACTCGTGATGAACAGCTACGAGGGCGGCTATAGCTACGGCGACAGCGTTGCCTACATCGACATGAACGACGAAGGTGTAGCCATGCTTGAAGACAACATCTTCTGCACCAGCGCTTTTGCCGAAGCCAACCCGAATACCGTTGCGGCCTTCCTCGCGGCGTCCATGAAGGGCTGGGAATACGCCTGCGCCAATCCGGAGGAAGCGGCTGAGATCGTTTATAACTACGGTTCCTCCGTTTCCAGCGAGCACCAGGCTTACATGGCTCAGGAAGTTAAAAAGCTCGTTGAAACCGATATGTCCGGCGCGACCGTGACCGCTTACGGCAACATCGACGACGCGGCGATGCAGCAGACGCTGGATCTTGCCAAAACCTACATTTCGTTGGAAGACTCCGTTGCCGCCGATGCGCTGCAGGCGCTGACGATCGACGATGTCCGCGATGCATCCTATCTTGACATGGCTGTGGCCGGCACCTTCGGCACGCCGGAGAAGACCGATGTCTCTATCCAGCTCAAGTGGCTGCCACAGGCACAGTTTATGGGTTATTACGTCGCGCTTGACAAGGGCTATTACGACGAGGTCGGCCTCAACGTTACCATTGTTCCCGGCGGCGGCGACATCAGCGAAACAACGGCTGTCAACTCTGGTCAGGTTGATTTCGGCGTGACGTGGGTTTCCAATCTTATTGCGGCCAACGCCGGCGGCATGGACCTCACAGAGGTTGCCCAGGTGTACCAGAGATCAGGCCTCGTACTCGTCTACAAGCTCAACGGCTAATTACTAACACAGGAATCCTGTATTCCTCCGCCAAGGCAGGGGAATACAAGAAGCTTCTTGTAACACCGTTTGGGTATAACAAAGCTATCTATTCTGACACATTATCAGCAGGCGCGGGTGCGCTTTCGCGCACCCCGCCATCTACCCAGCGCCTACAGGTTGAAGTTAATAAACCGAATCACGAAATGACAGCTGAGAGGGATCATTCGGTTTATGAACTGCAATGTGTATGACATCATATATCATGGAGGTACGACCCTATGGATCTTCTGATAAAAAACGGAACGATTATTACAGCTGCCGAAAGCTTTAAGGGAGACATTGCCATAAAGGACGGCAAGATTGCCTGCATCGGCGAAGATCTGTCTTTGGATGCCGCGCAAACCGTTGACGCAACGGGCCTTTTTGTCCTGCCCGGCGCGATTGACGCACACACGCATTTGGCTATGCCGTTCGGCGGCACGGTCTCGGCCGACGGGTATCTGTCCGGCACGCGCGCGGCCGCTTGCGGCGGCGTTACGACGGTGTTTGATTACCCCATCCAGCGCAAGGGCAGCGGCATCATGGAAACGGTCGCGGCCAGAATGGCTATGTGCGATCCTGAGGCGTGTGTGGACTACGCGTTTCACTGCTGTATCACGGACCTTAACGGCGGCGAGATTCTTGACGAATTTCCCGACGCCGTCGCATCCGGAATTACCAGCTTTAAATGCTTTCTCGTCTATAAAAAGGAAGGCATGATGGTGGACGACGGTACGCTCATCAAGCTGCTGCAAAAGGCCAAGGAAGTGGGCGCGATGACGAATATTCACGCGGAGAACCCCGACGTCATCGATATGAACATTGAAAAATTCCTGAAGGAAGGCAAAACGTCGGCCTGGTATCACTACCTGTCGCGGCCGGAGTTTGTGGAGGCGGAGGCCGACAAGCGCGCCGTGCACTGGGCCACGTCCGTTGACGCGCCGCTTTACATCGTTCACATGGCCGATAAGGAAGGCCTGGAAACGGCTGTTGAAGCTAAGCGCAAGGGCTATGACATCTTTATCGAGACGTGCCCGCAGTATTTGGAATTCACCTGCGACGTGTATAAGCGCGAGGACGGCCGCAACTTTGTCTGCTCGCCGCCGATGAAAGGCGAGGAGAGCCGCGCGGCACTGTGGACCGCCGTGCAAAACGGCATGATCGACACCGTCGCCACCGACCACTGCCCGTTTATGAGCTATGAAAAGGATTGGGGCAAGGACGATTTCACGAAAATCCCCAACGGCTGCGCCGGTATCGAAAACCTGTACCCCTATATGCTCTCAGCCGCCAATACCGGCAAAATCACGTTTAATCGGGCCGTTGAGCTGTGCGCGACCAATCCAGCGAAGATTTTCGGCTGTACGCAAAAGGGCTCGCTGACGGTGGGCAAGGACGCGGATATCGTCCTGTACGATCCGACAAAGGATGTCACCATATCGGCGCAAAACATGCATTCCGATTACGACCACACCATCTGGGAGGGCGTTGCCGTCCACGGATACCCGGTAAAGACCTACGTGCGCGGCACGCTCGTTTACGACAATGGCGACTTTGTCGGCACGCCGGGCTACGGCAGCTTTGTGAAGCGCGAACCGAAATCTTAAAGGAGGCTGATGGCATGATCCATACGGCTTATACGGAAGCAGCCCTTTTGGAGGAAGTCGGGTCCTGCCTGCTGTGCCATGACGCCCCGTGTGAAAAGGCGTGTCCCTACGGGGTTCATCCCGCCGGCGTTATTCGTTCGGCGCGGTTTGAAAACAAGGACGGCGCGAGAAACAAGCTGCCCGACGAGTTGCCCTGCCTATCCTGCGAAGAAAAACCCTGCCTCAAGGCTTGCCTGAAGGGCAAAATTAATACGCCTGTGCCAATCGATGAGATTCTCATAAAGCTCGGCGCGGGGGAAAAGACACCAATGAAGGACGTGGACCTGTCCATTGATTTTTGCGGCGTACACTGTGAAAACCCGTTTTTTCTCTCCTCGTCCGTCGTCGGCAGCAATTATGAAATGGTGGCCAAAGCCTTCGACATGGGCTGGGCCGGCGTCGCGTTCAAAACCATCGCGACCTTTGCCGCCAACGAGGTGTCACCCCGGTTTGATACGCTGCGCAAGGAAGACGTCCCGTTCGTCGGGTTTAAAAACATCGAGCAGATTTCGGAATACCCCCTGAATGTCAATCTCGATTATCTCAAACGGCTCAAGGTGGATTACCCGACGAAGGTTATCGTCGCGTCCATTATGGGGCAAGACGAGGATGAGTGGACGCTGATGGCCGAGCTGGTGACCAAGGCCGGCGCGGACATTATCGAGTGTAATTTCTCCTGTCCCCACATGGCCGCAAACGGCCTGGGCTCCGACGTGGGCCAGAACCCGGAGCTGGTGGCGGCCTATACGAGAGCCACCCGGAAGGGCACGCATCTGCCGATATTAGCAAAGATGACGCCGAATATCGGCAATATGGAGCTGCCGGCCGCCGCCGCTATTGAGGCCGGCGCGACGGGCATCGCCGCTATCAACACGATTAAAAGCGTTATGAACGTCAATCTTGACACGTTTTCATCGGGGCCGGATGTACAGGGCCAGACGAGTGTGGGTGGCTATTCCGGCAAAGCCGTCAAGCCAATCGCGCTGCGCTTTATCCAGTCGATGAAAAGCTACGAGCCGCTTAAAAATGTCCCTGTCAGCGGCATGGGCGGCATTGAAAGCTGGCGCGACGCGGCCGAGTTTATGACACTTGGCTGTGAAAATATCCAGGTGACGACGGCGGTTATGCAGTACGGCTATCGGATTATAGAAGATATGCTTGAGGGAATGAAGCTGTATCTCAGCGCGCACGGGTATAAAAGCGTTTCAGAAATCGTCGGAAAAGCGCTCCCGAAGATTGTGCCCACCGAGGCGCTGGACCGAGAGAGCATCTGCTTCCCCAAATTCGATAAAAGCCGCTGTATCGGCTGCGGGCGCTGCTATTTATCCTGCTACGACGGCGGCCACCAGGCGCTGGGCCGCGACGAAACGACGGGCCGTCCCGTATTTATTCCGACGAAATGCGTCGGCTGCCATCTGTGTGTCACGGTCTGTCCCGTGTCGGCCATAGCACCCGGAACCCGTGTGGCGAAAAGTAAACTTAAATCTCAGAACAGCTAATTGAAGGAGGCAACACGAATGGTATCGTGCGATTTAAACAGGCTGGAGGATAAAATCAAAACGTTCAGCAAGTTCGGGGACACAGGCCGCAGCGGCATCACCCGTTACTCCCTGTCGCCGGAGGCGCTCCTGGCGCGCAACGAATTTAAAAAGAGGATGGAGGCCATCGGGGCCACTGTCGTCACCGACGATATGGCCAATATGTACGCCACCGTGCCCGGCTCGGAAGAGGGTCTGCGGTCCATTATGGCAGGGTCTCATCTGGACTCGGTGAAGCAGGGCGGCAATTACGACGGCGTGCTGGGCGTTTTAACCGCGATGGAAGCGGTTGAGACAATTGTCAAGGAAAACGTTCCCCACCGCCATCCGCTTACCGTTGTCGTCTGGACGAACGAGGAGGGCGCACGTTTTGAGCCGGCCATGATGAGCTCCGGCGTCATCTGCGGCAAGTTTGACAAGGCGGGGATGCTCAAATCCCATGCAAAGGATATGCCGGGCCTGTCGTTTGGCGAAGCGCTTGAAAAAAGCGGCTTCAAGGGCAGCGAAGACAACCGTATGACTCCCGATAAGTATATGGCACTTTTGGAGCTGCATATCGAGCAGGGGCCGGTGCTGGTTACTGAGGGCTATAACATCGGCGTGGTCGAGGGCGTTTGCGGCATGATCAATTATGAATTTACGTTCAAGGGCCAGGCCGGACACGCCGGCACCACGCCGATGAAATACCGTAAAGACGCGCTGTACGCCGCCGTTAAAACAATCCAGTACCTGCACGACGAGCTGGACCAGCTGGACAGCAAGCTCGTTTACACAACGGGAAAGATTTCCGCGCACCCCAATATCCACACCATTATTCCCGATGAGGTTAAATTCACACTCGACGCACGCCATCAGGACCCCGATGTCATCAAAGAGGTTGTGAAGATCATCAAGAGAATTCCGTCCGAGGTGGAAAAATGCAAAATGACGTATGCGGAGGCTTGGTCCCGGAAGACGGTTGAGTTTACGCCGGCGCTGGTTGACTTTGTTGAGCAAAGCGCCCAAGACTACGGCTATGCCAGCAAACGCATGTACAGCGGCCCCGGCCACGACGCGCAGTATTTTATCGATTTGATCCCGGCGGCGATGATCTTCGTACCCAGCGTTGACGGCCACAGCCACTGCGAGCTGGAGTACACCCCGGTGGAGGACTGCCTGAAGGGCGCCAACGTCCTGCTTCAGTCGATGCTGTACATTGACGGCATGAAATAAAGGCTGATTGTGATTGTATCTTCTTAATAAGACTGAATAGCCCCTGCGGCCATGAGGCCGCAGGGGCTTGTTTGCTTTGTGTCGTGAAGGAAAAGAATTTATCGACAACCGGCCTTCCCCTTGAGGGGAAGGTGTCACAAGGCTTTGCCGTGCAAAGCTGTGACGGGTGAGGTGTAATGTGTGTGCTGAGGCACCTCATCAGTCGCCTTCAGCGACAGCTTCCCCTCAAGGGAAAGCCTCAAGGGGAATGCAGCTTTATATACCTGTCTTACGCTTTCAGCGCGCCGATGACGATGTCGCCGACAGCGGCGACGTCCTCGGCTGTGAACGCCTTTGGCATATTGTCCGAGAAGAGAAACTGCGACGACGGCGGGAACTCGTCGTCAGCGGCCCACAGGATAAGGCGTATGGACAGGCCGGGCAGAAACGGCAGATCGTACGACACGTCGCCCTTGTCGGCCCGGACGCCGCCGAGCCGTTCGCAGCCGCGCGCGAACGCGTCGAGCTTGGAGCCAAAGGAAAAGGCCAGCCTTTTAATGCAGCGGCCCTGAAAATTCTTGTCGTAAACGTCGCCCCAGGGCAGCTCCCGATACGACAGCCAGGAGCCGGTCGCGTCCGCTTTGGCGCCCTCAATAAGATAACGGATCATCAGAATCGTCGCCTCGCCGCCAAAGAGAACGGCGGGGCAGGTGTCGGGTTCTGCGGCCGACAGTTTAAACTCGGGCCACGCGGCTTCCAGGGCGTGGCTTAAAAGCGTCAGCTTAAAGACGCCGCGCCCGGTGTCATACGCCGCGCCGGTACGGTGGCTGATTTCGGTGGGGTCGAGCTTTTCGTACCGCTCCTGATAAATTTTCAGCGGTACGCCTTCTTTATTATTAATGGCTTCGGCCATAGGGTTTACACCTCACAGGTCGGGAATAGATTGGTATCCGTATGGGGGATAAAGCAGGCCGCGACAAACGCGTCCATATATTGCGGCTGGGTGCTCAGCTCAAGATACGTCATGCTTTCAGACAGCTCATAGAGCTGTTTAGCCGCGTCCTCCGAGGTGAGCATGGCGTAAGCGCCGGCGAGCGACGAGTTGCCGATGTAGCTGTACATACTTAGCGGCAGACACGGGAACATGCCGATCCGTATGGCGTTTTCAATATTAATGCCGCTGCCGATGCCGCCGGCGACATAGACGCGCTCAAGGCAGTCCGGCGTAAAGCCGAGCGAGCCGATGAGCGTCATGATGGCTGAGAAAATTGCGCCCTTGGCCCGAATAAAGTTGTCGATATCCACCTCGGTAATGGATACCTGCCGGCCGCTGGCCGATTCGTCGGGGAAGGCCAACACATAGCTGCCGATATCAAATTCGTCCCGCAGAATCCGGCGCCCCTCCCGGACAAATTTGCCCTTGCCGTTAATAATACCGGTGCGGAAGAGCTCCGCGATAAGGTCAATAAGGCCGGAGCCGCACAGGCCGACGGGCCGGATTTTACCGATGACGGTCATGGTTGGCTCCATCGTCTCGGCGTCAATGGTGACAGCCTCAACCGCGCCGTGGGTGGCGCGCATGCCGCTGGAAATGTCGCCGCCCTCAAAGGCGGGGCCGGCCGAGCAGGCGCAGCACATGAGAAACTCGTTGTTGCCAAAGACGATTTCGCCGTTCGTGCCGAGGTCAATGAGCATGGAGAGCTCCGAGGTGTTCCAGAGCATGGCCGCAAGGGTCCCGGCCGTGATGTCCCCGCCGACGTAGCTGCCGACATTGGGCGTAAGGCTCAGCTTGGCTGCCGGAGCCAGCTCAATACCCAGCTTGCTCGTGAGAATCGGGCGAATATGGAAAAACGCCGGGATATAAGGCTCTGTCCGGAGGAAATCGGCGTTGATACCCAAAAGCAGATGGTTCATCGTTGTGTTGGATGCGATGGTCATATGAAAAATGCGTTTTTTAAAGACGCCGGCGTCCTCACACAGCGTGTCGACGAGCGGCAGGAGCGTTTCGTCAATGATCGCCCGTTGAAGCTTGGCCGTGCCGCCGATTTTCTGCTGCTCGACGATGCGGTTAATGACGTCCGCGCCGTAGCGGATTTGGCTGTTGCCGGTGCTGGCTTTTGATAAAAGTTCACCGGTTTCAAGGTTGACGAGCACGCCCGAAACCGTTGTCGTGCCGATATCCACGGCCAGGCCGCATACAGGCGACGTGCCTGTGTCGCTGAGCAGGTCCAGAACTTCCATCGTGCCCTCGTACATCTCGCCGACGCAGCGCAGCTTAAAATCATTATCGCGGAGAATGTCCGGCAGCTTTTTCAGAATATAAAACGGCACGATGACACGTTCGGCATCGGTTGCTGCACATACGGCCCGGGAGAAGCGCTCGTTATCCGGCATGGTGTCGCCGAGGGTCGGCGCGTCCATGTTGACGGCAAATGAGCGGATATACCCGCGCTGTGTCAGGCCGACCGCGCGCATGTTTTCCTGCAGCTCGTTGAAGATACGGACCTCCTCGGGGGAGGACAGGTCCGCCGTTTTGAGCCGTGTACGGAAGGCCTGGGCGATATCGGGCACCATGACCTTGACGTCGCCGATCACGGTAGACCCGCAGGCCAGCCGCCAGCCCTCATTGAATTCCAGGTCGTCCAGGTGGAGTGATTTTTTGTGCTTGAGATCGCCTTCCATGAGTTGGACCTTGCACTTGCCGCACGAGCCGTTGCCGGAGCACGGTGCGTCGATGACGACGTTGGCCTTTTTAGCCAGCTCCAGCAGGTTTTCGCCGGGAGCGGCGAAGATGGTTACATCTCCGCCGCCCTCAAATTGAAAGATAACTTTATTCATGCTACATGATTGGGTCCATGGCGAGTGCCGGATGACCCTTCTCCGTTAAAAATGCCAGCACGCCTTCCGGATCGGCCGCGATCGTCTCGTCGCAGACCATGTCCGTGAAGTTGTCGATGCCGTACAGCTCCTTGGCCGTTTTATTTAAGCGCGCGGCGACGTCGTCCTTGAGCTCCTTGGGCATCCAGACGATGCGCTCAATGCCGCCCTCGGCGGAAATAAACTTTTTGGAGGCGATGAAATGGCGGCCGTGGCCCATGAAGCCCGGCGTCTGCACGCCGCCGCCCGTCATCGACGCCAGCTCGCCGAACGTCATGCCTGTCGGCGTCATACCGGCGTATTCGCGGTTGGCGATAATCACACCGTTGGCTTCCGGCATGATGCCGCAGATACACTCGAAGCAGCCGCAGCTCGTCATGGGGTCCTCCAGGATGGAGTAGAGCGTCACCTGTTCCAGCGCGCCGTGGGTGGCGGCGTTGACAATCTTGTTAACCTCGTCGTACATACCGGTGCGTTCGTCGGTGCAGCCGATTTTCGCAATCGGCTGGCAGGGGCCCTCTGGTGTCAGCTCCTTTGTGGCCTTTGCGTCAAGCCACGATACCGCGCCGCACAGGCCGAGGCGTTCGGGCGTCACAACGCAGCAGTGGGACGGTGCGAACGACTGGCAAAGCGTACACGTATAGAAGGTATCGACGCTCTCGTCGGTCATGGAGGCCAGGCGCTCGTCGCGCGCGGCGTAGCGCGGGGTGGCTTCGTCCTTCAGGATCTGGTCGACCTTGTCCTTGTCGGTGATAATGGTGACCTGGCACTTGTCCACAACGCTTGAAAACTCATCCATGACCTCGTGGTAAACAACCTCGGCCAGGTCCTTCAGGCGCAGGCCCTTTTCGTAGGCCTCCTTGCTGATGCGCACGCGGATGAGATTTCTTTGTCCGGTGTGCATCACACCCTCGACGTAGTTGAACCAGTGGTGAATCTTCCGCTCAATAACGGGCTCAAAATCGACCTGCATCTTCTTGCCTGTGACCTCGACATATGTGGCCAGCGGCAGCTCCACCAGCGCGGTACCGTCGATGTCGGGGCCGATGATCGTAATTTTGTGGTCCTCAACCGCGTCCGGCTCCCGCAGGAGCACCAGCTCGCAGGTTGGGTTCTGGCCGGAGTAAAATTCGGCGTGCATGTCGCTTTTGCGGATGATCTCGCCCTCAAAGGCGGAGGCAAAGCCCATGCAGATGTCAATAGTCCGGACCTTGACCTTGATGTTTCGCAGCTCCAGCGATTTCTTGACGGTGTCCACGTGATTGGTGACCGACTCCAGCGCGCCGGGAACCTGCAGGTCGCCGAGTTCCACATCGACAATAACGGGGAAGCCCAGCGCGATGGCGCCCGCGCCGGCTGAGACGACGACCTCGTTCAAAGCGCCGAATGTGTTGACAAACGCCGGTACGCGCTCCTTAGTGTACTGGAGCAGGCTTGCCAGATCGCCCGGCTGGATCGCGCCGAAGATGAGCGCCGCGCGGATAGCCACGGTGACAACATGCGTAACGGCCGTTACGTCATGGCCGAGCGGCACGACGCGGTAATCCAGACCCATCTTGACCCCGGCTTCGACAGCCTGGTCAATGACGTCGCCCACGAGGAATGTCAAAAGGCCCTTCGTCTGGTACTCCTTGAGGACCATTGTCAGCTGGGAGTTGTCCTCAGCTTTGCCTAAAACAACGGCGACGCCGGGGATGTCGCCGGTGACGAGCGGTACGCCCAGGGACCGGATGACCGGGTCCGGCACAAAGCCGATGCCGCCCTCGTTTTCATAGGGCTTGGCGCCGTTTACAAACTTAAGCCCTTCAAGAATCTCCGCGCCGACGGCTGTTGCCAGCCCCGCATTCAGCGCGTCACCCAGCTCCTCCTTGTTCGTGATGAGGCTTTTGAGTACGCCCACGCAGGCCGGAAGATCGCCTAGCTTGGTGACCTTGACGCCGGTGGCGGCGTAGATGGTGGGGAAGAAGTAGGCGGTGTCCGGAAAAGCCACCTTACAGTCGGCGCCGTATTGGGCGATAGCATCGTCGACGGCCTTTTCCGTCAGGCCGGCCACGGCATTGGAGCCGGCATAAATCAGATCCGTTAATGCGCTCACATTAAGACCTCCTAAAATATATTTAACTGCATTGCGGTTGTTTTTATACGCGTCCGCTCATATCTCCGCCTTTTTCAGGATATCACGCAGGGCAGTTTTGACAGGGTTTTCATCCGGGACACTTGAACTGGGGCGCCCGTCGGCGTCGTAATGATAAATGGTATCGTCCTGGGGGAGCACGCCGATCAGCTCCAGCTTCTGCTTGTCGATTTCCTCAAGGATACCGGCCTCCAGCGCGCCGCCCGGCGCTCTGTTGACGATGAGCTTGACCGTGCCCGGATGCAGGTTCATCTGCTCCACCATTACGGCGATGCGGCCGACGGCCTGAATGCCGCGGCGCGACGCGTCGCTGATAAGCAGCAGCACGTCAATGTGGGGCAGGATGCCGCGGCTGATATGCTCAAGCCCGGCCTCGTTGTCCACCACGATCGTGCGGTAGCCGCCCTTATATTTATCGAGCTGAGCCTTGAGCACGCCGTTAATGTAGCAGTAACAGCCAGCGCCCTGAGTGCGGCCCATGACGAGCAGGTCGTAGTTGTCCTCCTCCACGAGTGCGTCGCCGAACATATATTCCGTATATTCCTGCTTTGTCATATTCGTCGGGATTTCTTCCTCGAAAGAATCCTTATACTGCATTTTTTCACGTATGTCGCCCAGCGTCGTTTCAACCTCGACGCCGAGTACTTCGTTGAGGTTGGAATTCGGGTCGGCGTCCACGGCCAGTATCGGTCCTTTTCCGGTTTTGCCGAGATAATCAATGATCAGGCCGCAGACGGTTGTTTTTCCGGTGCCGCCTTTTCCGGCGACGGCTATGGTTATGGGTGTCATGACGTATTCCTTCCGTCCGTTTTATTAGTGGTCCTTCTTGCTGCGCGGATGCTTTACGGATTAGTGGTTTCGACGATGACCTTGCCGCCGACGAGGTCGGCTGACAGCAGCCGCCCCTCAATACGCGTTTCCCGTTCGAGCAGGTCGGTAAAAACAACCGCGCCGCCATCGAAATTGATCCGCTGAATGTTCGTGAGTAACAGCGTGTCCGAGCTTTCTTTGTTGGCGTAAACCTTAGACAGGCACATAGTAACCCTCCTTGCGCTTACACGCAGATATCATTTTAATCGCCCGTTTGGGCATGAAGCCTTGAGCCGGTCTATCAGTCTTTAAGCTGAGCCATGACAGACGCCAGCCGGCTGTTTGTCCGCTCAATGTCGTCCATGCAGCCGCGCACCTCCTGGGCGGATTCATTAAGCCCGAGATGCTGGAGGCTGTGCGCGAGAGAGGCCAGCTCTTCGTTGTGATGGGCGTTGTGCTCCAGCGTGTATTTCAGAAATGCCGCCGCTTCGGCTTTGCTGCCCAGCAGACCCTCGTGGCCGCTGTGGTGGTGGCTGTGGGTATGCTCCGCGTCCTGCTCGTGGGTATGCCCGTGTCCGTGATCCTGCTCGTGGGTATGTGCGTGTTCGTGGTGATGATCCTCGTTGTGAGTGTGCATCTTGATAAACCACCTTTCTATTTGTATCCGCCGGGTATTCGGTCCGGGGGGGATATAGTACTCCAAAAACCATTATAAAACGCTTTATTCAATCGTCAACATGTATTTACAAGAATGAGTAATTCATACCAAAATACTAAATACTTTACAAATAAATATAGCTGTTAAATATAACTGTTCGACCGTGAATCCCTTGACTATTTAGCCATATCCTTTATACTTTAAAGCAGATATGTCAAAGGAGGTGTCATGAATGAAATATGAAATGATTCTGGAGATTTTCAACAAATGCAGCGGAGACCAGGTACTTTTTGAGGACATTGAAACGGACGACCCGACCGCCTATGTGGAAGACCGTTTCAAGGGGTACGACATTTCAGCCGGACGCCCGGCGGAAGACGGCAGCCTGACGTTCGAGATCTTATCAGGCAACATTTTTCAGAAAGTGACATTTACGGCAATCTGACACGGTTGGATACGATCACTCTCGGCAAACAATGATTTTGTTGCGGCGCCTTGTCCGCAGCGGAGCAGACAGACAAAAACCCGCGCGCGATGCGCATGAGAGGACCTATGAACAAGGATTTGAGAAGAATGCTCGTGGACAGCATGCGCGAGCTCGATGAACTGCGCGTTCTGCAGTATTCCGTGGAGATGATGGCGGAAGGGATCTCCTCCCTGGAGATATTCGATAAGCTTTTGGAGGGCGTTTCCGAAGTGGACGCGCTGTACGAGGCCGGCCGGTACTTTATTGCCGACCTTATCATGGCCGGACATATTCTTAAAAGCGTCATGACAAAGGTGCTCGTATTCCGAGGCTTTGAGGAATACAGCTCGTTCGGGACGGTCGTCATTGCCACCGTCCGGGGCGATATTCACGAGCTGGGCAAAAACGTTATTACGGAGCTTCTGAAATCCAACGGATTTACGGTACACGACCTGGGCGCGGACGCCGCTATTGAGAGTATCGTCCGCGCCGTGAGGGAATATTCTCCTCACATCCTAATACTGAGCGGGACACTGAAAAAATCGGCCGATGAAATGGCCGCGTGCGTTCGGGCGCTCAAGACGACCGGGTTGCGCGAACGCCTGCGCCTGATCGTCGGCGGCGGGGCCGTGACGCCTCAAACAGCCCTTGAGCTGGGGGCCGATGCCTACAGCGCCAGCGTGAAAGATTGCCTGAAGACGTGTTATGACTTCATGCTTCAGGCAACCGGGGAGACGTTAAAAAATGGATAGGCCTTTGTACGTATACATTGCCGGACAGCTCCGGCAGCGTATCGTTTCAGGCGAATACAAGCCGGGCGACATGCTGCCCAGTGAAAACGAGCTGTCCGCCTGCTATGAGACGAGCCGCGTGACGGTCCGAAAAGGCTTTCATATCCTTGAAAGCGAGGGGCTTATACGGCCGCGCAAGGGAAAGGGTTACTTTGTGCTGCCGCCTAAATTCACCACGTACACACTGGACTTCGGAGACTATGCGCAAAACGGACGCTTCCAGTATCATGAGATCAATATCATTCGGCCTGACAGACCCGTGGCTGAAGCGCTGCGGCTCAAAAGGCACCAGATGGCCATTGTCCTGAGAAGCCTTTTGGATTGCAATGGGCGGAACGTCGCGTACGATGAAAAATTCATCCCTTACGAGCGCGGTACGCCGGTCGTGGAGCTGGAGCTGCAGTATTCGGAGTTTCCCGATATGTTTGAAAAACGGTTCTCCCTGATGTCCATTCATACGCAATTATCCATCGGCGTTCAAAAGGCGCCCGAGCATGTGTGCCAGGCGCTCTCGCTTGAAAATGACGCGCCGCTGCTCGTCGTCAGCCGTCTGATCAGCGCGCAGGAGGATGAGCAGCCCATTGGTTACGGCAGACAGTATCTCACCGAGGCTTATGGCGGCCTGAGAGCTAAATCGGGGTTTTATACGACGCCGGATCTATAATCACTGTTAACCCGCCCGGACGTGACGCCGATCGTCCGGGCGAATTTTTGACATTTTAGGGTTCCCAAGCGGCGACATTTTATGTATAATGCTGATGGCATTGAAAGACAGGGTGCTTTTACTAGGTTTTGCCCGGGCGATCAGTCTGACGTCCGGCAAATTTTATAAATCTTTTTGTTAAATCTTTAACAAGTTTTATAATAATCAACTATTCTGGCCAAAATGGCTGTCCGGCGGCTTTACAACCGGCGCGTTTATTGCTAGACTATATAAGGGTCAACATGTGTATACAAGTTGACGAAAACTAGTGAAGCGTTCCGAGTCAGGAGTTAAAGGAGAATAGTAGCGATTATGGATTTACAAAACTTCACGACGGTTGAACAGATGGAAGCCGTAACAGCCGCTCTCAAGGAATGCGCTGCTTGTGCCGGCGCTGAAACCTGGGAAGACAGGAAAAAGAATCAGACGCCTCAGTGCAAATTCGGAGAGGAAGGCGTATGCTGCCGTATCTGCTCCATGGGGCCTTGCCGCATCACGCCCAAAGCGCCGCGCGGCATTTGCGGGGCCGATGCGGACGCGATTGCGGGCCGCAACTACCTGCGTATGGTCGTTGGGGGCGCCTCGGCGCATTCCGACCATGGCCGCGAGATCACACACGTGCTGCACACGGCCGGCGCCGACGGCCATTATCAGATCAAAGACGAGGCGAAGCTTCTTAATCTGGCCAAGGAGTGGGACATCCCAACGGAAGGCCGGGACATTTACGAAGTTGCGCATGAAGTGGCAATGATTGGACTTCAGGAGTACGGCAAGCCCTTTGGAAATCTGAAATTTATAGGCCGTGCCATTGAGGAACGTCAGAAAACATGGGAGAATCTTGGTGTTACACCCCGCGCTATTGACCGAGAGATTACCACGGCGATGCATATGACGCACATGGGTAACTCCTGCGATGCCGAGGCGCTCGTACGGCAGGGTCTGAGAACGGGCCTGGCTGACGGCTGGGGCGGTTCGATGATGGGTACGGAAATGTCGGATATCCTGTTCGGTACGCCGATGCCCAAGGATACGGAAGCAGATCTCGGCGTCCTCGAGAAAGAAATGGTCAACATCATTGTCCACGGCCATGATCCGGCTCTGTCCGAGATGGTTGTTCTGGCCGCAGAGGACAAGGACCTTCTGGATTTGGCCAGAAGCAAGGGCGCGAAGGGCATCAATATTGCTGGACTGTGCTGTACGGCCAACGAGGTTGCAATGCGCCATGGTGTGAAAATGGCCGGCAACTTCCTCCAGCAGGAATATGCTCTGATGACCGGAATTGTTGAAATGATAACCGTTGACGTCCAATGTATTTTCCCGTCGCTTGGTCCTTTGAGCGATTGTTATCATACAAAATTCATCACGACATCGCCGATTGCCCGCATTCCCGGCTCAACTTATGTCGAATTCCATCCGGAAACGGCGCGTGAGCAAGGGCGGGAGCTTGTACGGATGGCCGTCGAAAACTTTGATAAGCGCGATATGTCGAAGATATTTGTACCTAAAAATAAACAGCCGGCAAGAGTCGGATACTCCTGCGAGGCGATTATCAAGGAGCTCAACGGTGTTACGAACAGCCATGTCGACGAGCGGGATACTTATACGCCGCTGATTGACTGCATTAAGTCCGGCGTCCTTCGCGGCGCTGTTGCGATCGTTGGCTGCAACAACCCCAAGGTCCGGCCGGACTACTCGCATATTGAGATCATGAAAAAGCTGCTGGCCAATGATATCATCGTTGTCGCCACGGGATGTGCTGCTCAGGCTGCTGCGAAAGCCGGGCTGATGAAAAAGGAAGCCAAGGAGCTCTGCGGAGCCGGACTTAAGCGCGTCTGCGAGCTTGTAGGTATTCCACCGGTTCTGCACATGGGTTCCTGCGTCGATATCAGCCGCATGATGCTGCTCGCCAACGGCATTGCCAAGGACTGGGGCGTCTCAATTCCGGAGGTACCTGTTGTTGGGTGCGCACCCGAGTGGATGAGCGAAAAAGCTGTTTCGATTGCCAATTATGTCGTTTCCACCGGTATCGATACATATTTGGGCATTGAGCCGCAGGTCAAGGGCTCAGCCAAAATGATGGAGCTGATCACCAACGGGACGAAAGAAATGACGGGTGCGGGTTTTGTCATCAATACAGATCCCGACACGCTCGTGCAGGCTATGATCGACGGGCTCGAGGAAAAACGTAAGGCACTTGGCATCTAAAGGTATAAAAAACCGATTTTTTCACACGCTTAATGCATGAAAAACATGACCGCCCCCCGGCGGCTGAATGGAAGATAGGATATGAAAATTGCTGTTACAGGCAAAGGCGGCGTCGGTAAAACGACGGTCGCGGCTATACTGGCCCGGCTGTACGCCGATGAGGGACGCCCCGTGCTCGCGGCCGACGTGGACCCGGACGCAAACCTCGGCATGGCGCTTGGGTTTTCACCCGAGGAGCTTCGTGATATTACGCCTATCTCAAAAATGCGCGCTCTGATTGCCGAACGGACCGGGGCGGGCGCTGAAACCTTTGGAAAATTCTTTAAAATTAATCCCCGGGTCGACGACATCCCGGATATGCTCGCCCAGGAAAAAAACGGCGTCAAGCTGCTCGTCATGGGTACGGTCGAGACCGGCGGGAGCGGGTGCGTTTGCCCTGAGCATGTGATGCTCAAGCAGGTGATCTCGCATCTGGTCATCCGGCGGGAGGACGTCGTGATCATGGATATGGAGGCCGGCCTCGAGCATCTCGGGCGCGGCACGACCGATATCATGGATCAGTTCATCGTCGTCATCGAGCCCGGCGAGCGCAGCATACAGACATACCATAAGGTCAAGGAGCTGGCCGCGGACCTGGGGATTAAAAACGTGCGCGTTGTGGCCAATAAGGTCCGCGGCGCGGACGATGAAGCGTTTATTAAGGCGCGTATTCCCGAAGAGAGCCTTCTGGGCTTCGTCCACTACGAGCCGGACGTTGCCGAGGCTGACCGCGATGGGAAGTCGCCCTATGAATACAGCTCAAATACGGTTAATGAAATAAAGGCCATCAAGGCCCGTATCGACAACGAAAAACAGGAGGTATAAACAGTGGGACTGTTTGACAGAGTTTTCAGGGGCTCGGACGAGATGTTTGCTCTTGCCGAGGCCGCTGCGGACAAGACCATAGAAAAGCTTGGGCCGGACGCGCCGGTCGCTTTCGGCAGCACGGCATATTTTCTCCCCTGCATTTATGCGTATACCGGACTGAAGGTTACGAAAATGAGCGAGCTGAAAGCGGC
Source organism: uncultured Sporobacter sp. (assembly GCA_963675425.1). Taxonomy (GTDB): domain Bacteria; phylum Bacillota; class Clostridia; order Oscillospirales; family Oscillospiraceae; genus Sporobacter. The sequence continues at coordinate 284,308 of OY776214.1, read as the reverse complement.
GATTGAGCCGATAAAGGCCCTGCTCACAAGAAACAACCGCACACAGGATATTTTCACCTCGGGTATCGCCACCGTTCTTTCGGCGGAGGTCATTGAAGCATGTAAATATGCTGAAAATCCCGCGCCCTATTCTGAAAAATACCACGGCCATATGACGGACGCCGAGGTGCGCGAGCTGGGCGTGCCGCTCGTTACGCAGGATATTCCCGGCTTCGTCGTCATCATTGACGAGGCGCCGACGGATGACGAGGCTCTGGCGCTTATCAAGGGCTACCAGTCCAGAGGTATTTTCGTGTTCCTGCTTAAAGGCGCGATTGACCAGGCTGAGCGCTGCGGCATCAAGATGGGCTTCCCCGTGCGTATTGTGCCCGTGGGCCCCGACATCTGGGGCGTTGCCCACATTATCTCCGTCGTTGTCCGCGCCGCTATGATTTTCGGTGCCATCCAGCCCGGCGACTATGACGGCATGAACAAATATTCCTTTGAGCGCATTTTCGCATTTGTCAACGCCTTCGCCCCCGTAGCCGATATTACTGTGGCCTGCGGCGGCGGCGCGATTGCCATGGGCTTCCCGGTCATCACAAACGACACCGAGGACATGTGGAAGGTACCCAAGAGCCTGATTATCCAGGAACAGACCGACGACTTTATTGAAACGTCTTTGGAAGCCCGGGATATTAAGATCAAGGTTACTAATATCGATATACCCATTGCCTGCTCGTCCGCGTTTGAGGGTGAGATCATCCGTAAGCCCGACATGTATGCCGAGTTTGACGGCTCCCGCAAGGACTGCTTTGAGCTGGTGCGCACCAAAGAGCTCCACGAGGTCGAGGACCACAAAATCGAGGTCGTCGGCGCCGAGCTCGACGCCGTCGAGCCCGGCAGCAAAATTAACCTTGGCATCATCGTCGATGTGGCCGGCAAAAACATGCAGTCCGACTTTGAGCCCGTCTTTGAGCGGAAAATACATAACTACGTCAACTGCCTGGAGGGCGTTATGCACACCGGCCAGCGCGACCTGATCCGTATCCGCGTGAGCAAGGCCGCTTTTGACGCCGGCTTCCGGGTTCGTCATTTTGGCGAGCTTCTGTATGCCAAAGTGAAAAACGATTTTTCCAACGTTGTTGATAAATGCCAGGTCACGCTCGTGACGGAGCCCGAGCTTGTGGGCAAGCTTCGCAAGGAAGCCAACGAAATTTACGATAAGCGCGACGACCGCCTGCGTTCCCTGACCGACGAGAGCGTCGAGTGCTTCTACACGTGTACGCTGTGCCAATCCTTCTCACCGTCGCACGTTTGTATCGTCACGCCGGAGCGTCTGGGGCTGTGCGGCGCGGTGTCGTGGCTGGACGCCAAGTCCACCAATGAGCTGCAGCCGAGCGGACCATGCCAGGTCGTTACAAAAACAAAGCTGATTGACGAGCATAAGGGTGCGTACGAGGACGTCAACGACGCCGTCCGGCAGTATTCCCATGGCGCTTTGGATCAGGTAACGCTTTACTCGATTATGGAGGATCCCATGACGAGCTGCGGCTGCTTTGAGTGTATCTGCGGTATTGAACCGTTCTCCAACGGCGTTATTATCGTCAACCGCGAGTATGTAGGCACAACACCCCTGGGCATGACGTTTGCGGAGCTGGCGTCCATGACGGGCGGCGGCGTCCAGACGCCGGGCTTCATGGGCCATGGCCGCCACTTCATCGCGTCGAAAAAATTCATGAAGGCCGAGGGCGGCATCGGTCGCATCGTATGGATGCCCAAGGTCCTCAAGGATATGGTCAGCGAAAAGCTAAACGCCACAGCGAAGGAGCTATATGGCATTGACGACTTCTGCTCCATGATCGCCGATGAGACGATCGCGGAGGAGCCGGAAAGCCTCATGGCGTATCTGGGCGAACAGGGCCATCCCGCCCTCGAGATGGAACCGCTCATGTAGTCATAAATAGCCTTTATTGAGAGAATGCTACGACAAGAGAGAATGTTGAAGTATTGATATAAGACAAGGAGGATGCATCCATGGCATTCACAGCTAAACCGCGGACGTTTAACGCGTCCATCAGCGAGACCGTCCTGGGCGTCGGCGACAACACCCTGACATTGGGCGGATCCAACGTTTTGCCGCTTTATTTCTTTGATGCGCCGGCTAAAAACCTCCCGGCCGTCGGAGTGGAAATTACCGACACGGGTTATGAGACCGGTAATCTGCCGGCTCTGGCGGCTTATTACGGCGACGGCGGCAGCGTTGCCGACCGGGCCAAAAAGGCCTCTCAGATGGAAGGCGCCGGCTTCGTCTGCCTGCGTTTTGAGGGGGCAGACCCCGGCGGACTGAATAAGAGCGCCGCCGACTGCGCGGCGATTGCCAAGGAGGTTGTCGAGACCATCGACAAACCGCTCGTTATCGCCGGGTGCAAGAATGTTGAGAAGGACGCCGAAATTTTTTCCGCCTGCGCCGAGACATGTCAGGACAAAAATGTTTTGTTTCTGTCCGCCCGTGAGGAAAACTATAAAACAATTGGTGCGTCGTGCGCTATGGCATATGGCCAGAAGGTGGGCGCTGAAAGCTCGGTTGACATCAATTTGGCAAAGCAGCTCAACGTCGTTATGACGCAGCTGGGCGTGCCGGCTTCGAGTATGGTGATGAACCTTGGCGCGGCTGCCGCCGGTTATGGCTTTGAATACGTGTCCTCGACGATGGACCGCGTGAAATCGGCCGCCCTGGAGCAAAATGACGCGATGCTCCAGATGCCGGTGGTAACGCCGGTCGCGTCCGAGACGTGGACGGTCAAGGAATCGATTATGCCGGAAGAGGATATGCCGGAGTGGGGCAGCCAGGAAAAGCGTGCGGTGCACATGGAAGTCGTCACGGCTTCGGCCTGCCTGGCATCCGGCTCAGACGCTGTCATCCTGCGTCACCCGGATTCCGTTAAAACAATCGCGGCGCTCGTTGCCGCGCTGGCATAAGAGAGGAGGTCATCGAACATGGCACTTAAAGGACTCGATATTTTTAAACTGACACCAAAGACAAACTGCAAGGACTGCGGCCAGCCAACGTGCATGGCGTTCGCCATGAAGGTTGCGCAGGGCGGCCTGACCATCGATAAATGTCCGCATATGTCGGCCGATGCGTTGGCCAAGCTGTCGGAGGCCACAGAGCCCCCCATGAAGACGATCTCCGTCGGCGAGCACAAGCTCGGCGGCGAAACGGTTCTCCTGCGCCACGAAAAGACACTGGTGAATAAGAACCTGTTTTCCGCTGCTGTGTGCGCCAATATGCCCGACGAAGAAATCGACGCGCGCATCTCGGAATCGGTCGCTATCGACTATGAGCGCATCGGCGAGCGGATGTACGTGGAGTGTATTCTCGTCAACTGCCCCGAGGAGCAGCCGGCCGAGCGCAACATCAGCGTGGCGAAAAAGGCGGCCGACACAGGCCGGGACATCATTATCCGCTGCGTTAAGCCGGAGCTGGCCGACGAGGTGATCACAGCCGTCGGCAGCGCCGTTAAAATACTCATCGGCGCGAACGCGTCAAATTTCGAGGCTATGAACGGTATTGCCACAAAGCACTCCCTCGTACTCGGCGTCGGCGGCGAGGACCTTGCCGACATTCACAACACGATTGAAAAGCTTGAAGCGGCCGGCAACAAGAATCTGATTATCGACGTCGGCACCAAGTCCATTAAAGACGCGTTTGCCGCCGCTGTCCAGATTCGCCGCGCGGCAATCAAAGACAATGACCGCAGCTTCGGTTATCCCGCCCTCGTCATTGTCGATCTCCTGGCTAAAGACGATCCCCTCATGCAGGCCGCGCTGGCCGCGCTCTTTACGCTTCGCTTCGGCTCCATTGTTGTCATGGGCCGCATGACATATGCCGACGCGCTGCCGCTTTACGGCCTCAGACAGAACATCTTTACTGATCCGCAAAAGCCGATGAAGATGGAGCCGGGCGTGTATCCCATTAACGGCGCCGATGAAAACGCCGTATGCGCCGTTACCGTCGACTTCGCGCTGACATACTTCGTTGTCTCCGGCGAGATGGAGCGTTCGGGCGTGCCCGTCAACCTCTTTATTACCGACGCAGGCGGCTATTCCGTCCTGACGGCCTGGGCGGCCGGCAAGCTGTCGGCGGGCTCGATTGCCAAATTCATCGAAGAAAACGATATTGAATCCAAAATCAAAAGCCGCACCCTGATCCTCCCCGGTAAGGTCGCCGTTTTGAAGGGCGAAATTGAAGCCAAGCTTCCCGGATGGAAGGTCGTTGTCGGAACGAACGAGGCCATTCAGCTCGTCCGGTTCCTGAAGGACTATAAATAAATAGGAGGGCTCGTTTATGGCCAAATTCATTACCATCGGCGAACGTATCCACTGCATCTCGCCGTCCATCCGCGAGGCGATGGAAACCAGAAATCCCGACCCGATTTTAAAGCGCGCCAAGGAGCAGATAGACGCGGGCGCAACGTATCTGGATGTCAACATCGGCCCGGCCGAATCCACGGGCGAGGAGCTCATGAAATGGGCCGTCAAGCTCATCCAGGATAACTTTGATAATCATCCGCTCTGTTTGGACACTGCCAATAAAAAGGCCATTGAGGCCGGTATTTCGGTTTACAACCGCTCAAAGGGCAAGCCGATCATCAACTCCGCCGACGCCGGCGACCGCATTGAAAACATCGATCTGGCCGCCGCCAACGACGCCATCTGCTTTGCGCTGTGCTCCAAGGCAGGCATCTCCAAGGACAACGACGAACGCATGATGTATTGCCAGGAAATGCTCGAGCGCGGTATGAATCTCGGCATGGACCCGGAGGACCTGTGGTTTGACCCGCTGTTTCTCGTCATCAAGGGCATGCAGGACAAACAGATGGAAGTTCTGGAGTTTGTCAAGATGTGCTCCGACATGGGCCTGAACACGACGGGCGGCCTGTCCAACATATCCAACGGCATGCCCAAGACTATCCGGCCCATCATGGACAGCGCCATGGTCGCCATGGGCATGATGAACGGCCTCACCAGCGCCATCGTCAACCCCTGTGACATTCGCCTGATGGAGACGATCAAGTCCTGCGATATCATCCGCGGCGACACGCTCTACGCAGACAGCTACCTCGAGGTGTAAACTTCTCTCTTATAATATGCTTCATGGGCAGCGCCCGGCGGTTTCCCGCCGGGCGCTGCCCGCAGACTGTCGAAAAAGCCGCGAGAGCGGCTTTTTTGACAAATAAAGGGTTCTCACGCTGAGGCGCTCGCAAAGTAATGCTTTTCGGAAGTGAATGCCTCAAAGCATTAAAATCAAACAATTTTCGCCGATGAGACCAGACAACTCGCCGTCATCGCCGAAAATTAATCGCACGGCGATTGGACGCACAAAAGAAGGACAAAAGACTTTTTCGACAAGCTGACGGGCATCGCCCGGCGGGAAACCGCCGGGCGATGCCCGTTTATTGAGATTGTTAAAAATTCAACAATTTTAGCAGTATGTTATGAAATTTTTGTAGTTCGATCATTTTAATCCCCCAGGGGAGGTTGTGGTAAGCGATGACACTATTTATGATGAATACAGAGAAAGAAGGTGGATGGATGCATCCTGTTTATGAGCTCTGGCAGCCGCCGGAGGTGAACACGCAGGCCAGCGTGGAGTGGTGGGATTCCATGGCGGCGGACTTCGCCGAGCATGAGCGGCCCGACCTGAACAACAGCCTGGCCCTGCGTTTAATGCAGCGGGAAGCTATGATCACAAACGGTGGCCGTGTGCTGGACGTGGGCTGTGGCTCGGGGCGGTTTTCCGTTGTTTTGGCAGAGATGGGCGCGGACTTAACGGGTGTTGATATATCTCCCAAAATGATTGATTACGCGCAAAAAGCCGCCGCCGGTTTGTCGGCGCAGTTTTATGCGGAGGACTGGCATGCGCTCGGTCTGGCGGCTAAGGCGTGGGAAAAATCGTTTGACCTGGTGCTGGCGCATATGACGCCGGCTGTTATGAGCGCCGAGACGTTTATGAAGCTTTCGCAGGCGTCCCGCGGTTGGTGCCTCATGGTTAAGCCGGCCCGGCGAATTAATTCTGTTTATGACGAGCTGAATAAACTTGTGGGCGCACCGACGGACACCAAGGCTCTTGACGAAACGATTGCCTACGCTTTCAACCTGTTATGGGACGCGGGTTTTTCGCCAAGGCTTGAATATGACCAACAGGTCTGGAACAGCCATAAGCCTTTGGATAAAGCTGTTTTGCAGTATACAAAGCGTATCGAATCTTTTCACGAGCTCGACGAGCGGCAGAAAAATAGCATAAAAGACTATCTGGAAGCAAAAGCTGAAAACGGCTTTGTGAACGAGACGACGTACACAACCATTGTGGCGATGTACTGGCAGGTTTAGGCTTTATAAAGTTAATAAGCCTTCCCCAGGGGGAAGGTGGCACGGCGCAAGCCGTGACGGATGAGGGTTTTCTTCATAAAAATATGGCGCGCCGCTTGCCATGAAAGCGGCGGCGGCAGAGCTCAGTTATGCCGACAAAACGGAGGAATTATGAATCAGGAATCCTGGAATAAGGCTGTAGAATTTCACGGGCATGAATGTCCGGGGCTGGCCATCGGCGTGCGCGCGAGCGAAATCGCCATGGAGCTGTTGGGCGTCGGCGTATCAAAGGACGAAGAGCTTGTCTGCGTCACGGAAAACGACGCGTGCGGCGTTGATGGCGTGCAGGTGCTCACCGGCTGCTCAATGGGAAAGGGCAATCTCATTTACCGCGGCACCGGCAAGCAGGCGTTCAGCTTTTTCGAGCGCAAGAGCGGTAAAAAGGTGCGGCTTGTTTTAAAGCCCTTTGCCGGTGAGATGAGCCGCCCGGAGCGCCAGGCGTTTATCCTTACAGCCCCGGCTGAAGAAGTCTTCAGCGTCGGCGAGCCCAAGTTTGACCTGCCGGAGCAGGCGCGGCTGTTCACGACTGTTACGTGCGAGCTTTGCGGCGAGGGCGCGCCCGAGCATAAAATGCGCCTGCAAGAGGGAAAAACGGTCTGCCTGGACTGCTTTAAGTCCTACGACAGAGGTTATTAATAGACAGCGCGTTTATGAATCAGATCACCCATTATAAAAACAGAAAGGAAACCCTGTCATGAAAAAATACGTTGTTCTGTTTCTTATCCTTGCGCTGACTGTCGGTGCGCTGGCCGGCTGCGGCAGCAGCGCGCCGGCATCATCGCCGTCTGCAGAGGCATCAGCCTCAGATGCCGGTACGCCAGATGCCGAGGCTTCGGATAATAAGGATAGTGGAACGAGAATGATCACGGACAGCCTGGGCCGTGAGGTCGAGATACCTAACAGCGTTGAGCGTATCGTCCCTTTGGCTAATACGCCGCGCATGCTCGTCTATCTGGGGCTTGCCGACAAGGTTGTGGGCATTAGCGGTTTTGATGAGGAGCTGACGCTCCCGCTTCAGGCTTACGCCTATGCCAATAAAGAGCTTTGGGCGGACCTGCCCGTCGTCGGTACGGACGCCTCAGGCGCGACCGACTATTATCCCGAGCAGATCATCAGCGTGAACCCCGATGTGATCCTGTGTACGTACACGCAGGAACTGGCCGATGAAATTCAAACGAAGACCGGCATCCCCGTTGTTGCCGTGCCGATGGGTACGCTGTTCGGGGAGGATTACGAAGAGGCGCTGCGCCTGCTGGGCGACGTCTGCGGCGTATCGGACCGGGCAGAAGAAGTCATATCCTACATACACAGCTGTTTGGACGATCTGGCGGCTCGGACGGCCGATGTGCCCGATGTGGATAAGCCGACCGCGCTCGCCGCAGCCGCAACCTTTAAGGGCCCGCACGGGATCGAGGGCGTTTATTCCAAATATGCTGTCTTTGAAGCCGTGGCGGCCAACGACGTTACGGCGGGCATTTCCGATAAATCCGGCGGCGTTATGGTTGATAAGGAGCAGGTCATCGGCTGGAATCCGGATATTATTTTCTTTGATTACAGCGGACTGCAGCTTGTGAAGACCGACTACGAAGAAAACCCCGATTTTTATGCCCACCTGACAGCCTTCCAAAACGGTGATCTATACCAGTACCCCAACTCAACGTACTATTATTCCAACGTTGAAATCCCGATTGTCAACAGCTATTACGTTGCCAGCATCCTGTATCCCGAGCAGTTTAGCGATATCGTGTTTGAGGAAAAGGCCGCTGAGATCTTTGACTTCTTCCTTGGTGACAGCGACTATCTGACCAAGCTTGAAAGCATCGGCGCGGGCTATGGCAAGGTAGAGCTGGGTGACGCTTAATGGCAAACGGGCCTGTAACACGCCTTCAGGATTATGACGCGTTTATCCGGCGCAAGCGCTACGTCTTTATAGTTGCCCTTGTTGCGACAGTCTTGATTGCGCTGTACGCGGTTAGTGCCGGGTCACTTAAAATTCCAATTGCCGAGGTCCTTAAAACGCTTTTTGGCCGTGGAGAAACCCAGTCTAAGCTGATTATCATGGGTATCCGCCTGCCGCGCGTCCTGGCGGCCATTATCGTGGGAGCGACGCTGGCCTCCTCCGGAGCCATTATGCAGTGTGTGCTGCAAAACCCGCTGGCGTCTGAGGCAACGCTTGGCATATCGCAGGGCGCGGCGTTTGGCGCGGCATTGGGCATCATCGTTTTCGGCGGCGGGGTTGTAAACTCTGACTCTGCCGCAACGGCGATTGCCATCAATAACCCCTATATCGTAACCATGTGTGCTTTCGTTTTCGGTTCATTGTCCACCGTTGTCATCATTCTATTGTCTCAGTTTAAGAAGGAATTGGGCCCCAGTGGGCTCATACTGGCCGGCATCGCCTTAAGCTCCATGTTTCTCAGCGGCAGCACACTGCTCCAGTATTTTGCGGATGAAACGAAAATCAGTGCCGTCGTGTTCTGGACGTTTGGAAATCTGGGGTCGGCGGGCTGGACCGAGCTTTTGATTCTTACAGTGGTATTTATCGCGGCGATGGTGTATTTCCTGCTCAACCGCTGGAATTACAACGCCATGGAAAGCGGAGCCGATACGGCCAAGAGCCTCGGCGTCAACACCAGGGCCGTCATGCTGATCAGCATGGGTATCTCTTCTCTGGCCGCGGCTGTCGCCGTTTCTTTTGTGGGGATCATCAGCTTTATGGGACTCATCGCGCCGCATATTATGCGCCGTTTTGTCGGCAACGACTATCGTTATTTGATACCGTGCTCAGCGGTTGCCGGGGCGTTGTTGCTCATTTTAGCCGATACCTTCGGCAGGCTGATCATACAGCCCGTTATTCTTCCGGTCGGGGCCATAACGTCGTTTTTGGGCGGGCCGATGTTTCTGTTCCTTTTGTTCAGGGGGTTTAAGAGCCATGGTTAAAATTAATGACATTACCTTTGCCTACAGCCGGAACGCTGGGAATATCCTGGAGGATATCTGCTTTGATATCGAGCGAAACCAATGTATTGCCATCCTGGGCAACAACGGCGCAGGTAAGAGTACGCTTATAAAATGCATCGATCATATTTTCCCCGCGCAGGGCGGGACGGTGCTTGTCGACAGTGAAAATGTGTCGGCAATGACGAAAAATGAGATGGCGCAGAGTATTGCGTATGTGCCGCAGCACAGCGCGTCAACGAGCATGACGGTGTTCGACGCGGTCCTTCTGGGGCGCAAGCCGTATATCAAATGGGACGCCACGTCGGAAGACCGGGAGATCGTGTGCGATATTCTGCATCAGATGAAGCTGGACGATTTCACGCTGCGCAGTGTGTCGGAGCTGTCCGGCGGCGAGGTGCAGAAGGTTATGCTGGCCCGCGCGCTTGCGCAGGAGCCAAAGCTCCTGCTGCTCGACGAGCCGACCAGTAATTTGGATCCGCGCAATCAGCACGAGGTGCTTCAGCTTGTCAAGAAAATTGCGAGGGAGCATAATATCTGCGTGGCGCTTATCATCCATGACCTCAACCTTGCCATCCGGTATTGTGACCGTTTTATTTTTCTCAAGGACGCGCGGGTGTTTTCCTACGGCGGGCTAGAGACAATGACGCCCGAGAATATTGAGGCGGTTTACAGGATGCATGTACACATCATTAAGCACATGGATATACCCGTCATCGTCCCGTTCCCGGACGAAAAAGTCGTTTAATTGCGGCTGTAAAGGCCTGCTGAATACTCCATAATCGTGACAGCCTCCGGCCCGGATAAAAGGTCGGAGGTTGTCATTTTTAATGATTTCGATTATGATACGATCAATAAAGCAATATATTCGGAGGATATCATGGCAAGCATGAAGCATGAAACCGACAGCACCGGGTTTGAAGAATCAATTAAAGAGCTGAGCGGCTGGCTGTCTTCATCCGATAAGATACTCATCGGCGCGGGCGCGGGCCTGACGGCGGCGGCCGGTTTAAGTTATCTGGACGAGGCGCTGTTCAAGCAGTTTCAGCCGGAGATGGCAGCCATGGGGTACCGCTATCCGTACGAGCTGTTCCAGCATGAAAACGACGGCTGGCCTCAGGCCAGAGAATGGGCGTATCTTATCCGGCATGTCAATTTTGTCCGCTACGTCTTTCCGGCTGCCGAGCTGTATCACAAGCTTCTCGGCCTTGTGGCGGATAAGGACTACTTTGCCGTCACGTCCAACTGTGACCGGCAGCTGATGCGGGCCGGCTTTAAAATGGATCGTGTGTTTGAGGCCCAGGGCAGCTACGACCGGCTGCGATGCACGGGCCGGTGTACCCGGGAAACCTGGGAGATCAAGCCGTTTATCGACAAGCTGCTCCCGCTGATCGATTCGGAGACGTTTACAATTTCCGATGAGGACGCCATCCCATACTGCCCCTACTGCGGCGCACCGCTTTATACGGCTTTCCGTGCGTTTGAGGGATATAAAAAAGAGGAGGCGCGCTATGTGGACTGGCTGGAGAGCACGAACGGGACAAAGCTCTGCATTATTGAGCTGGGTGTCGGTTTCAATACGCCGGGTGTCATCCGCTGGCCATTTGAACGGCTGACGTACATGCACGACGACGCGCATTTATTCCGAGTCAATAAGGAGTACCGGGAATGGCCCGGTCACGGCGGCTATCCGATGGTTCCGGCAGAGATCAGCGGCAAGGCGACCGCCATGCCGTATGATATTAAGGACGTTATTGAGCACCTGTACGAACCGGATAATGCCGCTCAGGGACATGTGGAGGAGAAAAAGAAATGACACAGGATGAGCAAAGAGTATTTCTGCTGGAAAAGCTGCTGGTGGAAAGCGCGCAATATAAAGATACGAAAATCCCGTCTGACGGGGAGGAGCAGTGGCGGCTGCTGCGCTCACTGATGAATATCCGGCCTGCCGCGCCGGTTGACGATGATTTTTTGAGGGTACAGGACGAATATCTGTCGGGGCTGATCGCAGAAGCTGGGATTACCGATGCTGAGATGCTGCCGCCCGCCCAATCGGATCCCCGCCTTGTTATCTGGCGGGGCGATATCACGACGCTGAAAATCGACGCCATCGTCAACGCCGCCAACAGCCGTATGGAGGGCTGCTGGCAGCCCTGCCACGCCTGCATTGACAACTGCATCCACACATTCGCCGGTCTGCAGCTTCGGCTGCGTTGCCACGAGCTGATGGTGCGCCAGGGGCGTGAGGAGCCAACGGGACAGGCTAAGCTTACGCCCGGCTATAATTTGCCGGCAAAATTTGTCCTGCATACCGTCGGCCCGATCATTGATCAGGAACTGACGCAAAAAGACCGTGAGCTGCTGGCCTCCTGCTATCGCTCCTGCCTGGAGCTGGCGTCAGAAAACGGCTGCGCCGGTATCGCGTTTTGCTGTATCTCGACCGGCGTTTTCCGGTTCCCCCAGGAAGAGGCCGCCCAAATCGCCGTTCAAACGGTCAAAGAGTATCTGAACCGGGATTCAAGTATAAAGCGCGTGGTCTTTAACGTATTTTCGACGGCAGATGAGCGCATTTACAACCGTTTGCTTAATGAGACGCCGTCAGGTCCGCGCCCGTAAAAGGACGGGGAGATTTGATTTAAAAGAACTGACGATTACTAGAAGTTTTTGGGCATTGTTACAGTTGATTTTAGGGATTTAAAGCACTATACTTTATGTATTCACGGGCTATTAAAAAGGGGCTGTATTTTATGCGCCGCGACGCAATCCGGTATCGCTCGTTGGATAACAGGCGTTTGGCAATCCGTGTTATATCTGTTTGTATAAAATATAATAAGTAGTCTTATCAGGTCGATAAGCCAAAAACCCTAAATATCCGGCTGCTCGTCTGGAAAGGCGAGCCGCTGTTTTTATATAAAATTTCATCATGAAGAGGAGATAATAATGAAAAAGCTTACTGCACTTTTATTTGCCGTTCTGCTGATGTTCTCATTGGCCGCGTGCGGCGGTACTGATTCCAACGAATCCCAGACAAGCGCCTCCCCGGAAGCATCCGGTGAACCCTCGGCGGCCGAACCGTCGGCATCCGAGCCGGCGGAAACAGCGGCGGATGGAACCTATACCATCGGTATCTGCCAGCTTGTTCAGCACCCGGCTCTTGACGCCGCGACAACGGGCTTTCGGGATGCACTGACCGAAAAGCTCGGCGACAAGGTGATCTTTGACGAGCAAAACGCCAACAACGATATACCGACCTGCGCCCCTATCTGCAACCAGTTCGTCTCGTCCAATGTGGATCTCATCATGGCCAACGCCACGCCGGCCCTTCAGGCGGCTCAGACGGCGACGAATAAAATTCCCGTTCTCGGCACATCCATCACCGACTACGGCACGGCCCTCGGTATTGACGAGTGGACGGGTACGACCGGCACAAACGTCTCCGGCACGTCCGATCTGGCCCCGCTGGATCAGCAGGCTGCGAGCATTCAGGAACTGTTCCCCGACGCCACGAATATTGGTATTCTCTACTGCTCGGCGGAGCCCAACTCCAAGTATCAGGATACGGTCATTACCGGCTACCTCACGGAAATGGGTTATACCTGCAAGAGCTACACCTTCTCTGATTCCAACGACCTGCAGACCGTTATTACGACGGCGGCGAACGAATCCGACGTGATTTATCTGCCCACCGACAACACGGTCGCGTCCAATACGGAGATCATCAAAAACGTATGCCTGCCGGCCGGTGTTCCGATCTTTGCCGGTGAAGAAGGTATCTGCAAGGGCTGCGGCGTTGCCACACTTTCCATCAGTTACTATGATTTGGGCTATACAACCGGTGAAATGGCCTATGAAATCCTTGCAAATGGCGCGGATCCTGCTACAATGGAAGTTGAGTTTGCGCCCAAGTTCACCAAGATGTACAATCCGGACATCAGCGAGGCTATGGGCATCACATTGCCCGGCGACTACGAAGCCATCGCGATGGACGAATAATTAACGTATACACTTAAACGCCTTTTTAGGTAAACACTGATTAAATGGCAGCCTGCATCACATTAGACAGGCGGTTTAATCAGTGTTTCCTTGAGGCTGCCCGAACGCGTGTCAAGAAGAAAGGAATCGGCTATGGATATATTGGCATATTTTTCGTCACTTAACCCTATGAATCTAATTGCCTCCCTGCCGGGTAACATTGCCCAGGGGCTCATCTGGGGTATTATGGCTCTGGGGGTATTCATTACATTCCGATTACTGGATTTCCCGGATCTGACGGTGGATGGCAGCATGGCGACCGGCGGCGCTGTGACGGTTATGCTTATATTGGCCGGCGTACCCGCCCCATTGGCACTTCTTATCGCTGTTATCGCGGGCCTTTTAGCCGGGTTGGTCACAGGTCTTTTACACACGGTTTTCGGTATACCGGGTATTTTGGCCGGAATCCTGACGCAGATATCACTCTGGTCGGTAAATCTCTTGATACTCAGCGGTGCGAACAAAGCCCTTAATGTCGATAAATATAATCTGATCGTTTCACTGCGCAATATTGGCAGCGCTATCATCACGATGCTTATTTTTATAGCGGTGCTCATCTGCATTTTATATTGGTACTTCGGCACCGAGCAGGGCAGCGCGATCCGCTCAACCGGCAGCAACCCCCAGATGTCCAAGGCGCAGGGCATCAACATCAATGTGATGAAGGTGCTCGCACTGAGCCTGTCGAACGGCCTGGTTGCACTGTCGGGCGGACTCATGTCCCAGTATCAGGGCTTTGCCGACATCAAGATGGGTACCGGTGCGATCGTCATTGGACTGGCCGCTGTCATTATTGGCGAGGTGCTGGGAGATGCTATTGTCGGCAAGCGCATGAATTTTGCCATACGGCTTGCATTTGTGGTCATCGGCGGCATTATTTATTATATTGTCATCGGCCTTGTAATGTGGCTGAGGATGCCGACCGATCTGCTCAAGCTGCTCACAGCGGCTATTGTGGCGATTTTCCTCGCCGTACCCTATCTCAGGGCAAAATCAAAAAATTCCTTTGCCCTGGCCGGCAAAAGGGGGGCCAACAAAAATGCTTGAACTGAACTCGGTCTGTAAAACCTTTAATATTGGAACGATCAACGAAAAAAAGGCCTTATACGCTGTAGACCTTGTTATGAAGGAGGGCGACTTCGTCACCGTTATCGGCGGGAATGGTGCGGGCAAGTCCACGTTGCTCAACGCCATCGCCGGCGTGTGGCCCGTTGACGAGGGCTCGATTTCCATTAATAACGCCAATGTGACGGCGCTGCCCGACTACAAGCGCTCGGTCTATATCGGCCGCGTTTTTCAGGACCCTATGATGGGAACGGCCGCCAATATGAGCATAGAGGAAAACTTGGCGCTGGCACAGCGACGCGGCAACAAGCGTACCCTGCGCTGGGGTGTTACGCGCAGTGAACGTGAGCAGTACAGGGAAGAGCTGAAAATACTCGGCCTCGGCCTGGAAGACCGGCTGACGGTTAAGGTAGGACTTTTATCGGGCGGCCAGCGCCAGGCGCTGACGCTTTTAATGGCGACGCTTAAAAAGCCGAAGCTCTTACTGCTGGACGAGCACACGGCGGCGCTGGACCCGGCCACGGCCGCCAAGGTCCTGGAGCTCACCGATACGATTGTCACGGAGCACCACCTCACCACCATGATGATTACACATAACATGACGGACGCCATTCGTCACGGAAACAGGCTGCTCATGATGAATTCGGGCCGGATCATTCTGGATATCGCCGGAGACGAAAAGAAGAACCTGAAAAAAGACGATCTGCTGCGCAAGTTTGCCGAGGTGGCCGGCGTTCAGGAGGAAACGGATTCGGTGCTCCTGTCGTGATCACCCAGGCTTCAACCCGAAATTTATAAACCAAAACGCTCTGAGAGATACTGCTCAGAGTGTTTTTTTATGCGGCGGGTTTTAGAGTTTTGAAAATATTGAAAGCACTGGAAGATTATAATATTGAACAAATAAACAAGATTAACGTCATAATTCTGTACCGGATGTTTCGGCTTAATTGGTTGGTTCTCATGATTTTTTACACAAATTATATAAAATACCTCTTCATTTATAGCGGCTGAAACCTTATAATGGTAAGTGAAATACAAAAAGACGCTGATAGAAAATCCGGTTATCACACGTGGAGCGTCAAGCAGGGAAAAGCTTTATGAGTAACAAAGCAAAAAAAATCGTCCTGTTCGGCTCGAAAAAGCCGAATAAAAAAAGAAACGGTACATCCTCGGTCACCCAAAAGGCCGCTCCGGCCGCACTTAATACAAAACAGATGGGTGCTGTGGCAACGGCCACAAAACCGATGGGGACAAAGAAGCCGGGTAAAAAAAAGACGGCCCGCCGGCATCCGAGGCGAAGAAGGCTGGTGATTGCGGCCTGTGTTGTTGCGATGCTGGCGGGACTTTATTGCACAGCGGTGTTCTCCAATATACCGTTTGTTAAGAAGTGGCGCGATATCTACATAGAAACAGCTATGGACACCTATACGCACAAATGGCTTGCTACGCTCTTTATCCCCAGGCCCGTAATTGACGAGGTGATGGACCGGAAGCAAGCCTATATTGCCGAGCAGCAGGAGCTGCAGAGCTCCTGGGAACCGACGCCGTCGTTCTCGCCGTCGGGTGAAACCACGGATGATGAGACGATATCCGAGGAAGAGCAGGCCAAACTCGATTTTCTGGCCCGGTTTGATGAAATCGAACCGAAAAGCTTTAGCGAGTACATAGATCAGCACCCCGAACTGGTAGCCGACGGCTACGATAAGCTGCTCATCAACGAAGCGTCCGTCGGCGGCAAAGGTACCAGCATTATGACCAAAAACGGCGATCAGCTTGTGGTGGTCGACGCTGAGAACGGTTTGCTTATCGCCGTTGTCAAGGGCGACGGATATGAGGGGAAACTGGCTATGATCAAAAATCCGGCGCAGGTTCGGCTTGGCGTTGCGACATCGCTCGGCTCCCACGGGCAGGTTGTCAGTCAGATCGCCAAGGACAATCACGCGCTGCTGGCCATCAACGCCAGCGGGTTTGCCGATCCCGAGTGGAAGGGCAACGGCGGCCAGGTCGTCGGGCTGCTCATTGCTAACGGCAAAAAGTATAATGGCCGCGTCGGAAACGGGTATCTGAATATCGGATTCGACTATGACAACCGGCTTTATATCGGCGCGTCCACCAAAGAGGTCGAGTACCGGGACGCCGTAGAGTTCATTCCCGCCATTGTCATCAACGGCGAGGACGTTACGGACGGCTCGACGGGCTTCGGCATCCAGCCGAGGTCGGTCATCGGCCAGGCTGAAAACGGGACGGTTTTTCTGTTGACCATCGATGGGCGCCAAGTCGGCTACAGCCTTGGAACGACGGTGGGCGTCTGTGCGGATATCCTGCTCGGGTATGGCGCTGTCCAGGCCTCCAATCTTGACGGCGGCAGCAGTACGATCATGATCTACCGGGATGAGATTATCAACAAGCCCTCCAGCGCCACCAATCTCGGCCGGTACGTCCCCGACGCGTTTATTGTTGACTACGCCCCGGCGGACGGAGGGGCCGATGACTGAATTGGTATTCAAGCAGGTTGACGCGAAATAGAATTATACACCAAACCCAAAGCGCCTTGAAATCAGACGATTTTCAGGGCGCTTTTTGCCAGTCTGCCGCCGCCCGGCGGCGGCACGATTATTACACCGGATAAACAGCGAAAGATTTTACATAAAACAGGCCAAAAATCATTAAATAGGGATAGATTTAGGTAACCGGATATCGATATAATAATATCGATTAAAAAACGCGGAACGACGCCAGCGGACGTCGTACACCCCTGGCAGAACAAGATCACAGAATGCGCCGCTTGGGCGCGGGATCGGAGGGATCAGCGTGACGGTATCGGTATGCGTCGGCAGCTCCTGTCATCTGAAGGGCTCCCGGCAGATTATTGAAAGGCTGCAGGCGCTCATTGCGGAATACGGTATTAAAGACAGCGTTGAGCTCAAGGCGTCTTTATGCGTGGACAACTGTATGAACGGGGTCAGCGTAACGCTAAACGGCCGGCTTTTCTCGTTGACGCCGGATAATACGCAGGCTTTTTTCGAAACGGAGCTGTTACCGCTAGCGGGCGGGAGACAGGCATGATTATCAGGAGTGAGCTACGATGAAAGATTATATGAAGCTCAAGCTGTCGAGCTGCAAAAACTGCTACAAATGCCTGCGCCACTGTCCGGTCAAGGCCATCAAGTTTGAAAACAATCAGGCCAGCATCACCACGGACGCCTGCATCCTCTGCGGCAATTGTTTTCTCATTTGTCCGCAGAGCACAAAGGAAATCATCAATAACACGGCAGATGCCCGGGGGCTGATCCGAAAGTATCCCCGCATATATGCCAGTATCGCGCCGTCCTTCGCGGCCAATTACCCCGGCGTGACGATTGCTTCAATGAAAAAAGCCCTGCAGGAGCTTGGCTTTTACGATGTGCAGGAGACGGCTATAGGTGCAACGCTCGTTAAAAAGCAGTACGAGCAGATGCTGCGCGAAGGCAGGCAGGATGTGATTATCTCCTCCTGCTGCCATACGGTTAATCTCCTGGTCGAGAAATATTACCCGCAGGCGCTGCCGTTTTTAGCGCCTGTTCTCTCGCCGATGCAGGCGCACTGCAAGGCGATTAAAAACAGTGATCCGGAAGCGAAAACCGTCTTCATCGGTCCGTGCATTTCAAAAAAGGCGGAGGCCGACGCTTATGAGGGCCTTGCAGACTGCGTTTTGACCTATGACGAGCTGACAGACTGGATGAATGAGGCCGGCGTTGTCTTTACGGAGCAGCCGGACGACAATAACGACTCAAAAGCGCGCCTGTTTCCAACGGCCGGCGGCATCCTGAGGACCATGGAACCGCAGGACACCGATTATACGATGCTCGTTGTCGATGGGATTGAGGCCTGCCGGGAGGCGCTGCGGGATATCGTCAGCGGAAAGGTTCATCGGTGCTTTATCGAAATGTCGGCCTGTCAGGGCAGCTGCATCGGGGGACCCGGAATGAACCGGGAGCGCCGTACGCCGATCCAGAATCATCTGGCCGTCATCCGTCAGGCCGGCACGGCGGATTTCCCCGTCTCGATGCCGGACAGCGGCGCGCTGCACAAAACGTTTGCCGCGGAAACGGTAAATGAGCCGCAGCCGGCTGATGAGGAGATTGAAGCTGTGCTCCGGCAGCTGGGCAAAACACGGCCCGAGCACGAGCTCAACTGCGGCACGTGCGGCTACGACACCTGCCGCGAAAAGGCGGCCGCTGTTCTCGCCGGAAAGGCCGACCTCATGATGTGCCTGCCGTTTCTTATGGAAAAAGCCGAGTCGTTTTCCGATACGATCATTCGGAATACGCCCAACGGAATTCTGGTCCTTAATGAACAGCTGCAGGTGCAGCGGCTCAACGAGGCGGCGCTGCGGATGCTGCGCATCAAAGACCCTGTGGATATTCTCGAGCAAGGCATTACGCGCATTCTTCCGGCCGACGATTTTGTAACGGTACTGGATACGGGACGAAACATATATGAACACCGGTACTGTCTCGCGGCGCAGCCGACGCATTTGGAGCAGACCGTTTTGTACGACGAAAATTATCATATCATCATCGTGATCCTTCGCGACGTGAGCGCTGAGGAAAGCCAGCGGGCGCGGAAGGAGCACATCAGCCAGCAGACGATCGATACGGCCGACAAGGTCATTGAAAAGCAAATGCGGGCGGTACAGGAAATCGCGTCGCTGCTCGGCGAGACGACGGCCGAGATCAAGGTCGCGCTGACAAATCTGAAGGAGTCGCTGCACGGTGAATGACCTATGTCTGGATATTGGATATGGCAGCCTGAATAAGCACGATGAGCAGCTGTGCGGCGACCGGGTCGTTATCGAGCGCGGGAGCGGCGGCGAGACGATTATCGTGCTGGCCGACGGCATGGGCAGCGGCGTCAAAGCCAACATACTGGCCACGTTGACGTCAAAGATCCTGTCGACAATGATGATCAATGGCCTGAGCCTTGCCGACTGTGTGTCGACGGTGGCCGCCACGCTCCCGGTCTGCAAGGTCCGCCGGGCGGCCTATTCGACGTTTACGGCGATTCGTCTGACGGACAACCAGGAGGCGGAAATCATCCAGTTTGACAATCCCGACGTCATCTTATTGAAAAACGGCGGTCACGCCGAATACCCGAAAACCGCCATGGTAATCGATGACAAAACCGTCTACCTTTCCAAGCTCCGGCTAGCGGAAAACGACGCGCTCGCGCTCATCAGCGACGGCGTCATACATACGGGCCTTAATGGCATTATTGATCAGCGTTGGAACCGTGATGTGGTGGCGGACCGTCTGGAGCAGCTGTACGACGGCACAATCTCAGCCAAGAGCCTGGCAACGCTGCTTTTAGGGGAGTGCGCCATCCGGTACGGCGGAAAGATCATGGACGACACAACGGCCTGCGTTATTAAAGTCAAAAAGAGCTGCCCCGTCCGACTCATGATCGGGCCCCCGGCGGACCGGAAGGACGACGGCGAAATGATGTCGGAATATTTTGCCGGGGAGGGCCGGCGCGTTGTCTGCGGCGGCACGACGGCATCCATTACGGCGCGGTATTTGGAACGTAAGGTCCATACGGATCTGACCTATGAGGACGACGACATCCCTCCAACGTCGGAGCTTGAAGGCATCGACCTCGTGACGGAAGGTGTTTTAACGATGAACCGGGTCTTGGCGTACGCACAGGATTATCTGGCCGACAACAATTTGTATTACATCTGGCGTGCTAAAAATGATGGGGCGTCCCGTCTGGCGCGGCTTTTATTCGAGGATGCCACCGACATCAGCTTTTACGTCGGCGAGGCCGTCAATTCAGCACATCAGAGCCCGGCGCTGGATATGACCATCAAAAACAAAATGCGGCTCATCATGGAGCTGTCCGAATGCCTGAAGGAAATGGGCAAGACGATCACCATCCATTACTTTTAACGGTATCGGCGTCAGGGTTTTAAGTCATCAAATCGTGTCGTCCGGAGGTCTCAATGAATACTCTGCATTTTAAATACGCTGTCGAGGTGGAGCGCACAGGCTCCATTACGCAAGCCGCCGACAATCTATATATGGCGCAGCCGAATCTGAGCAAGGCCATCAAGGAGCTGGAGGATACGCTCGGGATATCGATATTCAAGCGCTCCTCCAAGGGTATGGTCCCGACGGAGAAAGGCGCCGAATTTCTCGTCTATGCCAGAAATATTCTGGCGCAGATCAACGAAATGGAATCCCTTTATGTCTGCGATAACGGTGTGAAGCAGCGCTTCAACGTCGTTATTCCTCGGGGCAGCTATATTGCCACGGCCTTTACACGCTTTGTGGCCGAGCTTGACCCGGAGCTGGAAATCGATGTCGACGTCAAGGAGACGAATTCCATGCAGGCTATCAGCGATGTGGCCGGCGGCGACTATAATATTGGCATCATCCGTTATCAGACGATCCATGAGCGGTATTTTATGGACTTTCTGCACAGCAAGGATTTAGCGTTTGACCCGATCTGGGAATTTGAGTATCTGGCGCTGATGTCCCGAAGGCATCCGCTGGCCGACCGGCCGGAAATAGTGTTCGACGACCTCAAGCGTTATATCGAAATTGTCCACGGCGATCTCGGCGTGCCGTACCTGACGGACAGGGAGCTTAAGCGCGGACAGCCGGGCGAGCATCTTAAGAAAAAAATTTATGTCTATGAGCGCGGCAGCCAGTTTGATATGCTCTGTCAGGTCCCGACGACCTTTATGTGGGTGTCGCCGATTCCTGAAATCTGGCTTGGGAGATACGACCTTGTGCAGCGCAAGTGTACGGAGGCTGTCAACAAATATAAGGATGTCCTGATCTATCACAAAAGCTATGACTTCTCCCAGCTGGATAAGAGATATCTTGCCAAGCTGTACGAATCAAAAAACGAGGTTGGGCTGAAAAAATACACGTAGTCTATATGCAAAAACGCATATGCCCATGCATTTTTCTATATGAAGAGATGGCCGGGAGGGTATGAAAAGCGGTGATACGCCGGTGGCAAGACCGGCCGTTACGCCAATCACCTGTTAATTTAAGACGTGAGGCTGAGCCGCTCCGGCAAAAAGCGGCGGCTGACGCATTTAATACGAACAGCGCATATCGATAACGGAATATCGATATGCGCTGTTTATATTTCCGCTCCAACGCTGCCCCTGCTACAATAAAGCCATAGGGAAGATGACTTCCCATTCAAGTATCAGACCAGCTGCGATAGGAGAGATCATGATGATTACCACCACCACACGGAAAACCGGCCAGCCTTTACTGCCGCTCAAGATCCGTAAAAACAGCTTTCTGGAAGCCGCGTTAGGCTTCACGGCGGAACAGGCCATGGCCGAGGCCGCACGCTGTCAAAATTGCCATGAAAAGACATGCGTTTCCCGCTGCCCGCTGAGCGTAGATATCCCGGCGTTTGCCGCTGAGGTGGCAGCCGGCCGCTTTGAAAAAGCTTATGACATCATCTCCCGGCGCAATCCGATACCGTCCGTCACCAGCCGGATTTGCTTGGCGGGGCCGCAGTGCCAGAGCGTATGCACCGGCCCGAACGGCGAGCCCGTGGCCGTGGCGGCCCTGGAGCGGTTTGTCGCTGATTATCATGAGCAACATGCGGGCGCCGCGATGCCTCTGAAAGAGGAAAACGGGCACAAGGTTGCTGTGATCGGCTCCGGTCCGTCGGGTCTGTCCTGTTCGGGTGAGCTTGCCCGGCGCGGCTATGATGTAACCGTCATCGAGCCGGAACCCTCAGCCGGGGGCGTACTGAGGTATGCCGTCCCGTCCTTTACGCTGCCGGAGAGCGTTTTGTGTCAAAGCCTTGAAGCGCTCCGGGGCCGGGGCGTTGACATCAGAACCGGCGCGCCGGAAACTTCAGCCGAAGCGCTGCTGTCGGAGGGGTATGAGGCGGTCTATGTCGCCGCGCACGGCTGCGCGCCGCATCATCTAAACGTGCCCGGCGAGGCGCTGGGCGGCATTGTCTCCGGCGAGGATTTTCTCGCCCGCGTGGGCGGCATGAAAACCTACCGCGACGCGCCGGTAAAACAGGGCGACACGGTACTCGTTATAGGCGGCGGGAACATGGCGCTGGACGCCGCACGGTGCGCGCGTCGTATGGGCGGGCGCGTAATGGTATTATACAGGGGAACGCGTGCGGATATGACGGCTGGCGACGAGGCTGTTCGGTGCGCGATTGAGGAGGATATCACGTTCAGATTTTTGGCGGAGCCGGTGGAGTTTGTCGGTGAAGACGACTGCGTCGCGTCGGCTGTCTGTCGGGAGCTGCGGGCCGATGTTTCGTCCGAAACCGGCTTGACACGGTTGATGCCGCTGTATGACACGGAATTTGAGATGAAAGCCGACTGCGTTATCGCGGCTGCCGGAAGGGGCCGCGGGGATGTTGAAGAGTGCGACACGCGATGTGCGGATACGTCGGAAGCGGGCGCTTATCCGTTGCTCAGTAAAAAGACAAACCAGAGCTGCTTTGTCTTCAGCGGGAGCGCGCCGCTGCTTGAGTCAGCCCGCGCCGGTCGCGACGCTGCCGGGGCGATCGACGAGTATATCCGGAAAGGAAAACGTCATGACGAATCCCACCATGTCGACGCAGACGCTGCAGCGCCTGCCGCTGTATCTGGGTTACCTCAAAAATCTCCGTCCCGCTGAGCATACGCATATCTCGGCCCGGGCCATTGCCGACGCGCTCGGCCTGCATGAGGTGCAGGTGAGGAAGGATCTGGCCACCGTCAGCGGCGGTGGCCAGCCGCGAATCGGATATAATCTGCTCGCGCTGATTGACGATCTGGACCGGACATTTTCCGGCTTTAATACAACGAGCGCCGCCCTTGTGGGGGCGGGCGACCTGGGCCGCGCGCTTTTGTCTGCCGAGTACGGGCTGAATATCGCCGCCGTTTTCGATGTGGACGACCGGACGGTCGGCCGCGTCGTCGGCGGCCGGAAGGTCCTCGGGCCGAACGTGATCTCGGATATTTGCCGTCAAAAAGGACTCCGGCTCGGCATTATCGCCGTGTCAGGGAACGATGCGCCGCGCGTCCTGGAACGGCTTGTAGAGGGCGGCGTCCGGGCTATCCTGAACTATTCGCCCGTGTGCCTGCGTGCGCCGGGAAACGTGCTGGTCCAAAATGAAAATATGGCTGTATCCGTGGCCGTGCTGTCCAAACTGCTGATGGATCACTACAGCGATGCGGCGCTAGACGACGAGGAGGAAAACGAATGAAGGAAACCATTGACTTCGATCAAATCGACGCGATCATAGATGAAATCGGAAGCAGTCCGCAAAATGTGATTGCGATATTTCAGCGTATGCGGGAAAGCTGCCGGTCTTTGCCGCGGGAAGTTTTGCCGTATCTGGCCGAGAGGTTGGGGATCAGTGAAAACGAAATGGACGGCGCCACGGCGTTTTATGAACAGCTTTCCGCAGAGCCAACGGGCAAATATGTCATCCGGCTGTGCGGCGGCACGGCCTGCCATATCAAAAAATCCAGACCTGTTCTGGATGCAGTGCGCCGCGAGCTGGGACTGTCGGATGAAAAAATGACAACGGACGATCAGCTCTTTTCGGTCCAGATGGTAACGTGTCTCGGGGCGTGCGGGATGGCCCCGGCCCTGACGGTGAATGACGAGCTCTATCCGGAAATGACGCCGGCAAAGGCCGTTGCGCTTATCTATGAGCTTCGCGGACGCGATGCTTAGCTTGTAAGCTGGTAAAGAAGCCAGTCGCGTGAGCAGCTATCTATAATCTAATAAAGGCGCATCCGGAGACCGGATGCGCCTTTACTGTATGTCTTAGCCCGGGAATACGACGACCAGCAGCATTTTGAATCGGGATGCGGCTGCTACGGCGTGCGCGATACCGGCGGGCATGACGATGGTTTCCCCGGTCTCCACCGAATGGTTATTACCACCAATGGTAATGCTTGCCGTGCCCTCCAGGATCGTCACCATGGCGTCTCCGTCGGATTTGTGCGAGCTGATTTCCTCGTTTTCATCAAACGCAAACAGCGTTACGCTGACAGCGTTGTTTTGTGCCAGCGTCCGGCTGACAACCTGGCCGGACTGATAGTCTACGAGAGAACCCAGCTGGATCGCTTTTTCAAGTTCGATATTCTTGATAGGATGCTTATTCATACGTCTTACCTCCCGTTTAAAGCCTCGGACATCAGCCGCTTTTCGCCGGTAATGTCCTGTATGGGTCCGATATTTTGCGTAACTTCCATAACGCCGAGAAACTCCTTTTTCTCGTTTCTGACTGCAAAGTAGCGGATATAGACGAACTGCTCGCCCATTCGGATCCAGAAATCCTCGTGATCCTTTTCGCCGGATTTTAGCTCCTCAACGATTTTCTCGACAATGTGGACGCTGGCCGGCGGATGGCAGTTTGAAACCTGCCGACCGATAATGGAGGCCGGCCGCGCGAATACGCGCTCCGGACCCTGCGAAAAATACTTCACGGCGCCGTCTTTGTCGACAAAGGTGATGTCCACCGGCAGCGTATTGAAAATACACTTGATTTCTTCCGGCGTCAGGATTCCCGGTTCGAAGGCAATATAGCCGTTATTGGACGGGGCCTGGCCGAAATGTTGCATTTTTCGTTCTACATTATCGTTAACCGGGTGCCACTGATCCTGGGGCTTAATCATGCAGAAACCGATTTCGGGACTGTCGTCACGAATACGCGCCCACTCATCCTCGGACAGGGTTTCGAGCGCCATGGGAAAGAGAATATTTTCCTCCTTATAGATCATTTCGGCAGCCTTGCCGGCGGCCTCTTCCACTTTCTGTGCCATAAGCGCTAGATCATCCGAGCCGTTGCGGAGCAGGCCGAGCGCGTGCTTCAGCGCCGACCGGACCTCGTCGTCAACGCCCCACATCACCTTCGGGGGCGCGGTGATGTCGTACTTCTCCATAAACGGAAACAGTAAATTTTCCTTGCGGGCGTAGTGCTTGTCAATTTCCCAAAAGGCTTCAACAGCCTTGCCAAGCGCCGCAACATTTTCCTTAGCGCCGGTTTTAACCCGTCTGGCCAATGGTTTAAGCTGTTCATTGATCAGGTTTTCAAGCGCTCTGTTTTCCAGCTTGAAGGTGTGCACCGGGTGTCCTGGCACGTCCTCCGGCCTCTGGTCGCGATGTATTTCTTCAATGGAGCCCTTGAAAACGGCGGCGTGGACGTCGCAAAGGTTTTGAATTTCTGATACCGGCAAGCCCTCCCGGATGAGCGCCTGCTCCATTTCCGTAATTTCTTTCGCGGATACGCCTTGTATCAGCTCCTCAAATCGGGCCTTAACCGCGTCAACCGATTCGCCATTATGCAGCTGGGTGATAATTTCCTTAAGAGTCTGCTGGCGGTATTCTCTGTTGTTGATATATTCGCTCATTTGACGCCTCCTGCAGATTTTTATTGGATAGCCACTGTTCATTTTAATTTTAGCCAATAGCCCAGATAAAGATGTATGCCGGGCCATAAAAGTCATTCAGTATGACAGCGAACAGTCGATTTTACCGGATACGTGAAGCTCTCTTAGCGTAACTAGATTATAATACCTAATAAATTCACGGTATGTTGTATAAGCAACGGAGTGGATAAATTTGGCGTGATATAATAAAACTGGCTAAACCGGATGGCAGAAAGGCATAATAACGGGGTTCGGGCCGTTGGTTTATTAAAAGCTGAGTGACGCGATATGGCCTGCGGTACTGACGGACAGAAAGGTGTGTGATTTCATGAAGAAAGCTTTAAAAGGAAACGTCTATTGGGTCGGCAAGGTGGACTGGGAGCTGCAGCAGTTTCACGGTAACGAGTATTCTACACATAACGGTTCAACGTATAATTCGTACTTGATACAGGAAGAAAAAAACGTCCTGATTGATTCGGTATGGGCGCCGTTTGATGAGGAATTTGTTGAGAATCTGGCTGGTGAAATAGATCTTGCCGCCACTGATTTTATCGTAGCAAACCATGGAGAGATCGACCACAGCGGGGCGCTTCCGTGTCTGATGAAGCGCATTCCTCAAACGCCCATCTACTGCACGGCTAACGCGGTTAAATCCCTCAGGGGTCAGTATCATCAGGATTGGAATTTTAAAGTTGTCAAAACCGGTGACAAGCTGGACATCGGCAACGGCAAACAGCTGATCTTCGTCGAAATGCCGATGCTGCACTGGCCGGACAGCATGGCGACCTATTTGACAGGGGATAACATCCTGTTCAGTAACGATGCCTTCGGCCAGCATCTGGCGACAAATAGTTTGTTTAACGACACGGTTGATCCGTGTGCCCTTATGAATGAATCTATGAAGTACTATGCCAATATCCTGACCCCGTTCAGCCAGATATTGCGAAAAAAGCTCGAAGAAGTTATTGCTCTTAATCTGCCGATCGATATGCTCGCCCCAAGCCACGGCGTCGTCTGGCGAAATAATCCGATGCAGATCGTCGAGAAATATGCCGCATGGGCCAACGATTATCAGGAAAATCAGATTACCATCGTCTACGACACCATGTGGAACGGAACCCGGGATCTTGCCGATAAAATTGCCCAGGGTATTCGTTCGGCGGACCCGGATATCACCGTCAAGGTGTTCAACGTAGCCAAAAGCGACATCAACGACGTGATGACGGAGGTTTTTAAGTCAAAAACCATCGCCGTTGGCTCGCCGACCAATTCAAGAACGATTCTGCATGCGCTCGCCGGCTTTATGCATTTAATGAAGCAGCTTAAATTTAAAAATAAAAAAGCCGCGGCCTTCGGATGCTACGGCTGGAGTGGCGAAAGCGTGCGCGTGATTTCCGACATGCTGACGGATGCCGGCTTTAATGTGATCGACGAGGGGCTGAAAAGCAATTGGAATCCGGATGACGACACGCAGCAGCGCGCTTATGAATACGGCCGGAAAATCGCCGGCGCATAAAATGTTTAAACACCTGTGAGATTCTTAAAATAACACTTTGCGGAGATAAGCACGCACTCTTAAATGATCAAATTTAAGGGTGCGTTTATTATTGTAGAAAAACAGGGTTAAAAAAGCCCGGCAATTGTTTTATCAATGATCGGCTGTAAACGTAATTGTCTCAATATTGTATAAATTCTACTGTTAATTATACCGAAATAATGAATAAGAAGGCTTGTTGCGCGGTGACGCATGGATTCAGGCCTCAAGCGCCACGTTTTTTCCCGGTTTCCGGCATGAATCATAGGGACCAGTCAACCGGGATGTTGTATAAATACGGTTTAACGTGCAAGGCGGTATGCGCTGCCCGATGTGCGGGGGGTTATAATGAAAGCTTTTTATAAAGCGGCGGCGTTTATTCTGGGAGCTGCTCTATTTTTTTCGGCTTGTACACCAAACGGCGGTTCAACATTGATAAAAGATACCGGAGCGGTCAGTCCCGCGGATAGAGCAGCGGAAACGCATTACAGCATTGCCCTTGTGATGAAGACGCTGACAAATCCCTTCTTTGTCGATATGGAAAAAGGCGCCCGGAAAGCTGAGGATGAGCTGGGTATCAGGCTGATTGTCAAGACGGGCGCTCAGGAGACGTCAATCGAGCAGCAGATACAAATTGTTCAGGAGCTGATCCATGAGGAAGTCGATGCCATTGTGATCGCCCCGGGCAGCTCGGTTGATCTTGTGGAGATTCTCAAGAAGGCGCAGGACGCCGGTATCGTGATCATCAATATCGATAACCGCCTGGACGCGGAGGAGTGCCGGAAGCAAGGACTTGTTGGTGTGCCGTTTGTCAGCGTCAGGAATGACGATGCCGCTTACTTGTCAGCTAAAATGATCGCCGACCTGGTAACCGGTCCGGCGCAGGCGGCAATAATTGAGGGAATACGGGAAGCTGAAAATGCCGAGCTCCGCCGGCAGGGCGCCGTCCGAGCCTTTGAGGAAAACCCGAATATCGAAATCGTGGCGAGCGAAAGTGCAAACTGGAAAATCGACGAGGCTTACGAACAAGCGAAAGCGATTTTTAAAGCGCATCCGTCCATTGAGATGGTATTTTGCGCCAATGACATGATGGCACTCGGCGTCATTCAGTTTTTGAAAGAAGCGGATCGGCAGGATGTGCTGCTGGCGGGATTTGACAATCTGGATGACATGCGTGACGCGATACGCGACGGCTGTGCCGCGGTTACTGTAGACCAACAGGCCGACGTCCAGGGATATACGGGAATTGTTACAGCGGTTAAGCTGCTTGATGGGCAGACGGTTGATCTGGAGACTTTTGTAGATGCCAAGGTCATTACAGAGGATAACGTAGGGTTATGATACAAAAATTCAAGACCAGCCTTTTAACCCGCATTGTTGTCACGCAGATAGTTTTGGGTATCCTGCCTCTTATATTTTTAGGCGCGGCGTCCATGCTCCGGGTTAACAGGATTCTGAAAAGCAACGCCATTGAGTTTCAGAATGACAACATTAAGCAAGGCGCTATGTACATTAATCTCGTCATGGATAATGTAGAGAGCCTGATTGCCAACCTGTCGGGAATTGATGCTATCAATAATGCGCTGACGGTCGAGGCTGACGTTTCGGCTTATGCCAAGCTGACGACCCAGGCGCGCATCGGCTATATCCTGTCCGGTTATACGAACCTGAAAGGGCTTGTTTCTATCGATCTTTTTTCGATGAACGGTATGCACTACCATGTTGGTGAAACGCTCAATGCCGACCATATCAATGAAGAGGTCTTGAGTGAGCTGTACGCCGATACAAAAGAATGTCAGGGTTTTGTCCATTGGGACGGTATCGAGCCAAACATCAATCTTGATTCCAATTACGCCTCAGTCATCACGGCGGCCAGGATACTTCATACCGAGGGCGGTGTGGGTGGCAGCACCGGCGCGGAAGGCTTATTAGTCGTCAGTTATGATCCGGGCGTGTTTTCCGATGTTTTTAACGCGGGGGCCGATCAGTTAGGCTATACGCTGATACTGGATAAACGGGACAGAATTGTCTATCACCTCGATTCCGCCTATATCGGCCATACCTTGACGGATGAGCTGTCCGCTAAGCTTAAAACCAGCGAAGACGGTTATTTTACGCAGAAAATTGACGGTACGGATATGTTCGTTGTTTTTGACAATACCCAAAAAGGGAATTGGACCGTTGCTAAATTCATTCCTGTCGATACGATTGTCGCTAGCGCCAATTCGCGCACGCTTATTTTTGTTGTCCTTATCGCTATGACGATAGCGATTGCTGTGGCGCACGGCCGGGGGATGTCAAAGCAGTTTATTCAGCCAATTAGAAACATAACGGATACGTTTCGCCACCTGCAGTCAGGGAATTTTACAAATGTCTCCAAGCTTAAAATAGCCCATCAGGATGAGATTGGAGAACTGGGGAAGCTTTTTAACAGCTTTATTGAAGCGCGTGAGGATATTACGACGCAGAAAAAGCTGGAAAGGCAGCTCAATGAGCAAAACCGGGAGCTGCAGGAAGCACTTTTAACGCTGAAGACGGCGCAGACCCAGATGGTCCAGCAGGAAAAAATGGCGGGTATCGGGCAGCTGGCCGCCGGTGTGGCCCATGAGATCAACAATCCGCTCGGCTTTGTCAAATCCAATTTTGCTGTGCTCAATAAGTATTCGGACCGGCTGGAGCGTATGCTCAGTGTTGTTGATACATACCGTCAGATGGAAAAGTACCATGTCGGCGGTAAGCATAGTCCGGTCGAACAGGCCTGGGAAGAAAATGCCATCGACATGACCCGCAGTGATCTGAAGGAGATTATCTCCGACACACAGGAGGGGCTCAATCGAATCGCAGAAATTGTTAACGCGCTCAAAACGTTTTCAAGATCCAGTCTTTTAGAGGAGAGAAGCCCGTTTGACCTGAACGAGGGTATTAAAACGACGCTGCTTATTGCCAACAATGAAATTAAATATAACAGCACGGTCAATTTCAGTCCGTCGCCTTTGCCGCGGCTGAGCGCCAACGGCGGGCAGATCAATCAGGTGCTGCTTAATATGATCGTCAACGCCGCACAGGCGATCAAGCAACAGAATCAGAATGATAAAGGTTTGATTACGATTGAAACGAAGGTCGAGGGTGATTACGTTTGCTGCTATATTGGTGATAACGGCTGTGGAATGAAAGATGACATTATGAACAGGATCTTCGAGCCATTTTTTACGACGAAAGCCGTCGGCCAGGGGACGGGGCTGGGGCTGAGCCTGGCATACGATATCATTGTTAATAAACACGGCGGCCATCTGGAAGTAACGTCTGAAGTCGGCATCGGTACCTGCTTTAAAATATTGCTGCCCATTAATCCCACAAGAGCAAAGGATGAGTAAGTGTGAAAAAGGTCGTGTTTGTTGATGACGAGGCGCAGATACTCAAGGCAATCAGAAGGACATTTATAGATTCGGGTTTTAAGCTCTATTGTGCACAGAGTGCCGAAGCGGCCCTCGGGATACTGCGCAGCGATAGCGTGGATATGATTGTTACAGATATTCGTATGCCGGGGATGGACGGCCTAGAGCTTTTACAAATTGTGAGACAGGAATATCCGGAGACGGTCCGTGTGGTTCTGAGCGGGTATGCCGACGATAATGAAGTGATGCAGACGCTCCAAAGCAATCTGGCAAAGGCCTACCTGTTCAAGCCCTGGAATAATGACGAGCTCATCAGTATTATCGAACAGAACCTGCAGAACGTCGGCGTTAATCTGCCGGCTGACCTGGTTTCCCATATTAATAATCTCAACACGCTTCCGACGATCCGGAACCGCTACCGGAATATCCTGAACGCCCTCCAGGACGGCAAGGACTTTGCGGCCATTTCATCCGAAATTGAGAAAGATCAGACGGTTGTGGCGAAAATCCTGCAAATTATCAATTCCGCGTTTTATGGGGTTAAAACCGCCTCAGTGAAAAAGGCGCTGGCCTGTATCGGTATGGGCGAGCTGGAAGAACTGGTGCGGTCTATGGAAATTATGGACTGTCTTCGGGTCCCCGGTACGAACAGCAGCGCGGCTGAAATCATGTGGAATCACGCGTACTGTACCAGCAAAATTCAAAAAATTATTCATCAGTGCCTGCCGCGCGGTGATCGAAGCCGTTTTGATGCCACGGCCGGTCTGCTGCATAAAATTGGCGTTGCGCTGATGATGAAGTATTACGGTTCGCCCTACATAAGCATGGTACAGCTGGCGATCGTCGGCAAAGCGCCGGACCTGCTTGGCTGGGAGCGGTCCCAATACGGTTTTACGCATGCCGAGCTGTCGGCATATCTGCTGAGGTGGTGGAACGCCCCGTTCGAGATTGCCGATGCGGCGGCGTTTTACGCCAACCCGTCTGACGAAAACCTTGTAAATAAAGAACTGGCCTGTATCGTCCATATCGCGCAGCGCTACGCCTGCCGGGCCTACGGTATCGGTCCGTTCTGTGATTTTCTCCCGGAGACTTTTGAATTATTAAAAATTGACCGGAGCACTTTCGAAGAGCTGTTTCAAAAAGAATATTTCGATTGAAGGGTAAACAATGGATAAGAAACAAAACCTGCTGATCATCGATGATGAAATCATGATTATCCGATCGTTGATCCGGACCCTGGATGACGGTTCCTATCATTTCTTACATACCGTCGACGCTGAAAATGCCCTTGAAATTCTTGAAAGCACCTTGGTGGATGTGGTCATCAGCGACCAGCGGATGCCGCATATGACGGGGCTGGAGCTGCTGATGAAGGCCCGCGAGCTCCAGCCGTTGGCCGTCCGCATTCTGATGTCGGGCTATTCCGACATTGATATTATCATTGCCGCGATCAACGAAGGGCGGATCTATCAGTATATTACTAAGCCATGGGATAACGACAAGCTCGTCGAAACCGTCGCGGCGGCCGTTGCCTATAAGGCCGAGGAGGACGAAAAAGCATCCATTATGGCCTGCCGGCTTGAAAACATCGAAAACTGGAAGCTCGTTATCACTCGGCTGAACAATGAACTGGTGAAGAAAAAGTCCAGTACAGCTAACGCGCTTTTGAAGGTCTTAAAAGCAAAGGACGTCGAGCTGTATAAACATTCGCGCTGTGTTGCAGAGACCGCCGTTCGGCTGGCCGGTATGCTGGGGCTCCCGGATGAGCAGCTGGAAATGCTGCGCTTTGCGGGACTCCTGCATGATATTGGAAAAATCGCCATACGAGATAAAATCATGTATAAGCCGGGCGCGTTGGACGATGAAGAATTTGCCGAAATGAAGAATCATCCGACCGTCAGTGCGGAAATACTGCGGGAAGCGGACTTTCCGGACCTGGTGACAAAAATTGTGGAACAGCATCACGAGCGGGTGGACGGCAAAGGCTATCCGAGGGGGCTCGGGCAGGACGCGCTTCTGCCGGAGGCGCAGATCATTGCCGTTGCGGACTCTTTTGAAGCGCTGCGGGAAAACAGGGTGTATAAAAAGGGTATGAGCCCTTCTGACGCGCTGCAGATTCTCCGGGCTGACGAAGGGAAAAAATACAGCGCGGCTGTTATCGGCAAGCTGGATCAGGCCATTGCGGCCGGACTGTCCTGCTGCGCCGATTCGGACGAGTATTAAGCCGGATGGCTGCGTGCATTAATGTGATGCGGCGACGAGTGAAGAGCTTGCGGCCCAGGCAGAACAGCTCAAGCAGGCCGTCGGCGTATGATCAAATAGGAGCGGGCTGCGCCCGGTGTTTCACAAAGAGATAGCCCCTATATAAGGGCTTTTATATAACGCAGCCCCACTGATGAGCGTGATCATCAGTGGGGCTGCTATTTCAACTGGTGGGGTTGTAAAAATACGTTCTGTTATTTGGTATAGACGGCAAAGCGTTTTTCCAGCTCCGTATTGATGCGCTTGGTCTGACTGCGCAGCTCCCGGTTGGCGTCCCGCAGCTCCAGCTGCCGAAAATCGGCCATGTCCAGCGCGTGAGCATACGGCGTTTTTCCGGGATTGCTTTGTATTTTGCTGCACAGCTCCGAGATGTTCGGATCGATTCGGGATATGATGGACGCTTTGACGCGCTCCCATTTATCCTGCAGCGGCAGACTCATCAGATCCTGCTGCTCGATGAGCCATTCCTCATAGCTGGAGATGACGCCGCCGGAATTGGCAATGATACCCGGAATGCTGACGATACCCTGCCGGCAGACGTCCTCACGTACCTGCTCGTCGGTATAGGCAATGTTCGCACCCTCGGCGATGAGCTGTACCTTCAGCCCGCAGCTTGTTTTCCGATTAATGCTTCGGCCCGGCCCGGCCAGGATGAGGATATCGGCGTCCATTTCTAAAAGCATGGACGGGTCGGGATAGCTCCAGGCCTTCCAGAACCGGCATAAGGCGTCCCGAATCAGCGTTTTCTCGTCAATCAGAGCTCGGAGCTCAGCCGGGTCCAGCCCTTCCCCGCAGTAAAGAGCGCCGCTGGCGTCGCTGATACCGACGATAACGGCGCCTTGATCCAGCAGCAGCTTAATCGCGTTTCCGCCGACCTCGCCAATACCCTCCACGAGAATGCGCGCACCTTCAAGTTCCAGGGGCAGTTTCAGCGAATCGATGGTTTTTTCAATAGCGCGCACGACGCCGAAGGCGGTGCTGCCAAGCTCGTGCGGGATGCCGCTGCTTTTCCCCGTCGCGGCAATCCGCGCTTTTCGCCAGCCCTTGACGGAAGCGCAGCCGGCGATAAATGCGTCGACAGCCTTGCTGTCCGTGTTGACATCCGGGGCGGCGCACCATTTATAGGGCAGGAAATCAATTTTCGACAACTCCCGCCCGAAGGCGTACATCGCCCGGTCCACGTTTTCAAGGTTAGACAGCCGGATGCCGCCCTTCGCGCCGCCGAAGGGCAGGCCGGCCAGTATACATTTTTTCGTCATTTCAGCGGACAGAGAGGCGATTTCATCTTCGGTAACGTTGGCGTGGATGCGGATTCCGCCCTTTGCCGGCGCTGTTTTTTCAACCGTGTCGATCACCAGAATGGCTTCGGCATCCAGGCAGTATTTGTCCAAATCAATTTTAATTACAAAAGCAGACATCAGGATGCAAGACCTTTCTTTAAACGCTTTTGATGGCGTGTATAGTGTGAATTAATCGGATGACGCAATGGCTTCCAGTTCAAGCTCAATAAGCTGGGAGGGCCGGTTGAGCATGGGCGTGCCAACGAAGGTTAAAAGCGGGCGGATATCCTTGAAGATTTCGGAATAGGCGCGTGCCGCTTCGGCCGCGTAAGCCATATCGGTAAGATAGCCTTTGATTTTAACGACGTCTTGAGCGCAAGCGCCGGCTTGCGACAGGAGGTCCACGAATTTATTCAGTATAAACTTCGCTTGCTCATAAGCGCTGCCCTCGCCGTAAACGGAGCCGTCCGGCAACACGGAGGTCGTACCGCCGATATAAATGAACGGCCCGACCTTTACCATACGCGAATAGCCGGCCTTCTCTTCAAGGGGTGCGCCGGAGGAATAGTTCGTTCTTTCAAACTGCATGTATAATCATCCTTCTTTCTTTTAGTGCCGGTCAATGGGGGGCGAACCGGTCATACCGGAAGGCGTCCAGCGGCAGGGTTGACGCCTGGCCGTCCAGCACGAGCTCTGATAGCAGCAGGCCGACGATGGGGGAGATGCCGAAGCCGTGGCCGGAGAAGCCGCAGGCCAAAACCATGCCGGGAACCTCTTCCACCCAGCTGATAACGGGCACCTTGTCGACGCAGTCGTCCATCGCCCCGGCCCATGTGCGCACGATTTTCGTGTTTTTAAGTCGGGGGAAGTAACTTAGGATAGCGCGTGCGGCGTTGGGGGCCGTGACGTACATACTATCGGCCGGGCCGTTCCTGGCATACTCGGCCATATGCCACTCCATGCCGGAGTGGCCGCCGAAAACAAACGAGCCGTGCGGCGTTTGGTGGCCGTAAAAATCCGCCATGGCCGTACCGAGCATCTGTTCAAACATGGGTGCCTCCGCCTCGGTGACGAGCCCTTCCAAAAGCGCTTTTTGCATGGGGACGTCAATACCGACCGTGTGGACCAGCTCCCGGCTGAAGTATCCGGCGGCGATGAGAATTGTAGCGCCACAGAAAAAATCGCCGCATTCCGTCAGCACGCCGCTCAGCTTTCCCTGCTGCTTGACAAGCCGGACAGCCTTCTCCTTCGTATAAAAGCGGACGCCGGAATTTCTGGCCGCGCGGTAATAGGCCAGCGTCGTTAGAAGTGGGTTGGCATGCCCGTCGGTCGGGCACCAACTGGCGCCGATGACCTCCTCGGAGAGATAGGGGTTTATCTGCCGCACATCCCCGCCGTCGAGCATCTCGACGCCAAGGCCCTGCTCGTTGCAGCTGTCGGCCAGTTTTTTCAAGGTGGCCATGTGTGCCGGCGTCTTACCCAGGCGCAGATTGCCCTTTTTAAAGTACTCAATTTCCATGCCGAGCTCCTCGGAGAGCGACGGCCACATGTTATCCACGGCGTACATCGCCAAAGGAAGCTCGCGCGGATCGCGCGCGGACTGGCGCACGCCGCCGCCGTTTCGGGACGAGCCGCCGTTTCCAATCATCTCGGCGGCCTCAAGTACGATGACGGACGCGCCGCGTTTTGCTAAATAATACGCGGCTGCGTTTCCGATAACGCCGCTGCCGACGATGACGACGTCGGCTGAATCAGTAATCCTCACGATTATTCCTCCCTCGCGTAGATGTCCATTTCAACGGGCCGGGCCGGCGCTCTGTTTGTTGTCATGGTCAGCTCGGCCTGCTTAACGCCGAGCTCTTTGGCGACAATGGCGCGCACGAGCCGGGCGCACGTCTGGCCCTGGCACAGCCCCATGCCGCTTCGCAGATACCGCTTGATCTCCGTCAGGGAACGAAATCCCTCGTGCACCGCCCGCCGGATTTCACCCTTCGTGACCTCCTCGCAGCGGCAGACAATCAAATCGTCGTCCGGCATAGCTGTAAACGGGCCGATATCGGCCGACCGGTTCATTAAATTATCCATTCAAAGCGCCTCCTTTCGGCCGAAACGCGCGGGCTTTTCCTGAAAACTCTTTTGGTACGGCAATTGTCAGCAGCGCTGTCTGATCCGTCGCGCCGCTTGTCTTGATTGAAAGGACTTCGGCGGGGCAGACCGGGTTTCCAGACCGGTCAAGCGCTGTGCCGCATTGCCCGGCCTCGGGATACGGCAGGAATTCGTAGGGCATCGTAACGGACGCCCGTTCGCTGTCATACTCGTCGTTGACGAGGAAGATGGCCTGGCCGGAGCAGCTGGCAACGCACAAGCCGCAGCCGGTGCATTTCTTGTCCTCGGCCATAACCGGTACGCTGGTGATATTGTCCCCAACTAAGATACAGCCGACAGGGCAGGCGTCCTGACAGGGGTTGCAGGGAATATTCTGCGTGCATTCGATGACGGGGTGTACGCCTGCTTTTTTACCGGATGCGGCGGGAAAGCTCTCCAGCTCTGTCTCTTCGATGAAGCCCCTGCTTAAAAGCGAACGGGACAGCGCGTAGCCCTCGTCCGTCGCGGTTAAATCGTTGCGGCCCTTATTTTCTTTTGAAAACATACCCTGGCGCAGCTGGCTGAGCGAGCTTCTCAGCGTATCTACCCGTCCGGCAAAATCCATATCGGACAGGTATCCGCCGCGATTTGCCGCCGCGGCACCGGCGATGCGCCCGCCGATCATGGCCGACGAGGCCTCCTCGATTCCGGCCACATCGCCTGCGGCGAAAAGGCCGGGGATTGAGGTCTGGCCGTATTCGTCCGTTTCCGGTACGAGTCCTTCCGGCCCGTCGAGGATATCGCCTCCGGACATCCGGAGCAGCTGGCTCATGGGTGACAGGCCGACGGCCAGGCAGATGGTGTCCACATCCATATGCTTTTCGGTACCGGGGATGGGCTTAAACTGCGCGTCAACCTCGGCAATGACGGCGCCGGTGACGCAGTCGCCGCCTTCGGCTTTCACAACGGTGTGCGATGTGTAAAACGGCACGCCGTTGCGTGCCAGCTTGGACGCGTGCACGCCGTAGCCCCCAATGCGCGGCGCGGCGTCCACAATGGCGACGAGCTGGCAGCCGGCTTGCAGCAATTGATAACCCACCACAAGACCGACGTTGCCGGAGCCGAGCATCAAAACGCGCTGTCCCGGCTGCACGCCGTAGAGATTCATCAGCGTCTGTGCCGCGCCTGCTCCGATAACGCCTGGCTTTGTCCAGCCGTCAAAGACGATCATGTTTTCGGCCGCGCCCGTTGAAACAACGATATTGTCCGCGCTGAAATGCTCGACGTGATCGCCAAATCGGACGGTAATCTTCATTTCCGGGAAAATGCCGATGACCGTGGCGTTTAGGAAGACACTCACACCCGCCTCGTCGGCTTCGCGCAGCAGCATTTCGCCGATTTTAAAGCCGCGGATTTTGGCCATGTGCTCCTTCGAGCCGAAAAACTTGTGGATTTGCTTGAACAGCTGGCCGCCGGGCCGGCTGTTTTCATCGAATACGGCGACGTTCATTCCGGCCTTGGCTGCCTCAACAGCCGCGCTGAGGCCCGCCGGTCCCGCGCCGATAACAATGAGCTCATATCTTTTCATTCGGCATCCTCCCCGGGTGAAACGCCGTACTGCGTCTGCACCTTCATACCCTCACAAAGCGGCGTAATGCAGGTGCGGATATTCATGACGCCGTCCACGATCATGACGCAGTCGGTGCAGCGCCCGATGGCGCAGAATATGCCGCGCGCTTCACCGGTTTTGGCAGTGTGCCGGTGCGTCATCACACCGGCGGCTCTTAAGGCGGCGGCAATCGGCTCGCCCTCATAGCCGGTCATTGTTTGGCCGTCAAGCGTAAATTCAACGAGCCGGCCTTTCTCATAGGTTCCTAAAATCGGATGTGTCGTGATACGCAAGGTTCGTCACTCCTGTTCCGTTAAAAATAAAAACGGAGCTACCGGGCGAATTGCCGCCGGATAACTCCGTTGTTATGACACTAAAAGAATATACCAACGGTCAACAATCAGTCAATATACAGAATAGATAAAGATTGATGTCAATAATGAGTCAATTACCTTCCGTTTGATATAGAATCCGAATACAGGTTCAATATTCTGTCCAGTTGCTTTTTACACCATTCCGCTGTTTTAGATACGGGCGGGATGTGTTCCCAGACCGATTCGGCATATTGATAAAAGCCATTGACGATGGACAAATCCTCGCTGTACATACGCCGTGTGTATTTCTCCACGTCCCACGCCGCCGACAGGCTGTCATCCTGCACAATGATATTAAAAGGGGGCGGCGTGTCCATGCTCAGCTTGGAAAACGGATAAATAACCATTGTATAGTCCTCCAGCTGAACATTTTTCTTAATATGCTCCAACTGGCGCATAAACTGCTGTCGGGTGATTGTGATGGTACGGCCAAGGATCGCGGACAGATCGTATTCAATAATCATATCCTGCTCGGCCATGGCCTCAAAGGCGTCAAGATCGTAAATTTGTATGCTTTTACAGCGCCCGCGGATGGATGTGCTTTTTTCATTGGCGGCCAGACACAGCTTCTGCTGCGGTATACTGACGCTGTTGCTGTCAAGAATTTCACGCAGCAGCTCATTCGTCATATTGCGGAACGTGGGCCGTTTGTTGACCATATATAAACGCCGGGAGCTTTTTATATGCGAGTCTATAATCTCCAGAAGCTCATGGATTTGCTCGTCTCGCATCGTTTGGATCATCAGATGGCTTCTTTCCGCAATCGCTTCCGAGAGGGAATCATAAAATCTCACATATTCCGGCTGGCGGTAAAGCGAAGTGATCACATAATCCGGATACGCAGACGTGCTGGATACCGTCAGGGCCGACTGGCCTTCCACTAAGAACAGATTTTGCCGCAGGGGCGACGGCTGCGGATCCCGGTAAAAGTAAGACGTAACGTTTTCATTGAGATAGATCGGTATGAAGCGGAACATATAATCCCACGGCCGGTAGGTCTCGGTGATCTGGTCGATGATGCGCATGTGGTGGCCGCAAGCAATTGTCTGAAGCGTCTCCTCTACGGTTTTTTCTACAAAGGACAGATCGACACTGGTCCAGTTGATCGCGCCGAAATCAATGACATTAACTGTCTGCCCCGGCGCCATTTTCTGAACCGCCTTGAAAAAGCGCCACTGCTCCTTGAACATGTTTTCAATACCCAGCGTTGTCTCGACGTTGACATTGAAGAAGGCGGATGCGCCGGATGAGGCCGTTTCCGTCATCTCTCCGGGTGTTTTCGGGATCGTCAGCCAGACGCGCAGTGCGTGCTCCAGCTGTGTCGGATTGTCGGGGTCGAGCTCAGGGTGCTGTTTTCTCAGCATATCCCGGACGATGTGCGCTTCCATCTCGGCCGGGGAGGACAAAATATAGGATGCCAGCTTCGCCGTATGCTTTGACTGATACTTCAGCACGCGCTTTCCGGTGCGCCAGTTGCTGATGATAGCATAGTTGATACCTAAATAGTCAGCCAGCTCGACGCCCGATATATTCAGCGCGTTCATCAGCCATTTCAGTTTTTCTCCCATCCGGATCAGTCCTTTCCTCTCGTTGCGACAGCTGCTGCTGGGTTGACAAAAGCATACAGGGCTGTTGGCGAAAAGTCAATAATATGTCAATGCAAAAGGTGATGGGCCAAGTGTTTGTGTATAATTACACAGTTGTTGACGCGTTATTGACGTTTTATTTAACGGGTTTATGTATAGACAATAATCCACTCTATTCGCTACAATGAAATTACCATACGAAAGCGTGGTTGACAAAGGTGTTGAAGCTGCAATTGGGCGGCTCGGCGCCTTTTTATTTTATCATCCATGCTGACGGCTGAATATTGACGGTCGATTCAACGAGATCGACGAGCAAGGGCGCTCTGAATATCAGAGCGCCCTTGAACTTAAAACACATGGGGGGAGTATTAAAATGCAAGACACGAAGAGATTTGGTTTACCCACAGCTATTTCCATCGGCGTTGGGCTGATCGTAGCGACCACCTGCTTGCTCTCGCTGGGTCTCGGCATCGGCCTGGCCGGCGGCGGATTCGTTATTTCCATGGTCATCGTCTTCATATTAAACACGTTTTTAGCTGTTTCATTCAGTGAGCTGCATGGATTGATGCCGAATTTGGACGGCGGTTTGGGGCAATACACAAAGGTTGGGCTGGGCCCTGTCGTTTCCATCATCTCGACACTGTCGGCGTATGGCATTGTCAATCTGCTGGCCGGATCGGTGGAGATTGCCATGTGCGGTATGGTAATCAGCGACGTCTTTTTCCCTGGAATACCGGCACCCGTCATCAGCATTGCTATTCTGGCGATTCTGACGTTTGTGAACTACAGGGGTGTCAACCTTTTTGCCAGGATTCAAAACATCGTAGTTTTCCTTCTGCTGGCATCGCTGGTTATGATGGCGATCATCAGCTTTTTCAAGCTTGGAACCGGCACGGTTATACCGCCGTCTGAGCAGACGGCAGCGCCCGTACAGGGCTTTGGCGGCGCGGTGAGCTTGTCGGCGCTGGCGTTCTGGCTGTTTATCGGTATCGAGTTCGTTATTCCGGTTGCGAAGAACATGAAAAACGCCAAAAGAAATGTCCCGCTTGCTATGATTCTCGGCATATTGATTCTTTTGGTTATCCAGTCGTTTTTAGGGCTCGGTATGAAAAATTACGTCTCGTTGGACGTCCTGTCGACCGCTGAGCTGCCGCATATGGTGTTCGCCAGCAATCTTCTGGGCCGGACGGGTGAAGTTTGGATGGGTATCGTATCGATTCTGGCCAGTGTGAGTACTGTCAATACGATTTTGGGGGGTATTCCCCGCGTGTTTCAGGGTATGGCGGAGACCGACCTTCTGCCTTCCGGATTTGCCAAACTCAATAAGCGCGCTGTGCCGATTGTTGGCCTGTTTGTTATGTCTATCGGCAATGCATTTCTGATCGTCACGGGCCTGACGCAGACCTCCGGCCTCGTCAATATGCTGCTGGCCGCATCCTGCTTCTGGCTGACATCGTATATTCTTGTTAACGTTACGGTGCTGGTTCTCAGGAGACGATATCCGGATCATCCCGGACGGAATAAGAAGCTGACCCTGCTCGGCATCCCCCAAATCGTCTGCATCATCGGCGATATCTATATGATCTGGAACATCGCCGAGGGAGATGCGCGAATCACGATTTACAAGATATTCCTGGCCATTCTGGCTGTGCTCATCGTTTTCTCTGTCATATGGGTCAAGTTCATCAAAAAGGACCCGATGTTCAAGCCCGCTACGATTGATGAAGTTGAAGAAATGGATAGCTATTCCACTCTGGAAAAACGCGAGGGCGTGGCTTCCTGATAAGATTTGTGCCGGCCGTATCGTGAAGGCGCGCGCCGCGTCACGATACGGCCGGATTCTATAACGGATGAAGGATGGCTTACATCAACCCAACTGTCAATAAAGGGTCAATAATCTTTAACAAGATCAAATATTTGAATTCTTTTATATAAATTGCCCCAAAATTGACATCACATTCAACGATCTGTCAATGGACAAATGAAACCTGATGGACTAAACTTAAATTCAAATCACAACGACACAGTCATTAACAAAGGCGTTATTGCTGCAAAAGCGGCATGACGCCTTTTTTGATTTTAATTGAGAAAGGACGAGGAAAATGAGCGAAACGAAAATTGATTTCTTATACCTGAACGAGCAGGATATGATCGAAGCGGGCGTCATGGATATGAAGGGCTGCGTGGAAGCGCTGGACGATATGTTCCGCCTGATGAAAATGGGCGACTACAGAATGGGCGGCGCCAACGGCAACTCCCACGGCGTTATGATGACGTTTCCGGCTGAGCCGGAGTTTCCGAATATGCCCAAGGACGGCCCCGACCGCCGCTTTATGGCGATGCCGGCCTACCTCGGCGGCCAGTTCGACATGGTCGGCATGAAATGGTACGGCTCTAATGTTGAAAACAAGAAAAAAGGCCTGCCGCGATCCGTATTAATGCTCACGCTTAACGACAAGGACACGGGCGCGCCGATTGCCTATATGTCGGCAAACATCCTCAGCGCTTACAGAACGGGCGCTGTACCCGGTGTAGGATACAAGTATTTCGCCAGGGACGACGCAAAAACAATCGGCATCATTGGCCCGGGCGTCATGGGCAAAACGGCTTTTGAAGCCGCGATGGCCGTCCGGCCCGGCATTGATACCGTCAAGGTTAAGGGCAGCAGCCCGACGTCGGCGTCCTCCATGGCGTTTAAGGCCTTTGTAGAGGAAAGATATCCGTCCGTTAAAAATATCATCATCGTGGAAACCAACGAAGAGGCCGTGCGGGACTGTGATATTGTCAGTATCGCCCCCTCCGTCCCGACGGGCGACCCCGCGCTTTACCCCTTCGTGGAGGAAAGCTGGATTAAGCCTGGCGCCGTTATCAGCTGTGCCGCCGCCGCCCGCTTTGACGATGATTTCCTCATTAACCGCGCCCGGAACGTAGCCGACAACATCATGCTGTACGAGGCGTGGGCGGAGGAAATGCCGTATCCGGCGTATGAATCCATACCGATGCCGGCTGTGCACTGTATGGACCTTATCCACGACGGGAAGATGACGATCGATCAGGTCGACGACCTGGGTGACGCGATGATCGGCAAGATTCCGGTCCACCGCAAGAAGGACGAAATTGTCATTTACTCCGTGGGCGGTATGCCCATTGAGGATGTGGCGTGGGGCACGATTGTTTACAGAAACGCGATAGAAAAGGGCATCGGCACGAAGCTGAACCTCTGGGATGTCCCCGTTCTGCGCTGACGGCTACTAAACATAAAGGAAGGAGCTCTTACCATGAGTAAACCCTGGACGCCTTATGCTGACCTTGTCATTCAAAACGCCAATGTCTACACCGTCGCCCTGACGATTGAGGACATACAGGCCGGCAAATTTGACTTTCCGATCTATCCCG
Source organism: uncultured Sporobacter sp. (assembly GCA_963675425.1). Classification (GTDB taxonomy): domain Bacteria; phylum Bacillota; class Clostridia; order Oscillospirales; family Oscillospiraceae; genus Sporobacter. The sequence continues at coordinate 240,911 of OY776214.1, read as the reverse complement.
CCGGCTTTGCCGCCGCCAAGGATGGCAAGACCATCGGCGTCGGTCCCGGCGACGGCAGCGAGTATATCGGGCCGGACACAACGGTTATTGACGCCGGCGGAAAAACGCTGCTCCCGGGCCTTATCGACAGCCACATGCACGCTCTTTTTTGCGGCGTGGAGATGCTGGGCGCGAACATGGAAGGGCTCAGCAATATTGACGCCTTTAAAAAACGCCTCAAGGAGCAGGCCGAGAGAACGCCGGCCGGTCACTGGGTTAAAGGCTCGGGGTGGAACGAGATCGTCTGGACCGATCAAAAAATGCCGACCCGCTACGATCTCGACGCAGTTACGACGGAGCATCCCGTTTACTGTGCCCGCCTGTGTCACCACGTCTATGTGGCCAACTCTAAAGCGCTGGAGCTGGCCGGCATTACAAAGGATACGCCGGACCCCGAGGGTGGCCAGATCGGCCGCGACGAAAACGGCGAACCGGACGGACTCCTATACGAGAACTCGGCCATGGGGCTTATCGACGCGGCAATACCGCCACTCACGGAAGAGCAGATCGTCGTGGCAATTGAGAGCATTGGCCAGGTACTTAACAGCTTCGGCATTACCAGCTGTATTGACGCTAACCTGCCGCTGAATTATATGCGCGCGTATCTGCAGGCTAAAAAGCAGAACCGGCTGACGTACCGAGCCAACCTCATGTTTTATCTCGACAAGGCGTGGGGCGACATGCCGTATCATCTGGAGCGCATCCGGCAAATGGCCGCCGTCACAGGCTTCGGGGACGACATGCTCAAGCTCAACGGCATCAAGGTCACGCTCGACGGCATCCCGGCAACCGGCACGGCCGCCATGCGCGAAAACTATGATCACATGCCGGAAACAGCAGGGGAGCTCATCTATACAAAAGACCAGATGGTGGAGATGGGCCGGCTGGCCGGCCAGAACAAATGGCAGATCGGCATCCACTGCTGCGGTGATAAGTCGGCTGATGTGGCCATGGACACCTTTGAGGCGGCTTACGAGGCCGCCGGGAACCGCGACGCCCGGCATTACATCATCCACATGGCCATTACCCAGCCCGATCAGGTGGGCCGGTTGAAGGAGCTCAACGTGCCGATAACGTCGCAGCCGACGATCAACCTCCAGATGGGCGAGCAGGGCATCATCGGCATGCGGCTGACATCCCGGTACATGATGTTCAAGACGGCCATGGATGCCGGCGTCATCGTCGGCGGCAGCTCGGATTGCCCGGTTGTTACGTGCAACCCCTTTGAGGGCATGTACGGCGCGATTACCAGAAACACGGCCTGCGGCTTTGTGCATTTGCCCGATGAGGCGCTCAGCGCCCGAGAAACTCTCGTCATGTGGACGAAAAGCTCCGCTTATTTCTCCTACGACGATACTAAAATGGGTTCCGTTGAAGTCGGCAACGCCGCCGACTATGCGCTGGTCGATACACCAATCCTAGACGCAACGCCCGATGAAATCCGGAGCACAAAGGTGCTGAAGACCGTATTGGCCGGTAAAATCGTCTACGACTCGGAAAGTTAATAAACCGGAGCGCGGGAAGAAGCCGCACTCAAAGCTGCATCATACAAAGGGGTATCACAGTTTGTGATGTCCCTTTTTGTTTATCCATTACCCGCCTGCTAAAAATTTTAGTTCCATACAAGCTCAGCTAAACTGAGTTCAAATCGGAGGTCATGTTATGCATCATTTTAATTTTAAGATGAATAAGGTTCAAAAATCATATATGACCAAAAAAGGCAGGCTGGAGGTCTTAAAGGATATCAGTCTGACCATTAAAGAGCATGAATTTGTCTGCATACTGGGCAGCACTGGCTGCGGGAAATCGACGCTGATGCGTATCATCAGCGGTATGGAAAAGTGCTCTGGCGGCGATTTCGTTTTCTTCGGACAAGACGCGTCGCGCGGCATGCCGTCATCCCTGCAGAAAAACACCGGCGTCATCTCGCAAAGTGATAATCTCATGGAATGGCGCACCGTTTACGCCAACGTGCGCCTGCCGCTGGAGGTGTTCGGCGGCGCGCGCGGCAATGCGGCTGAGAAGAGCGTTCTGGAACAGCTTCGCCTCGTCGGGCTGCAGGATTACAAAGCATGCTACCCCAAGGAGCTGTCCGGCGGGATGCGCCAGCGCTGCGCCGTCGCGCGCGCTCTTGTCCATAATCCGTCCGTGCTTCTGCTGGACCAGCCGTTCGGCGCCTTGGATGCTATCACGCGCAAGACGCTCAACCAGGAGCTTCTGAAAATATGGCAGGAGCGCCAAAACACCATCATTATGGTTACGAACAACATTAACGAGGCGCTGACGCTCGCAACGCGGCTCATTGTATTGTCGCCCATCCCGGCTACCATCGTGGGCGAACTGGATATTCCGCTAAGCTATGACGAGCGTACGCAGGATCTCCTGATTAATCCCGAATTCATCCGGTTGCGCGAACAGGTCAACGAGCTTGTGCGCGGCCAGGCCTCGACAGGAGGAGCGCTATGAGAAAGACCGAATCAAAAATATTGCCGGTGGCAGCCCCGGTTATCGCCGCTGCTATTTTACTCATTATGTGGGAAGCCATCACGCGGATATTCCAGATCCCCGAAAAGCTCCTGCCGGCCCCAACCGCCATTCTCGGCGCACTGGCGGATAATTTTGCCGACGTCATTGCTAAGGATCTTGCCATCTCGGCAAAAAATATCGCGCTCGGTTATGTGCTGGCGGTGCCTGTCGGCTTTATCGTGGCCGCTCTAGCCGCTCAGTTTAAGCTGGTTGTACGGGCCATCACGCCAGTGCTGATTATTTTGATGGTGACCCCGATGGCAACGCTCGTCCCGATCTTCAAGCTGACGATGGGCGCCAACTCCTCGCTGAAGATTATCGTCATCATCCTGCAGATGGCTCCGGTCGTGGCGCTTAACAGCCTGACGGGCTTTGCCAATCCGCCCAAGAACAATGTCGACGTTATGAAAGCGATGGGCTGCGGCCGGTGGCGGACATTTTTCAAGGTGAATGTTCCCAACGCCATGCCGCATGTTTTCACCGGCCTCAAGCTTGGCTGCATCCTCGGCACCATTGCCTCGATGGTGGCGGATATGTCGGTGGGCCAGGGCGGGCTCGGCTACCGGATCAAGATTTACGCGTCGTTTGCGTCGACGGCGTCGGCCTTCGCTACCATTATTGTAGCCGCCGTTGTGGGCGTGGCGCTGTTTCAAATCGTCAATATAATCGAACGCAAGGTCATTGTCTGGAAATAAAACGAGAGAGGGGTGCCGGTATGCAGCCTATTATAGAGCTTTGCAATATCAGCAAGCAGTTTGTCGCCCGGCGGCAGAAAATCACCGCGCTGGAAGACGTTAACATGCAGTTTGAAAAAGGTGAATTCGTCTCAATCGTCGGCCCCAGCGGGTGCGGAAAGTCTACGGTGATACGGATGATCGACGATATTATCAAGCCGTCTTCCGGCAAGATCACCGTCGACGGGGTGCCATACGATAACGACAGGCCGATTTCAAGTGAGATGGTTCGAAACCTCGGCTTTATTTTTCAGATACCGAATTTATATCCCTGGCTGACCATCCGCCAAAATGTAACGCTTCCGCTAAAAATACTGGGGCTTAACGACGCGGCGCATCAGGCGTACGCCGACGAGCTGCTGGCCATGATCCAGCTGACCGACTATGCCGGCGCGTACCCCAGTGAGATATCCGGCGGTATGGCGCAGCGTATCGGCGTGATCCGCGGAATGGTACACAAGCCGAAAATGCTGATGATGGATGAGCCGTTCGGCGCGCTGGATGACGAAACCCGGGAGCAACTCAATATCGAGCTGCTGAGCATATGGGAAAAGACGGGGATGACCATCATCTTTATCACCCATAACGTCGAGGAGGCCGTGCTTTTAAGCCAGCGGGTGTATGTCATGGCCTCGAACCCCGGCCGCGTGATTGCAGATATGGCGATTGACTTTAAAAGGCCGCGTACGCTGGAGCTGCTTACAGAGCCGGATTTTGCCGCTTACTGCAACCAGATTGAAAAGCTCATCGGCAAAATTGATCTGGATCAGATCGTTTAGGAGGTGACGTGTCAATGACTTGTGAAACGGTAAAAGTTCGAAAAGGCGCCAAAATCGTTGATTTTATCGCGCTCGTTGTCCCCGCTGTGGTTCTGCTGTCGGCGCTGGTGGGGTATTGGCAGTATTACTGTGTTAAAAACGACATCCCAACGTGGATGATCGCCAAGCCGTCCGATATTTTCGGTGCGCTTACCACAAGCTTCGGGGAAACGCTGCCGTATCTTCTGAGCACCTACGGCAATATTCTGATTGGCTTTATTATTGCTGTCGTCGTCGGCTTGGCCCTGGCCATTCTCCTGTCAAACAGCAAGGTTCTGGCAATGGCGATTACGCCGCTGATGGTCATTATCTGCTGCGTGCCGATGGTGACGCTTGTCCCGCTTCTGCTGGTTATTATCGGGACCGGCAACACGCCTAAAATCATCACAATCGTCATCCAGTGCTTCGCGCTCGTGACGATGAACGCCAGCGTCGGCTTTGCCAACGTTGACCCGGCCCGGCTGGAGCTGATGCAGTCCATGAAGGCCACGCGCTACCAGACCTTCCGGTATTGTATGCTGCCGGACGCTCTGCCCAGCATCTTTACCGGCATTAAGCTCTCGAGTGTTTTAGCCATGATCTCCGGCGTTTCGGCTGAAATGAGCGGCGGTTCGGGTGGGCTTGGCAACCAGATCAGCTATCTCGTCGGCTATTCCAGAATGCCCGAGGCCTTCAGCTGCATTCTTTACGTGGCGGTATTCGGTCTGCTTCTCTATCTGGCTATATCGATTCTGGAGAAAAAGCTGACGAAAAGCTGAGACGACCGCGACCGGCTCTATGTGCTACATAATGAAAAGATAACGGATACTTCCGTCATTAACAAAATATAGGAGGAAATTAAGAAGATGAAGAAGATTTTTGCCATTTTACTGGCGCTTTGCCTGATGCTCGCGCTTTTTGCCGGCTGCGGCAGCAAAACAGGGAGCGATGAACCGTCCGCCAACCCGAGTTCCGACGCCTCCGCGCCGTCGGACGAGCTGTTTGAGGTCACGTGGGTATCACCCGCGGCGCTTGCATCCCTGGACTTTTGCTGGATGCATGTCGCCAACGCGCTTGGGTATTTTGAAGACGAGGGCATTAAGGTCAACATCGTCGAGGATGTCAGCGGCGGTGACGCCAAGTATTTAGCGGCCGGCAGCGCCGATTTCTCCGGCACCTCGCCCGCAGTGGCGCTCTCAACCGCCGATGTTGGTGCGGACAATATAACAGCTGTGTGCAACGTTGTTGTCAACAACATCTTCGGCTTTGCCTACAATTCCGACAGCGGCATCTCCACCTGGGCCGACCTTGAGGGCAAAACGATTGCCACTCTGGCCGAATCCTTCCCGGCCCTGTTTGATCCCATCCTGATGGCTGCCGGCGTAGACCCTGCCACCGTCAATTACGTTGTCTACGGCGCGGCGGAATATGAAGCGCTCAACAGCGGCGAGGCCGACGTGATGGGCACGTGGATCTCGGAGTACTACATGTGCCAGGGCATGGGTTATGATACCTGGGGCTACTTAAACGGCAACGAGGTTCTCCCGCAGATTGCCAACTCCGTCTGGGTCAACAACGACTTTGCCGCCGAGCACCCTGATGTCGTTAAGGGCTTTGTTACGGCGATTACGAAGGCCTGCTATTTCTGCTACCTCAACCCGGAAGCGGCCGCCGATATCACACTCCAGAAGTATCCGGAGATCGACATTTCGTGGGACGGCGCGGTTGGCGCGGTTGTCGGTAACGTTTACGGCATGATTGGCGCAACGGAAGCCGACCAGAAGGCGCGCGTCGACGCCCACGAGATTGGCGTGTACGATATGGATACGGTCCAGCAGACGCTTGACAATCTCTTTAACGGCGGTATCGTCAGCAAGGAAATGGCCGCGGCCGATTTCTATACGAACGATTATGTGGATACAACCTGGGATTACGCCACCGTTCAGGCCGATTCCGACGGCTATACGTTTGGCTCTGCCGTCTATAACGAAGCCAACGGTTAAACAGTTTTTTACAATACAAAACGCCCCGAATCAAATGATTCGGGGCGTTTATTCTGTATGATTTATAAGCTGAAGATGTATTTTCCGGTAAAACGTGCTATTCTGAAAAGGACAGGCGTCCGGATCATCCGGAGGCTCTTAACCGTGTTATTAAAAGGGAGGTCCATATTATGATTCGGGATTCGAAATCATCTGAGGAACAGGCTGTAATGAACGCTGCGTACGCGGCCTGTGCCGCGGTCAGGACGGCGCCGAAAGCCTGCGGCGTCGACAATCTGGAGACTGTTGTCGTTACGGGAGAAGATAAGGATAGGATTACTGCGGAAATGCGCCGGCTCGGTGAAAAAAACAACGCGCCGTTTTTCCTGCGGGATGCCGGCAACGTCGACAAAAGCCAGGCAGTGATCCTGGCCGGTGTTTCGGAAGACCGGCGCGGCTTGAACGAGCTGTGCGGCCTGTGTCATTTTGAGGACTGTAAGGCGTGCGGGGAGGCCAACGGCTGCTGTATCCATAATTACCTGGATCTGGGGATCGCGCTCGGCTCGGCCGTTTCGCTGCTGGCCGACCGGCGGATCGATACGCGGATCATGTTTACGATTGGGCAGGCGGCCGCGTCGCTCGGGATGATACCCGGCCATCCTGTCATTATGGGTATTCCGTTGTCGGTCTCCGGCAAATCGCCTTTTTTTGACCGGGGATAAGTTGAATTCTCAGTTAAATATCAGAGTGTCGTACAATCCGAACTCAAAACGCCGCTTTATCACCACGATGCGGTCGGTTTTTCGGATGACATTTCTGTATAAAAATGGGCGATGATGTTTTATAAAATTATAAAATATAACGATATATAGTTATGGGTGACTCTATCAAATCGTCATAATGACGTTTTTAGTGGAGGGATAAAATGCTGGAGGATATTGCAAGAAACCATGCCGATTATAACGAGAACCGTTATAGAATGGAAAATGGTGAACTTTTATTAAAAAAACTGACCGATCAATTGCCGGTTGCAGTTTACCAATTTTTAAAGTACCCCGGTGGAGACTCATGGTTCCTTTATGTCAGCAACGGGCTTACCGACATATTTAATATAACACCGGAAGAATTGCTGAAAAATGATCAGGCGCTCCGTGTTAGAGTTCACCCGGACGATGTCGGCCGGGTGGATGCGGCTATCGAAAACTCCGTCCGGTTTTTGCAAATATGGGACTGCGAATTTCGCGTTGTGCTTCCGGAGAGAGGCCTGCGATGGATCCGTGGTGTTGCTCGCCCTGAAAAGCTGGATGACGGGGGGGTGTTATCGCATGGATATCTAGAGGACATCACGGACAACAAGAAGGCTTATGAGTGGGTCAGGTACTTAAACACGGCTTTAATGAATATATCGGAGTCCGTTGTTATATCAAATATGGACGGCATCATTATCTATGCCAATCAAAAGGTCAAGGAGACGCACGGATACGAGCCCGACGAGATAATTGGAAAAACCATCATCAACACCATGAATGTAACGATGACGGAAGAAAAATATGCGGATATGATCAAGGCGCTCGATGATGGGCTAACCTACACGAGCACCGACATAAGCCGCAGAAAAGATGGATCCACATTTCTTTGTGAATATTCCGTAACGCCGATACATGGGGATGAAAGTGCCACGGCTATCGGCGTACAAAGAGATATTACTGACAGGACACGTATCATGGAGGCGCTCAGGGAAAGCAACGAGCGGTTTGAGCAGTTGACGCAGCACAGCAGAGCCATTGCGTGGGAAATGAATACAAACGGCATTTTCGTCTATATCAGCGGCGCTGTGGATGTAATTTTTGGATATAAACCAAACGAATTGGTGGAACAAGGTAATGCGTTCGATTTAATGTTACCATCGGTAAGGTATAAAATGCGGCGTGGCTTCCAACATGCTTTAAACAAGAAAAAAAGCTTTTCAAGTCTATCCTGTCCGTTTAATGACAGATTCGGCAATGTTATATTTTTAACAATAAACGGCATACCAAGGTTTAATAAAAGCGGGCAGATTAAATCTTATCAGGGCCTTGCCATTGATAATACGGAAAAAGCAAAAATGGAGCAGCGGATTTCAGATGAGGAAGAACGATATAGAACGACACTTCTGTCCGTTGGGGAAGGTGTTATCTCAACCGACCGTGCCGGCAATATTACGGTGATGAATCCTTTAGCGGAAGAAATGACCGGACAGACACAAAAGGATGCCGTCGGTAAATATCTGGACGATGTTTTGAAAATCATGGATGAGCATAATGGCAGAATTTGTGAAAGCCCCGCGAATATTGTGCTGCGTACCAGTAAGACTTTTAAGCCCTGTTCGCCAATGACCCTCATTTCTATATCAGGAAAAGAAATACCAATAGAAATAATTGCGGCGCCCATAAAAAATTTTATTGGCAAAATCTCAGGGGTTGTAATTGTTTTCAGGGATTTCTCTGATTATTTAAAAAGGCAAAAGCAAATTGAATTTTTAAGTTATCATGATCACCTGACGGGCTTGTATAATCGGCATTATCTGGAGAAGGCGCTTAAAAAATACGACCTAAGCACCAATCTGCCGCTGACTATAATGACACTGGACGTTAACGGCCTGAAACTGACGAATGATGCTTTTGGGCATGCCATGGGCGACCGGCTGCTGCAGACGGTGGCTGACATTTTGAGAAAAGTCTGTAGGAAAGATGAAATAATCGCGCGTATCGGTGGAGATGAATTTGCAATATTGCTGCCGAGAACAGACGGGGATAATGCGGAATTAATAAAGCAGCGAATACTGCGTGCCGCGATGACAGCCAAATTTGATACCGTAATCGTTTCCTTGGCTGCGGGATATTCGGTAAAAACAAGCATGCTGGAGCGGGTTGAAACTGTTTTTATGAATGCAGACAGACTGATGTACAAGGAAAAACTCAGCCTTGGGAAGAAGATGCGCAATGAGACCATTGAGCGGGTCTTGCAGACAATAAATTCTAAGGTTGAACAGGAGCAAATCCATACGCAACGCGTTTCGCAATATTGTTACTTAATAGCCGACGCGTTTAATCTATGCGAAAAGGATAAAACTGAAATAAGTATTGCCGGCCTTTTACATGATATCGGGAAGATAATGGTGCCGACAGAATTGCTTAAAAAACCCGGAAAACTGACGGACGAAGAATTTGGGATAATAAAAAGACATCCGGAGACGGGGTATCAAATTTTAAAATCAGCGGAAGAATATGCAACCATAGCCCAATATGTGCTGCATCACCATGAGCGTTGGGATGGTACGGGTTATCCGGCGGGGCTGAGGGGAGAACAAATACCGTTCCAATCAAGAATCATTGCCGTTGCGGACGCCTACGAGGCTATGACCGCAAAAAGGCCCTATCAAAAAACGCTGACAAATGAAGAGGCGATAAAGGAACTGCGCGCGTTTTCAAACACGCAGTTTGACCCCGCCGTGGTAAAAATGTTTTTAGAGGCCGTCATAAGCGAAGAACAAGAAAACAGCTGTGATTTGTAAAACTCGATAATTCTCAATGGCCTGATGGCAAGCATGATAAAGACTCATAAGCAGCAGCGCCCTGATTCGAAAGGAATCAGGGCGTTTTTATGTCTTGTCGGTGCCGTCCTAGTATAAATACGTAATGACGCCGAGGCGGCGGACAGCCGGCGGGCGGATGTCGATTAAAATGATGTTATGACCTGCTCCGGCCTGAAAAGTGCGGCAGCGATTATAATCAACAAGTATTCGTCATAAGATATAAAATTACCCAGTCTAAAGGCGCGATTATCAGGCAAATTTATTTACAATGCCCGAACTGGTGAAAGGAAATTAAACCCGCTTATTAGTATTCTTGGCACGTATATAATGCCAGCCCATTGTGGTAGTATTAGCCCGACGAGTTCTTATTTTTTACCATTCGGCCATGCTGCGGAAACAGCGTGTGGGTAGGCGCGTTGAAGACGAATTCAAAACGGGAATATTGTGCTGGCGTTAAAGAACTTAGCGCCGCTCTGTCCTGCCCGGCGGTTAATTGCCGACGATATGCCCGCCTGGACTTTAGTTGTGCTCCTGGCCGGTGTGTGCTTGGATTGTATCAACATATAGCTGGCAAAATTATTGAAGATCATGCCGTTTATCGCTTCGAGAGCTAATGCCCTGAACAAGAAATCAGTAATCGAAAACCATGATAAATCAGGAAGGAATAAAAATAATGACGCCAAAAGAAAATTATCTCCGCATGCTGCGCGGCGAGATCCCTGAATTTGTGCCCTCGTACATAGAGCCTCACCAGATGCCGGTCCGCGAAGAGCTGCTGACGCCGCAGGCCGTGCCGGACGGACCTTTTACAACAAGCCTCGGCGTAGTATATGTTGGATGCCCTGATTTGAATAACGGGGCTATGCCAGCTCCCAACCAGATTATCATCGACGATATCACAAAATGGCCGGAGCAACTGAAGATTCGTGACGTAACCGGCCGCGACTGGGAAGGGTATTATAAAAAAATCAGCGAAAACCTGGACCGTGAGAATACGTGCGTCAGCATTGATGGCGGCGACTATTTTCTGACGCTCGTGAGCCTTATGAGCTTTGAGGGCGCGCTGCTGGCCATGCATGAGGAGCCCGAGGCGGTCATGGAGCTTTTAGAGCATATTTCGAAGTTTTACACAATGGTTTTAAAAAAGCAGCTTCATTACTTAAAGCCTGAAATCTACGTGCTTATGGATGACGACTCGGCGTACCGCGCCCCGTTTTTCTCGTTGGAGATGTATCGCAGGATATTCAAGCCTTTTCATAAGCTGCATGCCGAAATTGTACGCGACGCGGGCTGCATGATAGACCGTCACGACTGCGGCAAGTGCGAGCAGTTTATAGACGACTGGCTCGAAATCGGCGTTTCCGCATGGAATCCCGCGCAGATTACAAACGATTGTGCGGGCATCAAGAAAAAATACGGTAACCGGCTCGCGCTTTCCGGCTGCTGGGACGGGCAGCGCTGGCTCGGGAAAAGGGCGGATGAAAAGGAACTCCGGGATGCGTTGGCCGAGTACGTGGATACCTTCGCCCCAGGCGGCGGCTTTACGTTCTCGGCGATGATGGGCGGCGCGATGGATGACCCGATCGCCAACGAAAACCGGGAGATGGTCAAGAAATTTTATTACGATTACGTCCGGGACTGGTATAAGACACACTGATTGAAAGCCGCAATGGAAGGGGTTAATGGCAATGCTGACAAAAAGGCAGAATATGCTCGAAACGATCCGGGGCGGAACCCCCGACCGCTTTGTAAACCAGTTTGAAGCGTTGGAATTTATCTGGGGCACGCCGTATTCAAAAAGAAACAGGGGCGGCGGGCTGAAGCCGGGCGGAGAAATTGTCAACGCGTGGGGCGTCACTATACGGTTTCAGGAGAATACACCAGGGCCGTTCCCCGTACACGATGACGAGCACCGCGTCCTGAAGGATATTACAAAGTGGCGCAAGATTGTAAAAGTTCCAAGCCTTGATTTTCCGGAGGACGAATGGATCGCGTGTAAGGCCGAGATTGATAAAATTGACCGTGCGGAGAAGTTTGCCACCGCGCTGCTCGCGCCGGGTGTGTTTGATCAGCTCCACTATCTGATGGGGATGGAGGATTGCCTCATAAGCTTCTACACGGAGCCGGAGGCCCTTCATGAGCTGATCGAGCGCATTACCGAGTGGGAACTGGAATATGCGCGGCTGCTGTGTGAAAAGCTCCGTCCGGATGCAGTCCTGCATCATGACGACTGGGGCAGCCATCGGTCAACGTTCCTCTCGCCGGAGATGTTTAAGGAGTTTATCGTCCCGTCCTACAAGCGGATATACGGCTACTATAAAGATCACGGCGTCGAGCTTGTTATACATCACAGCGACTCATATGCGGCGACGCTGGTGCCGGACATGATCGACATGGGTATCGACGTGTATCAGGGCTGCGTGGATACGAACAACGTGCCGGAGCTGGTGCGTCAGTACGGCGGCCGGATGACCTTTATGGGCGGCATCAATAACGGCATTGTCGATGTTCCCGGCTGGACGGACGAACTCATAGCCGGGCAGGTGGAAAAATACTGCCGCGAATGCGGAAAGCTGTATTTTATCCCGTGCTGCACGGCGGGCGGCCCCGCAAGCAACTATCCGGGGGTTTATGACGCGGTGACGCGCGAAATAGATCGGATGAGTCAACAAATGTTTTAGCTTTCAAAGCCGGCGCAGAAAGGTAAATTGTGATTGCTATACGCGGCTGACAGAAGGACGGCTCATACCGAGCATTATTCTTCAGCGGTACATAATAAGTGCTTTACACTTTTGTAATCTTTATGAAAGAAGGTAGACATCTTGGCAAACCAGATAAATTATGGCAGCACCCCCGCCGAGTGGCCGTATCCGGTCAAATACGGCGAAGAAAACAGAATCGATACGGATGTGCTCATCATCGGCGCCGGTGTCGCGGGAGCCATGGCCGGTTTGATGGCCGCCAGGAGAGGCGTCAAGGTGGCGGTTGTCGATAAGTCGCCCATCGATATCAGCGGCTGCGGCGGGGCTGGACTGGATCACTACCTCGGCTGTATTTCCAATCCGGACGGCCCCTACACACCCGAGGAATATATGGAGCTGCCGCCTCAGGGGTCCTTTGACGGACGGGGCAGTGATTTCAGATCGTACATCCAGATGAAGGGGTCCTGGGACAACCTTCTGGAGCTGGAAAAGCTTGGGCTGCATTTCCGGGACGAGGAGGACGAATTTGCCGGCGCTCCGTTCCGTGACGACGAGACAAAGATCATGTATGCCTACGACTATAGGACCAAGGATACCATCCGGCTCCGCGGCGGCGCGCATTTAAAGAAGCATATGAGAGACGGGCTTGCCAAGGAGGAAAATGCCGCGCTTTTTGAGCGGGTTATGATCACAAACCTTCTGACAGAGGACGGTAAGCAGGGCGCCCGGATTGTCGGCGCGACAGGTCTTCATGAAGAGACCGGGGAATTCTATGTATTCAGCGCCAAATGTGTTGTTATAAGCACGGCCGGCGCGTCAATGCAGGGCACCAGCACATGGACGTACAACTTGGAGATGTTCGGAAACGGTTTCCGCAACGACCCGAGATGCACGGGCGACGGCGTTGCGATGGCCTGGAATGCCGGCGCCGAGGTAAGCAGCGAGGAATTTTTCGGCCAGGGTTCATATACGGGGCCTTTTGGATGGCCCTGGTATGGCATCGGCAATCCGGACAATACCTGGCATCCCTGCACCCTGGTGGATAACAAGGGTAAAGAAATACCCTGGACGGACGTCAACGGCAAAACACTCTCGTCCGTATCGGAACGGACGCTTCCGGCGGAAGGCCAGCCCTACATGGGGCATCTGCGTCCCAGCCCCAACATTGAACCCGAACGCGTCAGAAGCGGCGAATATGAACTCCCCTTATGGGCGGACCTCTCCGCGCTGCCGGAGGATGAGCGCCGGGCCATCTGGGGCCTCATGGTCGGAAACGAGGGGAGAACCCGCATTGCTATTTACGATTATTACAATAAGGCCGGCTTTAATCCGGATATGGATATGCTCCAGTGCCCCGTGATGAGCCCCGAAGCCTTCGGGAGCCGCCGAAAAGACTGGTTCCAGGGCGGTCCGGATGACTGTAAGTACTGGAAAGCCGATACCCTCAGAGGCATCGCCATTAACTGGAATCAAATGAGCAGCGTAGACGGCCTGTTTGCCGCCGGGTCTGAATCCAGCCAGGGCGGCGCCGGCGCCGGTTCCTCCGGCGCGTATGCCGGCAACAGAGCGGCTGAGTTTGCCATGAAATCAGAGCACGGCCGGATTAATGAGGCACAGGTCGCCGCCGAAAAGAAACGCGTTTATGCCCCGGTTAAGAGGATGAATGACCCACAGGCTGTTATCAGCTGGAAGGAACTCTGGATGGGAATGAACCGCGTTATGCAGCAGGACTGCAACGAATTCAAGACTCCCGCGACCTGCAAGCATGGCCTGATGTGGCTGGATAGCATCAAGAAGCACGAGATGCAGATGACCTATGCGCGCAACCCCCATGAGCTGGCGCGCGTGCTGGAATGCGAGAGCCGGGTAACGGTCGCCGAGATCTATCTGCACCTTGGCCTGGCCAATTTTAAAGCGGCTGAAGAAGGCGTCGGAAAAGATAAATACATGTTCAACAAGCTGATAGACGGAGAGCTTGTTACCACCTATAAGGAAGACAAGTGGTGGCTAAAGGCCCCTTATGCCCCTACATATCTTGAAAATTACGAGAGATGTAGGGCTCTTGAAAAGGAGGTTAAGTAATATGGATAAAGCTTATCTGGTTCCGAATCCCATTGCGCCGTGCCAGTCGATCACCATTGATCCCGACAAGTGCATCGCCTGCAATAAGTGCGCCAATCAATGCCGCACACAGACGATCATGCCCAACCCCGAAAAAGGCCAGCCGCCCATTGTTATCTACCCGGATGAGTGCTGGTTCTGCGGCTGCTGCATCGAGGCCTGCCCGACCGATGCGCTGACGCTGCGCTATCCCATAAACCAGAGGGTCTTCTTTAAACGCAAGGAGACGGGGGAGGTATTTCGCATCGGCGGTCCGGATTCCCCGCCCCAAAGCTACTTCAAGCCGCCGGTCGGATGAAATCGCCGGGTGTTGTTTTAAATAGCAATCATTCAATCCGCCGGTTCTGCTAAAGAGCCGGCGGATTGAAGACTGTCTAAAAAGCCGCAGGGGCGGCTTTTAGTCAGAGTATAGCACCAAGCTATTAAAAATTACGCAGTCTGATAAAAAAAGTTGAAATTTCAACTGACAGGTTGAAATGTTTCATGTAATATATGGTTATCCAAAAGAACATCAATTAATTTAATATCGGATGTTTTTCGAAAATACTTAATAAAAAACTTAATAATCAGTTTCCAAGCCATGAAGCCTACGGATTATCTATGGTTTCCTGGCCTGTGCACTAGCGCACACAGAGTTGGAAGAGAAATCTTGCTGCCCTCACGTGTTTTGAGAAGGAAACATAATGAACTGCTATTATTTGAAATAATAGCCGGGTGTTTTGTTTGCTCAAAAACACCCGGTTATTTTTATTTGGAGGCGAAAAATATCAAAAAGGAACCTATAAATCTGCAGGAACTTGGTTTCTGGGACACGGAGCTATTCCGAAATATCAGCAGTGCTGAAAAAGTATATTTTGCCGCCAATTGTGAGATGGAGGTTAAGCTGTTCGGCAAGGGAAGCAGAATTATATACGAGAGGATGAACGTATCTTTGACGGGCTTTGTCAATAGTGGTTTGATCATTGCCAGCAAACTGGATGCGTGCGGGAAGAATCAAATTTTTTCGCTCAGACGGTCGGGAGACCTTTTCGGTATCGACATGATGTTTTTGAATCAGAATTTAAACGGGCTTTGCCTGACAGCCATGGAGAATACGATTGCCGTACTGTTTAACCTTGAAAGGTTTTTTGCTGTATGCGAGCCTGCCCTGAAAGTAAAGCTGCTGGAAAACGCCGCAAGAGTACTGGCACAGGAAAAAGGTCGGCTTGTCCAGAAGGCGGACATATTGTCCTATCGGAAAACGAGAGACCGGTTACTTTGCTTCATCAGAGATTTGAAAGAGAGAGAAGGCAGCAACATTATTCCGATTCTGCTCAACAGGGAACAGCTTGCCGAATACATATGCGTCGACAGGAGCGGACTGATCTGTGAGCTTCAGAAAATGCAGGAGGAGGGTCTTCTGGAAATAGAAGGAAACCACTTTGTGCTGAAAAAAGATATCTGAAGCAAAGTGAGACAATCTGATTTTAGGAGATTGAAATGCGATTTTTGCGCGCTTTAAATGTATTTCTTTTCACAACAGTCTTTATCATAACGGCGGCGGCCGTTCTGCCGGTCGCTGCGGCGGCCCCCTCAGAACTGAACGTTTATGTGCAGACAGACGATGGGACCGGGCAGGCGGCGGTTATACAAAGCGGCGATGAGATTGCGCAGACAGTGCTCACCTATTCTTCGCTGGACGCCACGGACGCGCCGGAAAAAATCATCGCAAAGGGCGTGACGGTGAACGACCTGACGGCTGCGCTCGGAATAAAGCCTGAATCTGTGCAAACGCTTTTTCTGACCGCGTCGGATGGCTGGAGTAAAAAGCTGGACTATGCAGGGTGTATCTCGGAGCGCTACTGTTTTGACAAGATTGTGTCCGGTTACGACAAGGACTCCGCCGCCCCACCTGAGTTCGAGATAGGGACGGAAGACACGCGCCGGTGTGTAGACCCCATGTTCGCTTTTTTCAGCTTTGAAGGACGCTACTGCGAGACGCCCGGCGTGTCGGACATGACCGCGTCGGATGGAATCCGCTTCTGTATGGGCCAGAACGCAATCTCGGACCGGGTCAGTACCGGTTATGGGAAGCAGATCGTCAGCGTTACTTTTATTCTGAAAGAAGGCGCCGCGTATGCTTTGGAGGAAGGTACACCGTCGCCTGTGCCCGGTGAGACGACAGCTGTTGAACGTCCTTCCGTACAGATTAACGAGGATAATGAAAAGGACGGCCTGGCGGCTGACAATCTCACAATCACCGTGGGCTATTACGGCAGTACATATTATACAAAGAAAGTGTTTTCCTTATCCGAGCTGCAGGGCATGGATACCGTCAGACAGGTATATTCCTGCATAGACAGCATGCCGGCGCCCTGCCTGAACAGCTGCGTTGGCGTGCGGCTGTCCGACATCCTCGCCGCGGCCGGTATCGACGCCGGCTCGGTGGCGACGCTCAATTTTTACTGTACCGATGTGGCCAACACCTGGTACCAGAGTTTTACAAAGGAATACTTGCTAGATACGGTGCGCTTTTATTACCCAAACCTAACCACCTGTTGGAACTACGAAGATCTGGAGCCTCTGCCGGGCGCGTCTCTGGATGCGGTTGTTGTCGACACGATTATTGCTTATCAGGAGTGTTGGCGGCGCAATGCAACGGAAGCGGACCTTGATCAGCTCTCTGCAAAAACAAGATTTCGGCTGATGTTCGGGCAGGCGGACGTTACAACGCCGATAGGCTCCAAGGAGGCGAAGTGGCTCCACACGATTGCTGTCACTCTGATCGGTACGCCGCCCTCCGGCATCACCCTTGACGCCTCGGTGCTGGAGCTTGAGATCGGCAGCAAATATCAGCTGTCCGCAAACCTTGAAGGCATCGGCCAGACAACGGATCAGCGGATTATATGGTCGTCCAGTAATGAAAACGCCGTTTCAGTCAGTGCGTCGGGCCGGATCACCGTTAAGACGGGAGAGACGGCGGTGATCACGGCGACAACGGCTGTCGGCGGCCTGAGCGCGTCGGTGGTCATCAACGGTGGGGAGGCGGTCCCGGCGCAGAATACGGAAACCGTGGCCGAACCGTCAGCAGAGCCTGAGCCGTCGTCGGCATCAGAAACGCCAGAACCGTCGCCGGCATCAACAGAGACAGAAGCGTCACCGGCGGCAGAAGCGCCTGAGCCTGAATCGGCTTCGGAACCGGAGCAGACCGGAGCGGACGATGCGGAAGCCGGGGAAGCCGTCGGCGAGGTCTACGAAATAACGGATGCCGGTCCGGCAGCTCAGCCGCAGGAAAGCAATGCTGCCGTTGTATATAACCGTATCATTTATCAAATGCCGGATACGGCCGTCCAGTTTGCGGATATCCAAGCGGAAAATACGCTGAAAGTATTCAGCGAGACCGTGCTGATTACCCTCTTTCTTATCGGAATGCTTATCCGGTATGTCGCTTATCGGAAACAGATATAAACTGACATTGGAGCTTGAATATGTTTTCTGAGACAAATCTTTTGGGCGTGCTGAGAGCGCTCGCCACATGGCTTAAAATCCCGGTGCTGGCCGTCGTGATTATTTTATGCGCCGCCGCCGTTGTTTTAGCCGGCTCGCTGGTTGCCGAGTTTTTTACCGAACACCGTCGGCTGAAGGCCAATATGCCTCGTTTAACGGATAAAATCGCTAAAAGTGATGATCTGGATGGCGTCATTGAGGAGAGCGGATTGCTGAAGAGGCAGAAAAAACTGCTTCATGAACTGACGGCGCATCCCGAGCTTGACGACGTTATGCGGGAAGCGCTGACCAGAAAGCTGATCAGCGCGCAGGAGAATCATTATAACGCAATTACGAGAATCTCTGATGTGATTGCCAGACTTGGGCCGATGTTCGGACTGCTTGGAACACTGATTCCGCTTGGCCCGGGACTGATCGCGCTGGGCCAGGGAGACACCTATACCCTGTCGCAATCCATGCTCACCGCTTTTGATTCGACGATTGCCGGCCTGGCTGCGGCCGCGGTCTCGTTTATCATTTCGACGATAAGAAAACGTTGGTATGAGGATTATATGGCCTCCACGGAGGCGCTCGCGGTGTGTATTCTGGAAAAATTGAAGGGGGAAACGACCAATGCTCACCTTAAGGTCGGGGCCGATGCGGCGCCCGAAAAAGAATGATAACGATCTCAATCCGCTGGACGGCCTGGCAAACCTCGCCGATATCATGCTTGTTTTTGCATGCGGACTGATGCTCTCGCTTGTGATCAGCTGGAATCTGGATCTCGGCGGGCTGACGTCTCATGTCGAGCTTGACACGGATGAAGGACTCGCGGAGATCGGCGGCCTTGAGGCTGCGGACAAGCAGCAGCAGATCGACAGCAATTCCTATGAAAAAATGGGGACGGTCTATAGGGATCCGGAAACAGGAGAGATGTATCTCCTATCGGAGAATGAGCAGGTGCAGCCATGAAGAAATCGATTAAAGGAATCCTCACGCTTTTCCTGACGGCGGCTATAGCCATCGGCTTATGCATGCCGGCAGTGGCCTACGCGCCCAATCCAGTTCCGCCCTCCGATACACTGGAGGTTGGTATTAAGACGGCGGACGGGACGACGGTCTTGCATACCTATACGCTGGACGAGATGAACGCATTGTCTCACGGAACGGATATATCGTATTCGGGTATAGACAACATGCCCTGGACTGTCAAGACAGTTGCGACGGGGGTATATGTAAGGGACTTAATCAATGATGTCCAACAGTATGTAAGCCTCGATCTGTGGAGTTTCTCAAAGCTCCGGGTTACCGCCACCGACGGCGCTAACGGTATTTTATATTCGGATCTGTTCGCCGACAGATACTATTACCCGGGGCTTCACGAGCCCGGGCACGGTCTCACGGACGGTGAAATAGTTTATGACGTGGGGCCGGGTATACAGGTGGAACCGATGCTGGCCGTTACAGCCGATCAGCAGCGCCTGCCGATACCTGGCGATGATGCGAGGACTTATAGCCCCGAACGGTACACCTTGCTGTTCGGTATAACGCCGGAAGAACTCGAAAGCGTCAAGCCCAGAATTTCCGAATGCAAAAGAGGTATCTGTAAGCTTGTAATTGACATGGGGGATGTGACGATCCCGCCGGATACGGGCAATGTGCCGGTTGAAGCTGTGGCTTTGAACCTGAAAAGTTCGACGATACAGGTGGGGCAGACGCTGCAGCTCACGGCGGAGGTAACGCCGGCGGACGCGACAGTCTCCTCCGTGTCCTGGAGCAGCAGTAATCCGCAGATCGCTTCCGTATCGCCGGCCGGAATTATCACTGCCCTGTCAGCCGGGACCACGGTGATTCGCGCCACATCGGACGATAAAAGCCAGCTTTACGCCGAATGCGCTGTTACAGTTACAAAAGCCGCCGTCAACGTTACCTTAAACAAAGAGTCTCTGAGTCTCGGTATCGGAGATACGATGCTTCTGACAGCGTCGGTAACCGGCAGCAGCACTTCTGTGACGTGGTCGAGTTCCAACGAGAAGGTGGCGCTTGTCACCGAAGGCCGTGTCACTGCGGTTGGTATAGGCGACGCCATCATATACGCCGACTGCGAAGGCGCGCGGGATGCGTGCAGCGTACATGTCGCGAAGAACGGCGTCAAAGTCGGGTCTGTGACGCTTGACAGGACAAACGCAATACTGCTTAAGGGCGAGAGCCTGCAGCTACAGGCGACATGCTATCCAGAAGATGCGACGAATACTACGGTATTCTGGTCCAGCAGCGCTCCCGGTATTGCATCCGTTAATACGGCGGGAACTGTGACGGCCAAGAATTCGGGCAGTGCGGTTATTACCGCTACGACGGAAGACGGTAATTTTACAGCAAGCTGCACCGTGACGGTGACGCTGGAGAAGACGGACAATTATTCGGATATTTCCGGCAACTGGGCGAGTGAAGAGATCAACCGCATGGCGAAACTCGGTTTTATATCGGGATACGCCGACGGAACGTTTCAGCCAGCCGAAAGCATAACGAGAGCCGAAATTATTACCATTCTTGTACGGATACTGCAGCAGACGAGGGGTTTAAGTCTTGAAGCGGGGCATACGTTTACGGACACCGAGGGGACCTGGGCTGAGCCGTACGTTTCCACAGCGGTGGTGCTGGGTATCACCAACGGTTACGGAGATGATACGTTTGGATTTTCCGACGAAGTTTCGCGGGAGCAGATTGCTGTTATGCTGACCCGTGTCGCCGCTATCGAACCAAAGACATATGATTCCACCGAATTTTCCGACAACGGGAGCACTTCGCCCTGGGCCGTCTCCGCGGTGGCGCAGATGGCCGGACTCGGGATTATTACCGGTTATACCGACGGCAGTTTCCAGCCCCTTCATAACGCTTCAAGAGCCGAAGCCGTTGTGATGCTTGAGAGATTCTATAATTTTGAATTAACGGGGGCAGTGTCATGAGAAAAGCGTTAAGTTTTCTGATTTTGGTATCGGTATTGGCGCTGCTGCTCTGCCCGCCGGTCTCTGCGGAACCCCTGCCGGGAATCGATGGTCCCTGCTACATGACCCTCTCACCGACAAGCACTTTAAACGGCATGTCTGTCACCTGGTGGGATACGGGGCTGGCGGATACGGGCTGTGTTGAGTACGGCGGCACCCCCGATTTCAGCGGGGGTGCGCTCGGTACGGCTACCGCCGTAAGAATGGCTTCGGACCCTGTAAACGGGTTCAGCGTTTTCACCGCGACCCTTACCGGGCTGGACGAAGGCGTAACATACTATTACCGTGTCGGCCACGACGAGATGTGGAGCGAAGTGAAATCCTTCACAACAGGCTCTCAGGCGGATGCCTTCTCCTTCTTTTACATGGGCGACATTCAATACCAGAGCTTTGATACGGCCCAGGCGGATTACAATACCTGGGGCGCGCTGCTCGAGAGCGTGACGGTTTCTTACCCGGACGTCCGTTTCGGCGTGCTTGGCGGGGATATGGTGCAGCAGGGGCAGGCACCGTCCTGTTGGCAGATGTTTTTCGGACAGGCGACAAAGGTGTTTTCGACTCTGCCGATGATTGCCGTGCCCGGCAATCATGAAAGCAATGCTTCAAACGGCAAGCCGGCCATGTATCTCGATATGTTCAATCTTCCCGCCAACGGTCCCGCGGGACTGGAGGAGGAATTTTACTCCTACGATTACGGCAGCTGCCACTTCGTCTGCCTGAGCTCAACGGTCCTGGCCGGAGAACAGGTCGCGCTGGGCGGAATGCAGGCTGCGGATTACGACGCGATTAAAACCTGGATCGCGAGCGATCTTGCGTCCAGCGACGCGACCTGGAAAATCATCGTGCTTCACCACCCGCCCCATGTGGTGGTGAGTGATGCGGTGGCGGCCGAGGTGCTTGAGGAATGGGAACCGCTTTTTGCCGACGCACAGGTCGACCTGGTCCTGTGCGGGCATCAGCACGTCTATATGCGGACCAAAGCGATCAAGGGAATTACTGAGGTCATGGGCAATTCGGGCAGTCAGTTTTACGCGCCCGCCAGCGTGGGCTATTCCAGGTGCATGATCCCTTATGTCAGCACCTATGAAGTGATTTCTGTCACCCCAAGTGAGCTGACCCTAAAGGCCGTCGACCCGGCGGGCAACATTCTGGACACGGTGACGCTTCAGCCGAAGGATCGGAGCATACCCCCGGTGTGGAGCGAGCTAACGGGCGATTTTGATAACGATTTTGAATTGACTGAGTACGATGTCGTTCTGCTTGAGGCGTTTATACTCTCGGCGCAGCCCTATGACGGCGATTACGATCTGAACAACGATGGCAGGGTCAATATCGCAGATGCCCATTTGCTCGCATTGGCGGTACTTAATAATCATGAAATCGGAGGCGAATTATGAAAAGCACAAGAAAAAAAATTCTTTCTCTTTTGCTTACAGCGGTCATGTTTCTCGGTTTGTTCGCTTTGGTCAGTCCCGAACAGAAAGCCGCCGCTGGCGGGACGGAAGCTTCGGACAAGGCCAATACGGTGTTTTTTTACGCCTACGACGCCAACGGCAGCGAGGTGCTGCTCAAGGTGATACCGCTCGATACGCTTGCGGGAATGATGCACGGCCCGGACGGCGCCTCGTCGTCCTATCCCGCGTCTTTCATTGACGCTATGCCGACGCCCACTTATTGCGAAGGGAAAGGCGTTACGGTCAGTGAGCTGATCGATTATGTGACGGAATTCTCAAGCGTGGCCGGGGCCGGTTCTCTCACCTATACGGGCGGCGACAAGCTCTACTTTACCTGCTGCGACAACGCATCGGCAGGCTTCACCGCCGCAGAACTGCTTGGAACGGACAGATACTATTTCCCGGAGCTGTATAACAATTGGAACAGCGATGATAACGAAGTGACAAACACGGCGGCCGTTATTGGCTCCGGTGTGAAATACGAACCCTATCTGGCCGTTGTCTCCGAGGGCGGGCGCGTGTTGTTTGACGGGAATGCCGGGATTGCCGACTCAATACCTGAAAGCGGCGTAGTAGAAGGCTGCCTGAGCGACGACCTTTCCGACGATTATGCGCTCAGGCTGATTTTCTTCCAGACCGCGGCCGATATTGAAAAAAGCGAGCCGACCTATGGAAACGTAAAGAAATGGATATACAAGCTCCGGCTCAAAGAGAGCGGGGACTCGCCCGTCACGTCTGCCGGCACGGTGCCGTCGCCGGCCGTGACGTACACGCTGGACGGTACGACGCTGACCGCCGCAATGAGCTGTCCGGACAGTGATGCGTCGATTTACTACTCAAACATCGGCGGCTATACGTCGACGCCCGTCAATCTCTATACCGATCCGATCACGATCGAGAATTACGACACAAACGCGCCGTTCACGCTCGGCGTGCAGGCCGTACGCGAGGGCTATGTCAGCAGCGCGAAAATAACAAAAGTGTCCTCGGAGCTCACGGAACCGGATACCGCTCCGGCATTTACATATGCTCTGGCCGGGGATACGTCGGCGGCACAGGCCGGGACGCCCATATCCTTTGCGCCGTCCCTCACGGCGGACAAGGATTATAACCTGTACAGCTCGGAGTATCAGCTCACCGTCCCGTCGGCTGACTTCAGTGTGGATTCGGTGACCCCCGCGGGCGGATGGCAGGCGCAGAGCGCCGTTTCAGGCATGAATAACGTCATTACCTTTACGTATCTCGATACCGCCGGTACGCCCGTGGCCGCCAATGCGCCGGTCAGCCTCGGCACGTTCACCGTGACGCCGCTGTCCTCGGGCGAGAAGACGTTTAGCGTTACTGAAGCCGTGGTCACAAAGGAGGACGCCCAACAATATGGCAGCGTCACGGCTCCGGACACAACTTTCACGGTGGCGGACGGCAGCACGGTGATTAAAGGCGATATCAACGGCAGCGGAACAGTAACAATTGCGGATGTTATTTTGTTGAGAAAGTATCTTGCTGGTGCCATAACACTGACGACTGAGCAGCTTGACGCGGCGGACTTCAACGATAGCGGAACCGTAAGCATAGCGGATCTGATCCAGTTAAGGAAATATCTGGCAGGGTGATCGGGTCTGACGGTAGATGAAACGCAGAATTCCTGTATTTGAATAGCGTTTGGCAAACGCGCTGAAAAGCGCGGACGCAAAGCTCTGGAGCCTAATCTGATAATTTTCAGATTTGGCAGTCCGGCCGCATCTCCCATGCTTGGAAAAGAGAAACATGGTTTTGACTCGAGAGCAGCATTTTATGGTGGTGATCTATATAAACGCATTCTGGATCGAGCTTTCAGTTAAAACAAATGAGAAGGAGTAAAGTTATGAAACGTACATGTAAAAAGCTGTTATCAGTGCTGCTTGCTGTGGCAATGGTCATCAGCCTGATGCCGGCACTCATTCTGACCGCGTCCGCAGAAAACGAAGCGGTTATCACGGTCGGAACGCTGGCCGCTGCACCGGACGAGGAAGTCATTGTACCCGTAACGATAACAAATAATCCAGGATTTGCGGGTTTTGTATTTACACCGGCATATGATCATACGGTTTTGACGCTGTCATCTGTTACGGTGGGAAGCGTCGATGCTACAGCCGCTGTAACGGTCGGCACGAATATTGTTGTCGATAATGCCGGAAACATGATGGGTGACGGCGTGATCCTCAACCTGAAGTTTTTGGTCGACGCCTCGGCGGCCGCGGGTAATTATCCGGTTTCGCTGGCTCTGCAGAACGGCGCAGCCGACAGCTTCATCAACTATGATGGGGAAATCGTACCGGCCATATTTGCTGCCGGCGGGATCACGGTTAACGCCGCGGCTTCTGATGCGGCGACGCCCACTTTTACAACAGACCTGAGTACGGCTGAGATCACCTACCTGCCGGACGCGGCTGCGGACGCGCTGACAGTATTAGCCGCTGTCACGGACACCGGTGAGATTAGCTATCAGTGGTACAGCAATACGACGAACAGCACGGCCGATGGAACGCCCGTGGGGACGGGAACGTCCTACACGCCGTCCACGTCGGCAGAGGGTACGACGTATTACTACGTTGTTGCCACCAACACGCTGGGTGACAGCACGGCGACGGCGACGAGCAGCGTCGCGACCGTGACGGTCGCCGCGGCTTCTGATGCGGCGACGCCCACTTTTACAACAGACCTGAGTACGGCTGAGATCACCTACTTGCCGGACGCGGCTGCGGACGCGCTGACAGTGTTAGCCGCTGTCACGGACACCGGTGAGATTAGCTATCAGTGGTACAGCAATACGACGAACAGCACGGCCGATGGAACGCCCGTGGGGATGGGAACGGCCTACACGCCGTCCACGTCGGCAGAGGGTACGACGTATTACTACGTTGTTGCCACCAACACGCTGGGTGACAGCACGGCAACCGCGACGAGCAGCGTCGCGACCGTGACGGTCGGTACAGCGTCGACGAATGTGACAGGCGGAACAACCATTACTGCCGGCGGTACATACAACATAGCATCCGACGCAAGCGGCGTCATCACGATTGACACCACGCAAGCGGTTACTCTTGTCGGTAACGGCATGTCCGGCACGGCATACAGCGGATTGACGATTGACTGCACCGTAGCAAGTGCTGACCTGACGATCGATAATGTCTATATCAGCGCGTCGGTTACGAATAAAAACGTCTTAAACTTTACCGGTACCGGCAACGATTTGACCCTTAAGGGCGATAGCCTTCTTGAAAACAGCGGGGCCTCCATGTATTACGCGGCCATCCACGTGCCGTCCGACGGCAGCCTGACCATCGACGGCGACGGGACGCTCTATGTTTATAAGAGCGCGCTCGGCGCCTGCATCGGCGGCGACTGCGATACTTTAACCGATGTCGGCGAGACCAACGGCGATATCACCATTGCCGGCGGCACCATCTTTGCCAAGGGCACCATGACCGGCGCGACTGTTGGCGCAGGCCAGAAAGGTACAGGCGGCAAGGTATATATTACCGGCGGCGTTCTGAACCTGATGACCAAAGCCCGCGGCGCGGTCATCGGCGGCGGCGGTGAAAACGGCGGCGTACACGGCGCGGGCGGAGACGTCTATATCAGCGGCGGTACTTTGCTGCTTTATACAGACTGGACCGGTTCCCAGATCGGCTGCGGTAACGGGAGTTCGATCTACGACGACGGCGGCAACCTCTATGTCAGCGGCGGTTCGGTCAAGACCGTGATTACCACCAATACCGGTTCTAAGTGGGGGACTTCCACAACGGAAAATACTGTCAGCGACGCGGCCATCACCGCAGTGAAGATGAATAACGAGACGGATCAGGATAGCGTTTATCTGCTGAAATTTGATACGTCTCTGCTTTCGGCCGCCAGCGGCACCTATACGGTGGATGTGGACGGCACGGAATTCTATAGCGGTACCGGCCATGAGTGGAATGCCGGAATTCCTTCCAGTACGGTAAACGGCGGCGCTTTTACAGCCGATGCCACGGATACAAACCTCTATTTCTATCTGACGGGAGAAAGCCATATTCTTACCGTCAACGGGGAAAATTTCAGTATTATTTGGGATCCCGATGCTTCCAGCTTCAGCATGGCGACGTCGCCTGAATCAGGCTGGGACGGTACTGCCGATATCAGCTGGTATGATTCTTCCAATCCGCAGGCGTCTTATACCTTGACCACGGCGAAACAATTGGCCGGTTTGGCGTCCTTAGTCAACGCCGGGAATGATTTTGCCAATGTGGCAATCATTTTAGGCAACGACATCACGCTTAACACCGATGGTTCCACCACCAATTGGAAGCCGATCGGTACGGTTACGATTACCATTGACGGCAACAAATGCGCCGTTGTCGGCGCGGGAATGCCGTTCGCCGGCACCTTGGACGGCGCGGGCTACGGCATCAACGGTCTTTACATTGACAGTACAGCCGATATACAGGGCTTATTCGGTTATCTGACAGGTACCGTGAAAGATCTCAATGTCAGCGGCAGCATTACCTCCTCCGCCGCATCCGCTGAGAAACCCATCGGCGGTATTGCAGCTTTTAATTACGGCGGCACTATTGAAGACGTTATCAATAATGTGACGGTGAACGCGCCCAATATGTATTATGTCGGCGGTATTGCTGGCTATAACCTGGAGGGTACGATCACCCGCTGCGCCAACCTGGCGGATATTACCGGTGTTCAGGAGGTTGGCGGCATTGCCGGCCGGAACGGCGGAACCATCACCTATTCCTACAATGCCGGTAAAGTGGACGGCATCAACGCCAGCTCCAAAAATGGCGTCGGCGGCATTGCCGGCAAAAACGGCAACCACCATACGGCCGTGGAATATGGCATCATAGACAGCTGCTATAACAGCGGCACGGTCGGCCGTTCCGGTCAGAAATGGGTCGGCGGCATCGCCGGCTTCCAGAACGGCCGGTCCTCGACCACCAACTGCTATAATTCCGGTACAATCATCGTCGGCGCGGGGCGTTATGCGGCGATCATTGGTCAGGAAGAAGGCACTTCCTCAAACAATTATTCGTTAGATACACAACCCAACGACACCAATCAGACCGTGATCGGCACGCAGCTTTCTCAGGCCGATTTAAAAGCCGCCGCTCCTCTGATGGCAGGCGCTTTTGTCAGCGATACGGTTGGCGGCGGGTATCTGGTTTTATTCTGGCAGGCCGGTTTAAACCTGCAGACTATTACCGTGGACAGCGCAATTGAAAACGGTACGGTTACAGTTCCCGCACAAGTGGCGGAAGGCAATACGGTTACTGTTACCGTTACGCCGGACGAATCTTATAATCTGACGGCAGACAGCCTCACTTATACAGTGGCTGGGCAAGAACCGGTTGTGATTACGGCGACCGACGGCGTTTACAGCTTTGTTATGCCGGCTGCGGACATAACCATCACGGCGTCCTTTACGGGGGAGGCCGTGTGGACCGGTTCCGGCACGCAGACGGATCCGTATACGATTTCAACGGCCGACGGTATGGTCGCTCTGGCTACCTTTACGAATGAAGGCGAAACGACCAGAGACGTGTATTGGCAACTGGCAAACAATATTGATCTTTCCACTGTTTGCAGTGAGTCTTTAGGTTCCTGGACCCCCATCGGCAACCTGAAAATATCCGGCTCCGATGAGGTGACAGGATATTCGTTCCTCGGAGATTTCGACGGCAACGGATACAGCATCCAGAATCTTTATGTGATTTCTGAGGCCGGCTATCTGGGGCTTTTTGGCGGGATCGGCGGCAATGACAACCACGATGGTACCGCTGGATACGGCGTTGTCAGGAATTTCACGCTCTCCGGTACTGTAATCAACACGTTCCAGGGCAGCAATAGCAATGATTTCGCGGACTTCGTCGGCGGCGTCTGCGGCAGGCTTTACGCCGGCGGCACGATCAGCGACGTCATAAACCATGCGACCATTCTGGCTCCCTGCGTATTCAACGTGGGAGGTATCACCGGCTTTGCCGGTACATGCGTACTGATCGGCGGCAACGAATCGTCTGCCAGATATACGAACAACCCCTCGGGGAGCAACACGCATATCCTGCGCTGCGGCAACGAGGCCATGGTCATCGGGTATAACAAAGTCGGCGGTATTGTTGGCCAGAACGCGGCTCAGGTTATGTACTGTTATAACAAGGGCTGGATCATTCCGCATCTGTCCGGCAGCGGCGGCGGCACAGGCGGCATCGCCGGCCGCAACGGCAATAACAATGTTGCCTATGAGGAAGGTACGATTGCCTACTGCTACAACTCGGGCAAGGTGACGGACAACGGCTACTCCTGGACCTGGAATGACGGGGCCGGCAACGCCGATAATTCATGGAAACGAAACTCCGATACGAAATGGATCGGCGGCATCTGCGGCTTTTGCAACAACAAGTCTATTATCAGAAACTGCTATGCCAGCGAGTTTTTTACCACGCTGGACAACAACTACACGAATATGAAAAACCCCATCGTCGGGCATCTGGACAACGACAATGCGTTAAATCAGGTAATCAACGCGTACTGCCTGGATACGCTTTGGTATAATCCCAACGCTTATGACGCCGAGCGCGGCACGCCGATGACGCAGGCACAGCTGCAGGTCGTGACTTACGGCAGCGGAGACATCCTGACCCATCTGGGAACCGCCTATACGGCCGATGCCACCAGTATCAACGGCGGTTACCCTGTGCTTCGCTGGCAGGTCGGGGCAAGTGTGCCAACACTGACCTCCATCGGTATTGAGGCAGCTCCGGACAAGGTGAACTATGACGCCTCAGAGGTCTTCGATCCGACCGGCATGGTCGTTCTCGCAACTTATTCGGACGGCAGCAAATCGATTGTTAAGGACTACACCTATTCCACCGAGCCGTTGACGGCCGGGACGACCGGTATTGACATCACCTACGGTGGTATCACTGTGACGCAGGCTATCGCCGTGTCAACGCTCGGGCTGTCGGGAATAGCCATTACCACAAATCCAACCAACCTTTTGTATGCGGCGGACGAGACGTTCGATCCCGCCGGGATAGTTGTAACTGCGACGTACAATGAAAACACCGCTACCAATAAAGAGGTGGCATACGATGAGACCGGGGCGGCTGGCTATACCTACAGTGTCGATTCAGCCGGCCTGTTAACGGTGAGCTACACCGAAGGCGGCGTCACAAAGACAGCCCCCCTTCAGCTGACATATTTAGCCGGCGATGCGCCCACGGCCACGGCAGGCGTCTATCAGCTTGACAGCGCCGACGATATGCTGTGGTTTGCAAACCAGGTCAATGCGCTTGGCAGAGTGAACCTGAACGCCGAGCTGCTCGCCGGCGTCGAGCTCAGCAGCATAGCCTGGACGCCGATCGGCATGAGGGACACCGTATACTGCGGTGAATTCGACGGCAACGATTTTACCGTTACATTCAACAATGCCTTTACCGCCAGCTACGCCGGTATCTTTGGGTATGTCGGTACCGCAACGGACGGCGAAGTATCGTACACAGCCAGTATCCATGACCTTACGGCGGCGGGCAGCATCACCGCTGCCGAAGCGAACAAGAACAACTATATTGCCGGTATCGCGGGTTATGTTTCAGGGCCAGCTACGTTTACGGATTGCGCCAATCAGGCGTCTATTAGCGCGGGCGGATATGTCGGCGGTATCGCCGGATATGTGAGTAGCGGCAGCAGCCTCACAGACTGCGTAAACACGGGTGCCGTTACGGCAACGAACACGTACTCCGGCGGTATGGCCGGATTTGCTTCGGACACGACTTTTACAAACTGCACGAACAGCGCGGATATCGCGGGCGCGACATCGACAGCGGGCATTGCCGGCTATATTTCGGGCAACAGCAGCGTCACGAACTGCATAAACAACGGCATCATAACCGGAAGCACCACAGTCGCGGGTATCTGTGCCAATCTTTCGGGAACTGCCCTTGAGATTCAGTATTGTGCCAATACCGGCAGCGTTACCGCGGTCGGCGGCGCGGTCGGCGGTATCGCAGGAAAAGGTTACGGCACG
Source organism: uncultured Sporobacter sp. (assembly GCA_963675425.1). Lineage (GTDB taxonomy): Bacteria > Bacillota > Clostridia > Oscillospirales > Oscillospiraceae > Sporobacter. Next base: position 210,459 of record OY776214.1, on the reverse strand, counting down.
ATTGACGGCTGCTATAACACCGGCGCCCTTCAGGGTACCTTTTATATCGGTGGCATCGTGGGGCAGAATTACAGCGCGGCTGTGAGCAACTGCTACAACACGGGCGCCGTTGAGGGCACCTCGGGGACAGCTGTTTACCGGGCCGCCGGCGGCATCTGCGGTCTGGGCGGTACGGGCAGCTTTACAAACTGCTATAACAGCGGCGAAGTGACATCCAATTATGCCGGCGCGCTCGTCGGCGCGTCCAACAACACGGAGTTTACGCTGACAAACTGCTATTACGTCACCGGCACGGCTTCCATCGCCTTTAACGAGAGAACGGCGGGCAAGGTCGTCGTGAACGGCATCTATGACGTTACAGCAGCTGAGCTTCATGGAAAGGCCGCTGACCTGGGCGAAGCGTATAAGGCAGGCCTTGTATTCCCGATTTTGACCTGGCAGCCCAATGAGATTTCAGAAATCGGGACAAGCTCAAAGTATGAAGCAACCATCACGAGCAGCGCGCTCGCGGCGCTGGCAAACGCCGGCAATCTCGTCATTCACACGGACTTCGGCGACATCACGCTGGATGCGGACGCGATTGCCAATCTGATTGCCAACGCCGGCGGCGGCGACGTCACACTGACTGTCGAGGCCAAGGCGGCATCGGAGCTGCCGGAGGCACAGCAGGGGGCGGCGGCCAATGCGGATATGCTTCTGGAAATCTCGCTGACATCCGGCGGCAGCCCGATCGCCTTCAACAACGGGACAAACGGGACGATGACGATTGAGGTACCGTTCACGCCGTCATCGCCCGACATTGACGTCACGGTGTACTACATCGACGAGACGGGCACGCGGACGGCAATGACGTCCTCCTGCGCGGACGGGAAGGTAACCTTCGCGACGACGCACCTGTCGCTGTATGCGATCGAGGAAGAAAAGAGCGCCTACACGGTGAACCTCACGACGGCGAATACGGACAGGAACGTGGGGGAGATGATCACGGTCGGGCTGAATGTGTCGGGCGCGGCGGACTTCGCGTCGCTGCAGACGACGGTCAGCTATGACAAGACAAAAGTCAGCTATACGGACAACACACTGACGGGCTTCACGGTGACGAACAACGCGGCAGCCGGGACGCTGACGATCAGCCGCTTCGGTTCAACCACGTCAACGGGCCTGCAGGGCTACCTGACGTTTACGGTTAACCCGGACATCAGCACCGGCAGCTCTGAGGCGGCGTTCTCAGTGGCGTCGGCGGTAGTCGGCGTCCGGGGCGACCCGAGCGACGCGGCCGCGGCGGGGACCGGAACGGACATTAGCGTCGATGTCCACAATCTGACGGTAACCTTCGAGGCCGGCGACCACGTGACGATGGCAACCGCCACCGCCTATGTGAAGTACGGCGTGGCGGGCCTGTATACGACCAACGCGTATGAGACAACGTTTACGTACCCGAATCCGTCGGCAGACACCGGCTGCACGCTGGATGCGCCGATGTGGACCGACGGAACGGACCGCACGAGCTTCGGCATAATTTCGGAGACTGTTTTCACGGCGAACGCTGTGTATACGGCAACGGCAACGGTCGACGTCTATGATATCGTCTACGAGCTGGACGGCGGGACGAACGACACGTCGAACCCCGCGACCTACAGCTACGGCGACAGCTTCACTTTGGCGGATCCGGCGAAGGAAAATTGCACCTTCGTCGGCTGGTATGCGGACGACAGCTTTACGACACCGGTGACAGGCATCAGCGCCACGGATACGGGCGATAAGACGTTTTACGCCAGATGGCAGGGCGAGGTGACCATCACGCTTCCAAGCCAGGTAACGGTTGTGTCCGGTGTGACGGACGGCAAAGCCAATTACGGGACGGACGTGGTCTTTACCGTGACGGCGGACCCGGGCTATACGCTGGAGAGTGTCGGTTACACGGTCGGCTCCGGCAGCGTGGTGACGCTGACGGTGAGCGGCGGCCAGTACACGATACCGGGCCCGGCTCTCACGGACAATGTGACGGTGACGGTGACGCAGCATGTGACGGGCAGCATGACGTTCATCACGTTTGAAAATTACAAGGGTGCGCCTATGGGCTTTAAGGTGCTGCTTTTGGAGGCGACGGTGCCCGAGGGATACAAGTATCAGTACGATGGGACGGACCTGTTCAAATCCGATAAGTACGCAAAGTACGCCTGCTTCGTCCCGGCCGACGTTGACGCGGAAACGGCGTTGTATACCATCGCCTGCGTTGCGGGTACCGCGCCGGTCATCAACTACGACGGCAATGTCAACCAGAGCCCCGACGGAGCCGTCACCAGTGCCGACGCACAGCTCATCTACGACCTGTATACCGGCTTGATCAAATACGTGTCCGACTCAGACTTTTCCAAGGTGAGCGAGAAGATGCGCCTGGCCGCCGACATCAACGGCGACGGTACGGTGGACACGGCCGACGCACAGATCGTCGTGAACAGCATCCATAATATTGTCTAGATACCTGTAGGCAAATGAGAACTGCGGCGCTCCGGCCATCCTCCGATGGCCGGCCGCCGCCGCGGCCCTCAATAAAAATACAACCGGAGGAATACCTATGAAAAAAACACTGTCATTTCTTCTGACATTGACGCTGACAGTGGCGCTGCTGCTCGGCGTTCTGCCGGCGGCCTCGGCGGCCGGCGATATGACCTACGCGCTCGTCCTGTCTGCATCCGGTACAAGCGCCGATGTCGGGGATACGATTACGGTCAGCCTCGCGCTCAACCGCACCGACGAAAACGCCGACTACCTTCTGTATTCCATGCAGGACGAGATCCGCTATGACAACAGATATTTTGAACTGGTCGACGGCTCGGTCAGCAAGGCGTTCCCGACGCTCGACGTCTCAATGCGCAGCATGAGCGACGGGATACATGAAAAGGTGATCGTCAGCTATATAGACTACAGCGGTAACGGCAAGACCATGAATGGTGCTCTGACGATGTGCATGTTTGACCTGAAGGTGCTGGCAAGCGGCACGTCTGCGATCGAAAGCACAGACTACAAGATCAATATGCCCAGCGGCAAGGACGTTTACGATTCAACCGCCAACACCGTTTCGGTGACGGTGTCGGGGAATACGCCCGTTGGGCCCGGCAACCCCGTCAACCCGCCGAGCGGAGACAATTCGTCTGCCGGCAACGGCAACGACGGCGAAGCTTCCGCCGCCGGTGTTGACGACAAAACGGTTGCCAATATCGTTTTCGCCGATGTAGCGAAAGACGCGTGGTACTACGACGCCGTCCTGTTCGCCGTGACGCACGGGCTTTTTGAAGGCACGGGCGGGGATAAATTCAGCCCGGATGCAGCCATGACGCGCGCGATGCTCGTGACGGTGCTGTACCGTCTGGCGGGCAGCCCGTCCGTATCCGGAACGAACACCTTCGCGGATGTGGAGAACGGCCAGTGGTATACGGACGCAATTATTTGGGCCAACCAAAACGGCATCGTCACCGGCTACGATAACGGCTTGTTCGGCACAAACGACAACATAACGCGCGAGCAGATGGCCGCGATTTTATACCGTTATGCCGAGTACCAGGGTTACGACATAAGCGCCGAGGGGGACCTCTCGGATTATTCCGACGCGGGGAGCGTCAGCACGTGGGCGGAAGCGGCCATGGGCTGGGCCAACGCCGAAGGGCTCATTACGGGCGTGACGGAGACGACGCTTTCCCCGTCCGGCAGCGCGACCAGAGCACAGGTGGCAACGATTCTTATGCGCTTTGTAGACAGCTTTGCTGGGTAACAGTGTCCTGTTATTAACAAAGCTCTTCGGAAACCTATGACTTGCATATTCCCCCGCCGGCTGGCGGGGGAATATGCAAGGATATTAAAACTTATCATTAAATACTAGGAGATAACAGTACAACTGTTCAGGTAAGGGGTATGAAAAACACGAAAAAAGTATTGTTCTATCTGCTTGCCGCGGCGGTGCTGGCAGGGTGCCTGAGCGGATGTAAAGTACGTGTTAAAGCAGATATATCCTCGTATGGCGATACGCCGATAGAGATATCCGGCCTGCAAGAGGAAGATTTCATCATAACGGCAAACGACCTGGCAGAACTTGATTGCGTGACGGCGACAACAACAGGAAGGTCGGCAAAAGCAGGCACAGTCAAGGCGGTGGGGCCGCTTCTCAGTACATTTCTCGCCTATTATGGGAAGACGGCAGCCGATTTTAAGAAAATCCGCTTCATTGCGTCTGACGGGTACAGAACGGTTCTTAAAGGAGAGTATCTGACCGATTACGATCAGATTTTATCTGTTGCCTCAGGGGATGAGCCGCTGACTGTGACGGAGCGGCCCCTGAGACTTGTTGTGCTGGATGCTGAATCAAGCAAGTGGGTGTACGCTGTGATACGAATTGAATTCGTTGAATGAGATGATGCGTATGAGAAAACTCAAACTTATTTCTATACTGCTTTGCATAGTCACTGTCTTTCTGCTCTGCGCGGGCTGCCTGCCAACGAAACCGGCGGACCGGGCCGATACATGGACCTTCATAGATTCCGCGGGCAGGGCTGTTAACCTGCCTGCACATATAGACACAGTAGCGCCGTCCGGGTCCTACGCGCAGATTGTACTCATGACTTTATGCCCGGAAAAACTTATTGGATTGTCGGACTCTTTGTCACGAAATCAAAAGAAATACCTGAAAGGATATCTTCAGGATCTTCCTGTGTTGGGAAAATACTTCGGCAAGAATATAACCATGAACTTTGAAGAGATGATTCGCCAGTCTCCGGATGTTATCATCGACGTCGGGGAAGTTAAAGACAACATGGCCGAGGATCTGGATATGCTCCAGCAGATGACGGGGATACCAACATTATTCATCGAGACTAATCTGTTTAATATCCCGGATACATATACAAGACTTGGGAAAGTTCTCGGCTGTGAGGAACGCGCCGCCCAACTGGCTGACTACGTGTCATCCGTGCTGGAGCTGGCATCGGAGAATAAGTCTGCCCTGAGCGGGGAAGATACCGTGTCGGTTATGTGTGGCGACGGTGAATACGGTCTGGATGTGATCGTCAACGGCACTACCCATTCCGAAGTCCTTGATGCCGTGGGGGTAAGGAATGTTGCTGTCGGGCTAAATGCGACAGGAAACGGGACCGCCGAGGTCTCGCTTGAACAGGTATACCTATGGGATCCCGATGTACTCATTTTCACAGTCAATGCCGATTACGACGGAATATACAAACTGGAAGAATGGCGGGATCTTTCGGCTGTCCGGTATAAAAAAGTCTATGAGATCCCCAACGCTCCGTATAACTGGATTGATCAGCCGCCGTCCGTTCAAAGAATTCTGGGCATCCTATGGCTCGGGAATCTTATTTATCCGGAGCTGTATCGGTTTGATATTGTTGAAAAAACAATTGAATTTTATAAACTGTTTTTCGGGTATGACATGGATAGAAGTGAAGCGGAGAAATTAATGTCGCACTCGACATTCGCCAGCTGACGGCATCTGGCTGTACCCGACGCTTAGAACGCCGGGTACAGCCAGATACCATTTAATGTGGTTCAACCCAACAGCTCTGCACCGCCCTCCGTCGGGAAAAACTGCAGTGCATCCTGCACGGTGAAAAAGGCGCCGGCATCGTTCCATGAGTTTGTCATCCGCTTTTCCACCGCCGTTAACGCGGGATATTGAAGCATGCTCCGTTGATGGGTATAGTTTATCCATGAGTCTATGATATAGCCGTCCGTCAGTTCTTTGATGGCATATGATACATAGCCCCGCTGATTCTCACCATTTCGTGGCATGGAGAACGCTGCGAACACGTCGGTAGAGGTCTGCTCACCCCAGATAAAACTGTCGGCGGTATAGGTTTCGACGCCCAGAGAATAGTAGGGCGCGGTATAGCTTTGCCCATCTTTTGTATATAGCACCTGCCCGGTAAAATCTTCGGCCTGATCCCAGCCGTTATAATTACGGTAGGCGGACCATAGCTGGAGGCACTCCGTCCCGTAAAAGCCGGGGTCCACCACCCAGCGGAAGTGGTGGAATATCTTCCACAGTTCTCGCCCGCTGGGGAGTTCCACAGCCACGCCGGTGATACGCAATTGCTTTGTGTCGTAAACCGTGTGGTGATGCTCAGTATAGTCGTCCTGTTCGACGACCTCGCGCCCGTCGTTGACAGAATGGTCGTAAATGTCCACCACTACCTGCAAGGCGCCCTCGCAAGCCAGAATGTCCTGCTCGGTCAGATCCTGCAAAACCTCCTCCGGAAAACCCATCTCTATGAGCTGAGCGCTTATCTCCTGTGTCTTGTCGGTTGTTAGGTGATTTGCGGCCGTCCATTCCATAGGATAACTGCCGCCGAACAGATAGCCGCAGAAAATGCCCACAGCAATAATGGCGATTATCACCCATACCAGTATCCTGTCTGACACACGTACAAGAGTCGTTCGGATGACGTAGCCCGCCTCATCCAATTCCTTGGATAGCTGGATAAGACCACGGATGACGAAAATATACGATACGATCATGATGATGCCAATAACAATCCCGCTATAGCCCATAACAGCCAGCCCGGCTATGATGAGATACCAGACCATCAGGCCCACCGCTGCACCCGCTTCGGCAGGCAGTCCGGCTTTTCTTTTTACTGCCTTAAACCCCTGCCATAGACAGAAAAACTCCATAAAAATCAACATGAAGCTGACAACGGTCAGAACGCCGGAGGGCAGCAGGTCATAGACGGTACTTTGCAGTACTATCACGTTCAGAATGAGTGATGGAAAGAAGTATACCGCCCGAATGATTGTGATGATGAAGCAGGTCCGGATCCAGCCGTTTTCCCGGTGGAGTGTGCGAAAGCCAAGCAGCATCAGAATAAGGCCGATGGCAGGCAGGATATAGTCAAGGGCAAGAAAGTTCAGTGTGATGGCATTGAGCGCAAGGCCCGTCAGGATGCGGTTCATAGCACGGCGCCAAGGCGTGACCTCATGGATTATATCCTCGGGCGGCGTTTCGGGCATACTCTCTTGAAGTATCGCGTCAAGATCCGACTCGCGGATGGATTTCCGCTCATTCTCATTCATGCGCTTCACCTCCCAACGCATTTCTCAGCTTCGCTTTCAGGCGATACAGTCTTCCCTCTACGGCGCGCTTCGTCATGCCAAGTTCCGAAGCGATTTGGACTGTAGGCTGTAAGTAGTAATATTTCCTGTAAAAGAGTGTTCGCTCCTCAGCGGACAGCCGGTCAAGAGCGCATTTCAGAGCTTCATGTCGTTCGCGCCACAGAAGCGTCTCCTCCGGCGTTGGTTCCTTCGCGGGTAGCTCAGGAGGAATATCCTCCGCGCTCTCCGTATGCTTCCGCTGCCTTAAATGATTCAGCGCCGTATTGCGTGTCAGCGTTGTCAGCCATGCGGCCCATGATCCACGCTCTGAGTTAAATAGCTCAATTTTGTCCCAGACCCGCATGGCCGCTTCAGACAGACATTCCTCCCGGTCCTGAGCGTTTGACAGTATCGGGGCGATAATATAACGCATCAATGTACCGTAATGCGCGAGCAGTTCTTCCATACCGCGCTCGTCACGCTCCCGGATCATTGAAATGACCTTTTGATCCCGCATCTAGCCGCCCCTTTACAAAAAGTTGTTCTACCTGATTATACACGACAATGGAAAAAATCCCACGAAACTTCTGGAAATAAAACAAAGAGGCAGATCATAACTCCAAGCTTCAGGTATTGCACGCAGTGTCATTTTACCGACGAGCAGCATCGGTGTTCGAACGGAGACCACTTTTCCGGGCTTAGCATCACCGAACCCCCTGAAAAGATTGATGTCTTTTCAAGAAAAAGAAATTTATGTAGGATAACAATTATTTTCTCTTTTCAACCTTGGCGGCAGCTTGCGCAACACATTGTATTCTGTCCCGGTATAGGACATGGTTTCACTTCCCTTCAATTGAAATTATGTAAAAGAGTAGCGGATTTTGTCCGCTACTCTCTTTTCTGTTGGTGATTTCTGGTGTATTATAATCTTTGTTGTTGCATTGTTGTTCTATACGGTTAGCATCATAGCAATAATCAGCAGTTCGTCGCACGGTAATTAAGTACCATAATGGGAAGCTAAAATCAGTTCTAATTTTTGATTTAAATTGAAAAGGTTTGTGCGTGAGGTAAAAAATGAACACCCTATCATATGTGGAACTTAATGTTTTTTCTCTGGTATTTCTCATTCTTTGTTATGTTAACATTCGTAATAAAGGCAAAAAATATCTATATGACCAAAAAATATTTTTACTCATGCTCGAAGCAAATGCTGTTTTACTTACTTTAGATTCTTTACAATGGATTTTAAATGGCACGCCGGGCACAGCCCTAAGAGTCATATCTATAATTATAGCGGTAGCATACAGCGCAACAACTCCCGTCGCATGCTATTTGTGGAGTATATTTGCAGATTATCAAATACACAGGGATGAAAATCATATAAAAAAGTTATTTATACCTCTGACAATTCCCTTGGTTATCAATTTGATTCTTGCATTACTTAGCGCTTTTTTTGGCTTTTCCTTCGTTATTGACCAGAATAACGTTTACCACAGGGGCTCACTATTTTTTTTAATGGCTTCAATCTGTTATTTTTACCTTTTTTACTCCTTGATTTATATCATTCTTAAAAGAAAATCTGTTGAACATAAAGCATATATTCCGTTGATGTTATTTGCATTACCACCTTTTATTGGTGGAATCATACAATCGCTATTTTATGGAGTTTCCATTGTATGGAACTGCACGACAATTTCGATTTTTATTATTTTCATTAATATTCAAAACAGCCAACTATATACAGATTCCCTGACCGGGTTATACAACCGTAGGCAGTTTGATAATTATATGCAGGAATGCTTCAGAAATTGTGACGAGGGTGTCATGCTTGGAATAATTATGATCGATTTGGATTCGTTTAAGAAGATAAACGATTCGTGGGGACATATTGCAGGGGATGTGGCGCTTGTGGAAGCCGGAAAAATTCTTAAAAATAGTTTTAGAAAAGAAGATATAATTTGCCGCTATGGTGGGGACGAATTTGTAGTCGTTTTGAAGGTTGCTGGGATGATTGAATTGACCAACATGGTAGAAAGACTCAAAACAAATACCAATAAGTTTAACAAAAACAACGATCTCCTCTATTCTATAAACTTCAGCATAGGCTTTGACATATTAGATTGTAAGTCCGGCATGACAATTCAGCAGTTTATTAAGCATATAGATAATCTTATGTATGAAGATAAAAGCCGAAATAAGGCAGACAAATTGTAGCATGAGTATCATAACACGGTACAAACGTGTAAATAAGTTTATGACTTGCCACCGTCAATAACGACGACATTCTGCGGGAAAAGACGGCCAAACTTTTAGAGCGAGATAAACCATGTGCCGATCACGAAAGAGATGATCAACTGCATGGGCTGCCGCGCAGACGGCGTGAAAACACCCTTCTGCGACAGGCTGTACGAAATTCGGAAATGTGCGGGTAAAAAGGGCCTCGACACCTGCGGTGGCTGCGCCGGACTGGAACGCTGCCAAACGGTCGGAATGGTACTTGAAAACTGCCCGGATGCCCTGAAGAATCACAAAGAAATGAAATAAGCCGAAATTTTACGGAGGGAAATGCATGGAAAAAGCCATCCTGCTGGAATTAGGAATGTCGGATAGAGATGAGGTTGTGACATTTCTTAAAAGGCTTTGGAATGAGCAGCCGACACCTTGTCCAAAGTGTGGTAGCACATTGACTTTTATGCATAAAAAAGCAAAGAAAAGCAATTGTGACTGGAAATGCCCAAACTGCGGTATGGTTTATAAAACAATTGACATTCTGAATAAACTGAACGAAAGATAAATTCCAATTTGACGCGGAAAATCGAGTATAATCTTAGTGTTTTTAGTTGCGCAGTTTGTTTATGATATACCTAAGCTCCAAGGTTAATCATTTTTATAGTAAACGTATGGCACAAAGAACATAGGAGAGAAAAAGAATGACTGAAAGACCAGCTTTGGATAAAAAGCTAGACGCAAAAACATTTCGTAATTTTTATTATCTGAAAGAGGAATTGGCGGATTTCTGCAAGGCTAATGGAATACCTTCCACCGGTGGAAAAACTGAATTAACGGAAAGAATTGCTCATTACCTTAATACAGGAGAGATATTGTCACCAGTCCCCATGCACAAAAAGAAAGCATCCGGCAGCATAATTACAGAAGAGGCTGTAATCGAATCCGATTTCGTTTGTTCGGAAAATCGCCGTGCCTTTTTCAGGGATAAAATAGGAAAGAGCTTTTCTTTCAATGTCGCATTCCAGAAATGGTTGAAATCCAATGCTGGAAATACTTACGGACAGGCAATAGAAGCCTACGGGAAGATTATCGCAGAAAAGAAAAGAAAGACAACAGTAATAGATAAACAGTTCGAATATAACATCTATATCCGTGCTTTTTTTTCGGGTAATCCCGAAAAGAGCTTGGATCAGGGAATTATTTGCTGGAAATATAAAAAGTCACTGCCCGGTCATAATCGTTATGAAAAATCCGATTTGGATGCACTTGATTCAAGGTAGATTATCGGCAGATGGTGTGAGTTGCTCATTATGAATAGCGAATTATCCGAGTAAAGGCACACAAAAAAGCAGCCGAGGAGAAAGCACTCGACTGCCTTTGGTTGGATAATTCCATAGCACGAAACCGCGGATATCGAGGGATAGACTATGGGGAACGCAACTTGGCACTCTCTCAAGAATTCAGAAAATCCATCTTAAAAGACTCTGTAATTTCAGCATTGCATTGCGAAATCAAGCCAAGCTCTGGTAAAATGGCTATGGCAAAGCAGGCCTGTCCCAGAAACAGACTTAAAAAGCTTTGCAGTTTTAGGCCGCAGGTGGAGACAGCCCGGTTCTGAGCAGGCCGGCGTAACCGCACTGCGGGCACTGAGAGGGCTTTCTGCCGATGAGTTTTTGGATGAGCTGCTCGGCAGAAAGCTTTTCTTTTAGAATCAGCTTTGTTCCGGTCAGCATCTTGCAGATACGCAACTTTTTCTGTTTTCCCCGGCTGGACAGAAAGCCGTAGTGACGGATCTTAGTGAAACCGTGCGGCAGGACGTGCATCAGGAAACGCCGGATAAACTCTTGGGCACTTAACGTCATCTCTTTCCAACGACTGCTGTCTTTGTAATCGCGCCATTTGAATGTAACCGCACCATCTTCAAGCTTGAGAATGCGATTGTTGGAGATGGCAACCCGGTGTGTATAGCGTCCGAGATATTCCACGACACAGGCGGCATCCTTGAAAGGCGGCTTGCAGTAGACCACCCATTCTTTGCGGTAACAGGTATTCAATAGATTCTGGTTAACATCCGGCATCTTCAATTTCAGCAAAGCCAGGAATTTGCCCCTGAATTTGCGGGACAGTACCCGCACCGGGAGAAAGAACTTCTTGCATGAGGATCGCCATTTGCCCAAGGCAGTCAGCCCTCCTGAGGGAACAATGCAGTGAATATGCGGATGAAAGCAGAGGTTCTGGCCCCAGGTATGCAAAACAGCGGTATGCCCAATAGAGGCCCCCAGATACTTTTTGTCTCCAGCCAGTTCATGCAGCGTTTCCGAAACGCAGCGAAACAGAAGATTGTAGCAGTCCCTTTGGTTACGATAAATCAGGGGATTGAGTTCCTGGGGGACAGTAAATACCACATGGAAATAGCCAATATTCAGAAGATCAGCCTTCTGTGCGTCAATCCACCGCTCCTTGGAGAATGTCTGACATTTCGGACAATGTCGGTTGCGGCAGGAGTTGTAGGACGGCTTTTCGTAACCGCAGTCCGGGCATTTGTCCATATGCCCGCCGAGCCGGGCTGTTCGGCAGTTTTGGATGGCGTTCATAGCTTTATGCTGAGCCAGGGACAGGCGATGATGAGCTCGATAGGTATCTCCGAGTTGTTTGAAGATTTCCTGTATCTCAGGCATCGAACTGTACCTTCCGCTTGCGCCCGCGCTTTTTCGGAAGTGTGTCCAACGGGCTTTGAATGGTACCATCCGTGTTACATAAATGGAGATAGAAGCTTGTGGTCTGGATAAAGCTATGTCCTAAAAGCTCTTTAATCCTGTAAATTTCAACGCCGGATTCAAGCAAATGGGTGGCAAAGCAGTGCCGGAGTGTATGTACAGTAAAGGTGTCCGGCAATTTTGCCTGTTTCAGGTACTTGTTGAATGCATCCTGGATGGCATGTGAAGTCATGGGACTGCTTCTTTTAGACCTCGAGTAGAACAAATATCCGTCAGGGTGATTGGGTCTGTATTGCTTCCAGTAATCACGGAGCAAATCAAGGTTTCTTTGGGATAGCAGTGTAAAACGATCTCTGCCACCTTTCCCGTGATGGACAAAAAGGCGCATTCCGTTACTATCGATGTCTTGAACCCGCAGCCTGGCCACCTCGGATACGCGCAGCCCCGCGCCGTAAACAGTCTCAAAGATTGCTTTGTCTCGTAAGTTGTCAATGACAGAAAAGAAACGAATAATCTCTGGTTTACTCATGATCGCTGGTAATTCCCGCTGATGACTACGTCTGGGTATCCTGCGGCAATTGAGATTTTGACCCAGCACACCGCCAAAGACAAAACGCAACGCGCTGTTGTAGATATTAACAGTACCGCTTGATTTCCCGATACTAATCTGATGGAACAGAAATTCTCGAATATCCTCTTCACCGAAGGTTTCAACATTGCGGTTTTCGCAGTGGCGAAGAAAAATACGAAATGCGCGCCGGTAAGAGTCTTCCGTTGCGGCCGACATACCGCGAAGGATAAATTCTTCATGGATTTTTTCCAATACTTCATCGTTTGTCATGGAACCATCTCCTTAAAAATGATGATCCCATTGTAACGATGAAAACAAAAACCTGCCGCATCTGCAGCAGGTTCATAAAAACGCTGTTCTTATCTTTCGGAGACCACCGCGCCAGCGGTTTAGTGCTTTGTTTATAACCTACCTAAGCGCTTGACACGCATTATTTATAATACAGACTTTATTGATAAACAGGAAATTTTGATGTGTCGGGAGATTAATACATGAACAGAAATATAAATATTCAAGGGTATCTTGATACAGTAAATGCACCATGGGGAGAATTATTTTATAAATTGGTATGGCACAACATAAATTGCAATGGGAAAAAAATACTTGATTTCGGAAGCGGATTTGGGGTTACTGCTGATTATTTTGCACAGAGTAATGATGTTACTGCCATTGAACCGAATGAAGAAATGCTAAAACATAGATTCTGTACTAATAAATATAGTCAAATTTTAGGGGGAATAGACCTTCTTAGAAAAATGCCGAATCAATCCTATGATATGATAATATGTCACAATGTTTTGGAATATTTAGATTGCAGAACAGAGTTGCTTTGTGAGTTTAGCCGTGTGTTAAAATACGATGGATTTGTATCCATTGTTAAGCATAATAAACCGGGGAAAATAATGCAAAAAGCCGTATTTGAATATAAAATCAACGAGGCATTTGAACTGATTCATAATGGAAATACTGTATCTGCAAACTTCGGAATAATAAACGAATATGACAATTACGAATTAGAAAAGTATTGTGAAGGTTTATTTTACCTTGATAAGATTTATGGTGTACGAATGTTTTTTGCTTTGCAAAGGAACGAAATAAAAAAAGAACCTGATTGGATTTCAAACATGTATAATCTTGAATGTGCAACTGAGGAAATACCTGAATTTAGAAATATTGCATTCTTTCATCATATTATTCTTAAGCATTCAATGTAAAATTTTAGTTTGTCGCACGAAGTGGCTTCACATTATGACTATGCGAAGAAAGCAAAAAACAATAAGCACTGTCGCTAACTAAGCAGCTCGGCGGCACGCCTGGACTACCCATTATCCATTTTATAAATATAATTTTTAGGTGAATAAGATGCAGTTAAAAACAGAACGTTTGATTTTAAGAGAATATACAATGGAAGATTTTAACGCAATGTATGAGATTGTATCTGATACCGAAACTATGCAGCATTATCCGGAACCTTTTGACGTGGAAAAAGCCAGTGGGTTGTTCGTATGGAATCTTCAGAACTATAAAGAATATGGTTTCGGATTATGGGCTGTTTGTCTAAAAAGCGGCGAGTTTATAGGTGATTGCGGGATTACAATTCAAAATATAGATGGCGAACAGTTGCCTGAAATAGGATATCACATAAATAAAAAATATTGGAGGAAAGGATTTGGCAGTGAAGCTGCCCGTGCAGTACGGAATTGGGCATTTGAGAATACCGACTACGATAAAATATATTCATATATGAAATATACTAATGTTGGTTCTTATTCGATCGCTATTGCAAACGGTATGAAAAAAGTTAAGGAATATCCAGATGTGAAAAATGGTATTTCATATGTTTATGCAATAACACGTACTGAATGGGAACAGCTAAAAGAGTAAATATTTATTACATTATGAGCAAACTCGGGCAGTAAGGAGAACTTGTCGAACTGCCCATTATGAATAGTGAATTATCCGAGTAAAGGCACGCAAAAAAAACAGCCGAGGAGAAAGCACTCGACTGCCTTTGGTTGGATAATTCACTAGCACGAAACCGCGGATATAGAGGGATAGGCTATGGGGAAAGTATCTTGGCATTCACCCAAGAAAACAGAAAATCCCTATAAAAAAACTGAGTAAAAGCGGTATAGCATTGCGGAGTAAAGGCAAACTCTGGTAAACTAGGTACAGCAAAGCAAGCCTGTCCCGCAAACAGACTTTTAAAGCTTTGCAGTTTTTGGCCGCAGGTGGTGACAGCCCGGTTCTAAGCAGGCCAGCAAATCCACACTGTGGGCATTGAGAGGGCTTTCTGCCGATGAGTTTTTGGATGAGCTGCTCGGCAGAAAGCTTTTCTTTTGGAACCAGCTTCGTACCGGTCTGAAGTTTGCAGACCCGCAGCTTTTTTTGTTTTCCACGGCTGGATAGAAAGCCGTAGTGACGAATCGTAGTGAAGCCCTTTGGTAGGACGTGCATCAGGTAACGCCGGATAAACTCTTGGGCACGTAACGTCATCTCTTTCCAACGACTGTTAAAGTGATGATCCCATTGTAACGATGAATACAAAAACCTGCCGCATCTGCAGCAGGCTACTGAAAACGATACGGCTTTCCAGCACCGAGCCACCGCAAAGCGGTTTAGTGCTATGTTTATGATTTGAAACTCATCGATAAGCTGGAATTGAGAAACAAAATAAAACTCAAGTAAAGCTAGACGTAAAAGGAGATAATTATTGTATGCATTTAAAAACAGATAGATTGATAATTCGTGATTATGACAAAAAAGATGCTGCGGGATTGTATGAATTCCTTGAACACCCACCTGTACATTGTTTTATGAGTGAAAAATTAGAGTCGCTTGACGAAGCAAAAAAAGAAGTTGAGCGACGAGGGAAAGAAGGTAAACATTTCGCTGTCTGCTTGTCTGATTCAGATTCAATTATTGGAGATCTTTTTGCCAGAAAAGAGAGGCTTGATACATATAGCATCGGATGGAATTTCAACTTAAAATACGGCAAGAACGGTTATGCAACTGAGGCGGCAAAAGCGTTAATCGACTATCTATTCAGTAATGATGCAAGGAGAGTATATGCTTATGCCGAAGACGATAATATTCCGTCCCAAAAGCTTTGTGAGCGACTTGGAATGAGAAGAGAAGGACTCTTTATCGAATTTATATCTTTCGTGAACAACTCAGACGGAACTCCGCATTACGAAAACACCTACCAATATGCCATCCTGAAAAGAGAATGGATGGAGCCGTAAATTTGAATTTATCGAATAGTTTATTTTCGCATTCTGTTTACACTACGCCAAAAATGCTGAATCTGACTATTTATAAAAAGCGAGGAACTTAAAACTAATGAATGATTCAATAAAAGAATCTATAGACGCTGCTGACAGGGCAATAAAAGAGGAACGATTTGATGATTTAATGGATTTTTATACTGAGGATGCAGTTGTTGTCGTCAAACCTGGTCTGGAAGTACAGGGCAAAGAAGCTATTAAGAAAGCCTTTAAAAAGATTGCTGAGTACTTTAACAACAGCGTAATACCACACAGGGTAAAATGATTATGATTGAGGAATCCAATAGTGTAATATTCATGTCGGTATGGAGTCAAAGGGATGCGTGAGCCTATGGTCAGAGTTGCAATATGCGACGACGAATTGCAGCAGCTTGAGCGAGCTAAGAGCTTGCTCAAGCAATATGCTTCTGAACACTCGCAATATGAAATAAAAATCTATTCCTTCGCTGCCCCACTAGAATTGCTTTCTTTTGTGTCAGCAAGTGGTGGATTTGATTTATTGCTGCTTGATATCTATATGGATGGTATTTTAGGCACAGATGCCGCACGGGAACTACGAGATATGGGTGATAAGTGCCAGATTATATTCCTGACCACGTCGCGTGACCATGCGATAGACGCTTTTTCGCTGGATGCCGCACATTATCTGGTCAAGCCTTATTCCGAAAAGGAGTTCTTCTCGGCGCTTGACAAGGTGATGGATAAGCTCGCAAAAAAAGACGAGGTTTATATAACAATCAAATCAACGGACGGGATCAGCCGTGTGGACTTGACCAAGCTCGTATACTCTGAAACAGATAACCATGTACAGAAGCTATATTTGTCAGACGGCCGAGTCATTAATGTTCGCAAATCCTCAAGCGAGCTATTCGAGTTGCTCGAAATAGAACCGCGTTTTTATAAATGCGGCAGTACCTATATCATAAATATGGACTACATTGTCGAGCTCTCATCCAAAGGCGTGGCCTTTTCGACAGGTGCCAGAATTCCGATTTTAAGCCGAAAATACATGGAACTTAAAAAACTGTACATGGATTACAGCTGCCGATTCTGAAAGGGTGAAGTCCTATGCTTGTACTTTTAGGCGCATCGGTGCTCCTGAGGTTTTTACAGACGGCAGCTTACATCAGCCTGTTTTTATTCTCTCTCATAAAGCTGAAGGAGCCGAAAAGGAAACGGATTGCAATAACCGTTGCAATTTATATTGCGGTTGCAGGGGCGTATTGTGCCTTTCTTTTTGTGTATGGGCAGGAGCTGGCGGAACGCCTGATTATACCCGTCGAGGTCGGACTGAGTCTGATTCTGATTATCATCTGCTCCGCGGACAAATGGGCGGTTTCGCTTTTTGTCATGTTCACGCAGTTCAATTTGTATCTTGGCATATGCTACCTTGCGGATATATGCGCCACTGATACCTCGCCGCTCAGCTATCAGATCCAGTATTTAATATACCGGACTGTGTTGTTCGGCGCAGTGTTGTTTTTCAGTTTCAGATATCTGCATCCTCGCTTTCGCAGACTGGTTGATATTCTGGGAAAAGAGTGGCAGTCAATCACTCTGGCAGCTTTATGCTTCTATGTTCTGGAGGTCGCTATTCTATATGTTCCGCGTTTATACTGGTATGAGGCGGACAATCGCTGGTATCTCGTCGCAAGCTCTTATCTGGTGTTTCTGGGCGTCTACTGGCTGATATTTCAGTCAATCGGCGCAGTCGTGGAAAAATATGAGGGCCGCGAGAGGGAGCGGCTCCTATCTCTGCAAAACAAGATGTGGGAGGAACAGATTGAGGAGCAGAAGAATGCCGTCAATGCCGCCCGCCGCGACCGCCATGACCTTCGCCATCATTACGATACTCTATTAGGAATGCTGGAGGGCGGGCAAACCCAGGAAGCGGTTTCCTATTTGAACGCTCAGACGCGGAGAACGGAAAGCGCGGCGCTTGCAGGTGTGTGCGAACACCTGGCGGCCAATGCCATCCTGTCAAGATGGGTGACTCGGGCAAGGGAGAGCGGCATCAAAACCGAAATAGACGCCGATATTCCCGCAAGTCTTCCCATGGACGAGGTCGCGCTGGTTGGTATCCTTGCAAACTTAGTTGAAAATGCTGTAGAGGGTTGCCTGCGATGCCCTGAAGGCAGGTCGCGATTTATCGCCGTTAAGATTTCTTATTCCGTTTATAACGGAGCCGGAAAGCTTTACATTGTTGTTGAAAACTCCTGCGCGGATACCATCGTCTTTGAAAGCGGCTTCCCGATATCGGAGAAGCCCGGCGGCGGAACCGGAACAAAGAGCATTGCCTATGCCGCTGAGCGGTACAAAGGCATGGTGGAATTTACCGCTCAAGACGGTGTGTTCAGGACGCGCGTTTTGCTCCACCTGCCACAGTAGGCCTGAAGAATCCGCCAGAACCCGACATTTACGCCAAATATCGTGCAATTACGCCACGGCCGGTTTTCGGCCGTGGTTTTCTTATATATTCTTTGCTGAGAAATCATCTCTGAGGAAGTGATTATAAAAATGAGAGAACCCCGCGACAGAACCGCGGATCTAACGTTGGCGGCCGGCAAAGTTGAAATCGCACGCAACGACTTCTGCGATGCTTTTGAACAGGATGCAGATCGACTGTTTTCCAATCAGGAATGCTGGTACTGCAAATATGGGGATTTCGGCATTTTTAACGAGCGCCCCGTTATAACCGGCGTTTGTAGATTGGAGAGCGGCGCGAGCGGAAAACCCGACTCTGACCTTTATCAAAAAACGGAGGATAAGAGAATATGAAAAAGAGACTTTTAAGCGCTATCCTGACGGCATGCATGGTGCTGACCCTGCTGCCCACCGCTGCTCTGGCGGCGACCGATAATTTCGGCGCGTTTACGGTCACGTATGACGGCGACGCGCCGTCTTATACCAGCCCCACCCTGACCCTCGGAAACGGAACCTATACCATCAGTGGTACGACTACCTCCGACAAAATTGTCGTGTCCTCCGGCGCGGAAGCGAATATCACGCTGAGCGGCGTAAGCATTGACGCGAACGGCACCGATGCTTTCTGCGCCTTTGATATGGCCGGCGCGACGGTGAACCTGACCCTTGTAGGCACAAATTTCCTGAAAAGCGGAAAAACCGCGGCAGGCCTGCGTGTGCCCTCTGGCGCGAGCTTGACCATAACGGCAGCAAGCACGGGCAGCCTTGGGGCAACAACCTCTGGGATCTACTGCTCGGGAGCGGGCATCGGCGGCAGTTATGAGGAAGCCTGCGGGACCGTTACGATCAACGGCGGCACCGTAACAGCTACAGGCGCCACCGCCGATGGCAGCCCCGGAGGCGCCGGCATCGGCGGTGGCGGAAGCGCCTTGAGTTCTGGAAGCGTCGGCGGGACCGTTACGATCAACGGCGGCATTGTAACCGCCACGGGTGCGACAAACGGCGCGGGCATCGGAGGCGGTGGCAGCGGCGGTACCAACGGCTGCGCTGGCGGGACGGTTACGATCAACGGCGGCACAGTCACCGCAATAGGCGGCAGCTGGGGCGGCGCGGGTATCGGCGGTAGCCGCGCCAACTACGGCGGTGCCGGCGCGACGGTTAAGATCACCGGCGGCAGCGTCAAGGCCACAGGCGGCGTAAACAATGCGGCGGCGATCGGCGCCGGTGCCTCTGGAAACTCTGGCAGCTCATACAGTAGCACGGTAAAAAACGCCAGCAATACGACTGTCCAGCTGTACACGCTCACCCTCTCCGACGTTTCCTCCGCGATGGCGGTGACAGGGCTGTCCCTGCCGGGCAATTACACCTACGGCACAACCGATATGAAAACCGACACAAACGGTGTGCTGTATGTCTACCTGCCAAGCGGCAAAACCGGCGCGGTAATCGCCACCACCGCAACCGGCACATATGCGGGCACTATTGCAGCCAACGCCGCAACCCTGTCAAGTGCTTATGCCGTTTCCGGCACGGTGAGCAACGGGACGACCGGCGCAATCGTTTCTGGACTGACGGTGAATTTATTCGAGACCTCGGACAGCGCCTTTGCCAGCTCCAAGGGCAGCGCCACAACTAGCGCAGGCGGCACATACACAATCTACGTTCCGGCCGGCAGCTATGTCGCCCGTGTGGCGGCCTCCGGCAGCTACGCGGCGTCAGTCTCCGACGCCGTTACCGTCAGCAGCGCTGCGGTCAGCGGCGCGAATATCACTCTCGCCCGCACGGCCTACGCTGGCACTAACGCAGGCACACCCACGCTCGCCAGCAAAACGGACACGCAGGTGGTTCTGGGTGCCGTGACTGTTGCCAGCCAGACTGTGGAATACGGCAAAAACACCTCGGACACAACTCCTTCCGCGTGGCAGGATGCCCCGACCTTCAACGGACTGGCAGCGAACACGACCTATTATTTCTTCGCCCGAGTCAAGCAAGCCGGTGCCGTCGAGGCGGGTGGGATGAGCTCCCCTCTGACGGTCACCACAAAAAATGCCGCACCTGCAGCACCGACGCTCACCTTTAGCAGTATTAGCTCTGACAGCGTAACGATAACCGCGGTAACGGGTGCGGAATACAGCAAGAATAACGGAGCGAACTGGCAGGACGGCAATGCCTTTACGGGCCTTTCCGCCGCCACACAGTATATATTTGCCGTTCGAATCAAGGAAACCGCCAGCACCGCAGTGGGCACGGTAACCAGCCAAGCCCAGTACACCTCGGCGGCAACGCCGGGCGCTGGAGTGGGGTACACGATTGACTATGGCGCCGAAACAATTAGTATTACAAGCGGCTATGAAGTCAGCAGCGATGTATCGTTTGCAAGTGATAAGCTTTTATCAAACGGTGCCGCCCTCACCCTCGGCGCTACCTATTATGTGCGCAAAGCGGTTGACACGACGACAACACCAAATACCCCAGCCAGCGCATTTGCCAGCTTAACGGTTGCGGCTAAACCGGACGCACCGTCCGCCGCCGCGTATTCTTATGACTATCATAACGAGCAGATCATATTCGCCTCTCAATACGAGGTATTTACCGCGACCTCCGGCGGCAGCGCCGTCACAAGCGCCAGTATGTCTGTTATGCCGGGCGGCACATTATATATCCGCGTGAAAGCGACTTCTTCCTCGCCGGCCAGCGAATGGACAACGGTCACTATTCCGGCCCGGCCCGCAACAACCGGACTTTCCCTCACTGCAAGCAGGACGGATACGACCATCACCGTGGCCGCAATTACCGGAGCGGAGTATAGCAAGGACGGCGGAACGACATGGCAAAGCAGCAATGAGTTCACCGAACTAAATCCGAATACCGATTATGCCATAAACATCCGCTATGCGGCGACTGCTTCAAGTTTTGCAAGCACGCCTCTTGGCAGCATGACGATTAAAACTAAGACAGCTCCAGGTGCCGCGCCAAGCATGCCTTCGGTAAACGCTCAGACGTATGACTCAATAACAATAGATACTGTATCTGATTACCAATACGCCATCACCACGAGCAGCACCGCTCCAGCTACTTGGGACGCCGCGGAAACGGCAAACGGAACGAAGACCTTTTCCGGACTTTCTCCAGCCACTCAGTACCATGTCTGGGTTCGTGTGGCGGAAACCGATACTGCAATGCCTTCGGGCTATATCAGCAAAAGCGTGTACACAGCGGCGGCAGTTCCATCGGCAGGTGAGGGGTATACCATCAACTATAGTGCCGAAACAATTAGTATTACAAGCGGCTATGAAGTCAGCAGCGATTCATCGTTTGCAAGTGATAAGATTGTATCAAACGGGGCGGCAATAACTCCCGGTACGACCTATTATGTGCGCAAAGCGGCTGATACGACAACAACACCCAATACCCCGGCCAGCGCGGCTGTCAGCCGGACGTTTCCCGCAAGGCCCGAAACGCCCGCCGCGACAGGCTATGCCGAAACGGTGGAAGGCAAAAACGACGGCAGGATATCCGGGGCGACTGAGGCGATGGAGTGGAAGGCCGCCGGCGGAAGCTATGCAGCCGTCACGGTGGATCAGGCGTCAAACGGCCTCACAGGGCTGCCGGACGGAAGCTATTATCTGCGTTACAGTGCCGTCGACAGCAGCGCCTTTGCGAGTGAGGCGCAGGTAATCGCGATTGAAGCGGGCCACACGATTACGGTCACCTTCGATTCACAGGACGGCAGTGCAGTTGCGGATATTACCGGCAAGGCTTACGGCGACAGCGTCACGGCCCCTGCCGACCCCACGCGCAGCGGATTCTACTTTGCGGGCTGGTACAGGGAAGCTGCCTGTACGAATGCGTGGACTTTCACGCTTGATGTACTGACCGACAATCTCACGCTCTTTGCCAAATGGAGCGCCATCCCCACCTATACGGTGACCGGCACGATCATAGACGACACATCTCACGCGGTTGAGGGCGCAACCGTAAAAATCATGCAGGGCGTGACAGTGTTCGGCACCACGGGCATATCGGATACGTATGGCGATTTTGAAATCGACAACGTCCCGCCCGGAACGTATAACCTTGTCATTACAAAAGGTACCAAAACAGCCATTGTAAAAGTCGAAGTATCGGGCGAGAATGTCGCCATCGGAAATGCCGCCCTGCCGACAGGCAACGCAAACAGTGTTCTTGTCGTTAACGGCGGCGACACCCCAAATGTTGTCGTGGGTGGGCTGGACGGCGAGGCGCGCGCACAGCTCGCGCATTCGACCGATAATGTCGAAATCACACTGACTGTGGAGGAGCAGGTCGCTGCCACGGCGGCAAACGGGAACGAGGTCGCAGGCTCCGTGACAGACGCGGGCAAGCAACTCGGCATACTCCTTGCTATCGATGTGAGTAAAACGGTCAATGGAACCCCGGTCCCTTCCTACAGCGAAACGAGCGGGCTGATAGATATCATCATCCCGCTGCCGGCCGAGCTGCGGAACAAGGCGACCTACGCCGTCTATCGCTATCATGGCGCGGGCGTGGATGCGATTACCGAGACGCCCAATACAGACCATGAGAAAATCGTCATAGACCGCACGAATTGGACGCTCACGCTTTCCGCCAAAAAGTTCTCCACCTATGCCATCGGCTATACTAATCCTTCTCCAAGCCCTGTAGGCGGTGGGTTCAACAGCATAGGAAGCTACACGATAACCGCATCAGCTGGAGAGGGTGGCACCGTCAGTTCAGCCTCTGCAAGCGTATCAAGCGGTGCCAGCCATACCATTACAATCACAGCAAATGCGGGGTATTACATCAGCGACGTACTCGTAGACGGTATCAGCGTTGGCCCTGTGGAGAGTTATACCTTCTCGGATGTCGGCGCATCTCACACCTTATCAGCAGTATTTGCTAAAATTACAGGTCTGCCGTACTATATAGAAAACGGTAAAATGGTCTTTATCGGGTTTGCCTCTGATGCAAGTGGAACCATGAAGTACATCGCCCCTGAAGGCGCGACCGTACTGTTTCGGGAGAACCTCAAGAGCTTCGCTGACATCGAGGGCCACTGGGCGAGCGGCAGCATCGACTTTGTTACCGAACGCGAGCTGTTCTTAGGTACAGGCGGCGGCGATTTCTCCCCGCAGTCGGGTATGACGCGGGCCATGTTCGCTACGGTCATCGGCCGGCTTTATGAGAGGTCTTACAGCGAGATTCTTAAAAAGGACGATCATGCTTTTACCGATGTGGACTATAGTGCTTATTACGGGGTCTACATTGACTGGGCGGCTGAGAACAGCATTATCACCGGTATCGGCGGCGAATTGTTTGGGCCTGATCAGGAAATAACCCGACAGGAGATGGCGGCGATACTCTACCGCTTCGCTAAATTCTTAAAAGCCTCGCCCTCGGACTCGGAGAAAGCACAGCTAAATTATCCGGATGCCGCGGAAATCTCGTCCTGGGCCACGGAGGCAGCGTTGTATTGCCAGCAAACCGGAATCATCACGGGACGCTCAGGTGGAAATTTCGCTCCACAGAGTACCGCGACAAGAGCGGAGGTCTCGGCTATTCTTCAAAGATTTATTGAAAGCTCCGTGAACAATAGCTGATATGTACGGATTAAATTCTTAAAAAATAGGTTGAAACACAATAACTTGTACCGGCGCATCAATCTGTCACAATATCTTGGTTATCGTAATAGGCTGGTTCGGGAGAGCGCCCCCATGGCATTGGGGAGGTCAGCGGTTTCTTCCCGCTTATCTCCACCACAATTTGTCCAAAAAGTCCAATATTATCGGACTTTTTGGCGTTTGTATAGCGGCGATCTCCACATCGCCGCTATCAGAGCTCTAACCCCAACCATATTGACTGCTCTCTTTAGATTGTAGGTGAGGAAGCTCAGCCCCAACTCAGCTGCGGCTTTTTGCCTTTACATAGAAGATAATGAGCATTGTCGTACCATTTAACCGTTCCAAACGGATGCTCCGAAGGTACATTCGCTGCTTTAGCTTGAATTGGTCAAGGTCGGTTTTGAAGTCTATGTGTAGCTTAAGTTGCGGCAGATAACAAGATGCGGATTTTGAAAGAGCTTAAGACGAAGGTCAACAAGCGACATAATTATGTAAACAAGATAAAGATGCGGTTCGACAGAAAACCACATAGTAAAAATGAAAAGTTGGATGGGGAATGAAAATAGTAGACAATTCAGTTTAATTGTGTTATGATTTAATCACTTTGCGTATCTGCATTATTAATAAACAGTATACAACAGAGTGTGATTAATTGGTAATTATGTAAATGCTGTAAAATACCGGGCGGCATTGACTTATCGCCTGACATAAAAACTGAATATCATTTCAAGTGTTCCCATAGGCGTTTGGCCTTTGGGGGAGGATAGGGAATCGGGTTAAAATCCCGAGCGGTACCGCCGCTGTAAGCGTTGAGGGCCGCGCTCGTCGGCGAAAGCCGGTCACTGGGAAACCGGGAAGGCAGAGCGCGCTCCGCAGGAGAATCTCCGGAAACGTAAGCCAGAAGACCTGCTTAGAAATGCAGTTCGCGCTTTGGTAATAGCGACGGATTGGTAATATGTTTGCAGAAATACGGCTGTGACGATTTTATTAATTGTCACAGCCTTTTTTTATGCAAAAATGTTCTTTGCCGGGCAAGATAATTAGGGGGCTTCCTGCCTTTTGACATTTACTGCCGGATGTGACGCCCGGGTGGCATTAGGACTGCCTCCCGGCGCGTGATGCCAGGTAACTGCAAAAGGTAAGTTTTAAATATCAGGGAGAAAGAAAACCGCATTTAGTCACAGCGGCGGTACAGTTAGGTGTGATGATTTGACGGGCGAAAAACAAAATGAAAACGACGTGCCGGAGCAGGAAATGCATCTGAAGCATAGATCCGTGAGCTTAAATGCGGAGAACTAAACATTTTCATCACGGAGGGCACACCCATAAGGGTAGAGGAGATCCAAAAGAATATAAAATTATAATTTTTGAACTGCCCGAACAACGGAGGTTCAGCAGGCTGGGAAGCATTCCCGCTTGTTGGACCTCTTTTTTAATTACTAATGCAAATGCCAAGACACAGGGAGGGGCAACGGCGGACCCAGGCAAAAAACTGAACAACGGAAGCAATGATCGCCTGATATGATTTGGACGCTTTTATCAGGCGGGAGCGGGTAGCGTAACCGGCCATTAATACGACCGGTTATTTTTTGTTTGTGCGGGTCGCCGGATACCCAATACAGAACGGATTCTTTAAGTACCGTGCCGACGCTGTATAGCGTTCTTATAGATATATTATTTAAGGGAGACATACAGATGAAAAAGACAAGACTCAGCAAACCACTGGCGATACTTTTAGCGCTAATTATGATAATGAGCCTGCTGCCGATTTCGGCGCTGGCGGCAGATGCAGTTAGTGCTGAAACGTTGGATGAAACGCACATCGTATTGACGATGAGCGGCGCGCTGACCGGTACGCAGGGAGATGCCGCCGCGTTTACCGTGGGCGGCGTGGCGTCAGTTCCGACCGTAACGGATGTAGCGGTGTCGGGCACAATGGTGATCCTGACGCTTGACGCGACAATCGTATCAACGGATACGCCGACGGTCAGTTATACAGCAACCGGGACGGACGACCTGACGGACGGCACGCCGGTTGCCAATTTCAGCAATCAGGCCGTCAAAAACAACGTAACGGTTCCGGCGCTGCCACCGACGGTGAGCAGTGCTGAAACGTTGGATGAAACGCACATCGTATTGACGATGAGCGGCGCGCTGACCGGTACGCAGGGAGATGCCGCCGCGTTTACCGTGGGCGGCGTGGCGTCAGTTCCGACCGTAACGGATATGGCGGTGTCGGGCACATCGGTGACCCTGACGCTGAGCGCGGCGATCGTATCAACGGATACGCCGACGGTCAGTTATACAGCAACCGGGATGGACGACCTGACGGACGGCACGCCGGTTGCCAATTTCAGCAATCAGGCCGTCGTGAACAACGTGGCGGCGCCGTCTCCGATGGCGAGTTTCGACGAGCCCACAGAGCTCAATGTAACCATCAGCACCAATTGGGCCTTCGTGCGTCAATTGAAGATATTTGCATACAGTGAAAAAGACAACGCTGAGGCGACGCCAATCGCGACAGCCGCACCTGGAACATTTTCGTTAGATCCCGGCGATTATTGGATTGAAGGCATAATGATTCAGGGTTCTATCACCTACTTTCTGGGCGGAATCAAGATAACGGTGGACGCGGATCACACGGAGTTTATCCTCTGCGGCTGCACGTCAATAAAATGCGGCAACACCGGCTGGGCAGAGGGCACCGACTACACCAAGACAGTGGCGGTAAACAATCAAGACAACTCTGTTACCCGCGAAATCCAGCTGGGCGCAATGGGGAAAAACACTACTCTGCTGGCGCTGGAAAATGATACGGTACAAGTGACCATCATTCCCAGCGAGGCGAAAAAGGCAGAGGGCTATCAGGAGACTATGGGTCGAACCAATCCTCTGACCTCTACTGATACTATTACCGTGAACTGTCAGGGGCCTGTTGGCGTGACTTTTACCGCGCCTGCCGGGTCGGATATTCTGGTGGGGCGGCAACCATCAACGAGGGGCGGAACGACACCCAAGTAGAAAAGGCGCTGGGGGACACTCTGGACGGAGAACTGGACGTGCTCTATTATGTGGACGGGACCGACGGGGCAAGCTTTACCTTTAACCCGGAAAGCGGCTGCACGGTCTCGGTGCTCCACCCTACCCTGACGGAAGACGCAATGACCTACTCTGGCGGTTTTGAGGATACGGACGTGGCGGTGGACGGCGAAACCGGAGCGGTGACGGTATCAGGGCTCACCGAGGGCAGGCACATTGTAAAAGTGACCAAGGGTGATGTCTCCACTTACCAGGTCGTCACGGCCAAGCCCTTGACCTATACTATGTGCTACAACGGGACGAAAGAGCCGGTAACAGCGGACACGGTGCTGAAGCCGGGGGACCGTATCACCATTCAATACAGTGGGCTTTTTGACCCGGCGGGTAAGCTGGCCGGCATCTATAATTTCAATACCGGCGTCAATCTGACAAGCCAAGCGGGAGACCAGTTCAACGGCGGCGGCGGGCTTTACGGCGTGTATAACTTCCCATCGAGTCCCGGTTACCAGATGGTGAGTGTGACCGTCCCGCTCTATATCACCAGCGACACCCTGGAGCTGACGGGCTGCCTGCGCCAGGGCGGCTACGGTTCCCCGCTGGGAACACACCGCGCCCTGGATTACAGTGTGGGGGTCAACCCGAACTTCTCAGCCCCGCAACACCGTACCTTTATGGGCGCGCTGCCCTCCATCACGCTGAAGGTGGAGTATGACAAGGATATGCCCTCCTGCCTCATCCGGCCCATGGACGGTAATACGCCTATTGAGAATTTTACTATTGTGGATCTGAAAGACGCGGGCGGGAATGCGGTTTACCCGACAGGAGGGGTCTTCCGGGCAACGGCGGGGACCTATAGTTTTTCCATCCAGGCAATGGGCTATCTCTACTATCAGGGAAGCGTTACCGTCACCGCCGATGGGGAGAACATTTTCCAAATTCCTATGACCAAGCTGGGGGCTAATCCGTGGGATGGGGCTACCCTGACCAAGCCTCAGAAGGATGAGGACGGGACTTACCTCATCGGTACAGGCCCCGAGTTGGCGTGGTATATCGTTTATTTGACCGATACCAACAATGACCGGACGGTGAACGCCAGGCTGACAGCCGACATTGAGCTGGCCGGGTACCCTTTTATCACCGGGGCCTATTTATACGGAACATTTGACGGAGCGGGACATAAAATCGACAATCTCTACATCTATGTATCCTCCGGTGAAGGACAAGTAATCGGCGGCCTCTTCGCCGGAATCAACGGACGCGGAACCAAAGACGGCGCGACACAAAACGCCGCGGTGAAAAACGTGACGGTAAACGGGACCATTGACGTGACTTTAACCATTCCAAATGATTTATTGACCGGCCCGACCAGCATAGGCGGCATCGTGGGGAGGATGATGTGGGCGAATAAGAGCGACGTGGTCGGCAATCCGCGCAGAAGCAACGTGGCCACGAATTGCGTGAGCAACGTCGACATTACTGTGAATTGCACCGTAGGCGGAAGCAGTTATGACATTGCTGTCGGCGGTATCGCGGCAGATTCCTGCGGAGCGAGTGACACCAACGGAATTAGTAACGTTGGATTCAACCAGATCGCAGACTGTGTCAATTACGGTAATATCGTGGTCAATACAAACGGTACTGCTATGATGAGCATTGGTGCCGGAGGCGTCACAGGGAAGACAGCGCTGGGGACCGAGCTGACAAATGTGTCCAATCACGGGAATGTAAACGTGCGCGCGTCTAATGACGCGATAAATATGAACGTGGGCGGAATTGTCGGGCTTGTGTATTACAGCAATTCGCGCACCTCCGGGGACAAAACGGATACCCCCACCGTCCTCAGGTATATGTGGAATACCGGAGCTGTGAGCGCCGTCTACGACGGAGAAGGTACCGTCAGCTCTTCGTACCAGGGAATGAGAATCGGCGGCGTTGCGGGCGCTCTGAGTATATCAGCAAATAAATCATCCAAGAGTTTTGAAAACGCTTACAATCAGGGAACGGTGAGCGCCCAATGGCAAACAGGAGCCGGCACACCCGATACGGGCGGCATCATCGGCTGGATCAGGCCAAATTCCGAGGAGGCGTTTGAGGCCTCCGGGCTCTACACCACCCAGGGCGTGGTGCTGGGCGGAACAGAATATGCCCCCGACGGCAGCAAATACATCTATACGTTTACCAATAGCTATTACCAAGCGGAGGAGGAGTCCTCCTTTGGTACGAAATTGGACCCGGCGGTTTTGACCCTGACCCCGGAGACGGTGCAAGAGGCGGACAAAACCGGCGTGCGGAACTACTGCAACGCCCTGAAATGCATCCCGGAGGCGGCGCTGACTCAGACGGACCGGGCCAATCTGGCTAAGCTGGAGCGGCTGCTGGGCGCGCTGGGCGAGACGGTTACCGTCAGTGTGAAGGTGTACGACTTCGCCGCCAAAAACGCCGGAATCACCGGAGCTTCGGCGACGGGAACCGTGCTGGAGCGCGCCGATGTCCAGTGTGCCATGGGCGCTACCGCCGCGCAGGCGCTGGCGGAGGCGTTTACCGCAGGGGATTTGGCCTATGAGATCAAGGACACGGGCTATGGACCCTATTTGGTCAGCGTGAACGGGCTTTCCAACGGCTGGATGGTAGCCCACAACGGCGACCAATTTGACAACCTGGGCCTGGGCGCCCTCACTGTCCGGGAGGGTGACGAGCTGGAGGTGCACTGGACGAACGACATGGGTGCGGACATTGGCGCAGCCACCGCCGGCCTGCCCATTTTGACCAGCCTGACCCTGGGCGGCACCACGGTGACCATGGAGAAGAAGACCGACTGGTCCGCCGGCAGCGCCCGGACCACCTATTACCTGATGAGCGGCCAGGGCAAGCGCGTGATGACGGGCACGGGCAGCGAGGGCAACCCGTTTGTTGTAAATGTAGTGGTGCCCGAGGGAACCGGTCTGACCGATTTGACGGCCAGCTACACCACCTGCCTGGACAAGGACTACGCTACGGTGACCGGGCTGGAGACAGAGGACTTCAGCGGCGACGTGGACGTGACCCTGGCCAGCCGTACAGGCGGGGTTACCTACTATACCGTGAAGGTCAGCGAGAAGTCCTCCGGCAGCACCGGCGAGCCCGGTGAAGACGAGAAAATCGGAGTGTCTTTCCGGCTCATCGGCTCCACCAAGGCGGAGGATGTGGATCTGAGCGTAGGCAAGGCGGGCTATAACGGCGCGGAGTATGTGACATGGATCACGACCAAGAGCTATCAGCTGGACGAGTTTTCCACGGTAGGCGACCTCTTTAGGACGGCGCTGGACGGAGCCGGGCTAAGCTACAAGGGACTGAATAACAATTACATCTCCTCCATCACGGCGCCCTCCATCGTGGGCGGGTACGAGCTGGCGGAGTTCACCAACGGGAAGTACAGCGGTTGGATGTACACTGTCAACGGAGAGCACCCGGCGTTTGGGCTGAACAGCTTTATGCTCAGCGACGGTGATGAAGTGGTTTGGCACTACGTCAACGATTACCGCTACGAGGTTCACGACTGGTTCGACGAACCCGATTATCCGGCTCTGGGTGATGGGACATATTATAACGAATGGCTTAAGGCGCCCGATGTAGCTTTCGGTACCGGCGGCGGCGGCACCGGCGGCGGCTCTGGCTCCTCTGAGTCAAGTACAAATCTGACGCCGAAGGTCACGGCGCAAAACGGCAAAGCTTCAGCGAGCGTCGATAAGGCCGACATTGATAAAATCCTTGAAAAGGCCGAAGAAAACGGCACGACGAACATCAAAATAGACGCCAAAACGACGCAGAGCGTTACGAAATCCAGCGTTACGATCCCAGCCGGCAGCACATCGGATATGGCGAAGGCGGGCATGTCTTTGACCGTGGAGACATCGACAGGCAATTTCGATATCGACAACAGCACGCTTAAATCGATTGCCGCAAAAGGCAGTGGCAGCGTCGAGCTCTTGGCAGAGCAGCTCGATACGGTCGGCCTGTCCGATGCCAACAAAGAGCTGGTTGGCGACCATCCGGTCTTTGACCTCTCGATCACTGTCGGCAGCACGAAGGTCACCGATTTCGGGGACGGAACGGTCAAAGTCAGCCTGCCATACACACCGGCAGACGGGGAAGACACGGACAACCTCACGGTCTACTACATTGACGCGGACGGCAACGCCGTCGAGATGGAAGGCGCGTACTACGAAGCATCAAGTGGCTGCGTCATCTTCGAAACGGACCACTTCTCGACTTTTGCGGTCGTTTACGAGGCGGCAGTGGAAGACTGGACGAATCCGTTCACAGACGTGGCGACGGACGATTGGTACTACGACGCGGTGGCCTACGCAGTGTCAAGCGGTCTGTTCGGCGGCATGACGGAAACGACCTTCGGACCTGATACGGCCATGACGCGGGCGATGCTCGTGACGGTGCTGTACCGGCTTGACAGTGAGCCGGGCGTGACGGGCGACAACCCATTTGACGATGTGGCGGATGGCGAATGGTACACGGATGCCGTTATTTGGGCGAGTGAAAATAAAATTGTTGGCGGCTACGGCGGTGGGCTATTTGGGACGAACGATAGCGTTACGCGCGAGCAGCTGGCAACGATTCTGTATAACTATGCTGACTACAAAGGGTACGACGTCACGGCGGTGGAGGACTTCTCGGCGTATACGGATGCCGATGACATCAGCAGCTGGGCGTATACGGCCCTGAGCTGGGCCAACGCCAAAGGGCTCATCACCGGTGTGACGGAGATGACACTTGAGCCGTCGGGCAGCACCACGCGCGCGCAGGTCGCCACGATTTTTATGCGGCTTGCGGAGGACATTGTGGCATAAACCTATTGTAAAAACGTAAGTCAAAACCTCCGGCTAAGCCGGAGGCATGAATAGCCCTAGAAGGGCTTGGTACCAGCAGTGCCCCTCAAGGGGCCCGAAAAGTTCGCCGACCGCATTGCTCTTTCGGGCCGCCCCTAAAGGGGCACTGTTTTATGCCTAAGTATTCTTGCTACCCGTAAACGGGTCAACATATTCTTTCAGACTTATCTGGTCCGCTATCTGATCCTCTTGTAATTGGTTCTGGATGTAGGCCGTTATTGCTTTTTTGTTCCTTCCTACAGTATCTACGTAATATCCACGTGCCCAGAAATGCCTATTCCCATATTTATATTTCAAATTTGCATGCCTGTCGAATATCATCAGGCTGCTCTTTCCTTTCAGAAACCCCATTATCTGCGACACACTATATTTCGGTGGTATACTTATCAGCATGTGGATGTGGTCGGAGCATGCATTTGCTTCTATTATCCCGACACCCTTCTGCTCACATAGCTTCCTTAGGATTATTCCGATATCCTGTTTTATTTTCCCGTATATCTCCATCCTTCGGTATTTTGGGGCGAACACAACATGGTATTGACATCTCCACGTTGTGTGCTCTAAACTACTCACATCTACACTTTTCATGAATTAACCTCCTGGATTTTTTTAGTACGGTCGGCAAACCTGTACCACTCTAATCCCCGAGGTTTTTTCTTGTCCACTTTTTTCCTCGCTAAAAGCTTTTTTTGCCCACCGGCAGAGCCGGTGGTTTACTTTGTCACAGACAGTAAAGTACCCGCTGCCGGATAAAACCGGCGGCGGGTGAACCTTTATATGAGAAGTCGGACGGAGTATTTACGAAGGCCTTCCCCTGACCTCTTGAGCAATTTATTTTTTAGTAACCTACGTAGTTCTCAAGCGTCTCGCGCTGCTTTTTTGTTGTCCTACTTTTTCAGCCTAGTCGGGTTTTATTGTACAACTGACTATCTCATTTTTCTATGTGCGTCCATGGTTGACGCTTACGGACAAACTCGGTGCTAATTTAAATAACATATCCACCCGCATATAACATATCCGCACTCTATAGCCGTCAACAAACGACTATTCCGATGAAACTGTAAGGTAATTTTCGCTGTCAATCCCATAATATTCGTTGACCGCTTTACGGATTTTTTCTGAGAAATTTAGAGTCACAGTATAGCTGTAGCCGGCCGGGGACTGTGGATTATCTTCGGAAGTAACAATTATTTCTTGGGTACCGTCAAGGATTTTGCGCAAACAACACCTGTTAACTGTGTATTTGCGCCGGATATTTGTTCATCCAGCGTATTTCTGCTTTGGGCGAGCTGCTGCTCACCGGACGCAAACCGCTGTTCCGCCGCCGTCTCCTGGCGGTTCAACTCGGCGCGCCCGGCTTGCAGCTGTGCCTGACCATCGTCTATTTCCGCTTGGGCGTTGGACAGCTTCTGCAACGCGTCTGCCTGTTCCTCAGCCAGCGTTTTTTACGCGTCCGAAATTTTATTATTTGCCGAATGGACAAGGTCGTCGTGTCTGGCTTGCTGCCTGCTACTCTGTATCGTCGACTTAATTCTGGCGATCACTGTTTCTGTCAGTTTTTGATAGTCCTTAGAATAACAGTCCAATTGAGACGCAGCGTCTAAAGTGAGATAGAGCGCACTGTACACGCCGCCGCTGATACAGTCTCCTGTGGCATACAGGAGGTAATCACTGCTGCTGGAAGTGGAGGAAACGGAAGTCGGGCTTTTATCAGCAGAAATTTTAGGGGGCTGAGAATCACAGCAGTGATCTTATATTGAGTGACTGCCAAGGCTGGGACTGAGGAATCGCTATCGCCTGTAATCTTCGGATCGTTATGGGTTTTGTCTGCACCTTCAGCCGATGCATTATCTTTCGCGTCTGCTCTCTTTGATGACTCCGCCGCCGACAGCGTGACCGTATCTCCGACGTGCAGGCTGGTATCCTTCAGAAACTTGGAATTTACCGCCAGCTGTCCCGATTGATGCGGCAGGGTCCCGTCCAGCACGTAGGGCTGATTCATCCCGCGGTCATCCAGCTCCGTCAGCGTCGCAAGCTTTAAGCTCCCCCCCCCAGACTGCAGCACCTTTACGTCCATACTGCGACTGCTGTAGACTGCGCTCACGCCGTCCACCCCCGCTGCAGCCAACACGTCGTCTTGAGTCAGGCCAAGTGTCGAGACGATCTGGATGTCATAAGTGTTCTGGGTATCATAAAAGTGATCAGCAGCCTTAAGAGAATCCAGGCAGCCAGTGGCAAAACCTGAAAATACGCCGATTCCGAGACCGGCCATTACCGCAATCGCCAGAAATCTTGAAAGATTTTTTGTAATGGTCCGCCTGATGTCTTTGTGAAGAGTTGTTTTTGTCATCGGCTACCATTCAATTTCCGCAATTTGCTTCGGCGTCGTGTTGACCGTTATATCCACAACTTCTCCGCTCTTGAACCGGATTACCTTATCTGCCATGTGTGCAATCGCACTGTTGTGTGTTATGATGATGACGGTAATGCCCTCTTTGCGGCAGGCATCCTGCAAAAGCTGCAAAATCTGTTTGCCGGTCACATAAGCAAGGGCGCCGGTGGATACCGACCACAAAACAATTGCGCAAATTGTTGATGAAGTAAAAAGTATCATAAATTAACCTGACCAATCAGCGTGGTGAATAAGGCGGAGTTAAAAATACCCGTTGAACTTCGCTTAATGGTACGTAAATACCTGTAGGAATGAGATTCACAGTTTGTTTAAACCATACAATAGGAGTCTCTAAATATGCAGAAGAAGAACAATAGCACGATGCCTATGCCTATCCGGATACTCTCTGGTGTTTTAGGTGTATTTATGCTGTTTTTGGGCTTCCTTGGTTTTTGTTCAGTGCTGGGCGTGGAATGCATCAGCAGACGGGGATATTTAAAACACAGAAGCCACTCAACGAGATAAATGGCCTTGCGGTAGATTCAATGGGGAATTTGTATATAGGCGAGAGTAAAAGCTCTTGTATTCAGGTTTACAAACACGCAGGAGGGTCTGAAATTTGTTGGGATAGTAAACGAAGCAACCGGCTTGACGCTTCTTTTCCAAGAAGACAGCGACTACGTACCGCCGGTATGGCCAACGGAATCGGGGCGACAGTAGACAATGGCGCATCTGGATTTTCATACTGAGGATTTAGAAAAAGACGTAAATTTCGCGATTGCTTGCGGAGCAAGGTTGGCAGAAACACAGTATTCAGACAAATGGAAAGTATTGATTGACCCCGCGGGACATCCGTTTTGCATTGAAAAGCTGCCTTGAATACCTGATAATCAGCATGGATTACGGATCGGTAATGCGAAATATTGACAATGTTATGAACAGCGGATATAGGTAGAGACTATGGATTATTGGAGGTAGCAAGATGAATATTGAGATACGCAAATTGACGCCCGACCTTGCGGAAGATTATGTGCGCTTCTTTGATCATACGCCACACAATGAAAAATGGCATACCAAATGCTATTGCGTTTGCTGGTGCGGCAACGAACCCGCAGGCATCGACTGCTCAACCGAAGAAAAGCGAAGATCGGTTGCCATCCAATTTGTAAAAAACGGCAACCTGCAAGGGTATCTTGCCTACTCTGACGGTCATGTCGTTGGATGGTGCAACGCCAATACCAAAGCAGACTGCACGGACGGTCAATTTTGGCAGCACCTGATGAGCGCTGTACCTACCGATGCAACTGTCGATAGGAAGGTCAAATCCGCGTTTTGTTTTATGATTGCTCCGGAGATGCAGCGGAAAGGCGTCGCTACACAGCTTTTAGAGCGGGTTTGCCAAGACGCGGCAGAGGAAGGCTTTGTCTTCGTCGAGGTTTATCCGAACAAAATAGTCACCGCCGAATCCGAAAATCACGTGGGATACATCGAAATGTATAAAAAAATGGGGTTTACCGTACATGAGGAATTGGAAAACCAGTATATCATGCGGAAGGTGCTGTGTCCTTTAACGCTAAGCTGACAGATTCCAATCTGCCGAGCAAATCACTTCCTTTAATGAGCACAATGGGCAGCCAGTCACTTTTGCCGAGTTGCGTCTAATGTTTATTAGTCAAGATTATGCTTGTACAATTAAACTGCAATACAGGAAAAATGGAGCACACTAGATCGGAAGAGTTGATGCCGTAGGAGTACAAAGATCGGATTGGTGAATTGGATGACGCATGGACGCAATAGAAACACGCTATGGCTTAAACGGCCCAAGCTTTTGGTATTAGTCGCAACAGCTATTATGGGCGTTTTTATCCTGACGGCCTGCGCGGCTGATTTGGAGTCGAAGGAGTCTGCAGACGATGCAAAGGAATCTCCTTTAGTTAGCATTGGTGTTGATTCCGCCGGCGAGGTATCCGATGAAATACAATACAGTACTGCCGCTGCTGTAGGGGATGCTATGTACAGCCTTTTCGACTCCGGCGTCAGCATGGACGTGGGACTCTGGATATCGAGAGACGGTGATTATAATACGTATATGACAGACAGTCGCTGGTACGCGGAGAGGTTCGTCGTGTTAATTAGCGACTATACTTGGTCTGAAACTAATATGCCGGGCACCACTCCAAGCGACTTCCGAATTACTGTGTCCTCCGCCGACGGTTCCGCCGCCTTTACCTTCTGGCAGGGCGGCGACGCGGAGACCGTACAGTACACGAGCGATGGAGAGACGCAATATTGGCTCGTCACACCCGCAGGTTTGGCCGAGGCGATCCGTAATGAGTATGACAATCTGGATATAGACAGCAGCCGGATTGCCTTTGAAGAAACTGGAACGGCGGAAGACGTCGCGGAAGTCTTTGTGAAAGATATATATGCCGACCTCCGGTTAGGTCTTGCCCCGGGCGGTATGTACAGCATCACGGATTATAAAGTTGTGAATTGGGGCGTCGGTGAGGTCAACGACGATCAGACAGCCATACTGGGCTGGTTTGATTATGCGGTTATACCGGAAGATTATAATTCCATCGGGATATGGGCAGGCAATACTGTGGAAGGTACGGGAGATTACGAAGGCTGGCTCGTAATGAGCCGCGAATTCGTACTGCAGAAGCAGTCGGATGGACATTGGCACTGTATCGGTCTTGGTACCGGCGGGTACGGGCTGCCGGAGGATTGATTATTTGGGTGCTTTTGAGGTGCTCGTGTTAACTGCTCATTATGTTTAGTAAATGCCAGTAGAAACGATCTGCTAGGTATTAATATATAAGCACACTGCTGAATTCGGTAGTTCATTAGCCGTGGGTACGGTGCATGATATTTTAAGAAGAGAATTGAAAAAACTATTTAAGTGAGGTGTTATTTTTGCCAAAGATAATGATTGCTGATGTTCAATATACAGCAACGGATGAAACATATTATGTTCTAAATAGAGACCATAAAGACGCCGAAAAATATCAGGCAGAAACGCTAGAGAGTGTTTTTGATAAATTGAAAGCAGAAGGTTGGTTAAAGTGCGGGAGGGTAAATAAAGCCGACAATTCGTTAGCTGAAATGTTAACAAATTCTCGGGGTGATTACATTGCAGTTTGGGATGAGTAATTTCTCTTGTACCATGCAGGCTAGATTATAATGCAACTTGAGTTTCTAGTAGTGTTTATGATGAATATGAGTTATTGGACAGCGTGCCAAATCGAAAGTTGAAAGAAAATGAAAATCTTCGGATTGCTCGCGGTGTTTATACAGGACAAGCTCTAGAGGTAGCGCTTGTCGTTGATCAGTGCTTTTACCTGAAAATCAATTAAGACGCCGGAGGTATTATAATGGCACACTCTTATTTAAGAAAATCGAGAGCGGAGATATCTTTACGCATGATTTCAGTCCTCTTGTCCGCAACGATGAAATTACTTTTCCGACATCTGAGGAAATAGCGGTTATCTATGGTCGTTGATGGTGAGAAATAATCGGTAGTTTAAGGAGTATCATGGAAATAATAAATAGAGGAGATATTTATCTTGCAAAATTAAATAACTCTGTTTTATCTGGCACAAAACCAGTAGTAGTAATTCAAAACAATATTTCGAATTCACCGAATATAATAGTTGCTCCCGTTACCTCTGATGTGGATCGACAATTGCCAACGCAGGTAGAAATATCGGTAGATATAACAGGAAAAGCGCAGAAAGGATTATTACTGCTTGAGCGAATCAGAACGCTAAACAAAAACTCGTTAATACGAAGAATTGGTAGCTTATCTAATGAAGAAACAATAAACGTTAACCGCGCAATTAAGTATTCTTTTGCAACATATAACCAAAATAAGAATAATGAAGCTATCAAGGAAGCGGCGGATACAAATGTTTCCGCAGAAAAACTGGCAAACGTGTATCCCCCAATACGAACACAAGAAAAACTAGACTATATTGTGAATGGTAAAATAAACTACACAGATTTCCGCCAATAGAACTACCCAGTTATTCGCCACAAAGTGCACACTTTCTCGCCAGAAAATGCGCAGTTTCCGTTCGTCTGGTAAAATAACGCCAGCGAATGGAGGCGGCAAGAAATGAAGGGGTATTGTGTGTACAGTCAAATTCAGCAGTTAAAAGAAAAGGGATTCAAGAAGAATACCGTTGCGAAGATGCTTGGCATAAACCGTCGGACAGTAAACCGTTACTGGGATATGCTCGCCGACGATTATGAATTAAACGCCACAAATATATGCCGGGAGAAAGCTCTTGGTGAATATGAGGCCACCATCCTCAAATGGCTGCGTGATTATCCGTCAATGAGCGCTGCGCAGGTGTGCGATTGGCTCAAGGAGCATTACAGTGCCGAATTTACCGAGCGGACAGTCAGCCGTTTTGTAAAAGGCCTTCGAGACGAGTACGGCATCAAAAAAATCACAGAGCCGAGGGAATACGAGGCCGTCGCCGAGCTTCCGATGGGTCAACAGATGCAGGTCGATTTCGGTGAGAAATGGATGAAGGACGTGGGGGGCGGGCGCATAAAAGTTTACGTTGCTGCCTTTGTTCTCTCCCGTTCCAGATACAAATACGCCGAAGCCCAGTCCCGGCCGTACAGGGCGACAGACCTTGTAGCTGCCTGCCATCGTTGTTTCAGATATATCGGCGGTATGCCGCATGAGATTGTCTTTGACCAGGACAGTATCGTCTGTGTCTCCGAGAACAACGGCGATATCATCCATACATACGAATTTGAGAAACTACGACAGGAGTGCAAATTCAGCGTATATATGTGCCGCGGCGCCGATCCGGAAAGCAAGGGGAAGATTGAGAGCGTCGTCAAATATGTCAAGGGGAACTTTCTTGAAAACCGCATATATGTTGACGACGGTATCCTGAACGGTAGCCTTCTTGACTGGCTTGACCGCACCGCCAACGCAAAAATCCATGGCACGACTAAGCGCGTCCCTGCAGAGGTTTTCAAAGAGGAACAGAACTACCTCCGGCCGCTCATCAGCATTCCGGAAAACAAGGACGCCTTCGTCTGCCGGTCAGTGCGCAAGGATAATACCATCGTTTATGGCAGCAACCGCTATTCCGTTCCGCTCGGAACATATACAAACAACCCTGAAGTCCATGTAGTGGAACAGGACGGTTTCCTTCTCATACAAACGGTTTTCGGCGACGATATTTGCCAGCACAGGATTTCTACCGGCAAGGGTATGCTCTTACAGAACCATCATCATCTCAGAGACCGCAGCACCAGCCTCGACCGCATACAGGATGAGCTGAACGCGCTGCTTAATGGAAAAGCGTCAGATTTTCTTCAAGCGATACGCGCCGATAAGACCCGTTACACACGTGACCAGTTTAGGCTCATGCGAACGCTATTTGATAGATACGGGCTCACCGCCACGCTGGAGGCCATCGATTTTTGCAGTGGGAGCAGACTTTTCAGCGTCAATTATATGAAGGACTATCTGGAGCACTCCGCTACGCCGGTCATCACGCATGAGATCCCGATTATCCCGATAAGCGACAGAAAATATCACATCACGACCGAGAAGCGCCCCCTTGAGGTCTATGCGAAAGTGGGTGCCGGTAAGTGAATCAGAACGCTCTTGACCGTGTAACACTTCTGTTGGGCAATCTCCGGATGCCGTCCATCGACTTTGACACTACCTTCTCGGGGAAAAACAACCTAACACCGCTCGAAATCATTGAGCTTTTCCTTCAGGAGCAGCAGCGGCTTCGTATTGAAAAGCAGAATATCCTGCGCCGAAAAAGAGCGAACCTCCCCACCGAAAAGACGCTTATGACCTTTGACTTCGGCTTCCAGCGCAGCGTCTCGAAAGAACAGATGCTCCGCTTGAGCGATATGACCTGGGTGGAGCAGGCCTTCAACGTATGCTTTCTCGGACCACCTGGTGTCGGCAAGACGCATCTGGCTTTATCCCTGTCCGTCAGGGCGCTCGACCTTGGTTACAGCGTTGCCTTTGAGACTCTGGATAACCTGATGAAATGTCTTAAAACAGAAAACATATCGGGCGTCAGCAGCCGGAGACTTAAGTATATCCGTAAGGCGGCTCTTGTCGTAGTTGACGAGGTAGGCTTTATGCCCCTCTCTCCGGGCGAAGCAAACCTGTTCTTCGGTTTCGTTTCCTCTATGGCCGAGAGGACGTCGCTCATCATAACGTCAAACAAGGGCTTTGACGAATGGGCTGAGTTTCTCGGCGACGCCACGATTACCACGGCCATCTTGGACAGGCTCATACATCACTGTGAAATCATCAATATGACCGGTAACAGCTATCGCCTAGAGCATAGAGAAACCATTACGTAAAAATCTGTGCACTTTGTGGCGAAAATCTGTGCATTTGTATTGACCGCTTACATATATTTTTGAACACATAGATTTACTTCCAGAACTCTCGGAAAAAGTAAAAGAAATTGATACAAGAATAGGTCCGCTTATCGAAAAACAAAAAATTGCTAAAGGAAAACTAGGTGAGTTTTCAGTAATTGATTATTTTAAGCATTGGGGCTATGAAGCTGAAAGAGCCGGCAGCAAATATGATCATTTGAAGATTGATATCATAGCTAAAGATAAAACCAGCATTGTCTTCATTCAAGTAAAAACTGGTCAAGTTAGCAATAAAGAAATTTCTAAATTGGTCAAGTGTGTTAGTGAATTAGATAAGACTCATATTGAAAGGAATCTCCAACTCGTTGCATCTATGTGTGCTGATGATTTTCCGCCAGACAGTGAAATGGTAAGAAAAAGACTGGAACAGGAATTTAAGATATCTATAATGCTTATACATAAGTATCAAATCTTAAAAGTATGTCCTGAATATAAAAGTACAATTAACTGAAAGAATAAGCGTTTTGAGCGTTGAAAGCGAGTTGAGAAAAATGAAAAAACTCATAACGGGAATAATGACCGTCGCGCTGCTTGCCTGTCTGCCGTCGTGTGCGCAAACGAGCAACGGGGTTGCCGGCACATCCCCAGAGCTTATCGCGTCGCCTTCCTATCCGGCGCCTATTGCGTTTGATGAATCAGATCCATATACTCAACGCGAAAAACGCGGGAACTATCCGGTTGCGGACTCGACAGAAAGTGCGGTTAATACATTCGCGTATCAAACCA
The DNA here is from genome assembly GCA_963675425.1 of uncultured Sporobacter sp. GTDB lineage: Bacteria > Bacillota > Clostridia > Oscillospirales > Oscillospiraceae > Sporobacter. The sequence goes on along the minus strand of OY776214.1, from coordinate 169,034 downwards.
CATCATCCGTCCTGGCCAGTATAGAGGACAACGCCTGCTTTTCGCCGCTCAGTCTGTATTACGCACTGGCACTTGCCACCGTCGGTGCCAATGGGACGACACAGAGGGAGATGCTGAGCCTTCTTAGTTTCAGCTCTGCGGACAATTTGCGCGCTCAATGTGCGAATATGTACGAGCAGCTCTACACTGACAATGAAATTTCAAAGCTCAAGATCGCCGACTCTCTGTGGGTAAATACCAATGTATGGCCAAGCATTGAACTAAACAAGAGCTACCTTGATAGTGCGGTGTCAAATTTCTACGCTTTTATGTTCAAGCTCGATTTTTCAAGCGCTGACGCGGGGAAAGCAATGGGGCAATGGATTTCCGACAATACGAACGGCACACTCTCGCCGAGCCTTGACGTCGACGATTCCGCCGTGATAAGCATTTTGAATACCGTCAACTTTTACGATCAGTGGACCGCCGAATTTGATGAGGCGGACACAAAGTAGGATACTTTTTATCTCGACGACGGCGATACCGTAACGTGCAGCTTCATGAACAACGTGCTCTCAGGCTGCTCCTATAAAGGTGACGGCTTTACCAGCTCTTGGCTACAGCTGAAAAACGGAGGCTTCATGTTATTCGCTCGGCCAGACGAGGGTGTGAGTGTCGAGTCATTGGCTGCCTCGGAAGACTCCCTTATAAGCATGTTTTCGCAGGATGAGGAAGTGCCTGGTATAATTGTCTGGAGCATTCCAAAGTTTAGCTTCGGCACAACGTTTTTGTTGAAGGACGCGCTCGAAGTGTTAGGTATGACGTTGGCGTTTGCAGAGAATGCCGACTTTTCGAACATGACCAGAGTCCCGGTGTACATATCGAATATCCAGCAGGGGACGCATATCGCCATCAACGAGCAAGGCGTCGAGGCCGCAGCGTATACGGAAATAATGCTTCCGCCTACTTGTCCGGAGCCGCCAGATCAAAAAGTGGAGATGGACCTCAATCGCCCATTCTTGTTCGGCATCGTCGCACCGAACGGGACACTGCTATTTGCGGGCGTGTGTAGGAATCCGGCTGAGAATTAGACTACACATTATCCATATAGTGTGAGCGATTTCCTAGCTGCGCAGTTTGTTAAGTTAATACCAGTAGAAACAAACCTCTAGTTATCCATATTTTATAGGATAAAAAAGCGAGGCATATAAAGTGAGTGAGTCAAGTTACATAAAAATTATCAGGGATGAAGCAAACCGCGCCTTTTGGGAAGTTGAAAATGTAATTTTCTGTGTTCCAAACGAACTTTGGGACAAGTGCTACTGTGATATGCCGTTGTGGAAACATATCTACCACATGTTGCATTCACTGGATCAATGGTATATCAATCCAAGAGTGTATATTCAGCCTTCTTTTCATGAAAAAGATCTCAATAATCTGGATATTCAAAGTGAGAAAAGGCTCAGCCGTGAGGACATCTTAAGCTATTTCGACTTAGTTAAGAAAAAAATTGCTAACTACAATGATTCGCTTACTGATGCTGTTTTACTGCAAAAACCCGAGAAATGCGAGTGGACGCGCTTCACGCTAATTTTGGCACAGCATCGGCATCTGCATAGTCATATGGGGATGTTGATGGGATTCATTATCGAGGATACAGGAATGTGGCCAAAAACCCTTGGTCTGGAATGTCCAATCCCGGATAATGACTTTTGTTCGTACTTTTAGAGTGCAAGCAATCTTGAATGAGCGCTGCGCTTGTTCTATAAGAGTTGCTTTAATCCGTAGATATCAGACCTTAACATGAAGTCATAATGAAATGAGGGCGTATGATGGAACTTTCTATTAGGAATGCTGTAAGTGATGATTTTAATGCAGGAGATTATTATGTGTACAAGTATTGTATCAAATCGTAAAAAGACCATTATCGGCTGGAATCTTGATATCCTGGACAAGGAACACAAGGTCGTAGCGGAAGACAATATGGTCTATATAGCAATATATGATAAAATGGAGGGATGGCTTCCTCTTTTCGGAGCAAATGCGAGAGGTGACTTTGTTGCAATGCCTACTTGTTGGCCATATGACAAAAGAAGCGATCCGGTAAATGCAGATTCCAATAACATTATTATGCTGGATATTGACTTGCTTTTGGGCAAAAAGACGTTTGAAGAGATTACAGAGATTGCAGTGAAAAACCACATTTTCAGCGTACCGGGTGTTACATTTCAATCTCAGTTATCGAATAAAGAAGGCAATGTTCTTCAAATAATTCCGGGACAAGGGTATAAACATATGCTAAAGCCTGAGTATTCCGTGATGACTAACTTTTCACCGCTTAAGGGAGATATAGAAAAACACCCTTGGATGGGATTAGATAGGTATAACAAAGCTATCCGAATGTTGGAAGAAGCAAAAGAGGATTTTAGTATTTCGGATTGTTTTGAAATACTAAAAGAAACGGCACAGACAGTATGTCCGACCGTTGTATCAATGGTTTTTGATGCAACAAATAACATTGTATATTGGTGTGAGAATAGAAACTGGAACCATGTAGAAAAAAAGCAAATTATGGAGTGATAATTATTCCAAGTGGTTAATGTTTTCACGAAAGGAAGTAAACAGGCCATTTCTTTGTAGGAGAACTATCTTATGACCGGAAACACAATAAGTGCGATTATTTGCTTAGTGATGGGTGTCAGTTTTGGAATCTTGGCGCTGGTATTTGCTTTGATAGGAAGAAAAGGAGCGATACTTATAAGTGGTTTCAACTCGTTAACAAAAGAAGAACGTGCCCAATACGATGAAATTCGTATGAGCAAGGATATGCGTAATTCGCTATTAATATGGGGTTCACTAATGATTATTAGCGGAGTTTTGTCTTACTTTATAAGTTTTTATTTTGCGATTATCGGTTCGGTATTATGGCTTGTTCTTTTACTTAAAGATGTCAAGCTCACTCCCGAAAAAGCGTTTGAGAAGTATAGATTATGAGCAAACCTGACAACTCGGCACAAAAAAGCAAGTTTCCCATTATGGTACGTAAATACCAGTAGATACGAACCACTAGTTACCTTATGATCGACAGGAGGCAAACAATGAAAATTCTAGTTTTCTTGGGCAGTCCAAGAAAAAACGGTGATACGGCAACCCTACTGAAATCATTTTTAACGGAGTTAGAGATTAAAGGAGCAGAAGTTAAGACAATTTTCCTTTATGATAAAAAGATTGCGCCATGTTTGGAATGCTTTCGATGCCAAGACAAATTAGGTGAATATGGCTGTTCAATTAAAGATGATATGTACGATATAACAGACGAAATTTTGAAGGCGGATTGCTTTGTTTTAGCTAGTCCGATATTTATCTGGTACTGTACCGCTCCAATGAAGGCAATGCTTGACCGTTTTTATGGACTTCACAAATATTATGGAAAACAACGTGGGCCAAGTCTGCTGGACGGAAAAATGTGCGGAATAATTGCTACATGTGGTTATGACCTGGAATATGGTATAAGTCCTTTTGAAGATGGAATTAAACGATTTTGCGAGCACTTTAAAATTAAGTATATTGGGAAGGCTGCTGTACAGAAAAATACAGGCGATGATGTAGAAAAATTTGAAACGGAAGATTCAAAGAAAATAGCTGTTGATTTTGCTAAAAAGGTAATCAGTTATTGCACAAAATAAGCAAAACTTGCAGCTAAAAACAGCTACGAACTTCGCCGTAATCCATAAACAGCGGACGAACCCGGAGGCTTTCAGCTACCGGACCTGGCATAGCAATGGGTAGATGCTACTATAGCTATTCATGTAGGACACGCAGTTTATATAAAACTATTGTCCAATGTTATAACAAAGGGGTGTGTAAATGATTGGCAGTTACAGCACAATAAAAACAGCCATACTTGCGTATTTTTCCGGTACAGGTTGCACAAAAGCAATCGTAGACTGTTTTGATCAACAGTTGAGTAAACAAAAGATAATAACCAACAGAGTGGAGATATCTTCTTGCAGTAAAAGTGAGATAGATGTATCAGATTTACTGATTATTTTTTCTCCGGTGTATGCTTTCAGACTGACATCCGTTGTTGAAAAGTGGGTAAAAAACTTGCCCGAAGGCCAAAATATGCCCGCTGTAATAATCTCAGTCTCTGGCGGAGGAGAAATATCGCCCAATACTGCTTGCCGAAGCCTGTGTAAACGCCTGCTCAAAAGAAAAGGGTATCAGCTCATATACGAAAAAATGCTTGTTATGCCCTCAAATTTTGCCACCCAAGCCGAAGAGCAGTTGAATTTGGACCTGATAACTGTAATGCCTCTCAAAGTAGAACAAATCATATCCGACATTTTATCAGGTGAGAAGAATATTACACGTCCTAAATTGCAGGATCGGTTTTTTGCTTCCGTTGGAAGAGCTGAACATCTTGGGGCTAAAATTTTCGGCGTATCCATCAGTGCATCTAAAGAGTGCAATCAATGTGGATTGTGTATACGAAACTGCCCAAAAAAGAATATCAGAATGAATGATGAAACCCCAAAGTTTGGCTTTGATTGTATGTGGTGTCTCAAATGCATTTATGCATGTCCGCAAAAAGCGCTTTCGCCTAGAGTGCTGAAGTTTGCCGTTTTGAAAAATGGCTTTGACTTGAGAATGATGAGCGAGATGGCGTATCAGCATCAGCGAGAAACAGACAATACACCTACTCGGAATGCCCTTTGGCAAGGAGTTATTGATTATTTAAATGACTAAGCAATCTTTGTTTAGTGTAAATGCCAGTAAAAACTAACTGTTAGTTATCCATATTAGGCCGAGGATAAACCTATCATACCAATGGGCAGTCTGACAGGTGGAGATTTTAGCGCTGCGGAAGGAATATGACATAAGAAAAAATGTCGAATTGCAGTTGACTACAGAAATATTTAAGGAACCTGTAAGCCCAGAATTTGTCGGTGTCTATGTATCCTGAATTAGAAAAATTACCGATGGTAAAATCGACGCCATAACTATTGCCGATGTTGCGACTGCCCGTGAGCTTTCAGCAGGCAAAGGGTAAGCCATTGATATTGGATATGGAACTTTGCAGTTTGTTTAATAAGCCGAGGGGACGCCTGTCATAGCAATTAACAGGAATGACAGCTATCCCTCTGATATGAGCTGTTAGTCCCCGAATAGGGTTTTTTTCACACCACAGCCTAGTCCAGTGCCACAATAATGAAGGAGATGATTAGAATAGGTAAACGCATTTTAGTTATTGTCAGTGGGTGCTGTGTTGTGATTGCTTTTTTAGTGGTAAAGTTGGATGTTTTCTCTTGGGTATTCTATCCGAAAAAAAGTTCGGCGTACACGTTATCCATTGTGCGTTATTCTGGATCATATGGTTTCCCATACAAACCAGTGATTACACTAAAGCAATATGTTAACGGTTGGACCTGCTGTGATTATATGAATGAGATAAAAAACGGAGTTTTCACTCAAGAACCGCAGTCGTATGAACTGCCAGAACTAGATAATGGAAAAGTCGAGGTCAACGTAAAATTTGGGGATGAAACGAATAGCAGTATTACGTTGATTTACGACAATGCTGAAGCCTTTTATCAAAGCGGTTTGCTAATATATTTAGCGAATTTTGAAACCCCGCATGTGTACTTTATATCTGGAAAAGAAACAAAGTGCTATAAAAAAACAACGGACTCTGACAAATTCACGATTGAAACAGACTTTCCGCCACTAAAAGCAATCCCTGCAAAAGGAAATCCCGGTTTCATATCTATTTATTCCGGTTGGAAAGAAAATGAGTGGGAAGTAGAAAACAGAAATAAATAACTGATTAACGACAACCAGTAAAACGGACGTTGCATCCCCATGGAGAGTGAATGCTCACGTGTTCAGAATCGCATTTGCAGAGTAGGTATCGTTTAGTGCAGTCAAAAGTATCCGCTTTGCAACGATGACTACTTTAGAGCTTCCCATTATCCATATGACATTGATCATAGAGTCCTGTAAATTCCTCAGACTGCAATATTACCCAGATTCACTTGTACTCAATATCCTGCATAGAAATAACCTATCCTTAAAAACCGATTTTCGGTTGTTGAGGATTTTTTTAATTCATCAGGTATTGACAAATCCTTATCTAAACAATACTATATGATTAGTCTTATAGTGGAGGAAAATTATGTCGCTTGAAAATGGTATTCTCGGGTATCTGTCGATACGCCCGATGTCGGGCTACGATATTAAGAAACTGTTTAATTTATCCGCAGCCTATTTTTGGCCGGCCGATCAGGCACAGATATACCGGTCGCTGAAGAAGCTTCTATCCGATGGACAAATCGAGCTGCACGGGATTTCCAGAGGTGACGGCCCTGAAAGGAAGGAATACGCCATCACGGAAAAAGGACAGGGAACATTGCACGACTGGCTCATCCATCCAAGTCAGACAGACTTTATATCCCGATTATCTTACATCATGCAGCTTTTCTTCTCAGGTCTTTTAAGCGGCGAAGATCAACTGCGGTTTCTGGACGAGCAACTGCGAATCAATCAGGGAATCCTGCAGCAGCTGGAATTTAACTGCCGGGATAATATAAAAGCCTACACAGAAACAGCAAAGCTCTCCGAGGACGATATTCGGCTCACGTCTTCTGTCTGGGCGTGCAAATGGGGAATGCTCCGCTGCAAAGCCTATACCGAATTATTGGAGGAGATGAAAGCGGATATACAGAAAAAGCGGCTTATGTAAAAAAGCGTGTAACAGCAACCCGATAAGGCGTTAACTTCAAACCTATTTTTTGGAGGCAAGAAAAGTAACCCTGATTTTTACAAGCCCTGTAATATCAAGTCTTGTATGCTCTGAGGCGTCCTAAGAAATCTCTGCTTTTTCAGATCCAAACGAAATTATTAAGTACATAAAACAAACCATTCCAACAGAAATAGAGAGGAAGGCCTTTAGTATGTTTAAAAGAACTCTAAAAAGTACACTCGCATTTATCATGACGCTGGCTATGATCCTGACCCTGCTGCCGGCCATCACATTGCCGGCAAGAGCGGCGGACTTTGTCTATGTAAACGCCGACACCGGCAACGACACTACCGGCGACGGCACGTCGTCGAAGCCCTACAAAACATTCACCAAAGGGTATTCTGAAACAGCGGACGGCGGTACGCTCGACCTGACCGGTATATTCACCTGGACGGATGCCGACGAGACCGACGATGCCGGGATGGCGGGTTTTACCATCGACAAGAATATCACCATACAGGGGCACGGCGCCGGGACGACGGTCATTCAAGCGGCCTCAAGCTGCGGAGGCAGTGAGAGCAGGGTGTTTACCGTGGACTCGGACATAACGGTGACCTTTGATAATCTTGAAATAAGGTACGGTTACTTAGCCCGTGAGGATGAAGAAATATATAAAGAATTCTACGGCGGCGGCGGATTAGAACTTAGCAACGGAGATATAACCATATCCAATTGTTACATCCACCATAATAAAGCTGCGAAGATGGGCTTCGGAATTGATGCGAGCAAACCATCGGTTACGCTTAATATAAACGATTCCGTTATCGCCTATAACAATTCATCATCTGAAACAGCAGGCAGCCCCAGAGGCGGCGGGATTTTTACGTTTGGAACAACAACCATTACCAATTCAACTATAAGCAACAATTCAGGCGTAGACCAAGGAGCTGGTGTTTATGTTGAGAATACAACGATTGTTATGACCAACTGTACGGTCGCATACAACTCTACAAATGACGGTTCAACTTATGGCGGCGGGATTTATTTTAAAACCAGTACTGCAACAGTTACCAACTGTACAATCGCACATAACTCCTGTAAAAGTAATGGCGGCGGGATTTCTCTTGATTCAAGTAATTTGACATTAAAGAATACTATCATTGCGCGAAATACCTGCACCAATGACTCAACCACCGGAGATTTTGACAATTATAGTGGAACCATAACAGATAATGGATACAATATTATTGAGCACTACACTACTACAGGCTTTACAGGTACGGGAGATAAGCTCGGTGAACAAGCATCAGCGGACTTACTGAAACTGAGTGATACGCTTGCTGATAACGGCGGCGGCACGCAGACGCTGGCTCTGGAACCTGGAAGCGTGGCGATCGACGCCGGTGGCGGCGGGACAAACGGAAGCGTTTCGGTTCCATCGACCGATCAGCGCGGACTTACCAGAGATACGCAAGTTGACATCGGTGCCTACGAATACATAGCGGTCACTGCCACCGCGCCGACGGTGACGACGCAGGCCGTCAGCAGCATCACATCCACAACGGCGACAGGCAACGGCAACATCACCACACTCGGCACGCCCAACCCAACCGCTCACGGCGTTTGCTGGAATACAACCGGGACGCCCACACTATCCGACAGCAAAACCGATGAGGGCGCAGCTTCTGCAACCGGCGCATTCACAACCTCCATGACAGGCTTGACTGCAAATACCACTTATTATGTCAGAGCCTATGCCACGAACACGGCGGGAACCAGCTACGGCTCACAGGTCTCTTTTACGACCTCCGCCGCCAGCACCGCACCGACTGTGACGACACAGGCCGTCAGCAGCATCACATCCACAGCGGCGACAGGCAACGGCAACATTACCGCACTCGGCACGCCCAACCCAACCGCTCACGGCGTTTGCTGGAATACAACCGGAACGCCCACGACATCGGACAGCAAAACCGATGAGGGCGCAGCTTCTGCAACCGGCGCATTCACAACCTCCATGACAGGCTTGACTGCAAATACCACTTATTATGTCAGAGCCTATGCCACGAACACGGCGGACACCAGCTACGGCGCAGAAGTCTCATTTACGACAAACTCCGCCAGCACCGCACCGACTGTGACGACACAGGACGTAAGCAGCGTCGGTACCACAACGGCGACGGGCAACGGAAATGTCACCGCACTCGGCACGCCCAACCCAACCGCTCACGGCGTTTGCTGGAATACAACCGGAACGCCCACGACATCGGACAGCAAAACCGATGAGGGCGCAGCTTCTGCGACCGGCGCATTCACCTCGTCTATGTCGGGTCTGGCGGCCAACACTACCTATTACGTCAGGGCCTATGCCACGAATACAGCGGGAACCAGCTACGGCTCACAGGTCTCTTTTACGACCTCCGCCGCCAGTACCGTGCCGACGGTGACGACGCAGGCCGTCAGCAGTATCACATCCACAACGGCGACGGGCAACGGCAACATCACCGCCCTCGGTTCTCCCAATCCCACCGCGCACGGCGTTTGCTGGAATACGACCGGGACGCCCACACTATCCGACAGCAAAACCAATGAGGGCGCAGCTTCTGCAACCGGCGCATTCATAACCTCCATGACAGGCTTGACTGCAAATACCACTTATTATGTGCGGGCGTACGCCACGAATACAGCGGGAACCAGCTACGGCTCACAGGTCTCTTTTACGACCTCCGCCGTAGCCCCGACGGTGACGACGCAGGCGGTGAGCGATATTACTTCGACAACGGCGACGGGCAACGGCAACATCACCGCCCTCGGTTCTCCCAATCCCACCGCGCACGGCGTTTGCTGGAATACGACCGGGATGCCCACACTATCCGATAGCAAAACCGATGAGGGCGCAGCTTCTGCAACCGGCGCATTCATAACCTCCATGACAGGCTTGACTGCAAATACCACTTATTATGTGCGGGCGTACGCCACGAATACAGCGGGAACCAGCTACGGCTCACAGGTCTCTTTTACGACCTCCGCCGCCAGTACCGTACCGACGGTGACGACACAGGCCGTCAGCAGCATCACATCCACAACGGCGACGGGCAACGGCAACATCACCGCCCTCGGTTCTCCCAATCCCACCGCGCACGGCGTTTGCTGGAATACGACCGGGACGCCCACACTATCCGACAGCAAAACCGATGAGGGCGCAGCTTCTGCAACCGGCGCATTCATAACCTCCATGACAGGCTTGACTGCAAATACCACTTATTATGTGCGGGCGTACGCCACGAATACAGCGGGAACCAGCTACGGCTCACAGGTCTCTTTTACGACCTCCGCCAATACCGGCGGCTACTCATTGCCAGGCTTCAACGATACTGACACCGGCAACGCGAGCACGGATACAAACGTGGAGGTCAATGGACAATCCTATTCAGCCGGAACGTCTGTGACAGGCACCAACGCAAGAGGCCAGACTGTGACAACGGTCACAGTCGATACCGACAAACTGCAGGATATACTAGAAAATCAGGGACAGGGCGCAACGGTGACAATCCCGGTTGCGACAGGCAGCTCGGTTGCCTCCGGCGTCCTCACCGGCGACATGTTAGACACCATGGAGCAAAACGGCGCAACACTCGTCATTGATACGGGCAACGCGACGTATACCCTGCCCGCTGAGGAGATCAATATCAACACCGTTTCCGAACAGCTCGGTGAAAACGTTTCGCTTGGTGATATTACGGTGACGGTCAGCGTCTCCGCCCCTGCCGACGACATGGTCACGGTGGTGGAGAACACAGCCGGAGACGGCGGCTACACTCTCGTCGTCCCCGCCGTCGAGTTCACCGTCTCCTGCACGTACGGAGATCAGACGATCAATGTCACATCGTTTGACGCCTATGTGGACCGAACGATCACAATCCCCGACGGCGTCGACCCCAGTCAGATTACCACAGCCGTTGTTGTCGACGCGGACGGCACAGCGCATTCCGTACCGACGGAAATCGTCTACGACAGCGAATCGGGCCACTACGTCGCCCTCATCCACAGCCTGACGAACAGCGTTTACACTGTGATCTGGAATCCTGTTGAGTTCCCGGACGTTGAAAATCACTGGGCTCGCGACGCGATCAACGACATGGGCTCTCGCATGATCGTAACTGGCAACTTAAACGGTAACTTCAATCCGGACAACAGCATCACCCGCGCCGAGTTTGCCGCTATTATGGTGCGCGCCCTCGGCCTCGCCCCGGGCGTCGGCACGAACCGCTTCAGTGATGTTGTAAGCTCGTCCTGGTACTGCGGGTACGTTAAAACAGCAACGGCCTACGGCATCATCACCGGCTACGACGACGGGACATTCCGTCCCAACGACCTTATCACCCGCGAGCAGGCCATGACCATGCTCGCCCGCGCGATGGATATAACGAAACTCAGCCCAAGCCTGAGCGATAGTCAGGTTACAGCGTTACTTGTGACATATAGCGACAGTACCGACGTCTCAAACTGGGCTAAAACAAGCATCGCCGCATGCCTAGAAACAGGTGTTATCACTGGTAGGACAAGTACCACGCTCAGCCCAAAGGAGAACATCACTCGAGCCGAGGTTGCGGTTGTTGTACAACAACTGCTGCAAAAATCAGGGCTGATTTAAACCACGAATACTTTAGGCATGTCTATTAAGTAAATGTATTGAAAAGTCCATAAAAGAAAAAACCATGCATTAACAAGCCCTACCACAAAGCAAATAATCGATAAGCCTCTCTGCAAGATTAATATTAAGCAGAGAGGCTTAAACTTATGCAACAAGTATTTTTATTGACCACTTTCCACCAGAAATAAAGTATCACTAATAAAGAAGATAAATAGATTGACTAGAATGATTTTGACCAAAATGGGATGATTCAATATTCTTAGTCTGCTATAATAGTTCCTAAAAGACGCGTAGAACTCGCATAAAAGATAAAAGTGGATATCTTCGAAGGTTTGGGAAAGTTATAGATGATTTTCGAAATAGGTTTGAAAATGGAGAATAGCCAGATAAGATTGCCGCTGAGATTATCCAGGTAGCGCGTAAAAATTTGTGTAAAGTCCGAAGTCAGAGAAATACGGAATTAGATTCTGACCTCAACTCTGTCGCCGAAGTAAATCATGAGATGGTCTAAAATCGTACCCCAATTCCTAATGGGCATAGTCCATTTCTCAGTAATATTCATGGTCGCTAGGTAGAGAATTTTCATAAGAGCGTCGTCGGAAACGAAGGCGCTCTTGGTCTTGGTCACCTTCCGCAGCTGACGATTGAAATTCTCGATGGCGTTGGTGGTGTAAATCAGCGTGCGAATCTCCGGCGGATATTTGAACATGGTGGAAAGCTCCGGCCAGTTGACCCGCCAGCTCTTTACGCCAAGGGCATATTTGGCACCCCACTTGGCCTCTAAATCATCCAGCGCGGCAAGTGCGGCTTCTTCCGTCGCCGCCTTGTAGATTGGCTTCAGATCAGCAGAGAATGCCTTGACGTCCTTGTAGCTCACATACCGCGTGGAGGCCCGAATCTGGTGGATAATGCAGCGCTGAACTTCAGTTTGAGGAAACGCCGTGTGAATGGCCTCTACAAAGCCGGAAAGGCCGTCCACAGATGCTATGAGTATATCTTTCACTCCACGATTCTTCAAGCCCGTCAGTACATTCAACCAATATTTTGCTGATTCATTTGCGCCCAACCAAATGCCAAGGACATCCTTTTTACCTTCAAGATCCGTACCTATTGCCACATAGGTAGCTTTCTTGGTAACTATACCGTTTTCCCGAATACTGTAGTGTACCGCGTCCAGAATCACCATTGCATACACGCTTTGAAGCGGACGCTCCTGCCATTCCCGTATCACGGGCAGCAGCTTGTCTGTGATCTTGCTTACACGGCTGTCATCAACTTCTATCCCGTACATCTCCCGCATCGTTTTCTGGATGTCACGGGTAGATACCCCTTGTGAATACAGGAATATGACCTTGTCTTCGATGCTGGACACATCCGTCTGATGCTTCTTCACAAGCTGAGGTTCGAACTCGCCTTTACGGTCTCGGGGAACGTTGATCTCCAGCTCTCCCATGCTGCCTTGAACCGTCTTCTGCGAATATCCGTTCCGACTATTGTCTGTCTGTTTGTTTTTGTAGTCGTACTTTGAATATCCAAGTTCGCTCTCAAGCTCCGCGTCCAGCGCTGTCTGGATCGTCTCTGCCGTAAGCATCTTCACAAAGGTGTGAACGTCCTCCATTGTCTTGACGCCATACTCCTCCATTAGCTCCCGGAGCTTGCTGTTGTCCTTGCGTTCTTTCCTTGCCATAGTTAAAACCTCCAAAGTCATTTTTATTCTATCTGACTTCGGAGGTTTACACAATATTTTGGACACTACCCTTTTCCACAACGTGGCAGGTTTAAGGCCGGCCTCCAAATTCTCGTCTCCAGTTTTCCACATGCGGCTATCTTTTTTCTTGTAACAAGTGGCTTTTGGGCATTAATTGGGGGCTGTAGCAAATTTTTGTTTTGCTACAGCCCCTTTACTTCAATATCAGGGTTTAACCCATGCTGCCAATGTATTCGCCAGAAGCGCCTGGCCCTTCGCCTTCTATTACAGTACTGTCCTCTTATGTACCTTCGATCCAGCCAAAGCCTTCAAAGTATGTATAGGTTACACCGTCCTCAGTTTTCGTTGTACCGGTCTTCGGCGTGGAGCTGCCGGACGAAGGTGATTCTGTCGAACTTTCACTTGGCGATGGGCTTACGTCGACTGATGCACTTGGCGCGGAGCTGCTCTCTGTACTTGTGCTTGCACTTGGTGACGGGCTGGTGACATTGGGGGTATCAACGCCGCTGGAGAGCTTGAGGGCGATGGCGTTGAGATATCGATGGAGCAGCTTTACGAGTGGAACCCCGACATCGTTTATGTTTTTCAGGGGATTGACGCATCGGCGTATTTGGACAATGCGATCGACGGACAGGATTGGACTGAGATCGATGCGTATAAGAACGGGGCAATCTATGATATGCCGTACGGGATGTTCAACTGGGGCGCGCCAAATGTTGATTCGCCGCTTACCCTGATCTGGATGACTATGAAAAACTACCCCGGAACAATTGACGAGTCCTACTTCAATACCTACATGAAAGAATACTACCAGAGGCAGTACGGTATAACACCGGCGGACGATATGATGTTATCCATACTTGACCCGGTAAAATAATTCATCTGGAAATCAAAATGAGCATAACTCGAGGTTGAGAAATTTCATTTTAACTCAAATTGATGCCAAGCGCGCCGCATGTATAAGAGGCGCGCTTGTTTCTTGTAACGTCGGTTATTCGGGATCTATCTTTGTATCCCATATCATGATGCCGACTGTGCTTTTTTGTGATTGAGAAAAATAGCCGTCTTCGTTCATATGTGCCCGGATATAACCATCCAGCTGTGCTTTTTGCGATTCATCAATCGGGCCGTAACGCGCGAAATCGCTGCAGACGGCTTCAAGCGCTTTCGCCGGCGTCTGCGTCCGAGACCATTCACAGGGCGCATAAGTCAGCTCGGGCCGGTAACCAAGGCCGTAGATGATATTGAACGCGTGGATGATGTCGTTGCCGCCGGCGGTATGCAGCGCGCGGCCAAACAAGATACTCTGGAAATCGGCCCGGGAGGAATGCGCGGTATTTCCGTGCGGTGTGATATAGCAGCAATAGCCGCATGATACACTGTTCATTTTCACCAGCGAGTCAAAGTCGTTGATGCCGGTATTCAGCGACGACAGGACAATATCAAACCGGCCTGGCAGCTCGTTTGGCCGCACGGTTCGCCAGTCGGCCTGGATGGGGATGATATTTGTGAGCGCGTTGCGCTGCGCTTTTCTCCGCAGGATTTCCTGCATCCCGGGAGAGCTGTCCAGCGCATAGACGGTTTTGCATTTGCGGGCCAGCGACAGGGTATACGCGCCGGTCCCGCTGCCGATATCCAGGGCGACGGTATCCTCCCGGAAGGCTCCGAGCTTCTCCAGCCGTTCTATAGCCAGCACAACTCTGCGCTCGTCCGAGCCTATGCCAAGATCATAAGATTCAGATATTTGATCCCAGACGGCTTCTTTTTCATCCGCCGTGCATTTTTCAAGGCTGAAGTGCTCGGTTTCGCGCATGGCCTTATCCCACTCGCTGCGGGCAAAGCGCATGTATTGCTCAAATTTCACGGTATCTCTCCTTAAGCCACGTCCACCTCGTAGAGGTCGGGGCAGAAGGTCACGTCCAGATTGAAGTTTTGTATGCGGTTATTCATGGCATAAATCGTCACGTCGTACCACACGGGGACGATGTATTCATTGTCCTTGACGAACTGCTGGATTTCCGCGTATTTGGCCTGACGTTCCGTCTTGCTTGGCTCGACGGCGACCTTGGCGATCAGCTCGTCGAGAGCCGCGTCGTTAATGCCGTAGTTGCGCGCGGTATTATTCGCGCCGTCGCTGGCCGCGTTGCGAACGAAGAAATAATTCGGCTCGCCGGCTGAAACCGTAAAGGGCTGAGGCGCTATATCATACGTCCCTTCCTTAAGCCTTGCGCTCCAGGTGGCGGAATCAACCGTTTCGATCTGGGCGTCTACGCCGATTTCCTCAAGCTGCGCCTTGATCATTGTCGCTGTGTCCTGATAGGGCCAACGACCGAGCAGGGAGGAGTTGAGCAGGATGACGCAGGAGACCTCGTCTGTTCCGACGGCCGCTTCCTTCAGGGCCTTCGCCTGCGCGGGGTCAAAGCTGTAACCGCAGTCGGTTACCCAGTCGCCGTCCGCTGAGCTGACGACGCTCTTGGCGGCCTCGCCATAGCCGAGAAGCAGATTGTTAACAATGGTCTCACGGTCGATACAGAGGCTTAGGGCCCGGCGCATGTCGGTATTTCCAAACAGCTTGCCTTCGTTTGTGTTCATGAAATAGTAGTGAACGGTGCTGACAAGGCGCTCTTTCATCGTCAGGCTCGTATCGCCGAGAACCGTCTCGGCCTGTTGGGGCAGGATGCCACCCACATCGGAGATCACGTCAACTTCGCCGCTCTGGAGCGCAGCCAGACGCGTTGCGGCGTCTGCTATATTGATAAAAATGACCGTGTCAAGTCTCGGCAAACCCTCCCAGTATTGATCGAACTTCACGAGCGTCAGGGTCTGTGTCGTCTCGTCATATGTATCGTACTTATACGGGCCGGTGCCGTACGGGAATGTAATGGCCTTATTGTCGTCAAACGAAGCCAGGGAGAACATGGCGCTGTTTTCGTAGGCGAGCCGGCTGTCAAAATCGGGGATGGGCTCAGCGTGGGTGACGGTAAACGTCAGCTCGTCGACAGCTGTCATATTAAGTATTTTTCCGTATTCGCCCGTCTTTTCATAAGCGGGATCATAGGTCTTTGAACCGCTGTTCCAGTGATAAAGGCGGTCCAGATTGAAAATAGCAGCCTCGCTGGTCAGCTGAGCACCGTCGTGGAATGTGACGCCGTCACGCAGCTGGATCGTCCACGTCAGGCCGTCCTCAGACTGCGTAACCGAATCGGCCAGCTTCATTTCCGGCCTCATATCATCGTCAAACATCACAAGGGCCTGCCAGACATTCGTGCTCCCATGCACGAAAATATTGCTCGTCGGTCCCTGGTAGAACGTGCGGCCCGCGGCCACCTTGATTTCCTTGGGTTCAGCCGGGACGGGCTCGGCGCTTTGGGAGGGCGACGGTTCGCTGCTGGCTGAAGGGGACGAGGGTGTGCTGACAGTGGGGCTGGAGCAGCCGGTCATGATGCAGGTCAAAAGCATCAGAACCGATAAGATAAATGCGGCTTTCTTCTTCATGAATTGACTCCTTTGTCTTTGTTATCAGAAAGGCCGACCGTCAGCTTTGACTGTATCAGCCTTTTTGTGTAGGGGTGCTGTGCTTCGTCCGCTTTCAGGCTGCGGACGAACTCTACGATTTTCCCGTCCTTCATAACGGCTTTTCTCTCGCAGAGCTTATCAATGGCCGTGATATCATGGGATATGAATAAAATGGCCGTGTTATACTCCGCGTGCAGCCGGTGCATAAGACCGATGATTTGTGCGGACGTAATGACATCGAGGCTGGACGTCGCCTCGTCGAGAATGAGAAGCGAAGGGTTTAACACCATGGCACGCGCAATGGATACGCGCTGACGCTGGCCGCCGGATAACTGATGCGGCTTTCGTGCGGCCCAATCGGCCGGAAGCCCGACAAGTTCGAGGTATTCCTCCGCCTTGCCTTTTAAAGGCAGGTTATAGTTTTTGAGCGGTTCTGAGATGATGTCCCTGAGCTTCATGTGCGGGTCCAGGGACAGGCCGTTGTTTTGAAATACAGCCTGAATTTGCCGCCTGAGCGGATAAAGCCGGCGGTAGCCTTTGAGATGCGTGATATCTTCCCCGCAGAATATAATCCTGCCCCCGTCCGGCTCCAGCAGCTTTAAAAGCAGATTGGCAATCGTTGTTTTTCCGCTCCCGCTTTCGCCTACAAGACCGAGCGTTTCGCCTTCCTCCAGGGTAAAGGAGACGCCATCTACAGCCGTGAGCTGCTCAGGTTTGCCCGATGAATAACGTCCGGCTTTCATGGCGAACAGCTTTGTAATATTGCTTACTTCCAACAGAGCACTCATGGTTCCTCCCTATTCAGCCGCTTTGATGAGCTCTCTCGTATAGTCGTGCTCAGGACCGGCGAACAGCTCCGCGGTTTTCCGGTGCTCAAGAATAGCGCCGCTTTTCATGATGATGATGCTGTCGGCTACTTTTGAGAGCTCCGCCAGATTATGCGAGATGTAGATCATGGCGAAACCGAGGTACTTTTGCAGCGCTATAAGCTCATCTATAATCTGGAGGCGTATCTCAGTGTCGAGCGCCGAGGTGGGCTCGTCCGCCATCAAAAGACAAGGAGACTTGCAGATCGACATTGCAATGACGACGCGCTGCTTCATGCCGCCGCTGAGCTGAGAGGGATATCGATCCAGCAGTGCTTCCGGTTCAGGCAGATGCACCTGGCTTAGCAGCCGGATAATATCGTCGTCCGCGGTTCGCCTTTTAGTTCCGCGGGTGCCGATAATATCGTAAAACTGGTGCTTGATTTTCCGGATGGGGTTGAGCGCGGCGGACGGGTCCTGAAAGACCATGGAAAGCGCGTTCCCCCGCAGCGGGGCAAAAGCTCTCTCCCGCATCCCGATAAGCTCGGAGCCGCGGAATTGGACGGAGCCTGTCACTTTTGCGCTTTGCGGGAGAATGCCGAGAACAGCCTTTAAAATCGTTGTCTTTCCGCAGCCGCTTTCGCCGGCGATGCCTAGAACCTCGCCTTCGTTGAGGCTGAAGCATACATCTTCGATAACCGGGCAACCGGAATATTTCACCGTCAGGTTTTTCACCTCAAGTAAAGCCATAGCGCGCTCCGTTATTGGGATTTGTCGTCAAGTCTGTCGCGCAGTCCGTCGCTGATGAGCTGGAAGGCAAAGACAGAGACAGTTACGGCGATAACCGGATAGATAATCAGCTCAGGCATTTTAGCCATGTATAATCTGGCTTCATTGATCATCATGCCCCATTCCGCTTCAGGCGCCTGGGCGCCCAGCCCGATAAAGGACAAACCCGCGAACCGCAGGATCGTTGAGCCGATATCCGTCACGACGACCGTGCCGACTGCCCCGCCGATGTTGGGAAGTATATGCCTGGTCACAAGATGAAAGCCGCTTGTGCCGGAAATCTTTGCCGCTTTTATGTAGTCCGACTCCCGGATGCTGATCACAAGACTTCTGACGATTCTCGCGTAATGCGCCCATGAGACCAAGGCTATAGCAAGCATCACGTTTAAAATTCCCGGACCGAGCAGGCCCGATATCACAAGGGCGAGAATCAGCCCTGGAAACGCCAGCACAACTTCGCAAAAGGCGGTCAGCAGCTTGTCGGGCCATTTGCCCGAAAAAAGTCCGGATACCGCCCCGACCACTGTCCCGATAAAAACCGTGAGAAGCAGAACAAGGCATGTGACCCCCAAGGACGTTCGTGCGCCGTACAGGAGCCGTGAGAGGAGACACCGGCCCAGCTGATCTGTCCCGAGCGGGAATTCGGCGCTCGGCGGCGACAGCGCCTCGGGCATGTTTACTTTCAGCGGGTCATTGGGGGAGAAGAGCGGCGCGCCGACGGCCAGAATAATCAAAACCGCGGCCAGAAACAGCCCAATCACTATGGAAAACGGAAGTCTCGTTTTAATTTTCATTGACGCCCCCGTTAAGATAGGCCGACGGCATCGTGACCCGATATGTCATCTCGAGGAGCATGTTGATGACGATGTATATGGCGGCCATCACGAGCGCGTAGGCCTGGATTACGGGGTAATCCCGCGCATAGATGGCGCTGACGGCGTAGCTTCCCGCGCCCGGCCAGGAGAAAAGTGTTTCAATGATGGCCGAGCCGCCCAGCATGCCGCCGATCATAAGACCGATATGCGTCAAAACAGGCGGTATGGCGTTTTTCATTACATGGTTTTTCAGTATGGCTCCACGCCGGGCACCGAAAACGCGCGCTGCTGTCACGTGCTCGGCCTCCATGTGCGTGAGAAGCTGACTTCGTATGAGGCGCGCAAGGCCCGCGCCTGCGCCGAGCCCCATCGCTATCGACGGAATTATAAGATGCCGGATGCTGCCGCTGCCCATAACCGGCAGCCATTTTTCCTGCACGCCGAATTTTAGCACGAACAGGATGCCGATACAAAAGGAAGGGATCGATATAGCGAGGACAATGAAAAGACGAATAGCATAATCGGCAAAGCGATTTCGTCTTAACGCCGACACAATCCCAAGCGGAAACGCGACAAGCAGCATGACCGCTACTGAGCCGGCCGTCAGCACCATTGTCTGCGGCAATCTGATTGAAAGCTCATGAGCGACCGGCTGTCCTGTCTGATAGGATAAGCCCAGATCGCCTTTGAAAACGTGGAATAACCATTTGCCGTACTGGGCCACGACAGGCTCATCCAGTCCCAGATAAGCGCGTGCAGCAGCGATTTCTTCAGGCGTTGGATTTTGTGTACCCGCCAGCACGGCGTCCACAGGATCGCCGGGTGCGAGTCTGCCCATAGCAAATGTAAGGACGGATACACCCAGGATAACCAGAAGAGATAGTGTGATTTTTTTTGTAATATAGTTGATCATAACGTCATTGTTTTCATCTTTTTAGTTTTTTTCGCTGTATTGTTAAAAAAATAACAAAAATCATATGCTTTCACAAGCTCCCCAGGGGGATAGGTTTTTCAAAAATCATTCATATCAATAAAAAGGCATCTGTTTCCCGCTGGATTTCTGTGGATGACATATAAGACTGCATCCGGCTTAAGCTCTTAATTGAAGAAAATTAAAGAGATATTTTGTGTGCCAAGCCAGAAAAGAGCGGAGGGGATAGGCGCTCAGTTACAGCTCACATCCCCCGGGGGAGCTTACAACCATCTTCAATACGGTATATAGTACCAGTAATAAAAGCATCAGGAAGAAGGTTGAAAATGTGGACTTAAAACAACAGACAATGCCCTGGAATTATGTGGATTCGTTTGGAAAACAAGCATTTCATGAGAAACCCGGTCAGGCGCATTTATGTCAGTGGCCGTTGAAACTTAAGCTGATATCATCGGTTTCTCCATTTTTTCATAAAGCGCACCTTATTCTATCGGCTGATTGCGCCGCCTTTTCATATGAACGGTTCCACAGTGATCTGCTCAGAAATCGTATTCTCATGATTGGTTGTCCGGAGCTTGACGGCGGGGGATTTACAGAGAAGCTGACTGAAATAATCAGCTCAAATGAAATCCTGAGTATTGCGGTTGTAAGGATGGACGCACCCTGCTGCATTAACCTTGCGGATGCTGTCGTTGAAGCCGTAAGAAAGAGCAGGAAGGATGTTCCAATTCAGATCACAACCGTACTCGCTGAAGGTGAAATAGTTGAATAATATAAATAAAGCGCCGTAACGTAATCTTATGTTATAGCGCTTTATTTCATAAATTGCTCTATTGCTTTATTTAAATCTTCGATCGCGGATAAGTCGTCGGTTTCAACCGCATCAACCATACAGTGTGCAAGGTGATCTTTCAGGACTATTTGAGCGGTATTATTTAACGCGGCTCTGACAGCGGCGATCTGCGTCAGCACTTCTGAACAATCACGTCCCTCCTGTACCATGCGTTTTACAGATTCCAAGTGCCCGATAGCTCTTGAGAGCCTGTTGACAACCGCTTTAGTTTGCGTATGGGTATGTGCGTGATTATGAGGATGGCTAACCGCAGTATTATTGGGGTCGAGTTCATTTGCGTTAAGTCGAGTGGCCATGGACATCACCTCGCGTGGTAACAGATAGTTACCAGGTTTTATTATTTACCGGATACAGAAAGCGGCATCAAGCCCGGCGGGGGGGGCATATTTCTAAGGTAAAGCAAGTGCGGTTAGTCAATGATTTCACCCTCGGTAAAAACCGTGGTCAGACGGACAGGCACATCCTTCCCGCTGTTTCTGACCGCCAAGAAAATCGCCTGGGAAATTTGCTTGCAGCATGGCGTATCCATACGCATAACTGAAATGCTTAAGATATCGTTTTGACGCAGGATTTCGGTTAGTTTCAGCGTTATTTCGGCTATTTCAAGATCCGGGCAGCCGATGACCAATACATTATTATTAATATATTGGTGAAAATTTTGGTACGAGTATGCGACGCAGTCTGCTGCCAGAAGCAGATGCGCTTTATGAAAATATGGGGCGGTTGCCGGTATTTTGGTGATTTTGATCGGCCATTGGCGTATATGAGCATGGCCGGATTGCGATATTTTTGCATGGCCATTTTGTGTGTTCAGAGTTTTTGTTTCCGACGCCTGTTCTGACATATGCTAACCTGCTCTCATTTGAAATAGTGTAAAGCTGCCATGCCTCAATTCTATTCTTACTTTTGCTGTGCGCGACGGTTAACCGGCCGTTCGGTTTGAGATGTCCGGAAAGTGTTCTCAAAATATTGTTGTTTAAATGCTCGCCTTAAAACACGATGAGTACCGTTCTGTCACGACTCAGACCGGTACTCATCGTGTTTGTGTTATTTTGGAGATAAGCGATTGGATTTGTGAGCGTTTAACAGATCAACTACACTTTAATCCAGATTGTTGGCTTCCGCAAGCTCCCCCGGGGGATACCGTTTCGTTGCATAATGCATCCCCCTCCCTTGGATATCAAGGATCAAAAATGCTCTATTTTTATATTTTTTGTATTTTGTTTTGAAGCATACTGTGCCTGGAGGATTCGTTTTTGTTTGAAACGTCAAATAAAGTGCAAAGTGACAAGCTAAAATCTAGCGTATTTACAATTGAGCTCCGTCGATCCTCCGGGGAGGCTTGTGCGAAATATTCAGCCATGTTAACGTTAATCTGTTAAAGCTTTCTGTTCTTCGAAAATCCAACGTACGAATACACCATATTTTAACCGGTAGCACACGAATCAGATGCGGAGACTTTTAAAACCTAATGCTGAGCTTAAGGAGGCTACATTATATATGAAGAGATTAGCCGTAAAAAAAGACTCGTCCTGCATGGCGTGTCTTGAATGTGTCCAGGCATGTTCAGAGGCGTTCCATAAAGAATTTAATTTTGAGAAATCCTGTATACAGATCGTCCAAAAAAATAACACTGTCAAGCCGATGATTTGCATTCAGTGCGGCAAATGTGCCAGAGCTTGCCAGGCAGGCGCAATCACTCAGAATCCAAAGGGTGTTTACATGATCAACAAGAAGCTCTGCACAGGCTGCGGTAAGTGTCAAGAAGTCTGCCCATTCGGCGTCATTGTGAAAACGGAGGACACGCCCGTGGCCTCAAAGTGTATCGCCTGTGGCATTTGCGTAAAAAAGTGTCCCGTCGAGGTTTTAGAAATCACTGAAAAATAAACGCGTATAAAGCTTATTCTGTATAGATATCCTCGTCACAACATTAAATGTTGTATCGTTATTATCGGTTTTATAAACGAAACAGTACATCCCGCTCGTTTATGTAAAATATTTTTCAAATAATAAAGGTGCTTCTTATGGACAGCGACCCGCAAGGGTCGCTGTCCATAAGCTTGGAGAATCCCCAGCCCGACCATTTATCAGTCAACCTGGCGGAGATCGACATGATTACCAAGGTATATGCGCACATACTCGATGAAGACGGGAAAATCAACGCGCAGGAATTTGAAAGTGCGTTCTATTCGAACCCGGACCTAAGAAACGTTAAGCCACCTGAAGAACCGAAACAGACGGTGGATATATCTGCGCCGCATCGAAACGCCTCGTTGATCTGGCTTTTGTCGCTGATCAGCCCGCCAAGCACCACGGGGATGTTCGTATGGTTTTTATATCGGGGTACGATGGTGGGCGCGATAGCCGGCATAATCTCGATAGCGTCGGGTTTGTTTTCGGAAACGGCGTCAAGAGAATTCCTGAAGGACTTGGTGTCGATCAAAAAGATCCGCTGCAGAGTAAATAGGCCTTCAGATTTTGCGGCTCTAATAATATTGCTTTTAGTCGTCACCACACCGTATGGGTCAATAATGCGTTTAAGAAAGCGCAGCGCCTCCTTATCGCCCACTGAGGCCCTTGAGCAGGTCGAAATGTATGAGAATCGGCTTCTGCCGGCAGCATTCCCTGAAGGATTTGGTGACAAGTTCATTGATATCAGCGTTCATGTAGATAACGGCCGTGGCTGACGATTGAAGCGCACGGGTCAGACTGTCGCTCCCACAGGCTGCCAGAATTGTTTTATTAAATAGATTCGCCGCCATTTTATTACCTCTTAAATAAATTGTATTAATCTCATTATAGTCCGCGCGTTGATTCGATGAAAGCGTTTACATAAATCATAACGTTAATTTAACAGACATTTAATTGTCCTGCCGTGCATCTTCGTATAAAATAAAATTAACGCAGGCGGGATGCCTGAAAAGTAAACAGTGCTCCAGGTGGAGATTTTGAAAACCTGACGTACGCGTGTGAGAATCGTTTCTTACTGTGTATATCGGGGTTTTTATATTAATGACGACGGAGTTGACACGTGAGAATAAAGATGATTGTTTGTGACCTGGACGGCACATTGCTCGACGATAACCATTGTCTCGCCGAGGAGACCGAAGCGGCGATTGCGCGTTTTGTAGACAAGGGCGGACTTTTTACAATCGCCACCGGACGTAACTGGTATGCGGCAAAGTCTATTGTGAAAAGGCTGAATATCAATATCCCGGTAATTTGTTCAAACGGTTCCGTTTTAGCCAACGAGGACGAGGTCCTCTATCAATCGGTTTTCTCGGCGGCGGAGTTGTCCGCGTTTCTTGACGAAGCGGGCCGGTCGGGACTTACCGTTTTGCTGTTTGAGCACGAGGGTGTCCACGCCTACGGCCACGCGGCCGGAATGGCGCGTTTCAGCCAGAAGGAAAAAGTCACGTGCCGCCGCGCCTCGTCCTTTGCTGAAATTGCTTCTGTCTCTGCGCAAAAGATTGTGCTGCTGGGATCGATTGAAAAGAGCTTGGCTCTTTGGAATCAATATGGCATGGACGGCAGCCGGGATTATACTTTTATGCAGAGTGAATCTGATTTTTTCGAAATCGTCAAAAAAGGGGAAAATAAAGGCGCGGCACTGCGCAGGCTGGCGCGGCTTCAAGAAATCCCAAGCCGGGATATCCTGGCCATCGGCAATCATATGAACGATCTGGAGATGCTTGTTGAGGCGGGCGTGGGCGTGGCTGTATCCAACGCGTACGCAGAACTTAAAATGTATGCCGATTACGTTTGCACACATTCTTACGGCGGCGGCGTTATAGAGGCCATTGAAAAATACTGCTGCTGAAAGGCAAGCCGCATAATTTACGTAAAGATAACAAATACATGATAGAAGCGCCCAGGGATGCTGAGATACTCTTAGAATAAGCCCAGCAGGAAAACTAAATATTTATAGGTGGAGCAAAGAGAAAACCTTGTTTAAGAATATGAAGTACTTTCACAGAACGGATGAAATACTTTCGTATTTTAAAGGGTATCTTTTTGTTCTTTTTTTAAAACGGCGGTTATATCGCCGACACCTGGCTCCGGCATATCACGTCGAGACGGGTTTGTTTTACTAGTATTTTACCTGTATGAGATAGCTGTATTATTCAGGAGAGCATTACAATGAAATTAGAAAAAACGGGTATAGGATCGGAGGTAGCTATGAGTGAAATTCGCCTTGAAAACGTTGACAAGAGCTACGGGGACAAGCAAATCATCAAGAATTTGAATCTGACGATAGAAAACGGCAGCTTTACAGTTTTGGTCGGTCCGTCCGGCTGCGGCAAATCCACAATTTTAAGGATCATCGCGGGGCTTGAAAAGAAAACCGGGGGCAGCGTTTATATCGGGGATCGCAATGTTGAAGGTGTGGAGCCCGGACAGCGCAATCTGGCCATGGTATTTCAAAACTATGCCCTGTATCCGACGATGACGGTTCGGCAGAATATTGAATTTGGCCTGAAAAACATCAAGATGCCCAAAGCCGAGCGCAGCCGGATTATTGAAGAGGTTGTTGATATTGTAGGGCTGACGACGCATCTGAATAAAAAACCCCAGTTTTTATCAGGCGGCGAAAGGCAGCGCGTGGCGCTGGCTAGGGCCATGGTTAAAAAACCGGCGGTTTTTTTAATGGACGAGCCGTTATCCAATCTGGACGCCAAGCTCCGGCAGCAGCTGCGTACCGAGCTCACTGAACTGCATCACCGGCTCGGCGCGACGTTCTTATATGTAACACACGATCAGATCGAGGCCATGAGTATGGGGACGAAAATCGTTCTTATGGACAGCGGGAAAATCATGCAGGAGGATACGGCGCACGATATATATAATTATCCCCAAAATGTCTTCTCGTCGAAATTTATCGGTTCGCCGCCTATGAATGTGCTGGAAAGTGAAGAATTGACGGCGTACATAGGGACTCCTGTCCCGCCGGATATTAAATATATCGGATTCAGACCTGAAAAAGCCAAGATTGTATTAAATGAAAACGGACCGGTAAAAGAAGGCCTTTGTCTGAGAGGAATCGTTACCGGCCGGGAAATGCTGGGCGCTGAAATTTTATATTCGGTTGAGCTGAAAAGTAAAAAAAGGATCGCCGTAAAGATCATGGACGACTCGGATATCCCGCTGTATAACTACGGCGCTGCTATCGAGTTGTTTGTCGGGCACAGCTACATCGTTTGCTTTAATAAGGAACAAGAGCGGATAACG
The DNA here is from genome assembly GCA_963675425.1 of uncultured Sporobacter sp. GTDB lineage: Bacteria > Bacillota > Clostridia > Oscillospirales > Oscillospiraceae > Sporobacter. The sequence continues at coordinate 143,012 of OY776214.1, read as the reverse complement.
ACGGATTACCGATTTAAAAAACAAGGTGAAATAGCATGAATCGGACAATGACGATATCAGGCCCGCGTATTGGGCGAAAAAGCTGGTTGAAATTCATACCGTATATTCTGGTTTTACCGGCGGTCATCATTTTAGCGGTATTTTATATCTACCCTATTTTTTACAACCTGTTTTTAAGTTTTCATAGCTGGAACATGCGCGGGGATATGAAATTCGTCGGCTTGAAAAATTATATCGAGCTGTTTCAGAACGCCGATTTCAGGCAGTCCATTTGGAACACGGTGATCTATATGCTGATGAACGTCAGCCTCACCGTTATACTGGCTATTGCGCTGGCAATGTTTTTAAGAAAAACCACCGTTGTAAACAGAGTGATCCAAACACTGAGCTTTACGCCGACTATCATATCTCTCGTTTCTGTTTCAATGATATGGATTTGGCTTATGAAGTCGGACGAAACGGGACTGTTTAATTACACATTGTCTCTTTTGGGGATGGGGCCCTTCGGCTGGCTATCCGACAAAGATCTGGCGCTCTTTTCTCTTGTGCTTGTGGCAATCTGGAAATCCGTCGGCTTCAACGCTCTGATCATCACCTCGGCGTTAGGGAGCATACCTGAGTATCTGTATGAAGCGGCCCGTCTGGATAACGCGTCCAGGCGCGTGACCTTTTTTCAGATCACGCTAAAGATGATCAGCCCCACGCTGTTTTTTCTCGTCCTGATGAACATCATAGCATCCTTTGAAGTGTTTGAGACCATCAATATCATGACGCAGGGTGGGCCTGACAACGCGACAAATACGCTTGTTTTCAGCATCTACAAGCAGGGCTTTGAGTATTACAGGATCGGTTATGCGTCCGCTATGGCAGTGATCCTTATGGTCATGGTCGGTATTATCACAATCTTCTATTTCAAAGCCCTTGAAAAGAAAGTGCATTATCGTTAATGGAGGTCTGTGTTGAAAGCTTTATATAAAACAGCCGGTATAACCGGCAGGATTCTTTTTTCTGCGCTGCTGATCCTTATCTTTATCGTGCCTTTTTACTGGATGATCCTGACGGCAGTCAAGACGCTGGGTGAGGTGATGGAATTCCCACCTAAATTCTGGGTGAACTCCATCCGGTGGCAAAACTTCAGTGAGGCGTTCAGCTCTATTGATTTTCTGCACTACATGAAAAACTCACTGTTCGTCACCCTCGGGACGCTATTGGGACAGGTGCTCTTCGTCCTGCCGGCCTCATATGCGTTTGCGCGCTACGATTTCAAGGGCAAAAAGTTTTTGTTCTCCACGGTTTTGCTGACGATGATGATTCCGGGACAGCTGATTTTCCTGCCGGTATTCGTTATGTACGTGAAGCTGGGCCTGATCAATACATATATCTCTCTCATTATTCCGTTTGCAGCAAATGGTTTGGCGATTTTTCTGCTCCGGCAGACGTTTATGCAGGTTCCCGATTCCATTCTGGAAGCGGCGCGGCTGGATAACACCAGTGAGTTTAAAATCATCTATTCGATCATGCTGCCGATGGCCGTGCCGACTATTTCGACGCTGGGGCTGTTTACGTTTATCACGTCCTGGAACAACTATTTCTTCCCGCTGGCATGGACAACGACGGACGCGGTGCGTACGCTGCCGGTCGGCATTCAGCAGCTTCAGGATTCCATCGGCCTCAATCCGCAGGTCGTTATGGCCGGCATTGTGCTGATGATCGCGCCGATTCTTGTTTTGTTTGTTGTTGCCAGAAAACAAATCATTAAAGCTTTTACCTATATGGGTATTAAGTAAATTACAGCTGATGAAAGTGAGGAAAAATAATGTCTCGACTAAAAAAAGCCGTTTCGGCGGCGCTGATTATCTGCCTGACCCTGCTGGCCGGATGCGCCGGATCCGGTTCGGGTGCCGGTACAGAAAGCGCTGCGCCGGATCTTTCTTCGTATGTCTATGAAAAATCGGACGGGGTCACTGAGATTACCTTCTGGACGGCGACGATAGAAGAAGTCAATCAGACGCTCGTGGATCAGTTCAATGAGACGAAAGGGGCGGAACTGGGCATACATGTTAACGCCGAGTATCAGGGAGACTACTGGGAAATGCAGCAGAAAATAAACGCGTCGTCTATTGCCGATACTTTGCCCAACGCGTTTATCGACGAAGTGGCCATGGCCAGAGGCTTTGCCGACGACGAGGTTATTTTAGATCTGGAGCCGTATATAAAGGCCGCCGGCTTTGACGCGTCGGCGTTTCAGATCGGAGATCTGGGCAATCTCTATGTGGACGGCGATATGTACGCTTTCCCGCATATGAGAAGCGTCCCCGTCATGTACGTCAACAAGGTGCTTGCCAGACAGGCCGGCGTGAGCGAAGACGGGCCCGCTACCTTTGAGGAGTTCGAGGCTTACCTGCAGGCGTGCCACGACTATACGGGAGAGCCCGCCATGTACCTGTTCAACTATGATTTTTGGGTCATGGAAGCGCTGCTGCATTCCTATTCCGATACGAATATCCTCAGTGACGACGAACAAACCTGCAACATTAACAGCGAAGGCGGCGTTAAGCTGATCACGTACTTAAACGAACTGGAGGATAAAGGGCTCATTAAAGTGCTGCCGATAACGGACATGAACGCGTATTACGCAACTTTTACATATCCGGGCACCGCTTTATGGATGACGAGTATCGGCGGATATAAAACCATCGCGACAATGGCAACGGAATACGGTGTGGAGATTGGCGTGTCGATGATTCCGGCGGGGGAAAACGGTATGCGCGGCGTTCCTGTCGGCGGCTCGAATACGTACCTGTGCAACACCGGCACCGAGCAGGAAAGGGCGGCGGCTTTCCAGTTTATGATGTGGCTGTCTGACACGGAGCAGGCCGCGTTTGCTTCTGCCAATACCGGCTATCTGCCAACGAAGCTCTCGTCCCTCGATACGGACCTGATGAAAGAGACAATTGCGCAATTCCCCGGCTATCAGGTCGCGTTCGATGAGTTGCAGTACTGCAAAATGCGGCCGTCTACCGGCGTGTACCACGAGGTGGAGGATTTACTATGCGAAAAGATCAACACGATCATCCTTGATGATTTAGACATACAAAGCAGTCTTGATGAACTGGCACAGGAGGTCAACACCATACTTAACCGTGGTTAGATAAATTTACGGGCACGCCGGTAAATGCCGGCGTGCCTTTCACTTCAGCTAAAAGGAGAACCAATATGCAAGATTATAAAATTCTGGCACATCGAGGGGCAAGTGCCTATGCGCCGGAAAACACGATGGCGGCCTTCGAGCTGGCCGTTGAACAAAAGGCGGACGGTTTCGAGATCGATATTTACTTTACGAAGGATAAGCAGCTGGCGGTTATTCACGATCCGTCTATCGACCGGACCTCCGACGGGAACGGGTTTGTGTCCCAGTACACAATGGAAGAACTCAAAATATTTAATTTCAACAAGGGATTTGAAAGTAAATATCCTGTTGCGCGCATCCCCTTTCTCGGCGAGGTGTTGGAGCTTGTTAAAAAGCATGATCTCATCCTCAATATAGAGGTCAAGGACTTCACAGTTGATCCGAAGATGTCTACCGGACTCAGTGAGGCGGCTGCACAATTGGTTAAGAGCCATGGCCTGACGGAAAACGTAATTTTTTCGTCTTTCAATCATCATTTAATGGTCCGGTTAAAGGATGCCTATCCTGAAATGAAGACGGGGCTTTTGTACTTTGAGAATCTATACAGGGCCGAGCAGTACGCGCTGTCGGCTAAGGCAGACGCACTGCATCCGTTGTTTATCAGTGTGAACGCCCAGATGGTGGAGGACGCCCATACGGCGGGCATCCAGGTCAACCCATACACGATTGACGACCCGCTCCTGATGAAGCTGTTTCGAAAATACGGCGTCGACAGCATTATCACAGATTGCCCTGATATCTGCTATAACGTCCGGAACCTTGACATGGAGGAGCTAAACCTTAGCGACGACATGGCCGACGCCGCCATTCAGGACTATCTGCAAAAGGTTACCGATTATATGAGCAAGGAGTAATACAAAGTCCCATTAAGGATAGGGATATGTATGATTGGCCATACGGGTGCTTAACGCCCACGGCCCAGAATATTTTATACCGTTATCCCTGTTTAAAGGGATAACGTATGATACGTAACTAAAGGAGCTTATATGAAACGCTGTATGAATATAGCACACCGTGGAGCGAGCGCTTATGCCCCGGAAAATACAATGGCGGCCTTTGAGCTGGCCGTGCGGATGGGAGCCGACGCAATTGAACTGGACGTTCAGATGACGAAAGACGAGCATGTCGTCGTGATGCATGATCTAAGCATCGACCGGACATCAAACGGGACGGGCTTCATCCGGGATATGACATATGACGAGCTGTCGCGATTTAATTATACTTATAAGTTCAAGGATCAGTTTGAAGCCGACAAATGCACGGTCCTTAAGCTGGAGCAGGTCATCGCATTCGCCAAAGAGAACGGCCTGTATCTGAATATCGAGACAAAGGATTATACAAATCCTTATGGTAAGGTCAACGCATTGACGGCTCAACTTTTGCGGGATTATGAATATACGGATCATGCGTTGATGGCGTCGCTCAACCACAGTGCTGTTGCAAACGTTAAAAAAGACTTTCCTGAAATTCAGACGGCGATCGCGTTTATCACCGGTATTTACGACTTACCAGCGTACGCCAAAAGCTGTAAAGCCGACGCCTTGCATCCGATATCAATGATGGTGAACGAGGTTTTTATGGAAATGGCGGATGCCAGCGGCCTGGCGGTTAACGCCTGGACGGTTGATAATCTCGAGGAGTTGTCAAGACTTAAGAAGCTGGGCGTAGCGGGAATCATGACGAACAAGCCTGACGTGTTCCATGATGTGGAAAGCATTTGACTGTAGGGCCGACAATTTAATCCTCTTTGTTTCCATTAAAGTTTAAGGCAGCCTGTTTTTACAGACTGCCTGATTTACTTGATTATAATTTTTGCATTAGAAAAGTCACTCGACCAGCAGGGCGGCTGACTTTTTTAATATCACGTTAAGCTGATATATGCAATGGTCAGCTTGAGATTATCATTTATGATTTTGCATCTTGTTATCCGGTCATTACTGATAGTGAATCGGTTAACTGGATTTAAAAACGAACATGTCTCCGCGATAAATTGATCGTGTAAATTCCAACGTCCGGTTGTCTTGGCTGGAATAAGTAACGGATTCACTTATTAAAACCGGCACTAAGCTGGGACACTTTAAAAGCTGACAGTAATGGTTCGTCGGCAGCATTACCCGAAACGTTAAAAAACTGTCATGGATGGGATCGTTGCCATGGCTTTTATGATAGTTACGCATTGAGAATATGTTTGTCCCCTCCGCCTCAATGTCCGCGTATTCCTGATTTGTCAGGTATGAGATTTTTAAGGCAGCGGGCTCGTCATCAATAATACGAAGACGTTTAATTTCATATATTTTGAATTCATCGCCAACGGTGAGCTTCTTTTGTATCTTGGGCGCGACTCTTGATTTCTCTGAATCCGACGTTCAAAGTTTCAAGCTTTTTACCCTGCATGGACACCCGTTCGGAAAAACTTAATCCGTCCTGCGGGATAAAAAAACGGTTATTTTTATTGCGTACATAACGCCCAACGCCTTTTTTAGAGGTCACATACCCCATGTCTTCAAGCTTCTCATACATCTTTCTTATTTCATAGCGTGTAAACCCGTATTGCTCTGCCAACGTTAATTCGCTGGGGAGCAATTTTCCATGACTGTAAACACCGTTATGTATGTCAAAAATAATTTTGTCAAGAAGCTTATCCGATGTCATAATACTTCTCCTTTTATCTGCCGCGTATCCGCCGCCAATGAGTAAGAATGAATTTCCGAGTTTAACATGCGCTACTGATTATAACATAAGAATCCGGTTGTAAAGAGATGATGCGGCTGGATATAACAGTGATTTAACGCAAATATAACACCGCCGCACATGACGCCAAGTTATCCTAAATCCATAGAGGGTAACAGTTTGATACCGGACGGTGGAAGGAGAATGAGCAGTGCTGACAAGAAAGGAAAGAACACAGGTATTGGTATATACGGAAGAAAGTATTTTACGAGAGATGTGTTCTCTGGTTGTAAACAGCCATCAAATTAAGATGATTGAAGAGCCGAACAACGTTTTAGTGATGATAAAAATGCGTGAAAGTGCGCAAAAGCATCTTTTTTATTTAGGTGAGGTTTATGCGACCGAATGTAAGACGCTGGTTGATGGGGAACTGGGAATCGGCATTATCAAAGGTGATCAACCACAAAAAGCGTACTGTATGGCGGTGATCGACGGGGCTTATAACGCCAAAATCAGCCAGGTGGATCAGCTGGATGACATGATCGTTCGTGAAAGAGCAAAGCTCGAAGACGAAAAGTGTAGAAAGGTTTCTCAGATACTGAAGACAAAAGTCAATTTTGAGACCTTGTATGAGGAGGTTAAATTCTAGTGATCGACTTAGTACACGATGTGGGCGAGGGTTATCGTCAGCTGGTTAACGCAAACAGTTATCCCGGCCGTGTTTACGATGTGAGCAGGCAGGCCGACAAGGCAATTGAAACGAATTTGTTCTACAAGGCCACACAGCTTTTAATTTTCATGCTGCTGGATTCAGAAGTGAGCTTTGCGGTTGTCGGTGAAAAAAGCAAAGAAGCCGCGGCGCTTATTTCAAAATATACATTTTCCAAAGAAACGGAGCTCGATCAGGCCGATTTTATTTTTATTTTAAATCCTGCGTCGGAGGATGCGTATGAAAGGGCCATCGTCAACGCCAAGGCGGGAACGCTCATTGATCCGCATCATGCCGCAACGCTGATCGTCGAAACCGCGAGCGTATCAGCAGGGCTGCCGTACAGACTGCGCGGTCCGGGAATACCGGGTGAAAAGGATATCAATATGGCTGCGTATTTTAGCTGGGAAGCGCTGCGGGCAAAGAAAAACGCCGAGTATCCGCTTGGCATAGAAATGTATTTTGTTGATACACAGAGCAATATAATGGCTCTGCCCCGGACCACGATTGTAAAAGCGAGGGAAGCATAATGGCATATGTAGCGGTCAAAGGCGGACGTGAGGCAATCAATGCGGCGATTGAACGTTTGAAATACGAGCGGCTTAAAAAGGGCGGCATACTTGACGTGAACGACGTAGAGGCGGGGCTTCGCGGGCTTATCGACCAGGTGATGAGTGAGGCATCCTTGTATGATGAGACGCTGGCGGCGCTGGCTGTTAAACAGGCTGAAGGTAATCAGGATGAAGTCGTTTTCCTGCTACGAGCTTTCCGGTCTACTGTGCCGCGCAAATATTACACGCGCGTGACTCAAAGCGATACGATAGACGTGGAAAGACGGATTTCCGCAAGCTTTAAGGATATTGCCGGCGGACAGATTTTAGGCGCCGCACACGATTATACACACCGATTGATTGATTTTGATTTGATGGATGAGGCGAATCGGCCTGAGGAAATTACGCAGTGGTTAGAGTCTTTTGAGAAGAGAGCAGACAGCGATCAGGCTGCCGCCGAATTAAAGCTGCCCAAGGTGGTCGACTACCTGAAAAAAGAAGGGCTGATGCTTGACTATGAAAATAATGATGATGAACCGAAAGATATCACCATGCAGCCGCTGACATTCCCAACTTCGAGGAGCGAACGTCTGCAGATTTTAACGCGTGGACAAGCAGGCGCCGTTTCAGCGCTGGCCTACGCGTCTTTGCGGGGCTTTGGGATGGTACATCCTACGGTTGGCGAGCTGCGGGTCGGTCAGCTGCCGGTGTATGTGGATCCGCCGTATTTATCCGACGCGGGAGAAGATGACAGTTATTTCCTGGGGTCGGTAAGAATAACGGAAACAGAGTCGATCATTCCCGTAACGGTTAAGCAGCCGGATGGCAGCAGCAAACAAAAATTAGAATTTGGGTACGGTATTTGTTTCGGGCAAAACGAGACCAAAGCTATTGCAATGTCTATATTGGATCGCTGCCTCGAGAAGAAAGGCGAGTACCCCACGAACAATGAAGAGTTCGTTTTGTATCATATCGACAGCGTTGAATCATCCGGATTCCTCTCGCATCTGAAGCTGCCGCACTATGTAACATTTCAGTCTGAGTTGGACGCCATTCGGAAAAATAACAAAAAGGAGAACGAAGATGACCGGTAAATACAACTTCGCCTTTTTTGACGAGAATTCCAAGCGGCTGATCCGCCGGGCTATATTAAAGGCCATTGCCATCCCCGGGTACCAGGTGCCGTTCGCTTCCCGGGAAATGCCGATTGGAAGAGGCTGGGGTACCGGCGGGCTGCAGATTACGCTGTCTATAATTACGAAAGACGATACCATTAAAGTAATTGATCAGGGGTCGGATGAGTCAGTTAATGCGGTTAGTATAAAAAACCTCATTCAAAAGACAACAGATGTCAACGAAACTGTCCGGACTGAAAATGCAACCCTTATTCAGTCGCGCCATCGTATCCCGGAAAAGCGGTTGCAGGAGGAGCAGATACTGGTGTTGCAGGTCCCCGTGCCAGAGCCGCTTCGCTTTGTCGAGCCGAGCGAATATGTAACGAAGCAGCTGCATGCCAATGCGGAATATACCGGAGCTTGGCTAGTGATTTACGAAGAGATTATCCGCTTCGGCGGCGTTGTAACCGGCGCGGGCCATCATGTGACGGTGCATGACCGGTATGTCATGACGCCGAGCCCGATACCGAAATACGACAACAACCGGCTGCACAACTCGAAAGCGCTCGTTCTGTTTGGTGCCGGCCGGGAAAAAAAGATCTACGCCGTTCCGCCCTATACGAAAGTAATATCCCTGGCGTTTGAAGATTATCCCTTTACAACGGAAGATGTCAGCAATAAAAAATGCCGGTTGTGTGGCGCGATGAACGTATACTTCGATGAATTGCAGGACGAAGAAACTGGTGAGACATATTATCAGTGCAACGACACCAGCTATTGTATCGAACGCTTGAACAGTTTGGGGGAAACGGTATGAATCCTGAGGATTTCGAAAAAAAAGTGTTGAGCGTTGGAGGACTGACAAAACAGTTCGGGGACGGGTGTGAGCATTGCCGGCATCATTTTGACGGACTGGTAAAAAACTATTGCCAGTATTGTCATACGATCTATGCCTGCCGTGACGTCAGTTTTGATTTGTTTCGGGGCGAAATTCTGGGAATCGTCGGCGAAAGTGGTTCCGGGAAATCAACGCTGGTACAGTGTCTGTATTTTGATCTTGACGCTTCCGGCGGAGAAATGCTGCTGACGGACTATATGGACGGTACCGTCAGTCTATTTGAAGAATCATCTCAAAAGAAGCGGTATATAAAAGACAATTTGCTGGGGATGGTCTACCAAAATCCGTATCTCGGCTTGAAAATGCATTTTTCTTCGATGTCCAATGTAGCGGAAAAGCTGATTGCGGCCGGACTGCGCAATGTGGGTAAAATCAACAACCGCGCCAACGAACTGTTTGACGTTGTCAACATCGAATCTTTTCGCCGAAAGAATGCGCCGAGGACCTTTTCCGGCGGGATGCAGCAACGTGTACAGATCGCCAAAGCGCTTTCAAACAATCCGCCCATATTGTTTCTTGATGAGGTAACAACGGGGCTCGATTTATCGGTACAGGCAAATGTATTGGATTTAATAAAAAACATACAGCGGGATCTGGGTATCAGCCTGATTGTGATTTCGCATGACTTGAACGTCATTAAAATACTGGCGGACAGAACGATTGTGATGCTCAACGGCAAGGTGATCGAATCGGGATTGACCGACCAGATACTCGAGGATCCGCAGCATGCCTATACACAGCAGCTGGTACATTCTTTATTATAAGGGGACGAAGATGATCAGAATAACGAACGGTAAGCTGGTACTGCCCGATAAGACGCTGGATAATCATGATGTGCTTATTGAAGGCTCGTGGATAAAAGGGATCGTACCCGCATCACGAGCGGCTGATGAGGATGCGGAGATAATAGATGCCTGCGGCGGTTACGTCATGCCGGGTTTTGTGGATATTCATTCCGACTATATCGAGCAGGTGGCCGCGCCGCGCCCGTCGGCGCTGATCGATTTTAATATTGCCGTAAAGGAAGCGGAAAAAGAACTGCTTTTCCATGGCATTACAACGATTTATCACTCGCTCAGCTTGTACAACAACGCGATGGACGTTAAAAAAGAAATACGCAAAATGGAAAATGTCCAGCGGTTAACCAACTGCATAAAAGCGGCAAACGAGCGCCAAAGCCTGATACGCCACCGGTTTCATGCCCGGTTTGAAATCGATAACATCGATAACATCGGCTTGCTCAAGCAGTACATAGAAGATGGCCGCGTGGATTTAATTTCGTTTATGAATCATGCGCCGGGCCAGGGGCAATACGGCGATGTAGAAGCGTTTAAATCCATTATAAAGGACTACGTACCGGATAGGACGGACGAGTGGATCAAGGCGCAGATTGACCAGATGAAAAACAGACCGGTCATCAGCGATGAAGACTGCAGAGACATTGCCCGGCTGGCGGCTGAAAAGGGAATCAGCCTTGCGTCCCACGATGACGACTCAAAGGAGAAAGTGGATTATTACCGTTCGCTGGGCATGCGGATCTCAGAATTTCCGATAACGCTGGAAGTGGCGCAATACGCGCGTGAAATGGGCATGTATACGGTTGCCGGAGCGCCGAATATCCTGCTGGGTGCTTCACATGCGGGCAATCTCGCAGCGCACGAAGCCATAGCCCATGGCTGTATCGACATCCTGTGCAGCGACTATTATCCGGCCGGTATCATTCACGCCGTTTTCAAGCTGGTTAATCACTACGGCTATCCCATGGAAGAAATCGTGAAAATGGTTACGCTCAATCCGGCGAAAGCCGTAAACATGGGGGAACAGCTCGGCTCCATCGAGGCTGGGAAAAGCGCGGATCTTTTAATTGTCGAAACACTTGAAGACGGCTTCCCGTCTATTACAGCTTGTTTTGTGGACGGTGCTTTAGTGTTGCGCAGCCACTATGTTACGGGGGGAGATCGCCATGCAGCCCATACTTAGTATCCAAAATGTGTCCAAAACGTTTACGCTGCATAACCTGGGCAAGCATATCAAAGCGTGTAACAAAATTTCGATTGATATTGCGCCCGGGGAGTTTGTCGGCATAACCGGGAAAAGCGGATCCGGGAAATCAACGGTATTAAAGCTGATATATCGCAGTTACCTGCCGCAGGAAGGCAAAATAGTTTATGAATCTGAAAAATTTGGCCGTATCAATCTGTTTGAGGCGACAGAACGTCAAATAATATTTTTGAGAAAATATGAAATCGGGTATGTTTCTCAGTTCTTAAACGTACTGCCGCGTGTAACCGCAAGGCAGTTGGTTGAAAAATCAATGCTGGATATGGGGTGCGGCATTGATAATGCCGGACGGGCCGCAGCGCAAATTCTGGCGCATTTTGATCTGGATAAAGAGCTCTGGGACAGCTATCCCGTCAACTTTTCAGGTGGTGAAAAACTCAGGCTGAATATAGCCTCGGCGATGGTAAAAAAACCGAGGTTATTATTGCTGGATGAGCCGACGGCTTCGCTTGACGCCGCATCCAAGCAGCGGGTCAGGATGCTGATTGAACAGCTTAAAAACGAAGGAACAACCATGCTTGGGATTTTTCATGATATTGAGTTTATGGATGGCCTTTGCGACAAGGAATTTGATATGAGTAAAGGGATAATCGACAGCAGGGCTTGAGTGTGGGCGGGCTGCGGACCGGGTGCAGAAAGAGCGTCAGGCCGAATTGTTATATGGAGATTTAATATGAGCAGTATTGTGTTAAACAATCTGAAAAAGAATTATGGCGCTAAGACAATTATCGAAAGACTGAATTTGCGTATCGACGCCGGCAGCTTCACCGTATTAGTGGGGCCCTCCGGCTGCGGTAAATCGACCGTACTGCGTATGATTGCCGGCCTCGAAAGCGTCACCGGCGGCGACATTTATATCGGGGAAAAGAGTATGGCCTCGGTGGAGCCGGGAAAGCGCGGCGTGGCAATGGTTTTTCAAAACTATGCGCTGTATCCCACCATGACGGTAAACGGAAACATTGAATACGGGCTGAAAAACAATAAAGTACCTAAAAACGAAAGAAGCCGCATCATCAACGAGATTGCTAAAACAGTGGGGCTGACGGCTCATTTGAATAAAAAGCCGCATCAACTTTCAGGCGGGGAGCGCCAGCGAGTGGCCCTGGCGCGGGCAATGGTGAAAAAGCCACAGGTTTTTTTAATGGATGAGCCGTTGTCAAATCTGGATGCCAAACTGAGGCAAGACTTACGAACACAGCTCATTAAGCTACATAGGGATATCGGTGCCACATTTGTCTATGTGACGCACGATCAGGTGGAGGCCATGAGCATGGGTACCAAAGTGGTGCTGATGAACAGCGGAGAAATCGTACAGGAAGGGTCGCCGCACACGATCTATACCGATCCGAAAAGCATTTTTTCGGCCAAATTTATAGGAACGCCCCCGATGAATATCATCGGCGTTGATTTGTGCAAAAACATGAATGATTTTGGTCTCCCGGCGTCTGCTAGATACATAGGGTTTCGGCCGGAGAAAATTAAATTTGTTGCCGATGACGAGTTTAGCCATAAAAAGGGCATTAAGCTTCGCGGGCAGCTCATTACGCATGAGGTGCTAGGCAGCGAAGTGCTCTATAAGATACAGCTGGAAAACGGCGAAATGATAACGGTTAAATACTTTGACGATCTAGACCTTCGATTTGACAAGACGGAGGTGTTTATAAAGAAAAAGCATTTGTTTTTATTTGATGAAACAGGAGAACGCCTCTGTCGGGAGTTGAATGAAGAGGCCGGCGCATGAAACGGATACAAAAAAAGTGGCTGCCTTATCTGCTGATCGCACCGGCAATTAGGTAGCGCGTAAAAATTTGTGTAAAGTCCAAAGTCAGAGAAATACGGAATTAGATTCTGACCTCAACTCTGTCGCCGAAGTAAATCATGAGATGGTCTAAAATCGTACCCCAATTCCTAATGGGCATAGTCCATTTCTCAGTAATATTCATGGTCGCTAGGTAGAGAATTTTCATAAGAGCGTCGTCGGAAACGAAGGCGCTCTTGGTCTTGGTCACCTTCCGCAGCTGACGATTGAAATTCTCGATGGCGTTGGTGGTGTAAATCAGCGTGCGAATCTCCGGCGGATATTTGAACATGGTGGAAAGCTCCGGCCAGTTGACCCGCCAGCTCTTTACGCCAAGGGCATATTTGGCACCCCACTTGGCCTCTAAATCATCCAGCGCGGCAAGTGCGGCTTCTTCCGTCGCCGCCTTGTAGATTGGCTTCAGATCAGCAGAGAATGCCTTGACGTCCTTGTAGCTCACATACCGCGTGGAGGCCCGAATCTGGTGGATAATGCAGCGCTGAACTTCAGTTTGAGGAAACGCCGTGTGAATGGCCTCTACAAAGCCGGAAAGGCCGTCCACAGATGCTATGAGTATATCTTTCACTCCACGATTCTTCAAGCCCGTCAGTACATTCAACCAATATTTTGCTGATTCATTTGCGCCCAACCAAATGCCAAGGACATCCTTTTTACCTTCAAGATCCGTACCTATTGCCACATAGGCAGCTTTCTTGGTAACTATACCGTTTTCCCGAATACTGTAGTGTACCGCGTCCAGAATCACCATTGCATACACGCTTTGAAGCGGACGCTCCTGCCATTCCCGTATCACGGGCAGCAGCTTGTCTGTGATCTTGCTTACACGGCTGTCATCAACTTCTATCCCGTACATCTCCCGCATCGTTTTCTGGATGTCACGGGTAGATACCCCTTGTGAATACAGGAATATGACCTTGTCTTCGATGCTGGACACATCCGTCTGATGCTTCTTCACAAGCTGAGGTTCGAACTCGCCTTTACGGTCTCGGGGAACGTTGATCTCCAGCTCTCCCATGCTGCCTTGAACCGTCTTCTGCGAATATCCGTTCCGACTATTGTCTGTCTGTTTGTTTTTGTAGTCGTACTTTGAATATCCAAGTTCGCTCTCAAGCTCCGCGTCCAGCGCTGTCTGGATCGTCTCTGCCGTAAGCATCTTCACAAAGGTGTGAACGTCCTCCATTGTCTTGACGCCATACTCCTCCATTAGCTCCCGGAGCTTGCTGTTGTCCTTGCGTTCTTTCCTTGCCATAGTTAAAACCTCCAAAGTCATTTTTATTCTATCTGACTTCGGAGGTTTACACAATATTTTGGACACTACCGGCAATTATCATTATAGCTGTCTTTTACATTTACCCCATTATCTATAATATCGTTATCAGCTTTTTCAGCTGGCGCATGAGAGGAACTCCAGAATTCATCGGTATCGGCAATTACGTGCAGCTGTATAATAACGCCGATTTTATGGAGTCTCTCGGCAACACCATTTGGTTTATGGTTATGAATGTGATGCTGTCAATTTCCGTTGCCTTAATGCTTGCGTTGTTTTTACACCGGAATACGCGCATTAACAGCTTTATTACAACGCTGAGTTTTACGCCAAACGTTATACCGCTGGTGTCCGTTTCAATTCTGTGGATGTGGCTGATGAATAAGGATTCAGGCCTGCTGAATATTATCTTAAGCTGGTTTGGGATTGCGTCGGTCGGCTGGCTTTCGGATCCAAATGTCGCGTTGTTCTCACTTGTCTTGGTTTCGGTGTGGAAATCTGTCGGGTACAATTCTCTGCTGATTATGTCTGCGCTGGCGGCGGTCCCGGTGCATTTATACGATGCCGCCCGGCTCGACAACGCTTCTAAAACGTCCATATTGGTTAATATCACGCTGAAAATGATATCGCCGACGATTTTTTTCCTGACGATTATAAATATCATCGCGTCGTTTCAGGTGTTTGATTCGATCAATATCATGACGCAGGGCGGGCCGAATAACGCCACCAATACGCTCGTATTCGGTATCTATAAGCAGGGCTTTGAATACTATCGTGTCGGCTATTCAGCGGCGATGTCGGTGATCTTAATGGTCATTATCGGATTGTTGACAATCGTTTATTTCAAAATGCTTAGTAAGCGCGTGCATTACCGTTAGGAGGCCCTATGAACAAAGGCTTGAAAGTAGCGCGATTTTTATCAAGAAACGCTGTAAATATCATATTAATCTTTATTTTTCTGGCGCCCTTTTACTGGATGCTGCTCACAGCCATTAAAACAGCCGGCGAAGTATTTCAAATGCCCCCCAAGTTTTACACCGATGAAATTCAATGGTCGAACTTTGTTGAAGCGTTTACGAGCATCGATTTTTTGCACTATGCGAAAAATTCCGCAATCATGACGCTGGGCACCCTGGCAGGGCAAGTGCTTGTTGTTATACCGGCTGCGTATGCGTTTGCGCGGTATGAGTTTCATGGGAAGAAGTTTTTTTTCGGACTCGTTCTGGCAACGCTGATGATCCCCGGGCAGCTGATCGTCCTGCCTATATTTATTATGTATGTCAAAATCGGTCTGATTAATAAAATGATTACGCTGATTATTCCCTTTGTTGCAAGCGGCCTGGCCATCTTTTTGCTCCGTCAGACGTTTATGCAGGTGCCGGACGCCGTATTGGAAGCGGCAAGGCTGGATAATGCCAGTGAGTTCAAGATCATTTATACGATCATGATGCCGATGGCCTATCCTACGATCGTCACCATCGGGCTGTTTACCTTTATCAATACCTGGAACAATTATTTATATCCATTGGTTTGGACGACCAACGATGATATCCGAACGCTGATGATCGGCATCCAGCAGCTCCAAAGCGCCGAGAGCCTGAACCCGCAGGTTGTTATGGCGGGCAATATGCTTATCGTTGTACCGATTATTATTGTTTTTATATTTGCCAGAAAACAGATTGTCAGGGCGTTTTCCTATACGGGTATTAAATGAATGGCCGCTTTGGCAATTCGTTAATATAAACTTTATAGAATGGAGAAATGAATATGCTGAGAAGAGTTTTGATTATCTTTTTGGTTTCATGCATGCTCTTTGCTGCCGGCTGCAGCCAAACGGCGCACAGAGATGCTGAAACGGATCGGACGCAGGAAAATCAGGTGCAGCCGTATGAAAAAACCGATGAGGTTGTAGAAATTACGTTCTGGACCTGTACGGTGGAAGAGGTTAATCAGCAGCTGGCGGATATGTTTAACGAGACCAGGGGCAAAGAGCTCAACATTCATGTTACGCCGGTATATCAGGGGGATTATTACGAGGCGGAGCAGAAGATCAATTCCGCGTCCATTGCCGGAACGCTGCCGAATGTGTTTGTCGATGAAGTGGCGATGACGCACGGATTTGCGGAAGATGAGGTCATTGTGAATCTTGAACCGTACATCACGGCAAATGATTTTGACAACAGTGTATTCACGATCGGCGATACTGGAAATCTGTTTGTAGACGGGCAGATGTATGCATTTCCGCATTTTCGCAGCCTCCCGGTCATGTACATTAACGATTCGCTTCTGGACCGCCTGAGCGGTGATCTCAAGGCACCTGAATCGTTTGATGAGCTGGAAGAATTTTTGCAGGACGTTTATGACCAGACCGGCAAAGCGCCTACAACGCTAATGATGAACGAGACGTGGATTATTGAGGCGTTATTACTCAGCTATTCAAACGCGGCGCTATTTAACGAAGATGAAACGGAATGTTATATCAATCGGGAAGGCGCTGTCCGGCTGGTGGAGTACATAGACAACCTTTATGAAAAGGGTTTGGTTGATATGCTCGGTCCCACTGATATGAACACGTACTACGCTTCGGTTGTCGATCCTGATATGGCGATGATTTTCCAAAGCATCGGCGTTTACGTCATGGCTACTGAAACGATGTGGGGACCGTCTGGCCTGGCGTTTTCCGTCCACATGATTCCGGCAGGAGAAGACGGCACCATCGGCGTGCCGGTTGGCGGAGCGAACCTGTATCTGGGCAATACGGGTACGGATAATGAAAAAGCGGCGGCTTTTGAGTTCATGAAGTGGGTATCCGAACCTGAGCAAAGTGCTTTTGCCTCAGTCAATACCGGATATCTTCCGACGCAGCAGTCGGCAATGGAAACCGAGACGCTTCAAAACGGTATTGCCCGGTATCCGGGAATTGAAGTTGCTTTTGAAGAATTGCAGTACTCAAGTTTGCGTCCCACCTCGGGTGAATTTGTAGAAATTGAAGATCTGATGTCTCAGAGACTGATGGAAATCTGGACGGAAAATTTGGATATAAAACCCAGCCTGGATGAGCTGGCTGAAGAAGTCAACGCGATTTTGAATCGGTAATGGCAAACGATTGGCTGGCTGAGGTTCCTTAAAGGGCCGCAGCCAGTCAAAACGTAACATGGAATGATGCTAAACCAGTGTTAAAGGAGGCACACTATGAAATTTGGATTTAATTTGGGCGCAATATCAAACGAAGAAATCGACCGCCTCGATACGCTCCTTGCTCAGACGCCGGATATAAGAGGCGTTGAATTATTTTTAGCCGATGATTTTGCAAACGATATGATTGATGAAAGCCTCGTAAAAAATATGTACTACTCCGCCGATCGGCTGATAAAAAATCATCAGTTGGACGTATCGCTGCATTTTTTCCCATACGATATGGCAACACCGAGCCGGCGTATACAAAATGCCCTTTTGGATGAATTGAGAAGAGCCTGTGAATTCGGCGCAAAATACAATACAAAAATAATCGTCGTACACGGCGGTTTACTCGGTGAATGCCTGTTTTATCCGCCGGGCGGACAAGCGCTCCAAAGTTTACAGCAGCAAAAACAAAACCGAATGGTCAACATTTGTGAACATATGTGTGCGGTCGCAAAACAATACGATATGACGATTGCTCTTGAGAATATTTTTTTCCAATGCATGCTTACAAAAAATGCCGATGAACTGAAAACCTTTAAATCCTTGATCCAGGCCGATAACTTAAAATTCATTTTTGACACGGGACATAGTAATATTCGCGGGCTGCCGTGCGGCGACGAGATACGGAAGTTGGATAAGGATTTGGTTCATTTGCATTTACATGATAATCATGGCTGTTTCGACGAGCATTTACCGCTCGGCGAAGGCACAATTGACTGGGAAGATGTTGCAGCGGCACTTGCCGATATCAGCTATCAGGGGTTATATTTGTTCGAGCTGAAGGAACCCACCGCGCTTAATATATCAAAATGCTATGATCTGTTTAAGAAGCTAATCAGCCGGGGTGAGAAATGAACGAAGAGGCAATGCAGATCCCTGAGAACGGGGTGGTAGACCATACGGCCAGAATTTCTTCATCTGGTATTGAAAATTTTGGGCGATATCGATACGTTTACTAGAAAACACTTCAGAGGGAATTTATGAAAGCGGATTTGCACGTACATACGAATATTTCCGATAGCTCCGTATCGATAGACGATACAATGAAAATTGCAAAGCAAAACGGCCTGACACATATTGGGATAGTCGATCATGATACGATCGTTGGCCTTGAAGAGGCCCGCCGGGCGGCGGAGGGCAATGGGATTTGCCTGATCCCGGGAATCGAAATATCCGCGTACAGCTTTGAGCGCGATAAGAAGGTACATATTTTAGGATATAACTTTGATTTGCAGGTAAACCACATCAAAGCAATTTGTGATCCAATTATCAAAAGGCGGCATGAGAAATCGCTATGGCAAGCCCGGCAGATCATTAACGCGGGTTATAATATTACAATAGAGCAGGTATTGCAAAAGGCCCGAAGCAGCGCCTGTTTATATAAACAGCACATTATGCATGCGCTTATGGATGCCGGATATACAAAAACGCTCCGCGGAGCTCTGTATCAAAAGCTGTTTAAAAATGGAGGTATCTGTGAAGGTGATATCGAATATGCTGATGTGATCGGCGCGGTTGAGGCGATCAAGGCGGATCATGGCGTTGCCGTTTTGGCGCACCCGGGCCAGTTGGATTCATACGATCTGATTGAAGACTTGGTAAAGGCCGGGCTGGACGGGATTGAGCTGAAGCATGAATCGCATTGTGCCGCCGATGAGGATAAGATTAAGAAGTATCAAAAGCAATACGGCTTAATACTTACCGGTGGGACAGATTATCACGGTGAATACGGCACGAATATAAGCATGGGCAGTATCGTTTGCCCAGAAGAATATATCCGTTATGTTGAATAAACTCTTTCTGCAAACTTCGACAAAGGGAAACCTTCTGTCTGGCCCATACATGTATCTCTACCCAAACGGCTTGAAACGAAGGTTTCGGGTCGTTTTTGTGAGTTATGAGTAATCTGCCAGCTGACACTTAAGCCTTGATTTAATTATTTCATCACGTCGGATATCTCCGACGAAAAAGTCGGCGCTGATCAGCCGTGTTACTTCAAAATGTAACAATAAACGTTGTTAC
Source organism: uncultured Sporobacter sp. (assembly GCA_963675425.1). Classification (GTDB taxonomy): domain Bacteria; phylum Bacillota; class Clostridia; order Oscillospirales; family Oscillospiraceae; genus Sporobacter. The sequence continues at coordinate 123,527 of OY776214.1, read as the reverse complement.
ATTTAAAAAGTGACACATAAAGCTAATATATCAGTACTTTTTACATAGTTTTCACAATGCTGAACTTATTGTCTTTACAATAAACTGGTACTCTTGGTTCGCCTGATGAAATGCGAAACAAAGGATAAAATCGTGTTGATGTTACATTTTGTTACACAGCGCCCTCTGGCGATTTCGTCAGTCTGACAGGCGCTTTTATGCGGTTGAAACACTGTTCATACATTATTATATGTTTACTCAATTACAAAGGATTGAAGTTATGTCTTCTGTAAAAAGAATCGCTGAAATGGCTAACGTATCTGTTGCTACGGTTTCTCGCGTTTTGTGCGTTCCATAAAAATCCGAGAAAATTTGTGCAATTTACAGGACGGTTTATATAAACTTTACTTAATGTATCCTATTTCCTTTACATGACATAATTATAATAGTTTAGTTCAAAAAAATAGAAACGGAGATAAGCAACGTGGAACTAAACGCAATAATAAAAAGAATAGATATAATAAGAGCGGTCAAAAAAATGATAAGCTTGTTTTTGGCTGCCATTATATTAACTACACTACTACCCTTAAGCGCCGTTGCGGCCGAATTTCCTGCATTAACCGGCGGCGACACAATTAATATCGGTATCGCAAGCGATACGCATATCAGCAGAAGTGACAGCGCCTCAAGCAAAACCATGGAAACGCTCCTTAAAAATTGCCTGCAGGGATTTTACGCTGCAACTTCAAACAAACTGGATGCCGTTGCAATTGCGGGGGATCTTACTGACAACGGTTACGTGGATGAACTGCAAACCTTTCGTTCCATTATTAATTCGCAACTCGATTCAGAAACCTTGTTTACAGCCTGTATGGGCAACCATGAGTTTTATAAATACGGCTGGGGTGTGAGCGTTGATGAAAACGCCGGAATGAAGGAGGAAATGCAGTCCGACTTTGTAACGAACGTAGGGGTTCCGATAGAAGATGATATAACCGTGAGCGGTGTACATGTCTTATCTGTCAGCCCCGACAATGAGCAGGATTCTTATACTGCCCGTGAAAGCTTTTTAAAAGAGCATATACAAGCGGCAGCGACGGAGAATCCTACAAATCCGATAATTATTGTTGCACATAAGCCTGTTAAGTACACGGTTATGTCATCCGGCAGTGCCCCAGATGGCAGCTATGCAACGCTCGCAGCCGACTGGTCCGACAGCTTCCTGGAATTCATGAAGCAGTATCCGCAGATTATCTATTTTTCCGGCCATGCGCATGATGATATCAGTAACGAGGACACGATTTATCAGGAAGACTTCACATCTGTGCAGGATGGTGCTGTTTGCGTTGACAGCGCATCAACCGGCATGCTCGTATCTATTGACAATAATAAGGTTGTGACGATCAACCGTATGAATTTTACATCCGGTTCCCGCTATGAACCGGTATGGACGATCGATATCCCAAAAGTTATCGAAAGCAAGGAAAACTTCCAGTACCGTGATGTCAACACCACAAAAAATATCAGTCTTACAGTTGGGGAAAACGCTTCGGAACTGTATGTAAACTGGTACAACGCAACCTTCCAGACAGGTGAAGTTCAGTATGCCAAAGCATCTAATTTGGTAGACGGGGTCCTGTACGGCAGCTCTGAAGTAACGGCGTTCAGCTGCGGGGAAGCCTATGGGGCGGACTACTATTATAACCATGCCGTGATAACCGGTCTGGAAGCTAATACCGACTACGTCTATCGGGTAGGTAATGAAAACGGCTGGTCGGGCTATTATTCGTTTACGACGTCTGATACAAACGGCGAGCTCAACTTTTTGTTCGCTGCGGATGCGCAGATAGGTAGTGACGCAACAGAGACTGATACCGCCGGCTGGATTTCAACGCTGAATAATGCCGCCGGTAAGTTCCCCGGTGCGCAGCTATTATTGAGCTGTGGCGATCAGGTCGAAGTCTCGTCGTCTACCGCGCAATACGATGGCTTTTTATCGCCTTCGCAGCTGACATCACTGCCAATAGCGACCATTGTGGGTAACCACGATTTTAATTCACGTCTTTATTCGCAGCATTTTGCGTATTCGAATGTCTCGGAAGACACTGCAACACAGGTAAGCGGAGCATACAGCGGCGATTACTGGTTTGTGCGGGACAACACCCTGTTCATGACGCTCAACAGCAATGTGCAGGATACGCAGTTACATAAGAATTTTATGCAGCAGGCGATTCTCGATGCGCAGGAAGCAGGGTATACGACCAAGTGGAAAATCGTGATGTTCCATCATTCGATTTTCAGTACGGCCGGACATTCTACAAACGGAGATATTATTGAAAGACGCGGAAGCTTGCCGCAGGTGTTTTCTGACCTCCAGATCGACCTGGTGCTCATGGGACATGACCATGCCTACTGCCGCACCTATATGATGAACGGGGCGACGCCCATAACGGCGGCCGGCGTGCAGAGCTCTGTAACAGACCCCGAGCCCGGACTGGTGCTTTACATTACGGGCGGCTCGGCAAGCGGCAGCAAGTATTATGATTTAGTCGGTGAAAATTATGACTATGCAGCGGTAACCTATCAAAACAATACGCCGTCTATATCAGACGTCAGTATCTCTGATGATGCGCTGACCATTACGACCTATAACGCCGCGGATATGTCAGCGGCTGCGGACAGCTTTACAATAAACAAAACCCAGACTTCCGCGGCGGATACTTTAAAACCGTTTCTGTTTATCCCTGCGGAAAACGACATTGTCTTAGATCGTGTTTTTAACAAGCTTGACGGCGTTTCAGCCAGAGATAATGTGGACGGCGATATTACAGATAATATCATTGTTGCCGGCGATGTCGATACTTCCATGGAAGGCACTTATACGCTGACCTATGAAATCACCGACAGTGCCGGAAATACGGCAACAGCGACCAGAAGCATTTCAGTAAAAAAAGAAATCACAGGTTCCAGCGGGAAATATTTTGGTATAGATATAAAGAGCGGCGAATTTAAAAATGAAAACGACGGCGCTGTATCGTATTCGGCCTATAACACGACCGGTAATTATACCTTTGAAACAGACGATGAGCTCCATCAGACCGTACTGTGCGGGCCGGAAAGTGGAAACCTGGTCATTGACGGTTTAAATCTGGAGCCACTGGATAATGAGTTCACAATTGAAACATATATCAAAATTCCAAGTACGATTTCAGCGTATGATGTGTTCCAATTCGATGGTCAGAATCTTAATCTTGTCGGATTTCCGGGTAATACATATTTCGGCGCGGGAAGAGGTTCATCGGGAGACGCCGATGTTTTTGTAGAGCAAAACCTCCCGACAGATCAGTGGCTGCACATCCTCTGTACGGCAAAAGAGGGGGAGCAAACGCTGTATGTAAATGGTGCAGAGTTTGCGGCCAACGGCTATGAAGGGCTAAAAATTGCTTCAACCAACAATGATGAGCTGATTCTGGGAGGGACTTATTCCGGCAGAAGCGGACTGATAAAATTTGCATATTTCAGAATACTAAGCGGCTTCGTGACGGAGTCTCAGGCGCAAAGCTTGTACAGCGATATGCAAAACAGCCTTCCAGCCGATTATACGGCGGTAGACGAGGCGCTGGCAAAGGTTCCTGACGATCTGAGTGCTTACACGGATGCCAGCGTCAGTGTGCTCAATGACGCAGTCGCTGCGGTTGATCGCAGCAAGACTGCGGACGGGCAGGACGTTGTCAACGGCTATGCCGCCGCGATAGAAAATGCGATAGCCGCCTTGGCTTATAAAGGTGATGCCGATTATAGCGCGGTAGATGCCGCCATTGCGAAGATCCCCGCAGATCTGAGCGTTTACACGGACGAGAGCGTCGCGGCCGTGAACGCCGCAAAAGCCGCGGTCGTCGCCGGCAAGAGCAAGGACGAGCAGGACATTGTCAACGGCTATGCCGCTGCGATAGAAAATGCGATTACCGCTCTGGTGTATAAGCCGGCCGATTACAGTGCGGTGGATGCGGCCATCGCAAAGGTCCCCGGCGATTTGAGCGGTTACTCAAGCAATACTGTCAAAACTTTGAATGATGCGTTAAATGCGGTTGATCGTACTAAAATTATTACGCAGCAAAGCGAAGTAAACGGTTATGCCACCGCCATACAGGCCGCTGTTAATGCGCTGGCTTATGCCGTCAAGAATACGAATCTGACGGTTGGGGCGGATGCTTCGGAGCTTTATGTGAACTGGCTGGGCACCGATAGTGAAGCGGGAAAAGTTCAGTACTCAAAAGCATCCGATCTGATTAACGGAACGCTAACCTTCTATGATGAAGTAACCGCGTTCGGCAGCGGCGGGGCCAATGGTTCAACGTATTACTATAATCATGCGCTTATTGAAAACCTTGAGGAAGGAACAGAATATGCGTATCGCGTCGGTAGTGATGGCGACTGGTCACAGTATTATACGTTTACAACTCCGTCTTCAAATGATGCTCTGAGCTTCATGTTTGCCGCAGATCCACAGATTGGGGCCGGCGGTGATATTGACAGCGATATCTCCGGCTGGAAAAACACTTTGGATCATGCACTGACCAACTTTCCCGGAGCACAGATGTTGTTTCTGGGCGGTGACCAGGTCAATAAATCTACAAACAATGACCATTATGACGGGCTTTTCGTGCCTTCGCAGTTAACGTCGTTGCCGCTGGCGACCGTTGTGGGAAATCATGATGTTGGCTCAACGCTTTACTCTCAGCATTTTGCTTATTCCAATGTTGATGGAAGCACCGGCCGGGAAGCAACGGGCGAGTATGGCGGTGATTACTGGTTTGTGCGAAACAACACGCTCTTCATGGTGCTCAATAGCAATATCGTACAGGATATGGAGCGGGATACGCAGGCACATAAAAACTTTATGCAGCAGGCGATCAGTGCGGCCGGTGCGGGAATCAAATGGAAAGTCGTTTTATTCCATCATGCGATTTTCAGCACGGGTGAGCACTCCAACGACAGTTCGTCTATTCAAAGGCGCGAAGCCTTGGCGCCGGTGCTTTCCGAGCTGCAAATTGACCTTGTGCTCACGGGGCATGACCATGTGTATTGCCGGTCATATCTGATGGACGGAACGACCCCGGTCATAACAGGCAACGAGGTTACAGATCCCAACGCCGGTCAAGTACTGTATCTGACGGGTAACTCCTCAAGCGGCAGCAAATATTATGATGTTACGCAAGAAAACGCCGACTTTGCTGCCGTGACCAATACGGACAAGACGACCATATCAAAAATCGATATATCCGATACGGTTCTTAAGGTAACAGCTTATAATTCTGCGGATATGACGGTTATGGACACCTTTACCATCAACAAGACCTCCACGCAGGATACGCTGAAACCGTTCCTATACATCCCCACCGATAACGATGTTGTTCTGAATGAGGAATTTGATGCACTTGCCGGTGTTTCCGCTTATGACAACGTTAACGGCGATATCACCAGCAGGATTACAGTCAGCGGCGAGGTCGATACGTCGAAGGACGGTATTTATACCCTGACTTATCAGGTTGCTGACGACGCCGGGAATATGACTACAGCGACAAGAAAGATTAACGTCGGCAAAATTTTATATTTTGGAATGGATATAAAAAATGGAAAACTGGAGAATGAGGAAGGCTCTGTTGTAACTTCGACCTATAACAATCCGGGCGGTTATACATTTGAAACAAACGAGGAACTCCATCAGACTGTGCTTTGCGGACCGGAGAGCGGAAACCTGGGGATTAGCGGTTTGAATCTAGGGCCGCTTAACAATCAGTTTTCACTTGAGGCATATGTCTATCTGCCAAGCACGCTGTCCGCGTATGACGTGTTCCAATTCGACGGCCAGAATATCAATCTTGTAGGCGTGCCGGGCGCGACGTATTTCGGAGCGGGAAGATATGCAGACGGAGACGCCGACGTTTATACGAATAAAAGCCTGCCGACGGATCAGTGGATACACGTACTCTGTACGGCAAAGGACGGAAAACAGGTTCTTTATGTCAATGGCGAGCTGTTCTCTTCGGATGAATATACGGATCTGAACCTGACTTCATCATCAAGCGATGAGCTCATTTTAGGCGGAACAATGAATGGACGAAGCGGACTGATTAAATTTGCGTACTTGAGAATATACAGCAATTTCTTCACCGTGGAGGTTGCGCAAGACGCCTATCAGATGATGAAAAATGGGTTTTCGGCCGATTATACGGCGGTGGACGAAGCGCTGGCAAAGGTCCCTGACGATTTGAGTGTGTACACGGATGCCAGCGTCAACGCGCTCAACGCTGCAGTCGCTGCGGTTGACCGCGGCAAGAATGCGGCTGAACAGGACGTTGTTGACGGTTATGCCGCCGCGATAGAAGCCGCAATCAGTGCGCTGGCTTATAAAGGCGGTGCTGATTACAGCGCGGTGGATGTGGCCATTGCGAAGATCCCCGCGGATCTGAGCGTTTACACAGCGGAAAGTGTGGCGGTGCTGAACACGGCGAAAGATGCGGTCGTCGCCGGCAAGAGCCAGGACGAGCAGAATGTTGTCAACGGCTATGCGGCCGCGATAGAAGCGGCGATCAATGCGCTGGTTTATAAGCCGGCCAATTACAGCGCGGTGGATGCGGCCATTGCAAAGGTCCCCGGTGATTTGAGCGGTTACACGGACGAGAGCGTCGCGGCGCTGAACACCGCAATAAACGCGGTGATTCGCGGGAAAAACATTACGGAGCAGGACGTTGTCAACGGTTATGCCGCCGCGATAGAAGCCGCGATTAGTGCGCTGGCCGGTGAAAACAGCCTATATTTCGGAATTGATATCAAAAACGGGAAGCTGCAAAATGAAGACGGCTCCGTGGCGACGGACTCAATGTACGTTATTACCGGAACAACCGGGGGATACGATTTCGAAACAGACGACGAGCTCCATCAGACTGTACTGTGCGGCCCGGAAAAAGAAAACCTGGTAATCAATAAATTAAACCTTGCGCCGCTGAACAATCAGTACACCGTGGAAGCCTATATCAAAATACCCGGCACATTGTCGGTGTCCGGAAATCTGACAGCCTATGACGTGTTTCAATTTGACGGTCAGAATATCAATCTTGTAGGCCTGTCGGGCGAGACGTATTTCGGCGCGGGAAGGTATACTGACGGAGATGCCGACGTCTATACGAATAAAAGCCTACCGACGGATCAGTGGATACACGTTCTCTGCACAGCAAAAGAGGGCGAGCAGGTCCTGTATGTGAACGGCGAGGCGTTTGCTGCGGGCAGCTATACCGGACTGAATATTGCTTCGGAAAGCTATGATGAACTTGTGTTGGGTGGGATCACGGCGGAACGAAGCGGACTGATAAAGTTTGCGTATTTCAGGATATACACCGATCCTGTAAATGAAGCGCAAGCTGAGACGATGTACGAGGATATGAAGAGCAATTTCTCGGCCGATTACAGCGCGGTGGATGCGGCCATTGCGAAGACCCCCGCGGATCTGAGTGTTTATACGGACGAGAGCGTGGCTGCGCTGAACGCGGCGAAAGACGCAGTCGTCGCCGGTAAGAGCCAAAACGAGCAGGACGTTGTCAACGGTTATGCCGCCGCGATAGAAGCGGCGATCAATGCGCTGGTTTATAAGCCTGCCGATTACAGCGCGGTGGATGCGGCCATTGCAAAGGTCCCCGGTGATCTGAGCGGTTACACGGACGAGAGCGTCGCGGCGCTGAATGCCGCGATAAACGCGGTGATTCGCGGGAAAAACATTACGGAACAGGACGTTGTCAACGGTTATGCCGCTACGATAGAAGCGGCGATCAATGCGCTGGCCGGTGGTAAAACAATTGATATTTCAGAAATCAGCGGGGTCGCAAAACCTGTAAGAGGCGCGGCGCCGACGGTATCCGTTGCAGAAACCGCCGAATATAAGGCGACGATATCTTGGTCACCCGAAGTTTCAATTTTTGCGCCCGGCACCGTGTATACGGCGACAATAACGATTATACCGAAAGCCGGCTTTAGTTTGGTGGGTGTCCCGGCAGATTATTTCACCGTTGCCGGAGCTACGACAACAAATCCAGTTAATTCCGGCGTGGTAACAGCGGTATTTCTCGCCACATCGACAGTGACACATTACGACGGCAGCGATAACAGCGATAACAGCGATAACAGCGATAACAGCGATAACGGTACCGATGGACCATCAACGCCCGGAACCACAACATCCATCAATAACGATACGACCACCGTTACCACAACCACCACGGCATCGACGAGTGCAAGCGGCGCTGCGACAGCTTCGGTAACGGGTGCTCAGGTCGCGGATGCGTTAGACAAGGCTGTGCAGCAAGCGGCAGAGGGCGGCAAGAAAGCGGTTGTTGAGATTAACGTGGAAGGTGCAGACGGGGCGACCTCGGTTGTAACAACTATTCCGCATACGGCCATTTCCGAGCTGTCGGAAACCCACGTGGATGGGCTGACGGTTTCCACCGCAATTGCGTCGGTTAGCTTTGACACAGAAGCTATTAATGCTATCAGTACGTCGGCTCAAGGCGATATCAGTATATCTGCAGCAGTCGTTAATGCCTCAGCGCTTTCTGAGATGGAGCGCCAGGCGATCGGCGACCGGCCCGTTTACGACTTCACGGTGACGTCTGGCAGCAAAGCGATTTCCAGCTTCGGAGGTGGAAGCGCAAGCATCAGCCTGCCGTATACGCCGGTCCCCGGTGAAGATCCCAACGCTATTGTTGTTTACTACATCAGCAACAGTGGCGAACTGCAAACGGTACGCGGGAAATACGATCCCGCCGCCGGGACCGTTCGATTTACCACCACGCACTTCTCCCGGTACGCAGTGGGATACAACAAGGTCGCCTTCAGCGACGTGGTGAGCACCGACTGGTACTATAAACCCGTGACATTCATCGCGGCGCGCGGGATTACCACCGGATCAACGGCCAGTACCTTCAGTCCGGACAACACGCTGACCCGCGGACAGTTTGTCGTCATGCTGATGCGCGCCTATGGAATTGAAGCCGATGTGAATCCCACAGATAACTTCTCCGACGCAGGCGACACCTACTACAGCAATTATCTGGCAGCGGCGAAGCGGCTGGGTATCTCTAACGGTATCGGCGATAACACCTTCGCGCCCGACAGCGAGATTACACGGCAGGATATGTTTACGTTGCTCTACCGCGCACTGGGTGTTTTGGATGAGCTCCCCGAGGCCGCAGGCAGTAAGACCACGAGCGACTTTGGCGATGCCGAACTGATTTCAAGCTACGCGCGGGAAGCCATGAACGCCCTAGTGAAAGCGGGGATCATCTCCGGCAGCGGCGGAAAGCTGAATCCCACGGATACCACGACACGCGCTGAAATGGCCCAGGTACTGTACAACCTGCTTTCTGTGTAAAATAACAGTATTAAAACAAGGGTTTATAGTAGATTGAACAAAAAGCAGAGCCAAAGCAACTGCAAAAGCAGGAGCAATGGCTCTGTTTTTCCGGTAACGTGTAAGTGTTCTGTTGCCCATTGCCACCGCATAAACAATCGGCAACTATATATTGCATATATGTCTTTACCTATAATTTTCATTGTTGTGCTATCTCTCTTTACAGCCAAATTATAAAATCATTGAGTTATAACCGGAAAGCAATTCCAACAATTCAAGTAAAAGGACGATGAAGATGACACAGCGGAAAAAACATAAAAAGCTGTTGGCGCTGCTTCTTGCACTGGCAATATCCCTGTCCGTAATGTCCGCCGCACTGGCGGCTGAAACGGAACAGACAGACAGCTTAGCATCAATGAATAACGGTGCTATCAACTATCTTGCGGACGAGGACATTGCGCCTGGTATCCACTATACCGAGCAAGACGTGTTGAATTTTCAGGAAACCGGCAGGCGGACAAGAATCAATCACTTGGTGATTGACCCTTCGGTGGGCAGCCTGCGTATAATCACTTCGAAAGCAGGAGACACGGTTAACGCTTTAGAGAGCGTTGAAACTCAGGCCAACCGTGAAATCGCCAAGGGCAACAACGTAATTGCAACCATTAACGCCGATACCTTCGACATGTATACCAGCAACGGTGGTATTCCTACGGGCCTGATGATACAAAACGGCGCTATTATAACCAGCCAGCCCAACGACTTTTACAACTGCTGCAATGTGCCGTGTTTTTACACCGAAACTGATGGCAGCTTTGACATCGCACACCTGATGGTGCAGGGGAATATCACCGTCGGCACCGGATTCCAGAAGGATGTAAACCTTATCAACCGTACAAATTTTTACAACCGCTTTGCAGGTGTGGCTCGCTCCTACGAGACATGCCGCATCTATACCAGCGCTGTGAACAAAACTCATACCATGTGCCTTAATTCGCCCGACTCAGCCGTAGCAGACTCTCAACTGCCTGTATCGGAGGCATATGCGCTGATACAGGTAGACAATTTTACGGGCTCGATATATCCGAATATCAGCTACACAGGAATGGTCACACAAGTTTATACGAATCAGGGGTTTACCATTCCCGACAACTGCATCGTTCTTGCGGGCTTTAACGATGATTCAGACTCGGTGGCATCTCTGCAGGCAGGCGATGCAGTCACATATTTCTGTAATGTTTATACAGGTGAGTGGAGCGGTGGGTATAATTCTGAGACGAATATGGCCGAAGATAAAGCCCAGCCTGTCGGAGAACTCACGGAACTTACCAATGTCTTTACGGCTGTTTCCGCCTTTCACAATCTTGCAGTAAACGGCGTTTCGATCGTAGATCCAAACTACGGTTATGACGAAAAAAATGCCCGAACCCTACTGGGTATTACCGAGGACGGGAAGCTTCAGGTGGTGACCATCAACGAAAGCGGCATGATGGACGTCAGCCTTACCGACGGTGCAACCTTTCAGGAAATGGTAGCATATATGCTGGACACGCTTGGCTGCAAGGATGTAATAAACCTCGACAGCGGCGGCTCCGCCGAGATGGCTGTGCGCCGTGCGGGTTCAAATGTCGTCACCCAGGCCAGCTATCCCAGTGACGGCGGTTCACGCTCGGTAACAAATGCCCTTCTTTTTATCAGTGACGCAGAGCGTACTGCCGAGGTTGGCAGTGTTATTGTTGATAGCGATGCAAACATCTATCTCGGTTCCGGCAATAAGTTTTCCGTTCGGCTGACAGATACGAACGGCAATGCGCTGGATTTGGGCGATCACCATGTTGCCTGGTCCGCTGAAAAGGGGACCATTGACGATAACGGTAACTATACTGCCCCCAGCGAAGTCTGCACGGATACGGTTACAGCAACAGTTGATGGAACTTATATCGGGACAGCGACAGTTAATATTGTGGACGACTCGGTTATCAGCACGATTGCGCTGTCTCCCAGCGGAAGTCTTGCGCTTGATAAGGGAGATGTTCTTCGGTTTTCGATTCTTGCCTATAATTCCGACATGCAGCAGATTGTGATCGGCAACGACAAGGTGGAATGGTCGGTTTCAGACGGTATCGGAACCATAGATAACGGGCTTTTAACTGTGACAGCCGACGAAGCGACCGGGTCGGTTACCGCATTAATTTTTGGAAACACCCTTACCACCGACCTTATCATAGGGATCAAAGAGCAGGTAATAGAAAACTTTGAGAGTACACCGATAGAGGGATTCAGCGCTCAACGAACCAACGATAGTTCGACCTATTATTACGGAGGCGCTGCCGGCGCTTCGGACTGGATTCTCCTTAACGACGACGAAACAGGCGACCATAGTCTGAAAGTCAACTATATTATGAACACGGCAAACAGCAATCTGAACATCAGGTTTCGGTATAACGAAGATTCCGATAGAGCCGGAAACGGCGTCTGGAGCGAAGAGACCCGTGCCGCGATGGACACAGTATATCTCGCCAAGGCAATGCCGAAAAAGCTTGGAATGATGGTCTATGGAGACAACTCCGGAAACAGGCTTTATGCCGGCGTGGTCATGGGCTATGGAACTCCAAACGCGCAGAATATGTCGTCTCTCGGCGGCATAACAATAAACTGGTCGGGCTGGAAATGGGTCGAGATATCCATACCGCAGACTTACTTGATGCCGATCCATCTTCGCTACCTGTGGATTCAGCGTACCAACAATTCCGGAGCCCCGTCCACGCTGTGCTTTGACGATATCAAATTCCTGTACACAGATAACGGCGCGGATTTGAGCGGTCCGGAGTTTTCCGGAGTGTCCCCGGCGGCCGGCAACGTCTACTCTGACACGCTGAACTTCTCAGCAACAGTAAAGGATGCTAAGTCCGCCGTCGACCCGGACAGCATCGAAGTGCAAGTGAACGGTGATCCTGTAAACGATTTTGCTTATGAGCCTGCTTCCGGCAAACTCTCGTTTAGCAGGAACAACCTGCAGGACGGGCAGGATTACACTGTTACAGTAAGTGCCAGCGATGTTCTTGAAAATACCGCAAACCCCTCGCTGTCCGTTACCTACCATATCGATACGGCTCCCGACAATGAAGCACCTGTAATCAGTAGAGTAACACCCAGGCAGAGTATCTACCCGATTCAAATTCTCCGTCCTCGTATCAATTTCCGCCTCCAGGATGATAAGAATACTGTTGATGCCAGTTCGGTCAAGGTTATGCTCAACGAGGAAAACCTTCCGGTTTACTTTGATGCGGAAACCGGATATGCTTATGCCCAACCCGATTTTGACCTTTTCGCCGGTACATCGACCTTTACAATCGCTGCATCGGATATTGTCGGAAACGCCATGACGCCATATAACGGCAGCTTTACAGTAGATCCTATTGAGCAGCCTGCCGATCCAAACAACTATACCGTGACCGTTATTCCCGACACTCAGGGAAATGCCTTTTCCAACTCAATTTACGGCAGAGCAGCCAACGACACCAGCAATTTCGTCATACAGATGGGTGATATCGTAGACGTCAAGGACCAGAGCGACTACGATGCAGCCGTGGCAGATATTTCATTGCTGAATGGGAAGCCGGCCTTTGTCATAGGCGGAAACCATGAGGGACTGAATACCGAAGCATATTACGATACATTCAACTCCCCAACCTATTATTTTGAATACGGCAATGCCCTTTATATCGTTTTGAACAGCATGCTGGGTCAAAGCGTCACCTATTCGGATTCAACCCAGTATCACTGGCTTGAGGAAGTATTAGCGGAAAACACACGTCCCAATGTATATGTTTTGAATCATGTTGTGACTCGTGACGACTACCAGACCAGCCATAATATGACAGACGCAGAGGCCGACATGTTTGAAGGAATAATGAGTGATTACAAAACCGCCCATCCTGGTTACACCGTAACGGTTCTCTTTGGACACATGCACACCCTGCATAACTGGCAGGTCGGTGGAGTTAACTATATTGTTACGGGAAACGGTGCCAGCAAGGCCTACGTTACCCATGATCAGGGAGATATTCTCGGAACGGGTACTATAACAATGAGAGAGGGAAAAACGTCCTTCGGTTTCGACCCCTTGCTGACAAAGGTCTACATACAAAACAGCGCACTTTACGGCGAAAAAATAAATACGGTCCTAGGTGCTGAACTCCAGCTGGACCTCTATGGCGACTTCCGTGAATACCCAGCAAATTATCTCACTCAGATCAATGACGATTCTCTCATAAATATTACATGGAGCAGCAGTGACAGCTCTGTGGCATCTGTGGACAGCAAGGGTGCGGTGCGTATCCTCAATGAGGGAACAGCCGAAATCTCAGCAACCTGCGGTGGCAAAACCGCCGGTATAAATATGGTTGTCCAGGCTCTTGACGACACAAAGCTTGTAAAGCTCTCTCTATCACTTCCAGACAAAATTACGGTAGGATCGGACTTCATCCCAACCCTCACGTCAACCGATGTAAACGGTAATAAAGTGCTTTTGGATAATACAAAGGCAAGATTTTTATCTCAAAACGGGTTCATTGTTTCAGTCGGAAACGGAAAGCTCAACGCCGCCGCCGCAGGTATCGATACAGTCACCGCACAGTATGAACTTGCAAACGGAAAAACGCTTAACGCCACGGCCACTGTCAGCATAGAGGCAATCAATATGCCTGTCAACAGCGGAGGCGGTACTCCCGCCGCCGGCGATACTGCAACCGACAGCGGTTCGGCAATTATCATCACAAACGGCGGCATCACCACGGTAGCGGATACGGTTAAAGGAACCACCACTTCTGATGGCGTAGCGGCGGCAAACGTAACAAATGCTCAGATTGCGGATATGAAGGAAAAAGCTGTCAGCGAAGCGAGGGAACAAAGTACGCAGGCAGCTATCGAATTCGATGTGGATACGGACGACAGTGCAAAAGGAATATCACTGACCGTTCCTCAGGCGGCTGCCGAGGCGCTGACAGACGGCAGCATTGATGCCCTCACGGTTTCGTCTTCTGTTGCAATGGTTACCTTTGACAAAACGGCGCTGGATGAAATTGGTAAGCAAATGGTCGGAGACATTACGATAACAGTCACAATAGCGGATACCGGTGTTCTTTCCGACGAAAACAAGCTGGCGATCGGCGACCGGCCCGTTTACGACTTCACGGTGACGTCTGGCAGCAAAGCGATTTCCAGCTTCGGAGGCGGAAGCGCAAGCATCAGCCTGCCGTATACGCCGGTGCCCGGTGAAGATCCCAACGCTATTGTTGTTTACTACATCAGCAACAGTGGCGAACTGCAAACGGTACGCGGGAAATACGATCCCGCCGCCGGGACCGTTCGATTTACCACCACGCACTTCTCCCGGTACGCAGTGGGATACAACAAGGTCGCCTTCAGTGACGTGGTGAGTACCGACTGGTACTATAACCCCGTGACCTTCATCGCGGCGCGCGGGATTACCACCGGATCAACGGCCAGTACCTTCAGTCCGGACAACACGCTGACCCGCGGACAGTTTGTCGTCATGCTGATGCGCGCCTATGGAATCGCCCCTAACGAAAGCCCAACAGATAACTTCAGCGACGCGGGAAATACCTACTATACCGGCTATCTGGCTGCGGCAAGACGCCTTGGAATTTCAAATGGCACAGGTAACAACAATTTCGCCCCTGACAGCTGCATCAGCCGGCAGGATATGTTCACACTGCTCTACCGGGCGCTGGGTATTTTGGGTGAGCTCCCCGAGGCCGCAGGCAGTAAGACCACGAGCGATTTCGGTGATGCCGGGCTGATTTCAAGCTACGCGCAGGAAGCCATGAACGCCCTAGTCCAATCGGGGATCATCTCCGGCAGCGGCGGAAAGCTGAATCCCACGGGAACCACGATACGCGCTGAAATGGCCCAGGTACTGTACAATCTGCTATCTGCGTAGAATAATAGTATTTAAACAGGGGTTAGATCAAACAAAAAAGCAGAGCCAAAGCAACTGCGAAAGCAGGAGCAATGGCTCTGTTTTTCCGGTAACGTGTAAGTGGTCTGCTGTCCATAACTGCACTGGTGGAGGACGGTACCTGTACCTGCGGGAGTAGTACTGTCCTTTTTATAGGGTACTAGTTTACTATTCGCCACGGAATTCTGTGTTCCTTCAATGGACAAATCCGGCGCATAAGGTTTTAGAGGATTTAAAGCATGGTTCATAAAGGTAATTAAGATTGTAAAGCACAAGAACAGGACTATGCTGATTGCAAACGAACCAGCAGTTAATACCATGCTCTTTTATTGGAAAAGACGTGGCGAACACCCATTGCCGTATCGACGTGAAGCAATCTTGTGTTTGTCGAATGATACGCTAACATCTGCTCCTTGCTCTCACATGAATTTTCGCTAACATCTTTGTAAGGATAGTAATTATCGAACAGTCTTTCGATGTACTATATAGACGAACAATTCATATGCGCATGAAAGAAGTAAAAGCGTACCAAATATCTGGGAAAGCGTCCGTATATCACCAAAACAAAATGTAAAATATTAGAAGCAATATTGATTGAGGGTAAACCAAAACCTGACAATGAGGAGGGCAAGGAATATGCCGGTGGGTATATAAACTGCTGGGTAAAGGCAGATGATCAAGGCATAGCAAAAGGCGAGGCGATCGAATATATCAATAATGAGGGCTGGGATGTGATAATGGTTGAGGAGTCATTCATTACTGACAGAAACCGATATTCTGACTTGCCAGATTCCCTTGAGTGCTTCGACCAAGCAGACAATTTTGGCCTAGGAGCAATGTTTAATACATGGCCAGTATAAGGTGTTAGTATGGGGGCCGGTAGCAGCGTTCGAAATGGCTATTCCGTTATGAGAGTTGGTAGCGCGTAAAAATTTGTGTAAAGTCCAAAGTCAGAGAAATACGGAATTAGATTCTGACCTCAACTCTGTCGCCGAAGTAAATCATGAGATGGTCTAAAATCGTACCCCAATTCCTAATGGGCATAGTCCATTTCTCAGTAATATTCATGGTCGCTAGGTAGAGAATTTTCATAAGAGCGTCGTCGGAAACGAAGGCGCTCTTGGTCTTGGTCACCTTCCGCAGCTGACGATTGAAATTCTCGATGGCGTTGGTGGTGTAAATCAGCGTGCGAATCTCCGGCGGATATTTGAACATGGTGGAAAGCTCCGGCCAGTTGACCCGCCAGCTCTTTACGCCAAGGGCATATTTGGCACCCCACTTGGCCTCTAAATCATCCAGCGCGGCAAGTGCGGCTTCTTCCGTCGCCGCCTTGTAGATTGGCTTCAGATCAGCAGAGAATGCCTTGACGTCCTTGTAGCTCACATACCGCGTGGAGGCCCGAATCTGGTGGATAATGCAGCGCTGAACTTCAGTTTGAGGAAACGCCGTGTGAATGGCCTCTACAAAGCCGGAAAGGCCGTCCACAGATGCTATGAGTATATCTTTCACTCCACGATTCTTCAAGCCCGTCAGTACATTCAACCAATATTTTGCTGATTCATTTGCGCCCAACCAAATGCCAAGGACATCCTTTTTACCTTCAAGATCCGTACCTATTGCCACATAGGCAGCTTTCTTGGTAACTATACCGTTTTCCCGAATACTGTAGTGTACCGCGTCCAGAATCACCATTGCATACACGCTTTGAAGCGGACGCTCCTGCCATTCCCGTATCACGGGCAGCAGCTTGTCTGTGATCTTGCTTACACGGCTGTCATCAACTTCTATCCCGTACATCTCCCGCATCGTTTTCTGGATGTCACGGGTAGATACCCCTTGTGAATACAGGAATATGACCTTGTCTTCGATGCTGGACACATCCGTCTGATGCTTCTTCACAAGCTGAGGTTCGAACTCGCCTTTACGGTCTCGGGGAACGTTGATCTCCAGCTCTCCCATGCTGCCTTGAACCGTCTTCTGCGAATATCCGTTCCGACTATTGTCTGTCTGTTTGTTTTTGTAGTCGTACTTTGAATATCCAAGTTCGCTCTCAAGCTCCGCGTCCAGCGCTGTCTGGATCGTCTCTGCCGTAAGCATCTTCACAAAGGTGTGAACGTCCTCCATTGTCTTGACGCCATACTCCTCCATTAGCTCCCGGAGCTTGCTGTTGTCCTTGCGTTCTTTCCTTGCCATAGTTAAAACCTCCAAAGTCATTTTTATTCTATCTGACTTCGGAGGTTTACACAATATTTTGGACACTACCTGAGAGTTGCCACGGCTCCTCTGCTACGTGACTTGCCTATTTTATTCGATTTCCCCTATAAACCAAAGCTCAGCAACAAATCTGCGGCCTTCCCATATGCAAATTTCTTTATAGCCACGGACTGTCATGCCCTCCGGTATTGTCAGCGCATATTCTTTGGCGATGCTCCTGTGCGGAGGTAGCGGAATCCATGTCTGTTCTTCGAGGTTACGTTCAAAGAAATTCGAATAATGCTTATCACTCAAAAAGACTTCAATGGCCGAATATGACAGGTTGGGAAACTCAATACTAGCGAAAACTCTTGTTTTCTCATCTTTGGGCTTAATACATATGAAGTGCTGTGTTCTGTCTACCAACGTTTGTATAAACGCCCGTTTTACTTTTGCCGGTGTCTTGGTTGAATCCAGAAGGTCGTAGGGCATCCGCCCGGTGTTCCAATATCCATGTTCCCGACTTTTTTCGTCCACTGGGAACATACGGGTTTGCTCTAATATGTTGTTGACAAGAGCCTTAAATTTTCTGGTTGCTCCCCGAACTTTTTTTCTTGTAAGCATATAGCCTCCACATCCAGTGAATATAACCTTAGTGCACGGCATTGTTAACTTATTTAACGACTATATTGTTTTTCCGGGAGAGTTAAGGAATCAATCATCTGCCCGTCAATAGCCGTCAAGTTTATTGTTATATTATCACTTGGTAGGTCAGCGCGACTGATTGAAATGACTTGATAGCCTGAGCTTGAGGGGTCGACAATAACCATTACTTGATCTTCTGATACTTTTATACTCTGGATTTTTGAATCAATTATCAATAGTCTGACGTGGTACGGATCGGGGTCATAGTATATAGCTTCATCGAGACCAAGGTCGGCGTGAAAGCCGACGCTTTCAGATGCGCCATACGGCATTTCAAATAACTGGTGCTGTGCGGCTAGTATCTGCCCGGGGGTTGTAGGATTCGGTCTTACCCAATCCTTATTTTCTGCTATCGTAGTATACGAAATGGAGTTACCTTCAGGAGAATCACTGGCTACATTTTGAGAACTGTTGTTCGTGCTTTGATAGGCAAGCACCGTTCCTGAAGTTAAGGCGATAAGAGCAAGTACACTTACTACAAAAATCGCTTTTCCCTTGACTTTTCCCGTGCTTAGAATATTGTGGAATCTTTTTTTCATAGAATTTTTTCCTCCATTAAAGTTTGTTGAAAATGCGGTATTATGCATTTTAATGCTACTTGCCCCGTATAGTACGGCCTCACAATACCGCAAACGGTAATCCATATTTTGTCCGCTAACCACAGCCTCATCGCAGGTTGTCTCAATTTCTTGTTCCGCTAAGCGTACCATCAAAAAAACCAAAGGATTAAACCAATGTACGACTTGAGCAAGCTTCAATAGAAGCTTAAACCATAAATCGAAACGTTTGTAATGGATCAATTCATGTCTAAAAATAAATGTCAGTGTATCATCGTCATAATCCTCCTGTGGGAGAAGAACCACCGGCCTGATAAAGCCCGTCAGCATCGGACCGTGTATCTTTTTACATACCTTAAGTCCGATTTTTTTGCGGATACCCATCTCGGAGAGCAGGTTTTCCCATATGTCGGCAACCCGTTTTTGAGAGACGGGGCGACACCAACGGAACAATGATTTTCGAAATAGAGCATAACTCCAAAGCGGATAGAAAATGGAAAGTAGCATTCCTCCAATCCAGATGTGAATAAGCGGATTTACAGCCAGTAATTTATCACCAAGATTAGTCTGTTTTGTTCCTTGGTTGGTGGGAATATCAGCATTGACAATATTCGTAGAAGCCCCGGAGAGCCCAGATTGAGCTGTGTCTGTCTGCATATTTCCGGGAGTGCTGGACGGTATACCTTCCTTGGTTGCCAAAGATGAATATGTAAAAGGAAGCCGCGGCGTGATAAAAGAAAGTGGTGTGGGCAGATAAGAGAGGCTGAGTGGAATCAGCAACCTGACCGTTAGGGTAAGCCATATACCGTATCGCCACTTTGCCGCCATATACTTCTTGTTCAGCTTTGGCAACAGAAATAATAGCATGGCAATTAAGGCAGAAGTAGTTAGTGTCACATTCAGGATGCCGATAAATAGTCGTTCAGTCATTATTCTGGTAGTGTCCAAAATATTGTGTAAACCTCCGAAGTCAGATAGAATAAAAATGACTTTGGAGGTTTTAACTATGGCAAGGAAAGAACGCAAGGACAACAGCAAGCTCCGGGAGCTAATGGAGGAGTATGGCGTCAAGACAATGGAGGACGTTCACACCTTTGTGAAGATGCTTACGGCAGAGACGATCCAGACAGCGCTGGACGCGGAGCTTGAGAGCGAACTTGGATATTCAAAGTACGACTACAAAAACAAACAGACAGACAATAGTCGGAACGGATATTCGCAGAAGACGGTTCAAGGCAGCATGGGAGAGCTGGAGATCAACGTTCCCCGAGACCGTAAAGGCGAGTTCGAACCTCAGCTTGTGAAGAAGCATCAGACGGATGTGTCCAGCATCGAAGACAAGGTCATATTCCTGTATTCACAAGGGGTATCTACCCGTGACATCCAGAAAACGATGCGGGAGATGTACGGGATAGAAGTTGATGACAGCCGTGTAAGCAAGATCACAGACAAGCTGCTGCCCGTGATACGGGAATGGCAGGAGCGTCCGCTTCAAAGCGTGTATGCAATGGTGATTCTGGACGCGGTACACTACAGTATTCGGGAAAACGGTATAGTTACCAAGAAAGCTGCCTATGTGGCAATAGGTACGGATCTTGAAGGTAAAAAGGATGTCCTTGGCATTTGGTTGGGCGCAAATGAATCAGCAAAATATTGGTTGAATGTACTGACGGGCTTGAAGAATCGTGGAGTGAAAGATATACTCATAGCATCTGTGGACGGCCTTTCCGGCTTTGTAGAGGCCATTCACACGGCGTTTCCTCAAACTGAAGTTCAGCGCTGCATTATCCACCAGATTCGGGCCTCCACGCGGTATGTGAGCTACAAGGACGTCAAGGCATTCTCTGCTGATCTGAAGCCAATCTACAAGGCGGCGACGGAAGAAGCCGCACTTGCCGCGCTGGATGATTTAGAGGCCAAGTGGGGTGCCAAATATGCCCTTGGCGTAAAGAGCTGGCGGGTCAACTGGCCGGAGCTTTCCACCATGTTCAAATATCCGCCGGAGATTCGCACGCTGATTTACACCACCAACGCCATCGAGAATTTCAATCGTCAGCTGCGGAAGGTGACCAAGACCAAGAGCGCCTTCGTTTCCGACGACGCTCTTATGAAAATTCTCTACCTAGCGACCATGAATATTACTGAGAAATGGACTATGCCCATTAGGAATTGGGGTACGATTTTAGACCATCTCATGATTTACTTCGGCGACAGAGTTGAGGTCAGAATCTAATTCCGTATTTCTCTGACTTTGGACTTTACACAAATTTTTACGCGCTACCATTATTCTCACGCTTTCTGTAATCATCAAGAAACGTACGCAGATCGTTTATATCCTTGTCATCTATCGCTTTTCCGTTATATAGTGATGTGACGAGCGCTTTTACAGAATTGCCATAGAGTTTTTCCAACATTGTTTTGCTCTCGAATTCCAGATACTCCTGATCACTGATAGATGTACTGTAAAAACTCATCTTGCCATGCCCTTGGCGCTCAACTGTAACAAAACCACGTTCAACAAGACGTGAAATAAGTTTTAGAATCGTTGTAACCGCCCAATCCTTTTTCCCTCTGAGGTGTTCATCGATATAAGAGCGCGGAACGGGCTGCCCTGCTTCCCACAGAATCAGCATAATTTCTAACTCTGCATCAGGCAACCGTCTGATCGAGTCCGGCATGATATCACCACCCTTATCCGGTTTATTTGTACCGTTTACATACTACAAGTGTCGCAACCCGCTGTCAACAGGAATAATTACCCAATGTAAAGGTATCTATGGAGTTGTGGTAAAACCAAAAAAAGTGCAAAAAAACACCTTTAAAAACTTTATATGATGGCTTACGTTTTTTTCGCATGCCATCAAACGCTTAGCGGAAGGATGTAACCACAAGAAACAATATTAATACTTACGTTCGGTTCAATCACCTAGATTTTCGATGTTGTGCGCTAAAAGTGCGCTAAATGAAAAAATAGGCATTTTCAAAACGCCAATAAAGTGACGAAAAACGCCTGATTTCGTATGAAATCAGGCGTTTTTGTGGTTGCGGAGGCAGGATTTGAACCTACGACCTTCGGGTTATGAGTGCGGGTAATTGCCATTGGTGCACATCGAACGCCGTAAGGAAGTGTTAAAATTGCTAGGTTTTTTGTTCAATGCCGTTGTTAGCAATTGGGGTCTGTTGGTCCATATAGTTAATTTCCTTGACCATTTCTTGACCGTGTAGACCGATAATACCATAGATGGGTTAATATATCAACTACTTTATGTCATAGTGAAGTTAAATGTTTCTCTGCCGCACTAACTTCGGTTGTATTATCGGCTAAGTAAACCATCTTTGGTATTGTACGATACAAATTTATACTTGCGTTCATCGACAAAAGGTAATAATATACATATGTGAGTGCTTGCTAGGTTTCCGATCTGCGGTATGGGTGGTTGAATAGGGGCGACCCGAAGTACTAAAGAAAGGAGTAAGGTATGCAAGAAGCTGTGTTATACATAGTGGTTCTGGTTCTTTGCTTTTCGGTTTCTGTCGATAAGCTCATGCTTCTGAGACAAACGCCCGGCAAAGACAAAGAAAGAACGGCAGCCCCTACCAAGACCTGCCGTTCCATTCGCCGAAGCAGAAGGGGTTAACCCCTTCTGTTTTGTTTTCCTAACTAAAGTATACTTCAACATACTGTATTCTGTAAAGTATTTTTTACAAATATTTTTAACAAATATTACTTATTAGAAATGATTTTTTCGTAAAAACGATGGGACTTTGACTGCGTAATTAATAGAAAAAGAAGGGATCGACGCACCTTCTTTTATCATGTCCGCGTGCTGTCTATGTGGGCCTTGACCCCTGCCACAGAATGCGATCGTGCATGACTTGAAGCTTGCTCTCGATTCGCTCTTTGGCTCCGGGCGCTGCCGTGATTCCATTATCAGTCTCGTATTGCCTAATTAGTGCTGTGTCTTGCTGGTCTGCCGTCGGAGGTTCCGGCCCTTCGCGGCCATGTAAAATATACTCAACTTTTGCCCTTGTACAAGCCATAACGCGTTTAACTGCCTGTAAATAATTCGATTGCGAACCTATCCCGCGCCGCGTAATTCTTTTCTCCAGAGCGTTAAGTCTGTTTTTAATCATATGTCTGACACCATCCATTGTTAGGTTTAAACGGCTCCGCCAGCTTCCGCAACTCGTCATCCGATAGGCTTCCATAAATCTGATTTATCCGCGCATAAAGGCCGTCGGGTAAATATACGTCACGCCCATGCGTCAATTTAATTTCATACCGTGTGATTAATTCGCGATCTCCTGGGTGCGCGTCCTTCGGCTCGTCGCCCCCGCAATCGTGCAAAAGATAATCGATATATGCTCGCTCATGTGCGACCACTCTATCGACTGCCTGTACATAGTCATCATGAGATACATGTCCTGTGGTTTTCTTTTCGAGTGCGAGCAATCTGTTTTTAATCATAATTGTTTTCGTCGCCCTCTCCATCAACAATTATATGTTTCACCGACTCCCCGGCGTCGCTCATATACTTTTTTTCATATTCCCGCAACTCAGCCTCTGTAATGCCTTTAAAGCTGGGTACACACTCGTCTATCCAGTCTCCCCAGCGGTTGCCGATCTTAGTTATAATATAGCTTACATCGTATGTACCGTCCTCGCGGTCAAACGTCATAAACCAACGTTCATGCATAGATTTGGCGGCAATGCGCTTTTCGAGACGCGCTAGGTGTGAAGATATTGCAGTGCCCACTATTTGCCCTCCTTTGCCATCTGCTTTTCGATCTCCGTTAATCTGTTTTCAAGTTCCTCAGTCTCAATAGACTTGAGTAAAATGTTGCTGAGATATCCGACACAACGCGCATCATCTGATTTTATCTCACCATTTAGCAATTGATTGATTGTTCTGTTAAGAAAACGCCGCACTTGCGCCGGATTATTCAATCTTATTTTCTGCATATTACCCCCGCCCAAAAACCATAAGCGCAAAAATGCAGTAATACCAACGCTTACGGCGATTTTATGTGTACAAAACTTAACTATTATACCGTTATAGCTGGTCTGCGAATATAGACCTCATCTGTTCGGAATCTGTATAATCCACATGAAATTTCATGCCCTTGATATTTACATACCGTAGAACATACGCCCAGGCTGCCAAGGTATTCATTTTGTGGCCGTCCGGGACCGCCTCTCGCACGGTCTTTTTATCCGTTGTTATTGTATATAGATATTTGAAAGTAATGTGCTTATCTTTTGCTATGGCCCTGAAAAACCGTTCAGCGCCGCGCAAATCAATTGTTTTGCTCATTATATCTGCCTCTTTTATCATCTTATAATTGCTGTGCGCCCCGAGGTCGTGAAAAGCTCACGGGGCGCACAGCT
Source organism: uncultured Sporobacter sp. (assembly GCA_963675425.1). Lineage (GTDB taxonomy): Bacteria > Bacillota > Clostridia > Oscillospirales > Oscillospiraceae > Sporobacter. The sequence continues at coordinate 99,318 of OY776214.1, read as the reverse complement.
TTTTCCTTTTATTTGCTCACCTTTTCTTTCAACATTTTAATCTGCGATTGCGCCGCACTCATGCCTGTGACGTCCCGGCACTTCTCAGCGTCGTTATATCGCTGTATAAGCGCCTCGATTCTTTCCGATGTATCGCCATTGTCAGATACAATATCAAGCAACGTGGCGCGCGTGGCAGCGTCTAGTGTCATAAATGCTGGGTCCTGTTTAATTTGTTCAATGCTTTTCATCAATACGCCCCCTTTTGAAGTTGTCTTTTATTGTGTTTTGATCTTGATAGATTTCGGCGGGGCCATCCCCGCGGGGATCGTAACAAAGGCCATGAGAATAATTTACGTTTTCCTCGCCGGCAACATATTTCCGGGCTTTGTTTTGCTCGCCACACAATCCGCCAGCCTCATTATTGAGGGCCCCAAGCTCAGCAACCATTTTTAAGTAATCGGTTTTAATCTGTTTTAGGGCCTCAACCTTTCTTTCAAAAATATCTTTGAGTGCCGCAATGCGTTTGGCGTTGTCCTGCAAGATTTCATCAGCCAGCTTTGAGATACGGGGATCCCGCTGCATAATTTTTTGCTGGTCTTTTACCGATGTGCGGAATATTAACGCGTCCCGCTCGGCGTCTTCTAGTTCGTTACGCAGCCCCCTAAGTTCTCGCGCGGTTTCTGCCGTGGGTATTCCCATGATTGTATTCGTTTCCCGGTCCTGCTCAATTTGCGCAATCCGTCCGCACAGCTCGTTTACGCGTGTGAAAGCCGCCTGTTTTCTCACCTCCACGCCATCTAAAAGCGTCTGCAATTCAATAAATTTCTCTGTCATTTTACACACTCCTGTTTTTTAAATTAATACAGATTGAGTGGATTTCCACCCGATTTAGTTAAAGAATCTCACCAGCGAAAATTTGCTGATGAGATTAAGTTACTGTTCGCTCACCCAAACGGGGGAGTAAACAAGCAAGTGTTATGCCGGGGCCATCCGTTTCCGCATTCTTTCACGTAACATCGCGATTTCTTCAACAGCACTACTGCCAGTGTTTTGATATTGCACTGGGCCAACCTTCATGTAATACGGCGTAACTAGTTCAAGTTGGTAAGGCCGTAATTTACCGCTATACTTTGGTTTTCTGATAGTGTTTAAAGCTTTGCGCTCCAATTGTCTGATACGCTCTATTGATCGTCCGTCAGCTTCGGAGATTTGAGCCGGGCTTTTGCTCTCAAAATACCGCTGTCGCAATATGCTTGCTTGCTCGGATTCAAGCATTGATACAATGTCATCGAGTGCTTTATGTAACTGATCTTGAAATATGCGCTCATCGGCTTCTATAAACTCGTCTTTGTTGGCTGGGACTATATCGTGATATGTAAGGTCGGTTTCCCCGTCATCGCTCACAGGGGCGTCAAGGCTCGCTGTAGACGCCTTGTGCAAAGGGTCTTGCTGCTGTTTTTTTGTCCGATACCCTGCCGCCTCTGCGAATGCGGTTTTTAACGCCAGAGTTAAGACGGTGGTAAATGCACCTCGAGATGCGTCGAAATAATCAAGAGCCCTAATAAATCCCAGATAGCCGCTATTTATAAGGTCGTCCAGTTCGATACCTGCTCTTGGCGGCAATTTAAATAGCAGCCGGTTGGCTAAATATCTTATATATCCTTCGATCTGGTCCCATAATTCCGGTATTAATTCCCGTTTGCCTTGTTGGATTTTTAATACCAGTTCTTCATTTGTCACGACTTGGACACCGCCTTTCGCCACTAACCGTTGCCATACTGCACCCCTATGCTAGTGAACGCCCTGTAATCGCATCATAGCGTGATTGCGACGAACGAAGCGCCCTGTTTAATCCCTCAAAATCAGCCGATCCGTTTTGACTGCTCAAAATGTTAGCGATTCGCTCAAGCACCATAACAACTTCGCGGTTTCCGGTTGCCACGGCTTCTTCCATCTGGCTATTATTTGCGACGGTTGGGCTTCCACCAGCTGATCCCTTAAATTCATACACATTGTTTTCGTCGGCGTAAAACAGTTCTCCGCGCGCAGGATTTCCACCCGATGCATAGCCCGTTGGGACAAAGGCCCGCGTCATTGTAGAAATATTTGGGGTGTTCTCCGTGCCGCCCCCACGTCCGCTGCCGCTGCCGCTGCTTTCACCTCCACCGCCACTGCCCTCGGGTGCGTAATACGACCTTGCCGCGTCCCAGTCAATTGGTTCTCCGGGCTGTAGCGAATTCAAATAGTCTCTTGTATCACTGACGCTTGGCAGGTTTAGCGCTCCTCTAATTATGTTAGGTTGTACGTCGAATATAGCATTTAACAGCGTTTTACCGGCTTGCCTCATTTTTTCTAAGTTTTCTTCTGATGTGAATTTGTCTGCAATATTATCAACAATTTCAGGAATTTTTTCGGAGATGCCGATAATAATGTCCGGTATATTGCCAACAAGAGATACAAACAGGGTAACGCCTGCGTCAATGATGTTGGTAAGATTGTCTATGTTAGTTATCTCGTTTACTATTTTGTCGATAATTTCGGGAAGTCTGTCTATAAGTTGCGGCAACGCCTCCGTCAGTCCATCTACCAGGGCCAATATGATTGCCAGCCCTGCATCTAAAAGCTCGTTAGCGTGCTCTATAAGCGTGTCAACGATGGTAACTACTGTATCAACAATTGTAGGAACCAACTCCGGCAGTGCGTCTGCAATGCCCTGTGCCAACCGTATGATGATCTCAAGCCCGGCCTCTATGATCTTGGGCAACATGTTTAATATGCCGTCTGCGAGAGACAAGACAACCTGTGTCGCTGCGTCTACTATGGCAGGTAGATTAGATATGATTCCGTCAAGTAATGAGTTTACGAGCGATACGGCGAACTCTACGAAGCGCGGCGCGCCCTCGGCTATAGTTGTTATAACTCCGCTTAAAACCTCGCCAGCGGCCACCACAAGCCCGCTGACGCCTTTCTCTCTAAAGGCTGTTGTCAGGTCTGAAATGTACCCGATCGCTTGAGGCAATAGCGTATTCTTTATACCGTCAGAAATTGGTACAAAAACCTCGCCAACAAGTGACCGTGCGTTATCCTTTAGCGTTGAGATAAGGCCGCTCATCGTTTTAGACGCTTCTGCCATGCCGTTATAAAACTGCCCTCCGGCGCTAGTGGCATCTTGGAACGCCTGTGTGACCTCTTCGGCACTCACCGCGCCCTCGCTCATGCGGTCACGGAGCTCTGCCATGCTCTCGCCTGTGCGCTGTGATATGTAGTTCAGCGGATTGAAGCCGTTGTTTATCATTTGCATAAGGTCTTGCCCGGTCAGCTTACCAGCACTGGATACCTGCCCGAAAACCGTTGCAAGTCCAGCCAGCCGCGTATTGTCGCCCAGGGACACGTCGCCCAGCATTTTTAGAACATCTGTCGTTTGCTGCGCTGGCACTTGAAACGCCAGAAGGGTTTGCGTGGCGTCCGCTAAAGCGCCCAATTCAAACGGCGTTGATGCGGCCATGTCTTTAAGCTGCGCCATTTTAGCAACAGCTTTTTCCTGATCGCCTAGCATGACTCGGAAGTTCGTTGTGTAGTTTTCCATCTGGCTGTTGTATTCAACGCCTATCTTGCCAAGCGCAATTACACCAGCCCCGGCTGCAGCCGTAGCCCCGGCTACCAACTTTGCCATTGATACCACTGCTTGACCGGCTGTTCTCATCGAGGATTCTAACCCGGATACATCACCACCCACGCGCACCATAAGTTCGGCAATGGTTGAAATTGGAATCACACCCTTTCTTTATTTGCGCTTTCCGCGCTGTCCAATGATTGCAAGCAAAACGACCGTCAAACAAATAAGACCCGTTACTGCGATTTCTGTATTCAAAATTCCAACCTCCCAAAAAGAAGAGGAACCGGCATGGCCGGTCCCAATTAAAGTAAGAACCGCTGATTTTTCAGCGGTTCAGATTATTTAGTATCTCAAGGCTTCACATAGAGCTCGATGGGCGACCTCGTAAGCATCTGACGATTTTAAGCGCTTATCTTTGGCGGTCCACCCTACAAGCTGTTCTAACTCTTTTCTATAATTGATATAGGTTTGATCTTTTCGGCGTTTCTCTTTTCGTGCGCGCTCAAGAAGGTCATAAACTCGGTTGTCAATTGAGACTATCTTTGCCAAATTAATGCTTGGCGGTGCATCGACGGACGCACTAATCATGATGCTTATTCGTTTTTGCTTCTTTTCCATCTCCTGTATGTGTGCAATTCTATCCATTACCAAACCTCACAGAAACGCAATCAATGTACTTTTGCCAGTTTGACAGCACGGAGTCGGGATTGTCTTGAAACTCATCAATGAGATAATTAACTTTTTCGATCTCCATAAGAGCCTCATCAAAAAGCGGGTGATCCGGGCTGTTTTTGGCATGAAAAAGGACTCTATGATATTCGCATAGAGTCCGTATCGCATTATTTTGTTGTTTGACCCTCGCCTCGCGTAAATCTCGCTGTCGTCGTCTTTGTGCAATTTCCAACGCTGTCGGCCCTAAAGATGAAATTGTTATACCGAAATCTTTTGCAAGCTGTTCCAGCGATTCTTTTGCAGTTATGCCTAACAATTCAGACGTAAGGTCGAACACGTCCCCACTGGCGTTGCAACCGAAACATTTATATCTTCGATCATACAGGCGCATTGAAGCGGTTTTCTCTTTATGAAATGGGCAAATAACAAAACCGTGTTTGACTGGGCCGTCTCCATATTGGTTCCATACATCGGAAATCGAAACGGCCCCTTTAACGATTGAGAAATTGTCGTCCATTATGTATTACCTCTCTTTAGGGATATAGCCTAACCTAACCTAACCTTACCTGTGGCAACCGCTGGTAGACCGCTGGTTGCCTATTGGTTGCCGTTTGGTATACCAGCAACGTTTTGACGGTTGTATGATCCGCTTTCGTCCTCTGTAAGCTGTCTTTTTTCAGGGAGGTATTTTGTCTCGCTGTATCGGTCCTTACGAAGATAGTTGTTGACTTTCCAATCACGGATAACGCATACACCGCTATCAAACGGGATAAGAAAATTTTTAGCTATAAGTAACTTTAAGTCGTCTCCAGAGCAATTTACCATTGCGGTTATTTTCCGTGGAGATGATACAAACCCATCGTCGTCCGCCCTCATGCCGAGATGAAAATACAGGTTTTGCGTGCTGGCAGGCATTTCCAAAAATGCGTCAGTATCCACAACAACTAAACTGAACATACGTCTTTGCGCCATAATTCACCACCCGCCTATTTGTAAAGGATAGTGCCGCCTTGCGCGACTCGTTCCGTGTTATAGGGCGTCAAGTCCTTTACATGATTAAAGCGGTATTTGTTGTTTCGGTGCTCCGCCCGCTCCTGAACGTCAAGCATAGCCGCATCGTATTTAACCTCTGATTGTTTCTTTCTGCGGCGTTCGCGCTGCCGCAGTTTGCGCATTCGGTCACTGCTTTTAGACATACCAATTACACCCCTGTGCGGTACCGCCCTGTCGGGTCACCGCTATTCTTATCCGATACGCCTTATGCCGTTAGTAAATACCGGCTCTATTCTTTCGTCTAATTCTCCAGCCAAGTAACTTTTAAGCACGTCCACGTTAATGAGTCTCTTTGACTTTCCTACTACAACAGACGGTACCTGACCGGTTATAACAAGATTGCGAAGAGCCCACCGCGTAAGTTGGCATCCTGCATCTTCTTGCTTTAAAAGTTCCAATGCCCCGTCGATCGTACGCATACGGCTAACTGGCATGCTGCTCACCCGCCTTTAAGTCCTCAATAATGCCAAGGATCCTCTGTTTTTCGTCCCAAGAAAGTTCCCGGCGAAGTTTTCTGGACAGATTACCGTCGTTAATATTAAGCCGATCCGCAATCTGCCAGAGTTTTACGCCCGCCTGTGTTGCCGAGTGCCGTATGTCAAGGTTCGCTTGCATAATCAGTCCTCCTTTAAATTGTTGTTGACGCATAAGCGGCTGTGTGATAGTATAAATACGGAACAAATGCGTGTTGTTGTTCTATCTATAGAACAGTATACTCGAAATTTCTTGTAGTGCCGCATGTTCTAAAAACAATTAAATATGGAACACTGAGCTTAAAATGTTCCGTATATGTGTGAAAAGGAGGGCGTTTGCATTGGATGCCAAGCTTACACGCGGAGAGAGATTTAAAGATGCCAGGAGCCGTTTACCAAAAGGTGAGAACAGCATGGATAGGGTGGAGGAGGCTACAGGGGTAACAAAGTCACTTATTCAGGCTCTTGAAGACGATAATAGCAATCGAGATGTTGGATATTCTAAAGTTAAAGCTTTAGCAGAACACTACCAGACCTCGATCGACTATCTACTATGCCTTACCGATATTGATACCCCGGATCAAGACGACCGAACCATATGTGAAAAAACAGGCCTCACACCTTTGGCTTTGCGACATATACGAGGAAGTACAGGACCTAAATATAAAGTACCTGGTATAATGGAACGCGAGGACATTTTAAAGCGTGATTTATTTATTTCGATGATTGAATGTAATGAACTCGCCTCTGTGCTCCGAGAGGGAATACAATTAACGGCTAGAAAACGAGCTTGTCGAGATTTGTACCCAAGTGATGAACACTTTTCGTTAGATGACAACGCGGCTCGTAGCGAAAAAGTAATGTCCGATTATTCAGAGTTCCGATTTAAAAAAGCATTGACTAAATGGGCGGATGAGGCTATTGAGGTGGCCACACTTAAAATTGAAAGGAATGCTGATTAATGGCGAACATAACGAAGCGCGCCAATAAGGACGGTAGCGTATCGTATCGCATCCGCGCATTTCTCAGTGAGAATAAAGGCGGTCATCAAAAGATGCGTTCTATGACATGGACGCCAAAGCCGGGTATGACGCCGAAACAAATTGAGAAAGAGCTACAGCGCCAAGCTACCCTATTTGAGGAAAAGGCCAAATCCGGCTTGACAGGCGTTGACGGATCGATCAAGTTTGAAGATTATGCTGCCCGTTGGCTAGCCGGTGCTCAATTGTCACCAAAGTGTGAGGCACGATATCATGAATTGCTTGAGCGTATTAATCTTGCTATTGGGCATATAGCGCTGTCAAAGTTACAGCCGCAGCACCTCCAGGAGTTTTATAAAAATCTCGGGGAAGAGGGCATACGCAAGGTTGGCAGTTATGCAGCGTTTAAGGATTTGTCAGCAGTTTTAAAGGGTCGGAAGATGACCAGGGCAGCACTTGCAAAAGCTGCCGAGCTCGCACCGATTACCATTACTACCGCATGCAAAGGCGAGCATGTAAGCATACATACGGCCCAGGCAATAGGTAAAGCGCTGGATATGAAACCCGACGCTCTGTATGAGGTCCACAAGGCAACCGGCAGCCTGTCAGATAAAACCGTGCTGCATCATCACCGGCTTATAAGCGCTATTCTTGGACAAGCAACACGGGAACAGGTCATATATCGCAACGTGGCGTCCCGGGACTTCCTAAAGGCTCCCAGGGTGCAAAAAAAAGAGCCTGTATATCTTGATGACATACAGGCTCGGAAGGTATTAGATTTTCTTGCAACAGAGGAAGACATACGGACGCGTGTATCAATTACGCTTATGCTGTACTCAGGTGTCAGGCGGGGCGAGCTGTGTGGCCTCTCATGGGCTGATATTGATTATAAGCAAGGACTTATACATGTGCTTCGGGCAAGCCAGTACCTGCCTAAAAAGGGAATCAAAGAAGTCCCTACGAAGAACGAGAGCAGTAAGCGTGCTATAAAGCTACCCCCGGCGGTGTTTGATCTTCTTACCACATATCAACAATGGTGGAATGAACAAAGATTCAATAACGGCGATAGTTGGCGCGGCCAGGATAACCGGCTATTCATTCAGGATGACGGCGCACCGATCAATCCGGACACGATTAATTACTGGTTGAATAAATTCATCGATAAGCACAAGCTGCCTCATTTCACGCCGCACAGTCTGCGGCATACATTCGCAACGCTCCAGATAGCCGCCGGCGTTGATCTCCGCGCCGTTCAGTCCCGCACAGGACACGCGCAGATGTCTACGCTGGCAAACACCTATACTCACGCGATAAAGACGGCAAACGAAGCCGCAGCGGATGCTCTGGCCGATATGCTTAAACCAAAGCAGTACAAAAAAGAGGCATAATAAAAGGGGCTCGGTCCAATTAGACCGGGCCCCTTAGGTATAATTCCATTCATTAGATGACAACGAGGATATATTGCCCCACTTCTTTCATTCCGTCGCTACGTCCGCGCCCTGGCGGATAACCATTCCGTTGCGTTACCCGCTTACCGTCTCCTGCGTCATGTATCCAAGCTCTTTTGCGCTCGCTTCTGGCGTATTGACAAACTCCACATTTACTACTTCCATCCCGCGTTGACGAGCATAAAGCTCTATCAAAAGCAAGCCCAACTGTCGCGGAAATTTTTCGGTATTCTCTTCCGGCCTTATGTATCCGTCCTTCATGGTCATACTCCTATCTTTCCAAATGTGATACGTGCATCATCGCCTAAATTGTGCCATTGTTTGCGGTTTTCATTACGTTGAGTGTTGACAATTTGGAATAAATGGTATTATGTAGGAACGAAAGGGGAGTGGTTTTATGAAAGTTACAAGGCTTGTCCTTGGTGTATTTAGTTTTATTTTATTTATCATTATATCGTTGCAATCATGCACCGTTGGGGCGAGAAATATCGTAATGGATGGTTTGCATGACTTCGGCGGCGCTGTTGGTTTGTGGCTTGCTGTATTCATGTTAACAGCGGGTATCGTTGGCATTGCCACAAAGGATAGCAAGGGCGGTGGCATAACAGCGGGCGTACTGTATGTAGTCGGGGCGCTGCCCGGATTTATCTATCATGGAATCTATGGCGATCTTATTATTTGGGCAATCGTTTCAACCGCGTTCGGGATGACCTGTATTATTGGTACTATAATAGCAGACAACCTAAAAAGAATTGACGCGGATTTTGTTGAATGGAAAGCAAAAAATGAAGATCGAGAGCGATCAGAAAGAAATTAACAAGATATTTAAAGGATAATGATACATAATTAAAACATAACGCCCATGTACTGGAACTGATCCAGCCCTGGGCGTTGTTAATCGGCGTCCTTTACCTGCATAACTGATAAATCCCGCTCTATAGTTTCATTTATTGCTCGCGTGACGAAACCGTTCAGACTTTCTTTATGTGCTTCTGCGTGTACCCGTATGCGCTCTTTATCGCCCTTGGGTACGCGGACCTTAAATTCGTCAAGCTTCTCCTTAATGTGTTTGTCCGCTGCCCTGCGTTGCGCTGGTGTTGCCGTCATGTGGATGCCCTCCTATTATTGCTTTTTTAAGCGGCTTTATTTTACCACGATGACGTATATGTGTACATATATAAAGTGCACATATATATGGGTACATATTTATGTTTATCGTCAATTGAATATATGGGTACATATATATTATACTTGCATTATAGAGTGCTGGCCGGCAATCTCAATAAATCCGAAAGGATGATGAAAAATGAATATAGTAAAAGACAGCAAAAGCAAATGGTGTAGCGTGAGGGATATTGATGACATTTACCCGACAATTTACAATGTTGAACAATGCTTGCAAGGGTTTATAGCGCGGTATTTTCCAACCGACGAGCTGCTGCCGGATAATCAAGTAAAGCGCCTTTATGAATATCAGTGTGATTACGAGTTTATGGCCGCTCAACTCCGCATGATAAGCAACGAAATGTTCAGGCTTCGCGTTATGGCGGAATTTGTAGCTGGCGGCGACGAGTCTGTTGTATCCGCCCATGCTAGGCTTGAGCTTGGCCTTATGCGACAGCATAAAGAACTTTGGTCAGAAATCTTGCGCGATATGGCCGAAGAATACGAGGAGCAGCAGGCACAGATTGAAACACAGGAGCGGGAACAGGCGAAGGAACGGGCGCTTGTAGAATGGATACGCGGGCTAACTGACGAAGAAGTTGACGCGGCAACGGAGGTTATTGAAATATTGCCGGAGCTTACACAGAAAGAAATAGACTGTATATTATCTAGCGGGCCATTTTTCGAAATCGAATCAAGCGCTCAAGTCGAAGATGATGTAAAAGCAGGCATCATCGAAAAACTGCGCGCAAAACGCGAAAGGGATGATGAACGCTTTCTTGACCGTGAGGTGATTAACGGATCGAGCCCCACTGAAAAGCAAATATTTCTTAAATTCCTACAAGCGCTAAAATCAAAGAAAGCAGTAACAGAAACCCAAACAACGCCGGTCATTTTGACAAATAACGCGACAGGGATGCCGGTGACGACCAAGGCGGATAATCCTGATTCTTGACCATTTCTTGACCACGCTCAGAAAATTCGGTTGTTAGACAAAAAATAAGAAACCCTGTAGCCATTGAGGTTACAGGGTTTCTTGTGGTTGCGGAGGCAGGATTTGAACCTACGACCTTCGGGTTATGAGCCCGACGAGCTACCGGACTGCTCCACTCCGCGATATATGTCTCCGGTGTGCGTTCCGAGGACGTGAAATTAATATTAGCATATTGTTGCACTAATGTCAAGAGAAAACCGCAAATGGAAACAAAACGTGCTGACAGCGATATTATATGTTGATAGTGCTTTATTATTTACTGTCTTCAAAAGGGGATGAAGAGAGCGTGAACTATGAACGACAAAGCAGGCTGGACCGCCTGTGGTATGGCGTCGGGACGAATCAGCTCAAACGATATTTCAGCCAAACAGCTCGAACCAATACCCAGCAGGCGCTGAGCCTTGTTAACGACGAGGATCTGTGTTTTCCGGTCTTGTTTATCCTGACCGATGAAATCTACTCGTTTAGTTTGTTTGGACAGCTGAGCGTGCGAAATCAAACGGCGATCCGTGTCTGTGCGTTCAGGACGATGCCGGCCGGCTGGTTTGAGGCGGCCTGGGAGGGCGCTGACCGCGATGCGCTTATCAAAACGTTACGTTGGATGCTTGCCACGGGCAAAGGCTGGGATGGGCCGCAGGAGGGGCACGACGCGTACGACGCGGCGCTTGATTACGCGGCAGCGCTTTTAACCGACGAATTTGACGACACGGCGGCCTTGCCCGATATCGCGGACCTGATTTTCAGGCGTAACCGGAAAAGCTTTTACATACATGATCTTGTGTGGAGCTTTTTCCAGACGCTTGACGCCGACACGATGAAGCTTATGGCGGCTCGTCTTAAATCATCCAATACCAAGGACGTCGAACTGGCCGGGAAGCTTCTGGGTATTGATATACCGTCTCCGACAGACCGGCGTAAACAGGTCGCTTTATACGACCAATATATCCGCTGGCTGGATGAAAACAAGGCATACCTGTACCTGACAGGGGAGCACTTCCAGATGACGAGCCAGCCCAATCATCTTGATTTCGACCGGGAGGCCAAGTATCTGAACAAGGCCATTTCGCCGCGCTGGCGTACGCCGGATGATCCACTGACGGATGATGAGGCCGAATGCCTGGCCGTCTTCCGGCAGGAGCCGGAAGACGAGCGGGAGCTGCTCGCGTCCTACTCGCAGAAGCTGCGCGCGCGCGACCGGGAGCTGTGGGACAATTGGATGAAAAGCCGGGTCGCCGAGCAGGTGATGGCAGCCAGAAAGGATGCGGGTACGGATGCTTATTATTAATAACAAACCGGCGGACGCAGCAGTGCTCGCCGGTGACTATCCGGAGGACGGCGCGGCGCGCACAGTCATCGACACGCTGGCCGCCAGTGATAAAAAATACTATTATGACTCGCTGGATGAACTGCAATTTGAACTGCGGCTGCGCGAGGAGATCATCAGTGCCTCCAGGCGGCTGCATAAAAGCAATATGGGTTTTGAGGTTTTCCGGGAGTCGCGGGCGAATCCCGATTACTGGATACGGCGTGATAACGGCGGCTTTTCGCTTAAAAATGGCGTCAAGGCGTCTGACGCCATCCGGGATATCTACGAAAACAGCTCCAAATATGGTACGGAATGCGCCACAGCTATGCAGATCGTCTACCTGGGGGCGCTTCTTGAAATATTCCCGGAGGATGCTTTTAACCGAATGTTTAAAAACCTGTATCTGATGAACTGGAATAACGTCAGCCGCTATCTGCGCGACACGGCCACGATGCACCGCCAGGACGATTACCTCCCCGGCGACCGGCGGTATTTCGCCAATCCGGATGTCAATCCGGAAACGCCCGAGTGGCAGGGAGAAAATACAATCGATCTCGACGGCGGACTGTATTACGGCCATGGGATGGGTATACATAAGGCTGAGCGGATTATCCGTGAGCTGAACCAGAATCGTAAAAAAAATGCCGGCCGCGATGCCTATCTCATGGATAGCGCGGCGCGGCCGGATTTTAAGCGACTGTTTGCGCTGTACCAGGACGCGACGCAAAACGCTTCGGCAACCAGGCTGACGGCTTAACATCGCCGTCGGGCGCTAAGCGCCCGATATTACTGCTGCCGGCTGCGATGCATGGCATAAGCTAAAATGACGACAGCCAGCGCCATAAGGCAAATGGCCAGAATGGAGCCCAGCATATTATTGTTGATAAACAGCTTGCAGGCCAACCCACCTACGACGCAAATAAAGCATAACGCTTTAAGTAACCCAATCCGTTTCATCCCAACCCCCGTTATCTGTGAATAATCTGTATAGTCCGGATGCATCATAATGCCCGCCGGATATCATTTATAAAAAGTCTGTCTTAAATTATAGATTAAGGCAGACTTTTTTATACCGTCAGCCCCTACGTCTTCTTAATAAACCGCTCGCCGCATTTTGGGCAGGTGACCTGCAGCTTCCCTTTGCCGCGCGGAACACGCAGGGTGTTTTTACAGCTGGGACATTTAAAATACTTATAGATCCTGCTGTTTTTGAGCCTGCCGAAAAACCGGAGGCACTTTTGCTTGAGCGGCGACCAGTAACGCAGGAACTTGTCGTTCTCAGCGCGGCGCTTATAAATGTTTCGCGACAACATGCGCCACAGCGCCAATAGTAAAATAATGTAAGACAAATAGACCAGCATCGTTATATGGACGAGCCGGGATACAAGGCTGACGATAATGGCCAGAATCAGTATCGCCGTATTAAGATGGTCTGGTCCGTATCTGCCGGCCATGAAATTTCTGAGAAAGTTCATGTGCTGATGGATTCCTCCCGGGGTTTAGAATAAAATATAAACGGATGGTTTTTTATTTAATTCGATTATAACACCAGCATCTGCTAAAAAACACAAACGTTACACTTATTTAACATATCCGTCAATATTCAAACGAACTGCCGCCGATAAATTCGCGCAGAATGGAGTCGGCCGGCACGAAGGATGGGTCAACGTTCATGAAACGGCGGAAGGCGTTAACGATGTGCTCCAGATCGTCGAAATTTTCCACCTTTGGAGAAACTTTATCAATGATGCCGCTGGTGAACTGCTTTAAAACTGAAACCTCATACGGCAGAACGGAGTCGATCGTGAAATTGGCCTGATCCTTATACGGCAGGATGTTTAAGATTTCACCGCGCCGGATATTGCTCCACATTTTCAGTGTGAACTGGGGGTCGGCCCCGCGGAAAAAATCGTCCCGGACGAGACGGCGCAGTAGTCTCAGGCCTTCGCCGTCGATCAAATCCTTACCGTTGTCTATGATATCGGTGAGTGTGCTGACATAGATTTTGTAAGCGCCGGGATGGTCGTGTGTGATGCAGTCGTTTAGGGCGTGGATGCCCTCGAAAATGGCGATCTCGTTTTTCCCGAGCCGCATTTCCGTATATTTACCCTCAACGCGCGCCTGATGGGGAAAGCTGAAATGGGGAATACGAATTGCCTTGCCGGCCGCCAGGTCTTTAAAATGCTCGTTGAGTAAATCCATATCGAGACATAGCGGCGATTCAAAGTCGATATCGCCGCTGGGCGTTCGCGGAGCGGTCAGCGGGTCGACCGTTATAAAGTAATTATCCAGCGAAATATTGTGCGAGCTGATGCCCAGACGCCGCAGCTCGACGGCCAGCTTCATGGCTGTCGTTGTCTTACCGGAGCCGGACGGACCCGACAGAAGCACGATGGGGCTGAGGTCGATGTTGTTAACGATTTCGTTGGCCGCCTTGCGCACTCTGGAATTGAAATACGTCTCGCACTCGCTGACATAGGCCTCAGGCGTATTTGAAAGACGATTATTGATAACGTACAATTCGTAGGTCATACATTGCTCCCAAATCGAGTTATATTTTTTGGCCGGCCGGTCCGGCTAGAGCACCGCCGTAAGTAGGGACCCGGCATATTATACGAAACCGTTGTGCTCAGCGTAAAAACGCGCGAGCTTATAACCTTTATCGTTAAAGCGGTCCGTATCCTTTATATATTCATAGGGATATTTGAGGTTGAATATTCGTTCTATTTTACCGTCCGCCGGTGAAACCAGCTTTGTCACACCGCCGCCGCCGAGCGCCAGGATCGTCACAAGTTCCTCCATAATCAGAATATTATAGAGACTCTCCGTGCCGGGCCGGCACCAGCCAATATTTTCAAAGCCGCCGGACATAAACTTCTGCCGGTACAGGTAATACGGGCTGTATCCATCCAGGCGCAAGGCCGGCCAGGCCGTGGCGATCATTTTGGCCACATCATCGGCGCCCGGTAAAGCCATTTGCTCCAGCGTGACCTTCGTACCTTTTTTCAGCGCCAGGGTGTGCACGGTGATATTTTCAGGATTGAGCGCTTGCACCGCTTCAAGCGAATGCCTGAAGCCGGCCGGCGTATCGCCGGGCAGGCCCGCAATAAGATCCATATTTATGATGTCAAAGCCGGCCCGCCGCGCTTTTTCAAAGGCCGCGACAACGTCTGCGGCCGTATGGCGGCGGCCGATTACGCGCAGCACGTCGTCCGACATCGACTGAGGGTTGACGCTCACGCGCGTGGCGCCGTTTTTGCGCAGGGCTAGGAGCTTTTCGTCTGTGACGGTGTCCGGGCGGCCGGCCTCAACGGTATATTCCCGGACCCGGCTGAGATCAAACAACGCAGCCAGCTCGCCCATTAAAAGCGACAGCTCGTCGGCGCTTAATGTTGTCGGCGTTCCGCCGCCGATATAAACGGAGATGATATTGAGGCCGAGTTCTTTGACGGACTTTGAAAGGATCCGGATTTCTTTCAGCAGCGTCTCCAGAAACGGCCCGACGAGTTTCATTGATTTCTCTACGCTGTGGCTGACAAAGCTGCAGTAATGACAGCGCGTGGGGCAAAAAGGGATGCCGACATACAGCGCGATATCGCGCGCGCCGAGCGTTTTTTTTACCGCGAGGCACGCGCGCGCCGTATCCAGGCACAGTCCGCCGCGCTCGGCTGTCACGAAATATTCGCGCTCCAGCGTTTTTAATGCGGCGCTTTCTGTGACACCGCGTTCTAAAAGTCCTGTGACAATTTTTCCGGGACGGATGCCGGTGAGCGCGCCCCAGACGGGCTTTTGGCCGGTGTGAAGCACGGCCGCCTTGTAAAACGAGCGCTTGATGATCTTTTGCAAAAGGCGGTCCGTCATGAGCTTGTCGGTCAGCGCGGAGCGCCGGATACGCGATAAGCCGGTATAAACGCCGCCGTCCGCCTTGAGGACCGTCGAGGCTGTGGCGTAGGATTTGCCGAGCTTCAGGCGTACGTCCGCCGACAGACCGCCGTGCTCCCCCGGTGCATAAACAGGCAGTTCGTGCGGGTACATCATCAGAAGGATCTGCTCAACGGCGTACTTGTAATCGTGCCCCGACAGCGTCAGATTCATAGAATGCCGCTGTCCTCCCCGGCGTATTTCAAAAAATCGTTGAAGCGGCGTTCCCGGTCAAGAGTTGTGGAGCCCATGTGGCCGGGATAGACCTCAAAGTCCCCGTCCAGCTGATAAAGGCGCTTTAGCGAACGCATGAGCGTTTCCGGGTTTCCCTCGCCGAGATCCGTGCGCCCCATGCTGCCCTTAAAGAGCGTATCGCCCGTAAACAGTGCGTTGCCGGACAGGAGTGTTACGGAGCCGGGAGAGTGCCCGGGCGTTTCAAGTACCGTGAAGGTCATGCCGCCAACGGCAAGTACGTCGCCTTCCTTGAAGTAACGGACGTTTTCGTCGGCCGTCAGCTTAAACTGATCGCGGGCATCCGCTGTGACCGCGTCCTTTTTGTGGATATAGATGGGCGCGCCCGTCGCCTCACGCAGGGGATACACAGCCAGGTTGTGATCAAAATGACCATGGGTTAAAAAGATGGCTTCGACGGTGAGCTTGTTGGCTTCAATATAGTCGAGAATCGCGCCCGACTCGTCGCCGGGATCAAGCACGACGCTTTTAAGCGTGTTCTCGTCTGTGACGATATAGCAATTCGTCCCAATCTGGCCGACGACAAGCGTTTTAATAAGCATATGTCTACTCCTTTGTTTTGAAAACGATGATGTATTAGCGTTTCCTTTATTTCTATAATTCCAGAAGAAAGGTCACCGGCCCGTCGTTGACGGAAGAGACCTGCATGTCCGCGCCGAATATGCCTGTTTCCGTGTGAAAGCCGGCTGCGCGGCACGCGCCGACAAAGCGCTCGTAAAGCGGGATGGCTGTCTCCGGCCCGGCTGCGCCCGTAAAGCCAGGACGGCGGCTTTTCAAGTCGGCATACAGCGTAAACTGTGAAACAACGAGCAGACTTCCGCCGGCAGAAGCTATGTTCAGGTTCATTTTGCCGTTTTCGTCGGAAAAAATGCGAAGCCCGGTGATTTTATCGGCAAGCCTGTCGGCTGTTTCCGCCGTGTCGCCGGGCGCTATGCCGATGAGAACGAGAAGCCCCTTGCCGATTTGGCCCGATATAGCGCCGTCAACCGTCACGGACGCCGAGGCTACGCGTGTCACAACCGCGCGCATGTAATCGCCCCCCCTAATCTGCTTTATCCATTAATGCGCTTAATCTCCAACAGGCCCGACATAGCCGACAGGCGAGACATGGCCGCAGCCAGTTCGTCGCGGTTTTTAACCTCGATGACGACGGATACGGTTGTGATGCCGCCGGCGACATCCTTGGCCGCCAGTGACGTCATGCGCACCTTCATGCTGTTTAAGATGGTGGCGATATCCATGACAATGCCGCTGCGCTCCCGGGCCGTGATCAAAATCGATGTCGAGTAAGCATCCTCGGCGGTGTTGGCCCATTCCACATTCACCCAGCGGCCCTCTTCCTCCGGATTCTGGACGGCTTTCAGATAGTTTTTGCAGTCCTTGCGGTGGACGGAAACGCCGAAGCCGCGCGTGATGAAGCCGATGGCCTCGTCGCCCGGCACGGGTGTGCAGCATCGGGCGAATTTGACGAGACAGTTATCAAGGCCCTCCACCATGATACCGTGAATGGGCTTGGACTGCTTGCCGGGACGAATCTCGTAGGACATGGGGTCCGTTTCGTCCTTGTGCTTGGTGCGCTCAATACTGCGCAGCTCGTCGCGTATGCGGTTGACGGCCTTCTGGGCCGACATGCCGCCGTAGCCGATGGCCGCAAACAGCTCATCAAAGGAGACAAAAGATACTTTCTTAAGCACCTTGGGCTGGATGTCCTCGCTTGTGATATCCGACATTTGCAGGTTTACGCGCCGGAGCTCCGATTCAAATGCCTGCTTACCGTGCGCGATATTTTCCTCGCGCTTTTCCTTTTTAAACCACTGGCGTATTTTGTTGCGGGCCTCCGGGCTTTTGACGATGTTCATCCAGTCGCGGCTGGGCCCCTTGGAGGCGTTGGAGGTGAGGACCTCGACGATGTCGCCGTTTGACAGGGCGTGGTTAAACGGGACGATGCGCCCATTGACGATGGCGCCCGTCATCCGGTTGCCGATGGCCGAGTGAATATTATAGGCAAAGTCGATGGGTGTGGCTCCGGCGGGCAGGTTTATAACGTCACCGCGGGGCGTGAAGACAAAGACCTCGTCGGAAAACATATCGATTTTGAGGTCCTGGAAAAAATCCTGCGCGTCGCTGTCCTGCTGGGATTCCAGAAGACGGCGGACCCAGGCAAACTTTTCCTCGTCGGCAAGCTTGCCCGTTTTACCCTCTTTATATTTCCAGTGCGCCGCGATGCCGTATTCCGCCGTGTGATGCATTTCCCAGGTCCGGATTTGCACCTCGAAGGGGATCCCCTCGTTGCCGAGAACCGTTGTGTGAAGGCTCTGGTACATGTTCGGCTTGGGCGTGCGGATATAGTCTTTAAAATGGCCCGGCAGCGGGACGAACATCTCGTGGATGTAGCCGAGCACGTTATAACAATCACCGATATCATTAACGATAACGCGGAATGCGTACAGATCCAGAACCTCCGAGAGCGTTTTGTTTTGGCTGTACATTTTCCGGTAGATGCTGTAAATATGCTTGATGCGCCCGTAAACGAAGCACTCAATGCCGTTTTCCTTCAGGCGCTCGGATATTCTGTTTTGCACGCTGTCGATAAACGTTTCGTGCGTGCTTCGGATTTTCTTGAGGCCGTCTTCAATCTCCTTATAGCCGATGGGGTCGAGATAATAGATTGAACGGTCCTCCAGCTCCCATTTGATGCGCTGCATACCGAGCCGGTGCGCTAAGGGCGCGTAGATTTCCATGGTCTCCAGCGCTTTTTCGGCCTGCTTTTCAGCCGACTGGTATTCCATCGTGCGCATGTTGTGCAGCCGGTCGGCCATTTTGATGATGATAACGCGGATGTCCTTGGCCATGGCCATGAGCATTTTACGCAGATTTTCCATCTGCTCTTCTTCTTTGCTCGTGTACTGAACGCGGGATAGCTTTGTGACGCCCTCGACGATATCGGCCACGTTGGGGCCGAAGCGCTTGGCGATCTCCTCGTGGGTGATGCTCGTGTCCTCAATGCTGTCATGCAGGAGCGCGGCAATAATGGCCTCCTCGTCGAGGCCCATTTCGGCGATGATCTCGGCCGATGCCAGCGGATGCGTAACATACAGCGAGCCATCTTTGCGCCGCTGGTCCTTATGTGCCTGCGCAGCCATGTCAAAGGCTGAACGGATGCGGGATAAGTCGGCGGCGGGATTGTTTTCCCTTATAACGTCTTCAAAATGCCGGTACTTTACTTCAAGCTCTTCCATTTGACGCCCCCGAGTGCGGGCGGATATCAATAATATGAAGCTGGACGCTCCGCCATCCGCGATATTCGTTGACGGCCGGCTCAAAGGCCAGGTCAACAAGTGAGTGTTCCGATACGCCGAGCTCATCGGCCGGCTTGTTGAAGAAGATGCAGTCAAACGTCCTCTTATCTTTTATTATACGCAGTTTTGTATGCTTTCCGCCACCGACGGGGATGATGGAACGCAGCTGTGCGCCCATAATGCAGGTAAACATGGGCAGATGGCCGTTGCCGAACGGTTCCGTTCGCTCCAGTGCCGTCACATTCTCCAACGTAAGCAGTTCCGCTTTTGTCACCTCGAAATCCAGAATCAGCGTCGGAACGGGCGGGATTTTAATGAGCTCGTGATAATACGCGAAGATCCGCCGCCGGAATTCATTGATATTGGCTTCTTTGATTGTCAGGCCGGCAGCCATCTCGTGCCCGCCGAAATTTTCCAAAAGGTCGCTGCAATGCTCCAGTGCCGAATACATCGGAAAGCGTCCGAAGCTCCGGCAGGACCCGCGTCCCATGCCGTCGTCATCAAGCGTAATCATAATGGCCGGGAAAAGAAACTGTTCGGCGGTCTTGGCGGCCACAATGCCCATCACACCCTGAAACCAGCCGTGGCCGGACAGCACAATGGGCCCCTTGGGCGGCTTTGATAACAGGTAGTCGTAAACCTGTTCGTAAATGCCGGATTCCAGCTGACGCCTCTCGTCATTGAGCCGGCACAGCTCGGCTGTCAGCTGTTCGGCCTCGCTGTCGTCTTCGGTCATGAGAAGATCGACCGTCAGGGACGTGCGGCCCATGCGGCCGGCCGCGTTGAGGCGCGGCGAGAGCGCAAAGCCGATGAGCGACGTATTGATGTTTCGCCGCTCGATGCCCAGATGGCACATGAGCCGGAGAAGGCCGGGACGGCTTTTTTGGTTAAGTGCCTCGAGCCCACGGCGGACCAAAAGCCGGTTTTCGCCGACCATGGGCATAACGTCGGCAATGGTGCCGATGGCGACAAAATCACCGTAATCCGACAAAAGCCGCTCGATATCCTTGCAGTCCTCCAGCGCGCACACAAGCTTAAACGCCACGCCCACACCGGCCAGACCCTTATTAAAATACGGGCAGTCGCGCCGTTTCGGGTTGATGACGGCCAGCGCGTCCGGCAAAACATCCTTGCATTCGTGATGATCGGTAATCACGAGGTCTATTCCAAGTTCCCGGGCGTAGACAGCTTCCTCGACGGCCGTGATGCCGCAGTCCACCGTTATAATTAGCGTTACGCCTGAGGCCGACAGCGCGTCGAGCGCCGGGATATTGACGCCGTAGCCCTCGTCGGTTCGATCGGGTATATAAATTTCAAAATCCGCGTTTTGAGCGCGGAAGTAGCTGGCAAGCAGGCAGCTGGCGGTCATGCCGTCTACATCGTAATCACCGTATATGGCGATTTTTTCACCGTTTTCAACGGCTCGATGTATGCGGTCAACGGCATCCGTCATACCACAGAGCAGATGCGGGTCGCCGATGACGCTCAGATCGTCCGTCAGGAAAGCCTCCGCGCTGCTGATGCTCGTCATGCCCCGGGCGGCCAGAAAAACGGAGACAAGCGGATTAATACCGCTGCGGGTGAGCCCCACAGCAGCCGACCGGTCATATCCCTTAATAATCCAGTTTTCAAATTTCATAGTCCGCTCCGAATTCTTTAATTACGCCCGATAAATTATGTCTTCCGCGCCCCGCTTCAGGGCGGTGTTTACACAGCCTTCACCTGCCGGGCCGCCGGGAAAGCTTCGGCCTTTAATATGTAAAAAGCTTGTGAAACAGGCCTTAATGCTGCTAATATCTTTTTACTATATCAAAAAGCGACAGCATTCTCAATAGACAAATACACAATTAAAAAACATATAAACCATCCGGTTTTATAGCCCCTTGGCACGCTTGAATGCTAATAAACGTTTGTGATATACTCAAATGCGACAAAACGCCGGACGGGGGACAAGAAAATGCCCGAAATGACGCCGATGATGCGGCAGTATTTTGATATCAAAGAACGAAACAGCGACAGTATCCTTTTTTTCCGTCTCGGCGATTTCTACGAGATGTTCGGAGAGGATGCAATGACGGCGTCCCGGGAGCTGGATCTGACGCTGACAACGCGCGACCGGCGCAGCGAGGACCCGGACGAGCGCATCCCTATGTGCGGCATACCGTATCACAGTGCCGAGGCGTATATCGGCCGGCTGATTGCCAAGGGCTATAAGGTCTCCATCTGCGAGCAGATGGAGGACCCTGCCGCGGCCAAGGGCCTGGTTGATCGGGATATCGTGCGCGTTATTACGCCCGGCACGCGCATGGAATCGTCCATGCTTGATGAGGGCGTATCCAATTACCTGTGCGCTGTTTATGTCGGTAATAATGAAAGCGCCGCCTGCTTTTCCGACCTGTCCACCGGCGAGATCAGCGTCTCGTTCTTTTCCGGTGGCGGTGTTGGCCACCTGCTCAGCGACATCGGCGCGTTTTCGCCGGCCGAGGCCGTTCTCAATAACGAAGCGCATAAAAGTGAGGAAGTAACGCGCCTTTTTGCCGATAAGCTGGCCTGCCTCGTCCAACTCGACGACGCAAGGTTTGACGCCGCGCGTTCTGCGGAAATGCTCTGTGCCCGGTTTGGCGTCAACAGCCCGGATGAGCTGGGGCTGTCAGGCAGCCAGGCGGCCGTCTGTGCGGTCGGCGCGCTTTTAAGCTATCTGGAGGATACGCAGAAAACAGACCTTTCACACCTCAACCGGCTGCGCATCAATACAAACGGCAAATACATGGAGCTGGACATTCAGACGCTTAAAAGCCTGGAGCTGGTCAGCCAGCTTCGGACGGGCGAGAAAAAAGGGAGCCTTCTATGGGTGATCGACAAGACAAAAACGCCCATGGGCCGGCGTCTATTGCGGTCCTGGGTACTGCGCCCGCTCGTTTCCACGCCGCTCATTACCCGCCGGCTTGACGCCGTTGGCGAGCTGCTCGGCGAAACGGTGGCGCGCTCGGAGCTGATGCTTCTGCTGCGCGACGTGGGCGATATCGAGCGGCTTATCGGTAAAATCGTTTACGGGACGGCAAACAGCCGGGACCTTAAGGCGCTGGAATACTCCATCCGGCAGTTGCCGGGGCTCCTGCGCCAGCTGGCCCCAATGCAATCGGCCCTGATTAAGAAACTGCGTGAGATTGACGACCTGTCCGATATCGAAGCGCTTATCCGGGAAAGCATTGAGGACGATCCGCCGTTTTCCGTCCGGGAGGGCGGCTTTATCCGCGCAGGCGTTAGCGAGGAGGTCGACACGCTGCGCGGGCTTTTAAAGGACAGTACCGGCGCGATGGCGGCCATCGAATCCCGTGAACGCGAGCGTACGGGTAAAAAGCTGAAGGTCGGCTACAATAAGGTGTTCGGCTATTACATTGAGATTCCGCGCTCGGCATCCGACTCCGTGCCGGACGATTACATAAGAAAGCAGACGCTGACGAACTGCGAGCGGTTCATCACCCAGGAGCTCAAGGAACTGGAAACGAAGCTCCTGACAGCCAAGGACCGGCTGAGCGAGCTGGAATACGCGCTGTTTAACGCGATGCGCGAGAAGATTGCCGGCGACGTCGACCGTGTGCAGAAGGCCTCGTACGCCGTGGCGGCGCTCGACGTGCTGTGTTCGCTGGCTGAAACGGCGGCGAAAAACAACTACTGCAAGCCGGAGATCGACGTATCCGGCGTCATTGATATCCGCGACGGGCGTCACCCCGTTGTCGAGGTCATGCAGACGGACGCGCTTTTCGTTCCCAACGATACGTTTATGGACACCGACAGCTCGAGAACGCTCATTATCACCGGCCCCAACATGGCGGGGAAATCCACGTACATGCGCCAGACGGCGCTCATCGTCCTCATGGCGCAGATCGGCTCGTTCGTCCCGGCGCACTCCGCCCGCATCGGTATTGTCGACCGGGTGTTTACACGTATCGGCGCGTCGGACGATTTATCGGCCGGCAAATCCACGTTTATGGTTGAGATGACGGAGGTCGCCGAAATTCTCTTAAACGCGACGCCGAAGAGCCTGTTGATCCTGGATGAGATCGGGCGCGGTACGTCAACGTATGATGGGATGGCCATTGCCAGGGCTGTTTTGGAATACTGCGCCGATAAACGAAAGCTGGGGGCCAAGACGCTGTTTTCCACGCATTATCATGAGCTGACCGTTATAGAGGACGAAACGCCGGGTGTTAAGAATTTCAGTATCTCAGCCAAAAAACGAGGTGGCGATGTCATTTTCCTTCGGAAAATTGTCCCAGGCGGGGCCGACGACAGCTATGGGATCGAGGTCGCGGGCCTGGCCGGCGTGCCGGACAGCGTCGTCCGGCGGGCCAAGGCTGTTTTAAGCCTGCTGGAATCAGGCGGACGGTCCGAAGCGCCGAAACGCCGGGAACAACCGGACGAGCAGATGACCCTTGAGGCGCTCAGCGGCGGCGAGATTGCCGATATATTAAGTAAAACGGACCTTAATACGCTCACGCCGATCGAGGCGCTTACGCTTCTTTTTGAGCTGAAGAAGAAACTATAAAAGGCCTCGATGTGTTACGAAAAAAGCGGCAGCATCTGGGTGCCGATTACACTGCACGCGCTTGTCAATTTCATGTCCATCCAGATGCTCATCGGATAATTTAACCGGCAGCGGGGGAGGGCAGACAGTCTCCCAAGCAAATATAAAACCACCGTTCATATAAAGAGCGGTGGTTTTTGGCACAGCAACGCTTTTGACGTGAATTTGCTGTTATTCCGTATCCGATTGATTCAAG
The DNA here is from genome assembly GCA_963675425.1 of uncultured Sporobacter sp. Classification (GTDB taxonomy): domain Bacteria; phylum Bacillota; class Clostridia; order Oscillospirales; family Oscillospiraceae; genus Sporobacter. Next base: position 75,374 of record OY776214.1, on the reverse strand, counting down.
ATCGCAGACAACTCGCGCAGCCCGGCCTCAAAGTTAACGCCAAAGCGCACGTCGGTACCGGCCTGCCGGGTGCGCCGGATGCTTTTAACCGTGAAGTCCACCGCGACGCGCGAGGATTTGTAAAGATCCAGCCCAGACAGCAGGCCCGCTGTGAGCGTGCTGGCAAAAACGTCACCGGTGCCGTGGTAAAAGCCCTCAATCCGCTCTGAAAACGCGTAGTCAATGACGCCGGTTTCGGCGTCATAACAGGCCGCACCGAGCTGCTTCCCGTCAAAGCATACGCCGGTCAATACAATCTGACGCGGCCCGAGCTCGCCCAGGCCGTATAAAAGCTCCTCGATATAACCGGTGTCGTACGGGCCGGGGTTAAAGGGCTTTTGGAGCATAAGGGCCGCTTCCGTAATGTTCGGCACGATCAGGTCGGCTTTCCGACAGAGCTTTTTCATACCGTCCGGGAAATGCTCGTCAAATACGGAATAGAGATGGCCGTTGTCGGCCATAACGGGGTCGACGACGATCAGGGTTTCGGGCGCGCGAAGCCGCTCAAACACATTGGAAACGATATCAATTTGCTCATACGAGCCGAGAAAGCCGGTATACACCGCGTCAAAACCTAAGCCGAGGGACTGCCAGTGCGAGACGATCGGGAGAATGTCGCTCGTCAGGTCGCGGTACGTATAGCCGTCAAGGCCGCCTGTGTGCGTTGAAAGCACGGCCGTCGGGATAACACTGACCTCAACGCCGGCCGCCGAGATAATCGGCAGCGCCACCGTCAGCGAGCATTTGCCGAAGCAGGATATATCGTGGATCGCCGCCACGCGTTTTTGTCTGGGCATAAGGGACACTCCATTATTCTTTTGTAAATACTATGGTTCATAACAGGGCGGAGTATACGCGCCCTGGCTGCCGGCAGAAGTTTGCGCACCGGTAACCGGTCTAAGCCTACCGCCGTGACTGGTTTGTATAAAATAGCTCTGTTATATTTACCATAAATATGATATCATTTTATGTCAATAGGTTGATAGATGCATGATACCGGCGGCAAAAGAGAAGCTTATAAGCACGGAGCGTGGGAGGTTTCTTATGCAGGTAAATCAGGTTCGTTTGATTGACGAATTTATAAAGCTCGTTCAGATAGACAGCCCGTCCTACGGCGAGCGGCAGATGGGCGATTACGTCAAGGCCAGGCTCAAAAAGCTGGGCATGACGGTTATAGAGGACGACGCCGGTGAAAAGATCGGCGGTAACTGCGGTAACATCTACGGCTATTTAAAGGGCGATGCCGATGTCCGGCCGCTTTTGTTCTGCGCCCACCTCGACACCGTCGAGCCGTCGAAGGGCAAGGCCGCGCAGCTCCACAAAAACGGCACAATCACAAGCCGGGGCGATACCGTGCTCGGCGCGGACGACTTGACGGGCGTAGCGTCCATTTTAGAAGCGCTGACCGTCATTGTAGAAAACGAGCTGCGCCACCGGCCAATAGAGGCGCTCTTCACAGTGGCCGAGGAAGTGTACTGCCGGGGCAGCGCCGTTTTTGATTTTTCCAAGCTGCTCTCCGACGAGGCGTACGTGCTGGACCTGACAGGCCGCGTTGGAACGGCGGCCTTTGCCGCGCCGTCAATCCTGTCGTTTACGGCGAGCGTGCACGGTAAATCGGCCCACGCCGGCTTCGCCCCGGAAAAGGGCGTCCACGCCATTGCGGCGGCCGCCGACGCTGTGGGTAAAATCACGATGGGCCATATTGACGAGGAAACGACCGTCAACGTCGGGATGCTCCAGGGCGGTAGCGCAACGAACGTTGTTCCCGACAGCTGCGTTGTGAAAGGCGAGGTCCGCAGCCTCAGCCATGAAAAAGCCCTCCAGCAGGCGGAGCTTGTTAAAAATCAGTTTGAGCGCTCGGCGGCGGATGCCGGCGCGTCTGTCGATTTTAAACTGGACGTTGTGTCAAAGGCATATCTTACGCCGCCGAACCATCGCGTGGCTGTTCGTTTTGAAAAGGCCTGCGTCCGTCTGGGTATGCCGGTGATGCTCATCAAAACGATGGGTGGCAGCGACAACAACGTCATGGCGGAAAATGGCATGACCGGCCTCGTTATAGCCAACGCCATGAACCGCTGTCACGCGCTCGACGAATTTACGACAGTAGACGAGCTGACAAACAGCGCGGAGCTCACGCTGCAGCTTATGACGGCGAGGGATTAAAGACACCCAATTACCAATAGCATAAAATAAGACAATCACCGAAAGCTCGGAGAGCTTTTCAGATAAACCGGGGGTCAGCTATGAAACTGGGAGAATACGGATTTGTTCGGACGGCCGCGGCCGTCCCGCGCGTTAAGGTTGCCGACCCGGCGTATAACGCGGGGCAGATTTCGGAGCTTATCATTAAAGGTGCGGACGAAGGCGTTAAGGTCATAGTTTTTCCGGAGCTGTCGGTCACGGGCTACACCTGCGCCGACCTTTTCCATCAAGAAAGCCTTTTAGACGCGGCAGAGGCGGCACTGGCGGAGATCTTGGAAAAAACAAGCGTCTGCGACGTGCTTGCGGCTGTCGGTATGCCGGTGGCGGCCGATAACCAGCTTTTTAACTGTGCTATTATTATCCATGGCGGAAAAATACTGGCTGCCGTGCCGAAAACGTTTATCCCCAACTACAACGAGTTTTACGAAAAGCGTTGGTTTGCCTCGGCTGTCACGCGCCGGTCCGACACGGTGCGGCTGTGCGGACAAGACGTGCCCTTCGGCGAGAATATCCTGTTTGCGGATCAGCATTCGCCGCTCATTGCCGGTGTTGAAATCTGCGAGGATTTGTGGATGCCGATCCCGCCCAGCTCACGCCACGCGCTGGGCGGCGCGAATCTGCTCCTCAATCTTTCGGCCAGCAACGACACGGTGACGAAATCCGATTACCGTCGCGAGCTCATCAAGCAGCAGTCTGGCCGGTGTTACGCGGGGTATGCCTTTGCCTCGGCCGGACAGGGCGAATCAACGACGGATGTTGTATTCAGCGGACATGCCGTCATCGCGTCCAGCGACAGTGTTCTGAGCGAATCGTCGTATACGGCTGATTCCTCGTTTATACTGGCCGATATTGATCTTGAAAAGCTCATGGGCGACCGCCGGAAGTTTAACAGCTTTATGGGGGGCGATGAATTACGTGAGTACCGTATCGTTCCTTTTGCGTCGGGCGGCGGAAAAGACGTCCCGCTGAGCTTCTCGATAGACCGCCATCCGTTTATCCCGCGCGACAAGGCCGTCAAGTTTGACCGGTGCCGGGAAATCTTTAAGCTCCAGTCCGTGGGCTTAGCTGAGCGGATGCGAAAAACAGGTATAAAAAAAGCCGTAATCGGCCTGTCGGGCGGTCTGGATTCCACGCTGGCGCTGCTGGTGACGGCCGAGTCCGTCCGCGCCTTGGAGCTCCCGATGGAAAACATTGTCGGCATCACAATGCCGGGCCTTGGCACGACGGACCGCACGTATCAAAACGCGCTCACCCTTATGCGGGAGCTGGGCGTCACGCTCCGGGAAATCTCTATTAAGGACGCCTGCGTCCAGCATTACGGTGATATCGGCCATGACATGAGCGTCCTGGACGTCACGTTTGAAAATGTGCAGGCGCGCGAGCGCACGCAAATCCTGATGGATGTGGCCAATCAAGCCGGCGGCCTCGTCGTCGGCACGGGGGACCTGTCCGAGCTGGCGCTGGGCTGGTGCACGTACAACGGAGACCACATGAGCCACTACGGCGTCAACGCCGGTGTGCCGAAGTCCCTCGTGAAGCATCTGATTTCATGGTACGCCGAGACGGCTCAAAACGCCAAGGTTGCCGCGGCGCTCCGGGATATTTTGGACACGCCTATCAGCCCCGAGCTGCTCCCGGCTGACGCGAACGGCGAGATCGCCCAGAAGACAGAGGACGTCGTCGGGCCGTACGAGCTGCATGATTTCTTCCTGTTTCATGTGCTCCGCAACGGCTTCACGCCGAAAAAGATCCTGAAGCTGGCGATCTTAGCATTTGACAGGCAGTATGAGCCGGCTGTTATCCTCAAATGGCTCGAATCGTTTTACAAACGCTTTTTTGCCCAGCAGTTCAAGCGCTCGTGCCTGCCGGACGGCGTGAAGATCGGCTCCGTCTGCCTGTCGCCCCGGGGCGACTGGCGCATGCCAAGTGACGTTAAGGCCGCCGCGTGGCTGGCGGACCTGAGCCAGGCGGCCGCAGCGCTCCAGAATGGAACGCTGTAGAGATGCGGATCGACCCTTCAGATAATTTTAAAAGACGGGCTGCCGGTTTCATGCCGACAGCCCGTCTTCTTAATACAACAGCAACGCCAGTCATCCCTTTGGGGAACGACTGGCGGTTTTTCGTTATTATAACTTAATGCGGTCCAACAGGTAGCCGTAGCCCTCCTGCTCCATGTCCTGCCTGGGGATAAAACGGAGCGACGCGCTGTTGATGCAGTAGCGAAGGCCGCCCTCTTCCTTCGGGCCGTCATTAAACACGTGGCCGAGATGGGCCTGACCGACGCGGCTTTTCACCTCGGTGCGGATCATGCCGTGGGATAAATCGCTCTGCTCGCGCACGACGTTGGGATCCACCGGCTTTGAAAAGCTCGGCCAGCCGCAGCCGGATTCGAACTTGTCCGCTGACGAGAAAAGCGGCTCGCCCGTTGTGATGTCGACGTAGATGCCGGGGGTGAAGGTGTCCCAATATTCATTTCGGAAAGGCGGCTCGGTTGCGCTTTTCTGCGTTACGTCGTACTGCTCGGCCGTCAGAATATCAGTGAGAGCAGCCTTGTTGGGCGGGCTGTAGTCCGCCGGGTTCACAACGGCGCTGGCGGCTTTTTGAAAAGCGGCCGGCCCTATATGGCAGTAGCCGCCGGGGTTTTTATCCAGATACTGCTGATGATAGGCTTCGGCGGGGCAGTAATTTTCCAGCGGGCCTGATTCGATGGCGACGGGCTTGCCGAGCCGTTCCTGCAGCTCCGCCAGTGATTTTTCAACCAGAGGCCGGTCGTCCGCATCCGTATAATAGATGCCGGTACGATACTGGATACCCTTGTCATTTCCCTGTTTGTTGACGGATGTGGGATCAATTGCCTCATAAAAAAGCGACAGAAGAAAGCTCAGCGGCAGAACATCAGGGTCGTAAACGACCTTGACGGTCTCGGCGTGACCGCTGCCGTGGCAGACTTCCTCATAGGTTGCGTCGGATTTTGTGCCGTTGGCATAACCGGCTTGCGTCCCGGTAACGCCCCGGATAGAGCCGATATACTTTTCAAGGCCCCAGAAGCAGCCCCCGGCCAGATAGATCTCCGCCATTGCCGCACTTCCTTTCCATCTTGTTGTTATAAGATTAAACGCCCTTGCGGCGTTAACATGTTCGGTTGCAGTCCCCACGCCGTGATTATTACCGGCACGTTTTGGCCTGATAGTTAATTATACCACAATCTTCATAATATTACATCGAAAAACGTCGTGAAATCTGCCGGCCTGGCCAAAGACTATGTATTTGCCGCAGGCCCGCGTAATAGGGCGGGAAACCGGATGGCGCCTCGTTTTGCATGCGGTGTAAAAGGAAAGGGAACGACACAGGGGTCGTTCCCTACGCGTGACGCTTCAACCTATACACCGCGCGGCACGTCCATGATTTTGTAAATCCGTTCAAGGTCCAGGCTGTCCCTGAGCGACTGCGCCAAAAGCTCGTATTGGCGGTCTTTGTAGGCATCGGCGTCCTCCGAGGCCGATACATCATCCTCAAGGCCTTTCTTTTGCAGCAGGAGCCGGACGAGAGCCGTACCCAGTTTCCCGTCAAACAGGCCATGGAGGTAGCTGCCGAAGACATGGCCCGTCACAGCGCCGTCTGAGCGCCCGTCGTTCAGCACGGCCAGGGAGGCCGCGCCGCAGCCGAGCGCAGTGTTGCCCATATGGATTTCATAACCCGTCGTCTCGAATCCCGACAGGGGAGCGAAGAAGCCGTCCTGCGCCTGAATGCGTCCTGTTACGCGCGTGCGGACCTTCCGCGGCTCAAAAACGGTCTCGGCGGCAAGTAGCCCCATACCGCGCATTTCGCCGCCGTCCTCCACGCCGTCAGGGTCATACAGCGCGCCGCCAAGCATCTGATAGCCACCGCATACGCCGATGATCGGCGTGCCGGACTGTACCCGGCTGATAACGGCGTCTTCAATGGCGTTCTCGCGCATCCAATTGAGATCGCCCATTGTATTTTTTGTGCCGGGCAGGATGATAAGGTCGGGCGTGCCGAGCTGTTCAGCGCGCTCGACATACCGCAGCCCCACACACTCAAAGCGCGACAGGGCGTTGAAGTCGGTGAAGTTTGAGATGCGCGGCAGGCGGATGACGGCGATGTCCAGCGGCTTGCCGCTGACCTGTGTTGTGAGCCGGTCGGACAGGCTGTCCTCGTCGTCGAGATCCAGCTTCAGATACGGCACCACGCCGACAACCGGCACGCCGGTCAGTTCCTCAAGCTTTTTAAGGCCCGGCATTAAAATATCGACGTCGCCCCGGAATTTATTGATGATAATGCCCTTGAAGCGCGCCTGGTCCTCGGGAGGCAGGAGCTTGATGGTCCCGTAAACGGACGCGAAGACACCGCCCCGGTCAATATCGGCCACAAGCAGGACGGGTGCGTCGGCGATTTTCGCCATGCCCATATTGACGAAGTCGTCCCGGTTTAAATTGATTTCGGCCGGGCTGCCCGCGCCCTCGATGACGACGATGTCATGCTGCGCCGCCAGTGTGTTGTACGCCTCGGTTACGACCGGCCGCAGCTCCTTTTTGTAGTCATAGTATTTTCCGGCGGTCATGGTATTAAAAACCTCGCCGTTAACGATAACCTGGCTGCCCATGTCGTTTGTGGGTTTGAGTAAAATCGGATTCATCAGCACCGATGGCTCAAGCCGCGCGGCCTCGGCCTGCATCACCTGCGCGCGGCCCATTTCCAGGCCTTCGTTTGTGATGAAGCTGTTGAGCGCCATGTTCTGGCTTTTAAACGGGGCGACGCTGTAGCCGTCCTGTACGAATACGCGGCATAGGCCGGCGCACATCAGGCTTTTTCCGGAGTTGGACATCGTGCCCTGAATCATAATGGGTTTTGTCATATCGTCACCTGTTTATTCGTGGATTTGTTCAGCTGCGGTTTGTTTCAGCGCCTCGGCAAACGTCTCGTTTTCTTCATGTGTCCGCACGGCGATGCGGTAATAGCCGGCTGAAAGCCCGTAGTAGTTGCCGCAGTCCCGGATGAGGATGCCGCGCTGCCGAAGCCTTGAGGCGAGATCGGGAATCTCGGCGCGGAAAAACAGAAAATTGGCCTCGCCGCCAAACACTTCAAGGCCCGGCAGGTCCAGGGCTTTCAAAAGATAAGCCCGTTCGTCTGCGATCAACTGCCGTGCCCGCGCCACGTAATCTGTTTCCCCGAGGGCAGCAAGGCCCGCTGCCTGTGCCAGAGACGACACTGCCCACGGCTGACCGGCATTTTTCATTCGGGTTAAAAGCTTTTTATTAGATGACAGGCAGTAGCCCAGGCGGATGCCGGCCATACCGTACAGCTTCGTGAAGGCGTCGAGGATTACAAGGTTTTTAAAGTCCGGTAAGTATTTTTTAAGGGAATGCCCTTCGGGTGAGTCCAAAAAGGCGTTGAAGCACTCGTCTACAATGAGCAGCGTATCGTTTTGTTTACAGGCCTTCAGAATTCTCAGCATAATGGACGGGTCAACCGTGCGGCCCGTCGGGTTGTTGGGATTGCAGATAAAAGCCATATCAATTTCGGGCGAAATACGGTCTAAAATCGTCTCAGTGACCGCGAAGTCCTTTGTTTTCAAAAGCGGATGGCGGGTCGTCAAGCATCCCGCCGTTTGAAGGGACAGCTCGTATTCAGCAAACGTCGGCGCTGTAACGAGGGCCTTCCTCGGTTTTTCCGAAAGGGCCAAGCGGAAAATGAGGTCGGCCGCACCGTTGCCGAACAGGATATGTCCGGGTGCAAGGTTGAGCTTTTCCGCCAGCGCTGCTCCGAGCCGGCGGCATAGGGGATCGGGATAAGCGTCGGCTGTCTGAGCCGCTTCAAGAACGGCGGCCGGCACGCTTTCGGGTACGCCGAGAGGGTTGCAGTTGGCGGAAAAATCGAGCGGTGCGCGCCCGTATTCCAGCCGATACCCTTCGGTATCGCCGCCATGTATCAAAGCCATACGATCACTCCTTTTACGATGAGGCACAGCAGAATAAACAAGATGGCTGTTCCGTACATCAGGCGGTTTGTCCGCACGATGTCCTCCGGCTCAACGGGACGGATGTCGTCGCCGATGGTCGGCTTGTGGACCAGCTGGCCGAAATAGACGCCGTCGCCGCCCAGCTGGACGTCAAGCGCGCCGGCGCAGGCGGCTTCCGTGTGTGCCGAGTTGGGACTCTTATGGTTTTTTCGGTCCCGCCAGAAAACACGCCGCGCGTTTTTTCCGTCGAGCCCCGTAAAATAGGCCGATAAAATCATAATCAGACCGGCCAGCCGAGCCGGTATAAAGTTTAAAACGTCGTCAAACCGGGCGGCCGCCCGTCCAAAATAAAGATACTTCTCATTTTTATAGCCGACCATGCTGTCCATGGTGCTTACCGCCTTAAACATCAGGCCGAGGGGCGCGCCGCCGAGCGCCAGAAACAGCAGCGGCGAAATGACGCCGTCGCCCGTGTTCTCGGCGACCGTCTCGACGGCCGCGCGCGTCACATCGGCCGTATCGAGGTTTTCTGTGTCACGGCCGACGATCTCAGCTACAGCCCGCCGGGCGGCCGGCAGGTCGTTATCCTCAAGCGGTTTATACACCGTCAGGCTTGCCACACGCAGCGAGCGCAGGGAAATGCACTGCCAAGCCAGTATACTTTCAACGCCCACGCGCAGCCACGGCGAAACCAGCTGGCAGGCGATGAGCAGCCCGATGGCGACTGCCAGCGGGATCAGACACATTATAATGACGAGGAATACGCCCGCCGTCAGTTCGCCTGACGGGGTTGGCGGAAAAGCTTTTCGTAATAGCTGATCGAAAAAGGGAATCATTTTGCCGTAACCCAGTACAACGTGCGGCCACCCGATCGGGTCGCCGATAATCAGGTCCAGTATGAAGCCGATCGCGAGGGCCATCAGTGAATACATAGGAGCGTGATCCTCCGGTTAGATGTTTTTTCTTAGGCTGTGTATGCCGCCGCGGCTTTGACGAAATTTTCCGCCACGGACGGGTTGCCGTAAAAGTACAGATGCGGGAAGCCCGCAAAGAGCGTTTTAGTCGCCGCCACACACGGCCAGCTTTTGCCATTCGCGCGCCGGGCCGTACAGGCGCCGCCATTGGCGGTGGAATCCCAGTAGTGAAATTCATGTCCCGGAACACAGGTTCCGTCGGGGCACAGGACGTTGTCTGTGCCGGATGTCAGCTGGATATAACCAAAGCGCTGGAGCCGCTCCGTCCGGAAGCCGCGCCCACGAATCACGCCGGCCATCGGATAAGCCGCGCCGCCGTCATCCTCAAGCGAATCGTGCAGGTATAAAAAGCCGCCGCACTCGGCAAAAGCCGGCAGGCCGCCGTCAATGGCTGCCTTTATATTTTTAAGCATGGAAGCGTTCTGGCTGAGCTGACGGGCGTAAAGCTCCGGGTAGCCGCCGCCCAGATAAACGCCGCCGACTCCGTCGGGCAACGCTGAGTCATGCAGCGGACTGAACGGGATGAGCTCCGCGCCGAACTGCTCCAAAAGCTCCAGGTTATCCGCGTAGTAAAAGCAGAACGCCTCGTCCTGTGCAATGGCAATGCGCGGCTTTGCCGCAGACAGGGGCCTGATCTCCGGCAGGCTGCCGGTTATGGGCGGAGCGGCCGAGGCCAGAGCCAGAAGCGCATCCAAGTCAATCCCGGCTTCCGCCTCAATTCCAAGCCGTTCGATTTTCTTTTTGATGTTGGTGATCTCACCGGCGGTGACGAGGCCAAGATGGCGGCTGCCGATTTCGCATTCAGGCAGGCGGGGCAGAAAACCGAGTATATTCAGGCCCGTTTCAGCGGCGAGCATAGCCCGAAGCATCTCAAAGAGCTTTTTTGTACAGCCGTTCAAAATGACCCCGGCAATCCGGCTGTCCGGCCGGAAGTCCCGAAAGCCCTTGATGGCGGCGGCAAGAGACAACACGGCTCCGCGCGCTGAAATCACAAGCACGACGGGCGTGTCGGTGGCGCCGGCGATCTCATAGCTACTGTCCTTCGTGGTCGTACCCGAGCCGTCGTAATAACCCATGACGCCTTCAACGACCCCGATGCCGTGGCCCTCGGCATGCTCGGACAGAAGCCCGCGGACCGTCTCCGCCGGTGTAAAAAACAAGTCGAGATTGTAGCTTGGAATACCGAGCACGGCCCGATGGAACATGGGGTCTATGTAATCGGGGCCGCACTTGAAGCTGACGGGCAACAGCCCGCGCTTTTTCAGCGCCGACAGCAGTGCCAGCGTCACGGTTGTTTTCCCGGCGCCGCTGTGGGGCGCGGCAATCATAAATCTTGGTATATTAGCCATAAGCAGCTCCAAATCAAACAATGATGATTATACAATAAGTTTGCGAAGGCCTCGCAGAGTTTCCGCCGCGGACGGCGGAAATAATTCATAATCGTCATTTCCGGGGACATGCGCATCGGAAATGACACTTATCATGGCGGTGGTGGCTGAGGTGTCGCCATGAAACCCCTTGTTTGAAAAGCCTCTTATGGCTTTTTAAACAGCTAAAAACGCCCCTCCGGAACGGAGAGGCGTGAGAAAGCGGCTGATGCCTTTCATCACACCGGCCAAAGGTCCGTCAGCCCGTGAAAGACATCTCTGCGCCTGTATTCTGGCTCGAGCGTCATGGCCTGTGCTTCGCCTTCCCATGAAAAACACCCGGCTTTCCACAGTGACTGAGGGATTCCTCCTGAAACATGGCTGGTACTCTTACAGCGGCGGCTCCGCGCGGGATTTACACCCGACTTCCTAAACCATATGAGGCAGCGAAGCTGCCCGGATGGCTTTACGCAGCGATGGTTGATTGTGTGTTAATAGTAATGACTTGCGGCGTTTTTGTCAAGTGGGTGCGCCCGCAAACCGCGATTTGTACATAGAAGTCTGATATTTGTACAAGAATAAGCCGATGAAGGAGTGGATGACGTCATGACCGCTGAGCTGACCAATGAAATAGACCGGATTCTGGCACAATATGTCGGCGTGCATGATGAGCTGGAGTCCCTCTGGCTCAATCAAATTGTTTTCCATTGGCACTGGTGGCTGGACGTGGCGCTGGCGATTCTCCCGTGGATATTTTGGCTGATCGTCCGCGACCGGAAAAAAACCTTCAATCTGCTGTGCGCGGGCTTGTTCACAATGCTGATTGCATCACTGCTGGATATGATAGGCGTATCACAAAGCGGCTGGAAATACAACACGCTGCTGCTGCCGTATCTGACGCAGTATTTACCGTGGGACCTGACTGTTATGCCGGTGGCCGCGATGCTGTATTATCAGATTTTACCTAGAGTCAGTCCCTGGCTGAAAGGTTTGGCATTCGGCGTGACGGCCGCTTATATCGTCGAACCCATCTTTATTTGGATCGGGGTGTATGAGCAGAGCGGCTGGGAGCATCACTATTCACTGCCCATCTATTTCGTTATCTATATGATCGGACACTGGCTGTATAAACGAAGCCTGTACGAGGCGGAAACCCGGAAATAAAACACCGGCAAAAGAGGCCTTCGGATAAATCCGAAGGCCCCCTGGCTTTTTGATAAAGTCTCTTGACTTATGCGTGTTGATTAATAGCTTTTTTCCTCTTCGAGGTTGCCACCAAACTTCTCGCGCTGGTCGTCCCAGGTGAAGTAAATCTTTTTATCGTGCATTTCCTTAAGCTGCTCATCGGTGTAGCCGAGCTCCTTGAGGATCGTTTCGCTATGCTCGCCGAGGAACGGGCCGCGCGCGTACTTGATCTTCTCCGCGCCCTTGATCGTGACAGGCTGACGGACCATCGCGCGCTCACCAGTGAGATATTTCACGTTCTCAAACGCGCCGATTGCCCAGGCCTGCTCGTCCTCAAGCACTTCTTCCCAGACTTGCGCCACAGAATGCGGAATGTCAGCTTCAACGAGGATTTTGCCCCACTCCTCAGCCGTCTTCTGCGCGAACGCATTCTCAATGATGGCGATAAACTCGGCGTGGAGTTTATTTTCCGTAATGCTCTTCATTGTGTAGCGCGGATCGCCCACGAGATCCTCCCGGCCGATGAGCGGCATGAATTTCGGATAGAAGAGGTCAAACGGCGGCATGGACAGCTGGATGAAGCGGCCGTCCTTGCTTTTGTACGTGTTGTTGAAGGGATTTTCAGCGACCTTGCGGCTTGTGGGATATTTCGTACCGAGGTCTTGATACTGCGCGGCCTGAATGACAATACCCTGTGTCCAGATGGCGCTGTGCAGAAGGTTGATTTCCACCTTGTCGCCCTTACCGGTTTTCTGGGCGTTATAAAACGCCACCATAATGCCGGCGGCCAGAAACATACCGGTTGTATGATCGCCGATGCCGGGCACCAGATTAATCGGCTCAGTGCCCTTTTGGTACGACGTGCCGAGCAGGCCGCTGCGTGCCCAGAAGGCCGTGAAGTCGTAGCCGGGCAGGTTTTTGTCGGGACCGTCCTCGCCGTAGCCGGTGAACGAGGCATAAACGAGCTTGGGGAACTTGTCCTTCAGGCTCTCGTAGTCGAGGCCAAGCTTGGCGATGGCCTGGGGACGCCAGTTGGTGATAAAGATATCGGTGGTCTCAAGAAGCTTCATTAAAACTTCTTTGCCCTCGGGTGACTTGAGGTCTAAAACGAGGCCGCGCTTATGGGCGTTTTCAAGATCCCATGTCGTGTTCTCGTACGGGGTGCCCAAGCGGCCCTCCGACACGCCGTTGAAGCGGACGACGTCGCCGCCCTTCGGCTCGATCTTGATAACGTCAGCCCCAAATTCGGCGAAGAACCGCGCGCAGGCGGGCGCGCCGATAAACGTGCTCATATCAATGACTTTGATGCCTTCCAGTGGTCTCATTATTTCGTATCTCCTCCTATGGTAAATATATCCGTTTTTATTTATCCCGGTCATAAAGCTGATTTTATTGTACTGGAGCGGGAATGTCAATTGTAAATTGGCTAAAGCATGCCCCGCGCGGCAGGCCGCGCGGGGATATAATCCGTTATTTTACGGTGTTGACCGTCCTGGTTTTAGGCACGGGGGACTTGAACGCGTCACCAGCCTTGTACCCGGCGATAACGCCGCATAAAACCGTGTTGCCCTCGGGCAGTCCGCATTCAGCCGCGATAGCCGCGCCCTCTTCGCCGGCAAAAGCGCCGCGGATGCTCATGAGATAGCACGAGCCCAGGCCGAGTGCCGTCGCGGCGATGAGCATGTTTTCCGCCGAGCAGGATGTGTTGGCGATGCCGTTTGGATCCGATGCCGAGAGCAGGATCAGCGTCGGCGCGCCGTAGATCGGCTCGTACCCCGGCGTGGACGCGCGCTTGACCGAAAATTCCATGCCGGAATTGAGCATAGCCTCTTTGGTTTTGTCGTTGATCTTCTGGATGAGGTCGGCCTTCTGGATGACAGTGAGGTGATATGCGCCGCCGCCCGGCCCGCTTTTTCCCGCCTCAAGAATAACATTGAGGTCTTTGTCCGTAATCTGGTCTTTTTTGTACTGGCGCACGCTTTCACGTTTTAAAATTGCGTCGATAGCATCCATTAGTATAACTCCTTTACGGTTTATTAATTTTCAAAAGCGGTGTTTTAACAACGGCGGCCGGAAAGGCCGGCTGGGCGCTATTCCTCTGTTGGGGCGCAGTCAATCAGCTTTTTATTAAACTTTTTATCGTATTCCATCAGTCGGAAAGACAGCTCGATATGCAGGAGCATCTCGTTGTCCGACAGGCTGAAATTTAAAATTTCCTCAATACGCTTAAGATGATAAATCATGCTGTTTCGGTGCAGGTGCAGCGCTTTGGCTGTGTTCGTAATATTTCTGGAATGCTTGAGGTACATATAAAGGCTGTCCGTAAACGACGTTTTATGCTCGGCGTCATATTCCATCAGGTATTCCAGCTTGGGATGATAAAACTGATGCAGGTCCGCCGAGTCCGCGCAGACCTTGGCGATGTGGTAGATGGCATAGTCGTCGTAAGCGTAAATCGTCAAGTCGCTGTCGATGTGCGTGCCGAGTTCCAGTGCCTCCAGAGACTGCTCGTAGTGGCTTTTCAGCTCTTCCAGCTTTGTAAAAGCGCGGCTGAGGCCGGCGTGGAGATTGTATTCCCTCAGGAAGTCGCGAAGCCTGCCGGCGTCCGACTCAAAGATCTCGCGCTCGCCGTGGTAGCTCAGAATCATCGTGATCTTGTCATTATAGATAATGGCCTTGCTGCCGTTGACCATTTTTTCGAGGTAATCGCGCATATACGGGATGGAAAAATATGTGATGTCAAACTCCTTGACGTCAATCGTGAGGACGTGGATGTGCTTTTTGAGGCCAAGACTAAGTGATTTGACCTTTTCGTCAATGACGCTGGGGTTCTTGAGCCGCTCTTCAATGAGATCGAGAATAAATTCCTCGTATAGCAGCCCGCGTGTATAATGCAGGAATTTGTTTTTCTGCATCTCGGCTGAAATAGCGTTGGCAAGCATGGACAACAGTAAATAGTCGCGTTCGACAAACGGCTTGTAATACTCGATGACGGCAACCGTTGCCACAGGGCGTGAACCGACGGCCACGCGGCAGAAAAGCCGGGGATATTTCATGTTGGCCTCTTTGCACCATAAAGGCGTTTCACTTTGCTCAATCCGGTCGGTCAGCTTTTCCTTAATGTTCATGGACACGACCTCCAGCGACAGGGCGCCGTTGGTCATGAATTCGTTCCAGGCGATATCGTCCGTTTCGCTGACGTCGGACGCGATGGCCAGCGCTTTCCAGCTCTTATCGTTGACGATGATGGGGTTTCCAAGCACCTTGTACGCAATAGCCACGATGCTCTCAAGCCCTCGGGCCTTGGCCAGCGATGTAAGCAGATTAGACGCGGCTGTGAGCGTGCTGTTGTAATCGAACAACAGATTACACAGATGCGTGTACAGCTCTACGATGTCCGTTTTACCCGGCAAAACGGTCAGGTTGACAAACTGCGGCTTTTTGTAATCGTCCGGAAGGGGGACATCCTCAATGCAGATGAGGTTGGGCGGGCAGTGCGCCGGAAGCTCCGACGCCATGCCAATATACAAGGTGCCCGGCGCGCTGAAATCCGATTGATGCTGAAGCGGCGCCACGGTGTCGATCGGCATTTCCGTATTATTTGAGGAGAGATGCTCGGGGTTAAATGGCTCGAGCTGTTCCCGGATCGCTTTAACGGTAATCGGCATTTTTACACCTCCTGCAGTCTCGTGCGTCGTCAATATACAATAATACAATTAGGATATCCCATAATCGTGATATCCTACGAAATAAAAATCAGGATTTCATTATTTCAAATGATGACGAGACAAACACATTTGTAATAAAATATCACTTAGCTAATAAAAAATCTGTTTAAATAGACGGGATTTTTTTGCGGTAGCTTTACCCCGTAACATTTTACCGATTGTTGTGAAAAAAGTAAATACTCTGACGGCATTTTATCACAACAGTCAAATCATCACAACTGAGGTGGTCTTTTATGTTCAGTACATGGAGCAGCCCCAACCCTATTTTATACGGCAGCGGTTCGTCAAAAACCGTCGGCGAACAGCTCGGGAAATTTGGCTGTAAGAAGGTTCTTGTAGTTTTTGACAAAGGTGTTCAGGCAGCTGGAATAACTGACGATATACTCAGCTACATAAAAAACGCCGGTATTGAGGCCATTATTTTTGACGGCGTCCAGTCGGATACGCCGGACTACACCGTCAATGCGGCGGGTGAGCTGGCGATTCGGGAGAAAGTGGACGGCGTCGTCGCCGTCGGCGGCGGCAGCTCGCTTGATACGGGGAAGGGTGCGGGGCTTTTATTATCCAATCCGCCCCCTATCAACCAGTATTTCTCGCGCCCGGGTTTTCCACCTACGGCTGATCTTACCAATCTCAAGCCGATTATTGTCATTCCGACAACCGCAGGCACCGGCAGCGAGGTGACGCCCGGCGGCGCTTGCGCCGACACGATTAACAACACGAAAGAGAATTTCATGTGCCCCGTAAAGCTTGGCATCGTTGACCCGGAACTGACGCTGAAGCTGCCGCCGGCCGTAACGGCCATGACGGCATTTGACGCGCTGTGCCACGCCGTAGAGGCCGTTGTGTCCAACCAGCCCAATAAATACAGCGAGCTGTTCGGGTTTAAGGCCATTTCCCTTATCGGAGAGAATCTTTTGGACGCCGTTAGGGATGGCGGCAATCTGAAAGCCCGCGAAGGGCTGCATCTGGCCGCGACGATGGCGTCCATGTCGATCCTCGGTCCGTACTGCAACATCCCGCACGATATCGGGGCCGTCATCTGTATGATGTTCCATATCCCACACGGCACCGCCGTCAGCGCGTGCCTGCCGGAAATTTTCAAGTTTTATGCCCCGGCTGTGCCCGACAAGCTACGGCGCATCACAGAGTGTCTCGGCGGCGAAGTCCCCGACGGCGCGACAGTGGAAGAGCTCGGCGAAATCGCCGGGCGCACGGTGGAGGCGCTCATGATGAAATCGAAGCTGCCAAGGTTAACAGGTTATGTGAAATCAAAGGAAGAGCTGCTAACAGCCGTGCCGGAAATCATGCGCACACAGATCTTTTTCTTTTCGCCGCGCCCGGTCAAGGAAGAAGATATCAAAAGCATCCTTGAGAACACGTATGACCGTCAGGTCGTGATGGCCTGACGGCAGAAGGAGGGAACTTAATGCAGAGTATTTTTTCAAGCCCAAACCCACTGCTGTTCGGTATTGGGACGTCAAAGCTTCTAGGGGACAAACTCAAAGAACTCGGCTGTACGAAGGTCCTCGTCGTTTATGACATGGGGATCAAAAACGCCGGCGTTGCCGACCAGATTGTTAAGATTATCGAAGACGCCGGAATCCGGACCGTTACCTACGACGGCGTTCAGGCCGACCCGCCCGATTGGTCCGTCAATGAGGCCGGCGAGCTCGGTATCCGTGAAAAGGTCGATGGCGTTGTCGGCGTCGGCGGCGGCAGCTCGCTCGACACGGCCAAGGGCGCCAAAATGCTGCAGACAAATCCGCCCCCCATCAACCAGTATTTTGGCCGCGAGGGCGTTATCACGAAGCCGTCCGTCCCGCTCGTCGTCATTCCGACGACGGCCGGAACCGGCAGCGAATGCACGCCAGGCGGCGTCATTACCGATACGATTAATAATATCAAGACGAATATTGCCGGCATCGGCTGCGCCGTCACGCTCGGCATTGTCGACCCGGAGCTTACGCTGGCTCTGCCGCCGTCCGTCACGGCCTCGACAGGCATGGACGCCCTGTGTCACGCCGTCGAGTCCTACACGTCCAGGCGGGCCAACAGCTTTTGCGAGCTGACGGGAAAAGAAGCGTTTACGCTCGTAGGCAAATACCTTGTCCGCGCCTATGAAAACGGCCGGGACCTTGAAGCGCGCGAGGGCATGATGCTTGCCGCGACGCTGGGCGGCATTTCGATGTCCGGTCCCCTGTGTCATCTCGCGCATGATATCGGCAAGGTGCTTGGCGCGAAATATCACATTCCCCATGGCAACGGCTGTGCCTCCTGTCTGCCGCAGGTGATGCAGATGGCGGCTTCCGTATATCCGGACAAGGTTACGGAAATCACTGTCGCGCTCGGCGGGACAGTGCCGCCCGGCGCAACGCCCGACCAGGTCGGCAAGGCTGTTTACGACGCGGTACAGACGCTGATGCGGCGGGTTAAAATGCCGAGCCTCAGCGCACTCGGTGAAAAGTACGGCTTCACGAAGGAAGACCTTCTGGCCGGCGTACCCGACGGCGTATACGCTATGCAGCAGGGGCTGGTGAAGCTTTTCGGTGAGGGTACGTCTCCCGTGGCCGCAACGCCCGAGCTCATCGCCGACATCGTCGCCAGAGCCTACGACGAGAACTAAGGTGCCGATGGATCCGGCAAAGATTTATTCTGCGATACCATATAATGTAATAGATAGCAAACCAGGCAACGGCAATGACAGGCAGGTTTTGTTTGAAAGCCTTCAAGCAAAACGTAAGGCGCCGATTGCTTCCACAAAGAGTAACCGCGATTGATGCACAAAAGGGTCATCATGACATGACTGATTTGTGCCAGGAATTTATTTGGAAAGGATGACCATTATTATGGCAATGAAAGTGAATCCCGAAGAGGTCCGAAACGTTCAGGTTTTAACACCCCGGCTTCAGGAGCTGAAAAAAGAATGGGAAGATGCTGCGCCACAGGTTTACGTGGACGATACGCTTTTGTTCACGAAATCGTGGCAGGAAACAGAAGGGCTTCCCGTTGATATCCGATGGGCAAAGGCGCTTGAGAAGAGGCTTACGGAATGCCCGCTGCTCATCCGTGACGGCGAGTTGATCGTCGGCTCGCTGACGAAGTATATCCGCGGCAACGGCACCCTTTGCGCGATGAAGCCGCATGAAATCCTGGATATGTGCAATTCCGGTAAATTTGCCCGCAAGACGAGCGACACAGAATCCACGAACATTGATCCGGCGGATCTGCAGGCTCTGAAGGAAGACGCCGAATACTGGATCGCGCATATGCCGGCTGAGACGGTCAACACGTCGCTGGCCTATGACATGGGCGAGGGCGTATTCGACCTTCTGTTTGACAGAGGCTGTGTTTTCGAGGGCCGCGGCGTCCGTTACAAGATGGACAGAGGCCTGTTCCAGAACTATAGCGCCTATGGCGGCGGTGTGGCCCAGGTGAGTGTCAAGTGTGTTGACCACGGCCTCAATTATGTTATTGATCTTTGTAAAAAAGAGCGTGAGCGCATGATCGCCGAGGGCGACGTCGCGCATTCCCACGGTTCAGCCCAGTTTTTGCGTAAGTACTGGCTCCTTGAGGCCTGCATCATCTCCTGCCAGGCGTTCATCAAATTCGCCGAGCGCCATGCCGAACTCGCCCGGAAGATGGCGACTTCGGAAACGCGCCCCGATCGCAAGGCGGAGCTTCTGCGCATCGCCGAGGCCTGCGAGCGCTGCCCGGCCGAGCCACCTCGTGATTTCTTTGAAGCGGTCCAGTGCGTGCGTATGTACCACCTTGTCTGCTGGAAGGAAAGCTCCGACCGCCCCGAGGTCCCGGTAGGACGACTCGATCAGCTGCTGATCAAATACTACGAGCAGGATAAAAAAGCCGGCAAGATCACCGCGCAGGATGCCGCAGAGCTTCTCGGTGCCCTGTGGCTCAAGATCCGTGAGTGCGAAAACCTCGTTACGATTCCGCGCGAGCAAAGAGCGGCTCCCGGTTCGCTGCTTCCGAATATCACGCTGTGTGGTACCGACAAGGACGGCAACGACCTGACGAACGAAATTTCGTGGCTTGTCCTCGAGGCTATGGCTCAGGTCAAGCTGTCGGAGCCGGCTATCTATATCCGTTACAATCCCGATATGGACCCGGAATTTATTCTCCACGCCCTTCGCTGCAACCGCGATTTTGGCGGCGGCAACCCGGCGTTCTTAAACGACAAGCTGGGTACCCAGCGCTATCTCGATCGCGGCGTACCCATCGAGGATGCCTGCAACTGGAATGCTTCCGGCTGCCTTGGTTATCATCTGGACAGCATGGAGCATCTGGGCGGCGGCCACAATATCAACCAGACGAAGCTGTTTGAGCTGGCGCTCAACGACGGCTTTGACCCCAAAACGAAGAAACAACTCGGCGTGCATACGGGTGACGCCAGCAAGTTTGAGAGCGTCGAGGATGTCCTCAATGCCTACTACAAGCAGCTGGAGTACTTTGTGCCCATCCTGCACAAGATCAAGATGATCTCGCTGGCCACCGAAATTACGGACGGCCCGATGAGCGGTCTGCGCTGTGCCATGCAGTATGAAGACTGTATCCGCGAAGGCCTGACCCCAAAAGAGGGCGGCGCGCGTTATCCCGAGGGCTGGACGTCCTGGCTCGGCAGCCGCGGCATGGTTGATACGGCCGACAGCATCGCCGCCATCAAAAAGCTTGTTTTCGACGAGAAGAAGGTCACAATGGCCGAGCTGCTTGATGCGTGCGCGAAAAACTGGGAGGGCTATGAGGAGCTCCGCCAGCAGTGCCTGAACGCGCCGAAATACGGTAATGACGATGATTACGTCGATGACATTTACGACAATTTATCCACGAAGGTGCCTGAGATCATGCAGCGCTGGATCGACCCGATCACCGGCAAAAAGCCGATGCTCTTTATTGGCGCAGCGGCCGGCCATATTGGTATCGGCAAGAGCCTCGGCGCGCTTCCCAACGGCCGGACAGCCGGCTCGCCGACATGCGACGCGGCCTGCTCTGTCATGCCCGGTATGGATGTCAACGGCCCGACAGCCGCCATCAACTCCGCTACCAAGGGCCCGTACTCCAAGGAGTTTGTCGGCTATGCCATGAACATGAAGTTCAGCAAAAACATCCTTAACACAGATGAGAAGCTCCAGAAGCTGGCCTGGCTCATCAAGGCCTTTATGAAGCGCGGCGGCTGGCATATTCAGTTTAATATCCACAGCCGCGAGGAGCTGCTGGCCGCGCAGGCGTGCCCGGCCGAGCACAAGAACCTGCTCGTCCGCGTCGGCGGCTACAGCGCGTACTTCATCGACCTGCCCAAGGGCCTTCAGGACGAGATCGTTGAACGTACCATGCACGAAATGGTGTAACCAGCCCCGTATGAATAAGATCGGAAGAGTTGCCTTAAGGGCAACTCTTCCGAAATGTTGCAAAAAATCATCATTACATCTTTACCTCTGTATTTAATTAGCAACGACCCATTACAGTTCAAGGAGAAAGTCATGGAAAACATCGAGGGGATCGTATTCAATATCCAGCGATACAGCATTGATGACGGTCCCGGCGTTCGGACGACCGTCTTTTTAAAAGGGTGCCCGCTCACGTGCCTATGGTGTTCCAACCCGGAGTCCCAGTGTATGAAACCGGAGGTGACGTGGCGGTACACATCCTGCAAAAGTTGTGGGACATGCGTCAAGGTTTGTCCCGTCGGCGCTGTCACAATGGACGAGGACGGTGTCCATATCGACCGGGAAAAATGCACGCTGTGTGAAGTGTGCGTTAAAAACTGTTTGCCTCAGGCACTGCAGATTTCCGGCAAAAAAATGTCGGTTGAAGAGGTGTTCAAGATCGTTAAAAAGGACGCCGACTATTACGAGGCCTCCGGCGGCGGCGTCACGGCTTCCGGCGGAGAGATTCTTGCCCAGGCCGACTTTGTTGCGGCGCTTTTTAAGCTCTCGCGCGAGGCGGGCTTTCACACCAATGCCGACACGTCCGGATACGGCGACCCGGCCGCGCTGGAAAAGATCCTGGAATACAGCGATCTCGTGTTTTTCGATCTCAAGCATATGGACCCGTCTAGACACCGGGAGTTTACCGGCGTGTCGAACGAACTGATCTTAAAAAATCTCGGGCTCGTCGTCAAAAAAGGCGTGCCCGTCGTGATACGCGTGCCGCTTATTCCGGGTTATAATGACTCGGACGACAATCTCAACGCACTGGGGCGGACCGTGAAGGAGCTTGCGCCGGACGCAACCGTCAATCTCCTGCCGTATCACCGGTACGGCGCGAATAAATACAGGATGATCGACATGGTCTATCAGCTGGACGATGTGCCCGAGCTCACAACCGAGCAGATGGACCGCGCTAAAGAAATCATCGAATCCTATGGGCTGAAATGTGAGATATCAAAATAGCGGAAAGCTACGTCTGGCTTCCCCACCAACCGCGGGGAACACCGGATGCACAAAAGTGAGATATCAAAATAACGGATAGAAGCGCTTGGTTCCCTGCCGACAGTGGGGGATAGCGGATACAAAAATGAGACATCAAATAACTTGAGGGGGAAAAAACGTGATCAAAGTCAAGCAGGAAAAAATAGACGAGCAGACCTTTGCCAAGATGCGTCAGGAACAGCTGGCGCAGTGGCCCACCGGCAAGGAAGTCGATATCGACGAAGCCGTCGAGTACCATAAATCGCTGCCCGACAGCAAGAATTTCACGAAGCGTCTGGCTCAGTATAAGGCAGAGGGCAAGATCGGCCTGTTCCCGCGTTCCGGTGTCCCCGTCGTCGAAGAAGAGATCAAGCTGCTGCAGGGCCTCAATGCCGTCGGCGTCCAGCTTTTCCCGTTCACGACCGACTCGTATACGAGAAACCTCCAGCTGGACAAGGCCCAGAAGGGTCTGGAGGAGAGCATCCGCACCGGCAAGAAGAAGCTCAACGGCTACCCGATTATCAACCACGGCGTCAAGACGACCCGGAAGGTTGTCGAGTCGTGCGAGGGCGCATTTGACCCGCGTTCGTCCCGCGTAGCCAACAGCTTCGTCGGCGAGATTGCCTTTGCCTCCGGTATGACGGCTATGCCCAACAGCTTTTTCGGCTGGATTGGCGGCTACGACAAGAAAGCCACGCCCGAGGAATGCATCCAGACGGCCCAGTACTTAGGCCGCCTCATTGGCCTGTACGCCGACCGGGGTGTTATTATCTCCACCGATACGCACGGGTGGCTGCCCAATGGCGTTATCCCCATGTATGTCAATATCGCCACGCAGATCATTGAGGCGCTCATCTCGGCTGGACAGGGCACAAAGAGCATCGTCCCGCTGATGAATTTCCAGGGTAATATCGCCCAGGATGTGGCTGAAATTAAAATCTGCGAAAAACTTTTCAGAAAATATCTGGACAAGTCCGGCTTTACCGATACGATCATCCCCGGCATCATCGGCAACCAGTCGTCGCTGTTCCCGTTCCCGCAGGATCTGGGCAACGCCTTCGGCTACATCAACTACGTTGCGATGGAAGCAGCCATGACGGACCTGGCCGCCTGCTCCGTCAAGACGATTGACGAGGCTCTCGGCGTGCCGAGCCTCGAGTCCCACATGCAGACATATGCTTCGGCCAACTGGATTTTCAACGTCGTCCGCCAGCAGAAATTCGAGGCCGATACGCCGGCCATCCAGCAGGAAATACGCATGACGGAGCTGGCCGTCTCCGCCATCCTCGACAAGGTTTTAGAAATGGGCGACGGCGATGTAGCCGTCGGGGCTGTTAAGGCCGTTGAAGCGGGCGTTCTCGATTCGCCGTTCTCCATTAACATTTATCCCAAGGATCTTGTTATGGGCGCCAGAGACCTGGAGGGTGCGTGCCGCTATATCGACTACGGCAACCTGCCGATTCCCGAGGAAGTGCGGAAATATAACGACGAGAAAATCAAGGAAAGAGAAAAATACGAGGGCACGAAGCTCAACTTCAAGGCCTCCATGGCCGACTTCTGGTGTCTGGCGCAGGGTAAGGCCATCGGCACATTCGACAAGAGTGACGTTGAGCTGGAGAAGATTGAGATGAAGAAAGTGCCGACCGTGGTTACGGGCACCGTCGGCGTCGACGCGCATGTCATCGGCACAAAGATCATTTCCCGGGCGCTGACAGAGCAGGGCTTTAACGTCGTCCCGCTGGGCGCTCAGACGCCGGCCGAGGAGTTCATCAAGGCCGCGCAGGAGACGGACGCCGACGCCATCCTCATTACATCCCTTTATGGTATGGCGGAGATGGATGTGCAGGGTATACGTGAAATGTGTGTTGAGGCCGGTGTCGGCGATATCCTCATGTACATCGGCGGTATTCTGGGCGTTGGCTCAAGAGACTTCGCGGAGGACGAGGCCACCTTTAAAAAGATCGGCTTTGACAGGGTCTATCCGCCCGAGTCCGACGTCAATCAGTCCATTAAAGACCTCACGGAAGACCTTAAGGCTAAAGGCAAAATTTAACGGCGGATTTTCGCGCCGGCTTATCGCATAAAGGCAGGGCCGCATGAAAATGCGGCCCTCAAATCGTTGTAAAGCTGCCTGCAAGCTGTAGGGGCGGATTGCATATCCGCCCACCCCCGCGGGACAAACAATAATGCGCCGAACGACGCTTTGCGGAACATAATGGTTTCCTGTCAGTCATAACAGACGGGGTGATAACATGAAAGTACTTTTAAGCGCGGTTATTTTACTTACAATTCTTCTGACGCCGGCGGGCAGCACATTAAAAACATCCGATATTGTACAAACGCAAGAAATGTGCGCTGTTATACCGGAGGAATCTACCGAAGACGACGGCGTAGCGGTAACTATGGAAGACCTGTATAAGCAGCCACGGTTTTGCGACCCCAAGATGCATTTGCAGCCGGGAGACAACTGTGACCCGGATATGCTGATAGAGGTCACGCCCGATAACGATCCCGGCTTTATGATGGAGCCAAGTCCGTAAGGCGGCGGGCGGCGAACAGAACACGATTGTTGAATCGCAGGGCAATTGAAAATCTTCTGTGCATTTGATAAGATATTTTATAAAAATGGGCGTATCTAGAGTCAGATATACAGAGTTATCGGAGGTTTTTAATTGAAAACATTTTTAGGCATTTTTGTTTCATATTTTGTTTTTTGTTTAATTGCATCACAAATTGTTTTTGGTTTTATGTCAGGAAATTTCTGGGTGATTATTGCCGTTGTGGCATTGGTATTAGCTGCGTTAACAACTGCTCTTGTGGAATCCTTCAAAAAAATTGATGAGCTGGAGAAAAAGATTGAACAGTTACGCGTGGATATGCAAATACCGTCCAAGGAGTAAGCCTTTGCCCTTAAGGAATTCTGATCCTAAGACCTCAATTAAGTCACAGGAGGCAAATACATGAGCAGCATTCGCATATTCATCGATTTCGGCAGCACGTTTACAAAAGCGGTCGCCTTCGATCTTGAGAAGGAGGAGCTGGCCGCGCGGGTGCAGGTGCCGTCCACAGTCGACACGGATATATCCGTCGGACTGCGCGAGGCTTTTGAAAAGCTCAGCGAAACGGTGACGATCGAGGAAGCGGACATTAAGCGCGCTGTGGCCTGCTCCAGCGCCGCGGGCGGCCTGAAGATGATCTGTATCGGGCTCGTGCCGGAGTATACGACGGAGGCCGGACGGCTGGCCGCGCTGGGCGCGGGCGCAAAGATCGTCGGTACGTATTCCTATGAGATGACAAAAGATGAGGCTGAGGAGATCGAAGCGAGCGCCCCTGATATCGTGCTTTTAACCGGCGGCACGGACGGCGGCAATAAAAAAACGATCGTCCATAACGCCCGAATGCTGGCGTCGCTGGAAGGCGGCGTCAAGAATATCATCGTAGCCGGAAATAAATCGGCCAAGGGTGAGATTGAGGAGATTTTCGCCGGTGCGCATAAAAACGTCATTTACACGAAAAACGTGATGCCCGAGTTCGGGCGTCTCAACCTGGACCCCGTCAATGAAAAAATACGCGCGTTGTTTATCAGCCGGATTACGGACGCCAAGGGTATCAGTCAGGTTAAAGAGACGATCAGCGATGTCGTTATGCCCACGCCGTCGGCCGTGCTGGAGGCGGCCCGGCTCATCGCGGACGGCGCGCGCGGCGAAGCCGGGCTCGGCGAGCTGCTCCTCGTCGACGTCGGCGGCGCGACGACCGATGTGTATTCCATTGCCAAGGGTGCGCCGACTAAGGAGGGCGCGTCGTTGGCCGGGCTGCCGGAGCCGTACGCAAAGCGGACGGTGGAGGGCGATTTGGGCCTGTTTCACAATCTCGATACGCTCTCATGCATTGCCGAGGACGCCGGCGGGCTTTTTGACGACGAGCGCACCGCGTTTGAGGAACGCGTTAAAAAGCTGCGTGCCGTCCTCAGTATACCGGACGGGGCCGACCAGACGGAATGCCAGCTGACGCTGTCGCATCTGGCCGTCAAGACGGCTGTAGACCGGCACGTGGGTACCATTGAGCTCGTTGTGACGCACAACGGCGACTTCTGGGTGCAGCGCGGTAAGGACCTGACCCAGGTTAAAACCGTCATCGGGGCCGGCGGGCCCGTCGCGTTCTCGTCCAACCCGCGCCGTGTTCTGGATGGGGCCGTTTTCAAGCCGACATCAGCCAATATCCTCAAGCCTATTTCACCGCACTTTTATCTCGACGAAAAATATATCCTGTATGCCATCGGCCTTTTAGCGCAGACAGACCCTGTTAAGGCGCTGCGGATCATCAAAAAATACTTAAAACAAATATAGGCGTAAGATATCCTGCGAAGCAATACTAAATATGGGATTCATACCTATCAATAAAAGCCTTCGGAGCACTGCGCTTCGAAGGCTTTTATTGTTTTATAGGTTCAGCTTTTAAAAGCGGCATTAAAGGATTTTTGTAAACGCCAGCACGATGAGCAGAATGCCGCCCAGCCACGACAGGTCGACTCTGGTCCGGCGGATTAGCCATTTTCCAGCGAAATAACCAAGCGTGAGCGCGAGGAGGTTTGAGGCCAGCGACAGCGCGGTCAGGCCAAGGTAATCCACCGGCAAAAGCCCCCAGCCAAAGCCGGCGGCAAAGCCGTCCAGCGAGAGGGCCAGGGCGAGGTAGACGGCCTCCTTGACGGAAATGCTTTTCGAGTGATCAAAATCGGCCTTGTCGGTGTCGGCGTAGACGGTTAAAACAACGTTCAGATCAAACAGTTTCATTTCGAGCTGGTTGCGCTGATCGTCACTCTTTGAGATCCAGCGCTTGAGCACAAACTCAAAGCTTTTGATAAGCCCGATGATGAGCAGCAGCGCGAAGGAGACGGCCGAGGAGAGCTCCGGGGATATAAGGCCGCGTACAAGAGCGCTCAACCCCGTCGACAGCGCGAGGACCGATGTGCTTACGAGGCTGATGACCACGATGGCCGTCCATCCCATTTTAGTTTTGGAGATCGCACAGGCGAGGCTGGCTGTAAACGCATCGAGACACAGCGCCGTCACCAGCAAGATTTGTAACATATTAAGACAACCCCCAAAATATATTTTTAAAGTACGAGCCGGCACTGGAAATCCAGACCGAACAAGAATTTACGAGGGGTAAACTATGCAGAACACGACGGAGCTCATCGGCAGGATCACGGGCCTTTCGGACAAAGACGTGTGCCTGTCAGCAGAGCGGTACGGCGACAATTCGCTTACACGCCACAAGAAGCAGAGCTTCCTGCGGGAATTCATCATGAACTTCGGTGACCCAATCATCAAGATCCTGCTGGTCGCGCTCGTGGCCAATATCGTTATCCGGCTGCGGGACTTCAATTGGTATGAGACAATCGGCATCGCGGCGGCTATACTCGTTTCCACCTTTGTGTCCACGCTGTCCGAGCACGGCAGCGAAGCGGCCTTTGAAAAGCTGCAGGAGGACGCGCTTAAAACGAAATGCCGCGTCAAGCGGGCCGGCGGACTGATGGAACTGCCGGTTACGGATGTCGTCGTCGGCGACATTATCCTGCTGCAGCCGGGAGACCGTATCCCGGCCGACGGAGTAATGATCAGCGGGGAAATCTATGTAGACCAGTCACCGCTCAACGGTGAGAGCAAGGAGGCCGTTAAAAGGCCCGGCGGCGAACGGATCAAGGACATTGGCGATTTCAGCGATAAAAGCCGGCTTTTTCGCGGCTGTGTTGTATGTTCGGGCGAGGCAATCATGCGCGCGGAAGCCGTTGGGGCCGGCACGTTTTATGGACGGCTTGCGCGCGACGTCCAGGAGGATCCGCGGGAGAGCCCCTTGAAGCTGAGGCTGGGAAAGCTGGCTCAGTCGGTGAGCAGGATGGGGTATATCGGCGCGGCGCTCGTCGCGTTCGCGGACCTTTTTAATGCCATCGTCCTCGCCAACTCCGGCAACGCCGGCGCGATACTGGGCGTGCTTCATTCACCGCAGCAGCTTGTCGGACACCTGATCCATGCCGTAACGCTATCCATCTCGGTTATCGTTGTGGCGATACCCGAGGGGCTGCCGCTTATGATCACCATCGTTCTATCCTCGAACATGAAGCGGATGCTCCGCGACAATGTCCTTGTCAGAAAGCTCGTGGGGATTGAGACGTCGGGCAATCTCAATATCTTGTTTGCCGACAAGACTGGCACGATCACAAAAGGGGAGCTGAAAGTTCTTTTTTTTATCGCCGGTGACGGGAAGCGCCTGGACGATTTTTCTAAAATGCGGAAAACAAAGCTGGGGCAGCTCCTGCGCATCTCAAGCGCTTATAACACGGGCGCCAAGCTTACCGGCGGCGGGAAAGCGCGGGCAGTGGGCGGCAATGCAACCGAGCGGGCTCTGCTGGAATTCTCCGCAGGGAATCAGCCGGTGCGGGAGAATGTCAGCGTCGTGGCGAGCGTGCCGTTTTCCAGCGTCCATAAATATTCCAGCGCGCAGGTGAAGGGCGACGTGAACCTGACGCTTATAAAGGGCGCACCGGAGCTGATACTGCCGAAATGCAAGCGGTATATCGATGAAAACGGTGTCCAGCGGGAGCTTTCGTCCTCGGTGGGACTCAAAAAAACCATGAAGGATATGGCCTCACGCGCCGTGCGCCTGCTAGCCCTGGCCGTTACGGAGGACGGCATGAATTCGCGGGGCATCAACGAAAACTTAACGCTTTTGGGAATCGTGGCCATCCGCGATGAGATCCGCCGCGAAGCGCCCAAAGCCATTCGTCAGGTTGTCGGTGCGGGAATCCAGGTGGTTATGATTACGGGCGACAATAAAGAAACGGCCACGGCCATCGCCAGAGAGGTCGGCCTCGTTCATGACGACACGGACCGCACCGTGCTCACGAGCGGCGAGCTGCAGAAGATGTCGGACAGTGAGCTGCGCTCGGCCCTTCCGCATCTGCGCGTCGTGGCGCGGGCCGTGCCGGCCGACAAGAGCCGGCTCATTGCCGCCGCACAGCGCCTGGGCCTGGTGGCCGGTATGACGGGCGACGGGATTAACGACGCGCCGGCCCTTAAAATTGCCGACGTCGGCTTCTCTATGGGGAGCGGGACGGAGGTCGCCAAGGAAGCCAGTGACATCGTCATATTGGACGATAATTTCCTGTCCATCTCCAAAGCGATTTTATATGGACGGACTATTTTTAAGAGTATTCGTAAATTCATCATATTCCAGCTGACCATCAACTTCTGCGCTGTGGCTGTTTCGATTATCGGCCCGTTTATCGGCATTGCTTCACCGATTACGGTACTGCAGATGCTGTGGGTCAATATGGTGATGGATACGCTGGCGGGTCTGGCGTTTGCCGGCGAGGCTCCGCTGAAGGAATACATGGAGGAGCTGCCAAAAAAACGGGATGAGCCCATCATCAACCACTATATGTACAACCAAATCCTTGTGGGCGGCATCTATTTTACGCTGCTCTGCGTCCTGTTTTTAAAACTGCCGGCTATTCATTCTATGTATGACCACGCGCCGGGTGACGGGTTTTTCATGACGGCCTTTTTCGCCATGTTCATCTTCGCCGGTGTCTTCAACAGCTTTAACGTGCGCACGACGCGGCTGAATTTACTGGCACATATATGGCGAAACAAGGGCTTTATAGTGATCATGGTACTAATCTGCGTCATACAGCTCGTTATTATCTATTTCGGCGGCACGATCTTCCGGACGACGGGGCTGCACTATTCGCAGCTGCAGTTTGTTATCCTTTTAGCGCTCACGGTTATACCTGTCGATTTTATACGCAAGTCAGTCGTCGGCAGCGCGCACCGCGGCAACGCCATCTGAAGAAGGGGATACCCTGCTTTCGGGTATCCCCTTAGACTGTCGAAAAGTCGCTACCGCGGCTTTTTCGACAACTGATGGTTCTCGCGCTGCGGCGCTCGTAAAGTAATACTTTTCGGAAGTGAATCCCTCAAAGCATTGAAATCATATAATTTTCGCCGGTGAGACCAGACAACTCGCCGTCACCGACGAAAATTCAATCGCACGGCGATTGAACGTACAGACGAAGGACAAAGATTTTTTAACAGTTTGAGGGTTTACCCGTTTTTGGGTACCCTCTGTCTTTTTCTGTTATGGTTTTATCCGAATGGAAGGGTGCGTTTATGTTACTTTGCACATGTTGACATAATATTTGTTGTCATTGTTGACATCACTGGGGCGGCAGGACAGGGCATAGTGCCGAAATTGCGTATCCGTGCTGTCAAACCGGCATAGTAAGCGCTCAATTTATTGCAATGCCGCGTGTAATGCAATACAATATTCTTACTTGCCCGCCGCCCAAATAGCGGGGGCGCTGATTCCGATAAAAGGCATTAATGATAAAATGACCCATCATAATTTATATGTGCTCTAGGCATGGGCAATGCAGGGGGTACCTGGAGGTCAAATCAGTTATTACATAATTAAGATAAGGAAAGGAATTATTATCATGCCAAAACCAATTGCCAATATGAAGGACGCGTTCTCCGTCAAGGGAAAAAACGTGATTGTTACCGGCGGCAACAGGGGTATCGGTTTGGGTATCTCAACGGCGTTTGCCCAGAGCGGCGCCAACGTGGCGATCCTCTGCCGCAACAAGGATAAGGGAGACGCCGCCGCCGAGGGTTTAAAACAGTACGGCGGCACGTATTTCTGCGTGGCGTGTGACACCTCGTCGCTTGACAGCGTGAAAAACGCCGTCAATGAGATTTACAAGATTTTTCCCGAGGTGCATGTTTTAGTCAATAATGCCGGGGTGTCCACCGTTACAAAATTTGTGGATGATAAAGAGCTCGGCGAATGGCAGCGCGTCATCAACACAAATCTGCACGGCCCGGCGTTTATGATCTACGAGGTGGTCCCGCGCATGATCGAGGCGGGCAAGGGCGGCAGCATTGTCAACATTTCGTCCATTGGCGGCCAGAGCGTCGGCGGGACGCGGCACCATCCCAAGGCGTCGTACCACGCGTCGAAGGCGGGGCTTGAGATGCTTACGAAAGCGCTGGCTGTCGAGCTTGGTGATTACGGCATTCGTGTCAACGTTGTCGAGCCGGGCCCGACGCACTCCGACCTTGATAAGGACCTGCCGCCCGAGGCGTTTACGCAGATTGAGGGCAACATGCCGATGCACCGTTTCGGCGAGCCCATCGAAATCGGCGCGCTGTGCGTCTTTTTATCCACAGATGCTGCCAATCAGATGACGGGGACCATCAACGTCCATGACGGCGGGCTCGTACTCGGCGGCTGATTATAAAAGGAGAAGCGACGATGATTATTGATCTGGCAAAGTTCACGGCGAAGGACGGCTGCGTCGATGAGACGATCCGGTACATGAAGCTTCAGGCGGAAGATAACAAGAGCGACGAGGGCTTTGTGATGACCCATGTTTTTCAGTCCAAGTCCAGCCCGAACGAGCTTTATATGCTGCTCGGCTGGGAGAACCAGGAGGCCGTGGACAAGCATCTGGCGACGGAGCACGACGCGGCGTTTATTGTCAATATGGATAAAAACATTATTGGGCCGCCGGAGATGCTGGATTGGACCCAACTCGTCTGAATAATAGTTTAATAAACGAATCAAGCCCGGCGCGTTACGCGCCGGGCTTCTGACAGGTCAAAAAAGCCGCGTGAGCGGCTTTTTTGACCTGTCAGGGGTTTATAGCCTGTAAGATTTGCAGCACATTGAACGTATCGGACTTTTTTGCAGAGATATCTTTATAACAGAATATAATCGCATTTCAATGCCAATTCTAAGACAGATAATGAATTGTTTAAGCGCGATGGCGCATGGGGGTTTATATGCCGAAAACAGGTGTCGGCGTAACGGTTATACGCAAGGAAGCATGCAACAAGGTGACCGGAGACGCCAAATATACGGACGATTTCATACCCGTCGGGGTGCTGACGGCTAAAATGGCCGTCAGTACGTGCGCACACGGAATTATTAATAAAATCGATACGGCGGCGGCGGCCGCCGTTCCCGGCGTGCATGCCATACTGACAGGGGACAGCACCGGCGTTTTGTACGGATCGATTATTGAAGACAGGCCGCCGCTCGCGCGCGGGAAGGTCCGCTATTACGGGGAGCCGGTAGCGCTTGTAGTCGCGGAGAGTGAATTTCAAGCGGCTAAAGCTGCGTCTTTAATACGCATTGAGTATGATCCGCTACCCAGTGTCCGCTCGCCGAAGCAGGCGCTACAATCGGATGCGCCGCTCGTCCATAACGATCTGAGCAGCTATAAAAAGCCTGTTATGGATGTCTACCCGCAGCCCGGCACGAATATCTGCGACCGCGAGCTCATCCGAAAGGGCGATATCAAACAGGGCTTTGACGAGAGCGCTATCACCATTGAAGCAAGCTATACGCTCCCCCAGTCGGACCATATCGCCATGGAGACGCGCTCGGCGCAGGCGTCGGTCACGGCTGACGGCACGGTTTTTATCCGCACGTCGTCTCAGGGGCCGCACGAGGTACAAAAAATACTGACAAAGCTTTTTGCGCTGGACGAGGGCAAGGTCATTGTTGAAACGCCGTTTGTCGGCGGCGGATTTGGCGGAAAAGCACCCGTTCAGCTGGAGATTCTGGCATATATGGCCTCCAAAGCCGTCGGCGGACGGACTGTACGTATTACAAATTCGCGCGAGGAGGATATCGTGTCGTCGCCCTGCCGCATGGGATTGGAAGCGACTGTAAAGCTTGGCGCGACCCGGGATGGGATGCTCAAGGCGGCCGCGATCACGTATCTTGTCGATACCGGCGCGTACGCCGATATCAGTCCGCGCCTGACGAAGGCTGTTATTGCCGACTGTACGGGCCCTTATAATATAGACAACGTCAGCTGCGATGGACTGTGCGTTTACACGAACAAGCCTTACGCTACATCCTTTCGCGGCTTCAGCCACCTGTCGCTGACGTTTTGTATAGAGCGCACCCTCGATAAGCTGGCAAAGGCCCTCAAGCGCGACCCGGCGGAGCTGCGGTTTAAAAACGCGCTCGTACCGGACCAGACGACACCGACACAGGTGAAGATTACGCGCAGCAATTTCGGCGATTTGCAGGCGTGTATAAGTCGCGTTAAAACGCTTATTAACTGGCAGGAGGGCGACCGGCTCGATATCGGTGGTAAAATCCGCGCCAAGGGACTCTCCTGCTTCTGGAAGACGTCCAACTCACCGACAGACGCCGTCTCCGGCGCGTTTATCGACTTTAATCCCGATGGCAGCGCCAATCTGAATGTCGGCTGTGTGGAAATCGGACCGATGATGAAAACGACGGCGGCGCAGATTCTGTCCGAGGCGCTGAAGATGGATATTAACCGTATCCACGTCAATATGGACGTCAATACGAAATACGCGCCGCGCCACTGGAAAACGGTGGCGAGCATGACAACGTTCATGCTCGGGCGCGCCGTGCTATCGGCAGCGGATGACGTTATAACGCAGCTTAAAAACCTCGCGGCGACCGTGATGCGATGCGGGCCGGAGGAGCTGGATGTCGCCGACGGGCGCGTTTACCTGAAAAGCGACCCGACTGTGTTTCATGTTTTCTCCGATCTTGTTCACGGTCACCAGTATGACAACGGCAATTCGGTTGGCGGCCAGATCCTCGGACATGGCAGCTTCATTATGCACGACCTCAATTATCTTAACAAAGAGACAGGCAAGGGTAAGGCCGGGCCGTACTGGACGCCGGGCGCGCAGGCCGTTGAGGTGGAATATGACACGAAGGAGCACACGTACCGGCTGACCCGCGCGGCAACGGTTATTGACGCCGGCAAGGTGATCAATCCGGAAATGGCCAAGGCGCTTGTACGGGGCGGCATGTGTATGGGCCTTGGCGTCGGCAGCCGGGAATACTTCCAGTATGGCCCGGCCGGCAATGTGCTGGACACGAGCCTGAGGACGTATAAGGTGATGCATTTCGGCCAGACGCCCGAGTATCTTGTTGATTTCGTCGAGACGCCGAATATTGACGGGCCGTACGGCGCGCGCGGTGTTGGCGAGCATGGCGTTATCGGGATGCCGGCCGCGCTGGCCGGAGCGCTGTCAAAGGCTTCCGGGGCAGAGCTGGACGAGCTGCCTGTTATCCCCGAAAAGATCTGGATGGCCGTAACGGGGGGCTTGGCGTGATTAAGCGACAGCGTCCCATTTCTCCCTGCTTATGGCGGGAACCGTAATGGCCTGAACCTCCCGTGCCGGGAGAACCATTCATGACTATTTAAGCGCGGAGCGCATGGAGGTTTTATGATACCGTTTGATTTTGAATATTACAGGCCGGGGACTGTCCGGGAGGCTGTCGACATATATCGCCAGCTCGATGAGGCCGGCCAAGCACCCGTGTACTATAGCGGCGGGAGCGAGCTGATCAGTATGGCGCGCGTAGGCAACCGGTCGTTCGGCGCGGTCATCGATATCAAAAGCATTCCCGAATGCCGCGCGCTGGATTTTTGCGGTGAGGATCTCATCATTGGCGCGGGTGTGACGCTGCATGAGCTTATCGTGTCGGATAAGTTTCCGCTGCTTGGTAAAACGGCCGGACGCATTGCGGACCATACGATGCAGAACAAGATCACCTTCGGCGGCAACCTCGCCTCGACGATTATCTACCGCGAAACGGCCCTGCCGCTGCTGCTGACGGACGCTGCTGTTACAGCTGCCGGAACAGGGGGGCTGAGAACGCGTGAGATCAGCAGTTTATTTGACGGACGTCTCCAGCTGCCCCGGGGAGAGTTTTTCGTACAGGCGGCAATCCGGCGGGAATTTGTCCGTGCGCCGTACTTTCACGAAAAGAAAACAAAAAATGAGAAAATTGATTACCCGCTTTTAACGACAGACGCGCTGGTTTTCAACGGGCGGCTGCGCGTTGCTTTTTCCGGGCTGGCCGCGTATCCGTTCCGGGACAAGGGCGCGGAGAGCATTTTAAATGATGCCGGTCTTGCCTATGCAAGCCGGGCTGAGAATGTTGCCAAGGCGCTGGCGGGCATCGTGCTCGATAATTCAAACGGCTCGGCTGCTTACCGCCGTTTTGTTCTTAAAAACACGCTAATCAATATTTTAGAATCGGTAAAGGAAGCGAATATCCCATGTTTATGCTGAAACAAAAAAGCCTTGTACGTTTAAACGTCAACGGGCTCACGCGCGAAGCGCTCATCCGGCCGGGCGATATTCTGCTTGATACGCTGAGAAACGAGCTGGCGCTGACGGGAGCCAAGCCCGGCTGCCTCAACGGCGACTGCGGCGCGTGTACGGTGCTCGTCGACGGGCTGCCGGTTAAATCCTGCCTCATGCTGACCATCGAGGCTGTCGGCCGGCAGATTACGACGGTCGAGGGGCTTAAAAACACACCGGAGCAGCAGGCGTTTATTGATTTGTTCGCGTTTCAGTGCGGCTACTGTACGTCGGGCTTTTTGATGGTCTGCCACGCGCTGAAGACGCAGCACCCGAACGCGACCGACAGTGAGATTGACGACTGGCTCCAGAGCAATATCTGCCGCTGCACGAGCTACGAGGAAATCGGCAAGGCCATCCGCGCTATTTTAAGCACGGTGACATAACGAATGTATCACATAAAAACACGCCGGCGTTAATAGTCGGCGTGTTCAGACTGTCGAAAAAGCCGCGGATGCGGCTTTTTC
The DNA here is from genome assembly GCA_963675425.1 of uncultured Sporobacter sp. Taxonomy (GTDB): domain Bacteria; phylum Bacillota; class Clostridia; order Oscillospirales; family Oscillospiraceae; genus Sporobacter. Next base: position 39,796 of record OY776214.1, on the reverse strand, counting down.
GACATAGATTATGAGATTTTTTAGAAAGTTAGCATGCCCGCTTTAATAACCGGCGTGTTTTCGTAATGGGTTGCTTTTATTGGGCCATAGACCGGCATTCGGTGGCGCAGGTCCGGCATTCATCGGCACACTTGACGCAGTGCTCCTGAGGGAACATCGCGCAGTCCGACGCGCACGCGTCGCAAATCGTTGCACAGAGGTTGCAAATATCCTTGGCGAATTTTGAACTTCTGGACATGGAACAGCTGGCTAATGAGCAGACGCTGGCGCATTCCACAAGCGTGCTGATACAGTTGACTCTGGCCTGTAAATCTTGCTCGGCCAGGCAGGCGGTAAAGCATTCGTCGCAGGCCTGTGCGCACCGTTTGCACGCATCAATGCACTTTTGATACATATTTGTTTGATTTGTTACAATACCCATGATTGAATCCTCCTGAATTTTTGGTCTTGGCAGCTTGTTAAAGCTGAATCTTATATACATAGGGCTTAGAGCTTAAACAGCTTTTTATATACCCCCGCCTTCGGAGGGGGTATATAAAAGATTAAGGCTCAAAAGAATGCTAGTGTATCGGGCTGAACTGATTCGGCTGCTGATTCGGCTGCTGGTACTGCTGCTGATATTGCGGCTGACCCGGCTGCTGTGCGCCCGGGCTTGGGACGTTGAATTTGGGCGGCGTGGGATTTTGCAGATTGTTCGTGCCGAAGAACTGGCCGGGCGTTGAAAAATTAAAGTACTGCTTGGAATCCTCCGTGACACCCCAGTCGGCCAGGGAGCCCGTATCCTCAAGCATATTGAACGCCTCGCGGAACAGCGTGTTGTGTGCCTCCTCCCGGTTTAACAGGAAGTCGATCGTCTCACGTACGCCGCTGTCGTTGATCTGACGGTAAAGATACTGATAGACGACCTTCGCGCGCTGCTCGGCGGCGATGTTGGAAAGGATGTCGGCGGCCAGGTCACCCGTTTCGTTGACATAAGCACCGGTCCAGTAATAGCCTGAGGCGTTGGCCAGCGCCGGCAGCAGTCCGTTCTGGACAGAGGCTTCGACATTGCCGACGGTTGTGCCCATGGCGTCGATCTGATGGCCGTTTAAGAGATTGACGGTCGTGGCGACCATCTCCATGTGGCCGAGCTCCTCAGATGCGATGTCTAAAAACAGATCCTTGATCCGTTGGTCCTTGATGCGGAAGCTCTGGGACAGATATTGCAGGGCGGCCTTCAGCTCGCCGTGCGGCCCCCCGAGCTGCTCCTGCATCAGGTTGGCGTAATTCGGATTGCATTTATCAACGCGAACGTCCTTGAGCAGCTGCTTTTCATGTTTAAACATAATTTTCCTCCTGTGAAAGTAAGCTGGTACAGTAACTGCGGCTTTAGTATTCACATTCTGCCGATACTTATTAAAAATTGGCGTGTTAAGCGTTTTTTAATGCGGTCAACAACGTTTAATTGTGTTTTTTATATGTCGGCCGCCATCGGGTTGTCATATTCCGTGTTCAGAGTATAATAGAGTTAACGGCGCGTCGCACAAAGATCCGGGCCGTTTTACGGGAACACAGGAGGCAAAGCTATGAACGGTGAAGTTATCGAAGAATTCCGAGAAGAGGATCTCGCGGCAGTCACGGACATCTATAATTATTATGTTCTTCATTCGACGGCGACATGGCATACGCATCCGCTGACGGAGGAGGAGATGCGCCAGCTTGTGTTTACTGACAATGTTAAATATAAGACCTTTGTTATAAAAGACGGCGGGGCGGTCTTCGGCTATGTGTCGATCCGCGAATTCAAGCCGCGGGACGCGTATATCGGAACAGCCGAGATTGGCATCTATCTGCGTAAGGACTGCTGCGGCAAAGGCCTCGGCGGCAAGGCTTTAAAGCATCTGGAAAAATACGCCGAAGGCGCCGGTGTCCATGTGCTTATCGCTATCATCAGCGCCGAAAACGACGGCAGTATCCGATTGTTTGAAAAAAACGGCTATGAAAAGTGCGCGTATTTTAAGCAAGTTGGCCATAAATTCGGCCGGCATCTCGACGCCGTGGCCTATCAGAAAATCCTGGACTGAATCGACCTGAAGAGTACGCGGGACTTGTGTGACCTCGTTACGGAAAAATGCCCTAAGCGCGTGTATGTTAGCGATAAAAAGGAGATGAGCGCATGATCGACGTAAAAGTAAATCCCGGCATTTGCGGGCTGAAGTCTGAAATAACCCTTGATTCCGACGATATGCAGACGGTGACGATTGACTTTAAAACAGACTGTCCCAGCCTCAAGCCGCTTGAGGAAGAGCTGAAGGAAGTGGACGGCTACGAGGTCTGCTTTAAAAAATTCGGAGAGGGCGAGATCGCCGAGCTGGGCCAGAAATACTGCAAGCATCCGGGCTGTCCTGTTATCGCCGCCGTGATCAAAGGCGTTGAGGTCACCTGCGGCATGGCTCTGCCGAAGAACGCAGAAATTACCATTGAAAAGAAATAGTACGTATGTTCATGGTGGATGCCGCTTAGTGGGACACGCATTGGCGGCCGAAAAAATATTAAGCAATTACTAAAAGGCGGAAGCCGGACAGTTTTCTGTTCGGCTTCCGCCTTTTTAGTAACCTGCAGATTGTAGCGCGGGAAAATAAAAATTTCTCAATAATGAGTGTTAATGTTAACTTAAACAAAAATATAATTTTAATAGAATTGCTTATCGGAAGAAATGCCGACCACCTGCGCCGAGCAAGCTTTTTAAACCACCTTTAGACGCGTTCGTAAATGACCCGAAAGGGTTAAAATAAAAGGAGGTTAATCCATGAAAAAAGCATTGGCAATCCTAATGGCCGTATTGATGATGTTCGCGTTGTTCGCCTGCAACAAGACGACAAGCGGTACGGACGAATCAGCGGCTCCCTCGCCCAGCGCCACGGAAAGCGCCGCGCCGGAATCCTCGGCCCCGACCGACGGCGGCGGTACAGAAAGCGACACTGATAGCAGCGAAGCGCCAACAGGGGAAGTGAAGGAAATGGGCTTTTACGATCCCGGCTACGACTACAGCGCCAACCGGACATACAAATTTGTCTATATGATTTCACAGACCGGCGTTTTGTATGACATGTTTAACGCGGCCTTTGCAGAATGGGCCAAGCTTTCCAATGTCGAATATTCGCATTACTGCGCCAACAGCGATAACGACCTGTTCCTCACGACGATAGAAACCTTTGCCTCGCAGGGGGTGGATGGTTATCTGTTTGATGCCGATAATACCATTTATCCGGCTGTTAAAGGTGTTATGGACGATCTGGGCCTGCCGTGGATATCCTGTATGGCTGAGCCGCTGGACGACGACGGTAATCGCAGCCATCCGGTCGCGGGCTTTGACAACTATAAATTCGGCACGGATATGGCCGAGTATGTTATTGGGTATGCCCAAGAGACCTGGCCGGATGCCGATCCGAGCGTCGTGGGCATGCTGTCCATGGATTTCTCGCTATCTCCGCAGATCCACGTGCGTACGGAAGCCTCTAAAGAAATATTCCTGGCGGCCGGTTATCCGGAAGAAAACTTCTTTGTAGCTGACGGCGCTTCCACAGGTCTGCTCAATGCCGATACCGGTTATAATATTTCCGGCCCCATATTTGCCTCAAATCCGCAGATTGAATACTGGCTGATCTGTGCCTGCCTGGATGACTATGCCGACGGCGCTACCCGTGTGGCGGAGCAAAATGGTTTAGCCGATAAGAGCATAGCTACCACCTGTGGTGGTTCGGGGCTCATAAACCACTGGGATGCCGGCGAAGACAGCTCCTGGAAATCCGCCGTTTACTGCGCACAGACCCTATTTGCCGAGCCGATTTTCTTCGCCCTGTACGCGTTTGTAAACGGCGATACGACACCGGAGGATATATGGCCTGAATGGAAGCAGCCGGGCGAAGCCTACGCGTACCATGCGCTGCCTACCTTTATTATTGAAAAGGATACATACAAGGAGTACATGGAGTGGGTGGATCAGTACACCGGTATTAACTGGTCGCCGTATGACGACGAATATCAGGGAACACAGTTTGAAGCAACAATGACACCGAACTTTTAACGCATTGTTTGAATCGGCAAAGCCCGCGGATTTCTCCGCGGGCTTTGCCTGTTGGACCGGAAGGCCTGTTCAGCTGTGGCTTGCCTTTATTGCTCCGGTTTCTTATAGTTCTGAGCGGGCGGATTGATAAGCTTGTCCAGATACCGGAAAGACAGCTCAATGTACAGGTTTACATCGGGGTCGTCCAGATCGATCCCTGTGAGGTCGACGATGCGCTCAATGCGTTTGAGCAGTGTTGTGCGATGGATAAAAAGGCTCTCCGCCGCGTGGGTATAGCTGTATTTATTGTTAAAGAACGTTCGCAGCGTTTTATAATGCTCAGTTCCGTTTTCCCGGTCGTAATCGCGGAGCGTCAGCAGGGCCGGGCTGCAGATCTGCTCAGGCGTAAAATTCATGGTTCCGTACTTAAGCAGGCACAAGAGGGCGTAATCGTCAAATCGATAACACCAGTACATCGGGTCTGTCTCTCGGCCAAGCGCGACGGCCAGCTCTGTCTGCCGGTAATAGGACGGCAGCTGTTTGAGCCCGCGGAAAGTCCGGCTCAGGCCGGCCAGCAGCAACCCGTCGCGCAGGAAATAAGCAATTTCCTGCTGAAGATTTTTATGGCTGTGAGCTTTGTAAATGTCCAGATTCAGCAGGACCACAACAAATTCGTCCTTTTCAACAGCACATGCGCCGGGCCAGAGTCTTTCCAGATGGGGGATCAGATAGGGCGCGTGCAGCTGCCACTCATGGCGGAATTCCGGCTGCAGACGGATGAGCAGATACTCATTTTCGTCAGACCAGCCGATTTCCCGGAGCTTAAAGGACACATATGGTATTTCTATCGGCGCGCCGTCCAAAAGACCGGTAACGATCTCTCGAAGCGATGACAGAGATTCATTACTGACTAAAAAAGAACCGGAAATCTTTAGCATGATATCAATTTTGGATACCAGAAAGCCGAGCAGGTAGGTATACGATGGCTTGGACAGCTTTTCGTCGTAGATAAGCGTGACGCGTCCCAAATTTCTGCCGTTCTTTTTTATGTTGTAGGATAAAAATTGGTCCTCGCCGCTTCGAAATTCAAAGACGCCGTTCTTTTGAAGTCCCAAGCTGAAATGCGGGTCTGTAATATAGGCGCTGATAATAAAGTCGGACACTTTATTATCGGCATCCTTAAAAGTGTCCGCGTCCTGGGAGGCAATGGCGATGACAGAGAAGCCGGTGTCAACCAGTGACATGGGGCAGCCCAGGTATTGTGCGGAGCTTTGGATGATGGCCGGATAACCGGCGTTTTCAATGATGAGCCGATCAAGCTCCTCCTCCCAGGCGTCATAATAGTCAAATATCTCCTGAAGCTCGTTGAGCATCCGGCCGGGAGATATGTGGTTGTGAATGATCATCAGCTCGGCATTCGGTACTGTGACGGCAGTCGATTGTACTCCGGTCATAATGTAAGCGCCGGGGAGGAGGTCTTCCGGCACGCTGTCCTGCGGCAAAATACAGATGTGGCCGGGGGTGCAGCCGCCGTCATAAAACACCGGCCGCGTCACGACGGTGTTTTTATCGTGGGAACAAATATATTCCACGTCATAAAGAGCACGCAGACGGTCGTAAATCAGCTGTGTTGTCAGCTTCATATCCGTACCCTCCGGAAACGTTAATGTTTTTCAGCCAGGTTTGAAATCGAGACTATTGTATCCTCAGTCACTATCATATAAAAAACGGCGGCCTGTTTCAATAGGGTTCGGGAACAATGAGGCCGATCGTACCTGACCAAAAAAAAAAATCAAGAAATGATGGAAAGCACGCTTGACATTAACGCGAAGCGGTGGTATAAATATGAATGTAAAGCGAACTTTCCATAAAGGAGCAATGCTTTTGAAAAACAAACTGGAGGAAATCCGGAAAGCGCGCGGCATCCGGCAGGAGGAGTTGGCGGCGGCGCTGGAGGTCTCCCGGCAGACGATCGGCTCGCTGGAAAATGGACGGTATAATCCATCTATTTTGTTAGCGTTTAAAATCGCACGGTATTTCGGCATGAGCATTGAGGAGATATTTATTTATGAGGAGGCGTGAGTGATGAAAAAGCAAAATGCTGCCAGATATATTGTTTTGGCTGCTTTCGGAGCTGTTTTACTGGCCGGCGGGATTATTTTGGCGCTGTTCAGCCGGGAGGCGCCTGGTATTATGAAAACGCTGCCGTATATATGCGTCGGTGTCGGCGCCGGTATTTTCGGCGGGAACCTTGGTACGGCGATCAAGCTGCGTATGCTGAGAAGGAACATGCAGGTAGCAAAGCAGGTTGAGATTGAAGAGCAGGATGAGCGCAACAGCGCTATCAGAGATAAAGCCAAAAGCAGGGCTTATGACATCATGCTGTATGTCTACGGTGTTTTAATGGTGAGTTTTGCTTTATTCGGAGCCGAATTATACGTGCTGTTTTCGCTCATAGCCGCTTATCTTTTTATCATCGGGACAAATATCTACTACATAAATAAACTTAATAACGAAATGTAAAAAGGGAGCGCAGACTAAACGAAGCTGCTTGTTAAGGAGAATTAGCCATGTTGTGTAAGGTTATAAACAATAAGAGGGGTTGGGTTCTCGTGATGCTGGCCGGGGCGGTCTCGGCGGCGTTCGGCATCACCGGTATTTTGATGGAGCCGGAAGCAACCGGCAATATAGCAATGCTGCTGGGTATGTTTACGGGCTTGGGCACGGTGCTGTTTTTGTTCAGCCTGATCCGGGTGCTTTATCTTCATTTAGCGCCGGCGTCAAAGCTTAAGGCAGAAGAGATCAACCGGAAGGACGAGCGAAATATCCAGGTTTCACGCGCTGCGGCTATGGCGGCGTTTGTAGCCGCGACGCTGCTATGCGCGGTGATGGCCTTTGTCTTTGTTTGGCTGGGCTACAGAGTTCCGGCGTATATTGCGGTGGGTGCTATCTGGGTGCAGGTTATTGTGTTTCTGATTGCGCAGAAAATCTACGAATCCAAAATGTAAAACGACGGCAACAAAGGGGCGGCCCTCAACGTGAGGGCCGCCCCTTTTACCTGACGAAAAAGCCTCCCCCCCTGCGGATTTTTCGTCACTTAAAAGTATTCCGTTACGACGAGCTTTCCCTTGCCTTTAAGCTTTTCTGATATAAGCCGGATGGTCGTGTCGCGGGGAAGAATGCCCAGCTGCTTGAACACAAGCTCGTTATGCGCGTCGTTAATCGAGCGCCCGATGATAAACGTCACGACGTCGGCTTCCATAAGCATCGAGCAAAGCCGCTCGGCCGGTGTGTTGTGTACGAAAAGCTCCGGGTTTTCGTCGAGAATATTGTTGATCTGATTGAGGACGACGGCGCCCTCCGTGATCATGTCTATGCCGGCCATGGTGTATTCCGGCGGATTGCCAAAGGAGGTGCCGGCGCTTTTAAGCCGGATCTCCCGGCCGAGCTCCCGGGCGAGGACCTCCGCCGTTGTCGAGCCGCACACGGCGTGTTTACCGGGCGAGGCCATAAACCGTTCAACAAAGGCGCTGTCCTTGGATTTTACGGACGGCGGGCCGCTGAGGATTGTGATTTCGTGGGCGGTCCGGCAAGTGAGTGCGGCAAAGGTTGTGTCATCCTCATGGCGGCTGCCGGATATGCGCTCGGTCATCTCCAGGACCTTGCCGGTCACGTCGCTGAGGGATATGCCCTGACTGAAGCAGTGATTTAAGTATTCGGCCACGCCCTCCGAGCCGATGCCGAACGTAAACCCGTGCCCCAAGCCGGCCTGCGTAACACCGTCAGAGCACAGCACCAGGCTGTCGCCGAGCCCCAGCGTACCGGCGGATTCGCCGATGACCTCGTAGCCCGCCGTGTAAAAGCGCGGCTTCAGAACAGACGCCATACCGTCTCGGATGAGAATGGGCTCCGGGGCCTCATAGCTATAGACGGCAAACTGACCGTCATGTAAAACACGGGCGGCCGAGAAGGCGGAGAAGGGGATATCTTCCTGGCGTGCCCGGTGCATCGAATCGGCGACCATTTCACACGCGTGCCCCAGCGACACGCCTGACCGGAACAGCTCCGACAGCCGGCTGGTGCAGGAGATAGCGGCGATATTGGCGTAAACGCCGGAGCCGATACCGTCGCACAGAATAAATTCGGTGTAGTCGAACGTCCGCTCGCATGAATACGAGTCGCCGCAGACGATCTTCCCGGCTTTAATGGCTTGGGTAGCCTTGTCTTCAAAAAATTTCAACGCGGCTTACCTCACCGGCCCCTGCTCGTCGTACAGGTCCATCAGATGCGTCACCAGCTCCTCGCTGCGCGCCGTGCTCTTTCCGAGATAATGAGCCATTTCCTGAGAAAATCTGATCTGATGATCTAAAAGCTCGCGGGCCTGCTCCATGGTCTGTTTCTTAATCAAATCAAGCTGCGCGTCGTCAAATTTAATCTTCGTGACGTCGGTATAAAGCCCGACGTACTGTTGCTCGTTGGGCAGCTTATACAGCTGTTCGTGATACTTTTTGCCGTATTTGCTGCGGATCGCCTCGTATTGGCCGGTTGCGCCGGAGGCCAGTTTTTCATAACCGTCGGCGTCAACAAGATAGGAGATGCGCCGGCCGAGGATGGCGTTATTGCACATGAACATCTTCTGAAATGCCGGATTCATGTGGATGATATTGAGTTGGCTGTCGAGGATGACGACGCCGTTGGGGCTTGTTTCAATAATACGGTCCGTGCGCTGCTGGGCCAGACGGCGCATATAGGGAATGCACATCTCCGGCTCCGCCATGCCCCGCACGACGGCGATGGCGTTGTCGCGGCACGATTCGTAGCCGCATGCCCCACAGTTGAGCTGCAGCGCGGGGTCCAGCTTGCCCTGTGCCTCTAAAACGGCGTTAATTTTATTCTCGTCGACTTCCTCTGTCAAAAGCGACGCGCGATCGTCTTTATAGCCCGAGCCGGTATTGACCGACCGGTCGATATCGGCCTGTCGGCCGGCGCTTTTTTCCGTATAGGAGATGACGTCCTGTTTGCGTAAAAAGACGTTTTTATCCGTCGCGATCCCAGGTCCGTTGATGCAGCCGCCTTCACAGAAGAGCGGCTCAACGAGCTTGAAATTCCACTGAGCGGGGGGGATATCCAGAAGATTAATCACGTTGCCCGCGCCGCTTAGATGCACGATATCGGCGTTTGTCCCGTCGCTGTCGATGTCGCTCGTTTTCAAAAGGCCGCCCTGGAGAGGGAACAAGCGTGCGTTTTTCAGGTCCCCGAAGCTCTCAAAGCCGCTTTCTGAGCAGGTGGACAGATCAATCTTCTCCTCCTCCAGCCAGCTTTTAAGCTCTGTAAACGTTAGAACGGCGTCCACGGCGTCCGCGTTTTCCGGCCGTAACGCCTCCAGCTTTTTAGCCGCGCACGGCCCGATGAAGACGACGGCCGTATCCTCGCCCAGCCTTTTTTTCAAAAGCCGTCCGTGGGCCACCATGGGGGAGACGACGGGGATGAGCTGGTCGATAAATTCCGGCCTGTATTTTTCAATGAAGTTGACAACGGCAGGGCAGGCTGTGGCGATGCTGCCCTCATTTGCGTGCTTAATGGTTTCCTCCGCTACGAGCAGCGCGCCCTCGGCCGTTTCCGAAACGTATGAAAAGCCGAGCCGGCGCAAAGCCGACGGCAGGCGCGTGGCGCGCCAGCCGTCAAAGACGGCGGCAAACGACGGCGCGATGCTGGCCGCAACCGTACGGCCGGAGGCCAGAAGCTCCTTGACGGCATACAGGCTCGAACGGATCGTTTTGGCGTGCTGCGGGCACTCTCTCACGCAGGTGCCGCATTTGATGCACAGGTCATCCTCAATGTAGGCTTGGCCCTCCCGGACGCTGATGGCCTTGACGGGACACACGCGTACGCAGCGGTAACAGTCCTGACAGTTGGCTGTTACCGTGTAAACGGTATTATGTTTTTCGTGTTGACGAGACTCTGTATCCGGCATGTTAAAACGCCTCCCGGCTTTTTTATTACCGAGTTTAGTATACCAGAGCGATGAGGGTTGTTCAATCAATGGATAGCACCTGTGTTATGAGTAATAGTGGATGGGCCGGCTTAAAGCCGGCCGCAGCTTTTTCGACAGCCTGGGCCGGTTTAAGCCGGCCTTTTTTTATAGTATCTTTTCGATTTCCGAAACGGCCTTTTCAAGCGTGCAGTGGTCAATAACCGTGCCGTTAACGGTTACGACGGGGCCTTTGTCACACTGCTCGCTGCAGAAGGAGACCTTGAATTCCGTTTCAGCCGTAATGCCGCGGTCCTTGACGTACGCCATGAGGCCGGTGTATAAATCCTGTGCACCGCGGATAAAGCAGCTCGTGCCGAAGCAGATATTGAGATGGAGTATCGCGTTTTGCCGGTTTTCCAATACGAATTCCTCCCCCGTGATGCGTTTGCGGTTTTTATACTGCGTGTGGAACAGCTCGTGCGCCTTCTCACGATCGAGATCCACCTTGTAGATTTCCTGCAGGTATGGATTTTCCTGCGCGGAATGTACCTGCATCATCGTGTCGTTTTCATAAAGGCCCTTAGCGCGCTTTTGTATCCCCAGCCGGTCCTTTGTGACGGGTTGGCCTCCGCCGTTTATACAGCCGCCAGGGCAGGCCATGACCTCAATGAGGTCAAACGATTCCTCGCCGCTCCGGACTTGATCGATCAGCCGCCGCGCGTTGCCCAAACCGCTCACAACGGCCAGGCGAAGCTTCACAGGGCCGATAGTTGCCTCGGTGATCTTGATAGCCGTATTGCCGCGCAGCTGATTAAACTGCTTGAACGTTCCGCCGCCAAGCTTGAAGCTGGCGTACCGCAGCACGGCCTCGCTGACGCCGCCGGATGTCCCAAAGATGACGCCTGCGCCGGACTTGAAGCCGAAGGGCATGTCAAACGAGCCGGGCTCCAGCTGATTAAAATCAATGCCGCGTTCCTTAATCATCAGCGCCAGCTCCTGGGTTGTCAGAACAAAGTCGACGTCTTTGTTGCCGTCCCGGCTGAATTCCTCGCGGTTGGCCTCGGATTTCTTGGCTGTGCAGGGCATGACGGACACGACAACGAGGTCTTCCCGGCTGATGCCCAGCTGTTTTGTCAGCTTATCCTTACACAGTGCGCCGAACATCTGCTGCGGCGAGCGGCAGGAGGACAGCCCCCCGAGCATGTCAGGGTAATATTGCTCGGCAAATTTAACCCAGGCGGGGCAGCAGGATGTAAACTGCGGGAGTCGTTCACCTTTTTCGTAGCGGGCCAGGAATTCGTCGCCCTCCTCAATGACGGTGAAGTCGGCGGCAAAGCTCGTGTCATACACGCGGTCAAAGCCCATCAGCTTAAGCGCCGCGACGATTTGCCCTGTGACGGTCGTTCCTGTTTTAAAGCCGAATTCCTCGCCGAGCGCCACGCGCACGGCCGGCGCCAGCTGTACGACAACGGTTTTTGAGGGATCATATATAGCTTCCCACACGTCGTTGGATTGATACCGTGGCGTCAGCGCCCCGACGGGACAGACCTTGACGCACTGGCCGCAGCCGACGCATTCAACCTCGCCGATGCCCTTGTTAAAGCACGGCGTTACGACGGACCCGGCCCCGCGGCCCGCAAAGTCCAGAACGCCCACGGACTGGATCTCGCGGCATACACGCACACAGTCTCCGCACAGGACGCACTTTTTGGGATCCCGGAGGATGGCGTCCGATGAAAGGTCCGGTTGCGGAAACGTCTGTGTCTGCTTGAAGCGCACCTTGGTGACGCCCAGCTGGCGGGCGATCTTCTGAAGCTGGCAGTCACCGCTCTTCGGACAGGTCGTGCAGTTTTGATCGTGATTGGCCAGCAGCAGCTCAATGATCATTTTGCGCATGTCGCGGATTTGCTTGGTGTTCGTATGGACGATCATTCCGTCATCGGCGGGTGTTGAGCAGGCCGGGACGAGCCCGCGCCCCTCAACCTCGACCATACACATGCGGCATGCGCCGTAGACGCTGATGTCGCTATGATAACAGAAGGTTGGCAGCTCAATATGCGCCTTGCGGATGAGCTCCAATAAGTTTCGCTCGCCCTCGACGGGGATCTCGATCGAGTCGATGACGGCGGTTTTGGACTTAACCATGATTACCTCCTCCTAAATAACTGCAATTGCGCCAAAATTGCAGTTATTTATGCAAATGCCGCAGCGTATGCATAGTTCGTGATTGATTTTATATGGCAGGCCCTTTTCAACGGCAGTACCCCCGGATGTATCCCTGGAAATGGCGCCGGCCGGGCATTTTTTTGCGCATAAACCGCAGCCTTTACAGCTGGACGAATTAATTGTATAAGTTTTCAGTGCCGAGCACCGGCCGGCCGGACAGCGTTTTTCAAACACGTGCGCCTCGTATTCATCACGGAAATAACGCAGCGTGGACAGCACCGGGTTCGGCGCTGTTTTCCCCAGGCCGCACAGCGACCCGGCCTTAACCGTCAGCGCCAGCTGTTCTAAAAGCTCCAGGGTCTCGCCGGTGGCGCGCCCTTCAATGATGTCGTCCAAGAGGTTTAGCATCTGTTTCGTCCCCTCCCGGCACGGCACGCATTTGCCGCACGATTCATTTTGCGTAAACTGCATGAAAAAGCGTGCCAGCGAGACGATACACGTCTGGTTGTTCATGACCACGAGTCCGCCGGAGCCGACCATCGCGCCGACAGCGGCGAGATTTTCATAGTCAAGCGGCATGTCGAGGTGTTCCTTTGTCAGGCAGCCGCCCGACGGCCCGCCGATCTGCACCGCTTTGAAGTCGACGCCGCACATCGTGCCGTCGTCGTTTATCGCGCCGCCGCCGATGTCGCCGACGATCTGTCGCAGCGTCGTGCCGAATGGCACCTCAATGAGACCCGTGTTGGCCACATGGCCCGTGAGGGCGAAGGTTTTTGTGCCCTTTGATTTTTCCGTCCCGATTCCCGTGTAGGCCTCCGGCCCCATCTGCATCACAACAGGGACAGACGCGAGCGTTTCAACGTTATTGATAACGGTCGGTTTTCCGAAAAGGCCGGCTTCGGCCGGGAACGGCGGCTTGGGTGACGGCATGCCGCGCCCGCCCTCCATGGAGGCAATGAGCGCTGTCTCCTCGCCGCAAACAAACGCGCCCGCGCCCTCCATAACGTCGATATCAAAGTTTTTGCCGCTGCCAAATATGTTCTGGCCGAGAATGCCGGCCGCGCGCGCATCGTCAATCGCCACGCGAAGACGGTAAACAGCCAGGGGATATTCCGTCCGGACATACACATATCCCTGCGTTGCGCCAACGGCCATGGCCGCGATGATCATGCCCTCCAAAACGCTGTGAGGATTGCCCTCCATGACGCAGCGGTCCATAAACGCGCCAGGGTCGCCCTCATCGCCGTTGCAGATCACGTATTTGACATCGCTTTGATGTACGCGCGTGAGCGCCCATTTACGTCCGGTGGGAAAGCCCGCGCCGCCGCGCCCGCGCAGCCCGGCCTTTAGCATCATGTCGCAAATTGTGCCGCCGTCCAGTTCTGTGACGGCTTTGCGGGCCATGGCGTAGCCGCCGTTCGCGATATACTCGTCAATGTCCTGCGCGTCGATATTGCCGCACAGCTTTAATACAGACCGCTGCTGCTGGGCGTAAAACGGGATGTGCCGCGTATCAGCCTGGGGCGTGTCGTCATCGGACGAGTGGATCATCAGCCGCTCGATCAGGCGGCCGGCCTGAAGCGTTTCGTCGACGATTTCCGGCACGTCCTCGGTCCGGACCTTTTTGTACAAAACACCCTGCGGATATAGCGTTACTAGCGGTCCCATCTGGCAAAAGCCCTGACAGCCGCTTTCGGAGAGGAGCGTGTCGGCTTTTTCCTTTTTAAGCGTTACGGCCACCGACAGGCCCTTTTCACGTATGTATTCAATAAACCGGGCATACACGTCCAGCGAGCCATTGGCCACGCATCCCGTCCCGGCGCATATGATGATGCGGGCCTTGTATCCGGCCAGGCAATCGTCGAAGATTTTTTTGCGTTCTTCCAGCGTCAGCATTTCAGGCATTCGCCAGTTCCTCCCTTCGGAGGCTCTCAAGGAGCTCCAGTGTTTTTTCCGGCGTCATCAGCCCGTGCACTTTGTCGTCAATAACAACGACAGGCGCCAGGCCGCACGCGCCCAGGCACGCTACTGTTTCAAGCGTAAACAGCTTATCCGCCGTCGTTTTTTGCCCGGCCGTGAGGCCCAGGCTCTGGCGGATTGCGTCTAAAATCCCTTCGGATTTCTTGACGTGGCAGGCCGTGCCGTCGCAAACCTTGATGACGTGGCGGCCCTTCGGTTCCAGGGTGAAATGCGCGTAAAACGTCGCCACGCCGTAAACGGCGGCCGGGGAGATCCCCAGCGCTACGGAGATAAACGTCATAATCTCCTCCGGCAGATACGCGTACTCGGCCTGCATATCCTGCAGGATCGGGATGAGCTTGCTGGGATTGCGCTCATATTTGTCCAGAATCTCGCAGGCCCGGCTGAATTTTTTTGTGATGCTGCTCATGGCACAGCCTCCTTGCTTGCTAAACGTTATTTACTTTTTTATTTTCTTTTTTAAGTGTTTGGATAAAACGGCCAGAGACGAGGCCATATTCTCGTTTTGGACGAGGATATCGTCCGGGACGACAAGCTTGACGGGCGCAAAGTTCCATATGGCCTGAATACCGGCTGAGACCATCAGATCGCAGACGGCCTGCGCCTTGTCCGGCGGTACGGTGATAATGCCGATGTTAACGTGCATCCGTTTGCATAGCCCCGTCAGCTTCTCGAGCGGCAGGACTTTCTTGCCGCCGACCTCCGTCCCGATGATCTTGTCGTCCGTGTCAAACCCGACGACAATATTGAGCCCGTACGTCTCAAAGCCTTTGTATGAGAGCAGGGCGCGGCCCAGATGGCCAACGCCGGCTAAAACAGCCTCATCGACATTGCCGTAGCCCAAATACATTTCCAGATCGGTAATCAGCTTTTCAAGCAGATAGCCCGTTCTCGGCCGGCCGCCGCTTTTAATGGACGCCAGATCCTTTCGGACCAGAACCTCGTTAAGATTCAGCGCCTTGGCGATGGCGGGGCAGGAAATAATCTTGATTTTTTCGCTATCGAGCGATTTCAGGTGATTGAGATATAGCGGCAAGCGCCTAAGCGTTTGCACGGAAATGGGAGGCGACTCTTTTTTCGCGGTCATGGATGCTGTCTCCTTCCGGCTTAATCGATAAACAATTATCGATATGATTATACTTATATGGGTGCGCTCCTGTCAATGTAATATGTTCATGTTTTTAGTACTTTGATTAAATATTAACAAGTCCGGCGGTGTGAAAAAGTTATCTTGCGGTGAAAGAAGCATAACGAGGGGGTGAGATTGTTTCTGACTAAAGGATCGGGACGACTATTGAGGCCGGCGCTCTGCTGGCTCTTTTAATGCCGCTGTGATATAATACAAAAAAAGAGGCGGCCAAAGAGCCGCCCGGACGATGAGGAAGTGTGATGTAAATTGGAAAGGAAATATCCGGCATTATTTTCACCCCTGAAAATTGGCGGCGTAACACTGAAAAACCGCATTATTTCAGCGCCCATGACCTATCCGATCCTGACGTCGGACGGCTGCCTGACGCCGGAGGCCATTGCATTTTATGAGCTGCGCGCCAGAGGCGGCGCGGCAGCCGTTACCGTCAGTGAGGTCATTGTCGACGGGAAAATGGGCAAGTACTATCCCATCCAGGTCGTGCTCGACGCGCCAAATGCCAAGGACAGCCTGGCTATGGCGGCCCGGGCAATCAAGCGCCATGGCGCGGTGCCCAGTATAGAACTGTCCCACGGGGGCAAGTACGCCCTGACGGACGGCCCGGCGCTCGGGCCGAGCGATGACTTCGACGGCGGCATCCAGACGGCGCGTGCCATGACGAAGGACGATATTAAAGAGCTTTTGGGCCATTATGCCTTCGCGGCTAAAATGTGCAAGGACGCCGGCTTTGAGATGTTTCTGATCCACGCCGGCCACGGCTGGCTGCTCCAGCAGTTTTTATCACCGGCTACGAACAAACGAACGGACGAATACGGCGGGAGCCTTGTGAACAGGGCGCGGCTGGCGCTTGAGGTGTTGGATACGGTCCGGTCCGTCGTCGGGCCGGGTTTTCCGCTGGAAGTGCGAATCAGCGCCGAGGAGTACATGGAAAACGGTTATCCGTTTGAGGATGTTATCGAATTTTGCAAGCTGCTTCAAAGCCGGGTTGATCTTATCCAGGTGTCGACCGGGGCGCATCACGGGAGCTTTGACAAAACGCACCCGTCTATGTTTATGCCGCGCGGCGTCAACGTGCACTATGCCGCCGAGGTTAAAAAACATGTAAGCATCCCGGTGGCAACCATTGGGGCACTCAATGAGCCGGCCATGATGGACGAGATCATCTCGTCCGGCCAAGCCGACGTCGTCGAGATGGCGCGCGCGCTTCTGGCCGACCCGTATCTGCCGAAAAAGGCCTGGACAGGCCGGGATGATCTGATTGTCCGCTGCTGCCGTTGCTTTACGTGCATGGCCGAGCGGCTCACGACGGGCCTGCGCATCTGCGCGCTGAACCCCGTCATCGGGAGCGAATATGAGCTGAGCTTTGCGTCTCCCCCGACAAAGGCCAAGCTGGTGCTTGTGGCGGGCGGCGGGCCCGGCGGCATGCAGGCCGCCCTGACGGGGGCTGAACGCGGGCACAAGGTTATCCTCTGCGAAAAGAG
Organism: uncultured Sporobacter sp.; assembly: GCA_963675425.1. GTDB lineage: Bacteria > Bacillota > Clostridia > Oscillospirales > Oscillospiraceae > Sporobacter. The sequence continues at coordinate 23,003 of OY776214.1, read as the reverse complement.
CGGGGAGCTTGGCGGGGCTCTAAAGTCCGAGGAGGGTATCCCGTTTAAAGAAGACCTTTACGGGTTTATCGCGACGAAAGCGCGTCAGATGGAGGCCGCGGGCGTCGAGGTCCGGCTGAACACAGAGATGACGCCGGCCCTTGCCGAAGAGATTTCTCCGGACGTGCTGCTGGTGGCCGTCGGCGCGTCGCCGGTCGTCCCGCCGATCCCGGGCATCGACGGGATCAATGTGATCGTGGCTAACGACCTGTATCAGAAAAGAGACCGGGTGGGCCGGAAGGTCGCTGTTTTGGGCGGCGGGCTTGTGGGCTGCGAAACGGCGGTGCATCTTTCACATGAAGGTCATGACGTGACGGTTGTTGAAATGTTGGACGAGCTGTGCCCGGACGCCAACGGCCGGCACCGTCCGCTGCTTCTGGCCGAGCTTGAGAAAACCGTCAAGTCCCGGACGGGTTTACGCGGAACGCGCGTTGATAGTAATGGCCTTATGTGTGCGGACAAGGACGGCAACGAGGTAATGATAGAAGCCGACACGATCATTTTGGCCGTCGGCCAGCGCGCCGGTCGAGGAACGGCCGACGCTTTGCGGGACTGTGCCCCAGAAGTGTACGAGATTGGGGACTGCGTCAAACCCGCGCAGGTGACGCAGGCTGTTTTCCGCGGCCACTTCGCCGTGCTGGATATCTAAACGGAAGGGGCTGTAGCAAAACGAAAATTGCTACAGCCCCCGATTTATGCTCTGAATCTGGCTGCGAAGTCATAAAAAGAGCCCTTCTATGGAAAAACAGAGGGCAAAAGACAACAGCCCGGTTCAAAACCCCGCCATAATGTGGAGAGATATTCTGTTTTTGTTGGCGTTAAGCCGTAAGTTTTTCGAACAACTGTCTTCCAGTGCGGTTTTGCTGAATTTTGCTATGATATTTATTGATGTTGTACCCCATCGCTACCAGAAGGATCTCAGTCAAAACTTTCTTGTTACCCCGAAGCAGGAACTGACGAAAACCGTAATCCTGCTTAATGACTCCGAAAGTCCCCTCAGCCTGGATGGAGCGATTCATCCGAAGCAGGATGCCTTTTTCGCTGGTGATACGCTCCAGTGATTGTTTGCGCTGTTCTATGAACTTTTTTGAGACCTGCATCGTCCGGTTGCCCTTCGAGCGAGTGCACTTCTTTTTGTACTGGCAACCTTCGCAGCTCTCGCACTCGTAGTAGGTAACCTCTCGCTCGAAGCCCGTCTTGCTCTTTTTCTTGCCTACATAGACCGCCTTGAGCTTTTTCCCGGCCTGACAAGTATACTCGTCCAAAACCGCATCATATGGCATGTTCTCTCTGAGTGCCATGTTGCTCTTGTATTTCTTCGTTTTGGAGCTCTCGTAATTCTGAGGCTTAATGTAGCACTCAGTGGTCTTACTCTCAAAATATGTGTAGTTTTCTTCGCTCTCGTAACCCGCGTCCGCTGTCACATCCACATAAGCTGTTCCCAGATGCGCCTCAATGTTATCCAGAAGCGGGATGAGCGCAAGCTGGTCGCTGCGTTCGCTTGATACAAGTACGCCGGTGATATATTCGCCCTCCACCCCAAGCTGGATGTTGTACCCCGGCTTCAACTGGGCGTTACGCATGTGGTCGTCCTTCATGTGCATGAACGTCGCGTCCGGATCGGTCTTTGAGAAGCTGTTGCGTCCCTTAAATGTCTCCTGATATCCAGCGTACTTCATCTTTCGGCCAAGGATTTCTTGTAAAAGCTCAATGTCCTTTTGCAGCTCGCTTTTTCGCTTGCCTTTGCCGTATACAAACGGTGCCGTTACCCGGCCTTTAAGCTCGTTGAGCAATTCTTCCGGCGTGTCTGCCAGGATGCCATACTTTGAGTTCAGCTCCGGTATCAGCTTTTCCAGCTTACCGTACAGTCGGGTTTCAAATTTCGTTGTGCTTTTCTTCCATACGAAACTGTACTTGTTCGCATTCGCTTCGATCTTTGTCCCATCTACAAACAGGTGCTCGTATTTGATTTCGCCGAAATGATGCAGCTTTTCTACCAACTGATAGAAGAGTTCCTCACCGCATTCAGTCAGCCGCTTGCTACGAAAGCGCGCTATCTCGCTGTGATTTGGGGCCTCTTCTCCATTAAGAAGCCAGATGAAATTGATATCTCTCGTGCAGGCTAATGCGATAGCACGGCTGGAGAAAATGCCTTGCATCATCGCATATACAAGTATTTTCAGCATCGTGACGGGGTCCGTTGCCGGGCGGCGGCCTGTGCGTTTGTATGCTCTCATTAGCGGGGCGTAATCCATCTCCTCCATTACTTTATCTAAGAGCCGCACACTGTCATTCGCCGGAATTCTCTTTTCAGCAAATACCTCGTCTATTTTCAGTTGCACATTCCGTTTTTCCGTGCCATAATTGACACGGTATTTATTTTTGTTCACAACTAAATTATACCAAAACAGAGACGAAGTGTCTGCATTCGCAGATCACTTCGTCTCTGTTTTTTTAAGGCTGTTTTGCTACAGACAACCATGATGTGGAAACACCACACAGGATGAAAACTGAATAAGTGGTATACTGAAGGAGCCGATACAAGGTCTAAGGGGATTGGAACGAACGAGTCCATGCTACAGACTGATATCAGCTCCTTTAGTGCACCACTAACAGTTACCGGTCCGAAGGGGCCGAGTACGCAGGGCAGCCAACAAGCTGAAAAGGAGCTGCATCGGCTCAAAAAATTGCGGAGGGATAGATATGGACGTAATTTATGAGCGGTGTTGTGGAATTGACGTACATAAGAAGATGCTTATGGCCTGCATCTATACCGGGCGTCAGAAAGAAATCCGGGAATTTGGTACGATGACGGAGGACATCCGAAAACTCGTTGGATGGCTGCAAGAAAAGAAGTGCCAAGCTGTGGCCATGGAAAGCACTGGGGTATACTGGAAACCGGTGTACAATTTACTTGAAACGGAGGGAATGACGCTTATCGTCGCCAATGCACAGCATATTAAGGCGGTACCGGGAAGGAAGACGGATGTCAAGGATGCTGAGTGGATCGCGGATTTGGCACGGCATGGGCTTATCAAAAGCAGCTTTATCCCAAGCAGAGAGCAACGGGAATTACGGGAGATGGCGCGCTACCGGCAGGATTTGGTAGAGGAACGGGCACGGGAGATCAATAGAATACAAGTCGTTCTGGAGGGTGCAAACATCAAACTCGCAGGAGTTTTGACGGACATTAGCGGGAAGTCTGGCATGAATATGCTGGAAGCTCTGATTGATGGAAAGACGGATGCCGCCACCCTAAGCGACCTAGCCCTAGGCAGGGCGCGCGAAAAACTCGAACTGCTGGAAAAAGCAATGGAAGGCAGCGTTGGTCAACATCAGCGAATGATGCTCCGGCATCAGGTTGATCACATCAGGTTTTTAGACATGGAAGTTGAGCGGTTGGATGAAGAAATTAAAAAAAAACAGAATTCGCCGCCACAGAAATAGAGTTGTTGGACGAGATACCGGGCATTGGGCGTCGGAGCGCTGAACGCATTATTGCCGAGACGGGTATCGTAATGACCCAATTTCGTTGTGCTGATGCCTTCGCTTCTTGGGCGGGGCTGGTTCCTGAATGTAACGAAAGTGCCGGTAAGAAGAAAAGTACTCGATTGCGAAAGGGTAACAAGCAGCTCAAGTCTACGCTGGTGGAATGCGCGCGAGCGGCCATTCGCCATAAGGACAGTTACTATTATGCAAAATACAGCAAGATAGCTGCCCGAAGAGGCGGAAACCGCGCCTTGGTGGCTGTGGCACATTCCATGATTCTGGCTATTTATTACATCATAAAAAAGCAGCAACACTTCTGCGACTTGGGTTCCGATTTCTTCAACACCATAAATGCCGAACGTATCATGAAGCGGAATGTTGCTTCCCTCCAGGCTTTGGGATTTCAGGTTTCTCTCTCCTAATTTAAATAGAATAAAGTTAGGCTCAGCCATAACGGCTGAGCCCATTTGTGTTTTCCTTTTTCAAGGGGTACCCTATTTTGTTTTCAGGACAGCCCCTTGTATCTATTTTTTACGACTAGTCGATCGGTATTGTCACATCTCCAACTGTTATGCTCACCACGTCTTCGACATTTATTATATTCAAAAACCGGTAGTACAGCTGGTTTACGTACACCATATTATCTTCATCTGCTAGATAGTACATGAAAGATTTGTTTTTAAGACCGATATCCTCATAAGTGATTTGGCTGTAGTCTTTGAAATTTATAACAGGTCGCGCGCTTCCCAGAATATCGTCACCTTTTACAAAGACACATGCCGACATCGGTGAGACGACAACCCTGGTAATGGTATCTTCACTTCCGTTGATGCTCAGAGGTTTGTTCACTTCGATTGTTTTACTGGTATCGACGTAGCTGAAATCCCATTCAAGAGCCCAGTCGTCTTCTATAAGTGGCGCTGACATAGCAGCTAGAACGTTATTTGTGACCCCAGTGTTGCTATAGTCGATCAGGTCTTTAAATTGGAGCCTGATAGATCCATTCTCAGAAGGTGCTGTCCGCTGGGAATAAATCAGTACTGTCCTTTTGTGCGCGCTCTGCTCTAAAACGGTTGCGGATGTTGTGCCAAGCGTATGGGATTCATCTGCCTGCGCTAGCGGTATGTCAAGAATATATTGAGCCCAGCGGATATCATCTGTCAACTCAATATCATCGGGTACCGTCATTTCATAGATGACGTAGATGCCGAGGCTGTCCGCCAGCGTCTGCTTGACCGTAATAGTGACGCCGTTTTTGGTAATCGTGGCGTCGGGTGTGTCCGCCGCGCCGTCAAGCGCGGTCATCTGTTCGTCGCTAGGATTGAGATACTCAATCAGCTTTTCGTGCCAGCCAAAGCTTATGGCCAGCGCGGTCGTCATCGTTAGAACAGCCAGTGCAACTAATGCGGCCAATAAATACAGGTGTTTGACCGGCCGTTTCAAGGGTTTAAGCTCTTCTTTTTGGCCGCTGATAATTTCGCCGAGCATTTTCTGCTTCTGCGCCGGATCGGGTGTCATGCGGTCAAAGCAGCTGTTTAAGTCCTTCTTAGTCATGTTCATGGCCCTCCTCCAGCAAAAGCTTCAGTTTTTTTCGGGCCGCGCGCAGGCGGGTCCTTACTGTGGCGTGGTTGACGCGCAGCATTTTGGAGATTTCCGCCGTCGTATACCCCTCGTAATAGTGCAGGTAAACGGGCAGCCTGTAGTGCTCCGGCAGCGCCGCGACCGCCTCCCAAGTATCTCCTTGGCCGCCGTCGCCGCCGGGACGGCTGTCAAGGTCGTCAAGCTCCACGCGCTTTGCCCGCCAGAAGCTTTTGAGGATGTCCCGGCACGTATTCCGGGCTGTGACGATCAGCCAGGCTTTCTGGTGCTCGTCGTTTTCAAAGGCCTTGTCGGACTGCATCAGCCTCATAAAGACCGTCTGGGTTGCGTCCTCCGCTTCCGGCGTGTTTTTCAGCAGCATGAAGCATATACGGTAGACCATGTCAACATGGCGATTATAAATATTTGTAATGTCGTTGTCTGGGCGCGGCAAAGGGATATTCATATCGGCCCTCCCGTTATGTATCTCATCTTTAATACGACTGAGCGGCCCCAAATGTTTTAGCCGCGTTAAATATTTTTATATTTATTTTAATGGACGGCCCGATGCGATACAATACTGACGGCAGGATACCACGATTAAAAAGTGTTCACAGTGCTTAAAAGACTGAATAACCGGCCGGGGAATAGAAACATTAAAGATAAGAATCTGATAAAAAATTGACATAGGGTGGGACAAAAGAAAGGCACGGGATATGAAAAAAGCGCGCAAGGCTCAGCGGGAATTTGAACAAATCAAATCGCAGCTTAAGCATACCGAGGAAATCGTGCGAAATACGCGGGATAAAAAGCTGTGGGACCATGAGGCGTCTGTCCGCAAGCGGATCAAGGCGCTGCACGCCATGCACTATCGGGACTTCAAGGGATTTGACGACGTCCTGAACGGATATCTGGCGCTGCTGGACGAAATATCTATCCGTATTTTAAACCATTACAATAAGAAAAAAGGCCTGTCGTACGACTTCGAGGAGATTGTGGCGACGGACCGGGACGGTTACATTACTTCTGGTATTATTTCCGTGCTCGTCACGAGCCATATTCCCAAGGTGATGGCCGAGCAGTTTAAAAAATGCTTCCCGGTCAATCCGAAGGACGAGTACGAAAAGGCCCGGGATATGAAGCGGCGATTTATCCTGCATCTGGGAGAGACGAACACCGGCAAAACGTACCACGCGATCGAACGCCTCAAACAGGCTGAAAACGGCGTATATCTTGCGCCCCTGCGAATTCTTGCGTTGGAAAACTACGAGCGGCTCAACCGCGAGGGCGTGCCGTGCCATCTCATTACGGGCGAGGAGGAGCTTTTAGCCGAGAATGCCCGACATGTCAGCTCGACGATTGAAAAGCTTGATATGACGCGGGAGTACGACGTGGCCGTCATCGACGAAATCCAGATGATCGGCAGCTCTCAGCGCGGACAGGCATGGACGCGCGCCGTCCTGGGAATTAGATGCCCGGAAATCCATGTGTGCGGGGCAGTGAATGCCCGCAAGCTGATGGAGAAAATCCTGACGGACTGCGGCGACGACTACGAGGTTATCGAGTACAAACGCGATACGCCTCTGGAGGTCTGTGATGAAATCTTTTCGCTCAGCAAGATCCAAAAGGGCGACGCGCTCGTGGCGTTTTCCAAAAAGCGTGTTTTGGAGCTGTCGAAATTTTTGCTCGACAAGGGCGTGAAAAACAGCGTGATCTACGGGGATCTGCCGCCGGAGGTGCGCCGGATGCAGTACCGCGCTTTTATCGACGGCGAGAGCAAAGTCCTCGTCACGACGGACGCCATCGGCATGGGCGTCAACCTGCCGGTCCGCCGGGTTGTCTTCATGGACCTTATTAAGTTTGACGGCGAGGAAAGGCGCTACATCACCTCCCAGGAGGTTAAGCAGATTGCCGGGCGCGCCGGGCGGCGCGGTATTTACGACGTCGGTTACGTCTCGACGGCGCGGGAGAACCCGTTTTTCCTGCGGGAGAACCTTGAAATGGACGACGAGCCCATCCGGCAGGCCGTTTTAGGGCCCGGAGAGGCGATCACCGGGGTCAAGGGCCTGCCGCTCCGTGAAAAGCTTGCCCTATGGAGCACGACTAAAGAAGAAATCGGCTTTTACACAAAGATGGATGTGCGCGATTATTTGCTTGTTCTGGAAAGTCTGCGCTCGTATAAGCTGCCGGAGGACATTCTATACCGGCTGATGCTGCTGCCGTTCGACGTTAACGACACGGAAATGATGCAGTGCTTTCTTGATTACGTTTACGCGTATTTTATCCGTGGGCTGCCGAAAATCGCCCAGCCGACGTCGGGCGGGAGCGCGCTGGTCCAATATGAAAAATATTACCAAAAGCTGGGGCTTTATTATTCATTTTCCAAAAATTTCAGTTTGGACTTTGATCCGGACTGGGTTTATCAGCAGCGCGGAAAAACCAGTGAAAAGATCAACGCTCTGCTTCTGAAACTGTGAAAATATAAATATTTAAAAAGTATCTGCCAGCATAATTATCGTGAAATTTCTGAAACTATAATTAAGCCGATTGTATTGTCGGCGCTACTAAAGATAGATAATAGATAAATAGAATAAACGGATGCCAAGCGTAAACAAGCTGTGCTGCACAACGGCGGCAGGCTTTAACACTGGGAGGAGATCAATTTGAGCGGACGAAACGGCATGATGTCGGAAAATCTCAAAATGGAGATCGCCAAGGAGCTCGGCGTGTACGAGGCTGTTAAAACCGGCGGCGGATGGGGCGACGTGTCGTCCAGAGACTGCGGTAATATTGTCCGCAAGGCGATCGAAATGGCCGAGCGGAACATGAGCGGTGGCTAGCCGGTAAAGCAGACGGAATAATAATGGGGGAGCGAAATGCTCCCCCAAGTTTTTTAGCCCGGCGGTTTTGATTGACAGGCTAATTTAATTCTTATATAATAACGCCGAACCTAATATCAGGGGTGCTGAGTACACTCGGCTGAGATGCGCCGGACCGACGGCGCGGACCCTTTGACCTGATCTGGATAATGCCAGCGTAGGAAAGTTTTAACGGCACTCTGCGGCATTCGGAGTGCATTTTTTTATCCGCTTTTTTGATTGCCGCGGGTGGGCCGCCGGGATTTTCGTAGGTCTTCTGGTTCAACTAAATTATTGGGAGTGTGCCTATGAAAAGAAGTACAACGTGGATTTTAGTGGAATGTGCGATGATGATCGCCATGTCGACCGTATTGAGCATGATTCAGCTCTTTACAATGCCCCAGGGCGGCGCGGTCACCTGCGCGAGCATGGTCCCGCTCATTTTGGTGTCGTACCGGCACGGACTTAAGTGGGGCGCGGGTACGGCGTTCGTCCATAGCCTTCTGCAAATGGCAATTGGCTTTTATCCACCCCCGGCGCAGTCTTTTTTTGCGTTTGTCGGCGTCATTTTGTTAGACTACGTGCTGGCGTTTACTGTTTTAGGGACGGCGTCCTTTTTTGGAAAGCCGTTTAAAAAAAGAGTAGCCAGCGTGGCCGTCGGTGCGGCGGCGGTCGGCATTCTTCGGTTTTTATGCAGCTTTTTGTCGGGCATTTTGATCTGGAGCAGCTACGCGCCCGAAGGCACGCCGGTTTGGATTTATTCGCTGACGTATAACGGCAGCTACATGCTGCCGGAGATTATCATCTCGGTCGTTGTCGCCATGATCCTCGTACCGGTGTTGGATCGTTTTGTCAGCACCAGCGCGTCGCCGCGCACTGTCTAAAAAAGAACGGCGTACGATAATAAAGTGTTGCAGCCGAGAACCTTAATATGTCGAAAAGCCGCGGGAGCGGCTTTTTCGACAGTCTGGAAGGGCTCTTTTTCAGGGCTCTTCTTTTTTGCGCCAAGGCCACTTTGGATATGCTATAATAGCGGAAAGTATGTCAAACGAGGTTAGATATGGATATTGTATCGTTACTTTCAAACGAATTTAAGCTGAAGCCGGAGCACATTAAAAACATCGTTGCGCTCATCGACGAGGGGAACACCATCCCGTTTATCGCCCGCTACCGCAAGGAGATGACCGGCTCGTGCGACGATCAGGTGCTGCGCGAGCTTGGCGACCGGCTTGGTTATCTGCGAGGTCTTGACAAGCGCCGGGAGGAGGTACGCGAGAGCATTGCGGCACAGGAGAAGCTGACGGACGAGCTGTCGCGCGCGCTCGATGGGGCGGCCACGCTCTCGGAGATTGAGGATATTTACCGCCCGTTCCGGCCCAAGCGGCGCACACGGGCCACCATTGCCCGGGAAAAGGGGCTGGAGCCTCTGGCGGCCAGTCTGCTGGCGCAGGACCTCCGTCGCGGCAGTCTGGAGGAGCTGGCGGGACCGTTTATTAATCCGGACAAAGGCGTTACCACTTGGGAGGACGCGCTGGCCGGCGCGCGCGATATCATCGCCGAGGATATCGCCGACGACGCCGAGTGCCGGAAACGGTTGCGTGAGCTGATGACGCGAAGCGGCGGAGTGGTCTCAAAATCCTCGACGGATGAGAAAACCGTCTACGAAATGTATTACGATTATTCAGAGCCGGTGAGCAAAATCCCCAGCCACAGAATACTGGCTCTTAACCGGGGCGAGAAGGAAGACATTTTAAAGGTCAAGATCGAGCTGGAGGACGCGCCGGCACACAATATCCTTTTCGGCCGATTTTTGAAGCCCGGCTCCGTCACGACAGCTGCCGTCAAGGAAGCGGCAGAGGACGCCTGGAAACGGCTCATAGAGCCGTCTGTTGAGCGGGAGGTGCGAGCGTTGCTCACAGAGCGCGCCTCGGAGCAGGCGATCCAAATGTTTGCGCTGAACTTAAAGCCGCTGCTGCTCCAGCCGCCCGTAAAGGGCAAGGTGATCATGGGGCTCGACCCTGCCTACAGGACAGGCTGTAAAATCGCCGTTGTCAGCCGGACCGGGCAGGTGCTTGATACGGCTGTTGTGTATCCGACGCCGCCGGAAAACCGGACGGAGGAGGCCAAAAAGACGCTCAAGCGCCTGATTGAAAAGCACGGTGTTGACGCCATTGCCATCGGCAACGGCACGGCGTCCAAGGAGTCTGAGATATTTGTTGCCGAAATGATTTCGGAGCTGTCAAGGCCGGTCGGTTATATGGTTGTCAACGAGGCGGGTGCGTCGGTTTACTCCGCGTCCAAGCTGGGCGCGGCGGAATTCCCGGATTTTGACGTTACCCAGCGCAGCGCCGTGTCCATCGCGCGCCGGCTTTTAGACCCGTTGGCTGAGCTCGTGAAGATCGACCCCAAGTCCATCGGCGTCGGCCAGTATCAGCATGACATGCCGCCGGCCCGGCTCGACGAAGCGCTCGGCGGTGTTGTGGAGGACTGCGTCAACAGCGTCGGCGTGGACCTGAATACGGCGTCGTCGCATCTTCTGGCCCATATATCGGGCCTTAACGCAACGGTTGTCAAAAACATCGTGGCGTACCGGGATGAAAACGGCAGCTTTAAGAGCCGTACCGAGCTGAAAAAGGTGCCAAAGCTGGGGCCGAAGGCCTTTGAGCAGTGCGCGGGCTTTTTGCGCATTCAGGGCGGGAAAAACGCCCTGGACAACACGTCCGTCCATCCGGAATCGTATGCCGCGGCGGAGAAGCTTCTTAAGATGTTCGGCCTGAGCCTCAAGGACGGCGGGGCGGCGGCTCTGGCGGAGCGTGTGCGGGAGGACGGCGAAGAGAAGGTCGCCGAGGCGTGCGCTGTCGGCGTGCCGACGCTGCGGGATATTATCGCCGAGCTGCAAAAGCCGGGGCGGGATATCCGAGACGAGCTGCCTCAGCCCATGCTCCGAACGGACATTATGGACATGAAGGACCTGATGGCCGGTATGGAGCTTACCGGTACGGTAAGAAACGTTATAGATTTCGGCGTGTTTGTGGATATCGGCGTACACCAGGATGGGCTGGTGCATATCTCTCAGGTGGCCGACCGGTATATTCGCCATCCGTCCGAGGTTGTTAAGGTCGGCGATATCGTCCAGGTCACCGTGCTGGGCGTTGAGCCGGAGAAAAAGCGGATATCGTTAACGATGAAAAAGAAAAGCGGCGATAAAAAGTGAAAGCCGTTATTGGTATGCTCCACTCAAAATATATCCACTCGGGGCTTGCGCCGTGGTATCTGCTGGAGGGCGTCAAGCTTTACGGCGGTGCTGGAATCACGGCGGAGGTCGTTGAGGGCACGGTTAATATGCCGGTGGAGGATGCCGCCGCGCGGATCGTATCCGGGAGGCCGGATGCCGTTGGCCTGTGCTGTTATATCTGGAACATTACCTATATCAAAAAGCTGCTGCCGCTTATTAAAAGAGCATTACCGGACGCCGCTATCATTCTCGGCGGGCCGGAAGTGAGCTATAATGCCGGGGAGGTTTTAACGACGATGCCGCTGGTCGATTACGTCATCTCCGGGGAAGGGGAGCGGCCTTTTGCCCAACTGCTCAGTGCGCTGAGCGCGGGAGAGAGCACCGCCGATATCCCCGGCGTCTGCTGTAGAACGGACGCCGGTCCGGTCGTCAAAGCGCCGTACTGCCCGGCTGATATCCCGCCCAGCCCGTACAGCGATACGTATTTCAAGGCGCTGGGCGGCCGGATTGCGTATCTGGAGACGAGCCGGGGCTGTCCGTTTTCCTGTGCGTTTTGCTTGTCGGGCCGCGGCGAGCGCGTGCGTTATTTCCCACTGGAGCGGGCTAAAAAAGAGCTGATTCTGCTGGCGAACAGCGGGACGCAAACCGTTAAGCTCGTGGACCGCACCTTTAACGCCGACCGCAAGCGGGCCCGGGAGATTTTCGCGTTTTTAATTAAGAGCTACGGCGTGGGCATACCAAAAGGCGTCTGCTTTCATTTTGAGATCGCCGGCGACCTGCTGGACGGCGAGACACTGGTCCTTTTACAGTCGGCGCCGCCCGGCCTCATTCAGTTTGAGATCGGCCTGCAGAGCTTTAACGCCGAGACCCTGACGGCCATCAACCGGAAAACCGATGTTGATCGGCTCAAGGCCAATATCGCGCGGCTCATGTCCTCAGGTACTATTCACATCCATGTTGATCTCATCGCGGGGCTTCCGCTGGAGGATCTCACCCGATTTGCTGAAAGCTTTAACACAGCGTACGCGCTGGGGCCGCATACGCTCCAGCTCGGCTTTTTAAAGCTGCTGCATGGTTCGGACATGCGGGCCCATCCTGAAGCGTTCCCATGCGCGTATGAAGCCCAGCCGCCATACAGCGTAACATCGACAACCTGGCTGACGGCGGAGGAGCTTCGGGGCCTTCATGATACGGAAGCCGTCCTTGATAAGCTGTACAACAGCGGGCGGTTCCGACGGACGCTGGGGTATGTATTAAGACAAACGAATAAAACGCCGTTTGAGCTGTTTTGGGACGCCGGGCGGGCTCTGGCGGAAAAGCTCCGGGACAGACCGTCTCTCGACGACCTGACGGCTATGGCGCTCACGTATTTCAGCGGACTGGACGGTGTCCTGCCATCCGCGCTGCGGGACTGTATGGTCTGTGACCGGCTGGCAACGAACGCGTCCGGCAAGCTGCCGGCGTCGCTGCGCGTGGCTGATAGGCGCCTGAAACGTTTTGTGAAGGAACTGGAGGGAGATATCCGGCAAAATGCTGCCGGCGGAAAGCGCGGATACGCGCTTTTATACTCTGAAAACCTGCTCGTTCGGTCTGATTACGGCCGGAGGGACCCGGTGACCGGCGAGTATCCAATTGTGCGGCTGCCCTTGCCGCCTCAGCAAGGGCGGCTATAAAGCATGTCTTGAGCGATTTGATAAAAAAGGAGCCTGAATCTGTAGAAACATACAAAGCTATTTAGCACATTATCGATTATAATGGACTTAATATACATAAGTATGTCTAGTTGCCGATTTGAGGCTATCGGTACAGTATGCATTGACGCTGCGTCCATTGGGAAAGAGCATCATTACAGATGAAGGAGGCGGGACGCCCGGCGTCCCAAAGGGAGCATGAAGTACGAGAAACTATTTGAGCCGATCTATCTGGGCAAACAGCTTTTCCGCAACAGAATATTCGCATCGCCGCAGGATTATCCGCATCTGACGGCCGACCGGTTTTTAACCAAGGACGGTATTGCGTTTTATGAGACGAAAGCGCTGGGCGGCTTTGCGTCCGTGTGCGTGGGCGACTTTATGGTGGATTCGCGCGCCGGTCACAGCCATCCCTTTCAGCTGCGGGGAGACGACGTCAAGGGCAAAGCGACCATGACACTCACAGCCAACGCCATCACGCGCCACGGGGCCGTGGCGTCCGTTGAGCTCAATCATGCCGGCGTCAACGCCAACATGATGGCGGAAAAAGAGGGCTTTGTCTACGGCTTTACCGACGGTGTACGAGCCGACGGCACGCCGATCCGTGCCATGGATGAGGCCTGGATTGAGCGGCTGATCCGCTCGTTTGCCGAGGGCGCGGCCTTTGCCCGCCAGTGCGGCTTTAATATGGTGACCATTCATGGCGGCCACGGCTGGCTGTTTTCCCAGTTCATGTCGCCGCGCGACAATAAACGGACGGACCGCTGGGGCGGAACGTTTGAAAACCGAATGCGCTTCCCGCTCATGGCCATCGACGCCATCCGCCGCGCCGTCGGGCCGGGCTTTCCCATTGAGATCCGCATCAGCGGCGCGGAGTACTTAGGCGGCGAGGGGTATGATCTGGATTATGGTGTTGAGATTGCCAAGGCGCTGGACGGCAAGGTGGACCTGATCCACGTGTCCGCCGGCCATCACGAGATTGACGCGGCCAGTATGGTGACGCATCCGAGCATGTTTATGCCGGACGGTGTTAACGTACATCTGGCGGCTGAGATCAAAAAGCACGTTAAAACGCCGGTGGCAACGGTCGGCGCGTTAACGGACCCGGCGCAGATGGAGGAGATCATCGCGTCCGGCCAGGCCGACATCGTCCAGCTTGGGCGCCAGACACTGGCCGACCCCAATCTGCCGCTTAAGGCGCGCACGGGCCATGAAGACGAAATCAACAAGTGCCTGCGCTGCTATAACTGCTTCTCCTACAGCACCATGGGCGGCGTTTTCTATTGTGCGACAAATCCCGTCATCGGCAACGAGCTGGAAAGCCTGTTCGACACGCCGCCGCGCAAAAAGAAAAAAGTCCTCATAGCAGGCGGCGGCATCGGCGGCATGCAGGCGGCCTTGACGGCGTCCGAGCGGGGACATACGGTTATTCTCTGCGAGAAGACGAATCAGCTTGGCGGCGTGCTGCGCTGTGAAAAGAACATATCCTTTAAAAAACATCTTGAAGAGTATCTGGATTTGCAGGAGCGCCTTATTTCAAGGTCGCCCATTGAGGTGCGGCTGGACACGACGGTCACAAGCCAGACAGCGGCGGAGCTGAAGCCCGACGTTATTATCGCAGCCATGGGCTCGCGCCCAGTGGTACCGAAGGTGCCCGGCATCGATGGAAAAAATGTTTTCGGCGCGGAAGAGATTTATTACAATCCGGAAAAAGCGGGGAAGCGGGTTGTGATTATGGGGGGCGGCCTCGTTGGGCTGGAGCTGGGGTTTCATCTTGCTCAGGCAGGCCGTGTTGTGACGGTAATTGAGATGCTGCCGCGCACCTGTGCCTCGCCCGACGATAAGGAGACATCCGAGCGGTTTTCCGCATTCGGCGGCATGGTTGTAGGAGACCCGCTCGTACATGGCATCGCCATCCGGGAGTACTTAATCGCGCATCCCAATATGAAGATGAAAATCCTCACCTCCACGAAAGCGCTGGAGATCGACGATACCGGCATTCAGGTTGAAGGGCCGGAGGGTGCGTATAAAATCGAGGCCGATACGATAGTCTACGCTGTCGGCCAGCGTCCCCTCAGCGAGGAAGCCGGAGCCCTGCGGGACAGCGCGCCTGAGTTTTACATGATTGGCGACTGTGTGACCCCGAAAAATATCTCCGCCGCAACCCAGGCGGCCTACACAATCGCCCGCGACATCGGACGGATATAAGCGTACATCATGCCAAATAGCTCACTTATCATGATGGCTGCGGCAGAGCAGCTGTTATACAACCTTTGTCAACAAAGACCGTAGGTCGTTGTTGACAGCTAAACAGCTCCGGGGGCCATTCGGCCCCCGGAGCTGTTCGATATATTGGCGTTCAGGTGGTTATACTGAGAGCGTCGGTATGCGCGCTTATGCCTTTAAGAGCTCGTGGCCCTTTTTAAGCTCTTCTATGATCTCGATTTTCTGCGGACAGACATTTTCGCACGCGCCGCATTCGATACAGTCGGAAGCTGGAGCGCTGCCGAATTTCTGCTCCAGCATATACCCGAACTTGGCTGCGCCTAAATCGTTGTAGACCATGTATTTATTAACGGCGTCAAATATCTGCGGGATATGAATGCCCTGGGGACAGCCTTTAACACAGTATTCGCAGCTCGTACAGGGTACGCGCGGAATGGCTTCAAGCGCCAGGCGCGCCTTTTCGAGCGTCTGCTTTTCCGCTGTATCCAGCGGCTTGAAGTCGGCCATGTACGACAGGTTGTCCTCCATCTGCTCAAGTGTCGACATGCCGGATAAAACGGTGACGACATTGTCCAGAGACGCCGCGAAGCGGATGGCCCACGAGGCCTGGGATACCGAAGGGTCGGCGTCCTTTAAAATGTTGGCGACACTGTCCGGGAGCTTCGACAGCATGCCGCCCTTGATGGGCTCCATGATGACGATAGGCTTGTTGTGCTTGAGCGCAACCTCGTAGCATTTTCGGGACTGGATCGCGCCGCTTTCCCAATCTCCGTAGTTGAGCTGCAGCTGGACAAACTCCATTTCAGGATGCTTTGTAAGCGCCTCATCCAGCTTGTCGGCCGAATCGTGGAAGGAAAAGCCCATGTGCTTTACAAGGCCCTTTTCCTTTTGTTCGGCAACAAAGTCCCAGATGCCGTACTCGTCGAACTTTGCTGTACGCGCGCCGCCGATATTGTGCAGGAGATAAAAGTCAAAGTATCCCGCGCCTGTGCGCTCAAGTGACGTCCAGAACATTTGCTTGGCCTCTTCGGCCGTTGTCGGCCCGGCCCACGCGGGCAGCTTGGTGGCCAGTTGAAAGCTGTCGCGAGGATACCGGTCCACAATCGCTGTTTTGGCTGCCGCTTCGGACTTGCCGTTTGCGTAGCCATAGGCCGTGTCAAAGTACGTAAAGCCCTTGGACAGGAACAGGTCGACCATTTTCTTGACCTGCTCAATGTCGACTTCGCCGTCCGTGCCGCCGATCATTGGCAGACGCATCAGGCCAAAGCCGAGTTTTTTGATTTCTTCACCCAGATAAGCCATACAAACCTCCAGAATCGTTTTGTTGTTTTTACTGTTAATTACAGCATATCGTATGCGCTTATAACCGTCAAGCTTTCGTACAAACTTGCAGAAAAACAGATAAAACGGTTGCCATTACAAATCACAAGTGATATATTTCTAAACTGTCAGCAAGCAATTATCCTGCAAAGCTTATAGCTTATGCCGTGCAACAGGAGGCGAGCATGAAAATAGGACTGAGGTTATCCTCGATGCAGATCCTTGCCATCGGGTTCGCGCTCTTTATTATCATCGGCAGCGTGCTGCTTTCGCTGCCGTTTGCCAGCCGCGACGGCCAAAGCATTCCGTTTTTAAACAGCCTTTTCACCTCAACGTCGGCGACCTGTGTAACCGGCCTTGTCGTATATGATACATATACGCAGTTTACTTTATTCGGGCAAATCGTGATACTGCTCCTGATTCAGACGGGCGGTCTGGGCTTTATGATCGTGGCCATGATGTTTTCCATGTTCCTCGGCCGGCGGATCGGGCTGCGCGAACGGTCGATCCTGATGGAGTCTGTGAGTGCGCTGAAGCTTGGCGGCGTTGTAAGGCTGACGAAGAAAGTGCTTGTTATCACGCTGTGCATGGAGCTTTTAGGAGCCGCGGTCCTGTCGATCCGCTTTATTCCGGAATTCGGCGCGGCGCGCGGCACATGGTACGCGCTGTTTCACTCTGTATCGGCATTTTGCAACGCGGGGTTTGACCTGATGGGGCGCATTGAGCCCTACAGCTCGCTGACGCATTACGCCGGAGACGTGCTTGTCAATGTAACAGTGATGATTTTGATTCTGGTTGGCGGTCTGGGCTTTTTTGTCTGGGACGATATAACGCACAATAAGCACCACTTTTCAAAGTATCATCTGCATTCAAAGCTGATGATTACCGCTACGGGCGTTCTTGTAATCGGCGGCGCAGTTTTATTCTTTTTCTTTGAAAAAGGCCATACAATGGCGGATATGACTGTCGGAGAGCGCATCTTGGCCTCAGCCTTCGCGGCTGTCACACCGAGAACGGCCGGATTTGCCACCGTGCCGCACAGTGAAATGAGTTCCGGCGGTACGCTTTTAACAATGGTGTTCATGCTCGTAGGAGCCGGCCCTGGCTCAACGGGCGGCGGTATGAAGGTTACCACCATTTTTGTTCTTGTGCTCAGCGTTTTTGCACGCGCAAAAAACAGCGAGGATATGAATATTTACAAGAGACGGCTTGATAAATCGTTTGTTTACCGGGCTGCCACAAGCGCGAGCATTTATCTGTTTCTGGCCTTTATCGGCGCGCTTGTCATCAGTGCGCAGGGACTGGGACTGACGGATACACTGTTCGAAACGCTCTCGGGGATCGGTACCGTCGGCCTTTCGACGGGCATCACCACGCAGCTTTCCGTCGTATCACGGATCATGATTATGCTGCTCATGTTTACCGGCCGGGTCGGCAGCCTCGCCGTTGCCACAGCGATGATGACGCGGCGGGCCCACAACCATCCGGCCCTCAAATACGTTTCTGAAAAAATCATATTGGGATAAACAAAAAAGCAGATTACCGCTTTAATAGAAGTAAAATCTATTAAGAGCCTCATTTAGCCGTAAGCCGGCGGAAAAGGATGATTATTATGAAGACGATACTTGTCATCGGATTAGGACGGTTTGGGCGTCATCTGTCTCTCAAGCTGATGGAGCTCGGCAACGAGGTAATGGTCATAGACAAAGACGAAGAGGCCGTCGAAAAACTTGCGCCGTTTGTGACGGATTCCCGCATTGGCGACTGTCAGGACGAGGAGGTGCTCCAGGAGCTCGGCGTCAACAATTACGACATGTGCGTTGTTTGTATCAGTCATGATTTTCAGGGCTCGCTCGAGGTGACGTATCTGCTCAAGGAGTTCGGCGCTCAGTATATTGTCGCCCGGGCTGACCGTGAAGCGCAGACGAAGTTCCTTCAGAAAATCGGCGCGGACGAGGTCATCCATCCTGAAAAGGAGATGGCACAGCGTACAGCCGTCAAGTTCAGCGCCCGTAACTCTTTTGATTACATCGAGCTCACGCCCGAATACGTTATCTGCGAGCTCAACGTCCCGGAAAGCTGGGTTGGCAAGACGGTGGCGGAAATGAACGTGCGCTCCGAGCACAACATCAACATTATCGGCATTAAGAATAACGACGTAATAACGCCGTTTGTCAGTCCGAACCATGTGTTTTTAAAAGATGAGCATCTTGTTATTTCGGGAGCCAAAAAAGACGGATTGTTGCTTCTTGATAACAAGAACCTGTAAAGGATACCGGACGCTTGTTTTTACGGTGTCCGGCAAAAAAGCCCTTGGGAGTCAAGGGCTTTTTAATTGTTGTTTGGGCGAAAAATGAGACCAGCTTTATTTTTTGCGGATAGTATGTTATATTCTCAATAATTATGTATAAAGAGCGATCCGATATTGTCGGAGCGCTGATTTGTTTTTTAGATAAGTTTTTGCTGCAATGAATAAACGGAGGTCATAAGCCTTGAAGATTGTGATTGCCGGGGGCGGAAAAGTCGGCGGCGCGCTGTGCGTTGATCTGGCTGAAGAAGATCATGACATTGTGCTCATCGATAAGAATGAGCAGGTTGTCGAGCATTTGATTGCATTGACCGATATTACGGGAATCGTTGGCAACGGCGCCAATCTCGATCTTCTCCGGGAGGCGGGCGTACCGGGCTGCGATGTCTTTATCGCCGTAACGGCGACTGACGAGATTAATATTATTGCCTCCATTTTTGCCAGCAAGCTTGGCGCGAAAGCTACGCTTGTACGCGTGCGCAATCCCGAATATTCCAGCAATCTCGAATTTGTCCAGGAGCGTTTGGGCATATCAATGATGGTTAATCCCGAGCTGGAGACGGCCCGGGCTATTGAAAAGAGCATTCGGTTTCCGTCCGCGCACGGCATCGAGACATTTGCCGACGAACGCGTGCAAATGGTTGCCGTCCGTATCGTCAAGGGCAGCTCGCTTGTCGGTATGCGGCTTAACCATTTCCGCAAAATCTACGGGACCGTCTTAGTCTGTGTTGTGCAGAGAAGCGACGGCGTTTTTATACCGGACGGGAGCTTTATGCTGCGCGAGGGCGATCTGCTGCACGTTACGGGGCGGACCAGTGATCTGGATATGATCTATAAGGCGGCCGGCTGCTTTACCCGAAAGGTCCGCTCTGTCATGATCATCGGCGGCAGCCGGATCACGCGGTATTTGCTGAAGATCATCGCGCCGGCCGGAATGGATACCTGCGTTATCGACCATGACCGGAAGATGACGGAGGCGCTGGCCGGGGATTTTCCAAAGGTCAAGGTCATCACGGGTGACGGGACCGACCAGTCGATCCTGGAGGAACAGCATCTGAGTGATTACGACTGTTTTATTGCGCTGACGGGGATTGACGAGGAAAATCTCGTCACGTCGCTGTTCGCCGCCAAGAAAAAAGTCCCGAAGCTGGTGACGAAAGTCAACCGCAAGCCGCTTCTTAACATCTTCGGCGATTTGGGGCTTCAGACCGTTGTGACGCCGGCCCGGCTCGTCAGCGATATTATCATCCGGTATATCCGTGCCATGAACGACTCACTCGGTTCCAAGGTGGAAGCACTGTACCGTATCGCCGACGGGCGCGCCGAGGCGCTGCAGTTTGAGGTTTTAAAGGACAGCCGCGCAACGGGTATTCCGCTAAAAAAACTGAAGCTGAAGAATAATATCCTCATCCCGTTCATTATACGCGGCGGTCGTCTTGTTTTCCCGACCGGTAACGATGAAATTAATCCCGGCGACCATTTGATTGCCGTAACGACTGAGCGCAATTTTGATGAAATCGATGATCTGTTAGTGGATGAGGCAAGAAGATGAACAAGGGTATCGTCAGGTACATACTGGGGCGGTTGCTGCTCGTGGAAGCGGGGCTTATGGTCCTGCCGCTTTTGGTCGGGCTGATTTACCGGGAAAGCTTCCGGGCGATCGGGAGCTTTCTGCTGATCATTGTCGCTTTGGCGGCGGTTGGCCTGCTGATTGGCCTGAAAAAGCCGGAGAGTATGAAGCTGTACGTGAAGGAAGGCCTCGTGATTGCGTCCTTATCGTGGATTGCCCTGTCTTTTTTCGGCAGTCTTCCGTTTGTTTTAAGCGGTGATATCCCGTCGCTGGTGGACGCTTTCTTTGAAACGAGCAGCGGCTTTACGACAACGGGCTCATCGATTTTGAACGACATAGAATCGCTCAGCCGGTCCGGGTTGTTCTGGCGGAGCCTCACGCATCTGCTGGGTGGTATGGGCGTTCTCGTTTTTATGCTGGCGCTTTTGCCGAACCTGTCGTCCAATTCGGTCAATATTATGAAAGCGGAAGTGCCCGGGCCTGTTTTCGGCAAGCTTGTATCGAAGCTCAAAGACTCCGCGCGTATTCTTTACATCATTTACCTTTCCATGACGGCGGTGCTGATTATCCTTTTAATGTTTGGCGGGATGGACTGGTACGACGCGGCGATCCATGCGTTCGGCACGGCGGGCACGGGCGGCTTCAGCGTTAAAAATCTCAGCGTCGGCTATTATAACAGTACCTACATCTATTACGTGCTCAGTGTGGCGATGATCGCGTTCGGCGTTAACTTTACCTTGTTTTATCTGATTGTGATCGGACAGGTCAGAAAGGCGATGAAAAGCGAGGAGTTGCGCTGGTTTCTGGCCATTATCCTAGTAGCGGTTGTCTTAATTTGCATCAATACGGCCGGCCAGTACGATTCTGTCGGATATCTGATCCGAGACGTGGTGTTCACCGTTTCCTCCGTCATCACGACGACGGGCTACTCGGTTTCAGATTTTGGCGCATGGCCGCTTTTGTCGCAGACGGTTCTCCTGCTTTTGATGTTTGTCGGCGCGTGCGCCGGCTCAACCGGCGGCGGGCTGAAGATCTCCCGCGTGGCGATACTCATCAAGACAGGCTTTGCCGAGGTCCGGCAGGCCAAGGAGCAGAAGCAGGTTGTCAGCATCAAAATGGACGGCAACACGCTGGAGCCGGGTGTCATCCGCTCGGTTGGCCGATACCTGATCGTTTATTTGGGATTTTTTGCTTTACTCGTTTTGCTGCTGTGCTTTGACGTGCCCGATTTTCTAACGGCCTTCAGCGCGGCCGCGGCGACATTTAATAATATTGGGCCGGGTCTTGGAGCCGTCGGCCCGTCGTGTAACTATTCTCAGATGACCGATTTCTCAAAAATCATCCTGTCCATCGGCATGATCGCCGGGCGGCTGGAGCTCTACCCGATCCTCATCCTGTTTTTGCCTTCCACCTGGCGCAAACGCGGATAAAACAAGCACTAAACCCCGGCCGAAAGGCCGGGGTTCTTGTTATGCGTCCGGGTCGGCGTAGGCGTTTTTCTCCTCAAGATGCCGGTAAAACCGGTCCTTATCGGTCCATTCAATAAAGTCGAGCTCAAAACCATCGGGGTCCTTAATAAAAAACTGCTTGGAATATGCCTTGACGATAAGCGGCGTTTCAAGCGGAGCGTAGCCCTTAGCCTTAAGCGCCGAAAGCAGCGGTTCGGCGCTGTCCACCCGAAATCCAAAATGACGGAAATTACTGTCGTCAAATGTGAAATTATCTTTTTCGCTGATAAACATCTCAAGGCCCCCGCTTTGGAGGATCGCGTAGTTTTGTTCGTCTCGCTTGACGCCCTTGTCCAGCACCGTAAAGCCGAGCGCGTCCGTATAAAAGGAAATGAGCGCTTCCACGTCCGACACGTAACGGTTAATATGATCGGCATCCATTCGTATAACCTCCCGTGCGCTGCCGCGCATAGTTTAATCAGTTCCTGTTTTCGCTGAAAGCAGAGAAATTGATAGGACGAGACAGTACGCTTTATACACTGTCTCGCGAAATGCAACGATAACAGTGTATTATGAACAGACTTGAAATAAACCGGAAAAATGTCGAATCAAATGGCAAAGCGTCCGGTAATTTTTGATGAATCCCGGCTTTCTGCCGTGTTGTTTTTTCAGGATGGCTTGTGTTACAATGAAGATACCCAAATTATCCTAATACATAAGGGAGTGTTGATTAATGAAAAAGATACTCGTACCGGTTGACGGTTCGCCCGAATCAAAAAAGGCGGCTGCCGAGGCGATTGAGCTGGCTAAAAAGTGCGGCGCGGATATGACGCTGATCTCGGTTGTCGAGGTCGAGCCCGAAATAACGTATACGGAGCTCGGCGTTGTCATGCCGGTAGAATATGTCAATATGCGCGAATCTCTCGTCAAGATCAAGGCGGAAAGCGCAGGCAAGATGCTTGACGCGATGATTGGCAGTATGGACTGCACCGGCGTCAAGATCGAAAAGATCATTAAAGTCGGCAACGCCCACAACGAAATCGTTGAGGCGGCGGAAGGCGGTTCGTTTGATCTGGTCGTGATGGGCCACAGGGGCTTAAATCCCGTCAAGCGTTTTCTGGTCGGTTCGGTTGCCAAGCGCGTTATCGAGGACGCACCGTGCTCGGTCATGATCGTGAAATAGTCAAAGATAAGCAGACGCGGAAATAAGTTGTTAAGATGGCCAATGGCTGCTCCCAGAC